>NZ_RCHI01000004.1 GCF_003664585.1 Paenirhodobacter hankyongi
CTTCGATCTCTTCATGTCCGGTCCTCTCCTTGGGACGGACTCTAGCATCAGATAGACGAGTTATCGGGGGGCACAGCAGCCCGCCTGCCGCCCCACCGCAATCGGGCTGGCCCAGGCTCCGCTGCCAAATGCTTCCCCGACAGCTTCAACCGCAACTGCTGTGACGCCCTCTGGTCCCTCAATCTTCGATCCCATCAACGACCCCCGGCGGATGCTGCCACACCGCCGTCGGACCGAACTCCGCGCGGCATCGCTCAGGCCGTTATAAGTTCGGCGATCCGGGCAGGCGTGCTCGCTGTCCTTCGTGATCTTGAAGCGCCGCTTCTGTCGCGCGATCAGCTGGTCGTCATGCGGCCCGGCCCCGGCCATGTGCACGAGGTGGTCGAGGTCTCCCTGCCGCGGCCACGCAGCCGCGACACCGAGGCGTTCTCGCATCTGCGCGGGCATCTTCTGGCGGCGCTGGCCGAAACGCCTGCGGAGGTCGTGGCATGATCGAGCTTGTGTCCCCCAGCCGTTGCGTGCGCTGTGACCTGTGCTTCGGGGTCTGCCCGATGGATGTGTTCGACCGGGCCGACGACGGGCTGCCGGTGATCGCCCGCAAGGCGGATTGCCAGACCTGCTTCCTGTGCGAGGCGCATTGCCCGACCGATGCGCTCTATGTGGCGGCCGAACGGCGCCCGGCCCCGACGCCGTCCGAGGCGGAGCTGGCGGAGCGTCAGCTTCTCGGCAGCTATCGGGCGCGGCTTGGCTGGGGCAAGGGCCGTCGGCCGCCCAGAAGTTTCGACGAGGCGCTCGCGCTCTCGCAGCGGCCGGACGCGGCCGCCGGGGTGTCCCCCGCGGGCGGGCGACCGGGTGCACAGCCCCGGAAGGAGGCCCATCATGGCTGACGGATCCCGACATTCCAGCCCGGAGCTGCAGCTTGCGGCGGATGTCCTCGTGATCGGCGGCGGCCCGGCCGGCACCTGGGCCGCGCTGGCCGCGCGCGAGCAGGGCGCCAAGGTGATCCTCGTCGACAAGGGCTGGTGCGGGGCGTCGGGCGTCGGCGCGGCGGCGACCATCGGCCATTGGTGGGTGGCGCCGGAGGGGCGCGCCGCGGCGATGGCGGCAAAGGCCGTCGATGCCTGCGGGCTTGCCGACGAGACCTGGATGGAGCGCGTTCTTGCGGAGACATGGGCAAGCTGGCCGGGCTTTGCCGAGAGCCGCGGCTATGTCGGCGATCCGACCTATCGCAGCGGGCGCGGCGGGCAGGTGGTGGTGCAGGGGCCGGTCTATCTGCGCGAGATGCGCCGACTCGTGCTGCGGGCGGGGGTCACCATCCTCGATCATGCGCCGGCGGTCTCGCTGCTGATGGATGCGGCGGGGCGCTGCGCCGGGGCCGAGGGGGTGCTGCGGCAGAAGGACCAGCGCTGGCGGATCGATGCCCGCGCGGTGGTGCTGGCGGCCGGCGGGTCGGCGCTGCGCAGCGGCTGCATCGGCTCCAGCGTCAATACCGGTGACGCGCTGCTGATGGCGGCAGAGCTCGGCGCCGAGTGGTCGGGGATGGAATTCTCGAACTACTACGGCATCGTGCCGAAGGGCGGGTCGGTCGACAAGAACGGCTATCTGCTGCAGGCGGCGTTCTTCGATGCGGCCGGGCATCAGGTGCATCTCGGCTGGTCCTCGCCCTATGGTGTCATGGGCACCGCGGCGGCCCCGCTCTTCGGGCACGAACCGGTCTTTTGCCAGTTCACCCAGGTGCCCGAGGCGAACCGCCCGTTCCTGCGGGCCGGGCAGCCCAATCTGTTTACCCAGTTCGACCGGCTTGGCGTGGACCCGTTCACCCAGAAATTCGAGGTCGAGCCGATGTTCGAAGGCTCGGTGCGCGGTTCGGGCGGGATCGTCGTCAAAGGACCGGACTGCGCCTCGTCGGTGCCGGGGCTTTGGGTGGCGGGCGATGCCGCCTCGCGCGAGATGCTGGTCGGGGCCTCGTCGGGGGCGGGGGCGGTCAATGCCGCCTGGACGCTCGCCTCGGGCCGCTGGGCCGGGGCCGGGGCGGCGCGTTCGGCCCGGGCGCTGGCGCCGGGGCGGGGGGGCGCGGGTGCGCGAGCCCCTGTCGGGGCGCCGGATCGAGGCGGTGCGGCCGCTGCTGCAGGCGCTTCAGGCCGAGGTCCTGCCGATCGGTCGCAACGGCTTTCGCACCGCCCGGACGCTGACCGAGACGCTCGATCTGACCGCGGCGCTCGAAGACGAGTTGCAGTCCGCCCCGCGCGCCGCGGATGCGCGCAGCGCGCTGTTTGCCCGGGAGTTGTCGGGGATGCTGTTCCATGCCCGGACCGGAGCCACCGCCGCCCTTGCCAGACCGGAAAGCCGGGGGATGCACCGGCGCATGGATCATCCGGAAACGTCATCGGGCAACTGGCAAAGGCGGCTTGTGGGGACGGGGGATGATATGACACTTCGGTGAGCCGTGGGCACTGGCAATCCGGACGCCGGCTCCCCATCTTGGCGCCGGAACGGAAAAAGGAAACGACGTGGAAATCCGCCACCTGCCCCCGCGCGCGACCTGGCGCGAGATCGCCGAAGAGGCGGGGTTCGACTTCCATACGATGTATGGCGAACCCTATTGGAACGAGGCCCGCGCCTATCGTTTCTCGCTGCGCGAGATCGAGGAGGAGATCGAGGACCCGGTGACCGAGCTGCACGCGCTGTGCCTTGATGCGGTGGGGCGCATCCTCGCCTCCGAGGAGCTGATGGGGCGGATGGGCCTGCCGCGCGAGCACTGGGACTATGTCGCGCAAAGCTGGCGCGACGGCGATCCCGCGCTCTATGGCCGGATGGACCTTGCCTATGACGGCACGGGCCCGGCGAAGCTTCTGGAATATAACGCCGACACGCCGACCTCGCTGTTCGAGAGCACCTCGTTCCAGTGGCGCTGGCTCGAGGACCAGATCGGCGCCGGCGTGCTGCCGGACGGGGCCGACCAGTTCAACGGCACCTGGGAGGCGCTGGTCGCCCGCTTTGCCGAGATCTTTCCGGGCGCCCCGACGGTGTGGTTCACCTCGGTCGCCGACAACAGCGAGGATTACGGCACCGTCGAGACGCTCGCCTGGGCGGCGAAGGAGGCGGGGATCAACCCGGTCTATCTGACGCTCGACAGGCTCGGGATCACCCCCGAGGGCCGCTTTGCCGATGCCGAGGGCTGGCCGGTGCGCTACCTCTTCAAGCTCTACCCCTGGGAGAACCTGCTGCGCGAACCCTTCGCGGAGCACCTCGCCGGCAGCGGCTGCACCTTCCTCGAGCCGCCGTGGAAGGCGCTTGTGTCGAACAAGGCGATCCTGCCGATGCTGTGGCGCTTCAACCCCGGCCACCCGAACCTGCTGCCCGCCGTGTTCGAGGACGAGCCGGGCGATTTCCCGGACGGCGTGGTGATCAAGCCGCTCTTCTCGCGCGAGGGGGCGTCGCTGCGCATCCTCGACAGTTTCGGGCAGGAGATCGCCGCCTCGGCGGAGCGCGACTATGATGCCTGGCCGAAGATCCGCCAGGCCTATCATCCGTTGCCGGTCTTCGACGGAAAACGCCCGGTGATCGGCGCCTGGGTGGTGGGCGAGCGCTGCACCGGCATGGGGTTGCGCGAGGATGCCGGGCTGATTACCCAGAACCTGAGCCAGTTCGTGCCGCATTACATCGAGGGCTGACAGATGAAACGATCCCGGGCGATGCGCCCGCTGACCATCGGGCTGATCGGGGCCTCGGCCTTCGCGCTGGCAGCCTGCAAGCCGCAGACGGAAGAGGCGACGGCCTTCCCGGACCTGAAATCCTGCCTGGCGGAAACGGCGAAGCCCGGCGCGACGATGACCGAGGACGACTGCACCACCGCCTACGCGCAGGCGGTGCAGACGAACATGGACTCGGCGCCGCGCTATGACGCGATGACCGCCTGCGAGGAACAGCACGGCGTCGGCAATTGCGAGGCGCAGGTGAACCCGAATGGTGGCGGCGGCAGCATCTTCATGCCGCTGCTGACCGGTTTCCTGCTCGGCAAGATGCTGTCGGGCGGCGGCGGGCTGATGTCGCAGCCGCTCTATCCGCAGCGCGGCGGCGGCTTTGCCACCCCGGGCGGGCAGGTCTTCGGCAACAACCGCGGCTCGGCCACGGTGCCGGCCTCGACCTTCAACAAGCCCGCGACGACCTTCGACAAGGCGCCGCTCTCGTCGAAGCCCGCAAGCGGGTGGAGCAACAAGTCGACGGTGAAGTCGACCGGCGGCTTCGGCACGTCGCTCAGCGGCTCGGGCGGCTAGGGCGCTTCCCGTATCTGCGGCTTGACCCGAAGGGGGCAAGCCCGCTATACGCCCCCGGTGGCCCCTTGGGGGCCAGACTCACCAAGAAACGCCGTGTGCCCTCTTCTGTCGCTTGCGAGGGGGTTTCCGGCACAGGAGAAGCGACATGAAACTCAACGAACTCCGCGACAACGCGGGCGCCGCCAAGAAATCCAAGCGCGTTGCGCGCGGCCCGGGCTCGGGCAAGGGCAAGACCGCCGGCCGTGGTATCAAGGGCCAGAAATCGCGTTCGGGCGTCGCCATCGGCGGCTACGAAGGCGGCCAGATGCCGCTCTACCGGCGTCTGCCGAAGCGCGGCTTCACCAAGCCGAACCGCCTCGACTTCGCCGTCGTCAACCTCGGCCTGATCGAGAAGTTCATCGCGGAAGGCAAGATCGACGCCTCGGTCGAGATCACCGAGGACGTGCTGGTCGCGTCGGGCCTCGTGCGTCGCAAGCTCGACGGCATCCGCGTTCTCGCCAAGGGCGAGATCACCTCGAAGGTCACGCTGACCGTGACCGGTGCCTCGAAGCCGGCGATCGAAGCCGTCGAGAAGGCCGGTGGCAAGCTGACCGTTGCCGCTGCCGAATAATCGGTTGTCGGCGGGCTGTGGCCCGCTTACATAAGGCAACAGTTTTCCAGGCGCCGCCGACCGGGAGACGGTCGCGCGGCGCCTCTCGCATGAAAGAGACTGCATATGGCTTCTGCTGCAGAGCAAATGGCGGCGAACCTCAGCTGGGAGGCCCTCGGCAAGGCCACCGAGCTGCGGCAGCGCATCTACTTTACCATCGGCCTCCTCATCATCTACCGGCTCGGCACCTACATCCCGGTGCCCGGCATTGATGCGAACGCGCTGCGCGAGTTCATGGACAAGGCGGGCTCGGGCATCGGCGGCATGCTGTCGATGTTCACCGGCGGCGCGCTTGGCCGCATGGGCGTCTTCGCGCTCGGCATCATGCCCTATATCTCGGCCTCGATCATCGTGCAGCTGCTGACCGCCCTGGTGCCGTCGCTCGAGCAGATGAAGAAGGAAGGCGAGCAGGGCCGCAAGAAGATCAACCAGATCACCCGCTATGCGACCGTGGGCCTTGCGACCTTCCAGGCCTGGGGCCTGGCCGTCAGTCTCGAGAAGGGCGACCTTGCCCACACCCCGGGCATCTTCTTCCTCGCCTCGGTGGTCATCACCCTCGTCGGCGGCACGATGTTCCTGATGTGGCTGGGCGAGCAGATCACCTCGCGCGGCATCGGCAACGGCGTCTCGCTGATCATCTTCGTCGGCATCGTCGCGAACATTCCGCATGCGCTCGCGAGCTTTCTCGAACAGGGCCGCACCGGCGCCGTCTCGACCCCGGTGATCCTCGGCGTGATCGTGATGGTGGTCGCGGTGATCGCCTTCGTGGTGTTCATGGAACGCGCCCTGCGCAAGATCCATATCCAGTATCCCCGCCGTCAGGTGGGCATGAAGATCTATGACGGCGGCTCGTCGCACCTGCCGATCAAGGTGAACCCGGCGGGCGTGATCCCGGCGATCTTCGCCTCGTCGCTGCTGCTTCTGCCGACCACGATCTCGACCTTCTCGGGCAGCCAGACCGGCCCGATCATGTCGACCATCCTCGCCTATTTCGGCCCCGGCCAGCCGCTCTATCTCGCGTTCTTCACCGCGATGATCGTCTTCTTCGCCTATTTCTACACCGCGAACGTGGCGTTCAAATCGGACGAGGTCGCCGACAACCTGAAGAATCAGGGCGGCTTCGTTCCGGGCATCCGCCCCGGCAAGAAGACCGAGGAATATCTCGATTACGTCGTGGCGCGCGTGCTGGTGATCGGCTCGGCCTATCTCGCCGCCGTCTGCCTCCTGCCCGAGATCCTGCGCTCGCAACTGTCGATCCCGTTCTACTTCGGCGGCACCTCGGTGCTGATCGTGGTCTCGGTGACGATGGACACGATCAACCAGGTTCAGTCGCATCTGCTCGCGCACCAGTACGAGGGGCTGATCGAACGTTCGCAACTGCGCGGCAAGAAGAAGTCGGGCCGCAAGGCGCCCGCACGCCGCTGATCTACCGGGGGAAGTGACATGACCAACATCATCCTGCTGGGGCCGCCCGGCGCAGGCAAGGGCACGCAGGCCCGCAAGCTGGTGGAAGAGCGCGGCATGGTGCAGCTGTCGACCGGCGACATGCTGCGCGAGGCCAAGACCTCGGGCACCGAGATGGGCCGCCGCGTCGCCGAGGTGATGGACCGCGGTCAGCTGGTGACGGACGAGATCGTCATCGGCCTGATCGAGGAGAAGCTGAACACGGTGAAGGCCTCGGGCTTCATCTTCGACGGCTTCCCGCGCACGCTGGCCCAGGCCGATGCGCTTGGCGAGCTGCTGGCGAAGAACGGCCAGACGCTTGATGCGGTGATCGAGATGCGCGTCGACGACGCCGCGCTCGTTGCCCGCATCACCGGCCGCTACACCTGCGGCAATTGCGGCGAGGTCTATCACGACGAGACCAAGCCGACGAAGGTTGCGGGTGTGTGCGACGTCTGCGGCAGCCACGACATGAAGCGGCGCGCCGACGACAACGAGGACAGCCTCAAGACCCGGCTGATGGAATATTACAAGAAGACCTCGCCGCTGATCGGGTACTACTACCACGCGCGCAAGCTCTTCACCGTCGACGGGCTGGCCGAGATCGACGCGGTGGCCTCGGCCGTGGCCGCGATCCTCGACGGCAAGGCCGAGTGACATCTTGACGCTTGACCCTGTGGGCAAAAGCCTCTAGGTCACGGCGTCTCGCAAGAGAATCGCCTGAGTCTTCAGGTGAGGGGCCCGGAGCAAGAGGTTTCGGGCCTTGTTGTGAAAAAAGGTTCTGGGGCTACGGAACCGCAACGAAGGGATCCACGCTTTGGCACGTATTGCTGGCGTCAACATTCCGACCGGGAAACGCGTCCCGATCGCTCTTCAGTACATCCACGGCATCGGCCCGATGTTCGCCACGCAGATCGTCGAGGCCGTCGGCATCGATCCGACCCGCCGCGTGAACGATCTGACCGACGCCGAAGTGCTCGCCATCCGCGAATACATCGACGCCAACCTCACGGTCGAGGGCGACCTGCGCCGTGAAGTGTCGATGAACATCAAACGTCTGATGGACCTCGGCTGCTACCGCGGCCTGCGTCACCGCAAGAACCTTCCGGTTCGCGGCCAGCGCACCCACACCAACGCTCGTACCCGCAAGGGCCCGGCCAAGCCGATCGCCGGCAAGAAGAAGTAAGGGGAGGCTGAGACAATGGCTCGCGACAAGACCCGCGTTAAGCGCAAAGAGCGCAAGAACATCGCTGCTGGCGTTGTTCACGTGAACTCCTCGTTCAACAACACCAAGATCCTGATCTCGGACGTGCAGGGCAACGCCATCTCGTGGTCGTCCTCGGGCACCATGGGCTTCAAGGGTTCGCGTAAGTCGACCCCCTACGCCGCCCAGATGGCTGCCGAAGACGCCGCCAAGAAGGCGCAGGAGCACGGCCTCAAGACCGTCGACGTCGAAGTGCAGGGCCCCGGTTCGGGCCGTGAGTCGGCGCTGCGCGCGCTGGCCGCCGTCGGCCTCACGATCACCTCGATCCGTGACGTGACCCCGATCGCGCACAACGGCTGCCGCCCGCCGAAGCGTCGCCGCGTCTGATCTGATTATTACCGATCGGGCCGTGCGGGGGATCCCCGCGCGGCCCGGTCGCTTACGTTTTTAACCTCGGGCGTTCCGCGCTTACGGACATGGGCACGGGACAGGTATGGAGGCAGAACGCATGATCCACAAGAATTGGGCCGAGCTCATCAAGCCGACGCAGCTTGAAGTCAAGCCGGGCAACGACCCGCAGCGTCAGGCGACGGTGATTGCCGAACCGCTGGAGCGCGGCTTCGGTCTCACGCTCGGCAACGCGCTGCGTCGCGTGCTGATGTCGTCGCTGCAGGGTGCGGCGATCACCTCGGTGCAGATCGACAACGTGCTGCACGAGTTCTCCTCCGTCGCCGGCGTGCGCGAGGACGTCACCGACATCATCCTGAACCTGAAGGGCGTGTCGCTCAAGATGGACGTCGAGGGGCCGAAGCGCCTGTCGATCTCGGCCAAGGGGCCGGGCGTGGTCACCGGCGGCGACATCTCTGAATCGGCCGGCATCGAGGTCCTGAACAAGGATCACGTGATCTGCCACCTCGACGACGGCGCCGACCTGTTCATGGAACTCACCGTGAACACCGGCAAGGGGTATGTCGCGGCGGACAAGAACAAGCCGGAAGATGCGCCGATCGGCCTGATCGCCATCGACGCGATCTATTCGCCGGTGAAGAAGGTGGCCTACGAAGTCCAGCCGACCCGCGAGGGCCAGGTGCTCGACTACGACAAGCTGACGATGAAGATCGAGACGAACGGTGCGCTGACCCCCGAGGACGCCGTGGCCTATGCCGCGCGCATCCTGCAGGACCAGCTGAGCATCTTCGTCAACTTCGAGGAACCGGAATCGGCTTCGAAGCAGGACGCGGAAGACGGCCTCGAGTTCAACCCGCTCCTCCTCAAGAAGGTGGACGAGCTGGAACTGTCGGTGCGTTCGGCCAACTGCCTGAAGAACGACAACATCGTCTACATCGGCGACCTGATCCAGAAGACCGAAGCCGAGATGCTCCGCACCCCGAACTTCGGCCGCAAGTCGCTGAACGAGATCAAGGAAGTGCTCTCGGGCATGGGCCTGCACCTCGGCATGGAAGTCGAGGACTGGCCGCCGGAGAACATCGAGGATCTGGCGAAGCGCTTCGAAGACCAGTTCTGAGCGCCCTCGCTTGACACTTTCGGGGGGCGTGGAGTACACGCCCCCCAATCAATGCCCGGGCTGCCGGGGAATGAGGGAAGGAGAGGCTCCGGTGGAGCGTCGACGACCCGAATGGGCATGATGCCCCAACGACGCACCGTCCAACGCAGGCGGCGCAACACAAAGCAAAACGCAATTTCGGAGAAGACCCATGCGTCACGCCCGCGGCTATCGCCGTCTGAACCGCACCCACGAACACCGCAAGGCGCTGTTCGCCAACATGGCCGGCTCGCTGATCGAGCACGAGCAGATCAAGACCACCCTGCCGAAGGCGAAGGAACTGCGCCCGGTCGTCGAGAAGCTGATCACCCTCGCCAAGCGCGGTGACCTGCACGCCCGCCGCCAGGTTGCTGCCATGCTGAAGGAAGACAAGGACGTCGTGAAGCTGTTCGACGTTCTCGCCGCCCGCTACAAGGACCGTCAGGGTGGCTACACCCGCGTCCTGAAGGCCGGTTTCCGCTATGGCGACATGGCGCCGATGGCGATCATCGAATTCGTCGACCGTGACCACTCGGCCAAGGGCGCCGCCGACAAGGCCCGCCTCGAGGCTGAAGAGGCCGCCGAAGACTGATCCTGTCCCGCAAGGGAGAGTTGGAAATCCCGCCCCTTCGGGCGGGATTTTTCATTTCCGGGGACAGATTTTTGTTTCCGTCTGATCACGTTACCTGCCGCAACGTCGCATCAAAGTTGATCGGCTGGATACAATTCACAGTTGATTCTTCCGGCGCGCACCTGTCTAAAAAGACATGTCCATTCACGCCGACATCAACAAATGCCTTGCCGAGCTTGGCCGTCTTGCACCGGACGGCTATTTCATCGGCCTGCATATCCGTTTCGCCGCCCCGGTGATGCAGTTCCAGACCTATCCCGAGGCCTGGAGCGACCATTACACGCGTGAAGCCTATGCCCTGCGCGATCCGACCATCGCCTGGGGCTTCTCGGCGGAGGGCGCCTCGCGCTGGAGCGAGTTCACCCTTCCCGATCCGTTCAACATTCTCGGCGAGGCGCGGAAATTCGGCCTGAACTACGGGCTGACCGTGTCCTGCGGGCCGATCAGCTCGCGCACCATCGCGAGCTTCACCCGCCGCGACCGGGAATTCACCGATGACGAGATTGTCGCGATCTCGCACCAGATCCGGCGACTGCATGACATTACACAGCCGCCGGAGAGCCTGACGAAGGCTCAGATCGAGGCCCTGCGGTGCATCGCTGCAGGGGACCGACATGCCGCTGCCGCTGCAAAACTCGGAATCTCGGAAAGCGCGCTCAAGGCCCGTCTCCTGTCTGCTCGGGAACGGCTGATGGCGCGCACGACCGCCGAAACCATCCAGAGAGCGAAGGAGTACCGGCTGCTGTAGGTCCCTTTGCAACGGTCCGCCCCGGGCATAGCTGCCAACCCGGAGAAAGACCATGCAGACCACTACCCTGTCCTTTGCCAACATGCACAACTATGGCGAGCTTTTTGCGAACCTGTTTCGCGCGCGTCGGCAGAGCTTCATCGTCCAGAAGAACTGGGACCTGCCCGAGGAAATGGGCATGGAGTTCGACCAGTATGACACGCCGCAAAGCCGCTGGATCGCGATCCACGACTTCGGCCATGTGCTGGCCGGAATGCGCCTGACGCCGACCACGGCGCGCTGCGGCATCTATTCCTACATGATCCGCGACGCGCAGAAGGGGCTGCTCGGCGGCTCGATCCCGTCCGACCTGCTCTTCGACGAGGCGCCCGTCTCGCCGCAGATCTGGGAGAGCACGCGGGTGTTCGTCTCGCACGACATCCCGCAGAGCCTGCGCCGCAAGGTGCACTTCCGCCTTGCGGAAACGATGACCAGCGCGGCGCGTGAACTCGGCGCGACACGGCTCATCGCGCTCACCGCGGCGAACTGGCCGCGCTGGTACGGGCGTTGCGGCCTGGCCGCCGAGGCGATCGGCCGGCCGATGTTCATCGACGACGGCGATTACCAGTGCGTCTCGATCGACCTGAGCGGCAAGATGCACTGAGCCTGCCGATGCGGGGGCGGGCCTTCGGGCCCGCTCCGATCTGCCCCTTCCGTCCCGGGCGCCGGGGCGATACTGTGGGCTACCATGTCCGACCTTTTCGACAGCCCCACCCGGGAGCCCGCGCACGAGGCGCCGCGCCCGCTCGCGGACCGGATCCGCCCGCAACACCTTGCCGAGGTGATCGGGCAGGAACATGTGCTTGGCCCCGAGGCGCCCCTGGGCGCGATGCTGGCGGCAGGCTCGCTCTCGTCGATCATCCTGTGGGGCCCGCCCGGCGTCGGCAAGACGACGATCGCCCGGCTTCTGGCGTCCGAAACCGACCGCGCCTTCGTGCAGATCTCGGCGATCTTCACCGGCGTGCCGGAGCTGCGCAAGGTGTTCGAGGCGGCGAAGCTGCGCTTCTCGCAGGGCAAGGGCACGCTGCTCTTCGTCGACGAGATCCACCGTTTCAACAAGGCGCAGCAGGACAGTTTCCTGCCCTACATGGAGGATGGCACCATCCTTCTTGTGGGGGCCACCACCGAGAACCCGAGCTTCGAGCTGAACGCCGCCGTGCTGTCGCGTGCGCAGGTGCTGATCCTCGAGCGGCTGAGCCTGGCAAGCCTCGAGCGCCTCGCGCAGCGCGCCGAGAAGGCGCTTGACCGGGCGCTGCCGCTCAAGGCGCCGGCGCGCGAGGCGCTGCTCGAGATGGCCGATGGCGACGGGCGGGCGCTGTTGAACCTGATCGAGCAGGTGATGGCCTGGAAGGTCGCGGCGCCGCTTGACACCGAGGCGCTGTCGGCGCGGCTGATGCGGCGGGCGGCGAAATACGACAAGTCGGGCGACGAGCATTACAACCTGATCTCGGCGCTGCACAAATCGGTGCGGGGGTCCGATCCCGATGCGGCGCTCTACTGGTATGCGCGGATGCTCGAGGGCGGCGAGGACCCGCGCTATCTTGCCCGGCGGCTGGTGCGAATGGCGGTCGAGGATATCGCCCTGGCCGATCCGCAGGCGCAGACCGTGTGCCTGCACGCCTGGGAGACCTACGAGCGTCTCGGCTCGCCCGAGGGCGAGCTCGCGCTTGCCCAGGCGGTGATCTATCTTGCGCTCGCACCGAAATCGAACGCCGGCTACATCGCCTACAAGGCGGCGCGGGCGGCAGCGAAGAAGACGGGTTCGGAACCGCCGCCGCGCCACATCCTGAACGCGCCGACGCGGCTGATGGAAGAACAGGGCTTCGGCGCCGGCTATCAATACGACCACGACGCCGAGGACGGCTTCTCGGGGCAGAACTACTTCCCCGAGACGATGAAGCGGCCGATCTTCTATGCACCGGTCGAGCGCGGCTTCGAGCGCGAGCTGAAGAAGCGCGTCGACTGGTTCGCGAAGCTGCGCGACAAGCGCAAAACTTGACATTCCGCCCCCCGGAGGCTTTGAGGGCGGCAAAGGAGAGACCGATGCTGTCCACCGTTTTCCAGGTCGCGCTCGGAGGGGCCCTCGGCGCCTCGGCGCGCTACCTCTCGGGCGTGGCGATCCTGCGTTCGTTCGGTCCGCAGACGATTCCGCTCGGGGTGATCTTCGTGAACATCCTCGGCTCCTTCGTCATGGGGGCGCTGGTGACCTTTCTGGGGCAGAAGGAATTGACGCACTGGAACGCCTTTCTCGCGACGGGCATTCTCGGTGGCTTCACCACCTTCTCCTCCTTCTCGCTCGAGGCCTGGACGCTGATCGAGCGGGGCGATGTGGGCCATGCGGCCTTTTACGTGTTTGCCTCCGTGGGCGCGGCGCTGGCCGGTCTGATCTTCGGGGTGCATCTGATGAGATGGGTATTGGCATGAGCGCTGTGCAGACGATCCGGGTGACCGAGGCCGAGGGCGAAAGCCGCCTCGACCGCTGGCTGAAGAAGCACTTCCCGCAGCTGACGCAGGGTGCGATCGAGAAGATGTGCCGCAAGGGCGAGCTGCGCGTCGATGGCGGGCGGGTCAAGGCGAACAGCCGCGTCGCGCCGGGGCAGGAAGTGCGGGTGCCGCCGCTGCCCGACGCCGCCGCGCTGCTGCGCCGCGCCGACGAGCGCCGCGAGGGGCTGCAGATCTCGGATGCCGACGCCGAGATGATCCAGTCCTGCGTGCTGTGGAAAGACGAGCACATCATCGCGCTGAACAAGCCGCCGGGGCTGCCCTCGCAGGGCGGCTCGGGGCAGGGCGACCGGCATGTCGACGGTCTGCTCGATGCGCTGCGCTTCGGCTACAAGGACCGGCCGAAGATGGTGCACCGGCTCGACAAGGACACCTCGGGCGTGCTGCTGATCGCGCGCACCGACCGCATCGCGCGGCATCTGTCCGAGGCCTTCCGGCTGAAGACCACGCGCAAGATCTATTGGGCGGCGGTCGCCGGCGTGCCGAACCCGAAGATGGGCACGGTGCGCTATGGCCTCGTCAAGGCGCCGGGTCATGGCCGCGGCGGCGAGGGCGAGAAGATGATCTGCATCCACCCCTCGAAGGTCGACGCGACCGAGGGGGCGAAACGCGCCACCACCGATTATGCCGTGCTCGATTCGCTCGGCACGCGGGTGAGCTGGGTCGCGCTGGTGCCGATCACCGGCCGCACCCACCAGCTGCGCGCGCATATGGCCGAGATGGGCCATCCGATCATCGGCGACGGCAAATATGGCGGCTCGGGGCAGGAGAACCTGGGCGACGGCTGGGGCGCACAGCTCGGCGGCGAGATCTCGCGCAAGCTGCACCTGCACGCGCGCCAGATCAGCTTCGACCACCCGATCACCAAGAAGCGCATCACCGTGGTCGCGCCCTTGCCCGATCATATGAAGCGCACCTGGAAGACGCTCGGCTGGTACGAGAACGACGTGCCCGCCGACCCGTTCGAGGAGCTTGAATGAAGCTCGTCATCTTCGACGTCGACGGCACGCTCTCGGACAGCGCGGCGCAGATCTGCGCCTCGATGGACTGGGGCTTCTCGCAACTTGGCCTGCCGGTGCCCTCGCGCGCCGCGACGCTGTCGATCGTCGGGCTGTCGCTGCCCGAGGCGGTGGCGCGGCTGGTGCCCGAGCTGCCCGCGGCGACGCGCGCCGAGATCGTCGAGTTCTACAAGAAAAGCTATCAGGACCGCCGCATCGCGCAGCCGGCGCCGCTGTTTGCCGGCGCGGCCGAGACGCTTGACCGGCTGTCCGGGCGCGAAGACCTGCTGCTGGGCGTGGCGACGGGCAAGTCGCGGCGAGGGCTTGACGCGCTGCTGGCGCATCACGGGCTTGCCGGCACCTTCTTCACCCGGCAGGTGGCGGACGATCACCCCTCGAAGCCGCATCCGTCGATGGTGCTGACGGCGCTCGCCGATGCCGGTGCCGATCCGGCCGAGGCGGTGATGATCGGCGACACCACCTATGACATCGAGATGGGGCGCGCCGCGGGCGTGGCCACCATCGGCGTGCGCTGGGGCTATCACCCGGCCGAGGATCTTGTGGCCGCCGGAGCCGACCGGCTGGTCGGGGATTTCGCCGCGCTCGAGGCGGCGGTGGACGAGCTTCTGGGAGGATGCGCATGAGTGGCTGGGCACCGAAACGGTTCTGGACATCGGCCGAGGTCGCCGAGGCGCCGGGCGGCTTTGCCGTCACCCTTGACGGCCGGCATGTGAAGACGCCCGCGAAGGCGCCGCTCGTCGTGCCGAGCCGGGCGCTGGCCGAGGCGATCGCGCGCGAATGGCAGGCGCAGGACGAAAAGATCGACCCGGCAACGATGCCGGTCACCCGCGGCGCCAATGCCGCGATCGACAAGGTGCGCAGCCAGCATGCCGAGGTCGCGGCGCTGATCGCCGACTATGGTGGCACCGACCTTCTGTGCTATCGCGCCGAGGCCCCGCGCGAGCTGGTGGCGCGGCAATCCGAGCATTGGGACCCGCTTCTCGACTGGGCCGAGGCGGCGCTTGGCGCGCGGCTTGCGGTGACCCGGGGCGTGGTGCCGGTGGCGCAGCCCGAGGCGGCGCTGGCCGCCCTTGGTGCCCGCGTCGCGGCGATGGACGAATGGCAGCTGGCGGCGTTGCATGACCTCGTCGGCATCACCGGCTCGCTGGTTCTGGGGCTTGCCGTGGCCGAGGGACGGCTGACCGCGGACGAGGCCTGGACGCTTGCCCAGCTCGACGAGGACTGGCAGGCCGAGCAATGGGGCGTCGATGACGAGGCGGCAGAGCACGCCGGACGCAAGCGCGACGCGCTACTTGATGCCGAGCGATTCTGGCGGATGCGTCACGCGCTTTGAAGCGTGCCGCCGCTGGCAGGTGCGTTACGCCCACCTTTCAGTCATGTGCCTGCATTTTGGGCGAGCGACGTTGCGGCGTCGTTCAACTCCTCTTGACCTTTTTTGATCGTTCGGACCAGACTTGGTCACTGGGGGCGACCCCCAAATAACGTTCCAGACCCCACAGGGGCACTTTTGCCGCCGTCCGCTGGCGGAAACTCAGGAAGAGGTACACATGAAGAAATCGGTATTCTTCGGCACGCTGGTTGCGGCCGGTCTGACCGCGGGCTTCGCTTCGGCGACCACGCTCGAGGACGTCAAGGCCCGCGGCGTGCTGAACTGCGGCGTGAACACCGGCCTCGTGGGCTTCGCCGCTCCCGATGCCAACGGCAACTGGTCGGGCTTTGACGTGGCGCTGTGCAAGGCTGTCGCGGCCGCCGTCCTGGGCGACCCGTCGAAGGTCAAATATGTGCCGACCACCGGTCAGACCCGCTTCACCGCGCTGACCTCGGGCGAGGTCGACATGCTCGCGCGCAACTCCACCTGGACCTTCTCGCGCGATACCGACCTGAAGATGGATTTCGCCGGCGTGAACTACTACGACGGTCAGGGCTTCATGGTGCGCAAGGACAGCGGCATCACCTCCGCCAAGGAGCTCGACGGCGCCTCGGTCTGCATCCAGACCGGCACCACCACCGAGATGAACCTCGCCGACTATTTCAAGTCGAACAACATGACCTATCAGCCGATCGCGGTTGATTCGAACGCCGAAGGCGAACAGCAGTACCTGGCGGGTGCCTGTGACGCCTACACCACCGACGCCTCGGGCCTGGCCGCCACCCGTGCCGCCTATGCCGATCCGGAAAACCACATCATCCTTCCGGAAATCATCTCGAAGGAGCCGCTCGGGCCGGCCGTGCGCCATGGCGACAGCCAGTGGGGCGATATCGTGCGCTGGACCCTCTTCGCGCTGATCGCGGCGGAAGAATACGGCGTCACCTCGGCCAATATCGACGAGCTGGCCAAGGGCACCGAGAACCCGGAAATCAACCGCCTGCTCGGCGTCGAAGGGGACCTCGGGCCGATGACCGGCCTCGAGAAGGACTGGGCCGTGAAGGCGATCAAGGCCGGCGGCAACTATGGCGAGATCTTCGCCGCCACCATCGGCGAGTCGACCCCGATCGGCCTTGCCCGTGGCCTGAACGCGCAGTGGACCCAGGGCGGGCTGATGTACGCCCCGCCGTTCCGCTGATAGACTGACCGCAAGGGGCGTCGCGTCGCGGCGCCCCTCTGCCATGAAGACGTAACCTGCCGGCGGGGCCTGACCCCATCTCACACGGGCAAAAGCCCGGACACCGGACAGGAACAGGGGATACACCATGACCAGCGCATCCGATGCGCCGGACCGAGGGTTCCGGCTCAGTCAGCTTATCTACGATACCCGATACCGCTCGCTCACCATCCAGGTCATCACGCTGATCGTGGTGATGGGGGCGGCGGGCTGGCTTGTCGACAACACGATCCAGAACCTCAGGGTTCTCGGCAAGGACTTCAACTTCGGGTTCCTTGACAACCGCGCGGGCTATGACATCGCGCAGTATCTGATCCCCTACACCAACGACGACACCCATGCCCGGGCGATGCTGGTGGGGCTGCTGAACACGATCTGGGTGTCGCTGCTCGGCTGCGCCACCGCGACGGTGATCGGCATCTTCGTCGGCGTGCTGCGGCTGTCGAAGAACTGGCTCGTCGCGCGGCTGATGACCGTCTATGTCGAGACCTTCCGCAACGTCCCCGTGCTGCTGTGGATCCTGGTCGCGATGGCGGTGCTGACCGAGATCACCCCGGCGCCGAACGCCTACAAGGTGAACCCGGCAACTGGCGAGGCGAGCGCCTCGATGATCCTCGACTCGATCGCCTTCACCAACCGCTATACCGCCATCCCCTCGGTCAGTTTCGAACGCTCGCTCGGCGTGATCGACACCGCGCTGGCGCCGGTCTCGCTCAACGTGCTGGCAATCGTGCTGGTGCTCGCGGGCGCGATCTGGGTGAACCGCAGGCTGCTCGCCCATGCGAGCGCGGTGCAGGATGCCACCGGCGCCCGGCCGGTGACCTGGTGGAAGAGCCTGCTGATCCTTCTGGGGCCGCTCGCCCTGCTGCTGGCCGCGCTTGGCTTCCAGCTGCACGGGCCCACGCTCAAGGGCTTCAACTTCACCGGCGGCACCAATGTGTCGAACGCCTTCGTCGCGCTCTGGGCCGGCCTGTCGCTCTATACCGGTGCCTTCATCGCCGAGATCGTGCGCGCCGGCATCCTCGCCATCTCCAAGGGCCAGACCGAGGCCGCCTTTGCCCTTGGCCTGCGGCCGGGCAAGACGATGCGGCTGGTGATCCTGCCGCAGGCGCTGCGGGTGATCGTGCCGCCGCTGATCTCGCAGTTCCTGAACCTGACCAAGAACTCCTCGCTCGCCATCGCGGTTGGCTACATGGACTTGCGCGGCACGCTGGGCGGCATCACGCTGAACCAGACCGGCCGCGAGCTCGAGGCGATCTTGCTGATGATGCTGATCTATCTGGCGATCTCGCTGGTGATCTCGGGGGTGATGAACCTCTACAACCACAAGGTCCGGCTGAAGGAGCGCTGAGATGAGTGACACGTCGCACAGTGCCGTCTTCGTCCGCAAGACGATGCTTCCCCCCGAACCCGCGCCGGCGCGGCAGACGGGGCTGTCGAAATGGGTGCGCGAGAACCTGTTCTCGAGCTGGCTGAACACGATCCTCACCCTCGCGGGGATCGCCGTGATCTGGGGCCTCGCCAGCCATTTCTACCCCTGGTTCCGCCATGGCGTGTGGAATGCGGCCTCGCTGCCCGAATGCCGCCAGATCATCGCCGCGCGCTGGGGCGAGGGCGCAACCGGCGCCTGCTGGGCCGTGATCCATGCCCGCTGGACGCAGTTCATCTTCGGCTTCTACCCGCCCGAGCTGTTCTGGCGCCCGGTGCTGACCTTCGGGCTGATGCTCGTCGCGGTGGCGCCGGTGCTCTTCACCCAGCTGCCGCGGGGGATGCTGAAATTCTCGGTCGTGTTCCCGCTGCTCGCCATCTGGCTGCTCTGGGGCGGCTCGATCTGGCCGGTGGTGATGATCGCCGCGGGCTTTGCCGTGGGCTATCTGGTGGCCCGGATCCTCGCCCATTGGGGGATG
Organism: Paenirhodobacter hankyongi; assembly: GCF_003664585.1. Lineage (GTDB taxonomy): Bacteria > Pseudomonadota > Alphaproteobacteria > Rhodobacterales > Rhodobacteraceae > Rhodobacter > Rhodobacter hankyongi. The sequence continues at coordinate 18,566 of NZ_RCHI01000004.1, forward strand.
ATCCTCGCGATCCTGGGCGCCGTCGTCGCGGCGGTGCTGTTCTGGATCTTCGTGCCGGGCCCGGTCGACGAGATCCTCGGCCGCGTCGCGCCGATCGCGCTCGAGCCCGTGGCCTCGCGCCAGTTCGGCGGCTTCCTGCTCGCCATCACGCTGGGCGCGGGCGGCATCGCGATGTCGCTGCCGCTCGGCATCCTGCTGGCGCTTGGCCGGCAGTCGGACATGTTCCTGATCAAGACCTTCTCGGTCATGTTCATCGAGTTCATCCGGGGCGTGCCGCTGATCACGCTGCTGTTCGTGGCCTCGCTTCTGCTGAACTACTTCCTGCCGCCGGGCACCAACTTCGACATCATCTTGCGGGTGATGATCCTCGTCACGCTGTTCTCGGCCGCCTATATCGCCGAGGTGATCCGCGGCGGGCTCGCGGCGCTGCCGCGCGGCCAGTACGAGGCGGCCGACGCGCTTGGTCTCGACTACTGGAAGGCGCAGCGGCTGGTGATCCTGCCGCAGGCGCTGAAGATCTCGATCCCGGGCATCGTCTCGACCTTCATCGGCATGTTCAAGGACACCACGCTCGTCACCTTCGTGGGCCTGTTCGAGCCGCTGAAATCCATCCCCGATTCGATCCGCGCCGACATCTCCTGGAAGGGCACCTACTGGGAGCACTTCATCTTCGTCGGCGCCATCTTCTTCATCCTCAACTTCAGCATGTCGCGCTACTCGATGTATCTCGAGCGCAAGCTGAAGCGTGACCATCGCTAAGGAGTTCCCCCATGTCGGAACCGCACATCGAGCGCCCCGTCGACCGCAGCAAGCTGCAGGTCTCGGACGAGGTGGCGATCCAGATCGAGAACATGAACAAGTGGTACGGCCAGTTCCACGTGCTGCGCGACGTGAACCTGACGGTGAACCGGGGCGAGCGGATCGTCATCGCGGGGCCCTCGGGCTCGGGCAAGTCGACGCTGATCCGCTGCATCAACCGGCTGGAAGAGCATCAGTCGGGCAAGATCATCGTCGATGGCACCGAGCTGACCTCGGATCTGAAGAACATCGACAAGGTGCGCTCGGAAGTGGGGATGGTGTTCCAGCACTTCAACCTGTTCCCGCATCTGACGATCCTCGAGAACTGCACGCTTGCGCCGATCTGGGTGCGCAAGGTGCCGAAGAAGGAAGCCGAGGAAACGGCGATGCATTTCCTCGAGAAGGTGAAGATCCCCGAGCAGGCGCACAAGTATCCGGGCATGCTGTCGGGCGGGCAGCAGCAGCGCGTGGCGATCGCGCGCTCGCTGTGCATGCGGCCGCGGATCATGCTGTTCGACGAGCCGACCTCGGCGCTTGATCCCGAGATGATCAAGGAGGTGCTCGACACGATGATCGAGCTGGCCGAGGAGGGGATGACGATGCTGTGCGTGACCCACGAGATGGGGTTTGCGCAGGCGGTGGCGAACCGGGTGATCTTCATGGCCGACGGCCAGATCATCGAGCAGAACAACCCCTTCGACTTCTTCAACAACCCGCAGTCGGAGCGGACGAAGCAGTTCCTGAGCCAGATCCTCGGGCATTGAGCCCGGGGCAGGGAGGGGGCGCTGCCCCCTCTGCGCCTGTGGCGCATTCACCCCCGAGGTATTTCCGGCAAGGCGAAAGCCATGAAGGAAGGCCGGGAGGGGATGGCAGGGGCGCTTCGGCGCCCCTATTGCTTGCGGTTCGACGGGGTGAAGAAGTCGAGAAGCGAGCCGCGGCCGGGGTGGACCTGCGACCAGCGGTCGATCTGGAAGTCGATCACCGCCGTCGCGCAGGTCGGGAACTTGCGGAAGTCGGGATCGAAGACCGGGCGCGAGGGCAGGCGCGCGGCGAAGGCGGCGATGCCGGGGTTGTGGCAGATCATCATCACGGTGGGCGCGGTCGCGGTCTTCAGCACCGAGAGCAGCACGCCCGGATCGGCGTGGTAGAGCTCGTCGATGAAGCGCACCTCGGGCAGCGATTCGAGCACGGCCGACTGCACCCCCGCCCAGGTCTCGCGGGTGCGCAGGGCGGTCGAGCACAGCACCTCCTCGGGTTCGAGGCCGCGCGAGGCGAGGAAGTCGCCAAGTTCGCGCGCCGCCGCCCGGCCGCGCGCGTTCAGCGGGCGGTCGATGTCGGGCGTGTCCGGGTCGTCCCAGCTCGACTTCGCGTGGCGGGTGAGGATCAGGCGACGATAGCCAATTGGAGTCATGCGTGAAAATTCCTCATATGCCAGGCGGATTGCTCGGGCAGCCTGCCATAGGATCGGCTGAGGGGGCAAGCCCGGCGCACGGCACATCCGGTGCTGCGGCACGATGTCCCCGCGGGGCGGTCTAGGAAGCCGTGGCAGCCCGGCACGTCGTACCCCGTGGGGGTGAGGGCGCCGGCCGGGCAGGCGGCGGCGCAGGGCGCGGCGCAGCCGGTGCAGGGATGGGGCGCGGGGCCAGGCAGCGCGGCGCGGCCGGGCAGCGCGATGGCGCCGCGCAGGCTGGCCCAGAGGCCCATCTGCGGATGCACGAGCAGATGCACGGGCGAGGCGAAGAACTGCCCCGAAGCCAGAGCCCAGCGGTAGAAGGGCGCATGGGGCGGCCCGCCGAAGGGAAAGAGGGCGCGGCCGCCGTGATCGGCGGCGATCCGCCCGATCACCCGCGCCGACCAGCGGTCGACCGGATCGGGGCCGCCGTCGGCCCATTCCGGGCCGGCGGTCAGGTGGGCCCAGAAGCCGGGTTCGGCCGGGGAGAGGAGGAGAAGGGTCTCCTCCCCCTCGTGCAGCTGGCCCGCGACGAAAAGCCGCTCGGCTGCAAGATCGTCTGCGAGGCTCACCGCCGGCGCGGTTTCACCCGCGGCGTGGTCGAGCGGATCATCGAACCCGCGCCGTGTTCGGTGAACAGCTCGAGCAGACAGGCATTCGGCACCCGGCCGTCAAGAATGACGACGCCGCGCACGCCCTCCTTCACCGCCTTCAGCGCGGTCTCGACCTTGGGGATCATGCCGCCCGAGATCGTGCCGTCCTCGATCAGCGCGGTGACCTCGTCGGGGGACATCTGGGTGATGACCTCGCCCGACTTGTTCTTGACGCCGGCGACATCGGTCAGCAGCAGCAGGCGATCGGCCTGCAGCGCCCCGGCGATCGCGCCCGCGGCGGTGTCGCCGTTGACGTTGAAGGTCTCGTTGTCGTTCACGCCGGTGGCGACCGGGGCGATGACCGGGATGATGCCCGCCTCGTAGAGGTCGCGGATCACCTGCACGTTCATCTCGACGGGCCGGCCGACGAAGCCGAGCTCGGGATCGTCCGCCTCGCACACCATCAGGTCGTCGTCCTTGCCCGAGATGCCGACCGCGCGCCCGCCCTGATCGTTGATCGCCTGCACGATGCGCTTGTTGACGAGGCCCGAGAGGATCATCTCGACGACCTCGACGGTGGCCTTGTCGGTGACGCGCTTGCCGCGCACCCAGTCCGACTTGATCCCGAGCTTGGCGAGCATCTCGTTGATCATCGGCCCGCCGCCATGCACGACGACCGGGTTCATGCCGACCTGCTTCATCAGCACGACATCGCGGGCGAATTCCGCCATCGCCTCGTCGTCGCCCATGGCATTGCCGCCGAACTTCACGACGACCACGGCGCCGGTGTAGCGCTGCAGGTAGGGAAGCGCCTCGGACAGCGTCCGGGCGGTGGCGATCCAGTCACGGTCCATGGTCTGCTTTCTCATGATCTGCCCCCGGGAAAAGTCGGGGAAGTGTTACGGCCAAACGCCGGGCCTGCCAAGGGCATTGCCAATGCCGCCCGGGCGATTACCTTCGGGGGCGAAACACGGAGGTCACGATGGACGAGCGCAGGGTGATGCTGCTGACGGGGGCGAGCCGGGGGATCGGCCATGCCACGGTGAAGCGATTCGCGCGCGAGGGGTGGCGGATCATCACCTGTTCGCGCCAGCCCTTTCCCGAGGAATGCCCCTGGGGCGGCGGGCGCGAGGATCACATCCAGATCGACCTCGCCGATCCGTCGAAGACGATCGAGGCGATCGAGGAGATCCGCGCGCGCCTGGATGGCCGGCTCGACGCGCTGGTGAACAACGCGGGCATCTCGCCCAAGGGGCCGGGCGGCAGCCGGCTCAATTCGATCGAGACCGACCTGCGCACCTGGGGCCAGGTGTTCCACGTCAACTTCTTCGCGCCGATCGTGCTTGCCCGCGGGCTGAAGGACGAGCTTTCGGCGGCAAAGGGGGCGGTGGTCAATGTCACCTCGATCGCGGGCTCGCGCGTGCACCCTTTCGCGGGTGCCGCCTACGCGACCTCGAAGGCGGCGCTGAAGGCGCTGACCCGCGAGATGGCGCATGATTTCGGTCCGCTCGGCGTGCGGGTGAACGCGATCGCGCCGGGCGAGATCGAGACCTCGATCCTGAGCCCCGGCACCGAGAAGATCGTCGAGACCCTGCCGCTGCGCCGCCTTGGCCAGCCGGCGGAAGTGGCCGATGTGATCTGGTTCCTGTGCACCCAGGGCTCGAGCTATGTCACCGGCACCGAGATCGAGGTGAACGGCGGTCAGCACGTGTGAGCGGCCCCGGGGGCGCTGGCCCCCTTGCACGCCGGGTGGCGCGCGTGCGGGGCGGTCAGAGCGTGTCGATCGCGGGAAGCGGTGGCGCGGGTGGGTGCGGCAGGGCGCTCAGCGCGCGGAACCGGGCGATTTCGCTCAGCCCGGACACCTGGCTGCCCAGACGGTCGAGCCTGGCGTGCAGCGCCGCCACCTCGGCCGCGAGCGCCTCGGCTGCGGCCTGTGCCGCACGTCCGCGCGCCGCCTGCTGCCAGCAGCCGACGGTGGCGGCGATCTCGCCGCGGCGCAGGGCGGCAGCCTGTTGCGGCGTGCTGTTGGTGGCGTCGAACTGCGCCGCGACCCGGTCCCACAGTGCCTGCGGCACCGGCGCCAGGGCCCGGGCGGCGCGATCGGCATAGACCCAGCAGGCCTCGGGCTGCAGCCGTTCGAGATGCCAGGTCATGTTGGTCAGCAGCCAGCGCAGCGCCGCCTCGGCATGGGGGCTGTCCCAGTCGCCAAGGAGCGCCCGGATCGTCTCGAAATGGGTGAAGAAGGCCGCAAGCCCGGTGCCGGTGGCCGACATCGTCTGCCCGGCCCGGTTCACCCGGTGAAAGCACAGCACCCGATCGAGAACGGCGATCGAGCCGGCCTTCAGGCACACCGCCCAGTGGAAGGGGTTGTCCTCGAAGAAGAAATCCCCTTCCGGGAAGCGCAGCCCCTCGCGGCGCAGGAAATCGGCGCGGTAGAACTTGCGCCAGGGCACCGCGATCATCTCGAGCGCGCAGGCGCGGGCGGGTTCGGTTGCGCCGCTGGGCAGGGTGGCGGCGCGCGCCCAGGCGGCGGGGTCGGCGGGGCGGCGGCTGGTGCCGGTGGCCTCGTCGTGCTCGAGGTAATTGCCGATCAGGATCTCGGCGCCGCCCGTCTCGAAGGCGTCGCGGCAGGCGGCAAAGCCTGCAGGCTCGAGCCAGTCGTCGCCGTCGACGAAGAAGACCGCCTCGCAGGCGGGATCGGCCAGGGCGTGGAAGAGCCCGGTGTTGGCGGCAATGCCGACGCCGCCGAAGGTGTTGGTGCCAAGCGCGATCAGCTCGGCCTCGGCGGCGCCGAGATGCGCGCCGAGGCTGCGTTCGAGATGCCCGGCGGTGCCGTCGCCCGAGCCGTCATCGACCACCAGCACCCGGTCTCCGGGGCGGGTGCTGGCCGCGACCGAGGCGAGGCAGCGGTCGATATAGGGCAGGATGTCGAAGGCGGTGACGATGAAGGTGGTTCTCATGGCGCGCTCCCCGACAGGTAATCGTTGAGGCGTGCGGCCAACCCCGGGTCGCGGGTGGCGATCAGGGTGAAGAGCGGCAGCCCGACACCCGCCCGCAGGAAGCCCTGTGCCTTCCAGCGGAAGGCGGGGCGCAGCGCGGCATCGAGGCCGGTCTCGATCCAGTGGAAGAGGGCGAGGTGGAACTCGGCCACCGCCTCGGCGAACAGCGCGGCGCGGGTCGGATCGGCCACGAGGTCGGCCTGCACCGGCTCGAGCGCGCGAAACACCTCGAAGCGCTCGGCACCGGTGCGGTTGGTCAGCCGCCGGCCGTCCTCATGCACGAAATGCTCGGCGCAGAGCTGTGCCGTGGCGAGGATCCGGCGGGCCTGGAAGAAGCTGCGCCAGTGCAGCTCGATGTCATTGTGCACCGCGATCTCGGTGCAGCGGATGCCGGTCTCGCGCAGGAAGCCGGTGCGATAGACCTTGTTCCAGGGATAGGCCGAGATCCGGGCGAGCCGCGCCGCCGCCTCGGGGCGCAGCAGCACCGGCCGCTCGGGGATGCCGGCGAGGTTCCAGTGCAGCTGGTCGGTGTCGAGCGGTCCCGGCCGGCCCGCGGCGCGCAACCGGCTGTCGACATGGCGAAAGAGGCAGAAGTCGAACGCGGGCGTCTCTGCCGCCAGCAGCATCTCGAGCATGCCCGAGAAGGCCGGCAGCAGCAGGTCGTCGGAATCGAGGAACAGAACATGCGAGGTCTGCACCTGCGCCAGGCCGAGGTTGCGCGCATGGCCGGCGCCGCGCTGCAGCCCGCTGCGCAGCCAGCTCAGGCGCGGGTCCCGGGCAAGCTCGGCCAGGCCGAGCGCCTCGGCCGAGACCGGCTCGTCCGAGGCATCGTCGACGACGATCACCCGCACACCCTGCGGCAGCGCCATGAGCTGGCGCAGCAGCCGCGCCAGCCCCTCGGGGTCGTTCCAGACCGGGATGACGACCGAGAGGCCGGGCTCGGAAAGCATGGCGGTGTCGCTCAGAGCGCGAAGACGCGCAGGTCCTGCAGGTCGATCGCGCCGTTTTCCGGGCGGAAGAACAGGATCAGTTCCCGCCACGGCGCGGGGGCCGCGAGGCCGGGATGATCGGCCAGGCTGAGCGCGTCGAGATGCAGGCTCGGCTCGGTGTAGGCGATCGCGGTCTTGCGGAAGAAGATGTCGTCGAAGCCGCCCTCGCGACCGTTGCGCAGGCACAGCCGGAAGGTCTGCGACAGCGGCGCCTTGCTGCGGATCGCCACGCCGAGAAGCATCTTGCCGTCGAGCGGGCAGTCGGTGAGGTTGATGTGCAGCCCGAGCCAGCGCGCCTTGCCGGCGATGTCGAATTCGGCTTTCAGCAGCTCGCCCGGACGGCTGGTCACGGTGACCGTGGTCGGGGCCTCGGGGTCGGTGTCGAAGAACAGGCCCGGAACCAGCGGTTCCTGTGCCGGTTGCGGGGCCGGTTCCCGGGTCAGCTGCCGCAGCACCGCGAGGCGCGAATTGACGCCGGACTCGGGGCCGAGATCGAGGCTGTCGGACATGAAAGATTCCTTCCTTGGTGCCCGGAAAAACGAAAACTCGGGGTGTTTCCGGGCCTTGTTCACCTGCTTCCAGAGTTAGGAGCGGGAGCGGTGGATTGTCAATCTGGCGAAAGGCCGGGTGCGGGGCGGCGGCGAAGGCGTCGCACCTGCGTCAGGATTTCGGCGGCGCGCCGGGCGAAATCATGCCGGTCGCGGACGGTCTCGTGCAGCGCTGCGGCGCGGCGATGGCGGTCCTCCGGATGGGCGAGGAAATGGCGGATCGCGGCGTCGAGTGCCGGCCCGCTGTCGACCTGCACGAGCGGATCGCCGAAGATCTCGGCGCCCTCGATCCGGTCGGAGATCACGAAGCCCCCGGCCATCGCCACGTCGAACAGCCGGTTCGACAGGAAGCCGTGCTGCGCCATGTCGGGCCAGTGGTCGTTCAGCACGATCCCCGCCCGACGATACCAGGCGCCGAGGTCGCGGTTCGGGATGGTCTCGCCGCGCACCAGCCCGGCGAAGGGCGTGCTTTCCCATTCGGCGCCGTAAAGCGCCGGGGCGTGGCCCTGTGCCACCGTCTCGGTCACGATCCAGCGTTCGGCGCGGCGCGAATTGCCGACGAAGAGCAGCGGATGGGCGGGGACGGGGGCCGACGGGGGCGCGGCGGCCTCGGCGGCGAAGCGCGTCGGGTCCGAGCATTGCAGCAACGCCGAGACCCGCGGCCCGAGGATCGGGCGCAGCTTGCGGGTGTAGCTGTCCGAGGCGACGAAGACATGATCGTAGCCCGCAAGCTCCTCGGGGGCGATCCGGCCCGGGTGGCTGATCATCCACATCAGCCGCAGCGCCGGACCGAAGCGCGGCGCCGCGCGCACGCCGCGCAGCAGCAGCGTGGCATCGGGAGCGAGAGCCGCGGGGCGGTCGGCGAGCGCCCCCCAGGCGTCGGTGAGGCAGATCTCGGCGCGCGCGCCCTGCGCGGTCAGCGCCGCGGCGAGGCTTTCGGCAAAGTGGAAATCGCCCCAGCGATAGGCGCGGGCCTGGTCGGGGGCGGGGCAGAGCAGCACGATGTGCAGCGGCCGTGCCGCGACGGCGGGGGCCATCTGCGGCAGGGGCTCGGGCAGCGGCACGAGCAGCGGATCGGGCCCGGTCCGTTCGCTGCCCTGCGCGTTCTCCGCGACAAGCGCGGCGAGCGTGTCGGCACTGCTGTCCTCGCTGGCGGGGGCCAGGCGCAGCCGGCCCTGCCGCAGGGCATCCGTCTGCTCCCGGGCAAGGGTGCGGGCGATGACGTGATCGGGGCTGGTGTCGAGCACCAGCCAGTCGCTGCCGGCGAGGGGGGCGTGCAACCGGGCGCGGACGGCGGGCAGGTCGGCCGCCGACTGGGCGGTCAGCACCAGGGTGCGCCCGGGCGGCACCGGGCCGAGGCCGAGGCGCCGCGGATCGGGATCGAGGCCGCGGGCCCAGCCCTCGCGGGCGTAATGCAGGATCGGCGCCTCCTGTGGCGCGATGCGCCGGGCGGAAAGCGCGTCATAGCCGGCCGGGTCGAACCACGGGGCCGGCCGCTCGCCGCGCCGCCAGCCGTCCTGCAGATGCGCGCGCAGCGGCGCGGGCGCGGCGGGACCGGCGGGGTCGAACAGGCACAGCAGGCGGCGCAGGCTTTGCGGATCGGGGCAGAGGGCCGCCCAGGACTTCAGCTCGGCCGGCTCGTCGCCCCAGAACCGCGCCGTCTCGAGCCAGTGCGCCCCCCGCTGCGCGGCCTCGGGCAAAATGCCGCACAGCCGCTGCAGGCGCAGCGCCAGAAGCGGGGCCCGGGCGAGGGGAAGAAGGCGGAACGGCGGAAGGCTCATCGGCACGCGTGTTTGACCTGCAGGCCTTTCTGGAAAACGATGCCGCGGGTGTCAATCATCCCGGTCGGGAGATCCATCCGTGGCGATCGGCGAAGATTTGCACAATTGATGCGGCAATGCAGCGAAATTCGGGCGTTGTCTGCAGCTGCCGGTTGCTCGAATCCCGAAGCTGGGATAGCTGTCGACCGATCATTCCCCAGCGGAAATTCGAGAATGCAGATTGAAAAAACAGCGCTGAGCGGCGTTGTCGTGATCACCCCGCGTCGCTTCGGCGATGCTCGGGGCTGGTTTTCCGAGACCTGGAATGCGGAGCGGATGGCCGAGGTCGGCCTCGATCTTGCATTCGTGCAGGACAACCACTCCCTCTCGGCCACGAAGGGCACGCTGCGCGGGCTGCACTATCAGCGCCCCCCGCATGCCCAGGACAAGCTGGTGCGCTGCACCCGCGGCGAGATCTTCGACGTGGCCGTCGACATCCGCAAGGGCAGCCCGACCTATGGCAAATGGGTGGGCGAGGTGCTGAGCGCCGAGAACGGCCGCCAGCTGCTGATCCCGAAGGGCTTCCTGCACGGTTTCGTCACCCTGACCGAGGATTGTGAAGTGCAGTACAAGTGCACCGACGTCTACGCCCCCGACTGTGACGGCGGCATCCGCTGGAACGATCCGACGATCGGCATCGACTGGGGCCTTGGCGACACCGCACCGGTGCTTTCGGCCAAGGACGAGGTCGCGCCGCTGCTGGCCGACTTTGACAGCCCCTTCACCTGGGAGAGTGCAGAATGAAACTGCTTGTGACCGGCGGTGCCGGCTTCATCGGGTCCGCCGTGGTGCGGCTTGCCGTCGCGCGTGGCCATGAAGTGGTCAACGTCGATGCGCTGACCTATGCCGCCTGCCTCGACAACGTGGCCTCGGTGGCGCAAAGCCCGCTTTATGCCTTCGAGCAGGCCGACATCCGCGACCGCGCCGCCCTTGACCGGGTGTTCGCCAAACATCGTCCCGATGCGGTGATGCACCTTGCGGCGGAAAGCCATGTCGACCGCTCGATCGACGGGCCGGGCGACTTCATCGAGACGAACGTGACCGGCACCTTCAACATGCTGGAAGCGGCTCGGAAATACTGGACCGAGGCGGGCCGCCCCGAGACCTTCCGCTTCCACCACATCTCGACCGACGAGGTCTTTGGCTCGCTGCCCAAGGATCCGTCGATCAAGTTCACCGAGGACACGCCCTACGATCCGCGCAGCCCCTATTCGGCCTCGAAGGCCTCGTCCGATCATCTGGTGCGGGCCTGGCACGAGACCTATGGCCTGCCGGTGGTGCTGACCAACTGCTCGAACAACTACGGCCCGTTCCACTTCCCGGAAAAACTGGTGCCGGTGATCATCCTCAACGCCCTCGCGGGCAAGGCGCTGCCGATCTATGGCGACGGCTCGAACATCCGCGACTGGCTGTTCGTCGAGGATCACGCCGACGCGCTGCTTCTGGTGGTGGAAAAGGGCGAGCTTGGCCGCAGCTACAACATCGGCGGCGAGAACGAACGCACCAATCTCGAACTGGTGCGGACGCTCTGCGCCATTCTCGACGAGAAGCGGCCGAAGGCGCAGGGCAGCTATGCCGACCAGATCACCTTCGTCACCGACCGCCCGGGCCATGACGCGCGCTATGCGATCGACCCGACGCGGATCCGCACCGAGCTCGGCTGGCGCCCTTCGGTCACCGTCGAGGAAGGCCTTGCGCGCACCGTGCAATGGTATCTCGACAACGAGCCGTGGTGGCGCGCGCTGCAGGGCCGCAAGGGCGTCGGCGAACGCCTGGGGGTCAAGGCATGATCCTGGTCTTCGGCAAGACCGGCCAGGTTGCGACCGAATTGCAGGCGCTTGCCCCCGAGGCGCGTTTTCTCGGCCGCGACGAGGCCGACCTTTCGACCCCTGAGGCCTGTGCGGCGCAGATCCGCGCGCTGAAGCCAGAGGCGGTGATCAATGCCGCCGCCTGGACGGCGGTGGACAAGGCCGAGGCCGAGGAGGACGCCGCGACCGTGGTGAACGGCGCCGCCCCCGCGGCGATGGCCGCGGCCTGTGCCGAGCTCGGCATTCCCTTCGTGCAGATCTCGACCGATTACGTCTTCGACGGCGCCGGCGAGACCCCCTTCACCCCCGATGCCCCGACGGCGCCGCTTGGCGCCTATGGCCGCTCGAAGCTTGCGGGCGAGGCGGGCGTGCGCGTCGCAGGCGGGGTGCATGCGATCCTGCGCACCTCCTGGGTGTTCTCGGCGCATGGCAACAACTTCCTGAAGACGATGCTGCGGCTCGGCGCCACGCGCGAGACGCTGACCGTGGTCGCCGACCAGATCGGCGGGCCGACCCCCGCGCGTGCCATCGCCGAGGCCTGCCTGACGATCGCCCGGGCGCTGATCGCCGATCCGACGAAGACCGGCACCTATCACTTCTCCGGTGCCCCCGACGTCTCCTGGGCGGATTTCGCCCGCGAGATCATGGCCCAGGCGGGGCTGTCCTGTGCCATCGTGGACATCCCCACCAGCGCCTATCCGACGCCTGCACGCCGTCCGGCCAATTCCCGGATGGCCTGCGATACCCTCTCCGCCTTCGGCCTGAGCCGACCCGACTGGCGCGCGGCGACGCGCGCAGCTCTCATGGAACTTGGAGCAATCGCATGAAACGCAAGGGCATTATCCTGGCCGGGGGCTCCGGCACGCGGCTTTACCCGATCACCATCGGGGTCTCGAAGCAGCTTCTGCCGGTCTATGACAAGCCGATGATCTATTATCCGCTGTCGGTGCTGATGCTGGCCGGGATCCGCGAGATCGCGGTGATCACCACGCCGCAGGACCAGGACCAGTTCAAGCGCACGCTGGGCGACGGCAGCCAGTGGGGGCTGAGCCTGACCTACATCGAGCAGCCCTCGCCCGACGGGCTGGCGCAGGCCTATCTGCTGGCCGAGGACTTCCTCGCCGGCGCGCCTTCGGCGATGGTGCTGGGCGACAACATCTTCTTCGGCCATGGCCTGCCCGAGATCCTCGGGGCCGCAGGTGCGCAGACCGAGGGCGGCACCGTCTTCGGCTATCGCGTGGCCGATCCGGAACGCTATGGCGTGGTCGATTTCGACGCGTCGGGCAAGGTCCGCTCGATCATCGAGAAACCCGAGGTGCCGCCCTCGAACTATGCCGTCACCGGGCTTTACTTCCTCGACGGTTCGGCGCCCGAGCGCGCGCGCAAGGTGGTGCCTTCGCCGCGCGGCGAGCTTGAAATCGTGACGCTGCTCGAGATGTATCTTGCCGAGGGGCTGCTGAACGTGCAGCAGATGGGCCGTGGCTATGCCTGGCTCGATACCGGCACGCATGGTTCGCTGCTCGATGCCGGCAATTTCGTGCGCACGCTGTCGAGCCGTCAGGGACTGCAGACGGGCTGCCCCGAGGAGATCGCCTTCATGCAGGGCTGGATCGACCGCGCGCAGCTGGCCGACATGGCCGAGACCTACAAGAAGACCGGCTACGGCCAGTATCTGAAAGGCCTGCTCGGGGCCGCTCGCGGCTGAGACCGTGTTTTGGTGCGCCCCCGTGTTCGGGCGGCGCATCAAAGCATCCTGTTTGTATCAGTTGACACCGTTTCGGTATTTAGAGATCCGAGAGACAACGCATGTCCGAATTGCCCGCCGACGTCCGGGAGAACATCCCCGAGTATTACGACCTTGTCGCAAGCAGCGGCTATTTCGATGCGCCCTGGTATCTGAAGCGCTACCCAGATGTCGCCGCGACCGGGCTGGACCCGCTGGTGCATTATCTGCGGATCGGTGCGCTGCTGCAGCGCAATCCGTCGCCTCTGTTCGACACGGCCTTCTACGTGCGGCAACGCGGCGACGATCTGCCCGCGGGAGTGCCGCCGCTTGTCGACTTCCTGACCCGTGGCCGTGCCCGGGGCTGGCGAGCGCGGGAAAAGCAGGGCCGGGCGGCGCTGGTGGTGCATGTGTTCCACCTCGACGTGCTGGCCGATCTGACCGGCTATGCCGCGAATTTCCCTGCCGGTGCCGACCGGTTCGTGACCTGCCCGGACAGCTTCGGCGAGGCCGAGCTTGCCCGGATCGCCAAGGCCCTGCCGGGGGCGCGGATCGTGCAGGTGCCGAATGCCGGCCAGGACGTGGGCGCGATGCTGGCGCTTGACGCCAAGGTCGACCTGACGCGCTATGACCTGATCTGCAAGATGCACAGCAAGAAGGGCGCGAAGGAGCCCGCGCGCTGGCGCCACGCGCTGCTGCGCGGCATCCTCGGCTCGCGCGCCCAGGTCGAGCAGATCCTCGAGGCTTTCGAACGCGATCCGCGCCTGACGCTGGTGGGGGCGCGGCAGCTCTACCTGCACGGGCCGACCTACATGTGGCAGAACGCCGAGACGCTCGGCAAGATGTTCTCCGGGCTGATCGGCGATTTTGATTACATGACGCGGGACTGGGGCTTCATCGGCGGCACCTGCTTCTGGATCCGCGGCGATGCCTTCGCCGAGATCCGAGACGCCGTCGCCCCGGTCGAGTTCAAGCCGGCGGCCTATACCGATGACGGCACCGTCGCGCACAGCGTCGAGCGCCTGTTCGGCATGATCGCGGCCCTGCGCGGCGGCTCGGTGCTGCTGTGCGACGTGAGCACCCCCGAAGAGATGGAGATCGTGCACGGCGGCTTCCCGCGCAACGGCTCGCGCGAGCGGGTGATGATCTCGGATCTGCTGCGCAAGATCGACTTCCCGGTCGAGCTGGCGCGCAAGTGGACGCCGCGCGGTGCGATCAACGGCAGCGGCCCCACCTTCGTGCGCGGCTGGCTGGCGCTGGTCGGTGATCCGCAGCCCCGCCGCGGCTATCTGCAGATCGAGGGCGAGCGGCTGCCCTTCGTCGCCGGCAACTTCCGCGCCGACCTCAAGCAGCATGGCGTCAACGAGGGCTGGCACGCGTTTCAGGTCTCGGTCCCGGGCTCGCTGTGCGATGGCAAGCCGCATGAGGTGGTGCTGTTCGACGAGGCGACCGGGATCGAGCTTGGCCGCCACAAGTGCAGCTGGGCGAAACCGAAGCGCAACTATTGGGACTTCCAGGGCTTCCTGAAGTCGTCGATGACCGAGCCCGAGGTGATGACCCCCTTCGTCGAAGAGGACAAGCGCGCCTTCGCGGTGATGGAGAACATCGCCGACCGCATGGCGGGCAAGGGCCTTGCCGCAGAGTCGCGGCCGCTTGTGTCGGTCGTGATGCCGATGTTCAACCGCGCCGGCATCGTCGGCGAGGCGATCGCCTCGGTGCTTGCGCAGACCTATCCGAGCTTCGAGCTGATCGTGGTCGACGATGGCAGCAGCGACGACAGCGTGGCGACGGTGCGCGGCTTTGACGATCCGCGCATCCGGCTGATCGAACTGGGCGAGAACCAGGGCGTCACGGTGGCGCGCAACACCGCGCTGCGCGCCGCGCAGGGCGAGATCATCGCCTATCTCGACAGCGACAACACCTGGGATGACCGCTTCCTTGCGGCCCATGTGGGCGCGCTGCTCGAGCTGCCGGATGCCGACATGATCTATTCCGGCGTGCTGCTCTACAGCGGCCAAGCGACCGAGCCCTATGCGATCCGCTATGGCCACCTGCACCGGGCGCTGCTCGAGAACAAGAACTACATCGACAACAACATCATCGTCCATCGCCGCGCCTTCCTCGACCGGCTGGGCGGGTTCGATGAGGCCCTGCGCCGCTATGTCGACTGGGATCTGATCCTGCGCGCGACCGAGCTCGGGCGGGTCTATTCGGTGCCGATGCTGCTGTGCCATTACTACTACAGCCGCACCGAGAACGCGATCACCGACAACCCGACCCATGTCGCCCATCTCGACGTGCTGCGCGAGAACCTCGCGGCGCGGCAGGAGGCGCATCTTGCGCAGCTCGACACCGCCGATCTGGTCCGCCCGGTCAGCATCATCGTGCCGAACTGGCAATCGCTCGAGGACATTCGGGACTGCATCGAGGCGCTGCACCGGCGCGACTGGAAGGGGATGCTCGACATCATCGTGGTCGACAATGACTCGACCGAGGAGGTGCGGGCCTATCTGCGCGCCGAGCACGAGGCCGGGCGCATCCGTTTCGAGCCGCTCGACGGCAATTACGGCTTCACCTATGCGGTCAATATCGGCATCGCACTGGCCCGGCCCGAGTCGGACGTGATCTTGCTCAACAACGACGCGATCGCCCAGCCCGGCGCGGTGCAGGCGCTGCAACGCGCTTGCCTCGGCAATCCGCGCGCCGGCATGACCGTGCCGCGCCAGATCCTGCCCGCCGGCACCAAGACGCTGCGCACCCATGTGCCCTTCGCGCGCGAGACGAACGATTGCGACGTGAACATCTCGGCCCATCACCGCAACGTGGCGACTGTGCCGGTGTTCCATGACGGCGGCGAGCTCGAGCTGAACTATGCCGCCTTCTTCGCGGTCTACATCCGGCGCGAGCTTCTGGACGAGATCGGGCCGCTCGATGCGGAATACGGGCGCCATTACCGCTCGGACCGGGTCTATTCCGACATGATGCGCAACCTGACCGAGTACCGCATGTTCTATGTCCCGGACTCGCATTTCATCCACAAGCTGCAGAAGGCGACGGACCACCTGCGCGACGTGGGCGAGAAGGACAAGAGCTTCGAGCTGATGTTCAAGCGCAACCAGTGGGATGCCGAGACCGCGGCGCGGCTGAACTTCCGCTCGCCGCCCTGGGACGTGTTCTGAACCTTCCCGGCTGATCCCTCGGCGGCTTGCCGCCGGGGGCAGCATGACATGCTGTGTTCCGAGGGGGGCATGGCAAAGCTGAGCGCAATGGCTGCGGTGCCCGCCCTTTCCGGAATGCGGCGGGCTCTCCGATCTGGCACGGTCCGGAACAAGAAGGAGAGGGGCAGATGACGCGGATCGTCTTGCACGCCGGACCGGAGAAATGCGGATCTTCCTCCATTCAGGCCGCGATCCTCGAGCCCGGGGCGGCGCTGCGCGATCACCTGACCGGGGTCCTGCTGCCGCCGGCGGAGGTGCTGAAGCTTGACCGCGACCATCCCGATCCCGCGGTCGAGGACAGGTTTCATGCGTTCATCACGCAGGCACAGGCCGCCCGACCGGGCAAGGTGCTCGTGCTGAGCCACGAGATGATGTTCAAGATGGTGCCCGCTCTGCTCAACCTGTCGCGAATCGCGCAGGCGCATGCCGACGAGGTGGTGGTCGTGGCCCATGTCCGGCGGCAGTCGGATTTCCTTGTCTCGGCCTTCGGGCAATGGCTGTTCCGCGCCCCGGCACGGATCGCGGAAAGTGCCGCGGTGCTGCGCGAGCACGGGCTTGATCCGTCGCTGTTCTGGGGTGTCGAGCGACACCTGATCGCGGTGCTCCTCGGCGGCTGGATGGTTGGGCGGCAGCTCAGCGGCCATTTCTATCTCGACTGGTCGCAAAGCGTGCCGGAGCGGGTGGAGGCGCTCGCGGCACTCGGGGTGCCTCTCTCCGTCGGACTGTTGCCCCGACCGGGTTTCGAAAGACCGCTGATCGCCGATTTCCTCGGCCGGATCGGCCTGCCCGAGACGCTTGCCGAGGCGGTCGAACAGCTGCGCAACCCGGCCTTTCCACCCGCCCTCATCGAGGGGGTCTGCGCCGCGATCGAGGCCGGGCACGCGATGCCCGGGCCGCATGAGCACAATGACTTCTTCGAGGATATGGGCGCGGTGACCGCGGGCGGGGCGAAGCCGGCCGAGCCTTTCCTCGGCCTGCTTCGGGACCGGGTGGACAGGGCCTTCGCCGCGGCCAATGCGACCTTCGCGGGGCAGTTCGATCTGCCCCCTGCCTATTTCGCACCGGACCGACAGGTCACGCAGACGCAGGCCGAGGAGACGATCCGGCACGAGGCGCAGGCCCGGGCCGCCCTTCCCGCGGCGCTGCGCGCTCGCGAACAGGCCGCCCGCGTGGCATTGGCACGGATGGCCTGGGCCGCCTGGCGGGGGCGGCGCGAGGGATCGGAGGGACATCTCGTCACGGCATGACCCGGCTTGCTGTTTCTCCTGCGCTCGGAATAGAGTGAAAATGTGGTTGCGAGTTTGGCGATTTCGCCTTTTCCCGAGATCGACGACAGGCACGAACAGATGACACATACCGAGCTTCAGGACTGCCGCACCGTGTGCATCTCAGCGCCCGAGGAGGAGGTCCTGAATGCCTGTCGCGAGATGGGGGTGCGGGGCTACCTGATCGATGGCGAGACCGGTCTGGTGCTGATGACCTCGATCGCGGAGGCACAAAGGGTCGTGGCGCGGTTTGGCGTGCGCGCCGTCGAGGGGCTGTCTGCGGTACAGCTCAGGGAGCTGCCGCCCGCCATCTCCCGGCTGTCGCGCAAGACCTCGACGAGCCTGCGCGGGGCGATCGACGGCTTCGACGGCAAGAGCGCGATCGGCGGCTGGGTGCATCCGGATCTGGCGCCGGATCGGCGGATCCGGGTCTTTCGCGGCGAGACGCAGATCGCCGAGGTGACGGCGGATCTCTTCCGACCAGATCTGTTCGAGGCGGGCATCGGCGACGGGATTGCGGGGTTCTCTTGCCGGCTGCCCGGCCTTGCCGGGCAGGGCGGTGACATCGAGATCCGCACGATCGGCGGGGATGTCCTGGCCCGCTGGGCCGCTCCTGCGCCGGCCCCGGAGGCCGCCGCTGCCGCGCCGGCCCGTGTCGCGACGCGGCTCGGGGCCGGGGAAGTGCCCGGCCCCCCCGGGGGGGGGGGGCATTACTGCGTCGATCTGGGCGGGTTCTCTCTCGACTATTATCTCGTCCCGGGGCGGAGCGGACGGATGGTTGTGTTCTCGCCGGGGTTCCTCGATGCCAAGCGCTTTCCCTATCCCTATTTCCAGCGCATGAAATGGGCGCAGCGGCTGGAGGACACCTGCGTCTTCCTCACCGATCCGTCTTTGCTGCTGGGCGACACCCAGATCGGCTGGTTCATCGGCAACCGGACGACCCATTATCTGCCGGTGGTCGCGCGCTATGTCGAAACGCTGGCGGCGTCGCTTGGGACGGCGCCCACCGATCTGCTGTTCTTCGGCTCGAGCGCGGGCGGGTTTTCCTCGATCGGGATGGCGGCACATGTGCGGGGGGCGCGGGCGCTTGCGGTGAACCCGCAGACCAATGCGCTGAAGCTGCACAGCCCGCTGCAGCTGGCCAACACGCTGCGGTGCTGTCTGGGGGTGTCGTCGCTCGTCGATGCCTATCGCGACTACCGGCCGCGGCTGATCCTGAGCGAGATGTTCCGGCAGCTTGGTCACGTGCCGCGCATGACGATCTGGCAGAACTTCTACGATCACTACCACGTCGAGCATCACCTGCTGCCGTTCCTGCAGGAGATCAAGGATCTGTGGCCGACCGAAGAGCTGGATGTGCGTCTTGCCGCGCGCCCGGACGAGGGGCACGATCCGCCCGATCTGCAGGTCATCGAGCCGCTGTTCTGGCCCTAGAGGGCGGCCCCCTGGCGCGGTCGCGCCAAGGGGCAAGCTCGGTGGCCGTCAGTGGGTGTGATTGCCGATCTGCTCGCGCACCCAGTCCCAGCTTTCGGCGATCCCCTCGTCGAGGGTGATCTTCGGCGACCAGCCCAGATCGGTGCGGGCCCGGGTGATGTCGAGGACGACGCGCGGCACGTCGAAGCTGCGCCCCGGCTTGTAGATCGGAACGACGGGTGCCCCGCCGGTGGCCTGAACGGTGCGGTCGATGCCCCGCACCACGTCGTTGACCGAGGCCCCCTCGCCATAGCCGGCGTTGTAGCAGCCGCTGGCGTCGGAGTTCAGCGCCGCAAGGCACAGGTCGGCAAGGTCGCGGACATGGATGAAGTCGCGCACGATGCTGCCATCGCCCCAGACCTCGACCTGTTCCCCCTTGGCGATGCGCCAAAGATGGGTGCCGATGATGCCCTGGATGCCGGTGTGGCCCTGGCGCGGCCCATAGGGGTTCGAGGCCCGCAGGACCACATGCTGGAGCCCGTGCAGGTGGTGCTCCATGTGCAGGTAATTCTCGATCGCCACCTTGACGATGCCATAGGAGCTGATCGGTTGCAGCGGATGCGTCTCGGCCACCGGGTCGGTGCGGGGGATGCCGTAGACCGTGCCGCCCGACGACAGGTAGATCATCTTGCGCACGCCGGCGGCCCGCATCATCTCGAGCAGGCGCACCGTTGCCACCAGGTTGCCGGTGATGTCGGCTTCGGGGTCGAGGTTCGAGGTCGAGGGAACCGTGGTGCTGACGAGATGGATAATGGCATCCACTCCGCTCATCGCCTCGTAGATCTGGGCGGTATCGGCCAGATCGCCCATCACGTATTCCACCCCGGGGAGCGGCGTGCGGAACAGCTCTGGCCGGCGGTCATAGACGCGAACCTGCAGGCCGTCTGCAAGCAGCCGGTCGGCAACGTGCGAGCCGATGAAGCCGCATCCTCCGATCAAAAGTACTTTCAAAGGGGATCTCCGTCAAATGCTCGACCGGATGGTCGCCGGAGCGCTACCGATACCAGAACACTGTCAAAGAGCAATATAGATGCGGCTCCAGCCCCGTCCGGCCATGGGGCGCGGGCGGTCCGACGCCGGATTTTTGGGCTTCGGCTTCGGCTTTTTCGGCGGCTGATGCCGGAGGGGGTGTGGCCGCCGGGCGCCCCCTGCCGCGCCGCAGCGAACCCCCGGCGCAGGGGATTCGCGCGGGGCGGCCACTGCAAGCTGTGGTTGTGCCGGAGCCGGGCGGCAAGCTGTAGTGGATTCCCGCCGAGGTGCCGGCGCCTCGCCGATGTCCGCGGGGCCGGCCGCAGCGATTTGCAGGGATTCTCTCGCAATCTTGCTGCAGCTGCAGAATCACCATGGGTCATTCCGGCGCCGGGGAATGAGCTGGAGCTGCCTCAAAATTAGGAGACAGGGCCGCCGGCACGTCGACGGTGGCTCGTTGGAGCCGAATTCAAGTGGACCAATACACGGCCCGCGGGTATCAAGTGACGCGACGGGAGCGTGGGCCAGGGAAGCCCTCACCCATTTCTTGGATGAACAGAATTCCACATGCTGATCATAACGACCCCTACCTTTGCATCCGCCCCATCCGCGGGGCTGGAAGCCGTCTGGCCAGGTCCCAAGGCTCTGGTGATTTTTCCGGATTCCGGTCTGACGTCGCAACGCATCCGGCAGCTGGAGGACGAATTCTTCACCTTCGAATTCCTTCAGCATCCGGGCTGCGTTTCCGGAATCTTTCCGATTCTGGCGCGGTTCATGGCCACGCAGTTCCGTGAATCCGACACGCCGCTGCTCTATCTCAACCGGCCCATGACGCCGCAGGAGTGTGAGGGCAGCCTGCTCCCCGAAGATCTGGGACTGTATGATTTTACCTGCGAGTTTTCAGACGATGGCACGCTGTCCATGCTGCGCCTCGGAGAGATGATCGCCACCAGCCCGCTGTTCCTCGCACTGATGCGGGTGGTCGGGGAAAAACCGGTCGACGATGCCCTCTTCGTCGATCTGCTGCGCGAGACATTTGCCTGGAGCCTGAAATGACGTCTCTCGACCTTCTCTGGCAGAAATATGCCGCGATCGTCGGTGTGCTGGCGGACCGGCCCGATTTTCGTTTCGACCCGGACCATTATGGCGCCATCTTCCCGGACCTGGCGGGGGACCCGGCCGGTCTGCTGCGTCATTACGAGGCCGAGGGGCGGCCGGCTGGCCATGCGCCGACATTCTACCAGAAGTTGCAGGGTGACGGGTACAAGGTCGACGACGTGCTCACCGCTCTGGTTGCCGATCCGCACCTTGCTGCGGCGATCCGGGACGGCGTGCCCGGGGCCTGCCATCTCGCCTGCGAGCTGATCCATCTCGGCGCTCCCGTCGACGCGATGGTGTCGGACTTCTCGATGAGCGGCTATCTCGACATGCATCCCGACATCAAGAACGCCGGGATGGATCCGCTGCTGCATTACCTGCTCTATGGTGCGAACGAGAAGCGCCGCATCCTCGCCGATCTGCGCAAGTCGCAGATCCGCGGGCGCTGCAGCTATTCCGCCGATCGCCCGACCTGCATGATCGTGGTGCACGAGCTGTCGCGCACCGGTGCCCCGATCGTCGGGCTGGATCTTGCCCGCGAAGCGGCGCGCACTCACAACGTCATCGTGGCGGCCCTGCGCGACGGCCCTTTGCTGGATGAAATCCGCGACCATGCCTGCGAGGTGCTGATCACCACGCAGCCGCAGCGCGACTTCGACTTCTACCGCGGAGAGATCTTCCAGGAGATCGACTTCGCGATCACCAACTCGGTCGAGGCCTTCCCGTTCATCCCGCTGCTGGTCGCGCGGGAGATCCCGTTCCTCGCCTATGTGCATGAATACGCGGACTATACCTTCCCGGCCTACAAATCGACCTTCACCGGGCTCTTCACCGACCTGCTGGTGTTTTCCTCGGAGCATGTTCGCGACAGCTGGGATGGCCGGCTGCAGGACATCGAATTCGACATGGAGCGCGACTGCACCATCGTGCCGCAGCGCGACTTCGCGGTGGGCGGTGTCGATGCGGAGGGCTTTGCTGAGGCGCGCGCGCGGCTGTCGCAGCTGATCGGGCGCGATCTGACCGATGTGCGGCTGATCTGTGGCGCCGGGCATCTGCAGTGGCGCAAGGGAACCGACATCTTCGTCATGGCGGCCCAGATCTGCCGCCGCGACCCGGACACGGTGTTCGTCTGGATCGGTGACGGGCTGAACCCCGAGGACATGGGCTTCGGCGCCTGGATGAGCTACCATCTGCGCCAGATCGGGGCCGGGGATCCGGACGGCAACCTGTTCTTCCTGCCGGCCGGGCCGGCCTATCCCGACGTGCTGGCGGCCTCGGATGCGATGTTCGTCTCCTCACGGCTCGACCCGCTGCCGAACGTGGTGTTCGACGCGCTCGATGCCGGCTGCCGGATCGTGCAGTTCGAGGGCGCTTCCGGCTTCGGCGACAGCCACTATCGCGGCTCCGAGCATTTCATCTCGGTCGAATACGGCAACCCGGACGCCGCAGCGGCCGCGATCCTGGCGCTGCCGCGCAAGGAGCCCTCGCCCGGTTCGAGCGGCAGCGCGGCGCGTCCGAAGCTGTTCGCGCGGCTGCGGGGCGAGCTGTTCCGCCGGCTGGAGGAGCAGCGCCACTTCGTCGTCGGCAAGTCGCAGATCGACGTGCCGATGCTGTTCACGAGCCGTGACGAGGATGCCGAGCTGCGCATCCGCGAGCGGGAAAAGACCATGCGCTATCGGCGCCGGCTGCTGTGGCGCGACCTGAACGAGGTCGAGGAAACGCTGGCGGCCTCCGACAACTGGATCCATCGCAACCTGCGGCTCGCCCCCTATGGGGAAATCCCGGCCGCGGAGGCGAAGGTGCCCGACTTCTCCATGCACATCCATGCCTTCTATACCGACGATCTGCTGGATGACCTGCGCAGCCACCAGGCCTATCACCTGGCGCGCAGGATCGTGGTGACCACCGACACGCCGAAGAAGGGCGACGAGATCTGCGAGATCATGGGGCTCGAAGGTCTTTCGCCCGAGATCGTGCTGGTGAAGAACCGGGGCCGCGACATCCTGCCCTTCATGGAGCTGTTCTATCCCGAGGGCGCGGCCGGAGAGGACGAGATCTGGTGTCACCTGCATCAGAAGAAATCCGTCAGCACCACGGATGCAGGGGATATCTGGCGCCAGTTCCTGATGCGCATCCTGCTTGGCTCCGAGAGCGCGGTCTCCGATGCCATCACCCGGCTTTCCGACCCGAAGGTGGGGCTGGTCGCACCGTTCGAACCCTACTTCATCCCGTGGAACGCCTCGCGCGGGCTGCTGGAGAAGTTCGCCGATCGTCTGCCGGGGCCGATGCCGAAGAACCCGCTGCTGTTCCCGGTCGGCAACATGTTCTGGACCCGCCGCTCGGTGGTGCTTGCGATGAACGACATGTTCGGTCCAAGCTATCCTTGGCCGAACGAGCCGATCGCGAATGACGGCACCGAGTTCCACCTGATCGAGCGGCTGTGGCCCGCGATGAGCACCCATCTGGGGCTCGACTCGGTCTTCGTGCACAAACTCGACCAGAGAAGGGTCTGATCTGATGCGCATCGTCATCCATGCCGGGATGCACAAGACCGGCTCGAGCTCGATTCAGGACTACATGGGTGCCCAGACGGACGAGGAGATCGTCTATGCCCGTTGGGCCAGCAGCAACCATTGCGGGCTTTTCGTCCTGTTGTTCCAGGATCCGGAGCTGATTGTGAACTATCACGGCTTCAAGGCCCGGGGGGCCGCGTTCCTTGCGACGCTGCCCGAGCTGCGCGCCAAATGGCGCCAGTCGATCATCGAGGATCTGGAGCGCAGCCGCGACAAGACCTTCGTGTTCTCCGCCGAGGACATCTCCTGGCCGCAATTCCAGCTGGCCCGCAAGAACATGCACGACTTTTTCCGCAGCTGGAGCGATGACATCACCGTGGTCGGCTATGTTCGCGATCCGCTGTCCTTTGCCGTCAGCGCCTTCCAGCAACGCCTGAAAGGGGGCATGACGACTTTCGCGCCCCATACGCATTGGCCTGAATACGAGGGCCGCTTCGCGCAGATGGACGAGCTGTTTGGTCGGGACAAGGTGATTCTGCGCCCCTACGACCGCAGCCAACTGCACGGCGGAGATGTGGTCGCTGACTTTGCCGCGATCCTCGGGACAGAGTTCGTCCCCGACCGCAACGCCGAGGCCAATACCTCGCTCAGCGCCGAGGCGACGGCCTTGCTGTTCCTGCAGCGCAACCTGGGCGACGGCTATGTCGCGGGCTTTCCGACGGCGCCGGCCGGCAACCAGGTGTTTATCGAGGCGCTGCGGCGGATCGGATCGCGGCGCTACACCTTTGCCGAGAAGATCTGGGATGAGGTCAAGGAGCAGCACCGGTCGGATCTGGACTGGATCGAGGAACGGCTGGGACAAAAGTTGCCGGAACGGCGCCCGGCCGATGCCTTGGTCATTTCAAGCGGCCAGGATCTCCTTGACCTGGCGGTGTCGCAGCTTCCTGAAGCCGAGGCGCTTTTGATGGATGTGATCCGGCAGCGCGAAGAGCCCGCAATCCAGAAAACCCGGCGCGTTCTGGATCTGTTGCGGCAGGCCAGTTATTGACAGCGGAACGGCCAAGGCCGAGCCTCACTCCCGAACCATGTCCCCCATTCAAGGGGGGAGGATCTTAATGCAAAGGCGCGCCATGAGGGGGGTATGAATGAAAGGGGTCATTTTTCATGTGGGGATGGGCAAGACTGGGTCGACTACAATACAAAATGCACTTGCCTCGAACACTGCTGCACTGACTGAAGCGCAGCTGTGTTATCTGGGGCGCTGGATGGGTATGGTGCATCCGGACTTCGACGATTTCTCAGGGTTTCAGAGATTTCTGCGTCAATCGCCCGACGGGCTTGTCCAAAGCGCACATGCGCTGTTGTCCACAGTTCACAGGATTCACGCCGAAACCGGCGCGCAAACATTTGTCCTATCCAACGAGCAGTACCTCGAAAATATCCCGACCTTGGCGGATTTCTTCCGTACCATTGCAAAAACAGTGCCCCTGAAGGTTGTCATCTTCGTCCGCCCCCCGGCGACGTGGCTCCCTTCTGCCTATACTCAATGGGGAGTTGCCCATAAGACAAACCCGGGTGCAGTTCAGTCGTTTGGCGAGAAGGCCCGACAACTGATGCGGCAGTACGACTACATCCGGCAATGGCGCGAAATTCTGGGCGAGTGTGTCACTGTCATTCCCTTCGAAGAAACTGTTGATACAGCCCTGGAGTTCTCCAAATTTCTGGGTGTCACGATGAAGGCGGATCCGGTTCGGCATCAAACTCGTCCGTCGCCTGCGCAAATCTTGCTGCGCGCGGCCTGCAACAATGTTCGGCCTGGAATTGTGTTGCCAGACGTATTCAATGCGATCATGCAACAGGCACCGTCGGGAACTCCTGTCGGTCTGGGGGCAAAATTTGCCCATGTGTTTCAGTATGATGAAATACCCAGAATCCTTGCCGAAAATGCGGAAACGCTCTCATATCTCGAGCGTGAGTTCGGTATGAATATGCGAGAAAGCAGCCCACCTGCGCGTCCGCCGTTTGACACGTCGGAGCTGGTTGATAAATTGCTGGGCAACATGCTGGATATTGTGTTCAGTCAGGCATATCAGATTGAAAAACTCACCCAACGTCTGGATGCGGTGGAGCGGGCTCAAGCCAGTCTTGCGCAACTTGGGAAAGCTGGCCATTGATGGATGCGCCGGGACGATAAGCGTCGGAGAGCAGCAGATGCTCAAGATGATCTTCGCCCTGGCTGAGGAGGTCGCTCTGATGCGCACCCAGATCGCAGAGCTGAAGAAAAAGGTGGCGGGCGGCCCCGGCTCCTGAGAGAATACGAATATCATGGTTACCTCGACGCCCCGCCGCTCTTCTCCGCCCCGCATCGCCCTTGTCGTCCTGGGGATGCATCGCTCTGGCACTTCGGCTCTGGCCGGGGCCCTGGGGCGTATCGGGTGTGATCTGCCCAAGGATCTGATGCCGCCGACCGCGATGAACGAGAAGGGGTTCTTCGAATCCAGTCGGATCACCGCGTTGAATGACGAGATCCTGCGGGCGGCCGGCCGGGACTGGGCGAGCTTCGAGGCGGTTCCAGCCGACTGGTATGCCTCGCCCGAGGCCCGCGAGCTCCAGGTGCGGGCCGGTGAGGCCCTCGTCGAGGAGTTCGGCCGTTCGTATCTGTTCGTCCTGAAGGACCCGCGGATCTGCCGGTTGCTGCCGTTCTGGCAGAAGGTTCTTGAGCAGAGCGGCTGCCAGACCCGCTATGTGATGACGCATCGTGATCCGCGGGAAGTGGCGGCGTCGTTGCAGCGCGGAACGCAATTCTCGGAGCTTTACAACAGGTTTCACGACCTCCGCTATGGTGCATTCATCTGGTTGCGCCACGTGCTCGAGGCCGAGGCCGGGACACGCGGTCAGCCGCGTGCGCATACCTCCTACAACCTGCTGATGCGCAGCTGGCAACAGGAGATCGGGAAGATCGGCAAGGCCATCGGGATCTCCTGGCCGCGCAGCCCCGCGACCAGTGGCATCGCCGAGTTCCTCAGTGGTGGGTTGCGGCATTTCGAACAGACGGCGGCATCCGGAGCCCCGCAGGACTGGATGGCGACCACGCTCGGGATCATGACGCGCTGGAGCATCAGCGGCGAAGACCAGGCCGACCATGCCGAGCTTGACCGGATCAGCGACGCCCTGAAACAGGCGGAACCTGTCCTGGCCGAGCTGTTCCACGACAGCCAGACGCTGCGCCAGGAGCAGCGGCAGGTCCGCGCAGAGGCGGCGCAGCTGACCGCCCTGCTCCACACCAGCCGGGCCGAGGCCGAGAGCCACCAAGTCAATCATGCGACGGAACAGAGTGCCCGCGGCGCCGCCGAGCAGCAGCTTGTGGCGCTGTCCGCAGAGGTCGAGGGGTTGCGGGCGGAGGCCGAGGGGCACCGCAGCAACCACGCCACGGAGCAACGGGCCCGCGGGCTCGCGGAACAGCGGGTTGCGGGGCTTGCTGCGGAACTCGACAAGGTGCGGGCCGAGGCGGAGAACCTGCGCTTGATCTGTCCGGACATTCAGGAGCGCCTTGCGCGTGCCCTTGCCGAAAATGCCGATCTGCGCGCGACCCATCAGGGGCTTGAGGAGAAGCTCGAGCGGCTCGAGGAGGCATGGCTCGAAGCGAGCCAGAGAGCGGACAGTCTGCAAAGCGCGCTCGCGCAGCGCAGCCAAGAGACCGAGGACCTTTACCGCACCGCTGCCGAAAACCTCGACCGCATCGCCGAGCTGGACGCGGCGCTCGAGAGGGCCACGCAGGACAACTTCCGCCTTGACCGTCGCTGCATCCGCGACAGTCGGCATCTGGAAGACCTGACCCGCTGTCTGTCGCGGATCATGGAAGAGAGCGTCACCGCCCGTCTTCGGCAGGGGCAGTCGCCGGATTTGCCACGACAGGATTGAGTTCGGTCCCTTGCGGGAGAGGCGGAGGTCGCTTCGGCCCTCGGGGCCGATTTGCGCTGCGCCGGGGATCGGGGCGGCGGTCGCGCAGGGCACGGCCTGCCGCCGCCCGCTCATGACGGCAGCCAGATTATCCTGACAGTGCACTCGCGACCGGTGTCGGCACCGGCCTCCACCGGACCGGATGGAACCGGCACCGGCGGAGGTCCTGTGCGGGATCAGCCCCGGCGGAGGTGCTGCACGATCCAGCGCAGCGGCGCGGTCAGCCGCCACGAGGTCGAGTGCAACAGGGCCTCGTTGTGGGCGCTTGCCGCCGAGAGCCGATCCTGCGTCAGCTGATAGCTGTCGGCCAGGGCGTCGATCTGCTGGCGCAGGATCGCAAGCAGCACTGCGGCGCTTTCTGCACTCTCTGTGCTGTTCGGGTCGGTAGCGGGCTGCGGCAGGTTGAAGCGCTGTGCCAGAAGATCCCGGGCCTCGAACAGGGCATCGCGCAGCGCGATCGCGTCGCGCTGTTTCTGGGCAGTGCTGGCCGTCGCGTCCTCGAGGCTCTTCTGATAGCCCAGCACGACGGTGGCGATCTGCGCAAGCTCGGCGTCGCGCTGGGCATTTGCCGCGCTGAGAGTGGCGATCTCGCTCGATTGGGTCCGGATTGTCCGTTCAAGCGAACCGCACTGTGCCGTACTGCGTTGCCTTTCCGCCTCGGCGGCCGCCAGACGGGCGCTGCTTTGTGCAAGATCGCGCTCCCGCTGCGCGAGCAGGTCGCGGCTTTGCGCCAGCTCCGAGCCAAGCGCGGCGCGGGTGGCCTCGAGATCGCGCTGGACGGTCTGCAGGGCGCCGGTGCTGGCGGCGGCCTCCTCCTCGCGCCGGGTGGCGAGGGTGGCGAGGGTCGCGAGCTCCCGCTCGTTCTCGGCGAGACGGGCGACGGCGCGGGCAAGATCCTGCTCGCGCTGGGCCAGAGCACCTTGGCTTTCAGCCAATTCGGCGCCGAGCGCGGCGCGGGTGGCTTCGAGATCGCGTTGCGCGGTTTGCAGGGCGGCATTGTTTGCGGCGGCCTCCGCCTCGCGCCGGGTGGCGAGGGTGGCGAGTTCGATCTCGATCTCGGCGAGACGCGCGACGGTGCGGGCAAGATCCTGTTCGCGCTGGGCCAGAGCGCCGCGGCTGTCGTCCAGCGCCTGGCCGAGAGAGCGGCGCTCGGCGGCGAGCTGCGCCGCTTCGGCCTGCAGGCGCTCCAGCGCGGTGCGGGTGGTTTCCAGGTCGTGCAGCGAGGCCTGCAGCGCAGTGGCGCTGGCCGCGGCGTCGGCCTTGTGCCGGGCGGCAAGCGCGGCGGCCTCGGCCTCGATCTGGGCAAGATGTGCGGCGGTTCGGGCAAGATCCTGCTCGCGCTGAGCAAGCGCGCCGCGGCTGTCATCCAGCGCCTGACCGAGCGCGAGGCGCTCGCCGGCAAGCTGCGCCGCTTCCGCCTGCTCGCGCGCCAGCGCGGCGCGGGCGGCCTCAAGCTCGTTTCGGCTGGCCTGCAGGGCGGCAGCGTTTGCCGCGGCCTCGGTCTCGTGCCGGGCCGCAAGGGCGGCGAATTCGGCCTCCAGCTCGGCTAGACGTGCGGCGGTCTGGGCGAGGTCCCGCTCGCGCTGCGCCAGCGCACTGCGGGCGGTCAGCATTGCCTTGGTGATCTCGGTAAGCTCGGTGTCGCGTCGGTTGCGCGCGTTGCGCAGCGTCTCGACTTCGTCCGCCTGGCTCTGCAGCTGTTCTTCGGCCTGAGACAGGGCCTCCTGCGTGCGCACGAGCGAGCCGGTGACGTCGTCGATCTCGGCCTTGCGTTGCGTGAGTGTGTTCAGCGCCCGGGTCAGCTCGTCCTGCAATGCTTCGCGCTCGGCCTTCAGGGCCGTGCCCTGCTCGATCTGGGCGGCGAGCGCCGTGGCGAGTTCCTCGCGCTCGATCCGGGCTGCATCGCGCTCGGCGGCCAGGGCCTCGACGGCCTTGGCGCGCTCGACGAGGCGCGGCTCGACCTCGGCGATCTTGGCGCGGGCGGCATTGCGTTCCGCGGTGAGGGTCTCGATCGCCTTGGCGCGTTCGATGAGGCGCGGCTCGATCTCGGCCGTCCTGGCACGGGCGGCGTCCAGCTCGGCGGTGAGGGCGGCGATGGCCTGCGCGTGTTCGGCAAGCCGCGGCTCGATCTCGCTGAGTCGTGCCTGAGTGGCACTGCGCTCGGCGTGGAGGGCCTCGATCGCCTTGGCTCCCTCGGCCAGGGCCGCCTCGACCTCCGCCAGACGGGCACGGGACGCCGCAAGCGCTTCTCGGTTGCTGCTGTCCTCGGCGGTGACGAGCGGGCCGAGGAGGATGGCGCTTTCGTCAAAGGCCTTGCGGATCTCGTCGAGACGCGCGTGATCGCTCGCGGATTCGCCGGTCTCGGCCCAGGATTCGAGGATCCGGAAGGTGTCGCGCAGCCATTCGGACATCAGGCTGTCCTGCAGCACCGCCTCGGGGGCGATCGCGTGATGCTTCAGCTCGGGTTCGATTGTGTCGCGCAGCTCGGGCATGTTGACCGGCGAGAGCCGCGGCCAGGAGATCCGGAGGTCGCGGCCAAGCTTCTTGGCGACGTCGCCGCAGTTCGCGAGGAGCCGGTCATAGCTGGTGAAGGCCCGCGGCAGGCCGCGGCTGCCCGCTTCGGCATCCAGAACATGGCGCAGCCAGAGCAGATAGGCGTATTCGGGGACGAAGCCGTTGCGCGCGCCCAGCGAGGCAGCGACTTCGAGCGGGTTGCGATGGGTGTGCACGACGACGGGCTGGATCTTCATCTCGGCGAGCAGCCCGGTCCAGAACGGCAGGATGCGGCAGATGCGCGGATCCTTCAGCACGAAGAGGCTGGAGGTGCCATATTCCGCCTCGAGCGTGTCGCGGATGCGTTCGCGGAACTCGTCGGCCTTCGGCGAGCTCAGCCAGGAGGCGGGGAAGGGGCGGTAGTCGTTCCAGCTGCTGCCGGCGGAGGCAAGCAGGGCCTCGTGCTGGCGGAAGAGCGGGGAGGACTCGAAGAAGCCGCGCGGGTTCTCATCGGCCGCCGGCATCGGCGTTGCCGGGCCGTCACAGCCAAGCGCGATGAGCAGCTCGGAAAGCGCGGAGGTCCCGGATCGGTGCATGCCGAGGATCAGGATGGCCTTGCGCTTGAGCGAACTCTTTCGGGTGGTACTCCGCGAACGGGTGCCGGAAGTCTTGGGGCTTTTGGATGTCGTCATGGGGGAGGTATGTCGCAAAAGAAAGGCCTGTGGCAGAGCCTAGCTTGGAACCGCCCCGCCTGCCACCTCTTTGCGGTCGGCCAGGCAGGGCATCTGCGGATGTGCCCATCTGCTGTGCAGATGCAGCATCCACGCGGAAACGCTCAGTCCACGCCGAAGAGGTCGCGGGTGAAGACCTTGTGCGCCACATCGGCAAGGGCCGGGGCAAGGCGGTTGGCGAGGATGAGGCCGGCCTCGGCCTTGAAGGCATCGAGGTCACGGATCACCCGGGAATGGAAGAAGCTGTCCTCGGCGAGGGCGGGTTCATAGACGATGACCTCGATCCCCTTCGCCTTGATCCGCTTCATGATCCCCTGGATCGCGCTTTGCCGGAAATTGTCGGAGCCTTCCTTCATCACCAGCCGGTAGACCCCGACCACCGTCGGGTGCCGCGCCACGATCTGGTCGGCGATGAAATCCTTGCGGGTGCGGTTCGCATCGACGATGGCGGTGATCAGGTTCTGCGGCACATGGCTGTAATTCGCCAGAAGCTGCTTGGTGTCCTTCGGCAGGCAATAGCCGCCATAGCCGAAGGAGGGGTTGTTGTAATGCCCGCCGATGCGCGGGTCGAGGCAGACGCCGTCGATGATCTGCCGGGTGTTCAGCCCGTTGGTCAGCGCATAGCTGTCGAGCTCGTTGAAATAGGCGACGCGCAGCGCGAGGAAGGTGTTGGCGAAAAGCTTGATCGCCTCGGCCTCGGTCGGGTCGGTGAAGAGCACGGGGCAGTCGCGGTCGATTGCGCCCGCGCGCAGCAGTTCGGCAAAGACACGGGCCCGCTCGCTGCGCTCGCCCACGACGATGCGCGAGGGGTGCAGGTTGTCGTAAAGCGCGCGGCCCTCGCGCAGGAATTCGGGAGAGAACAGGATGGCGTCGGAGCCGGTCCGGGCGCGGATCTGGGTGACGAAGCCCACCGGGATGGTCGACTTGATCACCATCACCGCGGCGGGCGCGATCTGCAGCACCTGGCCGATCACCGCCTCGACGCTCGAGGTGTCGAAGCGGTTGCTCTGGGCGTCGTAA
Organism: Paenirhodobacter hankyongi; assembly: GCF_003664585.1. Classification (GTDB taxonomy): domain Bacteria; phylum Pseudomonadota; class Alphaproteobacteria; order Rhodobacterales; family Rhodobacteraceae; genus Rhodobacter; species Rhodobacter hankyongi. Next base: position 50,034 of record NZ_RCHI01000004.1, read on the forward strand.
TTCGTGGGCGTTGCGATGATGACGAAATCGGCCCCCGCGAAGGCCTCGGCCGGATCGGTGGTGGCGCGCAGGTGCAGGGCGTGATGGGCGAGGTAGTCCTCGCATTCCGCATCGACGATCGGGGACTTGCGGTCGTTGACCAGCGCCACGCGCGCGGCCGAGACGTCGAGAGCCACGACCTCGTTGTGCTGGGCGAACAGGATGGCGTTCGACAGCCCGACATAGCCGAGCCCCGCGACCGCAATTTTCATCGTTCAAATTCCTGCCTGATCTGTCGGCCCGGTTTATCGGGGGAAAGCCGGGGCGAGACAAGGCTGTTTGTGCCGTAGGGGCAACCATGGGCGGGGCTTGGCCGAAGCCGTGGGGAAGGCAGCGTGCGCTGCCCTAACCGGATCTTTGCCGCGCTGCGGAACAGTCGGGGACGACGCATCTTCTGGAGAGCCCCGATGGCCGACACCACCGCCAACCTCGACCTGCCGCGGATCCTGCCGGCGCAGGCGCAAAAGCACGTCACCCACAACGAGGCGCTGCAGCTTCTCGATGCCGTGGTGCAGCTTGTCGTGCAGGGCTTCGATGCGGACACGCCGCCCGCGACGCCGGGGGAGGGAGAGGTCTGGGCGCTGGGGGCGGTGCCGACCGGGGCCTGGGAGGGGCAGGCCGGCAGGCTTGCGGTCCGCGCCGGGACGGGGTGGCTTTTCGCGGCGCCGCGCCCGGGCTGGCGGGCCTGGGGGCGGGCCGAGGCCGATCTGCGGATCTGGGACGGGGCGGGCTGGGGGTCGCTCTTTGCCGGGCGCGCCGGTCTGGGCATCAACACGGGCTTCGACGCGGCCAACCGGCTTTCAGTTGCGGCGCCGGCAACGCTGCTCAGCCACGAGGGCGCGGGGCATCAGCTGAAGATCAACAAGGCAGGGGCGGCCGAGACCGCGGCGCTGCTGTTCCAGAGCGGCTGGTCGGGCCGGGCCGAGATGGGGCTTGCCGGCAATGATGACTTTTCAGTCAAGGTCTCGGCAGATGGCAGCAGCTGGATCGCGGCGCTGACCCTCAACCGGACGAACGGGCATCTGGGCGGCGCGGCGGTGCAGCAATCGGCGAGCGACATCACTGCCGGGCGGCTGATGCGGGCAGATTACGGCTTTTGCCGGGGCAATATCCTGGGCACGGTCGGACAGGCGGCGGGCGTGCCGACCGGCGCGGTGATCGAACGTGGCACCAATGCGAACGGCGACTATGTGCGCTTCGCGGATGGCACGCAAATCTGCCTGCGCGAGGTGTCGACGCTGACGACAGGGGGGGCGGCGGTGACATTTCCGGCAAGTTTCATTTCCGCCGGCGCCTATCGTGGCTCGGGCATGGCCCGATCGACGACTCCGGTTGTGACGGCAGTGGACAGCAAGACCGCGACGCAGATCAATGTCAGTTGCTGGGACCTGTCTGGTGCGCGGGTTTCGAGGCAGGTCGACCTGATGTTCGTCGGTCGCTGGTTCTGAGCGGAGGAGGTCGCGATGTTTCTCATTACCCTGAGCCCGATGCGGCGCGACGATACGCTTGCGGTTTCCGTCGCCGGCGACGTGTTGACGCTGAACGGCGCGGCGCTCGATCTTGGCGCGCTTGCCCCTGGCGAGAGCCTGCCCTGCGACGAGATCGGCTGCGAGTGGATTGCCTCGGACATCGTCCGCGGCGAGGGCGGCGAGATCGCGCTCACCCTGATCTTGCCGCATGGGGCCGAGGCCACCGACGCGCGCCGGTTCCCGCAGCCGGTCACGGTGACCGCAGACGGGCCGGTGGCGCTCGACTGAGGCCCGGTTCAGGGGTGAAAAGGCGCAGCCCGGTTCCGGGCGCCTCTGCCCGACGGCGCAGGACGGCGAGGTCGCGTGCCTCGATCGCCCTAAACAGCGCGTGTTCGCGCGCGTCCCACGGATCGAAGCCGGGCCGGTCCAGCCCGCGCGGCAGCGCCGCTGCCATCGCCTTTACCGCCTCCGGGGTCATCGGTGCCGTTTCGGCCCGGGCGGTGATCGCGTCGATCGCTGCCTGCGAGAAGCCCGGGCGTTCGGTGCCCTCGTGCAAGGTGAAGGCGTCGGGCGCGAGGCCGGTGACGGCCGCCAGAAGCCGTGCCTCGTTTCCGGGCAGATCCTCGGCGCGATAGAGCAGCATCGGGCTGTCGGGGAAGGCGGCGCGCAGCCGGTCGATCAGCGGCAGCCAGCTCATCGCCTCGGGCGGCCAGCGCAGGAAGCTGCGGAACGGCCGGAATGGCGTCGATTTCAGCATCTCGCAATAGAGCGAGGGCAGGTAACCCGCGAAGCCGCGCAGCCCCAGCACCAGCCGCGGCGCGCGCAATCCGAGATGGCGCGCCACGATCTGCGCGCGATCTGCGCCTTGCGGGTAAAGTCCCGCAGGCGTCACCGCATCCTGCACCAGCGCGAGGATATTCTCGTCGAAGACGAGGCGGCAGGCGCAGTCGGGGAAGGTCTCCGCCGGGGCGGGGGCGACGTCATGATCCGCGTGCAGCAGCGGCCGCGTCCAGGCGGCACGGAACGATTCGAGCCCGGTCCAGCCGATCCCCGCGGCCTGCAATGCCTGCTGCGAACGGTCGAGCGACTTTTGCAGAAAGGTCGTGCCGGTCTTGTGCACGCCAAGCCAGAGAATGTCTTGCGGCATGGCGCCGTCTCCCGTTGCGTCCCGTCCTGCCCGGCTCTGTCCGGGTCAGGTGTTCAGGATGTCCTTGTGATAGCGCATGAGCAGCACGAGCCCGAGCGCGCACAGGACAAGCGAAACCGTCACGACATAGGCGGTCGACACGTACTCGGCCTTGTACATCGGATAGAAGCCGCGCCGCATCAGCCCGAGGATGTGGACGAGCGGGTTGTACCACAGGATGTTCTGCACCGAGCGGGGCAGCTGTTCCATTGTCATCAGCACCCCCGAGGCCAGGAACAGCGGCCGCGTGATGATCGACCAGACCTGTGTCCAGGCGGGGTAGAGCCCGGACAGAAGGCAGTTCATCGTGCCGACTCCGAGCCCGAGCAGCGCGCACAGCACGAGCGCCTCGAGAATCGGGCCGAAGTCCAGAACCGTTCCGGTCTGCGCCGTCAGCAGGATGCCGGTGAACAGAATGTAGATGACCATGAGCTGGGTCAGCGAGTTCAGCACGAAGCGCGCGATGATGGCGTCCATCCAGGTCACGCTCGGATAGCGCAGCAGCGGGCGGGAGAAGGCCATCGAGGTGGCGATCGCGCCGGCTACGCCGTTGTAGAACAGGAAAGGCATCATCCCCGTCGCGTAGAACAGGATGAAACTGGTGCCGAGCGCGGGGGTGTGCATGACCAGCGAGAAGCCCGCCGCCAGCACCAGGATGCCACCCAGAGGCTCGAGAATGGCCCAGGCATAGCCCCCCGGCGACCCCCCGTAGCGGGTCGACATTTCACGCAGCATCAGCGCGATGATGGTGCGCAGCGTGGCGAATTGCCGCGTCTGCACACGTTTGGGCTCGCTTGGTGGAGACAGGTCGCTTGGGGACATCGCACGGATTGTTGTTCTAGTTTTTCAGGCCCGCATTATGTAGAATAACGGCAACAAGATCAATTCCGGCCATCTCGGGACAGCAATTTGACAAAGCAAGACACGATCGCGGGCGGCGGCACTGCGCCGGAAAGCGCGCCGCAGGCAGGTGCGCGGGATGCGAAGACGGCAGCCGATGCTGCGGTTGCGAAGACGGCTGCTGCCGGCGCATCTGCGGGTGCTCCTGCCGGAGCAGGTGCGCCGGCCGGGGCGCGTGCCGGTGCCCCTGCGGCCGCTGCCGGCGCTGGCCCGGCGGGGCCGGGGGCGGCGCAGAGACCGCGCCCGCCCGGGGCGGGGGGCGGTCCCGGAGCGGGGGCCGGTCCAGGGGCTGGTCCCGGTGTCGGGGCTGGTCCCGGTGCCGCAGCCGGCCGCAGGCCGGGCGCGATGGGGCCCGGGGGAATGCCGGGGGCAGGCCGCGTGGCGCCAGGCGGCGCAGCTCAGGTGCCGCCGACGGTCATCGTCCGGCCGCTGCCCGCGGTTGCGACGCTCAAGCGCCGGCATCGCGGGCTGCTTTACAGCCTTGCCGCCGTCGTGCTGATCCCGCTTTTCATCACCGCGCTCTATCTGGGGCTGGTCGCGCGTGACCAGTATGCCTCGACCGTGGGCTTCACTGTGCGGCAGGAGGACGGGACCTCCGGCGCGACCTCGCTTCTGGGCGGGCTGTCGCAATTCGTCGGCACCAGCGGTGGTTCGCGCGACAGCGACATCCTGTATGAATTCATCCAGAGTCAGGAGATCGTCTCGGAGATCTCGAAGCGGATCGACCTCGTCGGCCTCTATTCGCAGAACTGGCCCTGGGATCCTGTCTTCGCGCTGTCGCCCGATGCCACGATCGAGGACTTGCTGGACTACTGGAAGCGCATGGTGCGGATCTCCTATGACCAGTCGACCGGGCTTATGGAAGTGCGCGTGCTCGCCTTCTCGCCCGAGGATGCGCAGAAGGTCGCTTCCGAGGTCGTGCGCGAAAGCCAGAAGATGATCAACGACCTCAACACGACGGCGCGCGAGGACACGATGCGCTATGCGCTCGAGGATCTCGACACCTCGCTGACCCGGCTGAAGGGCGCGCGCGAGGCGATGACGCAGTTCCGGACCCGCACGCAGATGGTCGACCCGTCCTCTGACCTCGCCGGCCGGATGGGGGTGCTCAACAACCTGCAGCAGCAGCTGGCTCAGGCGCTGATCGATCGCGATCTGCTGCTCGACCAGAAGGGCGGGCCGGGCGACGACCCGCGGCTCCAGCAGGCCAGCCGGCGCATCGACGTGATCCGTCAGCGGATCGTCACGGAACGGCAGAGCTTCACCAGCGCCACCGGCGAGCCGAGCGCGCTGCCCGAGAACTATCCGAGCCTGATCTCGGAATACGAACGGCTGAACGTCGACCAGCAATTCGCCGAAGAGACCTATCGCGCCGCCCTCGCCGCGGTCGATGTCTCCCGCGCCAATGCCGCGCGGCAAAGCCGCTATCTTGCGGCCTATGTCCGCCCGACCCTGCCCGAGACATCGGAATTCCCGCGCAGCTGGGACATCCTCGGCCTGATGGCGCTGTTCCTGACGCTGGCCTGGGCGATCGCGGCGATGGTGTTCTACTCGATCCGGGACCGTCGCTGATCCATGATCCGCTTCGAGAACCTGACCAAGAGCTTCTGGGTGCAGGGCGAGCGCCGGGTGGTGATTGACAATCTCAACCTGACGCTGCCCACCGGCTCGTCGCTGGCGCTGCTCGGGCGCAACGGTGCCGGCAAGTCGACGCTGATGCAGCTGATCGCGGGCACCATGCGCCCCGATCACGGCCGCATCACCTCGGACGGGACGATTTCCTTTCCGGTGGGCTTCGGCGGGTCCTTCCACGGCGAGCTGACCGGGGCGCAGAACACCCGTTTCATCGCCCGCATCTACGGCGTCGACACCGACGAGCTGATGGCCTTCGTGCAGGATTTCGCCGAGCTCGGCGATTTCTTCTACGAGCCGATCCGGGTCTATTCCTCGGGGATGCGCTCGCGGCTGGCCTTCGGCGTGTCGATGGGGATCCGCTTCGACACTTACCTGATCGACGAGGTGACGGCGGTGGGCGACGCCGCGTTCCGCGCGAAAAGTCAGGCGGTGTTCCGCGAACGGATGAAGAGCTCGGACGCGATCCTCGTCAGCCACGACATGGCGCAGGTGCGCGAGATGTGCAGCGCGGGCATCGTGCTCGACCACGGCCGGCTGAGCGTCTTCGACGATCTCGAAGCGGCCATCGAGTATCACCGCAAACTGATGCTGGGCTGAGGTAGCTCAGTCTTCGCCGCTCCAGCGCAGGACCTCGGCATGCGGCACATGGCGCCGCCCGGTCAGCCCGTCGCGGATCGCGCGCCCGATCAGGGCGGTGAAGCGCCCGCGCGCCCCGGCATGCGCCCGCGCCTTCATCAGCCATTTCGGCAAGATCACCAGGAGCACCGGCCAGAACATCGGCCCCGCCGCCAGCCGATAGAGCAGCAGCAGGTTGCGGTGATAGTAATAAGCCTTCCACAGCGGCCGGAACTCGCCGCGCTGCTGGCCCGAGAAGGTACCCATGTCGTGCTCGAAGCGGATCCGCGGCTCGAAGCACATCCGCCCGCCCTTCGCCGTCAGCCCGAGCGTGTAAAGCCCGTCGTCGCCATAGATGAACAGGTCCGGATCGGGATAGCCCGCCCGCGCGATCCCGGCGCGCGAGATGAAGAAGCCGACGAAGGAGGTCACGTCGATCGGGCTCGGCCGGTCGAGCGCATAGGCCGCCGGCGTCAGGTGAAAGCCGCCGCGCCCGCCGCGCATCGTGCGCAGGAACTCGCGCCCGTGCCAGAACGGGTTGCGCGAGGGGCGGTTCATCTCGCAGATCGTGCCGTCGGGGAAATAGACCGCGGCGGCGATGCCGTCGACGTCGGTCTTGTCGAGCGCGTGGAAGGCGGCGAGTGCACCCGGCACGGGCGAGCCGTCGTCATCCATCAGCACCAGCCAGTCGGGGTCGAAGCGGGCGACGGCCTCGCGCATGCCGCGGGCGAAACCGCCGGCGCCGCCGCTGTTGACCGGCTCGCGCAGCACGGTGAGCCGCGGATCGTCGAGCGTCGCCAGCCAGTCCGCGGTGCCGTCGGTCGAGGCGTTGTCGACCACCACCACCTGCGCCAGCTCCTCGGCCGGGCTGGCAAGCAGCCGCGCCAGCGTCACCTGCAGCTTGCCGAGCCGGTTGAAGGTTACGACCACGGCCGCCAATGTCTCTGTCCTTGCCGCGTGCGTCATTCCGTCTCCGCCATCCGTCTCTCTGGAATTAGCCACTCCGGCACTGGCCCGCTGCCGTCAAGCCGAAACTGGCGGGGGATGGCGCAGCGCGGGCGGAGAGATGCCGAGTGCCATTGCCCTCCCCCGGGCGCTGTTGGTAGGGTGCGCCGAGACGGTTTTGGAGGCTTTTCGTGCATATTCTTCTTGTCGGGGCCGGTTTGTCCGGTGCGGTGATCGGGCGTCATCTGGCCGAGGCCGGGCACCGGATCACCATCGTCGATGCACGTGATCACGTGGCCGGCAACTGCCACACCGAACGCGACGCGGAAACCGGCGTGATGGTCCATGTCTATGGCCCGCACATCTTCCACACCGACGATGCCGAGGTCTGGGACTACGTCAACCGCTTCGAGACCTTCCAGCCCTACAAGAACCGGGTGAAGACCACCTCGCGCGATCCGCAGGGCGAGCTTGGCGTGTTCTCGCTGCCGGTCAACCTGCACACGATCAACCAGTTCTTCCGCAAGACCCTGCGCCCCGACGAGGCCCGCGCCTTCATCACCGAGGAGCAGGCCGACACCACGATCGCCGATCCGCAGACCTTCGAGGAACAGGCGCTGCGCTTCGTCGGCCGCGACCTCTACGAGGCCTTCTTCAAGGGCTACACGATCAAGCAATGGGGCGTGCAGCCCTCCGCGCTGCCGGCCTCGATCCTGAAGCGGCTGCCGGTGCGCTTCAACTATGACGACAATTATTTCTTCCACCGTTTCCAGGGCATGCCCGAGAACGGCTATACCGCGATGATCGAGCGCATTCTCGACCATCCGGCGATCGAGGTGCGGCTTGGCACCCAGTTCAGCCGCGACCAGGCGGGGGCGTATGACCACGTCTTCTACTCGGGGCCGCTGGATGGCTGGTTCGATTACGAACTCGGTCGGCTCGGCTATCGCACCCTCGATTTCGAGCGCTTCAGCTATCAGGGCGATTATCAGGGCTGCGCGGTGATGAACTACGGCGAGGTCGAGGTGCCCTATACCCGGATCACCGAGCACAAGCATTTCGCCCCCTGGGAAAGCCACGAGGGCTCGGTGTGCTACCGCGAGTTCTCGCGCGCCTGCGAGCCCGAGGACATCCCCTATTACCCGATCCGCCAGGTCGAGGAGAAGGCGCTTCTGGCCGAGTATGTGGCGCGCGCCGAGGCCGAGCCGGGCGTGACCTTCGTCGGCCGGCTGGGCACCTATCGCTATCTCGACATGGACGTGACGATCCGCGAGGCGCTTGATGCCGCACGTGCCTTCCTGACGCATGCGCAGGAGGGAACCGCGATGCCCGCCTTCGTCGCGGCGCCGCTCTGAGCGGAGTGGTGCCGATGCAACGGGCACGGGTGCGCGGACGGCGGTCATCGGGGCCGCGGGGGCGCCATCGGGCGCAGCGCGCGACGGTGCGGTGCGCGTGGCCATTCATCGGCCCGGAGCGTTGCAGGTGATTGGGCGGACGGGGCGCCGCATCGGGGCAAGGCTCAGATCCCGCGTCATGTCTCGCTCAGCTATTTTCAAGGACAAGGCCAGCAGGCGTATGAAACTCATCCTTTATATCGGCCATCACAAGGTCGGCTCGACCTCCTTGCAGCAGTTTCTTGCCGTGAACAGCATCCCCCTCGCGCGGGAGGGGGTGCTTTACCCCGCGACGGAAAGCGACGGTCTCAGCTACATGCTGGCAAGCAGCCTGTTCGGCGCCGAGCAATTCGACCGGACGCTGTCGATCAACGCCCGAGAGCCACACAATTCGCTGGCCTTCCGGATGCTTGCGTCCCGGGTGAAGGACAACAAGGGGCGGGTGCCGCCCTTCCTGACCGATATCCCGTCGCTGCAGCAGATGCGGGCCTTCCTGCGCAACCAGAAGGCCTATCTCAAGCCGCATACGATGGTCGTCTGCTCGGAAGTGATGGCGAATTTCGGCAAGGCCGATCCGACTTTGATCGACGAGCTTTATGACATCCTCGGCGCCAGGCCGGCAGAGATCTACTGCGCGCTGCGCCGCCCGGACGATTACATCGTGTCGTGGCACGGTCAGCGGCTGAAGTTCGGGCAGAAGATCCCGCGTCTCAGCGCCGGCGGCACGCAGGCCTATTTCAGCACCGTGCATTTCGACTATCGGTTGATGCTGGCGCCCTGGGTCGAGCGCAGCCCCGAGGCCCGGCTGCATGTCCGGCCCTACGAGGAGATCGTCGAGGCCGGGGGCTCGGTTCTCGATTTCACCCGGACGGTCTCGGTGGACTTCAGCAATTGCCGGATGCCGCGGGACGATTCGAACCCCAGCATCCCGAGTGCGGCGCTGGAAATCGCGCGCCGGGGCAACGGTGTGCTCGCGCCGCAGGGGGCGCAGGTGCTGCGCCAGTTCCTGATCGAGATGCGCAAGCACAAGGCGGTGCCGGCCAATGCCGAGGTCGAGCTTTTCGGGGCTGCGGCGCGGGCGGCGCTGGCCGATGCCTTTGCGCCGATCGAGGCCTATCTCGAGACTCTGACCGGGCGCACGCCGTTCTTCCGCGACCTCGAGGCCCTGCGCCAGGAGCGGCCGATCCCGGAAGACGAGGCCAACCGCGCCGTCCTGCGTCTGATTTCGCCGCAGGATCCCCGTTTCTCCGAAACGCCGGGGCTGCCCGAATTCATCGCGGAGCTGCGCCGGGAATACGGTCTGTGATTGCCGGTCCGGGGGCAGGGCCCCCGGACCTCGAGCCTCAGTCCCGGGTGTCGAGCTTCAGCCGCTTGCGCCAGAAGGTCTCGGTGGCGAGGCGGTCATAGCCCGCGCGCCACTCGCCCCGGATCTTGTCGTAATCGCGCAGGAAGACGCGGGCGTTCTTCAGGAAGCGTTTCGTCTCCTTCCAGGCGCGGCGCTTCGAATGCACCATGGTGAAGGACTTGCCGGTCTTCTCGTCGCGCCAGGTGATCTGTGCCGCGCCCCAGATCGGGGCAAGCTGGCCGCGCTGGCTGGTGGTCAGGGTGACGCGGTTGCCGAACAGCCGGTAGAACGGGATCAGGTGGCCGTTCAGCGTGGCGAGCATCGCCAGCGCCGCCCAGCGACGGCGGATGTGGAACCGGATCCGGTCGGGCGCGTGGGGAGTGTCGTCGCGCAGGGTCTCGTCATGGCGCAGCGCGCCGATGGTGGCGCGGCGCTCGGCCATGTCGGCATTCTCGGCGAAGAATTCGGGCCCCTTCATCACGTCCTCGAAGGCGAGGTTCAGCGCCGCGAGCGTCTCGTAATGGCATTGCACCAGGCTGCGGGCGAAGAACCAGGCCGGGATGCGCAGCGCGCCGCGCGCGCTCAGCGCCAGGCCGGGCTGGGTCAGGTGATGGACGAGGTGGCTGCGCAGATCGAGATAGAGCGTCTGCAGCGTCTCCTTGTCGGAGAAATCGGCGTCCTGGAAGCACACGACGCCATTCAGCCGCGCGATGCGGAACGGATTCGCCAGGCTGAAGCTGATGTCGTCGCCGCGCACGAAGAAGGGGAAGGGCTCGTGCACCACCTGGTCGACCGGGAAGGCGAAATACCACCAGCCGCCATAGAAATTCGCCGGCGGCTTGCGCGTGGTCTCGTATTCCATCGCCAGCACCTGATCGACATTGCGCAGATCGGTGCCGAGGAACTGCGGCTTGCAGTTGTGATCGAAGACGGCGCCGTTTTCCCACATCGAGAAGCGGGCAGACGCCATGGTCATCGCGCCACAGACCGCGGTGGCCGGATCGGTCGCATAGGCGAGGAACATCCAGGTCCGCTCGAGGCTTTCCATGTGGATCGCGGCGTCGTCATCCATGAACAGGCAATGGCTGGCGCCCCGGTCCTGTGCCGCGAGCAGCCCGCGCGCGAAGCCGCCCGAGCCGCCGAGGTTCTCGTTCGGGATCGCGGTGACATGGGCGCTGCTTTCGATGCCGGCGCTCTGGCCGTTGTCGACGACGGTCAGGTGGATCCTGTCGCGCAGGCTCGAGCCGGGCAGGAAGGTCTCGAACCGGCGCACGGTGGCCTGCACGGCCTCCTCGCGGCGGAAGGTGGTGATCGACAGCATCAGCTCGGGGCTGCGCTGCGGCGCCTGCCGCGTCTGCCAGGCGGCATCGAGGAACAGGCAACCGTCCTCAAGCGCGCGCAGCTCGAAATAGGCGACGGCGCGGTCACTGATGCCCAGCACATGCGACAGCTCGAAGCGCAGCGGCCGGCCCGGTTCTAGGACGATCTCCTCGTTCACCGCGCATTCCCACGAGCGGTCGGGGAAGGCCGCGAAGACCTTCAGCTCCATCCGGCCGCGCCCCTCGAGGCGCAGGTGCAGATCCTCGAGCCCGCACAGGGAGCGCCATTTTCCGAGGTTGAAGAGGTTGAACCAGGTGTTGGCGATCAGCCGGGCGCCCTCGCCCAGGCTGACCTGGCCCGCTGCTTCGGAATAGGCTGCCAGCCCTTCGATGCGCAGGTAGAGATCGCGTTCGGTGCAGATCCCCTGTTCGGTGCGGACCATGCCCTGCAGCGTGACGAACCCGTCGGGGTCACGCGGCACCCAGGGCGTTTCTGTGGTGGCATTGGTCATGGCTGGGTCTCTCGCTCTGGATGGATGGAGGGTCGGGCGTTGCGTTCGGTGCCGGGAGAGGCCTCGACGCGCCGGGGGGTGGCAACCGCGGGGCCTGACATGGCGCGCGGCTCGCCCAACCTCAGGCCTCGACGTTCGGCGCAGGCGCCACAGCCGCGACCTTGCCCTCGGTCAGCATGAAGGCGCTGAGATAGGCAAAGTCCTGCAGGCTGATCACACCGATATTGGACGTTTCCCCGAGCTCGGGGCGCGCAGGAAACAGCGGGGCAGGGTGGTGGGGCAGGAAGGTCTGGCGCACCCATTCGTTGCCCTGCCTGTAGCGCTCGAGGACGCGTTCGGACTGCGCGCGCGACATGTAGGGGCGGGGCCGGTCGGGAAGCTGGTTGATCCGTGCCTCGAGAAGCTGGCGCGCCGGGTTGATGCTGTTGCCCTGATAGAAGGGCACGAAGGGCTGGATCCGGCGCAGGAATTCCTGCGCCGGAGCGGACAGGCTGCGGTTGTCCTCGGCGGGCAGGGCGAGGCCCGCGGTATCGGTGATGTCGAAGATGCGGGTGAGGAAATCCGTCAGCACGTCACCTCCGACCATCTGCGCGCGGTCGAACAGCAGCACGCGGATGGCATCCTTGCCGAAGGCCTCGAGCCAGAATTCCAGCAAGACGCGGTATTGCAGGAAATGCGGCACCGCGGGGCGTGCGGTCGCGCCCTGCAGGAAGGCATCGAAGGTCTGGTTGTTGTAGCCGCGCCGCATGAACTCGCCATACATGCTGAGCACGGCATCGTCCTGGCGGCGCAGGTAAATGACGATCTCGACCTCGTCGAAGAGCGGGCGGAGCATCTCGGCGAGGTTGAGGACATCATGCCGGCCGAGGTTGCCGGTCAGGTTCTCCGAGGAGAACAGCATGGTATGGGCATGCGGCGGGGCCGCGTCGATCTGCGCGCGGATGTGCTCGACGAGCCGGGCACGGAAGGCCGCGACCTCCTCCATGCTGTGCAACCCATAGGCGACCGCCGAGGGGTCGAGATAGGTTGCCGCGGCGTAGAAGAGGGTGATGTGATTGGCCAGCGGGGACAGCAGGTCCGGATAGATGATGCCACGTTCGAGAAACCAGTCCCGGTTCTGCTGAAACGTGCCCTGAAGATAGGTCGACCCCGTCTTCGGGGTTCCGATGTGGCAGACAAGCTTCAATTCAGAACGAGGTCCCTGTTTTCATCGCTGCGGGCTCTGCCCCGGGAGCATGATGTGGCGACGGAAATCTAGCAATCGTGCCGCTGCGGTGCAACATGCGGGGTGGCGGCAGGGCCCGAAGGCCCGGCGGCTTCCCGCGCAGCGCCCCGCGCGCGAAGGCTCACTCGAGCGTGGTGATGATGGTGCGCAGCACGTCGATGCCCTCGCCCTTCTCGGACGAGGTGACGACCAGCTCGGGATGCGCGGCCGGGTGTTTCGCCAGTGCGCCCTTGACCTGCTCGAGCACCGCCTCGCGCTCGGTGCGGCTGATCTTGTCGGCCTTGGTCAGCACCACCTGGAAGGTCACCGCCGAGCGGTCGAGCAGCGTCAGGATCTCGTCATCGACCTTCTTCACGCCATGGCGCGCGTCGATCAGCACGAAGGCGCGGCGCAGGTTCACCCGGCCCGAGAGATAGGCCTTGAGCAGATCCTGCCATTTCTTCACCACCGGCACCGGCGCCTCGGCAAAGCCATAGCCGGGCAGGTCGACGAGATAGGGCCCGCCGGTGGTGGTGAAGAAGTTGATCTCCTGCGTCCGGCCCGGCGTGTTCGAGGCGCGAGCGAGGTTCTTGCGGTTCGTCAGCGCGTTGATGAGAGAGGACTTGCCCACGTTCGAGCGGCCGGCAAAGCAGACCTCGACCCGGTCGGCGGGCGGCATCCCCGACATCGCGACGACCCCCTTCAGGAAGTCGACGGGGGCGGCAAACAGCAGCCGGCCCTTCTCGCGGGCGAAATCATCGGGCTCGGGGGCAAGGGTGAACTGCATCTGCATCAGAGAATCTCCACGGTGTCGCCGCGCGCGATCTCGCCGCCGCGGGTGACTGTCGCGTAAAGCCCGAAGAGCGTGTCGCCGTTCAGCGCCCTGAGCGCGGCGAGCGTGTCGACGTCTTCGGCGCCGGTTTCGGGATTGGCGCAGGTGGCGCGGCAGCGGGTGATCGGCATCGCCACCTCGAGCTCGGCCGCGCCGATGCGCAGGCGCCGGCCGACGAGGTCGCGCTCGGCCCAGGGCGCCCAGCCCTCGACCCAGAGATTGCCGCGGAAGCGGTGGCGCGACATCGGCGAGCCGGTCGCGTCGGACAGCGCGCCGAGCGAGGCGAGTGACAGGATCGAGACATAGGGTTCAGCCATGTCGGCAAGCGTCACGCCCGGCACACGCTCGACCCGGCGCGGGGCAGGGCGGTTCGCGGGCCACAGCGGCGCCAGCCAGGCGATCAGCTTCGCCTGGTCCTCGGCCCGGTCGGGATCGACGACAAGGTGCCACAGCTCGGGATGGGTCAGCTCGATCCGGCCGTCGTCCATCGTCCGGGCCGTCACCGCCATCAGCCCGGGGGCTGCGACGCCGCGCACGAAGTTGCGCTTCGATGCCCATTCGGCCAGCGGCCCGTCAAAGCGCGCCTCCTCGTGCGAGATCGCCCAGAGCCGGTCAAAAGGCATGGCGCGCCCCTCGTCGAGGAGCGCGCCCGTGATGTCCTCGTGGCCCACCGACTTGATCGGGTGGCGCACGAGATGCGCAAGATGCGCCGTCATTTCTTCGGTTTCTCGAGGGCCGGCTTCTTCTTGCGGAAGCCCGACTTGATGTTGTCGAACAGCTCGGGTCGTTTCCCGTGCATCGACATGATCGTGTACTGCTGGATGAAGGTGATGGTGTTGTTGGTGATCCAGTAGAGCACGAGGCCCGAGGCGAAGCTGCCCAGCATGAACATGAACACCCAGGGCATCCAGGCGAAGATCATCGCCTGGCTCGGGTCGGTCGGCGCCGGGTTCAGCTTCTGCTGGAACCACATCGAGATGCCGAGCAGGATCGGCAGCACGCCGAGCGAGAACATGAAGAACATCGAGCCCGGTTCCGGCGTGGCGAAGGGCAGCAGGCCGAAGAGGTTCAGGATCGACGACGGATCGGGCGCGGAAAGGTCACGGATCCAGCCGATGAACGGCGCGTGATAGAGCTCGATCGTGACGTAGATCACCTTGTAGAGCGAGAAGAAGATCGGGATCTGCAGCAGCACCGGCAGACAGCCCGCGGCGGGGTTGACCTTCTCGCGCTTGTAGAGGGCCATCATCTCCTGCTGCATCTGCTGCGGGTTGCCCTTGGTGCGCTCTTTCATCGCTTCCATCTCGGGCTGCAGTTCCTTCATCTTCGCCATCGAAATGTAGGATTTGCGCGCCAGCGGGAAGACCAGGGCCTTGATGATCAGGGTCAGGCACATGATCGCCCAGCCCATGTTGCCGATCGCGCCGTGCAGCCAGTGCAGCAGGCGGAACATCGGCTTGGTCAGGAAGAAGAACCAGCCCCAGTCGATCGAGTCGACGAAACGGGTGATGCCGGCGTCGTCCTGATAGTGCTTGATCACCTCCCACTCCTTCGCGCCGGCGAAGAGGCGGGTCTGCGCGACGGCCGAGGCGCCCGGGGCAACCTCCATCACCGGCAGGCGGGTCTCGGCCTGATAGAGGTCGGCGCCGGGGGTGTACTTGATGACCGAGGTGAAGGCCCCGTCCGCCGGGATCAGCGTGGTCATCCAGTACTTGTCGGTGAAGCCGATCCAGCCGTTCTGGCTGGCCGAGGTCAGTTCGGCCTGGCCCTCGCCGGCGACGGCGTCGAGCTTGGTCAGGTTCTTGTACTTGATCTCTTCAAGCGTGCTGTCGGTCATCCGCACCGCACCCTCGTGCAGCACATAGACGCGGTTGCCCTGCGGGATGCCGTGGCGGGCGATGATGCCGTAGGGCGCCAGGCGCACCGGCGCGGCGGTGTTGTTCTCGACCCCCTGCGCGACGGTGAAGAGATAGTTGTCATCGACCGAGATCGTGCGGGTGAAGCGCAGGCCCGCGCCGTTGTCCCAGCTCAGCGTGACCGGGGTCTCGGGGGTCAGTACCGCATCGGCGGGCGCAGTCCACAGCGTCTTCGGCCCCGGCACCAGTGCCGGGTCGAGCCCGCCGGCGGGCGACCAGCCATAGACGGTGTAATAGGGCTTGGCCGCACCGAGATCGGTGCCGCCCGCCGGGGCGAGCAGCCGCACCAGCGGCGAGTCGGCGTCGAGCGTTTCCTTGTATTTTTTCAGCGACAGGTCGTCGAAGCGGCCACCGAGCAGCGAGATCGTGCCGGTCAGCGCGGGCGTGTCGATCCTGATGCGCGGGGCGTTCGCGTCGCTCGTCTGCGCTGCGGCCGTCGCGGCGTCGAGCACGGCGCCGGCCACGGCCTCGGGCGTCGCGGCGGGCGCGGCCGGGGTGGCGGTCTGTTGCGCGACCGGGGCGCCGTCCGTCGGGGCCGCGGGCTCCGGCGGGAAGAAGTAGGTCCAACCGATCAGCACGAGCGCCGAGAGGACGGTCGCGATGATGAGGTTCTTGTTCTGGCTATCCATGGGGGTCCATCCGCCTGCCGGTCCGGGTTTGCGGTGGTTCAATCGAAGGGGCGGCCAAAGGTCAAGCGCTTTTCCCCGAAATCACGAGGAAACCATGGGCCCGGGCCGCGGGCGGGGCGCGGTTTTCCCCGCCCCGGCGACGGTTCTCCCGCCCGGCTCAGCCGCCCTGAAGCCGCGGCGTCGCGGCCAGCTTCTCGGCGTGGCGCTCGAGCCAGGCAAAGCTTTCCTCGAGGCGCATCGGCGGGGCGATGGCGTCGCCCTGCACGTTGGTTGCGCCAAGCTGGGCCAGCATCGCATGTTCGCCGATGCTCGAGACGCCGTCGGCCAGGGTCTCGATGCCGATCTGTTCGGCCATCGAGATGATCGCGGTGACAAGGCGCTGCTGGTCGGGGTCGGTGTCGACGTCGTGCACGAAGCTTTCATGGATGCGCACGCGCGCGGCGCCGGTGCTGCGGATCGCATTGACCGGGACCGCACCGGTGCCGAGGCCGGCCAGCTCCAGCCGGCAGCCGATCGCGCTGCAATGGCTGAGGTTGCGGCGGATCACCTCGTCGTCGAAGCGCGAGAGCGTGCCGCCGCTCAGCACCAGACGCAGTCGCTCGGGTTCGATGTCGAAGCGCTCGAGCTCCCATTTCAGCCGGGTGGCCATCTTCGGATTCGACAGCACCTCGGGCGAGATGCCGATCGACAGCGTGCCCACCGGCAGGCCGACCCGCTGCCAGCTGCGCAGCGCGCCGAAGCCCTGATAGAACATCACCTCTGCCAGCCTTTCGCGCAGCCCCTCCGAATCGATCGCGGGCAGCAGGTCGTCCTCGGTCAGGATGCCGCGTTCACGGTGCAGCCAGCGCGGCACCGCCTCCATCCCCGAGACCTCGCCGGTGTCGGTCGACAGCTGCGGGCGGAAATGGCAGGTGACCTGGCCGGCCTCGAGCGCCTCGAACACCTCGGCCGCCAGCGCGCTGCGGCTGCGCTGGCTGCGCTGCACCTCGGAGGAGAAGGCGCGGATCGCGCTCGGCCCGTTGCGCTGCGCCTCGTCGGCGGCGCCCTCGGCCGCGGCGATCAGCCCCGCGCCGCTTGGCACCGGCGCGCGGCGCATCAGGCAGAAACCGACATGGATGGTGGGCGAGAGGTTGCGGCCCTTGACCGCATAGGGCTCCTCGCAGCCCGCCTGCAGCCGCACGGCGAGCTGGATCAGGCTTTCGAGGTCCTGCCGCTGCGTCGGCTGCAGCATCACCGCAAAGCGGGTGCCGCCGAGCCGGCCGATCCGGTCGCTCTCGCGCACCGCGCCGCGCAGCCGGTCGGCCAGCAGCTGCAGCAGGGTCTCGTATTCGTCGGGCAGCAGCTGCCGTTCCAGTTGCGCGGCCTCGTCGCAGCCGATCACCAGACAGGCGGTGTGGCGCCCGGTCCGTTCCGCCTCGCGCAGCAGGTCGTCCATCAGCCATTCGCTTTCCGGGCGCAGCGGCAGGCCGGTGGCGCCATCCCCGCCCGCGCCCTCGGCCGCCGGGGCGAGGGGGCGCGTCAGCCAGGCGACGGCAAGCGCGGTGAGGCCGATCACCAGCATCGCGTCGATGCCGAACCAGAGCCCGGCCAGCAGCATCGCGGGCAGGAAGGGCAACAGTTCCTTGCGGCCGAAGATCGGCCCGATCCGCGTGCGTCTCGGGGCGCCGCCCCTGCCCAACTGCCAGAACCTGCCCATCGTCCTTTCCCCCCGCTGCCGCGCGGGACTCGCCCGCAGCGGTCACGCTAGGCCGAAGACGTCAGCGGAAGGTTAATTCAGCCGCGCAAATCCGGGATTCCGGGGGCTTTGGACGGGGTTTCAGGCGCTTCGCCGCGCATCAGTGCCGCGAAATCGAAGATCGAGGGGTCGCACAGATGCGACGGGCGCACGTTCATCAGGGCGCGGAACATGATCTGCCGCCGGCCCGGGCTGCGCGCCTCCCAGCCGTCGAGAATCTGTTTCACCTGAACGCGTTGCAGCCCTTCCTGGCTGCCGCACAGGTCGCAGGGGATGATCGGATAGTTCATCGCGCGGGCGAATCGCTCGCAATCGGCCTCGGCGACGAAGGCGAGGGGGCGATAGACGAAGAGATCCCCCTCCTCGTTCACCAGTTTCGGCGGCATCGTCGCCAGACGCCCGCCGTGGAACAGGTTCATGAAGAAGGTCTCGAGGATGTCGTCGCGGTGATGGCCCAGCACGACGGCGGAACAGCCCTCCTCGCGCGCGATGCGGTAGAGATTGCCGCGCCGCAGCCGCGAGCACAGCGAGCAATAGGTCCGACCCTCGGGGATCTTTTCCTTCACCACCGAATAGGTGTCCTGATACTCGATCCGGTGCGGCACGCCCATGTCCTCGAGGAACTTCGGCAGCACGGTCGAGGGGAAGCCGGGCTGGCCCTGATCGAGGTTGCACGCCAGCAGATCGACCGGCAGCAGCCCGCGCCATTTCAGCTCGTGCAGCACGGCAAGCAGGGTGTAGCTGTCCTTGCCGCCCGACAGGCAGACAAGCCAGCGCGCACCGCGTTCGATCATGCCGTATTTCTCGATCGCGTCGCGGGTCTCGCGCACGATGCGCTTGCGCAGCTTCTTGAACTCGGTCGAGGAGGGGGCGCCGGCGAACAGCGGGTGGATCGGGGCGTCTTCGTCGTCAAGCATGGTCATGATCCTTGCAGCGGCGGTGCGCGTCGAACTCGGGATCGGCGCCGGGCACCGGATCATAGCCGTGCCCGCCCCAGGGATGGCAGCTGAGCACCCGTTTCGCCGCGAGATAGGCTCCCTTCAGCGCGCCGTGCCGTTCAAGCGCGTCAAGCGCATAGGCCGAACAGGTCGGCTGATAGCGGCAGCCATGGCCGACCCAGGGGCTGAAGAACAGCCGGTAGGCGCGCACCGGAAGGGCGACGATCTGCGCGAGCGGGCTCATCCCTTGCCCCGGCGCCGGCCCTTGGCCGGTTCGCTGCGCGGCCGGGCCTTTTGCGCGCGGCCGGAATGGACGTCGCGCAGCGCGCGGGCCAGATCGGCCTGCAGTGCGGCGAAATCGCGGCTGATGGTCGCCTCGGGGCGGCCGACGAGCACGTAATCCCAGCCGGGCTGCGCCAGGCCGGGCAGCACCAGTCGCGCAATCTCGCGCAGGCGGCGACGGGCCCGGTTGCGCAGCACCGAGTTGCCGACCTTTTTCGAGCAGGTGAAGCCGATGCGCACGAGGCCCGGAAGGGCGGTTTCCTCCGGGCTGCGCGCACGGGCCTGCAGCAGGAAACCCGAGGTCCCCTGACGCAGCGCCGCGGCGGCGCGCAGGAAATCCGCCCGCTTGCGCAGCACATCGATGCGCGGCGCGGGGGCGGTCTCCGGACAAACGGAAACCGCCGGGGCGCTGCCCGCGCCCCGACCTTGTGGGTCAGTCACGGGAGCCTCCGGCGGTGTCATGGCGTGCAGATCTGTACGGCCTTACGCCGACAGAACCTTACGGCCCTTGGCGCGACGGGCGTTGAGGACCTTACGGCCGCCCTTGGTCGCCATGCGCGCGCGGAAGCCGTGACGGCGGGCGCGCACGAGTTTCGACGGCTGGTAGGTGCGTTTCATCGCGGTTACTCCGGTTCGTTCTACGGTCGGGCAACACAAACCTGCCGGATTCGGCTGCCGCTCATATTCGAGGCCCGGTCTTTAGGGGCAACCGGACGGCAAGTCAATTGATCTGTGCGTCTTTTTCTCGCGTCAATGCGCTGGCGGCCGCTCACGAGGGGGCTGCAGCGATGCGCGCCCTTCCGCCCGCCCCTGCCGGCGCCTATTTATTCGCGGTAACAACTGGTATTTCATGCGAAATGCCGGCTTTGGTGTTACAGGCGGAGAATGAGGCCGCGGCAGGCGGTCCGCAGCGCGTATCAGGATGAAGATCAACACACTCTCCGGCCGGTTCCTGTTGCTCACGACGATTTTCGTCGTGCTGGCCGAAGTGCTCATCCTTCTGCCGGGCCTTGCCAATTTCCGCGAAGACTATCTGCTGACGCGACTCGAACGGGCCCAGATCGCCTCGCTGGCGCTGCTGACCACCGACCAGATGATCGAGCCGGACCTCGAGCAGGAGCTTCTGAACAACGCCGGCGTCTACAACGTCGTGCTGCGGCGCGATGCGGTGCGGCAGCTGGTTCTGTCCTCGCCGATTCCGCAGCCGATCGCCGATACCTATGACCTGCGCGAATCGACGTTCTGGACCCGGGTGCGCGATGCGCTCTCGGTTCTGGCCGATCCGGAGAATCACGTGATCCGGGTGATCGGCGATCCGGTGCAGAAGGGCGGGCTGGTGATCGAAGTCACGCTCGCCACCGGGCCGATGCGGATCGCGATGATCGAATACGGGCTGCGGCTGCTGTCGCTTTCGGCGTTGGTCTCGGTGATCACCGCCTTCCTGCTGTTCTGGCTGGTGCGGCGGCTGATGGTGGTGCCGATCAAGCGCGTCGTGGCCCATATGGCGGCCTATGCCGAGGCGCCCGAGGATGCGCGCCGGATCATCGCCCCCGAGGCCAGCATCGAGGAACTGCGCGTGGCCGAGGATGCACTGGCCTCGATGCAGCGGCAGCTGACCGCCGCGCTGAAGCAGAAGGAGCGGCTCGCCCAGCTTGGTCAGGCGGTGGCGAAGATCAGCCACGACCTGCGCAACATCCTGACCACGGCGCAGCTTTTCGCCGACCGCATGGAGGGCTCGGACGATCCGGTGGTGCAGCGTGCTGCGCCGAAGCTGATGAATTCGATCGGTCGCGCGGTGAACCTGTGCGAGACGACGCTGGCCTTCGGGCGGGCCGAGGAGCCGCCGCCCAGCCTGTGCCGCTTCCCGCTCGCTGCGCTGGTGCAGGAGGTGACCGAAAGCGAGCAGCCGCCGGCCGATGCCGCGCAGATCGACTTCGTCACCGACGTGCCGCCTGCGCTCGAGATCCGGGCCGACCGCGAACAGCTCTACCGCGTGCTGTCGAACCTCGTACGCAACGCCCGCCAGGCGATCGAGGCGACGGGCAAGCCCGGCACCATCGAGATCGGCGCGGGCGAGGAACCCGAGGGCTGGTGGATTCGCGTGCAGGACACCGGCCCCGGCCTGCCCGAACGCGCCCGCGAGCACCTGTTCCAGCCGTTCTCGGGCGGGGTGAAGAAGGGCGGCACCGGGCTCGGCCTTGCGATCTCGGCCGAGCTCATCCGCGGTCACGGCGGGCGGCTCGACCTCGTGCGCACCGATGCCGACGGCACCGAGTTCAAGATGCACCTGCCGAGCGAATTCGCGATCGCCTCGCAGGAATAGCGGGCCTGCGGCATCGCGCCGCGACGGAAGCGGATCTGGCGGGCGTAACATCGGCAGATCAATCGTTTCGAAAGGCCATTTCCGTGTCTCTGCGTTCCTGGGCTACCCCGCTTGTCATCGGCTCCTTCCTCCTGATGGGAGTGACGGGGGTGCTGATGTTCTTCCATCTCGATACCGCGACGATGAAGACGGTTCACGAATGGGCGGGCTTCGTGCTGGTGGCGGGCGCCATCGCCCACCTGATTCTCAACTGGCGTCCGTTCACGCTGTATCTGCGCCGGCCGCTCGCGGCGACGATCATGGGGCTTGGTGCGCTCGCGCTGGTCGCGACCTTCGTGCCGAATCTGATCCCCGGCGTCGTCGAGGGGGCGGGGCTTGGCCCGAAGGTGGTGATGGACGCGATGGGCAATGCCACGATCACCTCGCTTGCCGAGATGGCGGGCAAGCCCACCGATGCGCTGATGGCCGAGCTCGAGGCCGCGGGCCTGACCGGCATCGACCCGGCCAAGACCGTGAAGCAGAACGCCGCGGGTGACGGCGGCAAGCTGCGCGAAATCCTCAGCGTCGCACTGGTGCCGCAGGGCTGAGCCCGAAGGGTCCCGAAAGGCCTGCCGGACGGGTGGGCGAAAAAACTTTCGGATAATCTCGATTTAGCTCTTGCGCCCCCCCGACGCAGGGGCTAAATCCCGCCGCACAGCGCACCCGTAGCTCAGCTGGATAGAGCATCAGACTACGAATCTGAGGGTCGGGCGTTCGAATCGCTCCGGGTGCACCATTTCCCCCTTCCGTGCTGTAAGACGACTGAGTGGCGTTCCGTTTTGGGACAGCCGCGACTGTCGCTTCCGGTCGGGGGGCGTGTCGCCTGACCGCCTGCGGCGGTCCGCGCTGCGCACTCTTCTCCCTTCGTCCGAACTCCCCCTGTGTCGTTTCCCGCATCCGCGGGGCGTCTTGCGCGCCACGCGTGGCGTGCTGCCTTAACGTCACCTTAAGCCTGCCCTTTGTACCGAGGGCCGTGAGGTGTGTCTGTCGGGCGGGGGAGCCCACGGGGCACGGGCGTGTGTCGAGACGGCTGCCGTCGCCACGCAAGACCTGCGGGGGGATCGGATGAGCTTCGAGATTTCCGGAACGGCGATCCAGCGGGTCGTGAGTCCGATCCGCATCGATTTCTCGACCGGCAACGAATATCAGGTGAACTATCCGCTCAATCTCGGTGCGCTGGCAACCCAGACCGGCACGCTGACCGCCGACGACCAGAGCGGCAATGGCGGCATCTCGGTGGGCGAGACGATCGACCACGACAACACGAATATGCCGCTCTTCGACGCCATTCCCGACCTGACCGACGCGACGGTGCTGGGCGTCGGCTACATGGGGGGCTTCGTCAGCGATCTTGCCGTGCGCTATCCGGTGATTCTGGTGCGCTCGGGGGCAAGCCAGTACCTGATCTATCCGGAGGGCGCGCCGGACCTGCTGACGCGGATCACCGGAACGGTGAACACGACGCTGCATTTCTATGCCAATGCGCAGTATTTTCCCGGCGGCGGGGTTCCCTGCTTTGCCGGCGGCACGCCGATCAAGACATTGCGCGGCGAGATGCCGGTGGAGCGGCTGCGCGTGGGCGATCTCGTGCTGACCTTCGACGACGGGTATCGCCCGATTCGCTGGATCGGGTCCAGGCGCCTGACGTCGGGCGACCTGGCGATGAGCCCGCAGCTGCGGCCGGTCCGCATCCGCGCCGGCGCCCTCGGGGCGGGGCTGCCCGAGGCCGATCTGATCGTTTCGCCGCAGCACCGGGTCCTGGTGCGCGCGGCCGTGGCCAGGCGGATGTTCGGCGAGGCCGAGGTGCTGGTCGCGGCAAAGCACCTTCTCGCGCTCGACGGGATCGAGGTTCTCGAGGATCTCGCGGGTGTCACCTATTGGCATCTCCTGTTCGATGCGCATCAGCTGGTGTTCTCGTCCGGGGCGGTGACCGAGAGCCTGTTCACCGGTCCCGAGGCGCTGAAATCCGTCGGCCCCGCGGCGCGCGAGGAAATCTTCACGCTTTTTCCGGAGCTTGCATCGGGTGGCACGCCGGTGCCCGTGCGTCTGCTGGTGCCCGGCAGGCTGGCGCGCCGGTTCGCCGAGCGGGTTTCGCGCAATCGCAAGGTTCTTGTGGATGCTTCGGTCGGCTGAGTGGCGTCCCGGTTGCGGCCGCTTCCCCGGAGTGGTGCCCTTGCCCTTTAATGCCGCGAGTCGAAGAAGATCCGTGCCAACCCTTCCTTGGTGACCTCGATCGCGTGATCCGGGCTCATCACGATGTGGTGGCGCAGGATCTCGAGTCCCGCCGGATCGCGCCGGCGCAGGCAGTCGAGCACGGCCACATGCGCGTCATGGGTCGCCTCGCGTCGCGTCGGATTTTCGAGGTCGATCCGTCGGAAGAAGCGCAACTTGGCGTTCACGTCGAGCAGCGCGGTGACGGCATGGGGGTTGCCCGACATCTTCGCGAGCTCGACGTGGAACTGCTCGTCAGCCTCGCAAAGGCAGTCTCGGTTCTCGCTCGCGGTGGTCTTGGCTCGGACGGCCGTAAGGGCGTCGATCTGGCCCGGGGAGGCGCGTTGCATCGACAGCCGATAGGCGCCGCATTCGAGCAATGCGCGGAATTCGCAGATGTCGCGCAGGTCCTCGGGGGCGATCTCGCGGGCATAGAAGCCGCGGTTCGGCACGAAGGTCACGAATTCCTCATGCACCAGCCGGCTGAGTGACTGCCGTACTGGCGTGCGCGAGACGCCGAAACGCTGCGCAAGTTCGACCTCGTTGATTCTCTGGCCGGGGCGGAAGCGGTATTCCACGGCCATCTCGCGGACCTGAGCATAGACCTTCTCGACCACGTCCGCCGCGCGTTTCATCGGGGCCCGGGTGTTGGTCTTTGCGGATCTCGCCGTGCTCACCGGAACCTCCATTCATCGACGCGCAATCGCTGGCAGCGAAGGCTACCCGCGTGAAAAGGTGGAGGCAATTCGAAGCTCTATTGTGTATTCAGTTATGGGTTGGTGACCTGATCCAGAAACCGGAAGCGGCGATGATCCCCGCCGCCTCTGCGCCGGAGGGCTTGGCCGAGGCGCTTCGACGTCCGCACGATCACCTCGCACGGCGTGAATTCCGTGCGATGTGCGCGGCGAGGCCGCTCGGCTATCCGCGTTCGCCCTGTCCGCGTGCATACATGTCGTCGTAACGCACGATGTCATCCTCGCCGACATAGGCGCCGGTCTGGACCTCGATCAGCACCATCGGCACACGGCCCGGGTTTTCCAGTCGGTGCTTGATCCCGAGCGGCACGAACACGCTCTCGTTTTCAGAGACCAGATGCACCTGATCGCCCACCGTCACCTGTGCGGTGCCCTCGACCACGATCCAGTGCTCGGCGCGGTGGAAATGGCTTTGCAGACTGAGCCGCCCGCCGGGGTGAACGTGGATGCGCTTGACCTTGAAGCGCGGTCCGGTGACGAGGCTTTCGAACCAGCCCCAGGGCCGGTGGTCCTTGGGGAAATGGGTGGCCTGACGGGCCTCTTTCGCCCTGAGCGCAGTGACGGCCTTCTTGACCTGCTGCGCCTCGCGCATGTCGGCGATCAGCACGGCATCCGACATGGCGATGGCCATGATGCCCTCAAGGCCGATGCCGACCACCTCCAGATGCTCGCTTTCAGAGCGCAACAGGGTGTCGCGGCAGTCGATGGCCGTCGTGCGGTCGCCGGCGACCACGCCCCTTGCGTCAGGCTCCATCTCGCGCCAGACCGAGTCCCAGCCGCCAAGGTCCGACCAGTGCCCCGAGAAGGGCACCACCGCGAGATTGCGGGCCTTTTCCATCACCGCGTAGTCGATCGAGATCTCCTCCACCGTGGACCAGGGGGCCGGCGCCAGGCGCAGGAAGCCGAGGTCGGCCTGGGCGGCCGCGACGGCGGCTCTGGTCGGTTCGACAAGAGCCGGCGCATGCGTCTCGAAAGCGGCGAGGATATCGCGGGCGGCGAACAGGAAGATCCCGGCGTTCCAGAGGTAATTGCCGGCCGCGAGCATCTCGGCGGCGCCGCTCGCATCAGGTTTCTCGACAAAGCGCGAGAGCGCGATGGGGGCGCCGCTGCCGTCGGGCTGGGTGGAGAGTTCGAGGTAGCCATAGGCGGTCTCGGGGCGGTCGGGGGAGATGCCGAAGGTGACGAGCTTGCCCTCGGCCACCGCCTCGAGGCCGCGTGTGACGGCGTCATGGAACGCTTTGCTGTCGGGAATGTCGTGGTCGGAGGGGGCGACGAGGAGCACGCCGTCGGGATCGGAGGCCGCGACGTGAAGGGCGGCGGCAAGGACGGCGGGGGCGGTGTTGCGGCCTTCCGGCTCGATCAGGATCGCGCCTGGGGCAAGGCCGGCGTCGGCGAGCTGTTCGGTGACGATGAAGCGGAAATCGGCGTTGGTGAGCACCAGCGGCGGGGCGAAGGTCAGGCCGTTGGCGCTGGTCAGGCGCCGGGCGGACGCCTGAAACGGGGTGTGTGCGCCGATGAGGTTGACGAACTGCTTTGGGTAGCTCTTGCGGCTGAGGGGCCAAAGGCGGGTGCCGGACCCGCCCGAGAGGATGACTGGGGTGATTTTCATTGCGTGGGTTCTCCGGGCAAGGGGGACGGAAACGCAGAAAACAATCGCGATGGTCGTAGGTTACGGTGCAAGCTCCTGCGCGGCACGGGACAGCCAGCGTGCAAGCAGGAGCTGCGCGGCTTCGGGGCTGCCGGCCTCGGTGTAGACGCGGAGCTCGGGCGCGTTGCCCGAGGGGCGCAGATGGACGATGTCTCCGGTCGCGAAGGTCAGCCGGAGCCCATCGGTGGTGTCGACCGCTGCAATCTGGCCGGCCTCGGCAAAGACGGCGGTGCGGGCGTCGGGCGTCGCCGCGAGCCGGTCGAGCAGGGAGGCTGACACGCTGGTCGGGATGCCCTTGAGCCGGTCGGCCGCGGTAAAGCGCGCGGGCAGCTTCGCCACCGCTTCGGCCAGGGTCTCTCCGGCGCGATGGGCGGCGACGAGCGGCGCAAGAATCGGCAACAGGCTGTCGCGGGTCATCAGGGGCGCGAGGTGCCCGTTGCCGGTCGCGGCGGCAAAGCCGAGCAGGAAGCCGCCATTGGCCTCGAAGCCGACCACCCGCGCCGCGGGGGAGGCGGCCAGGAGGTCCGTCATGCCGGCGATCACGAAGGGCGAGCCGATCCGGGTCAGGACGACGCGGGGGAAGAGCCCCGCCGAAACCATGCTGTTGGAAGAGACCGGGGTGACGACGCTTTCGGCGCCCAGGGCGCGGGCGGTGAGCACGCCGAGGACGTCGCCGGCCAGCGTCGCGCCGGTCGCATCGGTGACCATCGGCCGGTCGGCGTCGCCGTCGGTCGAGACGATCGCATCGAGACGATGGCTGGCGCACCAGGCGGCGAGCTGGCTGCGGGTCCCGGGATCGACGGCCTCGGTGTCGACCGGGATGAAGGTGTCCGATCGCGCGAGCGGCACGGCCTCGGCGCCGAGCGCGGCGATCACCTCGCGGAGGAGGTCGCGCGCGACCGAGCTGTGCTGATAGATGCCGATGCGCAGACCGGCCAGCGCGCCCGGACCGAAGGCGCGGGTGTAGCGCTCGGCATAGGCGGCAAGCGCATCGCGCTGTTCGTCCGTCCCGGCCCCGGGGGAAGGGGCGCGGCTGCCAGCATGGGCCGCCTGGAGTGCGGCTTCGTCCTCCTTGGTGATCTCGCCGGCCGGGGTGTAGAACTTCAGCCCGTTGCGATCGGCGGGAATGTGGCTGCCGGTGACCATGATCGCCGACGCCCCTTCGGCGGCCAGCGCGAGCGCGGGGGTGGGCAGCACGCCGCAGTCGATCACGGCAAGACCCGCGGCGCGAGCGGTCGACCGCACCTGTTCGGCGATGGGGGCGGAGGAGGGGCGCAGGTCGCGCCCGACGAAAATCTGTCCGGGTGGCGGGCTGGCGACAAGGAAGGCATTCGTCCATGCCGCGATCGTTTGCGGCGTCATCTCTGACACGAGCCCACGCAGCCCCGACGTGCCAAATGCTAATGACAAGGAACTCTCCTCAATAAAGACGAGGACAACTGTGAATTGTGCGAAAAAACTGGAACTACTGTGCGGCGTGCATGGGAGGCAGTCAACGCCATGTGTGAACTCGCCGGAGTTTTCGACGCGTCTTGCCCCGGGTGCAGCAGCCTGTGAGGTCGCTGCCGGTTTCGGTGGTCGAGGGCCTTGTTGCAGACGTCGGCGTCAGGACGTGAAGCCCTTCCCCGGCCAAGGTCAGGCCGCGCGGTCGATCTCGGTGGTGCCGAGGGCGTTGAAGCCGTTCTTCGGGGCAATTCGGATGTGGATCTCGGCGGTCTGGCAGAGGCGCCGCCAGGGTAAGCGGTGAGCGGCTGGCTGCATGTGGTGGGGCCGAGCGCGGGAAAAATGTGCGCCGCTGCCATGTGTCGCAATGTATGGTCCGGGACGGGCGCGGAACGAGAATGTTGCCAGGCGCGCTGTCAGAATTTCGCCTGCGCGCTGCCTGTCTCGTAAGTGCTTGATAGGATTTGGAGGCGGGTACCGGAATCGAACCGGTCTTCACGGATTTGCAATCCGCTGCGTAACCTCTCCGCCAACCCGCCAGCCTCAAGGATGCCCTCACCTAAACAATCGTGGGCGCTCGTGCAAGAGGTCTTGCACAATCCCCCGCGCGATGCCGCGGCATCTGTTGCCCCGCCTGTTTTTCTGTGGCAAAACCGATCCTAGGCACACCAGACCGAAGAGTTCAGAAGATGCAAGATTTCGCCACGCGACGCACGATGATGGTGGATACTCAGGTCCGCCCCAATGACGTGACGAAATTCCCGATCATCGAGGCGATGCTCGCCGTGCCGCGCGAGGACTTTGTTCCCCCCGCCCGCCGCGAGGCCGCCTATATCGGGGAAAACGTTCCGCTGGCGCCGGGCCGCGTCCTGCTTGAGCCGCGCAGCTTTTCCAAGATGCTCGACGCTCTCGACATCCAGCCCACTGACCTCGTTCTCGATATCGGCTGCGGCCTTGGCTATTCGAGCGCGGTGATCGCGCGCATGGCCGAAGCCGTGGTGGCCCTCGAAGAGGGCGACATGGCGACGCTCGCCGAGGCCGCGCTGGCGCGCGCCGGGGCCGACAATGCCGCCGTCGTCGCCGCGCCGCTGATCTCGGGCGCCGACAAGCACGGCCCCTATGACGCGATTCTGCTCGAGGGCGGCGTCGAAGTCGTTCCCGCCGCGATTCTCGGCCAGCTGAAGGAAGGCGGCCGCATCGCCGCGATCTTCATGCAGGGCGCGCTTGGTGTCGCGCGGATCGGCCGCAAGATCGACGGCGAGATCGCCTGGCGTGACATCTTCAATGCGGCCGCCCCGGTGATTCCGGGCTTCGTCGCGGAAAAAGAGTTCGTGCTCTGAACGCGGCTTCGCGTTATTCAGGGTCATATAGATAGATTTGAATATCTGGGCCGCTCGGCGGCCCGGAGCCCGGACCGCCGAAAGAAGTGGCCGGCACCCCCCAGATGAGGACCCAGGCATGACGCGCAAGATCCTGAAACCGCTTCTTCTCGCCACCGTGGCTGGGCTCGGGCTGATGACGTCCACGCTTGCTGTCTCGGCCGAGACGCTCGCCGACGCGCTGGTGTCGGCCTATCGCACTTCGCATCTGCTCGAGCAGAACCGTGCCACGTTGCGCGCCGCGGACGAGGATGTCGCGCAGGCGGTGTCGGCGCTGCGCCCGGTGCTGCAGTGGACCGCCGATTACGGCTATTCGGCGACCGATTCGACGCTTGCCACCTATCGCGCCCAGCACAAGACCTACGACCGGCTCACGGCCTATACCTCGCTCGTGGCGCAGATGACGCTCTATGATTTCGGCCGCACCCGGCTTGCCATCGACATGAAGAAGGAAGCGGTGCTGGCCACGCGCGAGGCGCTGCGCTCGGTCGAACAGAACGTGCTGCTGAATGCGATCAGCGCTTATACCAGCGTCAAGAGCACCGCCGAGCAGGTTTCGATCAACGAGAATTCGGTGCGCGTCTACGGCGAGGACCTGAAGGCCGCGCGGGACCGCTTCGACGTGGGCGAGGTGACGAAGACCGACGTGTCGCAGGCGGAGGCGGCCGAGGCCGCGGCGCGGGCGGCGCTTGCGGCGGCGCGCGGCAACTATCAGATCGCGCGCGAGGCCTACAAGGCGTCGATCGGCCATTATCCGGACAAGCTCTCGCCGCTGCCGAAGGCGCCGACGCTGCCGAAGTCGCTCGAGACCGCGCGCGAGACCGCGCTGCGCAACCACCCCTCGATCAAGCAGGCGCAGCACAGCGTCAGCATGGCCGAGCTGGGCGTTTCGGCCGCGGCGGCCGAGCGGCTGCCGACGATCGACGGCTCGGCCGGCTTCACCAAATACGAGGGCAGCAACAAGGGCACGTCTGTCGGTGTCGGCCTGACGCAGACGCTCTATGCCGGTGGCAAGCTGTCCTCAGTGCATCGTCAGGCGATCGCGAGCCGCGATCAGGCGAAGGCGGCGCTGAGCGAGGCGGGGGTGGAGATCGCCGATGCGGTGGCCCAGGCCTGGGCGCAGATCGACGTCTATCGCGCCCAGATCACCGCCTATGACGAACAGATCTCGGCGGCGCAGATCGCCTATCAGGGCGTGAAGGAAGAGGCGACGCTGGGCGCGCGCACCACGCTTGACGTGCTTGACGCCGAACAGACGCTGCTCGATGCCCGTGCCTCGCGGATCACTGCCGAGGCCGACCTGCAGGTCGCCTATTATCAGCTCCTGTCGGCCATGGGCCTGCTGACGGTCGACGACCTGAAGCTCGGCATCCCGACCTATGACCCGGCGGGTTATTACAATGCGGTCGAGAGGGCGCCTGTCACCAGCGTGCAGGGCAAGAGCCTTGACCGCGTGCTGCAGGCGATCGGCAAGAAGCCCTGATCGACCCCGAAGAAGCGGCCGGGCCGGTGGGCCCGGTCATGATCTGCCCCGACCGTCGCGGTCGGGGCTTTCTGTCCTTGTGCGGGGCTGGACAGCGGCCCCGCCCCGTCGCAGGATGGCCAGCGTGATGAATGAGCCCGGACCCCATATCGAGATCGAGGACGTTCTGACGTCGATCCGCCGCCTCGTGTCGCAAGACGCAGGCAGTGCGCGTGCCCCCGTCATGCCGCATCGTATCGCGGCGCCTGTGGCCGAGCAGCCGGCAGCGTCCGCGCCACAGGCCGGCGCCGAGGCGGACGAGGAGGCGCCCTGCCTGGTGCTGACGCCCGCGCTGCGCGTCGAGCCGGGCGAGGAAGCCCCGCTGGAGCCCGTCGCGGCGCCGGAGGCGCGTTCCGATGCGGATATCGGCGAGGAGCTGAGCCGGCTTGAAAGCACCATTGCCGAGATGGAAGCGGCCGTGGTCGGGCATGACGTCGACTTCGGCATCGGTTTCGACGCGGACGACTTGCCCGAACCCACCGAGATTGACGCAGAGCCTGACGGCGCGGCCCTCGAGGCTGCGATGCCGGAAGATACCGTGCTGTCCGAGCCGCCGTTTGCCGAGTCGCGCGATGCCCCCGAGGACCTCGAAGCGCCCTTCGCCGAGGATGTCCCGACCGAGGATCTCGAGGCGCTGCTGCACGACATGACCGGGGCTGCCGGTGCCGAATACGAGGATGAGGCCGCCGATCTGCGCGACGAGATCATTGCCGCGGATTTCGTTGAGGCGGTCGAGACGCCCGAGGACGAGGGCGAGCCTGCGCTTGGGGCCGGGGATCTGGCCGGGGGCGGGGATGACCCCGATCTGCATGACGACGCCTGGACCGAAGATCAGGGCGCGCTGGACTGGACCGAGGCGGCGCTGAACCTTGCGGCGACCACGGGGCAGGGGCCGCGGCGGCTCCATCTTTCGGATGCGCTCGAGGAAGACCGCAAGCCCGAGATCCTGCGCTCGAGCTATCAGTCGCTCCGTGACGAATATGAGCGCGACGAGGATTTGCCCGGGATCGAGGCGGCGCTCGATGACGAACCGGTGATGGATGCCGGTCTGATCGACGAGGAGGCGCTGCGCGACCTCGTGGCGCAGCTGATCCGCGAGGAGCTGCGCGGCGTGCTGGGTGAGCGCATCACCCGCAACGTGCGCAAGCTGGTGCGGCGCGAGATCCAGCGCGCGCTGATGGGCGAGGATTTCGAGTGATCCGTCGCCGCTTGCGGGCGGCGCCCCTGAAAATGCAAACGGCGCGCCACTGGCGCGCCGTCTGATCCGGAGATCCGCCCGAGCTCAGGCGGCCTCAGCCTCTTCCGCCGCCATGCGACGTTCGCTTTCCTCGCGCGACAGTGCGACCGAGGTGCGCACGCCCTTTGCGACGAATTCCATCAGGCCCTTCACAACGCGCTCGTTCGGGTCGATCCCGGCGCAGGACAGCACTTCACGGCCGTCGCGCGAGCGCGCCCAGCGGGCGATCTGTTCCGGCCCATTGCCATATTTCTTGTCATCGGCGATCGCATCGTCGAGAGCAGCGAGAACGACGGCGGCGAACAGCTTGCGCGCCCTCTGTCCCTGCTCATAGTTGAATGCGGAGCCGTCAACGAAATCGCGCATTATTCCGTCCTTTTTTATTGCTCTTGCGTTTGCTGGCGTGCGGGCCATCTAGGGCGCATGAGGGGCGATTCGATATGGCCCGCGAGGAATGCCTGCCATGCACCATGCGCATATGACGCCCTGTCCAACCCTTGGGACTGACCCCTGTTCCATGGCCAGTCGCGCATATATAGGCCCGCTTTGCCACCGATCAAGGCATTTATTGCCGGATTTCAGGCAAACTGCGAAGAAACCGCGGCTTTTGGGCGCGGCGTGACATGGTGGCGCAGGGGGAGGGGCCATGATCGGGGAACATGACTCGCGAAAACGTGAAAATGGCCGCAGCCGAAAGCTAGTCCGCGCTCTCTTCAAGCTGCAACCGGGCGTCGCCGGCCATCAACAGTCCCTCCGTCCGGTCGAAGCGCAGATGGGCGATTGCCCGGCCGCCGGACTGGGTGAAGAGCGTGCCGACGGTGCGGCCTTCGGCCTCGATCGGGGTGCCCACGGGGGCCGCGCCCTCGATCGCCAGCCGCACCAGGCCCTTGCGCAACTCGGTCTTGTGCTTCATCCGCGCGGTCACTTCCTGCCCGACGTAACAGCCCTTGCGGAAGTCGACGCCGTGCAGCCGCTCGAACCCCGCCTCGAGGATATAGGTCTCGGGCGTCAGCTCGATTCCGGTCTCGGGGATCAGGTGGGCCACGCGGATCGCGTCCCAGTCGCTGCCGTCGTCGCCCTCGGTCTCGCCGTAAAGCCGCCAGCCAAGCGCCGGGTCGCGCGGGTCGGCGACGGCGCCCGCGGGGGCGGGGCCGGTGCCGCGAAAGACCTTCAGCGCCGAGGGTGTGATCGTCACGTCGGCGCGCAGCTTGTACATCGACAGCCGCTTCACCGTCGCCTCGGCGATGCTGCCGTCGATGTCGAGAAGAATGGTCTCGCCCCGTGGCACCAGCAGAAAATCGGCCAGATACTTGCCCTGCGGCGTCAGCAGCGCGGCATAGACCGGCCCGTCCTTCAGGTGGCGCACGTCATTGCTGACGAGGCCCTGCAGGAAATGCTCGCGGTCCGCGCCGGTGATCTCGTAGATCCGTCTGTCGCCCATCGTCCGACCTCCTCACTCGACCAGCTGCATCCGGCACAGCCCGGCATAGGCGCCGCCCATGGCGAGCAGCTCGTCATGCGTGCCCTGTTCCACCACCTGCCCCTCGACGATTACCACGATCCGGTCGGCATCGCGCACGGTCGAGAGGCGGTGCGCGATGACCAGCGTCGTGCGCCCCTCGGAGAGGTGCGAGAGCGCCTGCGCCACCTTCGCCTCGGAGGCGGTGTCGAGCGCCGAGGTCGCCTCGTCGAGGAGCAGGATCGGCGCGTCGCGCAAGACCGCGCGGGCGATCGCCACGCGCTGCCGCTGCCCGCCTGAGAGCGCCGAGCCGCGCGGGCCGGCCGGCGTGTCGAGGCCCAGCGGCATCGCGGCGGTGAACTCTGTCACATGCGCGACCTCGAGCGCACGGGCAAGCGTCGCCTCGCTGACATCGGTGCGGCCCAGAAGCACGTTCTCGCGGATCGTCTCGTCGAAGAGCGCGGCGTCCTGCGCCACCATTGAGAACATGTCGCGCAGCGTGCCGAGCTCGAGCGCCGCGACCGGCACGCCGCCGACGCTGACGGTGCCGCTGGTCGGATCGGCCAGACGGGTGAGCAGGTTGAAGACCGTGGTCTTGCCTGCGCCCGAGGGGCCGACGAGGGCGGTGGTCTTGCCCGCTTCGGCGACAAAGCTGAGGCCGCGCAGGACGGGTTTGCCGCCATAGCTCAGGTGCACGTTGTCCAGCCGCACCTCGGTCGTCGCCGGGCGCGGCACGGGCAGGGCGGGCGAGGTGATCGCCGGGGCGATGTCGAAGACGCGGTAAAGCCGTTCGAGACTGGCTGCCGCGGTCTGCCAGGTGCCGGCAAGCCCGCCCAGCCGGCGCAGCGGCTGGAACGCCAGCGCCATCGAGGTGAAGAAGGACATGAACTCGCCCACTGTGCGTTCGCCCTCGACGATCTCGGGGCCGCCCAGGACCAGCACGGCGAAGAAGCCGAGCCCGGTCACCACGTCGATGAGCGCGGGGATCATCGACTGTGACACCGCCATCTTCACCATGGCGCGGCGGATGAAGGCCACCAGCGTTTCGAAGCGGCGGATCTGGTAGGTTTCCATCCGGTTCAGCTTGACCGCAGAGATGCCGTGGAACACCTCGTCGAGGCGGGTGGCGCGGGCGCTCGCCTGATTGCGCATCTGCCGCGTCTTCTTGCGGATGTAGCGCTGCGCCATGGTGGTTGGCAGCACCAGCAGCGGCGCGCCGATCAGCGCGGCCAGCGTCCAGCGCGGGTCGATCGACAGCGCCACGCCGAAGAGCGAGACGAGCGCGATCGCATCGCGGCCGGCGCCGGTGATGAAGGTGGTCCAGACACCCTGCACCGCCAGCGTGTCGCCCTGCACCCGCTCGATCAGCGCGCCGGGCGGGTTCTCCTGGAAGAACGACTGGTCGAGCGTCAGGATGTGCCGCACGAGGTCGACCTGCATGTCCGAGGAGGAGCGCTGCGACACCTCCGACAGCATCGCGCGCGAGCCGACCGAGGTGACGGCGCGGATCAGGAACAGGCCGAAGATCGCGCCGCCCACCCACCAGATCATCCCCGACTGGCCCTGCACGAAGACCTTGTCGAAGAGCGGTTCGAGCATCGCGCTGAGCGCGCCGAGGGTCGAACCCTCGATCACCATCAGAACCATGGCGGCGACCATCTTCGGCCAGTGCCGGCGCAGGTAGCGGTTCCACATCCGGGAAAAGAGCGTGCGGGAACTGTAGGGGGTGTCGGGCCTTGCCACGGAAACCTCGCTGAGGGCGCCGGCGGGCGCGGGGTGAGCCCGATCTAGCGCGAAACCTGCCGCCCGGCAAGTTTGCGGCCGTCGGGGGGCAGGATGGGGGCCGCGGGCGTTGACCCCGTGGGGGCGGTTCAGTACCGAGGAAGGATCAGTTTCAGGAGACACCGATGAGCCTTGCGCAGGGCCGCCCCTATCTTGCCATTCCCGGGCCCTCGGCCATGCCCGACCGGGTCCTTGCCGCGATGCACCGCGCCGCGCCGAACATCTACGAGGGCGACATCGTCACGATGACCCGCGGCATCATCGCCGATCTGCGCCGCGTCGCGCTGTCGAGCAGCCATGTGGCGATCTACATCTCGAACGGCCATGGCGTGTGGGAGGCGGCAATCGCCAACCTGTTCTCGCGCGGGGATCGGGCGCTGTCGCTCGCCACCGGGCGGTTCGGCATCAACTGGGCGCTGCACGCGGGCGCCATGGGGGTCGAGGTCGAGACGCTCGATTTCGGGCTGAAGGCGCCGGTCGATCCGGCCCGGGTCGAGGCGGCGCTGCGCGCGGATACGGCGCAAAAGATCAAGGTGGTGCTGCTGACCCATGTCGACACCGCGACCTCGGTGCGCAATGACGTCGCCGCGGTGCGCGCGGCGATCGACGCGGCCGGGCATCCGGCGCTTCTGGCCGTCGACTGCATCGCCTCGCTCGGCTGCGACGCGTTCCGCTTTGACGACTGGGGCGTCGACGTGATGGTCGCGGCCAGCCAGAAGGGGCTGATGGTGCCGCCCGGGCTGGGCTTCGTCTGGGTGTCCGACAAGGCGCTCGAGGCGAGCCGGACGAGCGATCTGAAGACCCCCTACTGGGACTGGGCGCCGCGCCTCAACCCCGAGCATTACTATGAGTATTTCGCCGGCACCGCGCCGACGCACCACCTGTTCGGTCTGGTCGAGTCGCTGAAGATGCTGCTCGACGAGGAGGGGCTGGCCCATGTCTGGGCGCGGCACGCGACGCTTGCGCGCGCGGTCTGGGCGGCCTTCGACGCCTGGGGGCAGGGTGGCGAGATCACGATGAACATCGCCGACCCGGCGCAGCGCGGCCATTCGGTGACGGCGGCACGGATCGGCGGCGGCGGCGGCGGCGCGGCGCGACTGCGCAGCTGGTGCGAGGAAGAGGCGGGGCTCACCCTCGGCATCGGGCTGGGCATGGCCGAGCCCGGCACGCCCGAGGTGGCGAATTACCTGCGCATCGCCCACATGGGCCATGTCAACGCGCATATGACGCTCGGTGCGCTTGGCGTGATGGAGGCGGGGATGATCGCCCTTGGCATTCCGCATGGGGCGGGCGGCGTGGCCGCCGCTGCGGCCGTCTGCGCGCAGGGCTGAGCGCGGGACCAAAGGCAGGCGGCGAGGGGAGGGAACACCCTCGCCGCCTGCGACACGACGCCGGGTCAGGGGAGACCCCGGCGCCGCAAGGCGGAAGGCTCAGGGGTTGCCGTGCTTCTCGAGCCACTGCACCATCCAGTCGACCTCGGCCTGCTGGCTGGTGATGATGCCCTCGGCAAGCTTGCGCACGTCGGGATCGTCGCCATAGTCGCGCGCGATCCGCGCCATCTCGATCGCCCCTTCGTGATGCGGGATCATTGCGCGGACGAAGTCGATATCTGCATCGCCGGTATAGGAAACCTCCATCGCCGTGTGCATCTTGCGGTTCGCGGCCAGGAACGCCTCGGTCGAGGGGGCTGCATCGGCGGTCGCGTTGGCGCTGCTCATCTTGTGGCTGTCATGCCCCTCGGCGTCGCCGCTTTCCTGCGCATAGGCGCCAAAGGCGATGGCGAAGGCGATGGGGCTGAGCATCGCGATCCGGCGGGTGCGGTTGATTCTGCTCATCTTCAACTCCTGTTCCCTTGGACAGGAGCCTGCGCCCGCGGCGCGCCTGCGGCAAATCACCACTGAGCGAGGAAAACGTGAGTCGCCGTGGCCCTCAACGCGCCGTGCGGGCGCGGGCAAGCGCACCGGGAAGGGCCGCGGCAAAGGGCTCGACCTCGGCCTCGGGGCCGCAGGAGACGCGGATGCAGCGGTCAAGCGGCGCCACGCCCGGCATCCGCACGAAGATGCCCGCAGAGGTCAGTTCCGCCAGCACGGCCCGCGCGAAGGCGCCGTCGCGGCCGCAGTCGATGGCGACGAAATTCGTGGCCGAGGGCAGGGGCTCGAGCCCGTTTTCCCGCGCGATGGCGCCGATCCGGTCGCGCGAGGCGCCGATCAGTCGCCGCATATAGGCCAGCCAGGTGGTGTCGGTCAGCGCGGCCAGCGCGCCGGCCTGGCTGATCCGGCTCATGCCGAAGTGATTGCGGATCTTGTCGAAGGCCGCGATCAGCGGCGCCGCGCCGATGGCATAGCCCACCCGCGCGCCGGCCAGCCCATGCGCCTTCGAGAAGGTGCGCATCCGGATCACCCGCGGATCATCGGCGTCGATCGGCGCTTCGGTGCCCTCGGGGGCGAGTTCCACATAGGCCTCGTCGACAATGAGCAGGCTGCCCTCGGGCACGCGCGGCACCATCGCGGCGATCGTCGCGCCGGGGTGGTGCGAGCCCATCGGGTTGTCCGGGTTGGCGATGTAGATCAGCTTCGGCACGATCTGAGCGGCCAGGGCCAGCAGCGCCTCGGGGTCCTCGGCATCGCCCGCATAGGGCACCTTGTGCAGCACGCCGCCAAAGCCCGAGACGTGGAAGTTGAAGGTCGGATAGCCGCCTTCCGAGGTGACGACGGCATCGCCCGGCGCGATCACCAGCCGGCACAGATAGCCGAGCAGACCGTCGATGCCCTCGCCGACCACGATGTTCTCGGGCCGGCAGCCGTGGCGCGCGGCAAGTGCCGCCTTCAGCTCGTAATTCTCCGGGTCGCCGTATTTCCACGCCTCGCCCGCCGCCGCCGCCATCGCGGCGATCGCGCGCGGCGAGGGGCCAAAGCCGTTCTCGTTCGCGCCCAGCCGGGCGGCGAAGGGATGGCCCATGCGGCGCTCCTGCGTTTCCGGCCCGACGAAGGGCACGGTCGAGGGCAGGGTGTCGATCAGCGGGGTGTAGCGAGGTCCGGTCATGATGCGAAATCCCTAGGAGCAAAGCCCGCGTCGGGCAAGGGGGCAGATTTCGTCGCGTCACCCGGACGCGGACCCGCTGCCATGGGCCAAGTCCCGGCATATATTGGCGAAAGGGCAGATCGGGAGGAAAAGATGGCTCGGCTCACCACGGAAATTCTGGGCGGGATCGCCTATGTCACGCTCGCGCGGCCCGAGAAGATGAACGCCGTCGATTTCGAGATGATCGATGCGGTGATCGAGGCGGGCGAGGCGCTCTCGACGCAGCCTGGGCTGCGCGCGGTGGTGCTGGCGGGCGAGGGGCGGGCCTTCTGTGCCGGGCTCGACGTCGCGAATTTCGCCCGCCTCGCGCAGGGCGGGGCGGAGGAGCTGATCCTGCCGCGCAGCCATGGCGCGGCGAACCGGTTCCAGCAATTCTCGCTGGTGTGGCGGACGCTGCCGGTGCCGGTGATCGCGGCGCTGCATGGCGTGGCCTTCGGCGCGGGCTTCCAGCTTGCGCTTGGCGCCGACATCCGGGTGGCAGCGCCCGGCACGCGGCTGTCGATCATGGAAATGAAATGGGGCCTTGTCCCCGACATGGGCGGCATGGTGACCTTGCCCGAGCTGACCCGCGCCGATGTGGTGCGGCGCCTGACCTATACCGCCGAGGAGATCGGGGCCGAGCAGGCGCGCGACTGGGGCCTGGTCACCGAGATCGCCGAGGATCCCTTCGCCCGCGCCACCGAACTGGCCGAGACGATCGCGACGCGCAGCCCCTCGGCGATCCGGGCGGCGAAGCGGCTGATCGCCACCGCCTGGGCGGCGCCTGCCGAAACCGTGCTGATGGCCGAAAGCCGCGAGCAGGTGGAGCTGATCGGCAAGCCCGACCAGCGCGAGGTGATCGCCGCCAACCTGCAACACCGCGCGCCGGTTTTCTGAACCGCCGGTTTTCTTGGCACAAAGACTCCCGCCGGAGGCGCCTGCGTTGCGGACGGCGCCTCCGGCGGGAGCCTTTGAACACGGAAAAACCGGACGAGAGCTCAGCCCTTCAGGAACTTGCGCCGCGATTCCTCGGCGATCGCCTGTTTCATCATCAGCTCGGACAGGCGCGCCATCAGGGCGCGGCGCGCCGTCTCGTCGGTCTCTGCGACCAGCTCGGCGCGAACCGCCTCGACCTGCTTCTTCAGCACGATCTCTTCGGGCAACACACCCGCCGCCGCCATCATCCGGAAGCCGACCGCTTCGCCGGCATCGAGAAAGGCCTCTCCGCTGCGGTCGGGGAGGGGCTTGCCCTCCCCTGCAAGGCCCGAGAGCTTGCCCTCGGCCCGCGCCTTGAGCATCCGCCGTTCGGCGAGTTTCTCGAGCCAGCCCGCCATGGCTCAGCCGAGCTCGGCGAGGCGCTTCACCGCAGCGGCGACCTTGGCGGCCTCTTCCTCGCGGGCGGCGAGGTTCTCGCGGGCCTCGTCGATCACCTCCTCGGCGGCGTTCTCGATGAACTTCGGGTTCGAGAGCCGGCCGCGCAGGCCCGCCGCCTCCTTCTCGAGCTTGCCGAGGGTCTTCTCGAGCCGGGCCTTCTCGGCCTTGACGTCGATCACCCCCTCGAGCGGCAGGCCGAAGAGCGCGCCCGCGACCGGGATCGAGATCGCGCCCTTCGGGATCGCGGTCTCGGTCAGGCTGTCGAGGCGGGCCAGCTTGAACACCAGCGCCTCGTTGCGGGCAAGCGCGGTGCGCGCGGCCTCGTCGGCCTCGGCCAGCACCATCGGCAGCTTCAGCCCCACCGGCACGCCCATCTGCGCGCGGCTCGACCGGATCGTCTCGATCAGGTCGATGACCCAGTTCATCTCGCGGTCGGCCTCGGCATCGATCAGCTCGGCGCCATAGATGGGCCAGTCGCCATGCACCAGCATCTTGGCGCGGCCTTCGGCGGGGGCCGTCAGCGCCCAGAGCTCTTCGGTGATGAAGGGCATGATCGGGTGCAGCAGGGTGTAGCACTGATCGAGCACCCACCGCATCGTGGCGCGGGTCTCGGCGGCCTCCTCGGTGTCGAAGAGGGGCTTCGCGAATTCCACGTACCAGTCGCAGACCTTGCCCCAGACGAAGGCGTAAAGCGCCTGCGCCGCGTCGTTGAAGCGGTAGGCGGCAAAGGCCGCATCGACCGTCTCGCGCACCTTCGCGGTCTCGCCGATGATCCAGCGGTTCACCGTGTGCTTGGGCTGCGGCACGCCGGCGGCGGCCGGGCCCTCGAACACGCCGTTCATCTCGGCGAAGCGGGTGGCGTTCCAGATCTTGGTGCCGAAGTTGCGATAGCCCGCGATGCGGTCCTTCGACAGTTTCAGCACGCCGCCAATCGCCGCCATCGAGGTATTGGTGAAGCGCAGCGCGTCGGCGCCGAACTCGTCGATGATCTCGAGCGGGTCGATGACGTTGCCCGCCGTCTTCGACATCTTCTTGCCCTTCTCGTCGCGCACGAGCTGGTGCAGGTAGACAGTGTGGAAAGGCACCTGGTCGACGACGGCAAGCTGCATCATCATCATCCGGGCGACCCAGAAGAACAGGATGTCGAAGCCGGTCACCAGCACATCGGTCGGGAAATAGCGCGAGGTCGTCTCGTCCCAGTTCGGCCAGCCGAGCGTGCCAATGGGCCACAGGCCCGAGCTGAACCAGGTGTCGAGCACGTCCGCGTCGCGCCAGACCGGATAGACCAGAACGGTCGGATCCTGGCTGATGTTATACTCGGCGAGGCTTGCCGCCAGCGTGTCGATCGCCGCCTGCTTGTCGGCCACCTCGACGATGCGCGCATGGCTGAGCGGGATCGGCAGATCGGCGATCTCGTCCTTGAAGGCCGCCGTCACCGCCTCGAAGGCCGGGGCGCAATGATAGACGTCATTGCGGTGCAGCATGCCGCCCTCGTTCAGGAGCCGGCCGAGTTCCACCTCGTCGAGCGCACCGTCGCCCTCGTCGTCGCGGAAGCCCGGCGCGCCGAGGTCGAGCCCATACCACACCGGGATCTGGTGCCCCCACCAGAGCTGGCGCGAGATGCACCAGGGCTCGATGTTTTCCAGCCAGTGATAATAGGTCTTCTCGCCCGCCTCGGGCATGATCACGGTGTCGCCGTTGCGCACCGCGTCGAGCGCCTTGCCGACGATCTTCTCGGCATCGACGAACCACTGGTCGGTCAGCATCGGCTCGATCACCACCTTCGAGCGGTCGCCGAAGGGCTGCATGATCGGCTTCGCCTCGACCAGCGGGATCACGTTCGGCTCGCCCTCTTCGCCGGCCTTCGGGTTCGCGACCATCACGGCGAGCCCCTCGGCCGTGACCTGGGCAATCACGGCCTCGCGCGCGGCATAGCGGTCAAGCCCGCGCAGCTCCTCGGGCACGAGGTTGAGCGCGTCGACCTCGGCTTCGGTGAAGGACGCGCCCTTCGAGATCTCCATCGCGCGCTTCGCGGCCTCGGCATAGGACAGCCCGTCGGTGCGCATCTGCGCGCGGGTGTTCATCAGCCGGTAGAGCGGCAGGCCCGCCCGTTTCGCCACCTGATAGTCGTTGAAGTCATGCGCGCCGGTGATCTTCACCGCGCCCGAGCCGAAGGTCGGATCGGGGTAGGGGTCGGCGATGATCGGGATCTGCCGGCGGTGTTCCTTCGGGCCCACCGGGATCTCGCACAGCTTGCCGATCAGCGCGGCATAGCGTTCGTCATTGCCGTTCACCGCGACCGCGCCGTCGCCCAGCATGGTCTCGGGGCGGGTGGTGGCGATCGAGATATAGTCGCGCTCTTCCTCGAAGGTGATGGTGCCGTCCTCGTCCTTCTCGCGATAGGTGTAGGTCACCCCGCCCGCGAGCGGATACTTGAAGTGCCACATGTGGCCCGCGACCTCGATGTTCTCGACCTCGAGGTCGGAGATCGCGGTCTCGAAATGGGGATCCCAGTTCACCAGCCGCTTGCCGCGATAGATCAGGCCCTTTTCGTACATCTCGACGAAGACCTTGATCACCGCGTCATGGAAGTTGCCTTCCTCGCCCGCCGGTGCGCCGGGCGCGCCCGACATGGTGAAGGCATTGCGCGACCAGTCGCAGGACGAGCCGAGGCGCTTGAGCTGATTGATGATGGTCGAGCCGTACTTGCCCTTCCACTCCCAGACCTTCTTCAGGAACTCCTCGCGGCCCAGCTCGGTGCGCGACGGTTGCTGCGTCTTTGCCAGTTCCTTCTCCACCATCATCTGGGTGGCGATGCCGGCATGGTCCTGACCGGGCTGCCACAGCGTGTCGAAGCCGCGCATCCGGTGCCAGCGCACCAGGATGTCCTGCACCGTGTTGTTGAAGGCATGGCCGACGTGCAGCGCGCCGGTGACGTTCGGCGGCGGGATCATGATGCAGAAGGTTTCCGGGCGCGAAGCATTGGCCCCCGCCTTGAAGGCGCCGGCCTCTTCCCATTTCGCATAGATCCGAGGCTCGGCCTCGCGCGCGTCGAAGGTCTTTTCCATCGTCATCGGTCTTGTCCTTTCAGGGCTTGACGGCTGTTTAGCGCGCACACCCCGCAAGGAAAAGCCTTTCCGCGCGCCGCAAGGGGGGCGCTGCCCCCCTCACCCCCCGAGGTATTTATGGCAAGATGAAGGGATGAGGGCGCTTTTCATCTTGCCCGAAATACCTCGGGGGTCCGGGGGCGGCGCCCCCGGCTGTACCGCCTAGACCGCGCGGTCGAGTTTGGTCGACAGGTGGATCAGGCTTTCCGAGCTTTTCACCCCCTGCATCTCGCCGATCTGGTCGAGCACCGCGTCAAGCTGCGCGGTCGAGTTCGCCGCCACCTGCAGCAGCAGGTCGACCCGGCCCGAGGTGGTCGAGATCCGCTCGACCTCGGGGATCGCCTTCAGACGGGTCAGGATCGCGGCCTGCGCGCGCGGCTCGATGGTCAGCAGCACGGTGGTGCGCAGCCGCCCGGCCCGCGCCGCCTCGCCCAGCTTGACGGTATAGCCCGCGATGATGCCCGTCGTTTCCAGCCGCTCGAGCCGCGCCTGGATCGTCGAGCGCGCCACCTTCAGCCGTCGCGCCAGTGTCGCCACCGACATCCGGGCATCGCCCGAGAGCAGGCCGAGGATCGCCGTATCAAGTTCATCCATGGAAGTGCCTGCAAATTGACCGGATATCTCGTCATTATAACGATGATATGCTGCACATCTACTCTTTTGATCGGTGAAAACGTGCCCCATTTAGCGCAAACTGAATAGACAGGAAAAGGGCGCCTCATACGCACCTGGCCTGGTTGGTTGAAACGCTGTAAGCGTCTCCCGACCCGTGAAGCCGGGGCAAGAGGTGGCTGCAATTCTGTTGGCGAGGGAGAAGCCGATGGGACTGTCGAAGACTATCTGGGCGAATCCGTCCGAAATCATCCGTCACAAGCAACCTGAGCACCCGGTGCTGGTGTTCTCGCCCGCCGCGTTGCAGGCGAGCGCGCGGCGCTTCATCCGCGGCTTTCCGGGTATCGTGACCTATGCCGTCAAGTCGAACCCCGACGAGATGGTGATCCAGAACCTCGTGGCCGCCGGCGTGCGCGGTTTCGACGTCGCCTCGCCGTTCGAGATCGACCTTGTCCGTCGTCTCGCCCCGGGGGCGGCGCTGCATTACCACAACCCGGTGCGCGCGCGGGCCGAGATCGCCCATGCGGTGAAGGCCGGGGTGAAGACCTGGTCGGTCGATTCCGTTTCCGAGCTCGAGAAGCTGATCGAGATGGCGCCGGCCGAGGGCGCCGAGATCTCGGTGCGCTTCAAGCTGCCGGTCGCGGGCGCGGCCTACAACTTCGGCGCCAAGTTCGGCGCGACGGCCGAGCTGGCGGCCGAGTTGCTGAAACGGGCGGCCGCGGCGGGGTTCCTCCCCTCGCTCACCTTCCATCCGGGCACGCAATGCACCGACCCGATGGCCTGGGACGCCTATATCCGCACCGCGGCCGGGATCTGTGCCGCGGCCGGGGTGAAGGCGGCGCGGCTCAATGTC
This sequence comes from Paenirhodobacter hankyongi, assembly GCF_003664585.1. Lineage (GTDB taxonomy): Bacteria > Pseudomonadota > Alphaproteobacteria > Rhodobacterales > Rhodobacteraceae > Rhodobacter > Rhodobacter hankyongi. The sequence goes on from NZ_RCHI01000004.1 coordinate 93,733, forward strand.
GGCGGCGGTTTCCCGAGCCATCGACTGGACGGGCCGGCGCCGGAACTCGAGGCGATCTTCGCGCTCATCGACCGCGTCGCGACCGAGGCCTTCGGTGCCGATCGTCCGGCGCTGGTGTGCGAGCCGGGCCGCGGGCTGGTGGGCGATGCCTTCACCCATATCACCCGGGTGAAGGCGCTGCGCGACGGCACGCATGTGTTCCTGAACGACGGGATCTATGGCGGGCTGGCCGAGCTGCCGCTGATCGGCAACATCGACCGCATCGAGGTGATCGCCCCCGGGGGCACGCGCCGCAGTGCCGCGCCGGTCGGCCGCACCGTCTTCGGCCCGACCTGCGACTCGGTCGACCGGTTGCCGGGGGAACTGCCGCTGCCGGGCGATCTGGACGAGGGCGATTTCATCCTCTTCCACGGCATGGGCGCCTATTCCTCGGCCACCAACACCCGATTCAACGGCTTCGGGGCGATGGAAATCGTCACCGCGCTGTCGCTGAAGGGCTGAGACCGCGGCCTGACCCCGCGTCGCGCCCCGCAGCGCACGAGATCGTCAATGACCATTTACCGACCTTGCCCTATCCTCGGGGCAAGGTCTTTTCATGCGAGGGGGAGATGGGCGCGGATTTCACCGCCCGCATCCCGGGAGGCTCCGGGTGATGCGCGGGTTGATCGAGCGGCTGGTCGCCTTTGCGCGCCACCACCTGCACCGGCGACAGCCCGAGGCGGCGCCGCCCGCACCGCGCACGCGCGGGCCGGTCGATCACGTGCTGCTGCTCGACGGCACGCTCGGCGCGCTCGACCCGGCGCGGATCACCTCGATCGGGCTGATCTGGCGGTTCCTGCGCCGGCGGGTGCCGCGCGCCTCGATCTATTACGGCAAGGGGTTGCAGTTCCGCGAATGGCGCGACCTGACCGATGTCTGGTTCGGCTGGGGGGTGAATGCGCAGATCCGCCGCGCCTATGGCTGGCTGGCGATGCGCTATCGGCCGGGCGACCGGATCTTCGTCATCGGCTATTCCCGCGGCGCCTTTGCCGCGCGCTCGCTGGCGGGGATGATCGAGCGGGTCGGCCTCTTGCGCCCCGAGGAGGCGACCGAGCGCAACGTCACGCTCGCCTGGCGCCATTACGAGGGGGTGCTGTCGCCCGAGGCCTTCCGTCACGCCCATTGCCATGCCGAGACGGCGATCGAGATGGTCGGCGCCTTCGACACGGTGCGCGCGCTGGGCGTGCAGTTTCCGCTGCTGTGGATGCTGAGCGAGCCGCGCTATCGCTTTCACGACCACCGGCTCGGCCCCTCGGTGCGGCACGGCTTTCATGCGCTTGCGCTGCACGAGACCCGCTCGGTGCTGGAGCCGCTGCTGTGGGCGAGCGAGAACACCGGCGCGGCACGGATCGAGCAGGTCTGGTTTCGCGGCTGCCATGGCGACATCGGCGGGCAGCTGGGCGTTTTCGAGGCGTCGCGGCCGCTGGCCAACATCCCGCTGGTGTGGATGCTCCACCGCGCCGCCGAGCTGGGTCTTGCCCTGCCCGAGGGCTGGGAAGACGCGTTTCCGACCGACCCGCTTGCCCCCTCGGTCGGCAGCTGGAGCAGCTGGGGCAAGCTGTTCTGGCTGCGCGCACCGCGGGTGATCGGTCGCGACCCGTCCGAGAGCGTGCATGACACCGCCTTCATCGCCGGGCGGGAATGGTGGCTGACGATCCGGCCGTGGCTGGCCGAGAAGGGCGCCCGCATCCGCCGGCTCGGGAAGAGGCGCTCAGTGCGCCTCGCCCATGACGAAGCAGGTGGCGGTGCCGACGGCATAGAGCCGGTCGTCGTGCACGCCGCGGATCTCGCCCCGCGCGACCCCGGTTGAGCGGCCCAGATGCTCGAGCCGGCCGATGCCCACCACCTCGGTGCCGATCGGGATCGCGCGCAGCATGTTCACCTTGTATTCAAGGGTGGTCTGGAACTGGCCGCGCGGCAGGCCGGTGATGACGGCGCAGGTCAGGCAGGTGTCGAGAATCACCCCGTACCAGCCGCCATGGGTGCCGCCGAAGGCGTTCGAATGGCGGAACTCGGGCGTGCCGCGAACCTCGACAAGGCCCTCCTCGACGGCGCTGATACGGTAGTTCATCGATTGCGCCAGCGTCGTCGTCGGCACCTCGCCCGCGACCATCTTGCGCATGAATTCGAGCCCCGTCATCGTGCGCAGCGCCTCGAGGGGCAGGAAATCGCCGGGGCCTTCGGCATACATCGGTTCGGTCATGGTCGTCTCTCTCCCTTGTCGGGGGGCAGCCTGCCGTCTCGCATGCGCAGCGAAAAGGGGGCGCGAGGCCCCCTCTGGTCAAAGTTCCGTAACGTCACCCTGCCTCAGGCCGCCGCGGCCGCCGGCACCACGCCAAGCGCCGCGCAGACCGCCTGCGTCATCTGCGGCCGGTTCAGCGTGTAGAACTGCAGGTCGCCCACGCCGCCCGCGATCAGCGCCTCGCACAGCGCGATGCACAGATCGGTGGCGTGCTCGCGCTCGCGCCCGGCGGCGATCGCCGCCTCGAAGCCCTCGGCCACATGCGCCGGGATGGCCGCGCCACAGCGGCTGGCAAAGCCCTTCGCGCCCTTCCACGACTGGATCGGCAGGATGCCCGGGATGATCTTCGCGGTGATCCCTTCCTTCACGCAGGCGTCGCGGAAGCGGAAGAAGGTGTCCGCCTCGAAGAAGAACTGGGTGATCGCCGAGCTCGCGCCGGCCTCGGTCTTGCGCTTGAGCCAGCGCACGTCGGCCAGCGCGTCGGTGGCCTCGGGGTGCGGTTCGGGATAGGCGCCGCAGCGGATGGTGAAGCGGCCGTCGGCGGCCAGCGCCTCGATCAGCTCGACCGAGCTCGCGAAGCCCTGAGGATGCGGGGTGAAATGCGTGGCCCCCTTCGGCGGGTCGCCGCGCAGCGCCACGATCTCGGTCACGCCGGCCTCGGCATAGGCGTCGACGATCTCCAGCGTCTCGGCCTTGGTCGCGTCGACGCAAGTGAGGTGCGCCGCGACGTTCAGCCCATAGTTCTTGTGGATCGTCGCCACCGCCTCATGCGTCAGCTTGCGGGTGGTGCCGCCGGCGCCATAGGTGACCGAGACGAAGCCCGGTTTCAGCGGCGCGAGCGCCTGCACCGTCTCCCACAGGCGGAACGACGCGTCGAGCGTCTGCGGCGGGAAGAATTCGAAACTGACGGTCGGCGTGGTCATGGCGGCATCCTTGTTTTCCGGCGCCCTTGTGCCCGATTCCGCGATGTGAGACAAATTCATAATACTCAAGAAGGTTATGAGTCTGTCAACAAGATGCACCTGGAACTGAGACATCTGCGCACAGTGCGGGCGATCCATGACGCGGGCGGGCTGGCGCGCGCGGCCGAGATCCTGCACATCACGCAATCGGCGCTGAGCCATCAGGTGAAGGGGCTCGAGGAACAGGCGGGGGTCGAGCTCTTCGTGCGCCGCTCGAAGCCGCTGCGGCTGTCGGCCGCCGGGATGAAGCTCCTGCGTCTGGCCGAGCGCGTGCTGCCCGAGGTCGACGCCGTCGCCGACGAGTTCGAGGCGCTGCGGGCCGGCCGCGCCGGGCGGCTGCACATCGCGATCGAGTGCCACGCCTGTTTCGACTGGCTCTTTCCGGTGCTTGAGGCGTTCCGCCGCGACTGGCCCGAGGTCGACATCGACATCCGCCCGGGGCTCGCCTTCAACGCGCTGCCGGCGCTCGCGCGCGAGGAGGTGGATCTGGTGATTTCCTCGGATCCCGAGAAGATCGCCGGCATCACCTTCAACCCGCTCTTCGACTATTCGCCGACCTTCATCGCCGCCTCGACCAGCCCGCTCGCGGCGAAACCCTATGTCACCGCCGAGGATTTCGCCGATCAGACATTGATCACCTATCCGATCGACCGGGCGCGTTCGGACGTGTTCTCGCTGCTTCTGGGCCCGGCGCGGGTCGAGCCGAAGGCGCATCGGCAGGTCGAGCTGACCGCGGTGATCCTGCTGCTGGTCGCGGCCGGGCGCGGCGTCGCGGTGCTGCCCGACTGGGTGTTGCGCGAGGTGAAGTATCAGCCCGACTACATCACCCGCCCGGTGACCAAGACAGGCCTGCGCAAGCGCCTTTACGCCGCCACCCGCGACGAGGACGTGGGCGAGGGCTACATGGCCGATTTCCTGCGTCTGGCGCGGACCGAGCCGGTCAAGCTGCAGCGCGCGTGATGTAACCGTCACAATTCCGGACGTGACGGAATGCCGCGGCGGGGGCTAGATCGGCGGGCAACCCCGAGGGACCGCCCGATGACCGCCATGCCGCAGCCAGCCCGCGCCAACGCGGGCGCGACCGTCTTCCCGATCCTGATCGCGATCTCGCTGTGTCACATGATGAACGATGTGATGCAGTCGATGCTCTCGGCGATCTATCCGATGCTGAAGACGGATTTCGCCCTCGACTACTGGCAGATCGGGCTGATGACGCTGGCCTTCCAGGGCACGGCCTCGCTGCTTCAGCCGGTGATCGGCATCCTCACCGATGCCCGGCCGCAGCCCTGGTCGCTGCCGGTCGCCTCGGTCTCGACTTTCCTCGGCGTGATGGTGCTGGCCTTCGCGCCAAGCTGGCCGCTGCTGATCGTCGGCGCGATGCTGATCGGCTTCGGTTCGGCAATCTTCCACCCCGAGTCGAGCCGGGTGGCGCGGCTCGCCTCGGGCGGGCGTTTCGGGCTCGCGCAATCGGTGTTCCAGGTGGGGGGCAATTTCGGCACGGCCATCGGCCCGCTGCTTGCCGCCTTCATCGTGCTGCCCTTCGGGCGCGGCTCGGTCGCCGTCTTCGGCCTGCTCGCGGTGATCGCCGGCACCATCCTGACCCGGGTCAGCCGCTGGTATGGTGCGCATCTGAAGGCGCGGGCGCGCAGGGCGATGGACAAGACCCTGCCGCTGCCGCGCAACCGCGTGGTGCTGGCGCTGACGGTGCTGGCCTTCCTGACCTTCACCAAGAACATCTACATGGCCTCGATGAGTTCCTATTACACCTTCTACCTCATCGACACCTTCCAGGTGGACACCCGCACCGCGCAGCTGATGCTGTTCCTGTTCCTCGGCGCCGTTGCCGCGGGCACGGTGCTGGGCGGGCCGGTCGCCGACCGCTGGGGGCCGATGGCGGTGATCTGGGTCTCGATCCTCGGTGTGCTGCCCTTCACCCTCGCGCTGCCGCATGTGGGGCTCGTGGCCTCGGGCGTGCTGACGGTGCTGATCGGGCTGATCCTCGCCTCGGCCTTCTCGGCGATCGTGGTCTTTGCGCAAGAGCTGCTGCCCGGCCGCGTCGGCATGGTGGCCGGCATCTTCTTCGGTCTCAGCTTCGGCATGGGCGGCATCGCGGCGGCGGCGCTTGGGGTGCTGGCCGACCATCACGGCATCCGCTTCGTCTATCTGATCTGCTCGGGTCTGCCGGCGCTTGGCGTGCTCACCATCCTGCTGCCGCGGCGGCGCGAGTTTCTGCGCGGCTGAATCCGCCCGGACCGGGCCGCAAACCCCTTGGATTCCGGCCTCCGCCCGTGTAAGGCAGCGGCCTGAACCGAAGGAGCGAACCGATGCAAGGCAGCGCCAACCTCAATCTGATGATCAAGGCCGCGCGCAAGGCCGGCCGCTCGCTGGTGAAGGATTTCCGCGAGGTCGAGAACCTGCAGGTCTCGGCCAAGGGGCCGGGCGACTTCGTCAGCCGCGCCGACCGCGAGGCGGAACGGATCATCAAGGAAGAGCTGCGCGGGGCGCGCCCCTCCTATGGCTGGCTCGGCGAGGAGACCGGCGAAGAGGCGGGCGAGGACCCGACCCGGCGCTGGATCGTCGATCCGCTCGACGGCACCACCAACTTCCTGCACGGCCTGCCGCACTGGGCGGTGTCGATCGCGCTCGAGCACAAGGGCGAAATCGTCTCGGCGGTGGTCTTCGACGCCGCGAAGGACGAGCTTTACTGGGCCGAGAAGGGCTCGGGCGCCTTCATGAACGAGATGCGTCTGCGCGTTTCGGGCCGCAACCGGATGATCGAGTCGATCTTCGCCACCGGCGTGCCCTTCGGCGGCCGCTCGACCCTGCCCGCGACGCTGCAGGACCTGGCTCGGCTGATGCCGGTCTGTGCCGGCGTGCGCCGCTTCGGCGCCGCCTCGCTTGACCTCGCCTATGTGGCGGCGGGCAAGTACGAGGGCTATTGGGAGCGCGGCATCAAGGCCTGGGACATGGCCGCGGGCCTGCTGCTGGTGAAGGAAGCCGGCGGTTTCGTCGGCCCGGTGCGCGAGGGCCGCGACATCTTCGAGACCGGCAGCGTGATCGCCGCGAACGGCGAGCTGTTCGAGCCGCTGTGCAAGGTGCTGCGCGCCGAATAAGGCCGCAGCCGGGCAGCCGTTCACGGCTTGTTCACTCCCTGATGACATCCTGCCCCCCGATCCACAGATCCGGGGGGCTTCTTGATGGACGACACCTTTCACTGGACTCAGGCCGGGCAGATCCTTGCCCGCCACCCGCGCAAGCCGGCGCGGGCCGCAATCGGCACGGCGCTGGACGCGATCGGGCAGGCCGCGAATGACATCGTCTTTGCCGAGATGGCCGCGATCATCGCCGCGCGCCGGGTCGAGGTGCTGGTCGACATGATCGCCGCCTGCGAAGCCGAACGCGCGCGGGGCGAGGTGGTGGCCGAGCTGGACGAGGCGATCGACACGCTCGAGGCCGAACTCGACCGCGCCCAAACCACGCTGCCGCTCGAACAGGCCTTTCATGCCGATGCGCGCGACGAGGCGCTGGCGCGGATTGTCGCGGCGCAGGCGGGGCTGCGTTCGGCGCTGGCGTCTTCCGCGCTGCCACAGCCCGTTCCGGGGCTGAGCCGAGCCGAGGCGGTGGCCCTGGCGCGTGCGATGCTGTCCCATCCACCGGACGCGATCGCCGCCGCGGCCCGCGCCGAGGCCGAGGCGCGGCTGGCGGGCCAGGCGCTCGCCCCTGACGCCGGGGACGATTACGGCTTCACCCAACCCGAGGGGCAAGGCACCTGGCTGGCCACGCATCTGGCCGGGCAGGCCGGGGGCGCGCTTGGCGGCTGAGCCTCAGTCCCGCTTCGGGATCAGCGAGCCGCGCTGCACCGCCGGGCGGGCAAGGAAGCGCTCGAGATAGGCCGGCACATGGGCCAGATCGGCCCAGCCGGCCAGATCGGCGGCCTTGTAGAAGTCGCGCAGCGTGCGCAGCCAGGGGGCGATGGCGATATCGGCGATGGAATAGTCGCCCGCCACCCAGTCCCGGCCCGCAAGCTGCCCGTCGAGCACCTTCAGCAGCCGTGCCGCCTCGGCGCGGAAGCGTTCCTTCGGGCGCGGATCCTCGATCTCCTTGCCGGCGAAGGTGTGGAAATAGCCGAGCTGGCCAAGCATCGGGCCAAGCCCGCCCATCTGCCACATCAGCCATTGCAGCACCTCGTAGCGGCGCGCCTGCGGCAGCAGCATCCCGCTCTTCTCGGCCAGATAGATCAGGATCGCGCCGCTTTCGAACAGGCCGAGCGGCTTGCCGTCGGGCCCGTTCGGATCAAGGATCGCCGGGATCTTGTTGTTCGGTGCCAGCGACAGGAATTCGGGCGTCATCTGGTCGTTGGTGTCGAAGCGCACCAGATGCGGCTCGTAGGCGAGGCCCGTCTCCTCGAGCATGACCGACACCTTCACCCCGTTCGGCGTGGGCAGCGAGTAGAGCTGGATCACCTCGGGGTTTTCGGCGGGCCAGCGGCGGGTGATCGGGAATTGCGCAAGATCGGTCATCGGTACCTCCTGTTTGACGCAAGCCGAGCACATTTTCCCCCCAAGGAAAAGATGCAGCCGCAGCACGGGCATGCTACCCTGCGCCGTCCGCGCCGGCTGGGAAGGCGCTGAGAGGGGCATAACATGTTGCAAGAGTTCAAGAATTTCATCGCCCGCGGGAATGTCGTCGACATGGCCGTGGGTATCATCATCGGTGCGGCCTTCACCGCGATCGTCAATTCCCTGGTGTCGGACCTGATCAACCCGATCATCGGCGTCATCACCGGCGGGCTCGATTTCTCGAACCTGTTCGTCAACCTCGGTGCGGGCAACTATGCCTCGCTCGCCGCGGCGAAAGAGGCGGGCGCGCCGGTCTTCGCCTATGGCTCGTTCATCACCGCGGTCATCAACTTCCTGATCATCGCCTTCGTCGTCTTCCTGCTGGTGAAGCTGGTGAACAAGGTCAAGGACGCCGCCGTGAAGAAGGAAGCCGCCGCCGCGGCACCGGCCGGCCCGAGCGAGCTTGACGTGCTGCTGGAAATCCGCGACGCGCTGAAGAAGTGATCCGGCACCGGCCGGACGAGGAAGGGCCCGGTCCGCGTGACCGGGCCCTTTGCGTTACAGGCCAAGCGCCTCGGCGCCGGAGATCACCGGCAGGCCGAGCGCCACGCCCACCGGCCCGCAGGTCAGCCGTCCGGCATGCACGTTCAGCCCGTCGAGCAGGTGCGCGTCTTCCGAACAGGCCCGCCGCCAGCCCTTGTCGGCCAGCGCCAGCACGAAGGGCAGGGTGGCATTGCCAAGCGCCTGCGTCGCGGTGCGGGCAACGGCGCCCGGCATGTTCGCCACGCAATAGTGCATCACCCCATCGACCTCGTAGATCGGGTCTTCATGCGTCGTCGGGCGCGAGGTCTCGAAACAGCCGCCCTGATCGATCGCGACATCGACGAGCACCGCGCCCGGCTTCATCGTCTTCAGCATCTCCCGCGTCACCAGCTTCGGCGCCGCCGCCCCGGGGATCAGCACCGCGCCGATCACCATGTCGGCCGTCGCAACCAGCTCGGCCGTCGCGGCGCGCTCGGAATATTGCGTCGTCAGGCGGCCCATGAAGACGTCGTCGAGATAGCTCAGCCGCGGGATCGAGCGGTCGAGCACGGTGACATGGGCGCCCATGCCGGTGGCGACGCGCGCCGCCGCCGTGCCGACGACGCCGCCGCCGATGATCACGACATTCGCCGGTGCGACGCCCGGCACGCCCCCCAGCAGCACGCCGCGCCCGCCATTCGCCTTCTGCAGCGTCCAGGCGCCGACCTGCGGCGCGAGCCGCCCTGCCACCTCGGACATCGGCGCCAGCAACGGCAGCCCGCCATTGCGGTCGGTCACCGTCTCGTAGGCGATGCAGGTCGCGCCCGAGGCGAGCAGGTCATGTGTCTGTGCCGGGTCCGGCGCGAGATGCAGATAGGTGAAGAGCACCTGCCCCGGGCGCAGCATCGCGCGCTCGCCCGCCTGCGGCTCCTTCACCTTCACGATCATCTCGGCCTGGGCAAAGACCTCGGCCGCCGAGGGCAGGATCCGCGCCCCCGCCGCGACGTAATCCGCATCCGTATAACCGGACCCCGCCCCGGCGCCCGCCTCGATCAGCAGCTCGTGGCCGTGCCCCACCGCCTCGCGCGCCGCGCCGGGGGTGAGGCCCACGCGGAACTCCTGCGGCTTGATCTCCTTCACGCATCCGATCTTCATTCGGTCCTCCTCCGATCCGAAATGCTCCTCCGCTGCCAGCCTGCGCCCGGGCGCGGAAAATTGCATCGAAAAGCGGTTGCATTTTTCGGCCATGGGCGCGCATATCTTCGACCATAGTCCCCTGCGGCCGAAGAAGATTGCGTGACCATGACCCTTGACGCGACGGATCGTCGAATCCTCACCGTCCTGCAAAAGCAGGGGCGGATCTCCAATGCGGAACTCTCCGAGCGGGTGAACCTCTCGGCCTCGGCCTGTCACCGGCGGGTGCAGCGGCTGGAGGAGGAGGGCTATATCCGCGACTATGTCGCGCTGCTCGATGCCCGCAAGCTCGGCCGGCCGACCACCGTCTTCGTCGAGATCACGCTGTCGGGGCAGGCCGACGAGGTGCTCGAGGCCTTCGAGCGCGAGGTGAAGAAGATCCCCGACGTGCTCGAATGCCACCTGATGGCGGGTTCGGCCGATTACCTGCTGAAGGTGGTGGCCGAGGATACCGAGGATTTCGCCCGCATCCACCGCGCCAAGCTGGCGCGGCTGCCGGGGGTGCAGGGGATGCAGTCGAGTTTCGCGCTGCGCACGGTGTTCAAGACCACCGCGCTGCCGGTCTAGTCGCGCCAGAACCGCGGCAGGAACAGCACGAAGATCGCCAGCATGCCCAGCCGGCCGAGCAGCATCGCAAGGCACATGGTCAGGGTCTCGATGTCGTTGAAATCAACCATCGTGCCGGTGCGTGCCACCATTGGCCCGACGCCGAACCCGATGTCGCCGAGGCAGCCCCAGATCGCGAAGAGCGAGGAGGTGAAATCTGCGCCGGCCATCGACATCAGCACCGAGAGAACGCCGAGGGTCAGGATATAGCCCGAGACATGCAGCATCAGCGGGCCGAGGGTCTCTTCGTCGAGCGGCTTGCCGTCATAGCGCGGCTGGATCACTCGGTGTGGCGAGTGCAGTTGCCGGATTGCCGCCCGCACCACCGAGAGCACCACCTGCACGCGGAACACCGACAGCGCACCCGAGCTTGACCCTGTGCAGCCGCCGATCAGGCCCAGCAGGAAGGCGATGACCATGGCAAAGGTGCCCCAGGGTTCGATCGGGCCGACGCCGAAACCCGTCCCGGTCAGGATCGAGGCGAAGTTGAAGGTGGTCTCGCGCAGAACCTGCTCGAACGGCAGGTCCTCGCGCCACAGCCGAAAGGCGATGACGATGGCGCTGAAATAGACGAACCAGCGCAGGAAGGCACGCACCTGGCTGTCGTGCCACAGCGGACGAGACTGGCCCTGCACCAGCTGGAAGAAGCGGATGTAGGGCATCGCGCCCAGCAGCATGAACACGGTGCCGGCATATTGCGCGGGCACCGACCAGACCGCGAAATTCGCGTCAAAGGTGCCGAAGCCGCCGGTGGCGATCGCGGCCATGGCGTGGATCGAGGCGTCGAACAGCGGCATCCCGCACAGCACGAAGACCACGGTGCAGAGCACCGTCAGCCCGGTATAGACCTCGAGCAGCGAGATCGCGATGTCGCGCGCGCGCGGCAGAACCTTGCCGAAGGTGTCGAAGCCCTCGGTCTGGAAATAGCGCATGCCGCCGATGCGCATGACCGGCAGGAAGATCATGGCGACAAAGGCGATGCCGAGCCCGCCCATCCAGTTCAGCATGCCCCGCCACAGCAGCACCGAGCGCGGCAGGTCCTCGATTCCGGTGAAGACTGTGTAACCGGTCGTGGTGATGCCTGAGACAGCCTCGAAATAGGCGTCGGTCAGGCTCACGTCGGGTTTGCCGTGCAGGAAGGGCAGGGCGCCGAAGAACGGCACGAAGATCCAGATCGCAGCGGTCAGGAGATAGGCCTGCCGCAGGGTCATCGCGTGAGGTTTGTCCGAGCGAGTCGCGAGGGCAAGAAGCGCACCGAAGAGCGTGGTCTCGATGGCGGCCTTGAGTACCTGCAATCCGTTCGGTTCCGCGCCGAGCAGGTCGACCCCCACTGGCGCAAGCATGGCGACCCCGAGCGCAAGCAGGATCAGGCCGAGATGGTGAAAGACGGGTCCGAAATCGGTCATCGTGGTGCCAGCGATGCAGGCGGGCGGCGCGGCAGGCAATTCACGAAATCGTGAGATTGTTCCGGCGGCGTCCCGTGTCCTTGGGGTCAACCTGTTCAAAAGAACCAAAAACCCCCGATGGCAGGGCCACGGGGGTCATCAGTGCGGGCAAGCCCGCCAGCGGTTCCAGTCGCTCAGAGCGCGCCTTCACGCTGCGCCTTTTTCCGCGCCAGTTTCCGGGCACGGCGAACGGCTTCAGCTTTCTCGCGCGCTTTCTTGACGGAGGGTTTCTCGAAATGCTGCTTGAGCTTCATTTCACGAAACACACCCTCGCGCTGAAGTTTCTTCTTCAGAGCACGAAGCGCCTGTTCGACGTTGTTGTCGCGAACGCTGACCTGCATGTGGTGTCACCACCTTCCTAAGTTAGAGTTGCATCAGATTGCAGGAGCGGGCCATATAACAGGGGACCGGAGTTTTGTCCACTCCCCGCGATGGGGCGTGGCGAAGGAATATGCCATGAAAAACGACCATCTCGACGTTGCGCGGATGCGGGCCGACCTGCTTGCCGCGATCGAGCCGCACGTGCCTTTCGACGGCTGGTCCGAGCCCGCCTTCCGGCAGGCGGTGGCGGATGTCGGGGTCGACCCGGCGCTGGCCCGTCTGGTCTGCCCGAGGGGCGCGGTGGATCTCGCCGTGGAATATCACCGCGCGGCCGACCGGGCGATGGTCGCGGCACTGGCCGCGGCCGATCTCACGGGGATGAAATTCCGCGACAAGGTCGCCCATGCCGTGACCCTGCGCCTTGGTCTTGTCGATCCGGAACTCGTGCGCCGCGCCGCCTCGCTTTTCGCGCTGCCGCAGCATGGTGCGACCGGCGCCCGGCTGGTGTGGGAGACGGCCGATGCGATCTGGCGCGCCCTTGGCGACGAGAGCGCGGATTACAACTGGTACACCAAGCGGATCACGCTGTCGGGGGTGTTCTCCTCGACCGTGCTGTTCTGGCTTGGCGACGAGAGCGAGGGGCTGGCCGAGACCCACGCCTTCCTCGACCGCCGCATCGGTGACGTGATGCAGTTCGAGAAGGTGAAGGGCGCGGTCATCCGCCTGCCGGGGCTCAAGGGCCTGCTCGGCGCGATCCGCGCCCCGCAGCCCACCCCGCTGCCCGGCCATGAGGAGCGCGCATGATGACCCTTCCGCTGCAGATGCAGGCAATCGAGATTTCCGTCCCCGGCGGCCCCGAGGCGCTGAAACCGGTCTCGCGCCCGGTGCCGCTGCCCGGTCCGGGCGAGATCCTGATCGAAGTGGCCTTTGCCGGGGTGAACCGCCCCGATGCGCTGCAACGCGCCGGCGCCTACCGCGCCCCGCCCGGCGCCTCGGACCTGCCCGGGCTCGAATGTGCGGGACGGATCGCGGCGCTTGGCCCCGATGTCTCCGGCTGGCAGGTGGGCGATGCGGTCTGCGCGCTGCTGCCCGGCGGCGGCTATGCCGAATATGCGGTCTGCCCCGCGGCCCATGCCCTGCCGGTGCCCGAGGGCGTCAGCCTGCGCGACGCCGCCTGCCTGCCCGAGACCTGCTTCACCGTCTGGTCGAATGTGGTGATGCGCGGCGGGCTGAAAGCGGGCGAACGTTTCCTCGTCCACGGCGGGTCCTCGGGCATCGGCACGACGGCGATCCAGATCGCGCGCAACCTGGGCGCCCGGGTCTTCGCCACCGCTGGCTCGGCCGGGAAATGTGCCGCCTGCGAGGCGCTCGGCGCCACCGCGATCAACTACCGCGAGGCCGATTTCGTCGAGGTTCTGCGGGCCGAGGGCGGTGCGAACCTGATCCTCGACATGGTCGGCGGCAGCTATATCCCGCGCGACGTCAAGGCGCTCGCCGATGATGGCCGGCTCGTCTTCATCGCCTTCCTCGAAAGCCCGAAGGCCGAGCTGAACTTTGCCCAGGTGATGCTGCGCCGGCTGACGATCACCGGCTCGACCCTGCGCCCGCAATCGGATGCCGCCAAGGCCGCGATCGCGGCCGAGCTGCGCGCGCAGGTCTGGCCGATGGTCGCCGCCGGCCGGCTGCGCCCGATCCACGACAGCACCTTCCCGCTGACCGAGGCCGCTGCTGCCCATGCCCGCATGGAAAGCTCGGCCCATATCGGCAAGATCGTGCTGCAGGTCCGTTGAACCCACCCCGCGGAGGCACCATGACCAAGGGATATTTCGAGACGCTCCCGGGCCTGCCCGCCGACGTTCTGGCGATCGAGGCCAGGGGCACGATCGACGCCGAGGCCTATAGCCGCGACCTGATCCCGGCGATCGAGGCGAAGATCGCGGCCGAGGGGCGGCTGAAGCTCCTCTATGTCATCGGGGCGGAGTTCGAGAGCTATACCGCCGGCGCCGCCTGGGAAGACGCGAAGGTCGGGATGATGCATCTGGGCGATTTCGCCCGCATCGCGCTGGTCAGCGATGTCGAGTGGATCCGGCTCGGCGTGAAGGCCTTCGCGCCGATGATCCCGGGTGCGGTCAAGGTCTTCGCCCTCGCCGATCTCGCGGCGGCGAAAGCCTGGATCACGGATGATGGCCATGGCGGGACGGGCAGCCCCGGCATCGCCGCCGATTACACCATCCCGCCGCTCGAGGACCGGATCCCGGAAGAGCCCTGATCCCTTTTCTCCTTGCGAAAAATACCTCCGGGGGTGCGGGGGCAGGCAGCCCCCGCGGGCGCCACCTCCGCCGACGCCCGCAGGCTTCAGCGCACCCGCTCCATCAACGCGTCTGACATCGTGCAGTCGCGGATCACGTCGGCGCCACAGCGGCGCGGGCGCAGATCCTTCGTCAGGCAGATCCGCGCCTCCTGGATCCGGCCGGCCTTGCAGGTCACGGTGATCTCGTCGCGGGCAAGCCCCGGATTCGCCTCGAGAAACGCCTCCTCGACCACCGCGGCGGGCAGTTTCACGTCCCGGTCGAGGCGGCGGAACACCTCGGGGATGGCAATCGCGCCATAGGCGCGGCGGGCGAGCGCGAAATAGTCGCGGGCGGTCAGCCCCGAACAGCGCCCGTGCTTCTTCCACTGATACCAGGCGGCCCCGTCCGAGCCCATCACGTCCGCCATCGCGGCCGAGGCGCTGCGCGCGGGATCGCGCGCCGTGGTGCGGCAATCGCTCGGATAGCCGCGCTCGTCCTGCGGCCAGAGCCCGTGCAGCACGAAGCTCGCATCCCCCGCCGGGTCGCATTGCGCGGCGCCGCGGCCCGCGCCGTCGGTCGCGCACCAGGCGGGCGCCCAGCTCAGCGACAGCACGTAATAGTCGAACTCGCCCGCCCGCTCGCCTTCGGCCAGTGCCGCGCTTGCCCAGAACAGGCAGCCGAGAACCGCCGAAACCCGCATTTTCGCTTCCCCTGTTGCCGTTTCCGCCCTATATAGCAGACCAATTCCCCACCAGAAATGGACCGCGGCCGGGGACCCCCGCGCCGCAGCCGGTTTCTCGGCCCGGGAGAGATATGTGCAAAGGACCGATCAGATGACGACGAACAAGCCCCTGATGGCCAAGGCAACCGCCGTGTGGCTGGTGGACAACACGACGCTGAGCTTCAAGCAGATCGCCGATTTCTGCGGCATGCACGAGCTCGAGGTGCAGGGCATCGCCGACGGGGACGTGGCGGTGGGTGTGAAGGGCTTCGACCCGATCGCGCACAACCAGCTCGACCAGAAGGAAATCGACAAGGGCGAGGCCGACCCGCTCTACAAGCTCCGGCTCAAGTTCAACGCCGCCGCCGTCGGCGAGGACAAGCGCCGCGGCCCGCGCTACACGCCGCTTTCGAAGCGTCAGGACCGTCCGAACGCGATCCTGTGGCTGGTCAAGTTCCACCCCGAGCTGGCCGATGCGCAGATCGCCCGTCTCGTCGGCACGACGAAGCCCACCATCGCCTCGATCCGCGACAGGACGCACTGGAACATCCAGAGCATGACCGCGATCGATCCGGTGGCGCTTGGCCTGTGCCGGCAGTCGGAGCTTGACGGCGAAGTGCAGAAGGCCGCGAAGAAGCGCGCCGCCGAGGGCGTGATGTCGGATGACGAGCGTCGCAAGCTGGTCTCGACCGAGCAGTCGCTGGGCATGACCGAAGAGCCGCGCCTGCCGTCCTCGATCGCCGGGCTCGAGGGCTTCAGCCTCGGCACCCCCGAGGAAGAGCGCGAGAATCCGAAGGACTTCTCGGATGCGGACAGCTTCTTCAACCTGCCGCATGGCGAGGACGACGAGGACGAGGACGACGAGCACGATCCGCGTCGCTGATCGTCCGTTCCGGAAATCGCAAAGGGCCGTCCCGAGAGGGCGGCCCTTTTTGCGGGGCGAACTGCGGAAGAGCTCAGGCGGGATCGGCCAGCGTGGCGAGGAGCGCGTCGAGATCGGCCCGCGCCCGTTCCGCCTCGGCCGCGTCGCGCGGGGCGGCGATCAGTTCGGCCAGACGATAGGCCTCTTGCACATGACAGAGGTTGCGCCGCGCACGGGGCGCGGCGGGCATCGGAAAGGCGAGGACCGTTGTGTTCTTGCTCAAGGTGCGATTCGTGCCTGACTGACCTCGGGCATAGCCGCCGCGATGCCGTTTTTGCAAGACTCATGCGAAAAAACAGGCAGTTGCCTTGATCTGCGTCAAAACGCCGCGCAGATTTTGACGCGGGCGAAGCGCCTGGCTCCGCCCGCCGTCGCCTCGCCTCAGATCGAGAGGCAGATGTATTTCAGCTCGAGGTAATCCTCGACGCCGTGATGCGAGCCTTCGCGGCCCAGACCCGACTGCTTGACGCCGCCGAAGGGGGCGACTTCGGTCGAGATGATGCCGGTGTTCACTCCGACGATGCCGTATTCGAGGCCTTCCTGCACGCGGGTGATGCGGCCGATGTCGCGGGCGTAGAAGTAGGAGGCAAGGCCGAAGATCGTGGCGTTGGCCTTCTCGATCACTTCTTCCTCGGTCTCGAACTTGAACAGCGGCGCGACCGGGCCGAAGGTTTCCTCGGTGGCGACCTTCATCTCCTGCGTCACGCCGGTGACGACGGTCGGTTCGAAGAAGGTGCCGCCAAGCGCGTGGCGCTTGCCGCCGGTGACGACGGTGCCGCCGCCCTTGACCACGTCGGCGATGTGATCCTCGACCTTGGCGACGGCCTTGTCCGAGATCAGCGGGCCGGTGGTGATGCCGGCCTCGAGCCCGTCGCCCACGTTCAGCTTGGCAACCGCGGCGGCCAGCTTCTCGGCGAAGGCGTCATAGACGCCGGCCTGCACATAGATGCGGTTCGCGCAGACGCAGGTCTGGCCGTTGTTGCGGAACTTCGACATCATCGCGCCCTCGACCGCGGCGTCGAGATCGGCGTCGTCGAAGACGATGAAGGGCGCGTTGCCGCCAAGCTCCATCGAGCATTTCATCACCTGATCGGCGGCCTGACGCATCAGGATCCGGCCGACCTCGGTCGAGCCGGTGAAGGTCAGCTTGCGCACGGTGTGGTTCTCGCAGAACTCCTTGCCGATGTCCGAGGCCTTCGACGAGGTGATGACCGAGAAGATGCCCTTCGGCAGGCCGGCGCGTTCGCCCAGAACCGCCAGCGCCAGCGCCGACAGCGGGGTCTCGGCGGCCGGACGGGCGACGAAGCCGCAGCCAACGGCAAGGGCCGGGCCGCATTTGCGGGTGATCATCGCGTTCGGGAAGTTCCACGGCGTGATCGAGCCGACAACGCCGATCGGCTGCTTGATCACCTGGATGCGCTTGTCGCGCATGTGGCCCGGGATCGTCTCGCCGTAGATGCGCTTGGCCTCCTCGCCGAACCATTCGATGAACGAGGCGCCATAGGCGATCTCGCCCTTCGCCTCGGCAAGCGGCTTGCCCATCTCGGCGGTGAGGATCGCGCCCAGATCGTCCTGGTTCGCCATCATCAGCTCGAACCACTTGCGCAGCACCTGCGCGCGTTCCTTGGCGGTGCGCGCGGCCCATTCCTTCATCGCGACGCGGGCGGCCTCGATCGCGCGGGCGGTCTCGGCGCGGCCGAGATCGGGCACGGTGCAGATCACGTCGCCGCGGGCGGGGTTGAGCACCTCGAAGGTGGTGCCGTCATCGGCGTCGACCCATTCGCCGGCCACATAGGCCTTGGTGGCGAGCAGGGTGGGGTCCTTGAGAAGGGATTTGAGATCGGTGGCGGTGTCGAGCATGGGTATCTCCCTGTTTTGGGCGTGGCGGCAAGGAAGCATGCGGGGCCGGCCCTTGTCCATCCGTCGCAGTGGCAACCCGCGCCGGCGCAGGTGACCGATCTGCGCGGTCTGCCTGCCAATATGGTGCATGGGGCGGCGGCGGAAAGGGCTCAGCCAAAGCGCGCGGTCCAGCTCGGCTGCAGGTCGCCCGGCATCGCCGTGGCGGCATGGACCGCGCGGGCGATGGCGCGGGCAAGGCAGCTGGACGCGGCATGGCCGAGCAGGAAGGTGTCGGCGACCGGATCGGCGAGTGGCTTCGCGCCGGTCGCCGCGGCAAAGACCAGATCGCCGTCAATCGGTGTGTGCGAGGGCACGAGCGCACGCGCCATGCCGTCATGCGCCGCCGTCGCCATCCGCTGCGCCTGTGCCTGGCTCAGCGCGGCATCGGTGGCGACGATGGCGATGGTGGTGGCCTCGCCCATCCGCTTCTTCGGTGCGGGCTCGGCGGCGGCGGGGTACAGCAGCGCTGTGCCGCGACCGCCGAATTCGCCCTCAAGCTCCCAGGGCGCGGCCCAGAAATGCGGGCTGTCCTCGACCGTGGCCGAGCCGAGCGCGTTCACCGCGACCAGCGCGCCGACGGTCATCCCGTTCTCCAGCACCGCCGAGGCCGAGCCGAGCCCGCCCTTGAGCGTGCCGGTGAGCGCGCCGAAGCCCGCGCCCTCGCTGCCGATGGCAAACTCGGGGCTTGCCGCCTCGAGCGCCGCCCGGCCAAGCGCGGCATAGGGGTTGGTGCCCCAGCCCTTGTCGCCGCCATTGAGCAGATCGAACAGGATCGCCGCCGGCACGATCGGCACGCGCATCTCGCCGACGGCAAAGCCGCGGCCGCGCGCGCGCAGCCCCTCGGCCACGCCCGAGGCCGAATCGAGCCCGAAGGCCGAGCCGCCAGAGAGCACGATCGCATCGACCTCCTGCACCAGCCGGTCGGGGGCGAGCAGATCGGTCTCGCGGGTGCCGGGGGCGCCGCCCATCACCTGCACGGCGGCGGTGAAGGGGCGGTCCGCCAGCAGCACGGTGCAGCCCGAGCGCAGCCGCCCGCTGTGCGCGTTGCCGACGCGCAGCCCCTCGATGTCGGTGATCAGATTCTTCGGTCCCGGCTGCATGACGCTCTCCTCGCTGCGCTGCAGCATTATGCGCTGGTCGCGGGGGCGGGATCAAGCGTGCTCCACGTTTCGGGCAGCCGCGGCGTCGCGGCAAGCAGCCGGCGGGTGTAGGGATGGCGCGGCGCGGTGAAAAGATCCGCAGTCGGGCCTTCCTCGACGATCCGGCCGGCCTGCATCACCAGGCAGCGCGTGGTGACGGCACGCACCACCGACAGGTCGTGCGAGATGAAGAGGTAGGAGAGCCCGTGGTCCGCCTGCAGCCGGGCGAGCAGCGACAGCACCTGCGCCCGCACCCGCACATCGAGCGCCGAGACCGCCTCGTCGAGCACGATCAGCCGCGGCCGGATGATCAGCGCGCGGGCGATGGCAAGGCGCTGGCGCTGACCGCCCGAGAACTCGTGGATGTAGCGGTCGCGGTCTTCGGGCGAAAGGCCGACATCGCTCAGCGCGGCATCGATCCGGGCCTCGGCATCCGGCGGGCGGCCGGTCAGGTGGAAGGGTTCGGCGATCAGCCGCGCCACCGTCTGCCGCGGATCGAAGGAACCGTAGGGATCCTGGAACACCACCTGCACCGCGGCGCGCTGCGCGGGCGGCATGCGCGGCGAGACCGGCGCGCCGGCGAGCGCGATGCGCCCGCCCGAAAGCGGGTCGAGGCCGAGGATGGCGCGGGTCAGGGTCGACTTGCCGCAACCCGATTCGCCCACCAGCCCCAGCGATTCCCCGGCGCGCAGGCTGAAGGAGACACCATCGACCGCATGCAGCTCGGGCGCCGCGGCGAACAGCGAGGGCCGGGGCAGGCGGTAGCTGCGGCGCGCGTCCTCGACCCGCAGCAGGGCGTCCGCGTCGGGTTTCGAGGCTTTTTGCCAGGAAAAAGCCCCCGCTGCTTTTCCCTGGTCCAAATACGCATCGGACAGCGGGGCAAGGCGCGCGGCGGCCAGAAGGGCGCGAGTATAGGGCCGGGCGGGGGCGCGGAACAGCGCCTCGGTCGGCCCCTCCTCGACGATTCGGCCGTCCTGCATCACCGCGACGCGCGCGGCCATCTTCGCGGTCACCGCAAGGTCGTGGGTGATGAGCAGAAGCGCCATCCCCTCCTCGCGCACGAGGTCGCGCAGCAGCGCCAGCACCTCGGCCTGGGTGGTGACATCAAGCGCGGTGGTGGGCTCGTCGGCGATCAGCAGTTGCGGGCGCAGCGCGATGGCCAGCGCGATCGCCACGCGCTGGCGCTGGCCGCCCGAAAGCTCGTGCGGATACAGGGTCAGCGGAAAGCGCGGTGCGGGCAGGCCGACGCGGTCGAGGCGGTCGCGGGCGATCCGCCGCGCCTCGCTGCGGGCAAGGCCGCGGTGGACGATCAGCGTCTCGGCCACCTGATCGCCGATCGTCATCAGCGGGTTCAGCGCGGTCATCGGCTCCTGAAAGATCATCCCCACGCCGGCGCCGCGCAGCCGGCACAACTCGCGTTCGGCAAGCGTGGTGATCTCGCGCCCGGCCAGCCGGACCGAGCCGGAGGCTTGCGCGCCCTCGGGCAAGAGCCCCATCACCGCCAGCGCCGTCATCGACTTGCCCGAGCCCGATTCGCCGACAAGGCCGAGGATCTCGCCCGCCTGAAGCCGCAGCGAGACGTCGCGCAGCACCTCGGTCGTGCCGATGCTGACGCCGAGGTGCTCGATCGCAAGCAGGCTCATGTCAGCCGCCCCCGCAGCCGCGGGTCGAGCGCATCGCGCAGCCCGTCGCCCAGAAGGTTCAGCCCGAGCACGGTGAGCACGATCGCCAGCCCCGGGAACAGCGCCACATGCGGGGCAATCGCCACCATCGTCTGCGCCTCGGCCAGCATCCGGCCCCAGCTGGCGGTGGGCGGTTGCGCGCCAAGGCCGACATAGCTCAGCCCCGCCTCGGCGAGGATGCCGAGCGAGGCCTGGATCGTCGCCTGCACGATCAGCAGGCTGGCGATATTCGGCAGCACATGTTCGGCCGAGATCCGGGCGCGGCCCTTGCCCGCCACCCGGGCGGCGCGGATGTAATCGAGCGTCCACAGGCTGAGCGCGGCGCCGCGGGCGGTGCGGGCGAAGACCGGGATGTTGAACAGCCCGATCGCCAGCGTCGCGTTCAGCGCCGAGGGGCCGAGCGTCGCGGTGATCAGGATCGCGGTGACGAGGGCTGGGAAGGCGAAAATGAGGTCGTTCAGCCGGGCGAGCGTGGCGTCGAGCAGGCTGCCGCGGCTGGCCGCCGCGGCGAGCCCGAGCGGTGTGCCGATGCCCGCGCCGATCGCCACGGCGGCCAGCGCCACGGCCAGCGAGCTGCGCGCCCCCGCCATCAGCATCGACAGGATGTCGCGACCGAAATGGTCGGTGCCCATCCAATGCGTGGTCGACGGCGGTTGCAGCCGCGCGCCGATCGCCAGTGCCGCGGGGTCCCAGGGCGTCCAGACGAGCGACAGCGCGGCCGCGGCGACGGCCAGCCCGCTCAGCCCCGCGCCGATCAGCAGCGCGGGCCTCATGCCGGCCTCCGCAGCCGCGGGTCGACCAGCGCATAGGCAAGGTCGGTGACGAAGCTGACGACGATCACGGCGACGACCAGCAGCATCACCGCGCTCTCGACGACGATCAGATCCCGCTGGGTGATTGCCTGGAAGATCAGCCGGCCGAGCCCGGGCAGGTAGAACACGTTCTCGATGATGATCGCGCCGGCCAGCAGGAAGGAGAACTGCATGCCAAGCACGGTCAGCACCGGGATCAGCGCGTTGCGCAGCGCGTGGCGGGTCAGTGCGGCGCGCCGGCTCAGCCCCTTGGCGCGGGCGGTGCGGATGTAGTCCTGCGCCATCGCCTCGATCAGCGCCGAGCGCAGGATGCGGGCGAGGATCGCGGCCTGCGGCAGGGCGAGGGCGAGGGCGGGCAGGATC
The DNA here is from genome assembly GCF_003664585.1 of Paenirhodobacter hankyongi. GTDB lineage: Bacteria > Pseudomonadota > Alphaproteobacteria > Rhodobacterales > Rhodobacteraceae > Rhodobacter > Rhodobacter hankyongi. The sequence continues at coordinate 115,452 of NZ_RCHI01000004.1, forward strand.
AGCGCGCGCAGCGCGGCGCCGGGGTGCGCCCAGCCCGGGAACCCGCCCGCCGGCAGCAGCTGCCAGCGCAGCGCGAAGAGCGCAACGAGCATCATCGCGAACCAGAAATTCGGCACCGCGATGCCGATCTGCGCAAGCCCGGTGACGGCCAGATCGGCGCCCTTGCCGCGGCGCGCGGCGGCGATCAGCCCGGCGGGCAGGGCGAGCGCCGTCGACAGGATCAGCGCCAGCCCGGCGAGCGGCGCCGACAGTGCCAGCCGTTCGGCGATCAGCCCGGCGACCGGGGTCTTGTAGGTATAGCTGATGCCGAAATCGCCGCGCAGCAGCCCCGCGAGCCAGTGCAGATAGCGCCAGACCAGCGGCTCGTTCAGGCCGAGCTGGTCGCGCAGCGCCGCCACCGTGTCGGGGGCGGCGTTCATGCCGAGCATGTAGGAGACCGGATCGCCCGGCACCACCTCGATCGCCGCAAAGATGACGAGGCTCGCCGCCAGAAGCGAGGCCGCGAGCGAGAGGGTGCGAAGGAGAAGGAAGCGCGCCATTGCCGCAAGCTTGCCCGCTGCGCCGCAGCGGTCAAGCCCTGTCAGGCGGCCGAGCCGCCGACGGTGATCCCGCCGATCAGCAGCGAGGGCATGCCGACGCCCACCGGCACCCATTGCCCGGCCTTGCCGCAATTGCCGATGCCGGGGTCGAGCGCCATGTCGTTGCCGATGGCGCGGATCCGGTGCAGCGCGGTCGGCCCGTCGCCGATCAGCGTCGCGCCCTTGACCGCGGCGCCGACAACGCCGTTCTTCACCCGGTAGGCCTCGGTGCAGTTGAACACGAACTTGCCGTTGGTGATGTCGACCTGCCCGCCGCCGAAGCCCACGGCATAGATCCCGTCCTTCAGATCGGCGAGGATCGCCTTCGGGTCGGCATCGCCGCCGAGCATGTAGGTGTTGGTCATCCGCGGCATCGGCGCATGGGCAAAGCTCTCGCGCCGGCCGTTGCCGGTGGCAGGCACCCCCATCAGCCGGGCGTTCTGCCGGTCCTGCATGTAGCCCACGAGCACCCCGTCCTCGATCAGCACGTTGCGCCCCGAGGGCGTGCCCTCGTCATCGACGGTGATCGAGCCGCGCCGGTCGGGGAGGGTGCCGTCGTCGAGGATGGTCACCCCCTTCGCCGCCACCTGTTGCCCCATCAGCCCGGCGAAGGCCGAGGATTTCTTGCGGTTGAAATCGCCCTCGAGCCCGTGACCCACGGCCTCGTGGATCAGCACGCCCGGCCAGCCCGGGCCAAGCACCACGTCGAACTGCCCGGCGGGCGCGGGTTCGGCCGACAGGTTCACCAGCGCGATGCGCAGCGCCTCGCGCGCGACGGGCTGCCAGTTCGCCGGCTCGATCAGGCTCGACAGGCCGAAGCGGCCGCCGCCGCCATGCCCGCCCGATTCGCGCCGGCCGTTCTCCTCGACGATGACCGAGATGTTGAGCCGCGCCATCGGCCGGATGTCCTGCACGAGGCCGCCTTCGGGGCGCAGGATGAACACCTCCTGATGCGAGGCCGCCATCGAGGCGGTGACCTGCACCACGCGCCGGTCGAGGCCGCGGGTGAAGGCGTCGATCTCGGCAAGGATGTCGATCTTCGCGCCAAAGCCCGCGTCGGCCATCGGGTCGGCGTCGGTGTAAAGGTGGCGGTTGGTGCCGGCGGGCGGGGGCGCCATCACGCCACCGCCATCGCCCACGGCGAGCCGCGCCGTTTCCGCCGCGCGCTTCAGCGCCGGTTCGGAAATCTCCGTCGAATGGGCATAGCCCGCGACCTCGCCCTTGACCGCGCGCAGCCCGAACCCCTCGGAGGCGTCATAGGAGGCCGTGCGCAGCCGCCCGTCATCGAAGACCAGCGCCTCGGAGCGCCGACGTTCGAGGAACAGCTCGCCGTCCTCGGCCCCCGCGGTGGCCCCGCGCAGCACCGCAAGTGCGGCGGCCTCGTCGATCTGCGTCTCGAAGGGGGCGAAACGGTCCTCGGTCATGGCGATCCTCTCTGACGGCCCGGTGCGGCGCAGTGTCGCAGCTTTTGCTTGCCGGACCGGGCTGAATGTGTATGCAATACCTACATAACGTCCCGATCGGTGAAGGGAAGCACCGGTTTGGGCGGGGCGGCTGGGGAGAGCCGTCCGAGGGAGGAAAACATGCGACTTGCGAGGCTCTGCCGCCCCTTGGCGGCCGGTTTCCTGCTGGCCTGTGTCAGCGGGCAGGTGATGGCTCAGGACATGATCACCGGGTTGCCGGTGATCGGTCAGCCGCATCTTGGCGGGGTGGGGTTCCAGCCCGCCTCGTCCGAGCTGGCCCAGGATCAGCAGTGGCTTGACCACATGCTGCTGACGATCATCACCGCGATCTGCATCTTCGTCTTCGCGCTGCTGATCTATGTGATGATCCGCTTCAACAGCCGGACGAACCCGGTGCCGAAGCGCTTCACCCACAACACCCCGCTCGAGATCGCCTGGACGCTGGTGCCGATCCTGATCCTCGTGGTGATCGGCTCGTTCTCGCTGCCGATCCTGTGGAAGCAGCAGGAGATCCCGAAGGGCGACATCGTCATCAAGGTCACCGGCAACCAGTGGTTCTGGAGCTATGAATACCCCGACGAGGGGATCAGCTTCGACGCGATGCCGCTGGAAAAGGCCGATCTTGCCGCGAATGGCTATGACCCGGACCAGTATCTGCTCGCCGTCGACAATGCGGTGGTGGTGCCGCAGGGCAAGCGCATCGTGATGCAGCTGACCGGCGCCGACGTGATCCACAGCTGGACGATCCCGGCCTTCGCGGTGAAGCAGGACGCGGTGCCCGGCCGCATCGCGCAGCTGTGGTTCGATACCGAGCGCGAGGGCGTCTATTTCGGCCAGTGTTCCGAGCTCTGCGGGCAGGGGCACGCCTATATGCCGATCGTGGTGAAGGTCGTGCCGGCCGAGATCTATGACCGCTGGCTTGCCCGGGCGAAGGCCGATTTCCCGGCCGGCGAGCGCATTGACGTCACCGCCTGGCACGCCGGGCGGCTGCAGGTCGCGGCGAACTGAGGGGGCGGGGATGAGCGACACCTCCTTTTCCGCCGCCGCCCCGGGCGAGGCCGGTCTGCGCGATTTCCTCGCGCTGCTGAAGCCGCGGGTGATGTCGCTCGTGGTCTTCACCGCCTTCGTCGGGCTGGTGGTGGCGCCGGTGCCGGTGCATCCCTTCGTCGCCGCGGTGGCGATCCTGTTCATCGCGCTTGGCGGCGGCGCCGCGGGGGCGCTGAACATGTGGTATGACGCCGACATCGACCGGCTGATGCGCCGCACCGAACGTCGCCCGGTCCCTGCGGGCCGGGTCAGCGAGGGCGAGGCGCTCGGCTTCGGGCTGGCGCTTGCGGGCATCTCCTGCGTGATGCTGGCGCTGGCCGCGAATGTCTTCGCGGGGTTGTTCCTGGCCTTCACCATCTTCTTCTACGTCGTCGTCTATACCGTCTGGCTGAAGCGGCGCACGCCACAGAACATCGTGATCGGTGGCGCCGCCGGGGCCTTTCCGCCGATGATCGGCTGGGCGGTGGCGACGGGCGGGATCTCGGCCGAGAGCCTCTTGATGTTCGCGCTGATCTTCCTGTGGACGCCGCCGCATTTCTGGTCGCTCGCGCTCTTCATGCGCGACGACTATTCCCGCGCCGGGGTGCCGATGCTGACGGTGACGCATGGCCGCCCCGCGACCCGCGGCTGGATCCTTGCCTATACCTTGGCACTGATCCCGGCCTCGCTGGCGCTTGCCTTCAGCACGGTCGGCGGGCCGCTGTGTCTTGCCGCCGCCGTGGTGCTCGACGCGCTGTTCCTGCGCGGTGCGCTGCGGCTGTGGCGGCGCGACGAGGCCGTGGCCGAGGCGGATGGCTTTGCCGCCGAGAAGCGGCTCTTCCGCTTTTCGCTCTTGTGGCTCTTCGGCCATTTCGCCGCGCTTCTGGCCGAGCGCGCGCTGCATCTGACGGGTTGGGGAGGCTGGGCATGACGCTTGCACATGTGCACGATCTGCATCGGCGCCGGCTGGGGCGCAACCTCGGCCTCGGCGCGGCGCTTCTGCTCTTTGTCGCGCTGGTCTTCGGGCTGACGCTGGTCAAGGTCGGGCAGGGCGACCGGATGCACGCGAATGACGCGCCGGGGGCGGCCCGGGCGGCCTCCGGGGGGCAGCCATGAACGGGCGGGCGAACACGCGCCTTGCCGCGCGGCTGGTGCTGGTGATCCTCGCCATGGGCGCCGCCGCCTGGGCCGCCGTGCCCTTCTACAGCTGGTTTTGCCGCACCACCGGCTATGGCGGCACCACCAATGTCGCCACCGCCGGCCCGGGCGAGGTGCTCGACCAGACCATCGAGGTGCGTTTCGACGCCAATGTCGCGAAGGGCATGCCGTGGAAATTCCGCCCCGCACAGACCAGCATGACGCTGCGCATCGGCGAGACCGGACTTGCCTTCTTCGAGGCCGAGAACACCTCGGATCGCACCGTGGCCGGCGCCGCCGCCTATAACGTCGCCCCCGACACCGCGGGCTATTACTTCGACAAGATCCAGTGCTTCTGCTTCACCGAGCAGGTGCTGGCGCCCGGCGAAAAGGTCGAGATGCCGGTCTCCTTCTATGTCGACCCGGCGATGGTGACCAACCCCGACACCGCCCGCATCCGCTCGATCACGCTGTCCTACACCTTCTTCGAGACCGACCTGCCCGAGCGGCAGGCCGCCGTTCCCGCCGCGCCCACGCCCGTCAACTGACAGGAGCTCCGACATGGCCCACAGCCGCAACCACGATTATCAGATCCTGCCGCCGTCGATCTGGCCGCTGCTGAGCGCGCTCGGCGCCTTCGTCATGCTGTTCGGCGCGGTGCTCTGGATGCAGCACGTCACCCCTTATGCCTTCGTCGCGGGGCTTTTGCTGGTGCTCTACTGCATGATCGGCTGGTGGTCCGACGTGGTGCGCGAGGGCGAGGCGGGCGAGCACACGCCGGTCGTGCGGATCGGGCTGCGCTATGGCTTCATCCTGTTCATCATGTCTGAGGTGATGTTCTTCGTCGTCTGGTTCTGGAACTTCTTCAAGAACGCGATGTATCCGCTCGGCCCCGAGTATCCGCTGAAGGACGGCGTCTGGCCGCCCGCGGGGACCGAGCTGTTCGACCCCTGGCACCTGCCGCTGATCAACACAGTGATCCTGCTGCTGTCGGGCGTCACCCTGACCTGGGCGCACCACGCGCTGGTGCACGAGAACAACCGCCGCGACGCGATCAATGGGCTGGTGTTGACGGTGATCCTCGGCCTCAGCTTCACCGCGCTGCAGGGCTTTGAATACCTGCACGCACAGCAGGCGATCGGCACCGGCTCGCTCTACTGGGACACCTTCTTCATGGCGACGGGGTTCCATGGCGCCCATGTCATCATCGGCACCATCTTCCTGCTGGTCTGCCTGATCCGGCTGACCCGCGGGCAGATGACGCCCGAGCAGCATGTGGGCTTCGAGGCCGCCGCCTGGTACTGGCATTTCGTCGATGTGGTGTGGCTCTTCCTCTTCGCCTCGATCTATATCTGGGGCAGTGCCTGAGCCCACCGGCCGGCGCGACAGCTGACGCGGGGGGCGTTCCCCCGCGTCTTGCGTTCGAGAGGTGTCATGCGTCGTTACGTCTTCCCGCTGTTGCTTGGCCTGATCGGCTGCGCGATTCTGGTTTCGCTGGGCGCCTGGCAGGTCGAGCGGCTGCACTGGAAACAGGCGATGCTGGCCGCGATCGAGGCGCGGATCGGGGCCGACCCGCAGGAGCTGCCGCCCATGGGCACCGACACGCGGGGGCTGAAATACACCCCGGTGCTGCTGATGGGGGCGACGACCGGGACCGAGATCCGGGTGCTCAGCGGCGAGAAGGGCACGGGGCCGGGCTTCGAGGTGATTTCGGCCTTCGAGACCGGCGACGGCCGGCGCGTTCTGCTGGACCGCGGCTTCATCCCCGAGGAGCACGGGCCTGACCCGCGTCCGGCCACGGCGATGATCGTCACCGGCACCCTGCACTGGCCCGAGGAGACCGACGCCTATACCCCCGCGCCGGACGCCAGGACCGGGATCTGGTTCGCCCGCGACGTGCCGGCGATGGCCGCGGCGCTTGGCACCGAACCGGTTCTGGTCGTCGCGCGCGCGGTTCAGGGCGATGCGCAGGGCGTGGTGCCGCGCCCGCTTGGCACCGAAGGCATCCCGAACGATCACCTCGAATATGCGATCACCTGGTTTTTGCTGGCGATCGTCTGGGCAGGGATGACAGCGTTCCTGTTGTGGCGTATCAGGCGGGGACGGAATTGAAGGGCGAAAGATGCGCTATATCTCCACCCGGGGGCAGGCCCCGGTTCTGAGCTTCGGCGAGGCGATGCTGACGGGCCTTGCACGGGACGGCGGGCTCTATGTGCCGGAAACCGTGCCGGTGATGACCGCGGACGAGATCGCGGCGCTTGCCGGGCTGAGCTACGAGGAGGTCGCCTTCCGGGTGATGCGCCCCTTCACCGGCGACACCTTCACCGAGGCCGAGCTGAAGGGCGCCATCGCGCGCGCCTATGCGGGCTTCGGCCATGCCGCGCGCGCGCCGCTCAAGCAGCTGGCGCCGAACCACTTCCTGCTCGAGCTGTTCCACGGCCCGACCCTCGCGTTCAAGGATTTCGCGATGCAGGTGATCGGCCAGCTGTTCCAGATCGAGCTGGCCAAGCAGGGCCGCCGCATCACCATCGTCGGCGCCACCTCGGGCGACACCGGCTCGGCCGCGATCGAGGCCTTCCGCGGCCTCGACAATGTCGATGTCTTCATCCTCTTCCCGCATGGCCGGGTGAGCGAGGTGCAGCGCCGGCAGATGACGACGCCGATCGAGGGCAACGTCCATGCGCTGGCCGTCGAGGGCGATTTCGACGATTGCCAGGGCAAGCTGAAGGACATGTTCAACGACTTCGCCTTCCGTGACGAAGTGGGCCTTGCCGGCGTGAACTCGATCAACTTCGCCCGGGTGCTGGCGCAGATCGTCTATTTCTTCACCTCGGCCGTGGCGCTTGGCGCGCCGCACCGCAAGGTCAGCTTCACCGTGCCGACCGGCAATTTCGGCGACATCTTCGCGGGCTTCCTGGCGAAGGAGATGGGCCTGCCGGTCGAGCGGCTGGTGATTGCGACGAACCAGAACGACATTCTCGACCGCTGCCTGAAGGCGGGCGATTACACCAAGCACGGCGTCACCCCCTCGATCAGCCCCTCGATGGACATCGAGGTCAGCTCGAACTTCGAGCGCGCGCTGTTCTGGGCCTATGGCAAGGACGGCGCCGCCATCTCTGCGCTGATGGACGAGCTGAAGACGAAGGGCAGCTTCACTGTCTCGGCCAATGCCATGGCGCATCTGCGCGACACCTATGACAGCGGCTCGGTCGGCGAGGCGCGCACGCTCGAGGTGATCGGCGAGACGCTGAGGGAGACGGGCGAGCTCGTCTGCCCGCACAGCGCCGTGGGCGTGGGCGTCGCGGCCGGGGCGATCGACCGCGATCCGGGCACGCCGATGGTGACGCTGGCCACCGCGCATCCGGCGAAATTCCCCGATGCGGTCGAGGAAGCGACCGGCATCCGTCCGGCGCTGCCGCCGCGCATGGCCGACCTCTTCGAGCGGCCCGAGCGGGTGACCCGCGTGGCGAACGATCTGGCCGCGCTCGAGGCGCTCATCCGCAAGGAGCGGCGCGCATGATCGAGACCACGACGCTGCCGAACGGGCTTCGGATCATCACCGAGCCGATGCCCGGGCTTGCCTCGGTCTCGGTCGGGATCTGGGTGCTGGCCGGCGGCCGCCACGAGCGGCCCGAGCAGAACGGCATCGCCCATTTCCTCGAGCACATGGCCTTCAAGGGCACGAAGACCCGCACCGCGCTGCAGATCGCCGAGGCGATCGAGGATGTGGGCGGCTATATCAACGCCTATACCTCGCGCGAGATGACGGCCTTCTACGCCCGGGTGCTCGGGGCGGACGTGCCGCTTGCGCTCGATGTCATCTCGGACATCGTGCTGAACCCGGTCTTCGACCAGCGCGAGATCGAGGTCGAGCGCAACGTGATCTTGCAGGAGATCGGCCAGACCCTCGACACGCCCGACGACATCATCTTCGACTGGCTGCAGGAAGCCGCCTATCCGGATCAGGCGATCGGCCGCACCATCCTCGGCCCGGCCGAGAAGGTGTCGCGTTTCGGGCGCGAGGATCTGTCGCGTTTCGTGGGCGAGCATTACGGCCCCGACCAGATGATCCTGGCCGCCGCGGGCGACGTCGATCACGACGCGATCGTGAAGCAGGCCGAGGCGATCTTCGGTGGCCTGTCGCCGGTGCGCCAGCCGGCGCCGCAGCTGGCCCGCTGGGTCGGCAGCGAACGGCGCGAGCTGCGCGACCTCGAGCAGGTGCATTTCGCCCTCGCCTTCGAGGGGCCGACCTATCGCGACCGCGACCTTTACACCGCGCAGGTCTACACCACCGCCATGGGCGGCGGCATGTCCTCGCGGCTGTTCCAGAAGATCCGCGAGGAGCGCGGGCTGTGCTACTCGATCTTCGCGCAGGCCGGCGCCTATGACGACACCGGGATGATCACCATTTATGCCGGCACTTCCGAGGAGGAGGTGGCGAGCCTTGCCGCATTGACCATCGACGAGCTGAAGCGCGCGGCCGAGGACATGACCGAGGCCGAGGTGGCGCGGGCGCGCGCGCAGATGAAGGCGGGGATGCTGATGGGGCTTGAAAGCCCGTCGAGCCGGGCCGAGCGTCTGGCGCGCAATCTGGCCGTCTGGGGCCGGGTGCCGCCGCTCGACGAGATCGCGGGTCTGATCGACGCGGTCAGCACCGCCGATGTGCGCCGCTATGGCGAGGAGATGATCACCCGGGACCGCACCGCGCTTGCCCTCTATGGGCCCGCGGCCAGCGCCCCGGATCTTGCGGGGTTGCGCCAGAGGCTCGCCGCCTGATGCTCGTCCGTCGCCGGAAGCCGAAGGTCGAGACGGAACGCATGACGCTCCGCCTGCCGATGCATTCGGACTACCGGGACTGGGCGCTGCTGCGCGAGGAAAGCCGGGCCTTCCTGACGCCGTGGGAGCCCGCCTGGTCGCCCGATCACCTCGGGCGCAAGGCCTTCACCAACCGTGTCTACTGGGCGGCGCGGGCGGAGAGCGCGGGCACGGCGCTGCCCTTCTTCCTGATCCGGCGCGAGGACGGGCGCGTCCTTGGCGCGATCACCCTCGACAACATCCGCCGCGGCCCGGCGCAGGCCGGCACCATCGGCTACTGGATCGGCGAGCGTTATGCCCGGCAGGGCTACATGCGCGAGGCGATCCGCGCCGTCGTGCATCACGCCTTCCACGTCCTCGACCTGAGCCGGGTCGAGGCCGCCTGCCTGCCCGAAAATGCCGCCTCGCGCGGGGCGCTGGAGAAATCGGGGTTCAAATACGAGGGCGTGGCGCAAAGCTATCTGCAGATCAACGGCCGCTGGCGCAACCACGTGCTCTATTCCAACCTGCGCACCGACCGGCGCGGGCGCACCGACATCGGCTGAGACGGCCCCGGCGGGCCCGACAGAAGAAGGAGACCGCGATGCTGACCCCGGCAGATCAGGCATTTCTCGACCGGCTGCGCGCCGAGGGCGTCGAGGTGGGCGAGGCCGAACCGCGTTACCTCGAGGAGCCGCGCGGGCGCTGGCCGGGGCGCGCCGCGGGCGTGGCGCGGCCGCATTCGACGGCCGAGGTGGCGCGGGTGCTGCGCGCGGCCGCGGCGGCGCGGGTGGCGGTGGTGCCCTATGGCGGCGGCACCGGGCTTGTCGGCGGGCAGGTCAAGGGCGAGGGCCCGCTGCCGCTGGTGCTCAGCCTCGAGCGGATGACGGCGCTGCGCGCGATCGACCCGCAAAGCCTGGTGGTCGAGGCGGGGGCGACGCTGCAATCGGTGCAGGAGGCGGCGCAGACGGTGGGGCGGCTCTTCCCGCTGACCATCGCCGCGCAGGGCACGGCGCAAATCGGCGGGTGCCTGTCGACCAACGCGGGCGGCGTGCATGTGCTGCGCTATGGCAATGCCCGTGCGCTCTGCCTTGGCCTCGAGGCGGTCCTGGCCGACGGCACGGTCTGGAACGGGCTCACCCGGCTCAGGAAGGACAACACCGGCTATGACCTGCGCGATCTGCTGATCGGTGCCGAAGGGACGCTCGGCGTGATCACCGCGGCGGCGCTGCGGCTCTTCGAGCCGCCGGCGGTCGAGGGCCTTGCCTTCTTCGCGCTGCCGTCGCCCGCCGCCGCCGTGGCGCTTCTCGGTCTGGCGCAGGGCCGCTTTGCCGGCTGTGTCTCGGCCTTCGAACTGATCTCGCGGCAGGGCCTGTCCTTCCTGCGCGAGGTCGGGCCCGAGGTTCACATGCCCTTTGCCGAAGACCCGGACTGGATGGTGCTGATCGAGCTTGGCCTGCCCGCCGGCATGGACGCCGAGGCGGCCTTTGCCGAGCTCTTCGAGGCGGCGGACGATCTGGTTCTCGATGCGGTGATCGCGCAATCGGGTGCGCAGGCCGCGCAGATGTGGGAGCTGCGCGAGAGCCTGCCGCTTGCCAACCGCCGCATCGGCGCGATCTCGAGCCATGACATCTCGGTGCCGGTGGCCGCGATCCCCGATTTCGTCGCCGAGGCGGGCGCGATGCTCGCCGCCATGGGCGCTTTCCGCATCAACTGTTTCGGCCATGTCGGGGACGGCAACCTGCATTACAACGTCTTCCCGGCGCCGGGGCGGAACCGCGGCGAATACGACGCGCAGAAGGATGCGGTGAAGACCGCGGTGCATGACCTCGTGGTGCGCGGCTACAACGGTTCGGTCTCGGCCGAGCATGGCATCGGCCGGCTCAAGGTCGGCGACCTCGAGCGTTACGCCGATCCGGCGAAGCTGACGATGATGCGCGCGATCAAGACGGCGCTTGATCCCTTGGGCATCCTGAACCCCGGCGCGGTGCTGCGCGATTGAGGGCTCAGGCGCCCTCGAACTCGCACAGCACGCTGATCGGCAGGCCGAGGCTTTCGAGGAGCTTGCGGCCACCGAGTTCCGGCAGGTCGACGATGAAGGAACAGCCGACGATCTCGCCGCCAAGCCGCTCGATCAGCTGCGTGCCGGCGCGGCAGGTGCCGCCGGTGGCCAGCAGGTCGTCGACGATCAGCACCTTCTCGCCGGGCGCGATCGCGTCCTCGTGGATCTCCATGATCGCCTCGCCGTATTCGAGCTTGTAGGCCTGGCTGATCGTCGCACCGGGCAGCTTGCCCTTCTTGCGCACCGGCACGAAGCCCTTCGAGAGCTGATGCGCGATCGCGCCGCCGAGGATGAAGCCGCGCGCCTCGAGCCCCACCACCTTGTCGATCTGCTCGCCGGCCCAGGGGGTCAGCATCTGGTCGACCGCCATGCGGAAGCCCTTCGGATCGGCAAAGAGCGTGGTGACATCGCGAAACAGGATCCCCTCATGCGGGAAGTCGGCGATGGTGCGGATGTAATCCTTGACGGTTTTCATTCTTGGCCTTTCAGGACGCGGCCCATCACGGGCATCAGCTGGGCGACGAGCGCGGGGTCGCGCTTCGCCGGATGGGTCATGATCGCGCTGTCGAGCGCGTGGGTGCAGCCCGCGGCGCAGTCCACGGCGGGGCCGGCGATACGGGCGGGGAGTGCCGCGACGAGGGCGCGGGCCTTGTCGGCATTGGCGATCGCCGTGGCCACCACCTGCGCCACGTCGACGGCGTCATGCTCGGGGTGCCAGCAGTCGTAATCGGTGATCATCGCGATGCAGGCATAGCAGAGCTCGGCCTCGCGGGCGAGCTTGGCCTCGGGCATGCCGGTCATGCCGATCACGTCGGCCCCCCAGCTGCGATAGAGCCGGCTTTCGGCGAGCGTCGAGAATTGCGGCCCCTCCATCGCGACATAGGTGCCGCCCTCGTGCACGGTCAGGCCGAGGTCCCGCGCCGCGCCCGCGCAGAGCGCTGAAAGGCGCGCGCAGGTCGGGTGCGCGAAGGGGACATGGCCGACGAGACCCGGTCCGAAGAAGCTTTTCTCGCGCGCGAAGGTGCGGTCGATATACTGGTCGACGATCAGGAAATCGCCTGGCGCATAGGCCTCCTTCAGCGAGCCCACGGCCGAGACGGCGATGAGGTCGGTCACGCCGAGGCTCTTCATCGCGGCGATATTGGCGCGGTAGGGCACGGTGGTGGGCGTGTGCACATGGCCGCGGCCGTGGCGCGGCAGGAAGACCATCTCGACCCCGCCGAGCGTGCCGGTCAGCACCGCGTCCGAGGGGGCACCGAAGGGCGTGTCGACCGTGACCCAGGCCGCGTTCTCGAGCCCGGCGATCTCGTAGACGCCCGAGCCGCCGATCACCCCGATCTTCCGTTCCATCGCCCTCTCCTTGCTGCTGCGCGGCGAAGATTAGGCGCCTGGCGCGGGCAAGAAAAGGGCGGATTGCAGGAGGAGGCGGGGAAGGGAGGGGGCGCTGCCCCCTCGGCCCCCTGGGCCTCACCCCCGGGATATTTGGGGCAATTGGAAGCGGGAAGCGGTCGTGCCTCAGCCCCCCTGCGGGCGGTCGAGCTCGAAGGTGTCGCGCACCGCGGCGTAATCCTTGTAGCCGAGCCGGCTGAGCCGGTCGGGCGGCAGATAACGGCTATCGGTCAGACAATCGGGACGGATGTGGATGCCGGTCACCTCGCCATGGATCAGGAAGTTCGACTTGCCGAGCAGCGGGATCACCTGCACCAGCCGGCATTCGAGGGCGGCCGGGGCCTGCGCGACGCGCGGGCAGTCGATGGTCTCGCACTCGGCCTTCTCGAGGCCCGCGACGGCGAACTCGTCCGTTCCCGCGGGCAGCGGGGCCGAGGAGGCGTTCATCGGCCCGATCAGCTCGGAGGAGACGAGGTTGACGCAGAACACCCCGCTTTCGCGGATCTGCGCGAGGCTGTCCTTGGTGTCGCCGCGGTCGGGTTTCGCCGCGGTCGAGGCGAAGACCACCTGCGGCGGGGTATAGGCGACGGCGTTGAAGAAGGAATAGGGGGCGAGATTGTCGCCGAGACTGCCGCGCGTCGCGATCCAGCCGATCGGGCGCGGCGCGACGATCGCGTTGAACGGGTTGTGCGGCAGGCCGTGGCCATCGGCGGGGCGGTAGAACATGGCAGCGGGGGTCCCTTTGATTTGAACCTGACATTATCGCGTGTTAGGCGCGTCTGACGAGGGATTCGGGGGCGCCATGTATCAGCTCGAGGAAGAGACCGAGGCCGACTGGTGGGAAGTCGAGGCGCTTTATGACCTGTGCTTCGCGCCGGGGCGCACGGCGCTGTCCTCCTATCGGTTGCGCGACGGCGTCGAGAAGGTCCATCCGCTGTGCCTGACGCTGCGCGAGGACGGGGTGCTGGCCGCCGTCATCCGCTACTGGCCGGTGAAGGTCGGCGGGCAGCGCGTGCTGCTGCTGGGCCCGGTCGCCGTGCACCCGACCCGGCAGGGCGAGGGGCTCGGGGGCATCCTGATGCACGAAAGCCTGGCCGAGGCGCGCCGGCTCGGCTGGGAGCGGGTGCTGCTGGTCGGCGATCTGCCCTATTACCAGCGCTTCGGCTTCTGGAAGATCGACGGCGTGATCATGCCGCCGCCGACCAACCCCGAGCGCGTCCTGGCGCTTGAATTGCAGCCCGGCGCCTGGGAGGGCGTGCGCGGCCCGGTGGAAAAGTTCACCGCCTGATTGGCGCCGGCCCGCCGCGCCCCCATATCGGGCGAAACGGAGGATGCGATGCCGCCTGAGATCCTGTTGCCCGTCACCGATCCGAAGCTCGTGACCGAGCTCGATGCCCTTGCCCGGCGCCACCGTGGTGCCTCTGGCCCGGTGATGCAGGTGCTGGGCTTTCTCGGCGGCTCGGCCGAGGGGCTGGTGAACCGGCTGCCGGCGGGCGTGCGCACGGGGCTCGAGGGCGCGACCGAGCGTGCGCTCGACACCGCGATGGCGGCGGCGAGCCGCTCGCGCGGCGTGGTGGCGGACCGGCCCGACTGGGTGAACACGGCGCTTGCCACCGCCATGGGCGCGGCGGGCGGTTTCGGCGGGCTGCCCGGGGCGCTGGCGGAGCTGCCCTTCACCGTGACCATGCTGCTGCGCGCGATTCAGGGCATCGCGGCCGAGCACGGCTTCGACCCGGCCTCGGACGAGGTGCGGCTTGAATGCCTGCGCGTCTTCGCCTCGGCCGGGCCGCTCGCGCGTGACGATGGCACCGACATGGGCTTCTTCACTGCCAAGGTGACGATCACCGGCGCCGGGCTCTCGGGGCTGATCGCCCGCGTCGCGCCGCGGCTGTCGGTGGTGCTGGGCGAGAAGCTTGCCGCGCAGACGGCGCCGGTGCTGGGCGCGGTGGCGGGCGCCGCGGTCAACTATGCCTTCACCAGCTATTACCAGGAAATCGCTCGGGTGCATTTCGGCCTCAAGCGCCTTGCCCGCGACAGCGGCGAGGACGAGGGGCTTCTGCGCGAGGAACTGGTGGCGCGGATCACCGCCAGACGCTGAAAAAGGCGCCTCCGGCGGGAGCATTTCCACCAGGAAAAGCCCGGGGCTCCGGGGCTCCGAAGACCGCGAGGGGGCTTTTCCTGGTCAAAATCCTCGTCTTCCCCCCACCGCCCGGGCGGCGTGGGGGCTCAGAGCGTGGCGAGATAGGCCATCACCGCGGGGCGCACGCTTTGCGCCCCGGCCTTTCGCGCCTCGAGGATCACGCGGCGCAGCGCGTCGAGATCGGCACGGCGGATCAGGTGCTTGACCGGGCCGATCGAGGCCGGGCGCATGCTGAGCGTGCGGATGCCGAGCGCGGCGAAGGTCAGCGCCTCGACCGGGCGGCCGGCATCCTCGCCGCAGAAGCTGAGCGCGGTATGCGAGACGTCGCAGCGCGCGATGATCCGCTCGATGAAGGTCAGGAAGGCGCTGTCGAGCGTGTCATAGCGGCGCCGCACGCGTTCGTTCTCGCGGTCGGCGGCGAAGAAGAACTGCTTCAGGTCGTTGCCGCCGATCGAGATGAAATCGCAGGCCTCGAAGAAGCTGTCGGGGGCGAAGGCGAGCGAGGGCGTTTCCAGCATCGCGCCGATCTTCAGCTTGGCGGGCACCGGGCGGCCGCGCGCGGCCTCGCGGTCGCGTTCGTGCAAGAGCGCGGCCTTCGCCTCGTGGAACTCGTCGGGGGTGGCGATGAAGGGGAACATCACCGAGAGCGGCCGCCCCTCGGCGGCGCGCAACAGCGCCTGCAGCTGCATCCGCAAGACGCCCGGCTTGTCGAGTCCGACGCGGATCGCGCGCCAGCCCATGGCCGGGTTCGGCTCGTCTTGCGGCTTCATGTAGGGCAGGACCTTGTCCGAGCCGATGTCGAGCGTGCGGAACTGCACGTGCTTGCCATCGGCCGCGTCCATCACCCGTTTGTAGAGCGCGGCGAGTTCCCCGCGCCGCGGCACGCGCGAGCGGATCAGGAACTGCAGCTCGGTGCGGAACAGCCCGACGCCATCGGCGCCCGAGCTCATCAGCGAGGGCAGGTCGGCCATCAGACCGGCGTTCATCATCAGCGACACGGTCTTGCCCGAGAGGTCGATGGCGGGCAGATCGCGCAGGTCGGCGTAGCGCTTCTGCGCCTCGGCGGCCATCGCGATCTTGTCGCGGAAGGCGGCGGCGACGCTTTCCTCGGGGCGCAGGTGCACGATGCCCTGATCGCCGTCGACAAGGATCTGGTCGCCGTTCAGCGCCTCGGTGGTGATGCGCTTGGCGTGGATCACCAGCGGAATCGCCAGCGCCCGCGCGACGATCGCGGCGTGGGAGCCGACCGAACCCTCTTCCAGCACCACGCCCTTCAGCTGCCGGCCATAGTCCAGAAGCTCGGCCGGGCCGATGTTGCGCGCGATCAGGACCGGATTCTCGGGCAGTTCCGCCCCGGTGTCGCGGCCCTGGCCGGTCAGCAGGCGCAGCAGCCGGTTCGACAGGTCGTCGAGGTCATGCAGCCGCTCGCGCAGATAGGGGTCGGGCGATTGCTCGAGCCGGGCGCGGGCGCTCGACTGTTCCTTCTCGACCGCCGCCTCGGCAGACAGGCCAAGCGCGATGTCCTCGCCCATCCGCCGCACCCAGCCCCGGGAATGCGCCAGCATCTTGTAGGCCTCGAGGATCTGGCGCTGGTCCTTGTCCATCGCCACCGAGGCGGTGAGCATCTCGTCGATCTGGGCCTGCAGCGAGGTCACCGCCTCGATCAGGCGCGCCTGCTCGGCTTCGGGATCGTCGCCCACCGGGTTCGTCACCACGACGCGCGGCTCGTGCAGCCAGACCCGGCCCTCGGCCGCGCCCTCCTGGCCGGTGGCGCCGCGGAACATGACGGGGAAGCGATGCGTAGCGCCGATGCCGTTGTGCTCGCCGGTGAAGGCGCCCAGCTCGGTCATCTCGGCCAGCACCATCGCCACGACCTCGAGGCCATAGACCTCGTCGTCGGAAAACTCGCGCGCCTCGCGCGACTGCACGACCAGCACGCCGAGCCGTTCGCCCACGCGCTGGATCGGTACGCCGAGGAAGCTCGAATAGATCTCTTCGCCGGTCTCGGGCATGTAGCGGAAGCCGGGCTCGGAAGGCGCGTTACCGGTGTTCACCGGCGCCCCGGTGCGGGCGACTCGGCCGACGAGACCCTCGCCAAGCCGCATCCGCGTGTGATGCACCGAATCCGGGTTGAGCCCCTCGGTCGCGCACAGCTCGAGCGTTTCCGGGTCGCGGAAGAGATAGATCGAGCACACATGCGTGCCCATCGAATCCGCGATCAGGCTGGTGATGCGGTCGAGCCTGTCCTGCCCCCCGCCCGGGGTGGCAAGCGTATCCCGCAGACGCCGCAACAGGTTGCGGCTGTCGCTCTCGCTGCGATCCGGCATCGACCTCGCGCGCCCCGCTTCTTGTGCTCAGGGGCCTGACCCGGTCAGATCAGGCCGCTTTTTCCAGTCCGAAAGCATCATGGAGGGCCTGCACGGCCAGTTCCATATATTTCCGGTCGATCAGCACCGAAATCTTGATCTCGGAGGTGGTGATGACCTTGATGTTGATGTTTTCCGCAGCGAGTGCGTCGAACATGCGCGCCGCGACACCGGCGTGCGAACGCATGCCGATGCCGACGACCGAGACCTTCGCCACGTCGGTGTCGATGATCAGCTCGTCATAGCGGATCAGATCGGCGGCCTTGGCATCCTCGAGCGCCTTCTGCGCGCGGGCGACCTGATTGATCGGGCAGGAGAAGGTCATGTCGGTGACGGCGCCGCTGTGGTGCTCGTCATAATCCTTTTCCGAGATGTTCTGCACGATCATGTCGACGTTCACGCCGGCTTCGGCAAGCGGCCCGAAGATCGCCGAGGCGACGCCGGGGCGGTCCTCGATGGTGAAAAGCGTGATCTTCGCCTCGTCACGGGAAAAGGCGATACCGGAGACGGCTTTCGATTCCATGATTTCATCCTCACCGCAGACAAGGGTTCCAGAATTTTCATCGGTGTCCTCGAAGGAGGACAGCACCCGCAGGCGCACATTGTAGCGCATCGCCAGCTCGACCGAGCGGGTCTGCAGCACCTTCGCGCCGAGCGAGGCGAGCTCGAGCATCTCCTCGAAGGCGATCTTGTCGAGCTTGCGCGCCTTCGACGAGACGCGCGGGTCGGTGGTGTAGACGCCGTCGACATCGGTGTAGATGTCGCACCGCTCCGCCGCGAAGGCGGCGGCGAAGGCGACGGCGGTGGTGTCCGAGCCGCCGCGACCAAGGGTGGTGATCCGGCCCTCGGGCGACAGGCCCTGGAAGCCCGCAACCACGGCGACCTTCATGCCCTCGGCGAATTTCGCGTCGATATTGGCCCGCGGGATGTCGACGAAGCGCGCCGAGCCATGCGCCGAGGTGGTGTTGATCGGCACCTGCCAGCCCTGCCAGCTGCGCGCCGGAACGCCCATCTCCTGCAGGCGCAGCGCCATCAGACCGGCGGTGACGTTCTCGCCCGAGGCGACGACGGCGTCATATTCGCGCGCGTCATAGAGCGGCGAGGTCTGTTCGACCCAGCCCACGAGCTCGTTGGTCTTGCCCGACATGGCCGAGACGATGACGATGACGTCATAGCCACGCTCGACCTCGCGCTGCACCTTCGCCGCCGCATTCGCGATCCGGTCGAGGTCAGCCACCGAGGTGCCGCCGAATTTCATGACGAGAAGCGGCATGATACCCCCCCTGAAACGCCGCGGCCCTCTGCCCCGGACTTTGCGCCCCTGCTAGCGGAAGGGGGCGACGCTTGCAAGAGTGCGCCTGTTCCGCAAGGCGTGATCTGGCCGTCGTGCGGCTGTCACGTGGCCGTCATGTGCCGGGGATAGCCGGAACCGGTCAAGCGAGGAGGGTCGCGATGAGTCTGACTGAGGTTGAAGGGCGCGAACGGCGCGCGCAGGCGCGTGGCCTGTATCGGGCACTCGAGGTGCTGCGCGCCGACATGGCGCGGCGGTCGGAGACCACGCTCGAGGCCTGGGATGGCAAGATCCTGCGGCCCGAATTCGTGCCTTCGGCGCGCAACCTGGCCGATTATCTCGCGTTGCGGCGCGGCGACCTGGTGCCGTTCCAGGCGCCGCTATCCTCGCTCGGGCTGTCGTCGCTCGGCCGCTCCGAGGCGCATGTGCGCCCCTCGCTCGATGCGGTGCTGGCGTCGCTCGCGCTGATCGGCGGCGAGGGGGTGGCCGAGTATCCGCCGGTCGAGATCTTTGCGGCCGGCCCGGCGCGGCTCGCGGCGCGCCGCGATGCGCTCTTCGGCGCGCGCCGCGGCAATCCGAACACCCGGATCATGGTCACGCTGCCCTCCGAGGCCGCCGCCGACGCGGGGCTCGTGGCCGCGCTGATCGAGGCCGGCGCCGATTGCATGCGGATCAACTGTGCCCATGACGGCCCCGATGCCTGGTCGGCGATGATCGGCCACGTGCGCCGCGCCGCCGCTGCGGCCGGGCGGCCGGTGCCGGTGCAGATGGACCTGCCCGGGCCGAAGCTGCGGGTCGAGGAGGTCGCGCCGGGCAGGACCGAGAAGGGCGCGAAGAAGGAAAAGCTCGAGCCGGGCGAGACCGGGCGGCTGTTCGAGGGCGACCGCTTCGAGGTCGTCGAGACGCTTTCGGCCAAGCCCGGCCTGCCGCAGATCACCCTCAGCCATCCGGCGCTGATGGCGGCGATGGCCGAGGGCGGCGCGCTCTGGATCAACGACGGCAAGATCCGCGCGAAGATCCTCGAGGTGACCCCGGGCCGGGTGCTGGCCGAGATCACCGGCACGCCGGGCAAAGGCGCGAAGATCAAGGCCGAGAAGGGGGTGAACCTGCCCGGCGTCGATCTGCGGGTGCCGGCGCTGACCGAGGAGGACCTCGGCCATCTCGACTTCGTGCTGGGCCACGCCGACATCATCGGCTTTTCCTTCGTGCAGACCGGTGCGGACCTGCGCGCGCTTTTCGCCGCGCTCGCGGCACGCTCGGAGCCCGCGGGCGAACACGCGGGCCCCTCGCTGATGCTGAAGATCGAGACCCCGCTTGCGCTGCGCAACCTGCCCGGCCTGATCGTCGAGGCGGGCGGGCGGATGCCGGTCGGCGTGATGATCGCCCGCGGCGATCTGGCGGTGGAGATCGGCTTCGAGCGGCTCTCCGAGATCCAGGAGGAAATCCTGTGGCTGTGCGAGGCGGCCGAGGTGCCGGTGGTCTGGGCGACGCAGGTGCTCGAGACCATGGTCAAGGACGGTCAGGCGAGCCGCGCCGAGATGACCGATGCGGCGATGAGCCAGCGCGCCGAATGCGTGATGCTGAACAAGGGCCCGCATCTCGACGACGCGGTGATCTTCCTGCGCGACGTGCTGATGCGGATGGACCGTC
The DNA here is from genome assembly GCF_003664585.1 of Paenirhodobacter hankyongi. Lineage (GTDB taxonomy): Bacteria > Pseudomonadota > Alphaproteobacteria > Rhodobacterales > Rhodobacteraceae > Rhodobacter > Rhodobacter hankyongi. The sequence goes on from NZ_RCHI01000004.1 coordinate 135,348, forward strand.
ACACCAACAAGAAGTCGCCCCGGCTCGGGGCCCTCGGCCTCTGGCACGATCTCTGAGTGCGGGCGACGGGCGGGGGCGCCCCCCCGCCTTGCCTCAGAACGGGATCGGCGTGCCGTCCCAGGCCTCGAAACAGCCGGTGGTGTCGGGCCCGAGCGCGGCAAAGCGCGCGGCAAGCCCCGCGGCCGAAGCCTCGGCCTCGATCTGCGCCTCGGGGCCGCCCATGGTGGTCTTCACCCAGCCGGGGTGGTAGATGCCGACCGCGATCCCCTCGGGTTTCAGGTCGACCGCAAGATTGCGTCCGAGGTTCAGCGCGGCGGCTTTCGAGGCGCGGTAGATGTAGCTGCCCCCCGGTGCCGTCGTATCCGAGGCCATCGCCGAGGACAGGATCGCGATCTTGCCCTTCGCCGCGCGCAGGTTCGGCAAAAGCGCCTGGATCGTCAGGAAGACGCCGGTGACATTGGTGGCAAAGCCCTGCGCCCAGAGGGGCGCGGCATAGCCGGTCTCGAGCTCCTGGCCCTTGTCGGGATAGATCCCGGCGTTGCACACCAGCAGATCGAGCGGCAGCCCGTTCAGCCGCTGTGCCAGTGCCACGGCGCTTTTGGGCGCGGTGACGTCGAACGGCAGCAGGTCGCCTTCGGGCTGGCGCGCGGTGCCGAAGGCGGCGCGGCCCGCGTCGCGATACTGCGCGAGGAGCGCGGCGCCGATGCCGCGGTTCGCGCCGGTGATGAGAATGGTCATGTGCTTCTCTCCCTTGTCCTTTTTCCCCAGAATGCGCCTTGCGGCGGCGGGTGCAAGGGGGGTCAGTTCGTCTTGCGCGGCGGCAGGAAGGGCAGGGGCGTCACGGCGATCCCTTCCTCGAGAAGCGCGCGCGCCTCGTCCGGCCGCGCCTCGCCATGGATCGCGCGTTCGGGTTTCTCGCCCGCGTGCATCGCGCGGGCCTCGTCGACGAAATCACGCCCGACGTAGTCCGAGTTCTCCTCGATCACCCGGCGCATCGCGGCCAGCGCCGCCTCGACCTCGCCCTGCGGCGTGCTGAGCGGGTGCTCGGCGGTCTCGGGGGCGGCGTCGCGGCCAGGGCGCAGGGCCGGGGTCATCAGCGCCTTCTCGACCGTGGTCGAGCCGCAGACGGTGCAGGCCACCATCCCCGTCGCGCGCAGCTTCTCGAAGGCCTCGGCCGAGGCGAACCAGCTGTCGAAGCTGTGGTCCTGATCGCATTTGAGCGTGTAGCGGATCATCGGCGGCCTGCGGGAAAGGGGTTTCCCTGAGATAAGCGAAGCGGGGCCGAATGCAAGCCCGGCGGCGGCGCTCAGTCCCGCGCCAGCGCGCGCAGCAGCGTCGCAAGCTCGGGCTCGGCCACCGATTTCGCCGCCTTCTTCGCGGTCATCCACTTGCGCCGGCGCTGGCCCTTTTCCGGGAATTTCGCCGCCAGCCGTTCGACCCGGACCGGGTGCACCTCGACGCGCGAGGGCATCGGCGTGCCGGTGACCAGCTCCTTCAGCGCCCCATAGCTGCCAAGCGCCTCGCCGGTCAGATGGCCGACGACGCCGGCCTCTTCCCAGGCCTCGGTCAGGGCCGTCTCGCCGCCCGATTTGCCGGCCATCGGCCAGCCCTTGGGCAGGATCCAGCGCCCCGTGTCGCGCGAGGTGATGAGCAGCACCTCGAGCCGCCCGGCCTTGTGGCGGGTGCAGAGGGCTGCGAACTGGACCGGCACCGCTCCCTGCGCGTCGCGCAGGAGGGCCAGCTTTCTTTCGAATTTCATGGCCTCGCCCGTGGTTGCGGCTGATGCGCCGCTTTGATCTTCTTGTCAGGAAAAAATAGGGCGAAATGCCGCAGATTTCCATAACAGCCATGTAACGTTCGGGCGAAGAATCGCTGAAATTTTCGGGGAATGCCTGTTTCAGCGGCGTTTCGGGGTGTCGATCCGCGCGAGAAGCGCCTTTGCCAGACGGGCGGGGGCCCCCTCGGCGGCGAGCGCGGCGAGGGCGCGGCGCGCGGCACGGGCCAGATCGGTCTGCGCCGCGGGGGCAAGCGCGAATCCGGCGGCGAGGCTGTCGGCGTCTTCCACCCGGATCGCGCCCCGGGCGGCATCGAGCGCGGCGAAGGCATCGCCATGGTTGAAGACCGACGGGCCGTGCAGCAGCGCGCAGCCCTGGGCGGCGGGCTCGAACGGGGTGTGGCCGCCCTTCGGGGCAAGCGTGCCGCCGATGAAGCAGATCCCGGCAGCGGCATACCAGTTCGTCATCTCGCCCATGGTGTCGGCCAGCAGCACCGGCGCGGTGGCGGGGGCGCCGGTCGAGCGGGTGGCGAAGGCAAGGCCGCGGGCGGTGATCAGCCGCGCGATCTCGGGCCCGCGCCGCGGGTGGCGTGGCGCAAGGATCAGGCGGAGTGACGGATTTGCCGTCCGTGCGCGGGCGAAGGCATCAAGGACGATCTCCTCCTCGCCCTCGTGGGTCGAGGCCGCGAGCAGGGTCGTCTCGCGCGGCCAGCCCAGGCTGACATCGGGCTCGGGCAGGCGCACGGCGGTCTTCAGGTTGACGATCGGCAGCGTCGCGCGGGCGGGCAGGCCGAGGGCGCGGAACTCGGCCTCGGAGGCGGGGTCCTGCGCCGAAAGCGCGGTGACCGCGCGCATCAGCCGGGGCCCGAGCCCGGTCTTGCGCCAGCGCCGGGCCGAGCGCGCCGACATCCGCGCGCCGATCGCCAGCACCGGAAGGCCGCGCGCGGCACAGCCCAGCAGCCGGTTCGGCCAGAGTTCGTTCTCGACCACGATCAGCGCCGCGGGGCGGTGGCGCGCGAGAAACCGGGCCAGCGCCCAGCGGGTGTCGAGCGGCGCCGCCCGCACCGTGATCCGCTCGTCCCCCCAGCCAAGCGCCATCGCCCGGGCGGTGACGGTGTTCGTGGTGACCACAAGCCGCAGCCCGGGCCGCGCGGCAAAGAGCGCGGCAATCAGCGGTTGCGCCGAGATCAGTTCGCCATTCGAGGCGGCATGGAGCCAGATCGCCCCGGGCGCCGAGGGCGCGCCGCCGCCAAGCCGTTCGGCGAGTGCCGCGGCGGGCTCGGCCCCGCGCAGCGCCCGCAGTCCGAGCCGGATCAGCAGCACGGGCAGGGCGAGCGACAGGAGCAGGCGATAGAGGAAGAGCACGGGCAGGTCCGGGGTGAGGTCGCGGCATCAAAGCGGGGCGGGGCGGCGGATGCAAGGGGCCGAAATGCAACTGCCCCCGGACGGGCCGGGGGCAGCGGGTCTTGTGCGGCAGGGCAGGGGGCTCAGCCCGCCGCCAGCCGTTTCTCGCGCGCCTTGCGCATCGCCTCGTCCGAGGGGGCGATGAAGGTGTAGAACATCGGCACCACAAAGAGCGTGAACATCGTGCCGATCAGCAGGCCCGAGAACATCACGATGCCCATGGCCTCGCGCGCGGCGGCGCCGGCGCCCTTGGCGATGACCAGCGGCACGACCGCGAGCGCCATTGCCGCGGTGGTCATCAGGATCGGCCGCAGTCGGGTCTTGGCGGCAAGTACGATCGCCTCGCGCCGGGTGTGGCCGTGCTCCTCGCGCTGCTGGTTCGCGAATTCGACCATCAGGATGCCGTGCTTGGTGATCAGACCGACGAGGGTGATCAGGCCGACCTGACTGTAGATGTTCAGCGTGCCGAGCCCGAGGTTCAGCGGCAGGATCGCCCCGAAGATCGTCAGCGGCACCGACATCAGGATGATGAACGGGTCGCGGAAGCTTTCGAACTGCGCCGCCAGCACCAGATAGATCACCAGCACCGCCGCCCCGAAGGCAAGCGCGATGGTGTTGCCCTGCTTCACCTCGAGCCGCGACTGGCCCGAATAGTCGATGAAGAAGCCCTCGGGCATCACCTCCTGGGCGATCTGCACGATCGTGGCGAGCCCGTCGCCGGTCGACTGGCCGGGCATCGGCAGCGCCGAGATCGTGGCCGAGTTCAGCTGGTTGAACTGCTCGACCGCCGAGGCCATGACGCCGGTCTCGATCTTCACCACCGAGGACAGCGGCACCATCTCGCCGGTCGAGGCGCGGACGAAATACTGGCCGAGCTGCTCGGGGTTCGAGCGGAACGATTTCGGCACCTGGGTGACGATGTCGTAGGAGTTCGAGTCGCGGTCGAACTGCGCCACGGTCGGGCCGCCGACGAGCAGGCCAAGCGTGTTGCCGATCTCGGCGACCGAGACGTTCAGCGTCGCGGCGCGGTCACGGTCGATCGTCACCCGCACTTCGGGCGAATCGTAGTTGAGCGAGTTCTGCACCATGATGAACTTGCCCGACTTCTGCGCCTTGATCCGGATCTCCTCGGCGACCTCGGAAACGCGGTCGGGCGCGTGGATCGACTGGATCACCACCGAGATCGGCAGCCCGCCGCCGGTGCCCGGCAGGGTGGGCGGCGCGAAGGCAAAGCCCTTGAGCCCGGTCGAGGTGTCGATCGCGGCCTGGATCTGCGTCTGGATCTGCTTCTGGCTGCGGTCACGATCGCCCCAGTCCTTCAGCGCCCAGATGTAGATGCCCTGGTTCTTCTGCCCGCCGAAGCCGGCAATCGAGAAATAGGTGCGCAGCTCGGGGATGTCCTTGGTGTCGGTGCCGATCCGGTCGATGTATTTCGCGGTGTAATCCGAGGTCGCATAGCGCGGCCCGGTCACCATCGCGATCACCGCGCCCTGATCCTCCTCCGGCGCAAGCTCGGTCGAGGTGTGGATGAACATGAAGCCCATCACCGAGATCAGCACGACGACGATCATCACCGTCACCGGCCGATAGTCGAGAGAGCCGTTCACCCGCCGCTCGTACCAGCCCGCGAAACGCTCGAACGTGCGGTCGACCCAGGCCTGGAAGCCCGAGGCATGGCCCGATTTCAGGATCCGCCCCGACATCATCGGGGTGATGGTGAGCGCGATGATGCCCGACAGGATCACCGAGCCCGCAAGCGTGAAGGCGAACTCCTTGAAGAGCGCGCCGGTCAGCCCGCCGGTGAAGCCGAGCGGTGAGAGCACCGCGGCGAGGGTGATGGTCATCGCGATCACCGGGCCGGTGATCTCCTTCATCCCCTGCACTGCGGCCGGGATCGGCTTCATCCCGTCCTCGATATGGCGGTGGATGTTCTCGACCACCACGATCGCGTCGTCGACGACGAGGCCGATCGCCAGCACCATGGCCAGCAGCGTGAGCAGGTTGATCGAATAGCCAAGCGCCAGCAGCACCGCCATCACGCCGATGAGCGAGAGCGGAATGGTGACGATCGGCATCAGCACCGAGCGCAGCGAGCCGAGGAACAGCAGGATCACCACGACGACGATCGCCACGGCCTCGCCGATGGTCTTGAACACCTCGTCGATCGAGGCCGAGATCTGCTCGGTCGTGTCGTAGACGAGTTCGATCTTCATCCCCTCGGGCAGGGCGTTGTTGATCGCGGGCAGCTCGTCACGCACCGCCTGCGCGGTGTCGAGCGGGTTCGCCGCGGGGGTCGGCGAAAGCCCGATGAAGGTGCCCTGCCGGCCGGCGAAGGTGACGATCTCGCCCGAGTCGTCCGAGGCGAGCTCGACCCGCGCCACGTCGCGCAGCCGCACCACCTTGTCGCCGGTGGCACGGATCGGCAGCGCGCCGAAGGCATCGGGCGACTGCAGCGTCGATTTCAGCGTGATCGACTGGGTGACGTCGATGTTCTCGGTCTTGCCCGGCGCCGACAGGAAGTTCGAGGCCTTGATCGCCGCCAGCACCTCGGAGGCGGTGACGTCGCGAGCCGCGAGCTTGTCGGGGTCGATCCAGACCCGCATCGTGTAGTTCGCGGCGCCGATGATGCTGACCTCGGCGATGCCCGAGATGGTGGACATCCGCGGCTTGATCACACGCTCGAGGTATTCGGTCAGCTGCTCGGGCGTCATGTTGGGGTTGATCGCCGCGAGATACATCAGCGCGAAGGTGCGCCCGGTGCCCTTGACGATCACCGGGTCATCGGCATCGGAGGGCAGCTTGCCGCGCACCTGCTGCACCTTCGACAGCACTTCGGTCAGCGCGGCATCGGGGTCCGAGCCGAGCTTCATGTTGACCGACACCACCGAGGCCGAGTTGACCGAGGAGGAGGTGACGTAGTCGATGTTCTCGGTCGTCGCCACCGCCTCGGCGATCGGCGCGGTGATGAAGCCCTGGATCAGGTCGGGCGAGGCGCCGGCGTAGGTGGTGGTGATCGTCACCACCGTCTCGTCGACCTTGGGATATTGCCGGACCGGCAGGTTGAAATAGGCCTGGATGCCGAGCAGCAGCATGAAGGCGCCGACCACCGTCGACAGGACGGGGCGTCGGATGAAGATTTCGGTGAAATGCATCGCGCGTCCCTCAGTTGCCGGCGGCCGGAACGGCGGTGCCGTTCTCCTCGGAGATCTTCACGACCGCACCCGAGGTCAGCTTGTTCTGCCCGGCGTCGACGATCTTGTCGCCCGCCTCGACGCCCTTGATGATCTCGATCTTGTCGCCCGCCCGGCGGCCGAGGGTGACGAAGACCTGACGCGCCACGAGCTGCGCCTCGCTGGCGCCCTCGGGCGTTTCCGAACGCACCACGAAGACCGAGTCGCCGTAGAGCGTGGAGGAGACCACCGTCTGCGGCAGCGCGATGATGCCCTCTTCCTCGGGCAGGTTCACCCGCACCCGCAGGAACTGGCCCGGGGTGAGGGTGGTGCCGGCCTCGGGCAGCTCGGCGCGGATCGTCACCAGGCGCGAATTCGGGTCGATCTTCGGCTCGATGCCGGTGACCGAGCCCTGCAGCACGTCCTCGCCCGATTCCGGGGTGACGGTGACCGACATGCCCGGCTTGACGATGCCGGCCTGCTGTTCGGAGAGGGTGAAGTCGACGCGCATGTGGCGGATGTCCTGCAGCGTCGCATAGACGGTGCCCGGGGTGACATACTGGCCCACCTCGATCTGCGGAATGCCGATGGTGCCGGCGAAGGGCGCGGTCAGCTGCTTGGTTTCAAGCACGGCCTTGAGCTTGGCCACGGTCGAGCGGGCAGAGACGGCCTCGGCCTCGGCGCTGTCGAGCGTGGTATTGGCCGAGACGCCGCGGTCGCGCAGCTCGCGCGCGCGGGTCAGCGTGGTTTCGGCCAGATCGAGCGCGGCCTGCGCGGCGGCCAGATCGGCGCGCTCCTGGCGGTCGTCGATCTGCACCAGAAGCTGGCCCTGCTCGACATGGTCGTTGGCCGCAAAGCGGATCTCGCGCACCAGCCCCGAGGCCTCGGTCGCCAGATCGACGCCGCGCGCGGCCGAGGCGGTGCCGATCGCCTCGATCCCCGGCGTCCAGCGCTGCGGCACCGCGTCGGTGACCGACACCGCGACCGGCGCCGGCTTCATCGTTGCGAAGAACTGGGCGATCATCTTCGAGCGGAACAGATTGAAGCCGACGATGCCGCCGCCGACGAGAACAAGTGCGAGAATCGCGATGATGAAACGTTTGATCATTGTCTGTCCCGGTTCGTTTCAAACAGAGAGCCAGCGTGGCACGCTCTGCCGCACTGGCTCCTTCCTGAACTCTAGAGTTCAGAGACTGGAGTGGAAGTCAATTACCCTTGCGCGAGATCTGGCTGCCGTTGCGGAAAAGACAAGAGCGTGCCGCAGAGAACACGGCCGGATTGCGCAAAACGCCGGGTCTTGCCATAAAGTCTCCCTTTCGCCGGCGTCAGAAAACCGTCATAACCGTCAGGATTTTCCTCAGGTGCCCCCACATGCCGCGCAAGACGGTGGGGCCGGTGTCCGGGGGCGCAGGCGAGAGAGGGTGCCTATGGACTATCAACCGATTTCGCCGGTGTCGCTGGCTCTTCAGGCCACCCGCATCGGCTTCGAGGCGCAGTCGGTGATTGCGATGCGTCTGGCCGGCATGGCGGGTCTCTGGGCGACGCCGCCCTCGGAGTTCACCCTGATGGTCGCGGAAAAGGCGCAAGCCGTGGTCGAGGCCGCCGAGGCGGCGACCGTCGCGGCGCTGAGCGGACGCGGCCCGGACGCGATGCTCGAGGCGAGCATGGTCGAGATCGGCCGCCACACCTCGGGCAATCTCGAGCGGCTCAGCCGCATGGGCCCGGCCTGGGGCCCGGTGTTCTGGTAAACGACGCATCGCCGCGGGCCTGTTCGCCCCAGTCGCATTAACAATCTGTTAACCATACTTCGGGACACTGGCGGGGTTCAGCCCCCGCGAGGACCGATGCGCCTGCCTGTCCTGATCCTGCCCGTGGCCCTGTTTCTTGTCGCCTGCGGCGCGCAGCCAAGCCCGGTCTTCTTCGGCGCCGAGCGGCACGAGCTGGTGCTCGAGGACATCCGCTTCGTCGTCTTCCGCAAGGAGGACCACGCCGAGGTGATCCGCCTCGGTTATCTCTCCCGTGCCGAGCGTGACGCGGTGCCGGCGCTGATGGAGCGCGCGGCGGCGCAGGCGACGGGCTGCACGACGGTCGGGCCGGGGCGGGGGATGTGGGCCTCGCCCTCGCTCATCGGCGACACCGGCGAGGCGACCTTCCAGCTTTCGTGCTGACCCGCCGCCCGGGGCTGCGACAGCACGCCGCGCCCGGACAGGCTGCCCGGGCGGACCGATCTGACCCAGATCAAGGTTCGCGCTGCACAAATGATGATCTGTGGATGCATGAAACGCGCCTGAACGGAGACCCTTTCCATGATCCGCCTGATGGGCATCATCTATGCGCTTGCCGGCCCGACCCTTGCCGGTGTCCTCATCATCGCCGCGCTGACCATGAACATGTTCGACATGAAGTCGGTGCTGGCCGCAGCGGCGATCGGTTTCGTCGTGGCGATTCCCGCGGCATGGCTGGTGGCCAGGCAGATCGTCGCGAACGCCTGAAAACGCGGCAAATCGCCCTGCAACTGAGGTTGCAGGGCGCCGTTAAGCCGGTTTTACGGGCTTGTCGGTCAGAATGCTGCGTGGCAGCACTGCGCTGTCGGAAACCGGAGGTCATCATGCCCGCCCCGCAAGGCTATTCCCGCCTTCACATCGCTCTGCACTGGCTCACCGCCGTGCTCATCATCCCGCAATTCCTGCTCAACGACGCTGTCGGCGAAGCCTTCGACGCCGGCCTCGAAGGCGAGCAGATCACCGCCTCGATCCTCGCGCCGCTGCATGTGGCGACCGGGATCTCGATCCTCGTTCTGGTGCTGTGGCGGATCGCCCTGCGCTTCAAGAACGGCGTGCCCGCGGCCCCGGCGAACGAACCGGCGATCCAGAAGCTCGTGGCAGCCGCCACGCATCTGGGGCTCTACCTCGTGCTGATCCTCACCGTCGCCGCCGGCGCGGTGGCCTGGTTCGGTGGGGTCGAGGATGCGGGCGACCTGCACGGGGCGCTCACCACCGTGCTGCTCGTGCTGATCGGCCTGCATATCGTCGGCGCGCTCTATCAGCAGTTCTTCGCGAAGACCAATATCATCGACCGGATGCGCACCGCGCGTCTCTGAGCGCATCCGTCGACGACAGAAATGGGGCCGCTCCGGGCAACCGGGGCGGCCCTTGTCCTGTCCGCAATCCTCAGCGCGACAGGAAGGCCTCGACCGCAGCCTCGACCTCGCGCGGGCGCTCGGCATGGAGCCAGTGCCCCGCGCCCTCGATGCCCTCGAATTCCGCCTTCGGGAACAGCGCCCGGATCGGCGCGTGATACTCCGGCCGGACATAGGCCGAGTTCTTGCCATAGAGGAACAGCGCCGGTCCGGCGAAGGGATGGGCCGCGGCGGGCAGCGGGTCGGGCCAGGCCAGGATGCCCTCGAGGCTGTTCTTCAGCGCCTCGAGGTTGAACTTCCACCGCACCGGGCCGTCGCGCAGCTCGAGCGATTGCAGCAGGAAGGCGCGTGTCGCGGGGTCCTGCACCCGCTCGCTCAGCCGCCGGTCGGCTTCCGAGCGCGAGGTGATGTCGTCGATCCGGATCGATTGCATCGCGTCGATCAGATAGCCATGCGCGATGCCGTGGTCATAGTTCACCGGCGCCATGTCGGCGACCACGATCCTGTTCACCAGCCCGGGCCGGGTCAGGGCGAGCATCATCGTCGCCTTGCCGCCCATCGAATGGCCCATCACGTCGCAGGCCCGCCCCTGTGCCGAGATCACCCCGGCAAGGTCATTGGCCATCGCCGGATAGGAATGCTCGTCCGACCAGAAACTGTCGCCGTGGTTGCGCATGTCGAGCGCCAGCACGAGCCGTTTTTCGGACAGCCGCTTGGCGACCACGCCCCAGTTGCGGGCGGAGCCGAAAAGGCCGGGGACGATGAGGAGCGGGGGCAGCTCGGTGTCGCTGCCATGGGCGATGACGTTCAGCATGACGCATAGGTAGCGCGGCCCGCGCCGCTCTTCCAGTGGGGGCGTAGCGGGGGAACGTTGCACGGGCGCGCCGGCGCGGCTAGGCTTCGTGTCAGGAGGAGCGTCGATGGATCCGATCACCCTGCGCCAGATGACCGGGCGCGTCTCGCAGCTTCTGGCCGAACGGCTGGGCGCGCGCGGGCGCACGCTGCGCGACCGGCTCAAAAGCCGCTCCCGCGCCTTGCCGCGCAGGGTGCGCCGGGCCGCGGCGCTGCTGGCCGAGGCCGAGGCGCTCGCCGCCTCGCCGCGGATGATGCGGCAAGCCGACATGAGCGAGATCGCCGAAGCCTATGACATCTGCGTCAACTATCTGCGCCCGCTCGGCAGCGGCGCGCGGGTGCAGGGGCTGGCGCGCTCGGCCGCGGCCTCGGTGGTCTTCGGCCTCGTCGTGGTCGGGGCGCTGGTGCTCGCCGTGGGGCGGTTGCGCGGCCTGTTCTGAACGGGGCGCATGAAAAAGGCCCCCGCGCGGGGGGCCTTTCGTTCCTGCGATCCGCCGACGGGATCAGAGCGTCGGGTAGATCGGGAAGCGGGCGAGCAGCGTCGCGACCTTGGCCTTGACGGCTTCCTCGACCTCGACGTTGCCCTCTTCACCATTCGCGGCAAGCCCGTCGACGACCTCGACGATCAGCCGGCCGATCTCGCGGAACTCGGCCTCGCCGAAGCCGCGGGTGGTGCCGGCCGGGGTGCCGAGACGCACGCCCGAGGTCACCGTCGGCTTTTCCGGGTCGAACGGGATGCCGTTCTTGTTGCAGGTGATGTGCGCCCGGCCGAGCGCCTTCTCGGTGGCGTTGCCCTTCACGCCCTTCGGGCGCAGGTCGACCAGCATCACATGGGTGTCGGTGCCACCGGTGACGATGTCGAGGCCGCCCTTCATCAGCTCGTCGGCGAGCGCCTGCGCGTTCAGCACGACCTGCTTGGCGTATTCCTTGAACTCCGGACGCAGCGCCTCGCCGAAGGCCACGGCCTTGCCGGCGATGACATGCATCAGCGGACCACCCTGGATGCCCGGGAAGATCGCGGAGTTCACCTTCTTGGCGATCTCTTCGTTGTTCGTCAGGATCATGCCGCCACGCGGGCCGCGCAGCGTCTTGTGGGTGGTGGTGGTGACCACATCCGCATGCGGGAAGGGCGACGGGTGCTGGCCGCCGGCCACGAGGCCCGCGAAATGCGCCATGTCGACCATCAGCCAGGCGCCGACCTCGTCCGCGATCTTGCGGAACTCGACGAAGTCGATCTGCCGCGGGATGGCCGAGCCACCGGCAACGATCAGCTTCGGCTTGTGCTCGTGGGCAAGGGCGCGGACCTGGTCATAGTCGAGCCGGCTGTCCTGCTTGCGCACGCCATACTGGATCGCGTTGAACCACTTGCCCGACTGGTTCGGGCGCGCGCCGTGGGTCAGGTGACCGCCGGCGTCGAGGCTCATGCCGAGGATGGTGTCGCCGGGTGCGAGCAGCGCGTTGAATACGCCCTGGTTCGCCTGGCTGCCCGAGTTCGGCTGCACGTTGACGAAGGCACAGCCGAAAAGCTGCTTGGCGCGGTCGATCGCCAGGTTTTCCGCCACGTCGACGAACTGGCAGCCGCCGTAATAGCGCTTGCCCGGATAGCCCTCGGCGTACTTGTTCGTCATCACCGAGCCCTGGGCCTCCATCACCGCCTTCGAGACGATGTTTTCCGAGGCGATCAGTTCGATCTCGTCGCGCTGGCGGCCGAGTTCGTCGGTGATCGATTTCCAGATGTCGGGGTCGCGGGAGGAAAGGCTTTCGGTAAAGAAGCCGGCGTCGCGTTGGGCGGTCATGGGCGTCTCCTGAACGGGATGGTCGCGGGTCGTTTATCGCAGAAATCCCGGGGCCGAAAGCGCTCAAAACGACGTCAGGACGTTTTGGCGCGGCATCCGTGCGCCCATTCGCGTCTTGTGTTTCCGATCGTCGCTTGTCACATCAGGACGGAAACCCGGGGGTCGCAGATGAACAGGCCGAACCACATCCATTTCGCCGCGGCAAATGCCGAGGCCGCGCAGGCGGCACTTGCGGAACTGGTGGAGCGCTATGGCCAGGTGCCGCGCTATGCGGCCGATGTGATCGTGGCGCTTGGGGGCGACGGCTTCATGCTGCAGACGCTGCATGCGGGGGCGGGGCTGCCGGTCTATGGCATGAACCGCGGCACCGTCGGCTTCCTGATGAACGACTATTCCCCGGACGACCTGCCGGCGCGGCTCGCGCAGGCAGAGGAAGAGGTGATCAACCCGCTTGCGATGCGGGCGATGACGGTCGACGGGGTGATGCACGAGGGGCTGGCGATCAACGAGGTCTCGCTGCTGCGCGCCGGGCCGCAGGCGGCGAAGCTGCGGATCTCGGTCAATGGCAAGCTGCGGATGGAGGAACTCGTCTGCGACGGGGCGATCGTCTCCACCCCCGCGGGCTCGACCGCCTACAACTATTCCGCGCACGGGCCCATCCTGCCGATCGGCTCGGACGTGCTGGCGCTGACCGGCATCGCAAGCTTCCGGCCGCGGCGCTGGCAGGGCGCGATCCTGCCCTCCTCGGCGATCGTGCGCTTCGACGTGCTCGACCCGGCGAAGCGACCGGTGATGGCGGATGCGGACTCGCGCTCGGTCAAGCCGGTGCTCTGGGTCGAGATCCGCTCCGAGCCGAAGGTCGAGCACCGCATCCTGTTCGACCCCGGCCACGGGCTCGAGGAGCGGCTGATGCGCGAGCAGTTCGCCTAATCCTTCCGCCAGGCGTCGAGCTTGCGATAGAGCGTCGAGGGCGCCACGTCGAGCTCGCGCGCCGCGCGCGGCACCGAACCGTCGTGCCGGGTCAGGCAATCCTCGATCACCAGCCGCTCGATTTCCGCGAGGCTGCGACCGGCGAGCGTGGTCATGTTCAGCCCGGGGCAGGGCGGGGCATGCTCGGCCGGAAAGCGGATCTCCTCGGGCAGCATCTCCTCGGTCAGCTCGTCGCCGTCATGGGTCACGGTCGCGGCGCGCAGCACGTTCATCAGCTCGCGCACGTTGCCGTTCCAGGGCTGGGCGCGCAGCACCGCCTCGGCGGCGGGCGAGAGCCGGGTGAAGGCGCGGCCCTCGAGAATGGCGAAGCGGCGCAGGATTTCCGCCGCGAGCGGGGCGATGTCGTCGGGGCGCTGGCGCAGCGGCGGCATCTCGATCGGCACGACGCGAAGCCGGTAATAGAGATCCTCGCGCAACCGCCCGTCGTGCACCGCCTGCAGCGGCGGCTGCGCCGAGGCGGCGATCACCCGCAGGTCGACCCGCTGCGGCCGCGCTGCGCCGAGCGGCTGGATCGTCGCGCTCTGCAGGAAGCGCAGCAGCTTCGGCTGCAGCTCGGGGGCAAGGTCGCAGATCTCGTCGAGGAAGAGCGTGCCGCCATCGGCCAGCGCCGCCGCCCCGGCCTTGTCGGTGACCGCGCCGGGAAAGGCGCCGCGCAGATGGCCGAACAGCTCGGACTCGAAGCGCTCGACCGGGATCGCGCCGCAATCGAGGGTGATGAAGGGGGCCGCCGCGCGCGGCGACAGCGCATGGACCGCCTGCGCGCAGAGCTCCTTGCCGGTGCCGCTTTCGCCGGTGACGAAGACCGGCGCCATCGAACGCGCGGCCGAGCGGATCCGGGCATAGACCGTGCGCATCGGTCCCGAGGTGCCGATGAAGCCGGCAAGCGGCGCCTCGCGCCCGGGCACCGCCTGCGGCCGCGACAGCTGGGCTGCGGCGCGGGCATTGGCGATCGCCGTCATCAGCCGCAGTTCCGAGACCGGCTTGACGAGGAAGTCATGCGCGCCCGCGCGCATCGCCTTCACCGCGCGCTCGGTCGAACGGTCGGCGGTGATGACCACCACCGCGGTGCGCGGCTGCAACGCCAGCATCTCGCGCATCAGGTCGATGCCGTCGCCGTCGGGCAGCATCAGGTCAAGCAGCACGACGGGCGGATCGGTCTTGCGAAACAGCGCCAGCCCCTCGGCGGCGGAGGCGGCCGAAAGGGTGACGAAGCCCGAGCTGCGCAGATGCGCGTCATAGATCGCGCGCAGCGTCGGCGTGTCCTCGATCAGCAGGATATCGGCGGCGATCGGCGGCGAGGCGGCTTCGTTCACGGCATCTCTCCTGCGCGATCCTCGCGCGCGTCCAGTTCGCCCTCGGTGAAGGCGATGAGCTGTGCGATCCGCGCGAGAACGGCCCGGCCGAGCAGCGCCGTCGCCTCGGGGCGGCCCTCGCGCAGCCCCGCGCCCAGTGCAGCGGCGCAATCGTAGAGCGACTGTGCCCCAAGCTCGCCCGAGATCGCGGTGAGGATGTGCATCTCGCGCCGGATCGCCGTGCCGTCGCCCTGGGCAAGCGCGTCGCGCAACCGCGTCTCGATGCCGCGCAGATCGGCCAGCAGCCGGTGCAGGAGCTCGCGGCTGCCGTCCTCGCCGGCGATGGCGAGCAGGCGGCTGAATTGCGCGCCGTCGACGATCAGCAGCCCGTCGATGAAGCCCGGGTCGGCCCCGGCGGGCGGGGGGGGCGGGGATGGGTCGCGCTGCAGGGCGCGTTCGACCGCGGCGGCAAAACGCGGCAGGCTGGCCAGTGGCTTCACCACCACCGCGTCGGCGCCCATGGCGAGCAGCGCGTTGCGGGTCTCGGGCATTGCATCGGCGGTGCAGGCAAGGATCGGCAGGCGCCGCCGCATCTCGCCCGACCGCAGCGCGGTAATCACCCCGCGGCCGTCAAGCCCGGGCATCTCGATGTCGATCACCGCAAGGTCATAGTCGCGCGCGGCCAGCAGGGCGAGCGCCTCGCGCCCGTGGTCGGCGGTGATGCAGGTCGCGCCCATGTCGTCAAGCATGTGGCAGATCACCGCCTGATGCGTGCGGCTGTCATCGGTGACGAGAACGCGCAGCCCGCTCAGGTCGGGCGACGCGGCTCCCTCCTCGACAAGGAGCGGCAGCGCCGGCAGCATCGGCACGATCAGGGTGACGATGGCGCCGCCCTCGGGGCGGTTGTGCACCTCGATCCGGCCGCCGAGCCGCTCGGCCATGTCGCGGGCGATGGCAAGTCCGAGGCCGTAGCCGGGCATGTTCGGCGTGCTGCCGCGCTGGCCCGGGCGGAACAGCCGGCCAAGCAGTTCGGGCGGGAAGCCCGGGCCGTCGTCGCGCACGCTGATCTGCAGCAGGTCGCCGGCGGCGAGACGGAAGGAGACCTGCACCACGCCCTGCCGCGCATATTTGAAGGCGTTCGACAGCAGGTTCGACACCGCCCGCTCGATCGCCAGCCGGTCGAGCACCAGCACCGGCGGAATGTCGGGGGCGAGGGTGAATTGCAGCGCGATGCCCCGTTCGCGGGCGGGACCCGACCAGCGGATCTCGAGCTCGCGCAGCAGCCGGGCGGTCTGCACCTGCTGCGCGCCGGCGGCCTCGGCCTCCTCGGCGATCAGCACCAGCCCCTCGTCGAGCAGCCGCGCGACGAGGTCGCTGGCCACCCGCACCCGCTCGATCTGGTGCCGGGGGCCGTCCTCGAGCCGTTCCCGGCTGACGAGCCGCAAGGAGGCAAGGATGTCCGCAACGGCCGCCCGCAGGTCGTGTCCAAGCAAGGTGATCTGTGCAAGCTTCAGCTGCGCGGTCAGCGCAGGATCAGGCGGAACGGAAGGCGTGTCTTGCGTCTTCATGTCGAAACCCTTCCCCGAAGCCCCGGGGTTCGCATCATAAAAACAGAATCCGGAAATAATGTTACGGGGAAAATGTGGCTTTCCGTCGTGCAACGTGACGGAAAGCGGCGGAGCCCGTCGCGCGGGCTCCGCCGGCACGGTCAGCTGGCGGGGTAGCCGATCGCTTTCAGCGCCGCGGTGATCTCGTCAAGGATCGCCGGGTCGTCGATCGTGGCGGGCATCTTGTAGGGCTCGCCGTCGGCGATCTTCACCATCGTGCCGCGCAGGATCTTGCCCGAGCGGGTCTTCGGCAGCCGGTCGACGACGAGCGCGGTCTTGAACGCCGCGACCGGGCCGATCAGGTCGCGCACCAGGGCGACGCATTCGCGCACGATCGCCTTCTCGTCGCGGGTGCAGCCCTTGTTCAGGCACAGGAAGCCGATCGGGGTCTGCCCCTTCAGCTCGTCCGCCGCCCCGATCACCGCGCATTCGGCGACATCGGGGTGCGAGGCGAGCACCTCCTCCATCGCGCCGGTCGAGAGCCGGTGCCCCGCGACGTTGATCACGTCATCGGTGCGCGCCATGATATAGAGATAGCCGTCCTCGTCCTTGTAGCCCGCGTCGCCGGTCTCGTAATAGCCCGGGAAGTGGCTGAGGTAGCTCTTCTTGAAGCGCTCCTCGGCATTCCACAGCGTCGGCAGCGTGCCCGGAGGCAGCGGCAGCTTGATCGCGATCGCGCCCAGTTCGCCGTCCTTCATCGGGTGGCCGCCCTCGTCGAGGATCTGCACGTCATAGCCCGGCATCGCCACCGAGGGCGAACCGAGTTTCGTCGGCAGCAATTCGATGCCAAGCGGGTTCGCGGCGATCGCCCAGCCGGTTTCCGTCTGCCACCAGTGGTCGATCACCGGCACGCCGAGGTGCTCCTGCGCCCATTTCACCGTGTCCGGGTCGGCGCGCTCGCCGGCCAGGAACAGCGCCTGCATCTCGTGCAGCTTGTAGCGCTTGATCCAGTCGCCGTTCGGGTCCTCGCGCCGGATCGCGCGCAGCGCGGTGGGCGCGGTGAAGAAGCTCTTGATCCGGTTGTTCTGGATCACCCGCCAGAACACGCCCGGGTGCGGCGTGCCGACGGGCTTGCCCTCGAACACCACGGTGGTCGCGCCGGCGATCAGCGGGCCATAGCAGATGTAGCTGTGGCCGACGACCCAACCCACGTCCGAGGCGGCCCAGAACCGGTCGCCGGCCTCGATGTTGTAGATGTTCTTCATCGTCCAGCTCAGCGCGACGAGATGGCCGCCGGTCGCCCGGATCACGCCCTTCGGCGCGCCGGTGGTGCCCGAGGTGTAGAGGATATAGGCCGGGTGGTTGCCCTCGACCGCCACGCATTCGGCCGGGCGCACGCCATACTGGAAGCCGTGCCAGGAGAAGTCGCGGCCCTCGACCAGCTTCGCCACTTCCTGCTCGCGCTGGAAGATCACGCAGAACTCGGGCTTGTGGGTGGCGATGTCGATCGCCTCGTCGAGGAGGGGCTTGTAGTGCACGACGCGGTTCGGTTCGAGCCCGCAGGACGCGGCGATGATCGCCTTCGGCGTGCAGTCGTCGATGCGCACGGCCAGCTCGTTCGCGGCAAAGCCGCCGAACACCACCGAGTGGATCGCGCCGAGCCGGGCACAGGCCAGCATCGCCTCGAGCGCCTCGGGGATCATCGGCATGTAGATGATGACGCGGTCACCCTTTTCGACGCCGCGCATGCGCAGCGCGCCGGCAAGCGAGGCCACGCGCTTTTGCAGTTCCTTGTAGGTGATGCCCTTGGTCGAATGGGTGATCGGGCTTTCGTGCATGATCGCGATCTGGTCGCCGCGACCGGCCAGCACATGGCGGTCGACCGCGTTCCAGCAGGTGTTGACCATGCCATCCGAGAACCATTCGTAGATCGGGGCCTTCTCGTCGAAGAGCGCCTTCGTGGGTTTCTCGACCCAGTCGATCTGCTCCGCCGCCTGCATCCAGAACCCTTCCGGGTCGGCCTGCCAGGCAGCGTAGACGTCCTTGTATGCCATTGTATGCCTCCTCCAAGCTGGATTTCTTGTTACGGAGGCTAAGAGATTCCTGCAAGATTGTTACCGGGGAATGCGACATTCCGACCGGAAAATTTTGCAGTTCCTCGGCCTATGCTTGCGCAAACTTTTGCAAAGCAGTGGATTTTGTTGATGCCGCGTGAGCGGCATAACGCAATTTGCAAAGTTTCTTCGCTTTGCATCCGGCGCGGAGCGCGTGTGCCCCGCGCCGGCCGGGATCAGCCGTAATGCGCGACCGGCGTGCCGGCGAGGGCCGAGATGTTCAGCAGCCCGCGGGTGGTGATCGAGGGGGTCACGATATGCGCCTTGTTGCCCATCCCCATCAGGATCGGACCGACCTCGAGCCCATCGGCCTTTGCCTTGAGGATGTTGCGCACCCCCGAGGCGGCGTCGGTATTGCCGAAGATCAGCACGTTCGCCGCGCCCTCGAGCCGGCTCTCGGGCATCAGCCGGTGCCGGATCTCGGGCGAGAGGGCGGCGTCGATGTGCATCTCGCCCTCATAGGCGAAATCGGGCTCGCGTGCGTCGAGCAGCGCCATCGCCGCCCGCATCCGCCGCCCCGAGTCGATGTCGAGGTTGCCGAACTGGCTGTGCGAGCACAGCGCCACCTTCGGCGCCAGCCCGAAGCGGCGCACGTGCCGCGCCGCGCCGATCACCGCGGCGGTGATCTCCTCGGGGGTCGGTTCGTGGTGGACATGGGTATCGGCGATGAACAGCGGCCCGTCCTCGAGGATCATCAGGCTGAGCGCGCCGACCGGGTGCAGCCCGTCGCGCGCCAGCACCTGACGGATATAGTTCAGGTGCCACAGATATTGCCCGAAGGTGCCGCAGATCATGCTGTCGGCGTCGCCGCGATGGACGGCGATCGCGGCGATCGCGGTGGTGTTGGTGCGCATGATCGCGCGGGCGAGGTCGGGGGTGACGCCGCGCCGCGCCATCAGCCGGTAATAGGTCTCCCAATAATCGCGATAGCGCGGGTCGTTGTTCGGGTCGACGACCTCGAAATCGGTGCCCGGGCGCAGCGGCAGGCCGATGCGGTCAAGCCGCGCCTCGATCACCTCGGGGCGGCCGATCAGGATCGGCCGGTCGGTGGTCTCCTCGATCATCGCCTGGGCGGCGCGCAGCACGCGCTCGTCCTCGCCCTCGGCGAAGATGATCCGGCGCGAGGCGGTGGCGGCTGCCTCGAACACCGGGCGCATCAGCAGGGCCGACTTGAACACCGAGCCCTCGAGCGCGCGCTTGTAGGCGGCGAGGTCCTCGATCGGGCGGGTGGCGACGCCGGTCTCCATCGCGGCCTTCGCCACCGCCGAGGAGACGACGCCGATCAGCCGCAGGTCGAAGGGCTTCGGGATCAGGTAGTCGGGACCGAAGGTCATCTTCTCGCCGCGATAGGCCGCCGCCGCCTCGGCCGAGGTGGTGACGCGGGCAAGCGCCGCGATGCCCTCGATGCAGGCAAGCTGCATCTCGTCGTTGATCGTCGTCGCGCCGACGTCGAGCGCGCCGCGGAAGATGAAGGGGAAGCACAGGACGTTGTTGACCTGGTTCGGGAAGTCCGAGCGGCCGGTGGCGATGATCGCGTCGGGGGCGACCGAGCGCACCTCGTCGGGCAGGATCTCGGGGGTGGGGTTCGCCAGCGCGAAGATGATCGGGCGCGCCGTCATCTTCGCCACATGTTCGGGCTTCAGCACGCCGGGGCCCGAGAGGCCGAGGAACATGTCGGCGCCGGCGATCACGTCATCGAGCGTGCGCAGGTCGGATTTCTGCGCATAGGCCGCCTTTTGCGGGTTCATGTCCTCGGCGCGGCCCTCGTAGACGAGGCCGTGGATGTCGCACAGCCAGACGTTCTCGCGCTTGACGCCCAGCTTCAGCAGCATGTTCAGGCAGGCGATGCCGGCCGCGCCACCGCCGGTCGAGACGATCTTGATCTCGTCGAAGCGCTTGCCCGAGATCCGCAGCGCGTTGGTCGCCGCCGCGCCCACCACGATCGCGGTGCCGTGCTGGTCGTCGTGGAACACCGGAATGTTCATCCGCTCGCGGCAGATCTTCTCGACGATGAAACAGTCGGGGGCCTTGATGTCCTCGAGGTTGATCGCGCCGAAGGCGGGTTCCATCGCGCAGACGATCTCGGCCAGCTTCTCCGGGTCGGGCTGGTTCAGCTCGATGTCGAAGGCGTCGATATTGGCGAATTTCTTGAACAGGACCGCCTTGCCCTCCATCACCGGCTTCGCGGCAAGCGGGCCGATGTTGCCGAGGCCCAGCACCGCGGTGCCGTTCGTCACCACGGCGACGAGGTTGCCGCGCGCGGTATAGCGCGCCGCGGTCGTCGGATCTGCCTTGATCTCGAGGCAGGCCTCGGCCACACCCGGCGAATAGGCGCGGCTCAGGTCGCGGCCGTTGGCGAGCGGCTTTGTCGCGCGGATCTCGAGCTTCCCGGGCTTCGGAAATTCGTGGTAGTCGAGCGCGGGATGACGCGCGGGTTCGTGCCGTGACTCGTCCATGAGGGCCTCCCTGAAACTGGTTTAGCTTTAAACTATTTGGCCTGACGCTGCAAATAGGCCCGTCGGCGCAAGGCCGCAAGGGGGCATCCCGCGCACTGCATGGCGGCTTGCATCGCTTCGGGAGGCGGCGCAAGCTTCGGGCGAGTTGAACCGTTTGGACAAATCACCCCCGGAGGCCCCGATGTCCCTTGTCGAACTGGCGCGCGACGTGCGCGAGAACGCCTATGCGCCCTATTCGCGATTCAAGGTGGGTGCGGCGGTGCGGGGCAAGTCGGGGGCGGTCTATCGCGGGGTGAATGTCGAGAATGTCGCCTATCCCGAGGGCACCTGCGCCGAGGCCGGCGCGATCGCGGCGATGGTCGCGGCGGGCGAGACCGAACTTGTCGAGGTGGCGGTGATCGCCGACAGCCCGACCCCGGTGCCGCCCTGCGGTGGCTGTCGGCAGAAACTGGCCGAGTTCGGTCGGGCCGAGACGCCGGTGACGCTCGCCACCACCTCGGGCGCGCGGTTTGACACCACGATCGGCGAATTGCTGCCCGGCCGTTTCGATGCAAGCCACATGGACAAGTGCTGATGGAGGCGCGCTTGATCATTGCCGGCGTGCGCGACGGGCAGGGGCTGACGGCCGAGGCCGCCGCCTGGTTCGCCGCGGGACTGGCCTCGGGGGCGGTGTCGGACGCGCAGGCGGGGGCCTTCGCGATGGCGGTGTTCCTGAAGGGCATCGGCACCGAGGGGCGCGTGGCGCTGACGCGGGCGATGCGCGACTCGGGGCAGGTGCTTGACTGGGATCTGGCCGGGCCGGTGATCGACAAGCATTCGACCGGCGGCATCGGGGATTCCGTCTCGCTGCTGCTTGCGCCGGCACTGGCGGCCTGTGGCGTCTTCGTGCCGATGATCTCGGGGCGCGGGCTCGGTCACACCGGCGGCACGCTCGACAAGATGGAGACGATCCCGGGCTATCGCGCGCTGCCCGGCGTCGAGGCGCTGAAGAAGGTGGTGGCCGAGGTCGGCTGTGCGATCGTCGGCGCCACCGACGAGATCGCGCCCGCCGACAAGCGGCTTTACGGCATCCGCGACATCTCGGGCACGGTCGAGTCGATCGATCTCATCACCGCCTCGATCCTGTCGAAGAAGCTCGCTGCCGGGCTCGACGGGCTGGTCCTCGACGTCAAGGTCGGCTCGGGCGCCTTCATGGCGAAGATGGAGGATGCCGAGGCGCTGGCGCGCAGCCTCGTCGCCACCGCAAACGGGGCGGGCTGCCGCTGTTCGGCGCTGATCACCGACATGAGCCAGAGCCTTGGCCATTCGGCGGGCAATGCGCTCGAGGTGATCGAGGTGATGGAGACCTTGACCGGATCGGCGGTGAACGAGGCGCTGTGGGACGTGACCGCGGCCTTGGGCGGCGAGGCGCTGGTGCTTGCGGGCAAGGCCGAGACGATGGACGACGGTGCGGCGATGATCGACCATGCGCTTGAGACCGGACGCGCGGCCGAGGTCTTCGGCAAGATGGTCGCGGCGCTTGGCGGGCCGCTCGATTTCGTCGAGCGCTATCCCGACCGGCTGCCCTCGGCGCCGGTTCTGGTGCCGGTGCCGGCGCCACGCGCGGGCTTCGTGACGCGGGTCGATGCGCGCGCGCTTGGCGAGGCGGTGGTGCGGCTGGGCGGCGGGCGGCTCGTCGGCACCGACCGGATCATCCCCTCGGTCGGGCTGTCGGGCCTTGCGGTGATCGGTGAGGAGATGGACGCGGGCGAGCCCCTCGCCCTTGTCCATGCGACGACGGCCGACAGGGCCGAGGCGGCGGTGGCGGCAGTGCGCGCGGCCTATGGGCTGAGCGCGGACATGCCCGAGGAGCCGCCGCTGATCCATGGCCGCATCGGCCCGGAGGATGTGTGAGATGACCCGTGCCTTCCTGATCGTGATGGACAGCGTCGGCATCGGCGGCGCACCCGATGCCGCGCGCTTCTTCAACGATGGCGAACCCGATACCGGAGCGAACACCGTGGGTCATATCGCCACGGAATGTGCTGCGGGGCGGGCCGAGGCGGGGCGCTCGGGCCCGCTGAAGGTGCCGCATCTCGATGCGCTCGGGCTCGGCGCCGCGGTGACGCTTGCCTCGGGGCTGTGCCCGCCCGGGCTCGGCGCGCCGCCGCGCGGGCTTTGGGGCGCGGCGAGCGAGGTCTCGAAGGGCAAGGACACGCCCTCGGGGCATTGGGAGCTGGCCGGCGTGCCGGTGCCCTGGGACTGGCACTATTTCCCCCAGGTCGAGAACAGTTTTCCGCCCGATCTGGTCGATTTCGTCGCCGCGCAGGCCGGCACCGCGGGGATCCTGGGCAATTGCCACGCCCCCGGCACCGCGATCATCGAGCGACTCGGCGAGGAGCACATGCGCAGTGGCTGGCCGATCTGCTACACCTCGGCCGACAGCGTGTTCCAGATCGCCGCCCATGAAGAGACCTTCGGCCTTGCCCGCCTGTTGCAGCTGTGTCGTGACATCGCGCCGCGGCTGCATGCGATGAAGGTCGGGCGGGTGATCGCGCGGCCCTTCGTCGGCCGCCCGGGCAATTTCGTGCGCACCCCGAACCGGCGCGATTTCGCAATCGAGCCGCCGGCGCCGACGCTGCTCGACTGGGCCTATGACGCCGGCCGCACCACCCATGCGATCGGCAAGATCGGTGACATCTTCAGCCATCGCGGCATCAGCGCGCTGCACAAGGGCAAGAATGACGCCGACCTGATGGACCATCTGCAGCGGCTGGCGGGCGAGGCCGAGGAGGGCAGCCTGACCTTCGCGAACTTCGTCGAGTTCGACAGCCTCTATGGCCACCGTCGCGATGTTTCGGGCTATGCCCGGGCGCTTGAATGGTTCGATGCGCAGGCCGGACGCTTCCTCGCGCGGCTGCGGCCGGGAGATCTGGCGATCTTCACCGCCGACCATGGCAACGATCCGAGCTGGCACGGCACAGACCACACCCGCGAGCGGGTGCCGGTGCTGGGACATGGTGTCGGCTTGCGGTCGGTGGGGCAGGTGGCCTATTCGGACGTCGGAGCCTCGGTCGCGGCGCATCTCGGTTTGCGCGCCGCGGGCCCCGGGCACAGCTTTTTGCAAGAACAAGACTGAGGGATGCCATGGACGAATTCGTGACGGTGGTCGACCACCCGCTGGTGCAGCACAAACTGACGCTGATGCGCGAGAAGGACACGTCGACCGCGGGTTTCCGCCAGCTGCTGCGCGAGATCAGCCTGCTTCTGGCCTATGAGGTCACCCGCGGGCTCGAGCTGACGACGAAGACGATCGACACGCCGCTGTGCAAGATGGAAGCGCCGATCCTCGAGGGCAAGAAACTCGCGCTGATCTCGATCCTGCGGGCGGGCAATGGCCTGCTCGACGGTATCCTCGAGCTGATCCCGGCGGCGCGCGTGGGCTTTGTCGGCCTCTACCGCGACCCCGAGACGCTGCAGCCGGTGCAGTATTACTGCAAGGTGCCGAACATGCTCGAGGACCGGATGGTGATCGTGGTCGATCCGATGCTGGCCACCGGCAACAGCTCGGTCGCGGCGGTCGATCTGATCAAGGCGCAGGGTGCGAAGAACATCCGTTTCCTGTGCCTGCTCGCGGCCCCCGAGGGCATCGCGCGGATGCGCGAGGCGCATCCCGATGTGCCGATCGTGACCGCCTCGATCGACGAATGCCTCAACGATCACGGCTATATCGTGCCGGGCCTAGGGGATGCGGGCGACCGCATGTTCGGCACAAAATAAGGCCTTTCTCCTTTACTCGCAGACAATCCTGCGTCATTTTCCCTGATAGGTGATTTGGGGGAAATGATGCGGTTTGGCGGGGTTCTGACGACGACGCTTCTGCTGGCGGTGCTTGGGGCTCCGGCGGCATGGGCCGGGCTCGAGACCAACGGGCCGGCCGAATTTCCGCCAGCCTCCTTCTCGGGGCGCCAGTATGTCGACAGTGCCGGCTGCGTCTTCGTCCGGGCGGGCTATGGCGGCAGCGTGAACTGGGTGCCGCGGATCGGCCGCGACCGCAAGCAGCTGTGCGGCTACAAGCCGTCGCTGGCCGCGGGGGCGCCGGTCCTCGACGTGGCGAAGAGCGCGCCGGCCACGGCGCCGACGCCCTCCGCGCCGGCTCCTGTTCCCGCTCCGGCCAAGGTCGCCGCCGCTCCGGCGCGGCCGATGCGCGCAGACTCGCCGTTCGAGCCGACGCCCGGCGTGGGCCGGCCGATGCCGACCATTGCGCTCACCAATACCCCGCCGCGGATCGGCCGTGCGGCAATGCCGGCCCCGGCGCCGGTCGCGATGCCCGCCCCCCCGGTGGCCGCGCCGGCCCCCGGCCCGGTCAAGATCGCTGCGGCCCCTGCGCCCGGCCGCTATGTCTCGCCCTATGCCCTGGGTGGCGAGTGGAGCGGCACGGCTGCGACGGCGCCCGCGGTGACCCCGGCCCCCTATGGCGCGCCGGTGACCATTCTCGCCGCCGAGACGGTGCAGGGCGCCACCACCACCTGTCCGAACCTGTCGCCGGTCGCGCAGCGCTATACGCTGTCGGACGGGCGCAGCGTGGTGCGCTGCGGCCCGCAGACCGAGGACCCGGTGGGCTTCATCAACCGCGCCGCGGTGCCGGGGCTGGTCGTCGCCTCGACCACGCCGGTTGCCGGGACGAGCCGCGCCGTCGCCGCGCCACGCGTCTCGCGCGCGCCGGTGGCCCAGCCGATCGCGCCGGTGCCGATGACGCCGCAGCAGGGCTATTCCGCCTCCAGCCCCTATCAGGGCACGCTGGCACCCGCCCCCGATGCGGTCTATCTGCGCCACCCGGCGGGGCCGACGACGCTCGCCCCGGTGATCGTGGCGACGAAGGTCGGCCCCTCGGGGTACAAGCCCGCTTTCGATGACGGCCGGCTGAACCCCTATCGTGGCCCGCGGGCGAGCACGGGCGATGTGCAGCAGGCGCAGGTCTGGACCAATCAGGTGCCGGCACAGACGCTGACCGCCACCACCCCCGCCAGCGCGCGGGTGATCGTGTCGACGCCAATGGTGCAGTATCGCGAGGCGGTGCAGCAACCGCTGGTGCTGCCGGTTGCGGCCCGGCCCTCGACGAAGTCGGTGGCGCCGGTCGCGCCGGCACCGGTCGCCTCGGCCGCGCGCTATGTGCAGGTCGGCACCTTCGGGGTGGCGGGCAATGCCGAGGCCGCGAAGGCGCGGCTGCGCGCCCTTGGCCTGCCGGTGTCGAGCGCGCGGATCACCCGCTCGGGCAAGCCGATGACCATCGTCTATGCCGGCCCGATGCCGGGTGGCGATGCCGGCACGGCGCTTGGCAGCGTGCGCGCGGCGGGCTTCGGCGACGCGATCCTGCGCTGAGCGATCGTCCTCTCGGGATAGAAAAGGCGGCCTTCGGGCCGCCTTTTTTCGTCAGTCGCAGATCCCCTGCAGTGCCACCCATTGCTCGTCGGCCAGCACCGCCTCGGGCGCGGGGCGGCCCTTGAACGGGTCTGCCTCGATCAGGCCGAGCACGCTTTCACCCGAGGCGTCGCGGGCATAGGCCCAGGGCGTCGAGGATACCCCCGCCGCGCCGAAGGCCGCCAGCAGCGCCCCCTCGGGCGGCAGCGGCGGCGGCGTGTCGAGCAGATGCGCGCCATAGCCCGAGACCGCATCGCGGGGCAGGTCCCCGGTGACGAGCAGGCTGAAGGCCGCGCGCACCCCCGCCCAGCGGAGGAAATCGAGCAGCGGGTCGTGCCCGGCGGCGGCGAGGTTCGCCTCGATCACCGCGCCGGCGGCAACCTCGGGCGTGTCGGGGCCGGCGATGGTGTCGCGGCCAAGCGCGACGATCTTGCCCGGCAGGCGCCGCCCGCCGGTCAGCCCGCGCGGCAACACGGCGACCTGCGCGGTGTCGGGCAGGCGCTCGGCCAGTGCCGCAAGCGCGGCATCGCCCGCCTTCGAATGACAGGCCGCGGCGCCTGTCGCGCGTTCGAGCTCGACCAGCACGGCGCGGCCGATTTCGGTGCGCTTCGCCAGCGGCGCGACGCGGGCGGCCTGTGCGGTCAGCGCGCCGGGCAGCCAGAAGAGGGCGGCCAGCACCACGACGCCGATCGCGCCCGCGGTCAGTATCCCGCGCAGCCGGCCCGGATGCGGGCGGCGGGCCTCGATCGCGCGGTGCACCTTCTCGATCGCGTCGATCAGGGTCGTGTCCTCGATCTCGAGCTCCTCGCCCGGTTCCTCGGAGGGGGCATAAAGCGCGGGCCGCTTGCCGGGGTTGAGCCGCACCAGTGCCGCGAGCGACCAATGCGCGAGCGCCCGCGCCGAGCGATCGTCGGCGATCACCAGCGTCGCGTCACCGAAGGAGATGATCACCGCGCGTCGCTGAGCCTCGGGCCCCTCGCGCCAGATGCCGGGGGCTTCGAGCCTCAGAAATTGCTTGAGTGCGGTCATCCGGTCCGGGTCTGCCTTGTTTCGGGCAGGATAGCGAATCGGGGTCCGGGGTCAATCGCAGGGCCGAAAGAAGAGCGGGGGGCCGAAGCCCCCCGTCCTGCGCTTCGCGGAGGCGATCCCGTCAATCGAGCAGCTTCGCGACGGCGCGCAGCTCGAATTTCTGGATCTTGCCGGTCGAGGTCTTGGGCAGATCGGCGAAGACCACACGCTTCGGCGTCTTGAAGCCGGCGAGGCGCTCGCGGCAGAAGGCCATGATCTCCTTGTCGGTGACCGTGGCGCCTTCCTTCAGCTCGACGAAGGCGCAGGGCACCTCGCCCCATTTCTCGTCGGGCTTGGCCACGACCGAGGCGAGCGACACGGCGGGATGCGCCGCGATCACGCCCTCGACCTCGACCGAGGAGACGTTCTCGCCGCCCGAGATGATGATGTCCTTCGCGCGGTCGGTGATCTTGATATAGCCATCGGGGTGCATGAAGGCGATGTCGCCCGAGCGGAACCAGCCGCCCTCGAAGGCCTCCTGCGTCGCCTGCGGGTTCTTGAAATAGCCCTTCATCACCGAGTTGCCGCGCATCACGATCTCGCCCAGATGGACGCCGTCGCGGGCGACCTCGTGGCCGTGGTCATGCACGGTGATGGTTTCCATCATCGGCATCAGCACGCCGGTGCGGGCCTTGATCTCGGCGCGCTCCTCGCCCTCGATGCCCTTCCATTCGGGCTTCCAGGTGCAGACGGTGGCGGGGCCGTAGACCTCGGTCAGGCCATAGACCTGCGTCACGTTGAAGCCCAGGGGCTCGATCGCGGCAAGGGTCGCGGCGGGCGGCGGGGCGCCGGCGGTGAACACCTCGACCACATGGTCGAAGGGGCGGCGGTCGCTGTCCTTGCAGTTGATGATGGTGTTCAGCACGATCGGCGCGCCGGCGAAATGGGTCACGCCCTCGTCGGCGATCGCGTCATAGATCGCCTTCGCGGTGACGTCGCGGCAGCACACCGTGGTGCCGCCCAGCATCGGCATCATCCACGGGTGGGTCCAGCTGTTGCAGTGGAACAGCGGCACGATGGTCAGCAGCACCGGGTAGAGCTGCATCTGCCATGAGATCGCGTTGCCCATGGTGGCGAGATAGGCGCCGCGGTGGTGATAGACCACGCCCTTCGGCTTGCCGGTGGTGCCCGAGGTGTAATTGAGCGCGATGCTCTCCCACTCGTCCTCGGGCATGATCCAGTCGAACATCGGATCGCCCATGGCGACCAGCTCTTCATATTCGAGGTAATGGCCGCCTGCCGCGAAGCCATGCTCGGGGTCGGCGACCTCGATGATCTGCGGCGGCGTGCCGTGCATCTGCTTCACCGCATCTTCGGCAAGCTTCAGGAACTGCGTGTCGCACAGCACCATCTTCGCGCCGGAATGCTCGAAGATATAGGTGACGGTGTCGACGTCGAGGCGGGTGTTGATCGCGTTCAGGATCGCGCCACAGGCGGGCACGCCGAAATGCGCCTCGACCTGCGGGGCGGTGTTGGGCAGGATCGCCGCCACCACGTCACCCGGGACGATGCCGCGCTCCTTCAGCGCCGAGGCGAGCTGGCTCACCCGGGCGTGGAACTCGACATAGGTGCGGCGGGTGGTGCCGTAAACGAGCGCAGTGCGCTCCGGAAAGACCTCGAGCGCGCGGTTCAGATGCGACAGCGGCGTCAGCGGCACGAAGTTCGCCGCGCATTTGTCGAGCCCTGTTTCGTCTGCAAGCCAACCCATCGGTTCTCCTCCCCGGTCGTCAGATTGTGAAATATTCCGCAAAATTTCCGCGATCATTGGCAACTGTTGCGCGAAAGGGAAGGGGGCGCGGTGCACGTCACGCGAAAGTTTACGTTACGTCATATTGTGGTTGCGCTAGCAGCCGGCGCGGGGGGCCGGACCCCCTTCTGCCGCCCGCACCAAGGCGCTAGGCTGGGGCCATGATCGTCTCGCCCGGCCGCCGTTTCATCTTCGTCCATATCCCCAAGACCGGGGGCACGGCGCTTGCGCTGGCGCTCGAGGCGCGGGCGATGGCCGAGGACATCCTGGTCGGCGACACCCCCAAGGCGCGGCGCCGGCGCGGGCGGCTTGCGGGCGTGCAGACCGCCGGGCGGCTGTGGAAACACGCGACGCTGGCCGAGGGCGTGGGGCTTTACACCGAGGTCGAGGCACGCGACTGGTTCACCTTCACGCTGGTGCGCAACCCCTGGGACCGGATGGTCAGCTATTACGCCTGGCTGCAGGGGCAGAACTTCGCGCATCCGGCGGTCACGCTGGCGCAGACGCTCGATTTCGGGGCCTTCCTCGCCCATCCCTTCACCCGGGCCTCGATCGGTGGCGCGCCCTATGGCAGCTATCTGCGGCTGGCGGACGGCACCGACTGCGCCCGCGCCTTCCTGCGGCTCGAGCATCTCGAGGAGGATGCCGCGCCGCTCGAGGCGCATCTGGGCTTTCGCATCACGCCGCTTGAACGGGCGAATGCCTCGGAGCGGGGGCAGGACTGGCGGCCCTATTACGGCGACCGCGAGGCCGAGATCGTGGCGCAGATCTGCGCCGAGGATATCGCGCGCTTCGGCTACAGCTTCTGAGAAACGGAAAACGCCGGGGACCTGGGGCCCCCGGCGTCGGTCATTGCGGTGCGTTCCGGCTCAGGCGGCCTTCGCCGCGATGCCAGAGCCGTAGCGGCCATAGAAGCTCTCGCCGGTCGCGGCGAGATCGCGCAGGAGCGCCGGCGTCTCGAAGCGGGCGCCGAAGCGGGCGGTGAGATCGTCGCAGATCTCGGCCGCACGCGCCGCGCCGAGGATGTCGAGCCAGCTGAACGGGCCGCCCGACCACGGCGCGAAGCCCCAGCCGAGGATGGCGCCGACGTCACCCTCGCGGATGTCCTCGAGCACGCCCTGCTCGAAGGCGCGCACGGCTTCCAGCACCTGCGCCATCAGCAGACGGTGCTGCACCTCGTGCAGGTCGGGCTGTTCGGCGGCCTCGGGATACTTGGGCGCCAGCCCGTCCCAGAACCCGCCGCGCTTGCCGGCCTCGTCATAGGTGTAGAAGCCCGCCTTGTTCTTGCGGCCAAGGCGGCCCTGATCGGCCATCCAGAAGATCACCTCGTCCACGGCCGCGTCCGGATAGGCGTCGCCCATGGCGGCCTTGGTCGCCTTGGCGATCTTGACCCCCAGGTCGATCGAGGTCTCGTCGACGAGCTGCAGCGGGCCAAGCGGCATGCCGACAAGCTTCGCCGCGTTCTCGATCAGCGTGGGGCTCACGCCCTCGGCCAGCATCCGGATCCCCTCGTTGATATAGGGGATGATGCAGCGGTTGGCGTAGAAGAAGCGCGCGTCGTTGACGACGATCGGCGTCTTGCGGATCTGGCGCACGAAATCGAGCGCCTTTGCCACCGCGACCGGGCCGGTCTGCTCGCCCTTGATGATCTCGACCAGAAGCATCTTGTCGACCGGCGAGAAGAAGTGGATGCCGATGAACTGCTCGGGGCGCTTGCTGGCCTTCGCCAGCATCGAGATCGGCAGGGTCGAGGTGTTGGTGGCGAAGATCGCGTCCTCGGGGATCACCGCCTCGGCCTGCGCCGTGACGCCGGCCTTCACGGTCGGGTCCTCGAACACCGCCTCGACCACCAGGTCACAGCCCGCAAGGGCGGCGTAATCGGTGGTGGCGGTGATGCGGGCGAGCACCTCGGCCTTCTTCTCCTCGGTCACCTTCTTGCGCGAGATCCCCTTGTCGAGGAGCCCGGTCGAATAGGCCTTGCCGCGCTCGGCCGCCTCGATCGTGCTGTCGATCAGCACCACCTCGATGCCGGCGTTCGCCGAGACATAGGCGATGCCCGCGCCCATCATGCCGGCGCCGAGGATGCCCACCTTCTTCACCGTCTGGTCGGCGACCTTCGGCCGGTTCGCGCCCTTCTCGAGTGCTTCCTTGTTGATGAAGAGCGAGCGGATCATCGCCGTCGAGGACGGGTTCATCAGCACGTTGGTGAACCAGCGCGCCTCGATCTTCAGCGCCTGGTCGAAGGGCACGAGCGCGCCTTCATAGACCGCGCTCAGCAGCGCCTTGGCCGCCGGATAGACGCCCATGGTCTTGCCATGCACCATCGCCGAGGCGCCGACGAAGGTCATGAAGCCCGCCGGGTGATAGGGCGCGCCGCCGGGCATCTTGTAGCCCTTCGCGTCCCAGGGCTTCACCAGATCGGCGTCCTTGGCGTTCAGCACCCATTCCTTCGCCGCGGCGACCGGGTCCTCGGCCACCTCGTCGATGATGCCGGCCGCGCGGGCCTTCTTCGGATCGCTCAGTTTGCCTTCCAGCAGGAACGGCGCCGCGACCATCGCGCCCATCTTGCGCACGAGACGGGTGGTGCCGCCCGCGCCCGGGAAGATGCCGACCATGATCTCGGGCAGGCCGATCTTGGCCTTCGGATTGTCGGCGGCGAAGATGCGGTGGGTCGACAGCGGCAGTTCCAGCCCGATGCCAAGCGCGGTGCCCGGCAGCGCCGCGGCGATCGGCTTGCCCCCCTTCAGCGTCTTCGGGTCCATGCCCGCGCGCTCGATCTTGCGCAGGACCTTGTGCATCTGCATCACGCCCTCGAAGATCGCCTGCGCGCCGCCCTCGCGCATCTGCGCGATGACGTTCAGGTCCATGCCGCCGGCAAAGTCCTTCTTGCCCGAGGTGATGACGACGCCCTTCACGGCCGCGTCGGCCAGGGCCGTGTCGATGAAGCTGTCGAGAAGCGCAAAGCCCTCGAGGCTCATCACGTTCATCGACTTGCCGGGCACGTCCCAGGTGATGACGGCGACGCCGTCGGCACCGAGCTCGTAGGTGAAATCAGCCATTTCTCTCTCCCTTCGGCGCGAGGTCGCGGGGGCCCGCCCAATCGCTGCCGTCCTGATAGGTGAAGCGGGCCTTGCCGCCCGCGATGTGGAGTTGCATGTCGACGTCGGAATAGGTGGCGACCTCTTCGGTGGCCTTCGATCCGACGATCAGGAAGCGCGCGGGCGCATCGGAGCGGTTGACGAAACGGTGGCCGTTCGCCACCCCCGCCTTCCACGCCGCGCATTCGCCCGGGCGCATCACGGTCTCGCCCTCGTCCTCGACGAGGATCAGCTCGCCCTCGAGCACCATGCCGAACTCGTCCTCGTTCAGGTGCCAGTGCCGCAGCGAGGCCACGGCCCCCGGCTCGAGCGTGACGATGTTCACGCCGAACTGGGTCAGCCCGGCGAGATCGCCGAGCCGGATCGAGGAACGCCCCGCCATCTGCCCGGCGTAAGGCGCCGGGTAGAGCGAGCCGGTCTTCACCGGCGCCTTGGCAAGGTCGAGCTTCGGCATCAGACGCGCTCGATGATCGTGGCGGCGCCCATGCCGGACGCGATGCACAGCGTGGCAAGGCCGGTCGACAGGTCGCGCCGCTCGAGCTCGTCGAGCACCGTGCCGATGATGATCGCGCCGGTGGCGCCGAGCGGATGGCCAAGCGCCATCGCGCCGCCGTTGACGTTGACCTTGTCGGGCGAGACGTCGAAGGCCTGCATGAAGCGCAGAACCACCGCCGCGAAGGCCTCGTTCACCTCGAAGAGGTCGATGTCCTTGATCGACATGCCGCTCTCGCGCAGGATCTTCTCGGTCACCGGCACCGGGCCCGTGAGCATGATCGTCGGGTCGGTGCCGATCTTCGCCGTGGCGCGGATGCGCGCGCGCGGCTTCAGCCCGTGGGCGATGCCGAATTCCTTGTTGCCGATCAGCACGGCGCCCGCGCCATCGACGATGCCCGAGGAGTTGCCGGCATGGTGGATGTGGTTGACGTGGTCGAGATGCGGATATTTCAGCATCGCGACCTTGTCGAAGCCCGGCATCACCTCGCCCATGTCCTTGAACGAGGCCTTGAGCTTGCCGAGGTCTTCGAGCGTCGTGCCCGGGCGCATGTATTCGTCACGGTCGAGGATGGTGACGCCGTTCTGGTCCTTCACCGGCACGATGGATTTCGCGAACCGGTTCTCGGCCCAGGCCTCGGCGGCGCGGCGCTGGCTCTCGACGGCCAGCGCGTCGGCCTGCTCGCGGGTGAAGCCGTATTCGGTGGCGATGATGTCGGCCGAGATCCCCTGCGGCACGAAATAGGTCTTCATCGCCAGCGAGGGGTCGACGGCGATCGCGGCACCGTCCGAACCCATGGCGACGCGGCCCATCATCTCGACGCCGCCGGCGATATAGGCCTGGCCCGCGCCGCCCTTCACCTGGTTCGCGGCGAGGTTCACCGCCTCCATGCCCGAGGCGCAGAAGCGGTTGATCGCAAGGCCCGGGATCGATTCATCGAGATCCGACAGCAGCACCGCGGACCGCGCCAGGCAGCCGCCCTGCTCGCCGACCTGGGTGACGTTGCCCCAGATCACGTCCTCGACGGCATGGCCCTCGAGCCCGTTGCGTTCCTTGACCGCGTTCAGGAGCCGCGCCGACAGCGCGACCGAGGTCACCTCGTGCAGGCTGCCGTCCGGGCGGCCCTTGCCGCGCGGCGTGCGGCAGGCGTCATAGATATAGGCTTCGGTCATGGTTCCTCCTCAGGCCCGGTCCGCAGGGTTGCCGGGCATCATCTCGTAGGGGTGTTGCCAGCCGGGCAGGGCCGCGATGCGGTCGAGCCAGGCGGAAATCGCGGGGAAACGGTCGCGCTCGAACCCGAAGGGCTCGGGGTAATAGAGGTAGCCGCAGCAGGCGGTGTCGGCGAGGCTGGGGGCATTGCCCGCCATCCAGTCGCGGCCCTCGAGGTGCTGCTCGAGCGTCGTCAGCGCCGCCTGCACCCGGCCCGAGAGCCAGCGGATCGCCTCGGCCGGGCGCTTCTCCTCGGGCAGGAAGTTCATCAGGAAGCGCAGCGTGCCGAATTGCGAACTGCCCTTGTGGTTGTCCCAGAAGAGCCAGCGCAGGATCTCGTCGCGGTCGCCCGTCATCAGCTTGCCGCTGCGCTCGGCGACATGCAGCTGGATCACCGCAGATTGCGTCAGGGTGAGGCCGTCCTCGACGAAGACCGGCACCTCGCCCATCTCGTTCAGCGCCAGGAACTCGGGGCGTCGCGCGCCGCCATGGAAGAAATCGACCCAGACCGGGGTCCAGTCATAGTCCGCAAGGGCCATGGTCAGGGCAGCCTTGTAGGCGTTGCCCGATTCCCCGAAACAATACAGCGTGGCGGTCATCCGATCCCTCCCAAGATCATGGTCATATTGGCAATGAATTGACGTTCGCGTAAGTCCCCGGCCCCGGATGTGGCGCAACGTCACCAGGCCGGGACGCTGCGTCGGGACCGTCGCAGTGAGTATCTAGGCCAAGAAAAAGCGCAGGTCAGGCTTTCTTCAACAGGGTCTGCCACGCTGGTGGTGCGGTACAGGCGGGAGAGCCGATGACCGTCCAGGGAAAAGCCGCCCCGGTCGCGCCGAATGCCCTCAGCGTGGAACTGGACCGATTCCCGTGGCGGGGCGCACAGCCTGCCCCCTGGTGCTTTTCTTGGCCCGAATACGCACCTTCCGACCGTGCCGTGGGCGTGCACTCAGGCCTTGCGATCCTCGAGCTCGGCCTTGAACAGCCGCAGCCGCGCCGTCAGGTTCTCGTGATGGGTGACCGAGCCGAAATGCTCGAACAGGAACACCAGTGCCTCGTCGGGGGTCAGCCCCGCCTCGGCGGCGAAACGGTGCAGCACGCGATAGGCGTCATTCGTCAGCGAGACCGGAAAGCGGCGGGTCAGGCGCAGGCGCTTGGGCATCAGTCTTCCTCGGCTTGGTTCGAGACCACCACGGCGAGCCATTTCTCGCGCGTGGTATGTGCCGGCAGGGTGGGCAGTGTATCGAGCCATTCCAGACGCGACTCGATCCCGCCCTGATCCTGCGGGACGAAGGGGAAGTCGGGGTGCAGGCACCCCGCCATGAACTCGTAGGTGTCGCCGGTGCGCATGTAGAGCGGTGTGCCGCAGGCCCGACAGAAACCGCGGCAGGAGATGTTCGAGCTTGCCCATTCCGCGGCCTGCCCCTGCCAGCTCACGCGGTCGCCCGGCACCTCGTAGAGCGGCGCGAAGGCGTTGCCGGTCGCGCGCTGGCACATCCGGCAATGGCAGATCCCGGTGGCGCCCGGGCCTGCGGAAATCGTGAAGCGCACGGCGCCGCACTGGCAGCCGCCGCGGGCCTCTGGGTAATCGCGTGGGGTCGGGTGCATCGGCGCCTCCTGTCGCGGGCTCGCCCGAGCCTAGAGCGCGCCGTGCCCCGAGACCAGCCCCTTGCGGGGCCGGGGGGCAAGGTCCTATGTCAGGCCCAGGGGCCGCGCCGGCCCGGGGAGACAGGCAATGCGCAACGCGGCCCTGGTGCTGGGCATCATCGGCGGGCTGATCGCCCTGATCGTGGGCTTCTTCGGTTATGGCTACACCGAGGTGGTGCGCAGCCATGCCGAGGTCGGCGAGATGTTCGGCGAGGTGCAGAACCCCGAGCTGATCCGGCTGGCGAGCTTCCTCTCGCCGCTTCTGGCGATCGCCGGCGGCGCGATGGCGAAGATCCGCGCGCTCTGGGGCGGGGTGCTGATGCTTTTGGGCGGCGGGCTGATGTATTACGCCTTCGGCTTCGGCGTTTTCACCATGTTCCCGATCGGGTTCTGTCTGGTGGGCGGGCTGCTCGCGCTCGCCGCGGGCAAGCCGGATGAGCCGAAGGCGCATTTCTGAGAGAGCTTTTCAGGTGGGCGCGGCGGACCTCCGCGGCGCCCGGCGGCGTTCCTCTCAGAGGGGGCGCGTGGTGCTGCCCTCGTCGGTCACTGGCTGCCAGCCGGTCTTGCGACATGCCAGACATTGTTGAACCCGTCCCCGGTGACCTGGTTCGGCTTGCTGTCCTTTGCGAAAGTATACAACGGGCTTCCCTGATAGGCCCATTGCAGGGTCCCGTCCGACCGCCTGAAGATCGAGAACGCGCCCGACGCCTGGTCCGACGGCGCCGCCTTCAGCGGCGGCCACAACGCAGCGCAGCCTCCGTCGCAGACGGAATGATCCGTCGAATCCTTCGAAAACGTGTAGAGCGCCATCCCTTGCGCATTCGTCAGGATCTTCCCCTTGGCGCTGTCGGCAACGGTCGTCGGCTGCGCCAAGGCCGTCAGAGGCGCGGCGAGCGCAAGGGCCGCACCGATTATCAGATTCCGCATCATCCTCTCATCCTCCCCGATGAAATGAATCCTGCTGTGAACGGCATGAATCTGAGCTAGCTCGCCCGGCAGAAAGACAAGCCTGTTCACCGGAATGATACCGGAGCGATCGCCGCGAGAGTGGGGCAAGACGGCACATCCCAGGGGCGTCCCCCAAAATGCAAACGGCGCCCCTTGGGGCGCCGCTCGGATTTCCAGTCCGTCCGTTCTCAGAACTGCTCGGCCGCGAGGCTCATCACCGGGTCGGCGCCGCTTTCGATGCGGGCGAGGTGCATCGCGCAGGCGGGCAGCTGGCGGGCCATGTAGTAGCGGCCCGTGGCGATCTTGCCCTCGTAGAAGGCCTTGTCCGTGGCGCCGCCGTCGAGCGCGGCATAGGCCGCCTGCGCCATCCGGGTCCACATCAGGCCAAGGCAGACGTGCCCCATCAGATGCATGAAGTCATAGCTGCCCGAGAGCGCCGCGTTCGGGTTCTTCATGCCGTTCTGCATGAAGAACATCCCCGCCGCCTGCAGCTGCTTCGAGGCAGCCTTGAGCGCGTCGGTGAAGGGCTTCATCCGCTCGTCGCCGTCATGCGCCTTGCACTCGGCCTTGATCATCTCGAAGAAGGCCATGACGTGCTTGCCGCCGTCCTGCGCCAGCTTGCGACCGACGAGGTCAAGCGCCTGCACGCCGTTCGCACCCTCGTAGATCATCGTGATCCGGGCGTCGCGGGCGAATTGCGACATGCCCCATTCCTCGATGTAGCCGTGGCCGCCATAGACCTGCTGCGCCAGCACCGCGGTCTCGAAGCCCTTGTCGGTGAGGAAGCCCTTGATGACGGGCGTCATCAGCGAGATCAGCCCCTCGGCTTCGGCGTCGCCCGCCTTGTGGGCGCGGTCGATCAGATGCGCGCCCCAGAAGGTGAAGGCGCGGGCGCCCTCGAGGAAGGACTTCTGGTCCATCAGCGAGCGGCGGATGTCAGGGTGCACGATCAGCGGATCGGCGGGGCCGGTCGGGTTGGCGATGCCGGTCACGGCGCGGCCCTGCAGCCGGTCCTTGGCGTAGATCACCGCGTTCTGATAGGCGGCCTCGGCCACGGCATAGCCCTGCAGGCCGACGCCGAGACGGGCCTCGTTCATCATCGTGAACATCGCGCGCATGCCCTTGTGCAGGTCGCCGAGCAGCCAGCCGGTCGCGCCGTCATAGTTCATCACGCAGGTCGAGTTGCCGTGGATGCCCATCTTCTCCTCGATCTTGCCGACCGAGACCGCGTTGCGCGCGCCAAGCGAGCCATCGTCATTGACCAGGAACTTCGGCACGATGAAGAGCGAGATCCCCTTGGTGCCCTCGCCGCCGCCGGGCGCCTTGGCCAGAACCAGGTGGATGATGTTCTCGGCCATGTCATGGTCGCCCGCCGAGATGAAGATCTTCTGGCCGGTGATCTTGTAGGAGCCGTCGTCCTGCGGCTCGGCCTTGGTGCGCATCATGCCCAAATCGGTGCCGCAATGCGGCTCGGTCAGGTTCATCGTGCCGGTCCAGTCGCAGGACACCATCTTCGGCAGGTATTTCGCCTTCTGCTCGGCGGTGCCATGGGCGTGGATCGCCGAATAGGCACCATGCGTCAGGCCCTGATACATGTTGAAGGCCATGTTGGCCGAGACGAACATCTCGCCCACGGCGCAGTTCAGCACATAGGGCATGCCCTGGCCGCCAAAGTCCGGGTCACAGTCGAGCGCGGTCCAGCCGCCCTCCTTCATCGCCTCGAAGGCGGCCTTGAAACCCTTCGGCGTGTGCACCACGCCGTTTTCAAGCACGCAGCCCTCGCTGTCGCCCACGGCGTTCAGCGGCGCGAGAACCTCGGACGAGACCTTGGCCGCAGCGTCGAGCACGGCCTCGGTGAAGTCGCGCTCCATCTCCTCGTAGCCGGGGATCCCCGCTTCCGAGACCTTGAGGACCTCGTGCAGGACGAATTGCATGTCGCGGGTGTTGGCGGTGTAGCTCGGCATCTCTCTCTCCCAAATCTGCCTTACTCTGCGGCGGCCGCTTCCTCCGGACCTTCGTCGGCAAGCTGCTGGTCGCCCCAGGCAATCTGTTCGCTCAGTTCGGCAATCGCCTGACCAAGCTCGTCGCGCTGGCGTTGCATTTCATCGAGCCTCTGACGCGCCAGCTTCAGCGTCTCGGCCAGTTGCGTCTTCTGCTGATCCCCCATGTTGTAGAGGTCGAGCAGCTGACGGATGTCCTCGAGGCTGAACCCGAAACGCTTGCCGCGCAGAATCAGCTTCAGCCGGGCCCGGTCGCGCCGGGTGAACAGCCGCTTCTGGCCTTCGCGGATCGGGAACAGCAGTTCCTTTGCCTCGTAAAAGCGCAAGGTGCGCGGCGTCACGTCGAACGCATCGCACATCTCGCGAATCGTCATCACTTCATCACTCATTCGACCGCCCCTCGCGTTGTCCCTGCGTAATGCGACGCGGCAGATCGAATTTCCGCAACCACATTACAAGTGAAGTTGACGTTTGCGTCACTGTAACGTGGCGTCACGGTGACGCTGACGTAATGTCAGCAAAAAGCCCCACGGGAAAAAGCAATAATCTGTTGGCTGGAAACGACGTCGGGCGGCCGCTAGGGTCGCCCGGCGAACGGTTCGGCTGAACAGATCGAAGCGCTTTGGCGCTCAGGAATCAAGGGATTTCGCGACCTGGTCGCGCAGCTCGCGCAGATCGCCGATGGTCCCGGCAAGTTCGTCATACTGCTCTTGCAGCACCTTGAGCTGACGATCGGCCAGTTCGACCCAGACACGGCTTTGCTCTTCCGTGCCCTTCTTGTCGTAGATGTCGAGCCATTGCCGCAGCTCCTCGAGAGAGAAGCCGAAGCGGCGGCCACGCAGGATCAGCGTCATCCGCGCGACTTCGCGCGGCCCGTAGAAGCGGGCGCGGCCCTCCTTCTGCGGCGACAGCAATTCGATATACTCGTAATAGCGCAATGTGCGGGGCGTCACGTCGAAGCGGGCGCACATTTCCTTGAAGGTCAAAACATCAGGTTCGGGCATAGTGGTCTCCCCTGGCGCGGAAGCTAGCGCCTCGCCGGACGGGCTTCAACCGCGATTGCGCCCTTTCGTGACGCTGCGACCCGGGGGCGGCCGACTTGCGCGGCGGCGCGCGGCGAAGGATAGTCGGCGCAAACGGGAGGAACGGAGATGGCGCAGATGTCGGAAGACGAGGAAAAGCTCGCGCTGGCGCGACGCTTCATCGAGGCGATCCCGCACAGCCGGGCGCTGGCCATGCACCTCGAGGCGATCGGCGGCGGGCATGCGGTGATCTCGATGCCCTGGGACGAGCGGCTGGTGGGCGATCCGCGCACCGGGGTGATCCATGGCGGCGCGGTCTCGGCACTGATGGACACCTGCTGCGGCGCCGCGGTGATGAGCCACCCCGAGGCGCCCGCCGGCACCGCGACGATCGACCTGCGCATCGATTACATGCGCGCGGCGACGCCGCGCCAGCGCATCACCGCGCGCGCCGAGGTCTATCACATCACCCGCACCGTCGCCTTCCTGCGCGCCACCGCGCATGACGAGGAGGCGGGCCTGCCCGTCGCCACCGCGACCGGCGCCTTCACCGTCGAGCGCCCGAAGGGAGAGGCGAAATGACCCGCGCGAAACCGGAACCGATGCAGGTAGTCAAGCAGCGCCGCGACGCCGCGCTGCGTGCGCTCGTGTCGGGCGTGCCCTACATCCGCTTCCTCGGCATCGAGTTCGACCGCCGCGGCGACGAGATCACCGCGACGCTGCCCTTCGACGAGAAGCTGATCGGCAACCCGATGCTGCCCGCGCTGCACGGCGGGGTGACCGCGGCCTTCCTCGAGGTCACGGCGATCGTCGAGCTCAGCTGGGCGACGCTGTGGGAGGATGTCGAGACCGGGAGGATCGATCTGAGCGCGCCCGAGCCGGTGCTGCCGCGGCTGCCGAAGACGATCGACTTCACGGTGGATTACCTGCGCTCGGGTCTGCCGCGCGACGCCTATGCGCGGGCGCGGGTGAACCGCTCGGGCCGGCGCTATGCCTCGGTGCATGTCGAGGCCTGGCAGGACAACCGCACCCGTCTTTACGCGCAGGCCACCGGGCATTTCCTGATGCCCGAGCGGCCGCATGGCTGAGATCAGCCGCGCGCGGGTTCTGAAGATCGCCGCGCC
This sequence comes from Paenirhodobacter hankyongi, assembly GCF_003664585.1. Classification (GTDB taxonomy): domain Bacteria; phylum Pseudomonadota; class Alphaproteobacteria; order Rhodobacterales; family Rhodobacteraceae; genus Rhodobacter; species Rhodobacter hankyongi. Next base: position 175,638 of record NZ_RCHI01000004.1, read on the forward strand.
GATCGTGCTGTCGAACGCCACCGTGCCGATCCTCGGCGCGGTCGACACCGGCGTGGTCGGGCAGATCGGCACGGCCGCCCCGATCGGTGCGGTGGGGATCGGTGCGGTGGTGCTGGCCTCGCTTTACTGGATCTTCGGCTTCCTGCGGATGGGCACGACCGGCCTTGTCGCGCAGGCGAAGGGCGAGGGGGACGCGGCCGAGGTCGCCGCCGGGCTGATGCGGGCGCTGATCATCGCCGGCCTCGCCGGGCTCGGCCTTGTCGCGCTGCAATGGCCGCTCTTTTGGGCGGCCTTCCGCATCGCGCCGGCCAGCCCCGAGGTCGAGGCGCTGGCGCGGCAATACCTGGGCGTGCGGATCTGGGGCGCGCCCGCGACGATCTCGCTTTACGCCATCACCGGCTGGCTGATCGCGCTCGAGCGCACGCGGGCGGTGCTGGCGCTGCAGCTGTGGATGAACGGGCTGAACATCGGGCTCGACCTTGCCTTCGTGCTGGGCCTTGGCTGGGGCGTGCGGGGCGTCGCGGCGGCGACGCTGATCGCCGAATGGTCGGGTGTGGCGCTGGCGCTCTGGCTGGCGCGGGGGGCCTTCGCGGCGGGGCTGTCCCGCGCGCTGGTGCTGGCCGCGGGCCCGCTGAAGCGGCTGGCGCGGGTCAATACCGACATCATGATCCGCTCGGTGCTGCTGCAGGCGAGCTTCGCCGCCTTCCTGTTCCTCGGCGCGGGGCAGGGGGATGTGACGCTCGCCGCAAATCAGGTTCTGGTGCAGTTCCTCGAGATCACCGCCTATGCGCTCGACGGCTTTGCCTTCGCCGCCGAAAGCCTCGTCGGGCAGGCGGTCGGCGCGCGGTCGCCCCTGCGGCTGCGCCGCGCGGCCCTGCTCAGCGGCGAATGGGCGGCAGGCGGTGCGCTGCTTCTGGGCGTGGTCTTCTTTCTCGCCGGTCCGGTCATCATCGACACCATGACCACGGCGCCCGAGGTGCGCGCGGCGGCACGGCTTTATCTGCCCTGGCTCGGCCTTGCGCCGCTGATCGGGGTGGCAAGCTGGATGCTCGACGGGATCTTCATCGGCGCGACGCTGACGCGCGAGATGCGCAACGCGATGGCGCTGTCGGTGCTGGTCTATGCCGCGGCGCTGGCGCTGTTGCTGCCCGCCTTCGGCAATCACGGGCTCTGGGCGGCGCTGATGGTGCTGAACCTCGCCCGCGGCACGACGATGGCGCGGCTTTACCCGCGGGCCGAGGCGCGGGCGGCGCCGGGGCAGGGGGGCGCTGCCCCCCTCTGACCTGCGGTCATTCACCCCCCCGGGATATTTGAGGCAATTGGAAGCAGACGAGCCTTTCGCTTCCAATCGCTCCAATGATCCTGCGGGGGTGCGGGAGCGCAAAGCCCCCGCGCGGTGCTTATCGCGCGCGCACCATGCCCATGATGTCGAGCGCGCCTTCGAGGATCGGCTGGGCGATGGCGCGGGCCTGCTCGGCGCCGGCGCCGAGGATCCGGTCGATCTCGGCCGGGTCGTTCATCAGCCGCGACATCTCCGACGAGATCGGCTCGAGCTTGGCGACGGCCAGATCGGCGAGGGCGGGCTTGAACGTGCCCCAGCCCTGACCGCCGAATTCCGCGATCACCGCCTCGGCGTTCCGGTTCGAAAGCGCCGCGTAGATGTTCACGAGGTTGCGCGCCTCGGGCCGCTCGGCCAGCCCCTCGAGGCTTTCGGGCAGCGGCGCGGGGTCGGTCACCGCCTTGCGGAACTTCTTCGCGATGGTGTCGGCATCGTCGGTCAGGTTGATCCGGCTGGCGTCCGAGGGATCGGATTTCGACATCTTCTTGGTGCCGTCGCGCAGGCTCATCACCCGCGTCGCGGTGCCCTCGATCAGCGGTTCGGGCATCGGGAAGAAGTCGGTCTTGTAATCGTGGTTGAACTTCGCCGCGATGTCGCGGGTCAGCTCGACGTGCTGCTTCTGGTCCTCGCCCACCGGCACCATCGTCGCGTGATAGACGAGGATGTCGGCCGCCATCAGCGCCGGATAGGCGAACAGGCCCAGCGACTGCTGTTCGGCGTTCTTGCCCTGGGTCTTGTCCTTCCACTGCGTCATGCGGTTCATCCAGCCCATCCGCGCGACACAGTTGAGAAGCCAGCCCATCTCGGCATGGGCCGAGACCTGGCTCTGGTTGAAGAGCACCGAGCGCGACGGATCGACGCCCGAGGCGATGAAGGCCGCCGCCGCCTCGCGGGTCTGCCGCTTCAGCGCTTCCGGTTCCTGCCAGACCGTGATCGCGTGAAGGTCGACGAGGCAATAGATCGTCTCGATCCCTTCGTCCTGCTTCTCGGCAAAGCGCTTGAGCGCGCCGAGATAGTTCCCGAGCGTCAGGTTCCCCGACGGCTGGATCCCCGAAAACACACGGGGCTTGAACTTGGCGTTGATGGCGGCAGGTTGATCGGTCATGGCAATGCTCCTCAGCCGGGCTGGAAATCGGCTGTGCGAGGGCTTATCGCTAAAGCGCGCGGGGCGTCAACCGGACCCGCCCGAGGGAGGCCTGATGGACCATCGCACGAACGAACACCCGCTGAACCCGCTGCCGCCGGTGGTCTGGCTTCTGGCGGGCCCGATCATCCTCGGCGAGATCCTGTTCGGGATCGGTCATGCCGGGGTGGCGGGGGATGCGGCGCTCGGCTGGCGGCTCGATGCGCTGCAGCGCTTTGCCTTCGACCCGGGCATCCTGCGCCAGATGATCGCGCAGAACGTCTGGCCCTGGCGACAGGTGGCGCGGATCGTCACCTATCCCTTCGTGCACGGCTCGCTCACCCATGCGGCGATGGTGCTGGTGTTCCTGCTGGCGCTTGGCAAGATGGTGGGCGAGATCTTCCGCGGTTGGGCGGTGGCGGCGGTGTTCTTCGGCGCCTCGATCGTCGGCGCGCTGGTCTATACCGCGGTGCCCTTCACCCAGGGCGCGCTCTATGGCGGCTATCCGGGCGCCTATGGGCTGATCGGGGCCTTCACCTGGCTCCTGTGGGTGCGGCTTGGCGCGGCGAATGCGAACCGCACGCGGGCCTTCTCGCTCATCGGCATGCTGATGGCGATCCAGCTGGTCTTTGCCGCGATCTTCGGCGGCACCTCGGACTGGATCGCCGAATTCGCGGGTTTTGCCGCGGGCTTCGGGCTGAGCTTCCTGGTCGCGCCGGGCGGCTGGCGCCACACGCTGGCGCGGCTGCGCAAGCGCTGAGATTGCGCGCCAGGGCCCGGGCAGGCGGGGCTCAGCCCCGCTTGCGCCGCAGCATCGCCTTGAGCTCGCCCGCGCCATAGGCGCCGATCAGCGCGCCAAGGCCGAAGTAGACGGCAATCCCCGAGCCGCACAGGATCGCGAGCGCTCCCCAGCGGGCGCCATGCGCGGCCAGCATCGGCGCCAGTGCGTCGGCGGTGAACCACAGCTGCACCCCCATCACCGCCGAGGCGAGGGCGATGCGCCAGAACCGGCGCCAGAAGCGGGCGTCCGGATGTGCCGCCGCGCCCATGTTGCGCGCCCCCCACCACAGCTGCGCGACCATCACCCAGCCCGAGACGGTGGTGGCGAGCGCCGCCGCCATGAAGCCCATCACCGGCATCATGCCGACGGCAAAGCCCGCGTTGGTGACCATCGAGAAGACCGCGTAATAGAACGGCCTGCGTGTGTCCTCGCGCGCGTAGAACAGCGGTTGCAGCACCTTTTGCAGCACGAAGGCCGGCAGGCCGAGGCCATAGGCGGCAAGGGCGAGGGCCGTCGCCGTGGTGTCCTCGGCCCGCCAGGCGCCGCGGTCGTAGAGCACCGAGATCAGCGGCGTCGCGATCACCACGAGGGCCACCGCGGCGGGCACGGTCAGGAACAGCGCGAATTCCGCGCCGCGCGAGAAGCTGTCGCGCGAGGCCGCCATGTCGCCCGCCCGCAGGTGGCGCGACAGCACCGGCAAGAGCACGGTGCCGATCGCGATGCCGACGACGCCGAGCGGCAGCTGATAGAGCCGGTCGGCATAGCTGAGCCAGGCGACCGCGCCCTCGGTGAAGGAGGCGACCTGACGCCCGACGAGCAGGTTCACCTGCACCACACCGCCCGCCAGCACCGCGGGGCCGGCGATGATCAGGAGCCGTTTCAGCTCGGGCGTTATCCGTGGTCGCCCGGGCCAGAGCGCAAAGCCAAGCCGCTGTGCCGAGACCCAGGTGAAGGCAAACTGCGCGACGCCCGTCACCGGCACAGTCCAGGCGAGCGTCAGGCCCATGTCCCAGCCGGCCTTGTCCGCCATCCACATCGCCACGATGAACATCAGGTTCATCAGCACCGGCACCAGCGAGGCCTCGGTGAAATGGCCAAAGGCGTTCAGCACGCCCGAGAGCAGCGCGACGAGCGAGATGAAGAGGATGTAGGAGAACCCGATCCGGCCATAGAGCACGGCGAGGGTGAACCGCTCGTCGCCGTGAAAGCCCGAGGCCATCGCCCAGACGAGCCAGGGCATGGCGAGCGTGCCGAGCACGGTGAACAGGATCAGCACCGCGGAAAGCCCCGAGAAGGCGTCCTGCGCAAAGCCCTTCGGGTCGTCGCCCGCCTCGAGCTTCTTTGCGAACATCGGCACGAAGGCCATGTTGAACGCGCCCTCGGCGAAGAAGCGGCGGAACATGTTCGGCAGCGAGAAGGAGACGAGGAAGGCCTCGGCCACCGGGCCCGAGCCCAGATAGGCGGCAATCATCATGTCGCGGACGAATCCCAGCAGGCGGGAGCCGAAGGTCCAGCCCCCCACCGTCAGGAATCCGCGCACCAGGCGGACCGGTTTCATGCCGTGGCAGCCCTTTCCGCGCCGCGCGCGATCGCCTCGCGCAGCTTCTTGTCCAGTGCCTCCTGCTTGGTCTTCGACAGCTTCAGCCCGAAGGTGTCCTTGACGTAGAAGCTGTCGACCACCTGCGCGCCATAGGTCGCGATCACCGCCGAGGCGATGTAGATGTTCGACGAGGCCAGCGCGCGGGTCAGGTCGTAAAGCAGCCCCGGCCGGTCGCGGGTGTCGACCTCGACGATGGTGTAGATGTCGGAACCCTCGTTGTCGAAGGTGATATGGGTCGGGAAGCGGAACTCGCGTTCGCGCTTCTTCACCTTGTCGCGGTCCTTCAGCGCGTCGCGGGCCACCACCTCGCCCTTCAGCGTGCGGTCGATCATCTTGCGCAGCCGCGGCAGGCGCGAGGCCTCGTAGGGGTGGCCCTCGGCGTCCTGCACCCAGAAGACGGCGGTCGCATAGCCGTCCTTCGAGGTATAGGTGCGCGCATCGACCACGTTCGCGCCGACAAGCGCCAGCGCGCCGGCAAGCCGCGAGAAGATGCCCGGATGGTCGGCCAGCGCAAAGGCCGCGCGGGTCGCGTCGTGATCGGGGTCGGGGTGCAGGTCGATGCGGATCTCGTCATCGCCGAGATCGCGCAGCAGTTCGGCGAAGATCACCTGGGTCTCGGTCGACAGCCCCTGCCAGTAGGGATCGTAATGCCGGCCCAGCTCGGTGCGCAGGTCCTTCGCGTCCCAGCCCGAGAGCGCCTCGCGCAGCGCACGCTTCGCCTCGCTCGAGCGCTGTTCGCGGTTCAGCGCCTCCATCCCGTGCTCGAGCGCGCGGGCTGTCTCGGAATAGAGCCGGCGCAGCAGCGTCGCCTTCCAGTTGTTCCACACCCCCGGCCCCACGCCGCGGATGTCGCATACGGTGAGCACGGTCAGCAGCTCGAGCCGGCGCTTCGACTTCACCATCTTGGCGAAGTCGCGGATCGTGCGCGGGTCCGACAGGTCGCGTTTCTGCGCCACGTCGGACATCAGCAGGTGATGCCGGATCAGCCATTCGACCGTCTCGCATTCCTCGGCGTTCAGGCCAAGCCGCGGCGCCACCTTGCGCGAGATCTGCGCGCCGAGGATCGAATGGTCCTCGGGCCGGCCCTTGCCGATGTCGTGGAGCAGCAGCGCCACATACATCACCCGCCGGTTGATCCCCTCCTTCAGGATGTGGGAGGACAGCGGCAGCTCCTCGACCAGCTCGCCGCGCTCGATCTGCGCGAGGGTCGAGATCACCTGGATCGTGTGTTCGTCCACGGTGTAGCTGTGATACATGTTGAACTGCATCATCGCCACGATCGGCTCGAACTCGGGGATGAAGGCGGACAGCACGCCGAGTTCGTTCATCCGCCGCAGCGAGCGTTCCGGGTTGCCGTGCTTGAGCAGCAGGTCGAGGAAGATCCGCGACGCCTCGCGGTTCTCGCGCAGCTTGTCGTCGAACAGGTCGAGATGCGCCGAGATCACCCGCATCGCGTCGGGGTGGATCAGCATCCCGGTGCGCAGCGCCTCCTCGAAGATCCGCAGAAGGTTCAGCGGATCGGCGAGGAAGGCGGCGCGGTCGCCGATATTGACCCGGCCGTTGTCATCGATGAGGGGCGCGATCAGCGGCTTGCGGCGCCGGAACAGGCGCTTGTAGATCGGCGGCACGCGCACATGCTGCGCCTCGAGCTTGGTCAGGAAGATGCGGGTGACCTCGCCCACCATCGTGGCGTGGCGGAAGTAGGTCTGCATGAACACCTCGACGCCGCGGCGCCCGGCGGTGTCGGCATAGCCCATGCGCCGCGCCACCTCGACCTGCATGTCGAAGGTGAGCTGGTCCGAGGCGCGCCCGGCGATCAGGTGCAGATGGCAGCGCACCGCCCAGAGGAAATCCTCGGCATCGCGGAAATGCTGGTATTCCTCGGCGGTGAAAACGCCCAGCGGCACCAGCTCGGCCGCCTTGTGCACGCCGTGGATGTATTTCGCGATCCAGTAGAGCGTCTGCAGATCGCGCAGCCCGCCCTTGCCCTCCTTGACGTTCGGCTCGAGCACATAGCGCTGCCCGCCCTGGCGTTTGTGGCGCTCGGCGCGCTCGGCCAGCTTCGCCTCGATGAACTCGGGCCCGGTCGAGCGGAACAGGTCGTTGCGCAGCGTCTCGGTCAGCTGCACGGCGAGGCCCTCGTCGCCGGCGACATGGCGCAGTTCCAGCAGTGCGGTGCGGATCGTCACATCCTCGCGGCCCAGATGCAGGCATTCGTCGATGCTGCGCGAGGCGTGCCCGACCTTCAGCTTCAGGTCCCACAGCATGTAGAGCATCGACTCGATCACGCTTTCCGCCCAGGGGGTGATCTTCCAGGGCGTCAGGAACAGCAGGTCGACATCCGAGGAGGGCGCCATCTCGGCGCGGCCATAGCCCCCCACGGCGAGCACCGAAAGCCGCTCGGCGTCGGACGGGCGGGGGTGGGGATGCAGTCGGCCGGTGGCGACATGCAGCGCCGCGCGCACGATGCCGTCGGTCATCTGGGCATAATGCAGGACGGTCTCGCGCGCAGAGCGGGGATGGCCGGCGAAATCGGCCTCGATCCAGGGCGTCGCCTCCTCGCGCGCGGCGGCGAGGAAGGCCACGGTCTCGGTGCGCAAGGTGCGCTCGTCGCGCGTCTCGGAGAGCGCCGCGTCGAGCGCGGGGATCAGGCGGTCGGGGCTCAGAAGCAAGGGCGCCCCGGCGGCTGCCGGGGCGGAGGTCGGAAGGTCGGTCACTTGGTCGCCATGTCCCGGGTGGGGCCTCTGCTGGAGGGGGCGGGGCCGGCTCAGAAGCCGGCGCCGCCGAAGGATCTCGGGGCCGGGTCGATCACCACGACCTGGTTGTTGCGGATCTCGGCCACGGCCAGACCGCGCTCGTTGCTGCCGTCGGGGCGCAGCCGGAAGATGCCGTTGACGCCGACGAAGCCCGCGGGCTGGGTCAGCGCATTGCGCGAGAGCGCGTCGGCATGGCCCGATTTGACCAGCGCGCCGATCGCCGCGATGCCGTCATAGGCAAGCCCGGCGATCGGATGCGGGGCGGAGCCGAAGGCGGTCTCGTAGCGCGCCTTGAAGCGGGTGTTCAGGTTCGGGTCCGGCAGCGCGAACCAGCCGCCCTGCAGCCCGGGCAGGGCGAGCGTGGCGGGCGGGATGTCCCAGCGGGTCAGGCCGATGAACTTGGTCTGCGCCGGATCGACGCCCTGCTGCGGCAGAAGCTGCGCCAGCAGCGGCAACGCGCCGGCGGTGTCGGCGGTCAGGAACAGCGCATCGACGCCACCGCCCTGCACCTTTGCGGCGATCTGCGGTGCGACATTCGTCACGTCCTGCTGCGAGAACGGGTAGGAGATCTGCCCGGCATTGCTCGCACCGCTGCGCGAGATTGCGGTCTGGATCGCCCGCGCGCCGATCTCTCCTGCGGTGGTCTGGTCGCTGACGGTCAGGATCCGCCGCTTGCCCTGCGCCGCGGCATAGCTGACCAGCCGGTTCGCGGTGTTCGGGAAGGTCGGGCCGAGCACGAAGACGTTGCCGCCGGCGATATCGGTGTTGTTCGAGAAGGACAGCACGTTCACGCCCCGGTCGGCAACGGCAAGGCCCGCGGCATTCGCCGCCTCGGCGAAGACCGGGCCGAGGATGATCTTCGCGCCGGCGTCGACGGCCTGGGTCGCGGCTTCGGCGGCCTGCGCCGGGCTGCCGCCGGTGTTGTAGACGCGCAGATCGATCTTCACCCCGTCGAGGTCGGAAATCGCCAGTTCCGCCGCCTGACGCAGCGATTTCGCCAGCGTCTCGTCGCCCGTCGCGCCCGAGCCGCCGGGCACCAGCAGCGCCACCGGCACCGCCTCGCCCGAGCTCAGCCGCGGTGCCGGCCCGCCGCTGGTGCCGGGCGTGCAGGCCGCGAGCCAGAGCGCCGAGAGCATCGCGCCGACCTTCAGCACGGGGTTGCGGGGGCTACGCAATTTCGCAAACATGTACGACCTCTGTTCCAACGGCAGGGGGACCACGGTCGAACCCTAAGCGTTTCGCCCCGTGAAGTAAACTTTGCAGCAGCGACGAAAGGTGCCGGCGATGGATCTGGAAGAGGAAGGCGGCGAAAGCCTGCCGGCGCGGGAACAGGGTGCGGGCGGACGGGCGCTGGTGCCGGGGCTGCATTTCATCGCGACGCCGATCGGGGCCGCGCGCGACATCACCCTGCGCGCCCTCGACATCTTGCGCGAGGCCGACGTGCTGGCGGCCGAGGATACCCGCACCCTGCGCCACCTGATGGAGATCCACGGCGTGCCGCTCGCCGGGCGAGCGGTCGTCGCCTATCACGACCACAGCGGCGAGGGCGCGCGGGCGCGGCTGTTGCGCGCGCTCGGCGAGGGGCGTTCGGTCGCCTATGCTTCCGAGGCGGGCACGCCGCTCGTCTCGGACCCGGGCTATCACCTCGGCCGCGCCGCGATCGAGGCGGGATATCCGGTCTATGCCGCCCCCGGTCCCTCGGCGGTGCTGGCGGCGCTGACGGTCTCGGGCCTGCCGACCGACCGCTTCCTCTTCGCGGGGTTTCCGCCGAGCAGCGGTTCCGCCCGCCGCAAGTGGCTGCGCGACTTCGCCGCCGTGCCGGCGACGCTGGTGTTCTACGAATCGCCGAAGCGCGTTGGGGAAATGTTAGGGGATCTGGTGACAGAATACGGACCAGATCGCGATGCCGCGGTCTGCCGCGAACTCACCAAGCGATTCGAGGAGGTGCGGCGCGGCACCCTTGCCACCCTCGCCGCTGACTATGCGGCGGTACCGGTGAAGGGGGAGATCGTGGTTCTCGTCGATCGCGCTGCCGAGCGCGTGGTCGGCGCGGAGGAGGTGGAAGCTGCGTTGCGGGAGCGTCTCGCACGCATGAGCGTCAAGGATGCGGCGGCCGAGGTGGCCGGCCTGCTGGGTCTGCCCCGGCGGGAGGTCTATCAGGCCGCGCTGGAGCTGGAGAAGGACAGATGAGCGGAGCGATGTCCTATCATGCCGGCCTTGCGGCCGAGCATCAGGTCGCCGATCACTACCGGCAGGCGGGGCGGCGGATCACCGCGCAGCGCTGGCGCGGCCACTATGGCGGCGAGATCGACCTGATCGCGCGCGAGGGCGACACGGTGATCTTCATCGAGGTGAAGCGGGCACAGACCCATGCCTGGGCGGCCGAGCGGCTGACGGTGCGGCAGATGCGTCGGATCTTCGTCTCGGCCGACGAATTCGTCGCGGGCGCGCCCGATTGCGCCAATCTCGACCGGCGCTTCGATGTGGCGCTGGTCGATGCCGAGGGGCGGATCGAGATTCTCGAGAACGCCTATCACTTCGACTGAGCCGATTGCATCGCGGTCACGGCCGGGGCATCAAGGGCGCAACGAAAGGGGGCGACATGGCCTTGAAAGTTGCGATCCAGATGGACCCGATCGGTGCGATCAACATCGACGCCGACAGCACCTTCCGGCTGGCCGAAGAGGCGCAGGCGCGGGGGCATGAGCTGTTCTATTACACGCCCGACAAGCTGATCTACCGCGAGGGCAGGGTGCTGGCCCGCGGCTGGCCTCTGACCGTGCGCCGCGAGAAGGGCAATCACTTCACCCTTGGCGCCGAGGCCGAGGTCGATCTGTCGGAGTTCGACGTGGTCTGGCTGCGCCAGGATCCGCCCTTCGACATGGGCTATATCACCACGACCCATATCCTCGAGCGCATTCACCCCGCGACGCTGGTCGTCAACGACCCGTTCTGGGTGCGCAACTCGCCCGAGAAGCTTCTGGTGCTGAACTTCCCGGACCTGACGCCGCCGACGCTGATCGCGCGCGACCTGGCCACGATCCGCGACTTCAAGGCGCGCCATGGCGACGTCATCCTGAAGCCGCTTTACGGCAATGGCGGTGCGGGCGTGTTCCGGCTCGATCCGAACGACCGCAATCTCGCCTCGCTGCACGAGCTGTTCACCGGCATCAGCCGCGAGCCGCTGATCGTGCAGAAATACGTGCCCGCCGTGGTCAAGGGCGACAAGCGCATCATCCTGGTCGATGGCGAGCCTGTCGGCGCGATCAACCGGGTGCCGGCCGAGGGCGAGACGCGCTCGAACATGCATGTCGGCGGGCGGCCCGAGCGGGTCGGCCTGACCGAGCGCGATCTCGAGATCTGCGCCCGCATCGGCCCGGTGCTGCGCGAGAAGGGTCAGGTCTTCGTCGGCATCGACGTGATCGGCGACTGGCTGACCGAGATCAACGTCACCTCGCCCACCGGCATCCAGGAACTCGAGCGGTTCGAGGGCACGAACATCGCCGAGAAGATCTGGCAGGTGATCGAGGCGAAGCGGGCAACGCGGTGAGCCTGCGGCTGCGGTTGCTCGGTCGCCTCGCGGGGCTGCTGGCAAAGCCGCAGATGGCGCGGGTGATCGACCCGGATCTGGCGCGGGGCGCGATGGAGCGCGGCGCGGTGCTGTTCTTCCGCATGCCGCCCTTCGTCGCCGCGCTGCCCCTGGTGCTGGGCGGGCGTCCGGCGCTCTCGGTGCGCTCCGGTCCCGCCGCCCGCGGGGCGCTTGTCCTGCATCTGCATGGCGGTGCCCATGTCGCGGGCGGGCCGCGCACGCATCTGGCGATGATGGCGCGATTTGCGCGACTGGCGGGCGTCGAGGTGATCCTGCCCGATCATCGCCTTGCGCCAGAACACCCGCACCCCGCCGCGCTGACCGATTCGCTTGCGGTCTGGGACGATCTGATCGCACGCGGCCATGCGCCGGGGCAGATCGTGCTCTCGGGGGACAGTGCGGGCGGCGGGCTGGCACTGTCGCTGCTGGCGCGGCTGTGCGCACGGGGCACGCCGCCGGCCGGGCTGATCGCCTTTTCGCCCTGGACCGACCTGACCGGTTCGGGGGCCTCGATCCGCGAGAATGCGGCGACCGACCCGATGCTGCCGGCCGAGCGGCTGGACGAGGTGGCGCGGCTGTACCTTGGCCCCCATGCCGCAAACGACCCCGATGCCTCGCCGCTGTTCGCGGCCTTCCCGGGCTGTCCGCCGGTGTTGCTGCACTGTTCGCAAAGCGAGATCCTGCGGGACGACAGCCTGCGCATGGCCGAGCGACTGCGCGGCTTCGGTGCCGAGGTCACGGTGCAGAGCTGGCCCGACGCGCTGCACGTGTGGCATTTCTTCGACGGCTGGGTGCCCGAGGCGCGCGCGGCGCTGAGCGATGCGGCGCGGGCGGCGCGGCGGATGCTCAGCCTGCCGGACCGGCAGTGAGGCGATAGCTGACGGCTTCCGCCAGATGCGGCAGGCGGACCCGGTCTGCCCCGTCGAGGTCGGCGATCGTGCGGGCGGTGCGCAGCACCCGGTGATAGCCGCGGGCGGTCAGCCCGAAGCGCTCGGCGACGCGGCCGAGAAGCGCGCGGCCCTCGGCGTCGGGGGCGGCGATCTCCTCCAGCAGCGCCCCCTCCGCCTCGGCATTCACCCGTACCCCGGGCACCTCGGCAAAGCGGCGCGCCTGCACCGCGCGCGCCGCCGCCACCCGGGCGGCCACCTCGGCCGAGCCCTCGCCCGCGGCGGGCAGCTCGAGCGCGCGCCAGTCGACCGCCGGCACCTCGATGCGCAGATCGAAACGGTCCATCAGCGGTCCCGAGATCCGGCCGAGGTACTCGGCGCCGCAGCCCGGCGCGCGGGCGCAGGCGCGGGCCGGGTCGCCCAGATGGCCGCAGCGGCAGGGGTTCGCCGCCGCGACCAGCAGGAAGCGGCAGGGATAGCGGACATGGGCATTGGCGCGCGCCACCACCACCTCGCCGGTCTCGACCGGCTGGCGCAGGGTCTCGAGGACGGCGCGCGGGAATTCCGGGAATTCGTCCATGAACAGCACGCCGTTATGGGCAAGGCTGACCTCGCCCGGCCGGGCGCCGCGGCCACCGCCGATCATCGCCGCCATCGAGGCGGTGTGATGCGGTTCGCGGAACGGCCGGCTGCGCGAGATGCCGCCGTCGCCAAGCAGCCCCGAAACCGAGTGGATCATCGAGGTCTCGAGCGCCTCGAGCGGCGTCAGATCGGGCAGGATGCCGGGCAGGCGGGCGGCGAGCATCGACTTGCCGGCGCCGGGCGGGCCGACCATCATCAGGTGGTGCCGCCCCGCCGCGGCGATCTCGAGCGCGCGTTTCGCCCGTTCCTGCCCCTTCACGTCGCGCAGATCGCGCGCCGCGGCGGGGGCGGTGACCTCGCCCGGGCGGGCCGGGGGCAGCGGTGCCTGCGTCGTCAGGTGGCGGATCGCGTCGTTCAGCGTGGCCGCCGCAAAGACCGGGGTCGCGGCGACCCAGGCGGCTTCGGCGCCACAGGCGGCGGGGCAGAGAAGCGCGCGGTCCTCCTCGGCCGCGGCCATCGCCGCGGGCAGCGCCCCGGTCACCGCCACCACCCGGCCGTCGAGCGACAGCTCGCCCAGCGAGACCAGCCCCTCGACCTCCTCGGGCGGCACGATGCCGATCGCAGCGAGCAGGCCAAGCGCGATCGGCAGGTCGAAATGCGAGCCCTCCTTCGGCAGGTCGGCGGGCGACAGGTTCACCGTGATCCGCCGCATCGGCAGCGCGATCGACAGCGCCGCCAGCGCTGCGCGCACCCGCTCGCGCGCCTCGCTCACCGCCTTGTCGGGCAGGCCGACGATCGAGAAGGCGGGCATGCCGGCGGCGAGCGCGCATTGCACCTCGACGAGTCGCGCCTCGACCCCCTCGAACGCCACCGTGTAGGTCGTCGCGACCATCGCCCCCTCCGCCAGATCGCTCCAGCCTCGCGCAGCATAGTTGCTGAAACGTTAACGATAACATCCCAATATTTCCTGGCCCTTCGTTGCGTCGAAAACCGCGCCCGGAAATCCTGCATGAAAGACTAAACTTTTTTGTGAGGAACCTTTCGCCGGGCGAGACATTGAGCCGGGGATGGGTCATAGTGTCGGGGCAGAGCACGCCGACAGTTGGGTGGGAGACCCGGGAGACTGGCCATGGCACTCGATGGAATGAACGACGAAACGCTGCCGCGGCAGGCCATGCGCGCGGAGTATCTCGACGCGGAGACCGAAGCGGAACTTGCCCGCGCCTGGCGTGACCGGCGCGACGAGCAGGCGCTGCATCGCCTTGTCACCGCCTACATGCGGCTTGCGATCTCGATGGCGTCGAAGTTCCGGCGCTATGGCGCGCCGATGAACGACCTGATCCAGGAAGCCTCGCTCGGGCTGATGAAGGCGGCCGACAAGTTCGACCCCGAACGCGGCGTGCGTTTCTCGACCTATGCGGTGTGGTGGATCAAGGCCTCGATCCAGGAATTCGTCATGCGCAACTGGTCGATGGTGCGCACCGGCTCGACCAGCTCGCAGAAGTCGCTGTTCTTCAACATGAAGCGCGTGCAGGCGCAGATCGAGCGCGAGGCCGATGCCGAGGGCGTCAGCCTCGACGGCGCACAGCTGCGCGAGCGGGTGGCGGCGGTGATCGGCGTGCCGCTCTCCGATGTCGAGATGATGGAGGGCCGGCTTTCGGGCTCGGACTTCTCGCTCAATGCGATGCAGTCGGGCGACGAGGACGGCCGCGAATGGGTCGACACGCTCGAGGACGACGGCGCAAGCCCGGAAGAGGCGGTGACCGAAAGCCATGACGGCGCGCTGATGCGCGGCTGGCTCGACGAGGCGATGGGGCGGCTGACGCCGCGCGAACGCTACATCGTCACCGAGCGGCGGCTGATCGACGAACCGCGCACGCTTGAAAGCCTGGGCGCCGAGCTCGGCCTCTCGAAGGAGAGAATCCGCCAGCTCGAGGCGCAGGCCTTCGGCAAGATGCGGAAAAGCCTTGAAGGTCACGGGCCGGAGGTTGCAAGTTTCTTCGCATGAAGACACTTGCCCTTTGCCTCGCCCTCCTGGCCGCGCCTGCCGCGGCCGAAGAGATTTCCGCCGACGCACTCGTTGCCCGCATCACGACCGATCCGCCGCAGGTCGCGGTGCTGGGCGAGGTGCATGACAATGCGCTTCACCACCGCACTCAGGCGGCGGCCGTGGCCGCGCTGAAACCCGCCGCGCTGGTGTTCGAGATGCTGAGCCCCGAACAGGCGGCGAAGGTCACGCCCGAGCTGCGCGCCGATCCGGTCGCGCTTGGCAAGGCGCTTGGCTGGGACGCTGCCGGCTGGCCCGATTTCGCGATCTACGCGCCGATCTTCGCGGCGGCCCCCGCGGCGAAGATCTATGGCGCGGCGCTGCCGCGTGACGAGGTGCGCCGCGCGATGACCGAGCCGCTGGCACAGGTCTTCCCGCAGGCGGCGCGCTTCGGCCTCGATCAGCCCTATCCGGCGGCGCTGCAGGCCGACCTGGAAGCCGAGACGCAGGCCGATCACTGCAATGCCCTGCCGGTCGAGATCCTGCCCGGCATGGTCGCGGCGCAGCGGCTGCGCGACGGCGCGTTCGCCGAGACGACGCTGCGCGCGCTGGCCGAGACCGGCGGGCCGGTCGCGCTGATCACCGGTTCGGGCCATGCCCGCACCGACCGCGCCGTGCCCGCACTGATCCGCATGGCCGCGCCCGAGGTGACGCTTCTCGCGCTTGGCCAGATCGAGGCGCCGGCCGAGGGAGCGCAGCCCTTCGATGTCTGGATCGTCACCCCGCCCGCCGACCGCGAAGACCCGTGCAAGGCCTTCCAATAGTTGCGCCCCCGCGACGGCGCGCCTAAAGCTGTGCGAAAGGCGGAGGGGACGATGCTCGCAGGCAAGCGGATACTTCTGATCATCGGCGGCGGCATCGCGGCCTTCAAGGTGCCCGAACTGATCCGGCTGTTGCGCGGGCAGGGGGCGGCGGTGACGCCGGTGCTGACCGCGGCCGGGGCGCAGTTCGTCACCCCGCTCACCGTCTCGACGCTGGCGGGCGAGGCGGCGCATACCGACCTCTTCGATCTGACGCACGAGGCCGAGATCGGCCATATCCAGCTCAGCCGTGCGGCCGATCTGGTCGTGGTGGTGCCGGCGACGGCCGATCTGATGGCGAAGATGGCGGCGGGGCTGGCGAATGACCTGGCCTCGACCCTGCTTCTGGCCACCGACAAGCGGGTGCTGATCGCGCCGGCGATGAACGTGCGGATGTGGAACCACCCCGCGACGCAGCGCAACATCGCGACGCTGCGGGCCGATGGCGTGCTTTTCGCCGGCCCGACCGAGGGCGACATGGCCTGCGGCGAATTCGGTCCGGGCCGGATGGTCGAGCCCGCCATGATCGTCGCGGCGATCGGCCAGGCGCTGGCCACCGGGCCGCTTTCGGGGCGGCATATCCTTGTGACCTCGGGCCCGACGCATGAGCCGATCGATCCGGTGCGCTACATTGCCAACCGCTCCTCGGGGGCGCAGGGAACGGCGCTCGCCGCGGCGCTGCGCGACCTTGGCGCGCGGGTGACCTTCGTCACCGGGCCCGCCACCGTGCCGCCGCCTTCGGGCGTCGAGGTGGTGCGGGTCGAGACCGCGCGCGAGATGCTGGCCGCCGTCGAGACCGCGCTGCCGGCCGAGGCCGCGGTCTTTGCCGCCGCCGTCGCCGACTGGCGGGTGGCGAACGAAAGCGGGCAGAAGATGAAGAAGGACGGCACCGGCCGCGCCCCCGCGCTCGAGTTCTCCGAGAACCCCGACATCCTCGCCACGATCTCGCGCCGCGCCGAGGGGCGGCCGCGCCTTGTCGTGGGCTTTGCCGCCGAGACCCATGACGTGCTGCGCCACGCCACCGAGAAACGCGCCCGCAAGGGCTGTGACTGGATCGTGGCGAATGACGTCAGCCCCGCCACCGGCATCATGGGCGGCAGCGAGAACGCGGTGACGATCATCGACGCCGCGGGCGCCGAAAGCTGGGAGCGGATGGGCAAGGACGCCGTCGCCCGGCGTCTGGCCGCCCGCATTGCCGCCGCGCTGAACGCCGGCTGAGACAGGGAAGGAACGACAGGTGACGCCGATCATCAAGGTGATGCGCGAGGACTGGGCCGATCCCGAGATCGCCCTGCCGCGTTACGAGACCCCGGGCTCGGCGGGGGCCGACATCCGCGCCAACCTGCAGCCTGACGACCGCACGCACGGCTTCACCCTTTATCCGCTGCAGCGCGCCGTGGTGCCCACCGGGCTGCTGGTCGAGATCCCCGAGGGGTTCGAGATGCAGATCCGTCCGCGCTCGGGCCTCGCGCTCAAGCATGGGATCAGCCTGCCGAACACGCCCGGCACCATCGACAGCGACTATCGCGGCCCGCTTGGCGTGCTGCTGATCAACCTCGGCCGCGAGCCCTACACCATCCACCATGGCGAGCGCATCGCCCAGGCGGTGATCGCCCCGGTGCTGCAGGCGCGCTATGAATTCGCCGAGGCGCTGAGCGAGACCGATCGCGGCGCGGGTGGCTTCGGCTCGACCGGCAGGCATTGATGACCGGCCTCGTGCTGCTGGCGGGCGTGATCGCGCTCGGCCTCGTGCTGCGGGTGCCGGGGCGGCTGATCCTCGCCGTGCTGGCGGCGCTCTGGGCGGCCTTCGTGCTGGCCCATCTGATCTTCGCCGAGGGGCATCCGCTGCGCGGTGCGGTCGGCGGCTCGCTTTCGGGCTGGCTGGGCCTTGGTGCTGCGGCCGCGGTGGTGCTGACCTATCGCGCCGGGCTGCGCTGGCTGCGCGCCCATGCGCAGCCGCTGCCGGAACCCGCGCCGCCGCTGCAGCAGGCCGCCGCACCGAAGCCCGGCGCGCTGAGCCCCGAAGAGCTTGAACGCTATGCCCGCCACATCTTCCTGCGCGAAGTGGGCGGCACCGGTCAGCGCCGGCTGAAGGCGGCGAAGGTGCTGGTGGTGGGGGCGGGCGGGCTTGGCTCGCCGGTGCTGCTGTATCTGGCCGCGGCGGGGGTGGGCACGATCGGCGTGGTCGATGACGACACCGTCTCGCTCTCGAACCTGCAGCGCCAGGTGATCCACCGCACGGCCGACATCGGCCGGCCCAAGGTCGCCTCGGCGCGCGACGCGATGCTGGCGCTGAACCCCGACATCGAGGTGCGCACCCACCCCCTGCGCCTGACCGAGGCCGAGGCCGGGGCGCTGATCGCGGACTATGACCTGATCCTCGACGGCTCCGACAATTTCGAGACCCGCCATCTCGTCAATCGCGCCTGCGTCGCCGCCGGCAAGCCGCTTTTGTCGGGCGCGATCGCGCAATGGGAGGGGCAGCTGAGCCTCTTCGACCCGGCCCGCGGCGCGCCCTGCCTTGCCTGCGTCTTTCCGGTGATTCCGGCCGCGGGGCTCGCGCCCAGCTGTGCCGAGGCGGGGGTGGTCGGCGCGCTGCCGGGCGTGATCGGCACGATGATGGCGAGCGAGGCCATCAAGGAAATCACCGGCGCCGGGCAAGGCCTGCGCGGGCGGCTGCTTATCCACGATGCGCTCTGGGGGGAAAGCCGGCAGATCGTGGTGAAACGGCGCAACGACTGCCCGGTTTGCGGGGCGCGGCATGGTGCCCCGCTGGACACCCCGGCGTCCGGCGCATAGCTTTGGCCGCAGTTTTGTCCTGCGGAGTTTCCTCGCAATGAAAGTCGCTTTTCTCCTCGCCACCCTTCTGGCCGCAGTTCCGGCCTTTGCCGAACTGCCCGACCTTGGCGGCAGGTCCGTCACCGTGGTCACGGAGAACACCTATCCGCCGCTGCAATTCCTCGACAAGGAAGGCGTCGCTGTCGGCTGGGAATATGACGCGATGAACGAGATCGCGCGGCGGCTGAACATGCAGGTCGACTATCAACATTCGAGCTGGGACGCGATGATCCCGGCAATCTCCTCGGGTCAGTTCGACATCGGCATGGATGGCATCACCATCCGCGACGACCGCAAGGAATCGGTGGATTTCTCGACCCCCTACATGCGGTCCGAGATGATCATGCTGGTGCGCGGCGACGAGACCCGCTTCACCGACGCGAAGAGCTTTGCCGCCGATCCGAAGCTGCTGATGGCGGCGCAGCCCGGCACCACCCCCTTCTACGTCGGCGTCTACGAGGTGCTCGACGGCAACGAGGCGAACCCGCGCATCAAGATGTTCGAGACCTTCGGCGCCGGGCTCGAGGCGCTGAAGGCGGGCGATGTGGACCTCGTGCTGACCGACAGCGCCGCGGGCGAGGCCTATGCCGCCGCCTCGAACGGCACGCTGAAGATCGTCGGCGGCCGGCTCGGCTCCGAGGATTTCGGCTTCATCTTTCCGAAGGGATCCGAGCTGATCGCCCCGGTCGATGCCGCGATCACGGAAATGAAGTCCGACGGCACCTTCGCGAGGCTGACAAAGAAGTGGTTCGTTGACACCAAGCTCGGGGAATGAGGCGCGACGAAGGCCGTGACTTTCCCTGGTGGCTCGTGGCGCTCGTCGCCGCGGGCCTTGTCGTGGCGGTGACGGTGGCGCGCGACCCGGTCTATGCGCGCATCCTTGTCACGCTGTCGCGCGGCATCGGCCTCACCCTCGCGGTGACGGTCACGGCCTTCCTGGGCGCGATGGTGCTTGGCCTCGCGCTCGCCGTCGCCTCGCTCTCGCGTCACCTCTGGCTGCGGCAACTGGCGCGGCTTTATGTCGAGGTGATGCGCGGCGTGCCGATCATCGTGCTGCTCCTCTACGTCGCCTTCGCGCTGGTGCCGCTGGGCGTCGCCGGCTGGAACGCGCTTGGCCTGCCCGAGGTGCAGACCCGCGCCGTGCCGCTGATCGCGCGGGCGGTCCTTGCCCTGATCCTTGCCTATGCCGCCTTTCTGGCCGAGATCTTCCGCGCCGGCATCCTCTCGGTCGCCGAGGGCCAGATCGAGGCCGCCTCGGCGCTCGGCCTCGGCCCCTGGCTGCGCTTTCGCCTGATCGTCTGGCCGCAGGCGCTGCGCACCATCCTGCCGCCGCTCGGGAATGATTTCATCGCCATGGTCAAGGACAGCTCGCTCGTCTCGGTGCTGGGCGTGGCCGACATCACCCAGCTCGGCAAGGTCGCGGCCTCGGGAAATTTTCGCTACCTCGAGACCTACAACATGGTGGCGCTGCTCTACCTCGCGATGACGGTCACCCTGTCTTTGGCCCTGCGCCGGCTCGAGACCCGGCTGCGCGGGCGCGGCACGACGCGCTGAAAGGCGCCTCCGGCCCTTTCCCTTCGTGCTCCGCGCGCCTAGCTTGAGCGCAAAGGAGACATGCGATGACCAATCCGCTTCTGGCCGGCTGGACCGGCCCGTTCGAGCTTCCCCCCTTCGCCGAGATCCGCGACGAGGACTTCGCCCCCGCCTTCGAGGCGGCGCTGACCGAGGCACGCGCGAATATCGCGACGATCGCCGAAAATCCCGAGGCGCCGAGCTTTGCCAACACGATCGAGGCGATGGAACTGGCCGAGGGGCTGCTCGACCGGGTGGCGGGGGTGTTCTACAACCTCGCCGGCGCCGACAGCACGCCCGCGCGCGAGGCGCTGATGCGCGATCTGGCGCCGAAGATGGCGGGTTTCGCCTCCGAGGTGACGATGAACCGCCCGCTCTTCGCCCGCGTTGCGGCGCTGTGGGAGGGGCGCGAGGGGCTTGCGCTGACGGCCGAGCAGGCCCGGGTGCTGGAGCTTTATTACAAGATGTTCATCCGCTCGGGTGCGGCGCTCGAGGGCGAGGCCGCGGCGCGGATGAGTGCGGTGAAGGAGCGGCTGGCGGTGCTCTCGACCGCCTTTTCGCAGAACCTGCTCGCCGATGAGCGCGACTGGTTCCGCCCGCTTGCCGAGGAAGACCTCGAGGGCCTGCCCGAGTTCGTCGTCGAGGCGGCGCGCGAGGCCGGGCGTGAGCGCGGCGCCGAGGGGCCGGTGCTGACCCTCAACCGCTCGCTCATCGTGCCCTTCCTGCAGTTCAGCCCGCGCCGCGAGCTGCGCGAGATCGCCTATGAGGCCTGGACCGCGCGCGGCGCGAATGGCGGGCCGACCGACAACCGCGCGAACGCGGCCGAGATCCTGGCATTGCGCGAGGAACGCGCCAGGCTTCTCGGCTATCCGAGCTTTGCCGCCTACAAGCTCGAACCCGAGATGGCGAAGACGCCCGAACATGTGCGCGACCTGCTGATGCGGGTCTGGGCGCCGGCGAAGGCGCGCGCCGAGGCCGATGGCGAGATTCTCGCCCGGATGATGCATGCCGATGGTCTGAACGGCGCGCTCGAGCCCTGGGACTGGCGCTATTACTCGGAGAAGCGCCGCGTCGCCGAACATGATTTCGACGAGGCCGCGCTGAAACCCTATCTCTCGCTCGAGGCGATGATCGGCGCGGTCTTCGACTGTGCGCACCGGCTTTTCGGCCTCGAATTCCGCGAGCTCGACGGCCCGTTCTACCACCCCGACGTGCGGGGCTGGGAGGTGACGCGCAACGGCCACCACGTGGCGGTTTTCCTCGGCGATTATTTCGCCCGCGGCTCGAAGCGCTCGGGCGCGTGGTGCTCGGCGCTGCGCAGCCAGAAGAAGCTCGGCGGCGAGACCCATCCGATCGTCGTCAACGTGTGCAACTTCACCAAGGGGTCGCCGGCGCTCCTGAGCCACGACGACGCGCGCACGCTGTTCCACGAATTCGGCCATGCGCTGCACCAGATGCTGAGTGACGTGACCTATCAGTTCGTCTCGGGCACCTCGGTCGCGCGCGATTTCGTCGAGCTGCCGAGCCAGCTGAACGAGCATTGGCTCGACGTGCCGGAGGTGCTCGAGAAACACGCGCGCCACTGGCAGACGGGCGAGCCGATGCCGAAGGCGCTGCGCGACAAGCTCTTGGCAGCGGGCACCTACGATCAGGGCTTCTCGACCGTCGAATACATCGCCTCGGCGCTCGTTGACCTTGAATTCCATGATGGCGCGGCGCCCGCCGATCCGATGGCGAAACAGGCCGAGGTGCTGGCCGCGATCGGGCTGCCGCATGCGATCCGGATGCGCCACGCGACGCCGCATTTCAGCCATGTGTTCTCGGGCGACGGCTATTCCTCGGGCTATTACAGCTACATGTGGTCCGAGGTGATGGACGCCGACGCCTTCGCGGCCTTCGAGGAGACCGGCAATCCCTTCGATCCGGCGACGGCGAAGCGGCTCGAGGCCTGCATCCTGTCGAAGGGCGGCTCGCGCCCGGCCGACGAGGAATGGCTCGATTTCCGCGGCAAGATGCCCGGGGTCGAGGCGCTGCTGAAGGGGAGGGGGCTTCTGGACGCGGCCTGAGCGCCGCGTCCGCCGTT
Source organism: Paenirhodobacter hankyongi (assembly GCF_003664585.1). Taxonomy (GTDB): domain Bacteria; phylum Pseudomonadota; class Alphaproteobacteria; order Rhodobacterales; family Rhodobacteraceae; genus Rhodobacter; species Rhodobacter hankyongi. Next base: position 197,635 of record NZ_RCHI01000004.1, read on the forward strand.
GTATCCCATTCTTCTTCGGGGAAATACCTCGGGGGCGTCGATCGGGGCGCCATTGGGTCAAACCCCGATCGGCGCGGGGCAGCGCCCCCGGGCGCCTGCCCCTGGTGGGCTCCCCTCAGCGCCGCTTGTCGCGCAGCCAGGGGTCCATGTGGATGATCACGTCGGCCTGCGGATAAGCCTCGATGATCGCGCGCTTCAGGCTGGCGGCGATCTCGTGCGCGGCCATCAGCGACTGTTCGGGGTCGAGCTCGATGTGCAGCTGCACGAAGAGCTTCGCCCCGGCGGTGCGGGTCTTCAGGTCGTGGAAACCATGCACGCCCGGCCAGATCTGCGCGATCTCGGCGATGCCCTCGACCACCTCATGCGGGGCCGAGCGGTCCATCAGCGCGTGCCAGCCCTCGACGCCGATCTTCGCCGCGCCGCGCAGCATGATCAGCGCGGCGAGGATCGCCACCACGCTGTCGACCCGCGACCAGCCGAACTGCGCCGACAGGATCAGCGCGAGAATCGCGCCGAGCGTCGGCATCAGGTCGCCCACGTAATGCAGCATGTCGGCGGCGACGACCTTGTTGCCGGTGCGCCTGGCCACCCGCGCCTGCCAGCCGACGAGGGCGAGCGTCACCACGGCCGAGATCGACATCACCACGATGCCCGCGCCTTCCTCGGCCAGCTCGTGCGGCGCGGGCGTCACCAGCCGGTGACCCGCGGCCCACAGGATCGCGCAGCCCGAGCCGAAGACGAAGACCGCCTGACCGAGCGAGGTCAGATCCTCGACCGAGGTATGGCCGAAGGCATGGTCCTCGTCGGCGGGGCGGGCGGCATAGACGATGGCGCCAAGCCCGGCGAGCGAGATCAGCAGGTCCATCGAGCTGTCGGCCAGCGAGGCGGCGATCGACAACGCCCCCGTCGCCCACAGCGCCCAGAGCTTGAGTAGTACGAGCGTTGTCGCGACGCCGACCGAGGCGAGCCCGGCCGAGAGGTTCAGGCGTTGCTGATCTTCACTATAGGACATGGCGCAGGGTCCTGAGTCGTTTCCGGGCCCCGTCCGTATCGCGTCAGGGCAGGCTAGTCACGGATTTCCTTGGGGTCGACGCCCCAGATCCTGGTCTTCTGCACCCAGCCGTCGGCATCGCCGGCACTGATCTCGCACCAGTCAAGCGTGCAATCGCCAAGCTTGGCGATGGCGCCGCTTTCGGCGAGGGCCACCACGGCGGATTTCTCGTCGCCGCGGGCGTGAAGCTCGGTCATGTCTTCCTCAACGATCACCGTGCGCACGCCCGACAGCATCGCGTAATGCACCCAGCCCCCGGCGCCGTCGCGGTCTTCGACCCGGCGCCAGTGGCCGAACTCGGCGGTGATCCGCAGCGGCATGCCGGCATGCTTGAACACCCAGTCGATGCGGTGGCTGAGCGAGGGGCCGCGGCGGGCGTTGCCCTCCGAGCCCTTGAGCGAGACATAGCGCGGCAGCGGCAGGTTGGTGACCGGGCCGCGCCCGCTTTGCGCCGCGACGGCGAGCGAGACGTCGAGATCCGAGGGCGGGGGAGAATCGTCTTCCTCCTCCTGCGCCAGTGCCGCGCCCGTCAGCGCCAGCACCAGTGCCACCGCAATCATCGTGCCTTTGCCTGCCCGCATCGTCCTGCCCACCCGGGACGCCCCGCCGCATCGGTTTCGACGCAACGGCCGCGCAATAAAATTGCGCTAACATCCACTTTTATGCCATATCTGCTCTCTCGGGGCCTTGTGCCTTGCCCCGTTGAAGGCCACTTTGCACCCAAGCAAAGGCGTTTGGAAGAGAGGAGAGTCCAGTCATGCCCGCACCGCGACTGACTGTTGTCGTGACGCGACGGTTGCCCGAGGTCGTCGAGACCCGGATGAAGGAGTTGTTCGACGTCGAGCTGCGCGAGAGCGATGCGCCGATGACCCGCGACGAGCTGGTCGAGGCGATGATGCGCGCCGATGTCCTCGTTCCGACCCTGAGCGACACGATCGACGCCAACATGCTGGCCCGCGCCAGCGCCGGCCAGAAGCTGAAACTGATCGCGAACTATGGCGCCGGGGTCGACCACATCGACGTCGCCTCGGCCCGGCAGCGCGGCGTCCTGGTCTCGAACACCCCGGGCGTGGTGACCGAGGACACCGCCGACGTGGTGATGGCGCTGATCCTGTCGGTCACCCGGCGCCTGCCCGAGGGCTTCCACGCGATGCAGTCGGCCAGCTGGGAGGGCTGGTCGCCGAATGCGTTCCTCGGCGGACGGATCGGCGGCAAGCGGCTTGGCATCCTCGGCATGGGGCGGATCGGCCAGGCAGTGGCCAAGCGCGCCCGCGCCTTCGGCATGCAGATCCACTATCACAACCGCCGCCGCCTGCGCCCCGAGATCGAGGCGCCGCTCGAGGCGACCTGGTGGGAAAGCCTCGACCAGATGGTGGCGCGGATGGATGTGATCTCGGTCAACTGCCCGCACACGCCCTCGACCTTCCACCTGCTGAACGCGCGCCGGCTGAAGATGCTGAAACCGACGGCGGTGGTGGTGAACACCTCGCGCGGCGAGGTGATCGACGAGAACGCGCTGGTGCGCGGGCTGAAGGCGGGCGAGATCGCCGGCGCCGGGCTCGACGTCTTCGAGCATGGCGTCGAGGTCAATCCCGAGCTGCGCAACCTGCCGAACGTGGTGCTGCTGCCGCACATGGGCTCGGCCACGGTCGAGGGCCGCGCCGAGATGGGCGAGAAGGTCATCATCAACATCAAGACCTTCGCCGACGGGCACCGGCCGCCGGATCTGGTCGTGCCGGGCGTGGTGTGAGGTGAGAACGGGCCCGGAGCATCGCTCCGGGCCCGTGTCCTTTCGGTCCGTCGTGGGGATCAGCCTGCGGGATCAGCCCTTGTATTCGGGCATCGCGGTCAGTTCTTCCTCGGTCGCCGCGACATGCAGCGTCATCTCGCCGCCGTCGGTCGCGGGCTTCACCTCGATCTGCGCGGGCGAGAGCGCCACCGGCTTCGCGCCGATGCCAAGCACGCCGCCCACGTCGACGATCACCTTCTCGGTCGTGCCATCGGCGCCGGCGACGACATCGCTCACCTCGCCCAGCTTGGCGTCACCGATGCCGTAGACTGGCTTGCCGGTCAGCACGTCGGCGCTCAGCGCGGTGATGTCGGTCACCGGCAGGCTGCCGGCCGCGTTGCGGGCCTCGGTGGTGCCGGGCTCGACCGCCGCATAGGCCGGCGCGGCCTCGAGCGCGGCGCGGTCGCCCTGCATCACCACGAAGAAGCGCCCCGCCGTCGCCGCGTCGGGCACCAGGTGCAGCGCCTCCATGTTCACCGCCACCGTCTTCTCGCCGATGCCGAGGAAGCCGCCCACGTCAACGAGCGCCGCCTCGATGTCGCCCGCCGGGTCGATCACCAGGTCGCTCACCTCGCCCACATCTTCCCAGTCGTCGGCGGGTTTCTCCAGCGCGGCCTCGGTGCCGGTCAGGGTCTTCGCCGCATAGACGCGCTTGCCGACGAGGTCCGAGGCCTTCACCCCGGCGCCGACCCGGTCGAAGAAGACCTGCGGCGCGGTCTCGGTGCCGGTCGCGGCCGGAACCGTCTGTGCCGCCAGCGGCAGCGCCAGCATCATGCCCATGGCGGTGGTGAGAAGGACTTTCTTCATGACTGTCTCCCTTTCATCATGGCCCGGGACGTCTCGCCCCGTCTGAGCCCTCTCAACCCGGGCCGCGCCGCAGGGGTTTCGCCGCGGGCGATCAACACTCCTTGACCGCGCCCGGCGGAACCCCGCGCCGCCCCGTGCGTTCGCGCGCGGGCCGCGCCGACATGTCGCTTTTCGCCCGCAAGCGTCGGGTGGAACGCCCCGAGCCTGCGTCAAACTGTCAGAACTGAGGGCAGGACCTCTAAGGAATCGCCCATGAAAACCCATGTCAAAGCTCTGGTCGTCGGCGGTGGCGCCGTTGGCGTGTCGATTGCCTATCATCTGGCGAAGGCCGGCTGGGAGACGATGCTGGTCGAACGCGACGAGCTCACCTCGGGCTCGACCTGGCACGCCGCCGGCCTGCTGCCGCTCTTCAACATGAGCTACGCCACCACCCATATCCACAAGTACTCGGTCGACTTCTACAAGACGCTCGAGGCGGAAACCGGGCTGAACGCGGGCTTTGCCATCGTCGGCAACCTGCGCATGGCGCAGACCCAGGAGCGCATGGACGAATACATGCTCTACTCCTCGGTCGCCGAGACCGCGGGCGTCTATCACGAGTTTCTCAGCCCGAAGGAGATGAAGGAGCGCTGGCCGCTGATGCGCTGCGACGACCTCGTGGGCGCGCTCTTCCATCCGCAGGACGGCTACATCAACCCCGCCGACGTGACCCAGGCGATGGCCAAGGGCGCACGTCAGCGCGGCGTCGAGATCAACCGCAAGCTGCAGGTGAACAGCTATTTCTGGACCGGCGACGAATGGATCGTCACGCTCGAGAAGATGGTCGAGAAGGGCGGCATGCTGGTCGGCTCGGGCGAACTCGTCGAGGTGCGGGCCGAGCATGTGGTGACCGCGACCGGCAACCATGCGCAGCGCACCGCGCGGCTTCTGGGCATCAAGATCCCGGCGATTCCGGTCGAGCACCAGTATGTCGTGACCGAGCCCGATCCGGCGCTGGTCGCCTGGCGCGCCGCGGGCAACCCCGAGCACCCGGTGCTGCGCGATTCCGACGCGCTGTGGTATGTGCGCGAGGAGCGCGGCGGCTGGATCCTCGGCCCCTACGAGCGCAAGGCGCCGGCGCGCTTCCTCTATGACGTGCCGGAAAGCTTCCGCGCCGACCTGTTCCAGCTCGATCTCGAGCGGATCGAGAACGAATACATGTCCTTCATCCACCGTCTGCCGTCCTCCGAGACGGTGGGGCTCAAGGACGATTTCAACGGCCCGATCTGCTACACCCCCGATGGCAACCCGCTGGTCGGCCCGGCGCCGGGTCTGCGCAACATGTGGCTGGCCGAGGGCTTCAGCTTCGGCATCACCGCCGCGGGCGGCACCGGCCATTACCTCGCCCAGCTGATGACCCAGGGCGAGGCCGAGATCGACATGGCGAGTCTCGACCCGAAGCGCTACGGCAGCTGGATGACCACCGAATATGCCGCGCGCAAGAACGAGGAGTGCTATGAGCACGTCTTCATCCTGCACCACCCCGACGAGGAGCGCGAGGCCTGCCGGCCGCTGCGCACCGCGCCGAACTATGACGCGCAGAAGGCGCTTGGTGCGCAGTTTGGCCAGGTGAACGGCTGGGAACGGCCGAACTACTATGGCCCGCTCGACGCGCCGGCAAGCTTCGACCACGACGCCCGCAGCTTCCGTCGCGGCGGCTGGTGGCAATATGCCAGGGCCGAGGCCACGGCGCTGCGCGAGACCGCCGGCCTGATCGACGCCACCGCCTTCACCAAGCACCTCGTGCGCGGCCCGGGCGCTACCGCCTTCCTCGACGCCTTCACCTGCAACAAGCTGCCGAAGGTCGGGCGCATCAACCTGACCTATGCGCTGACCGAGGCCGGCACCACCCGCACCGAATACACCATCGTGCGGCTGGCGGAGAACGAATACTACCTCGTCTCGGCGGGCGCCTGGACCGCCTATGACGCCGACTTCCTGATGAAATCGGCCGAGGATTTCATCGCGGCCGGCGGCGGTCATCTCGACATCCACGACGTCACCACGCAATGGGGCGTCTTCGCGATCGCCGGCCCGAATGCCCGCGCGATCCTGAACGAGGTGGTGAAGGACGCGACGCCCGAGACGGTGCTGTCGAACAAGCGCTTCCCCTGGCTCAGCTGGCGCAACATCGAGCTTGGCATGTGCCCGGTGCGCGCGGTGCGCGTGGCCTATACCGGCGAGCTCGGCTGGGAACTCCACCACCCGATCGAGATGAGCCGCTACCTGTGGAACCTGCTGCTCGAGGCGGGCGAGAAGCACGGGCTGAAGCTGGTCGGGGCGCGGGCGCAGAACTGGCTGCGCCAGGAAAAGAGCTATCGCGCCTTCGGCACCGAGCTTGGCCGCGACGCGACGCCGCTTGAGGCCGGTCTCGACCGCTTCGTCGACCTCGAGAAAGAGTTCCACGGCAAGGCGGCGATGCTCGACACGGGCATCCGGGCGAAATGCGTGACGCTGCTGATCGACGGGCCCGAGGATGCCGATCCCTGGGGCAAGGAAGCGCTCCTGCTCGACGGCGAGAAGGTCGGGCGCCTGACGTCGGGTGGCTATTCGGTCGTCTTCGGCAAGTCGATCGGCATGGGCTATGTCCGCCCCGATCTGGCCGAGCCGGGCACGAAGCTGAAGGTGAAGATGCGTCTGCAGGAATGGGATGCGGTGGTGGCCGAGGACAGCCCGCACGACCCGTCGAACAGCCGCATCCGCGTCGACGGCTGAACCTTGGGGCGGGGGCGCGGCCCCCGCCTTCGGTCGGGCCTGCCCCTCCCTCTTTCTTCTTGCCAGAAATACCTCGGGGGGAGGCCCGTCAGGGCCGGGGGGCAGCGCCCCCCGTCTTCTGTTGCCGTTTCTTTCTCAGGACTGCCGGCGGGCGGAAAGCCAGCGCGACCAGCTCTCGGGCGAGCCGCCGAAGGCGTTGATGTCGACATTGCCGCCCACGCCCGGCACCACACCGGTGCCGGTGTATTGCCAGAACGACCAGTCCTCGCCCGGATAGCGCTCGGACGGGTGCGCGGCGACGGTGCGCAGCCAGAACTCGGCCCCCTGCATCTGGCCGAGGTCATTGTCGGCGTAGAAGTCGGGCGTGGTGTAGATCACCGGCAGCGTGCCGTAATGTTTGTTCAGGATATTGACGAATCGCGCCATCTCGCTGCGCACGGTCTGCGGGTCCGGCTGGCGCTTGCACGAGGACTGGTGGTTCCACTCGATGTCGAGCACGGGCGGCAGGTCGCCCGGCACATGCGGCACGTTCTGCATGAACCACTTCGCCTGCTCCTCGGGGGTGCGGCAGAAGTAGTAGAAGTGATAGGCGCCGACCGGCACCCCCGCAGCGCGCGCCTGCGGGGCGTTGGCGGAGAAGCCCGGGTCGATGTGGTCGCCGCCCTCGGTCGCCTTCAGCCAGGCGAAGCTGACACCGGCATTGCGCGCGGTCGACCAGTCGATCATCCCCTGATAGCGCGCCGCGTCGATGCCGTGCACCGAGTAGAGCGCCGGCACCAGACCGTCCCATTCATGCGGCGAGGTATCGCCGAAGCGCGAGGGCAGGCCCGAGGCGCTGAACGCCGCCGCATTCAGCTTGTCGGGTGCCATCAGCCGGCCCCGGCTCGGCGCGCTGTCGCGCCCGCCACCACAGGCGGTCAGCGCCACGGCCGACACGCCCATCATCATCCACGCAAGATACTGCCCCATCTGCGCCTCCTTTGTTTTTTGACAGAGTCGCGCAAAAACGCCCGGCTGTCACGGGGGCAGCCGGGCGGGGTCAGCGGATTTTTGCGCGACGGTGCTCAGTTGCCGCGGCCGAAGTCTGCCGTGGTCAGCACGCCGTCACGGTTGCGGTCGCGCATGGCGAACCAGACATCGGTGCCGGCGATGAATTCATCGCGGGTGATGGTGCCATCCCGATTCGCGTCGAACATGCGCAACCCGTCCTCGGCCGGGCGGGTCAGGCCTTGGCCCACGGCGCCCTGCTGCCGGCCCGGCCCCATGCCCTGGCCGTTGCCGGGTCCCTTGCCGGGGCCACGGCCGGCCGGCGGGGTCATGCCGTCGGGCATCTGGTGGCCCGGGCCCATGCCGGCCTCAAGCTGCGCCAGCTTGTGCTCGTCCATGCCCTTGATCTCCTCCTCCGAGTAGCTGCCGTTGCTGTCGGTGTCGAACATGTCGAAGATGTTGCCGCGCTGCTCGCGGGCCTCGGCAAGGGAGACCTCACCGTTTCCGTCAAGATCCCACTGCGTCATGAACTGCTCGCCGGGGGTGACGGTCTGAGCCTGTGCCGCGCCGGCAAGAAGGGCGAGAGCGGCGGTAAGGGAGAGAAGGCGTTGCATGATCTGCGTCCTTTCATCAATCGCTTGCCTGAAAAACGCGAGGGCCCGCAACTTCCGTCGCGGGCCCGTCGATTTTCCGGGGAAGGGGGCTCAGGCCTTGGCGGCGAGCTCGTCCCAGCAGCCAAGCGCATGGCCCGCATACATCACGCCCGGGCCACCCCCCATCTGGATCGCCATCGCCAGCACGTCGCCCAGCTCCTCGCGGGTGGCGCCGGCTTTCATCAGCGCTTCGGTGTGGAACATGATGCACGGCTCGCAGCGCAGCACCACGGCCATGCCGAGGGCGACGAATTCCTTCGTCTTGAGGTCGAGCTCGCCATTGTCCTTCACCGCCTTCGACAGCGTGCCGAAGCCCTGCATCGCGTCGGGGATGAGCTTGCTCATCACCCGCAGCTCGCCGCGCATGTCGTCGATTTTCACCTTGTAGCTCATGGGGTTCTCCTGTTCACGTTCTGGCGTGCAGGTGCCATGGCCGCGGGTGGGCGGCCTTGATTTGCATCAATCATCTGCGAATTTCGGAATGTGTTGCCGTCTGACGCCGCGTCGCAGCAGAGGCCACGGCGCAGCGGTCAGAGGCGGCGGCGCTCAGCGCCGCGCGAGGCGGTGGAAGAGATGGGTGAAGGCCGCGGCGCCGACCACCGGCACCACCAGGTTCAGCACCGGGATCGACAGCGGCAGCGCCATCAGCGCGCCGGTCGCCCAGACGGTGGCGCGATTGCGCTCGTAGAGCGCGCGGGCCGCCCCGCGATCCATCCGCCGCAGCGAGGCCATCTGGAAATACTCGCGCCCGAGCAGATAGCCGTTCATCCCGAAGAACAGCAGCGGCGCGAAGGGGATGACGAAGGGATAGATCATCAGCGCCAGAAGGTTCGCGACGATGATGACGCCGAAGAAGCGCAGGGTGTCGCCCAGCCCCTCGAGGAAGCTCAGCTGCCGCACCTCGGGCAGGCTCGGGTAATGCTCCTTCTCCACCAGCTCGGCCACGTCCTCGAGGAAGAAGCCGGTGAAGGCCGAGGCGACGGGCACCATCAGGAACATCGAGGCGAACATCATCAGCCCGAGCGTCGCCCAGTCGGCGGCGGTGCGCAGCCAGGTGACGGTGCCGATCCAGGGCAGGGTGATGGTGTCGGGCAGCACCCAGCCCATCACCCAAAGCAGCGCGAAATAGAGCGCGACGAAAAGGCCGAGCGACAGGGCCACGCCCAAGCCCACGATCTTCAGGGCGCCGGGGCGGAACAGATCCTCCCAGCCCCGCAGGAAGACGGAAACGATCATGCGGAAACCCAGGTGACGGCGGTGGCAAGGTCGGGGCGGGGGCGTTCGGGGGGGGCGACGGTCCCGGTGCCGATATGGACATAGCCCGCGACCCATTCGCCGGGGGCGAGGTCGAGGGCGGGGCCGGCAAAGCCCAGATCATGCGCGACCCAGCCGGTGAGCCAGCCCGCGCCCCAGCCCGCGGCGAGCGCCGCATTCACCAGGCTGACACCCAGGGCACCGACCGAAAGCGTCTGCTCGATCGCGGGCACCTTGTCGGTCGGGCGCGGCACGGCAATGATCGCGATGCAGAGCGGGCTTTGCGCGAATTGCCCGACGCCCTTCGCGGCGTCGCGTTCGGGGATCGCATGGGCCTCGGCATAGCTGCCGGCGGCGGCGGCAAGCCGCTCGAGTGCAGGACGTTCGAGCACGATCAGCCGCCAGGGTTCGAGCTTGCCGTGATCGGGCACGCGCAGCCCGGCGGTCAGGATCTCGGTCAGCGCGGCGCGGTCGGGGGCGGGCGCCAGCAGCGTCTTCGGCGGCCGCGAGCGGCGGGTGAGCAGGAAGCGCAGCGCCTCCTCGTTGCGCGTGGCGGGATTGACGGTGCCCGGGGCGATGTCCATCGCGGATCTCCTTCTGCTGTTTCCCCATATCGGCGCGGAAAACGTCGATTGCAACGCTGCGGCGGACTTTTCCGCGCGCGTCTGGGCGGTTAGGAAGGGGCATGACCGATCTTGCCCATCTTGCCGTGCCCGGCACGGAAATCGCCCTGCGGGTGACGCCCAAGGCCTCGCGCAACGCGATCGTCGCGGCGGAAGACGGGCTGCGCGCCTATGTCACCGTCGCGCCCGAGGACGGCAAGGCGAATGCGGCGGTGGCAAAGCTGCTGGCCAAGGCGCTGGGCGTCGCCAAGACCCGCCTCACCCTCGTGCGCGGGCAGACCGCGCGCGACAAGGTGTTCCGGCTCGACTGAGGCGCAAGGGGGCAGCGCCCCCTTACTTCTTGTCGGTCTTCTCGGTCGCGCGCAGCCGGTAGACGCCTTCAGGCAGGTTCAGCGCCGCGGCAAGCTCGCGCAGCTGGGCATGCGAGAAGACGATCCGGTGCACCGCCTCGGTCTGGTCGTCGACCTGCTCGAGCACCACGCAATCCTCGAAGGACTGGATGGTGATGTCTTCCTGCAGGTAGTCGCGCGGATCGTCGCCCTCGTCGACGAGGGTGATCACGGTGGCGTCGAATTCGTGCTCGATGGTGAACATGGGATCATGCTAGCGCGCCGCGCCGCGGCGGGGAAGGGCAAACATTTCGGTGAGGGTGCGGCATGGGCTTTGCGCGCGCGGCGGCGGTGGCTAAGGTGGCACGGTTGGCGTGCCATGTGGCACGCCCCTCGGGCCCTGATCATGCTGCATTCCCTTGGCCGTCCGCTGGCGGTCCTTCTCGCGATCCTCACCCTGGCGGCCTGCGAGGCGCCGCAGCCCGTCGGCACGCGCCCGGCGCCGGTCGCCTCGGTCGCCGCGGTGGTGCCGCCGCGGCTGACCGCCCGCGAGGCGGCCACGAATTTCATCTCCGTGGCCGAGGCGATGGAGCCGCGAATCGAGGCGGAATGCCGTGCCCGCACCCATGGCACCCGCGATTGCGATTATCGCATCATGGTCGACGATCGCCCCGACCGTTCGCCCAATGCCTTCCAGACGGTGGACAAGTCGGGCCATCCGGTCGTCGCCTTCAACCTCGCGCTGGTCGCCGAGGCGCGCAATGCCGACGAGCTGGCCTTCGTCATGGGCCACGAGGCGGCGCATCACATCCTTGGCCACCTGCAATCGAAGAGCGAGGATGCCGCGGCGGGGGCGATGATCATGGGGGTGCTGGCGGCCGCCTCGGGCGCCGACGCGACGCAGATTTCCCACGCGCAGGACATCGGCGCCACGGTCGGCAGCCGGGCCTATTCCAAGGATTACGAGCTGCAGGCCGACCGGCTTGGCACGATCATCACCTGGGACGCGGGCTATGACCCGCTGAACGGGGCGCAGTTCTTCGCCCGCATCCCCGATCCCGGCGACGTGTTCCTGGGCTCGCATCCGGCGAATGCCTTGCGCATCGACGTGGTGCGCGCGACCGTGGCCGAGCTGCGCAGCGGCCGGATCTGAACCACTTGCGGGCGGGGCAGGAGGCTTGATCTGAATCATGGCGCCGCGCGGGGCTTTCCCGCACCGTCCGGACACTCCAGCCGGAAAGGAAAGGCCCATGTTCGGATTGAAGACTCTCAACCGCCACGCCGCTCTGGTGAACCGCATGGCCCAGGTTCTGGGCGTCGACCTGACCGAGGCGATGGGCAGGGGCAAACTCTCCGGCGAGGACTGGCGCGAGGCGGTGGTGCGCTGCACCGGCTGCACGGCGCCCGAGGCCTGCACGGTCTGGCTGTCCGAACGCCCTGCCCCCGAGGATGCCGAGGGGGTCGCGGCTGCGGCTGCCCCGCATTACTGCAACAACCGGCTGATGCTGGCGCGCCTGCGCGACGCGATCGCGCAGGACGACGGGGCCGCCTGCGCGGCCGAGTGAGCGGAGGGTCCGATGGGCATTCAGGGAGGGCTCGATCTGCATTTCTGGATCACCCGCGGCATGGCCCGCCGGATGGGGGTGAACCTGAACGCGGCGATGCAGGAGGGGCGGCTGAGCCAGGCCGATCTGGCGCGCATGGTCGAGAGGTGTCGCGATTGCCCGGGCGCGCAGGGCTGTCTCGATTTCCTGTCGGAACGCGATGGCCCGGCCGCGCCGGTGCCCGACTGGTGCTGCCACACCGCGGTGCTGGGCCGGCTGCGCGCCGGGCGCTGAGCGCTCAGCGGTTAAGCCGGCCGAACCAGTCGAGATCGGCGATCGAGACCGCGCCCGACAGGATCACCGCCGCGATCGCGGCCCAGATCGGCACGGCGATCAGCGTGGTAACCTTTGCCTTGCGGCCGATCTGCGCATCGGCCGGGGCCGAGGGGGGCGTGCCGGGAACGATCTCGCCCGCCTCCTCCTGGCTGCGGAAGCGCACGGGCAGCACCACGAAGAACACCATGAACCAGATCACGGCGAAAAGCACGATGCCGCCCGTGAGGTTCATCAGATCTGTTCCAGTTCGATCAGGCAGCCGTTGAAGTCCTTCGGATGCAGGAACAGCACGGGTTTGCCATGCGCGCCGATCTTCGGCTCGCCGGTGCCCAGGACGCGCGCGCCGGTGGCCTTCAGCGTGTCGCGCGCGGCGAGGATGTCCTCGACCTCGAAGCACATGTGGTGGATGCCGCCCGAGGGGTTCTTGTCGAGGAAGCCCTGGATCGGGGAATTCTCGCCGAGCGGATAGAGCAGCTCGATCTTGGTGTTCGGCAGTTCGATGAACACCACGGTGACGCCGTGGTCGGGTTCGTCCTGCGGCGGGTTCACCTTCGCGCCGAGGGTGTCACGGTATTTCGCCGCCGCCGCCTCGAGGTCGGGCACGGCAATGGCGACATGGTTCAGACGTCCGATCATGGCTTCCTCCGTTCGGTTTCCTTGGGCATAGGGGCGCCCGCGGCTTCATGCAAGCGTCGCGTGGCGGACTTAACCGGCCGTTAGGCGAAATCGGCTCTAGTGGGCGGGACCGCGATTCCTTGCCCGGGGATGACGCCGATGCCCGACACCATGAGCCCCTGCCTGCCCGCCGGCCCGCCAAGCTGGGCGCGCCCGCTGTTCGGGCTGACCGTGCTGGTGGTCGAGGACAGCCGCTTCGCCTCCGAGGCGCTGCGCCTGATGTGCGTGCGCTCGGGCGCGCGGATCCGTCGCGCCGATTGCCTGCGGGCGGCGCGGCGTCATCTGCAGACCTATCGCCCGGCGGTGCTGATCGTCGACATCGGCTTGCCCGACGGCTCGGGGGCCGAGCTGATCGCCGAGGCGAAGGCGCTGCCCGTGCCGGTGCCGGCGGTGCTGGGACTGTCGGGCGATCCCGCCCGCGCAACCGAGGCGCTGCGCGCCGGCGCGGACGCCTTCTTGCCGAAACCTGTGGAAAGTCTGGCGCTGTTCCAGCAGGCCGTGCTGTCGGTGCTGCCCAGCGAGGTGCGCGGCACGGTGCTGCCGCAGGGCGGAGAGGACACCGTCACCCCCGATCCGCTGGCCTTGCGCGACGATCTCAGCCACGCGGCCGAGGTGCTGGCCGCGCGCCGCGACGCCGCGGCGACCGGCTATGTCGCGCAATTCGTCGCGGGGATCGCGCGGGCGACCCATGACGAGGATCTCGAGACCGCGGCCGAGGCCGTGGCGCGGCAGCGGCCCTCGCGCGCGGCAGTGTCGCGCCTGTGCGGCATCGTGCAGGCGCGGCTCGACCGCGCCGCGGTGTTCTAGACCCTCAGCCAGGCAGGGTTGCCAGCATGGGGTCCGAACTCACCCGCACCAGCCGGGTCAGATCGGACAGGCGCTCGCGCTGCCGCCCCTCGGCGTCGAAATTCGACGGGTCGAGCCAGGCCTCGAAGGCCGCAAGCAGCGCCGGCCAGTCGCCATCGGTCGCGGCGAACCAGGCGGTGTCGCGGTTGCGGCCCTTGACGATCGTCGCCTGGCGGAAGGTGCCCTCGTAGCTCAGCCCCAGCCGTTCGGCCGCGCGGCGCGAGGGCAGGTTGAGCGCGTCGCATTTCCACTCGAAGCGGCGATAGCCCGAGCCGAAGGCCCAGCTCATCAACAGCACCATTGCCTCGGTCGCGGCGCGGCTGCGCTGCAATTGCGGCGACAGGCAGATATGGCCCAGCTCGATCGTGCCGATCGCCGGGGCGATGCGCAGGAAGGACATGACGCCGCCGGGCGCGCCGGTCTCGCGGTCGATCACGGTGAAGAAATACGGGTCCGGCAGCGCCGCCATGTCCTTGACCCAGCGGATATAGCCCACTTCCGAAGGGAAGGGGCCATAGGGCAGGTAATCCCAGATCGCATCATCGGCCGCATTCGCGCGAAAGAGCGCGTGGGCGTGGCGTTCCTCCAGCCGCTCGAGCCGGGCATAGCGGCCCTCGAGCAGCGTGGCATCGGGGGCGGGCGGTGCCACCCAGTCCGGCAGCGGCGTGCCAAAGTCCTTCGTCGCCATCATATCCCCCCGCGTTCGATGTCCTTCGCGGCCACGCTAGCCTGCCGCGCCGGCCTCCGCAATTGCCGCCAAAGGGTGCGAATGGCTCCCGATTGCTGCCGCAATCGGACGCGAAACAGGGCAGACAGCCAGAGGAGCCGCCCATGAAGGATCACGCCATCCGCCTGTTCACCGACGAAAGCCTGATCCGGGCGACGCACTGGGCGGTTTTCACCCTTGGCGCGCTGAGCCTGACGGTCTCGGTCGCCGGCACGCTCTACAGCGCCTTCTTCGCCTGAGATCAGGCGAGGAAGCGCGGATCGGCGCCGATGTCGAGCCCCGGGAAGATCGACTTTTCCAGGACGTCCACCGGCACGCCATACATGCCCCGCAGCGCCCAGCCGGCATAGGCGCGGATGTCCGCCGTGGGCATCAGGTCGCGCCCGGCGTAGAGGTCGGCATCCGCCAGCCCCGGCCACTTGCCATAGACCTTGCGCCCCTTCAGCGCGCCCCCCGCCATCAGCATCGCGCCGCCGGTGCCGTGATCGGTGCCCTTGGTGCCGTTTTGCCGCGCGGTGCGGCCGAATTCCGTCATGCCGAGCACCAGCGTCTTGTCCCAGACCGGGCCGAGCTGCTGCTTCAGCGTGGTGACCATCGCGGCAAGCTGCGTCGCCGGGCCGCGGATCGCGGCCTCCTGACCGCGGTGCGTATCCCAGCCATTGAGCGAGAAGGCCGCAATCCGGGTTTCACCGCGCAGCCGGCTTGCGGCGAATTCGGCGAGCGAGGCGGCCGCGCCGGCCGCGCCCTTCGGCGGTGCGGGCGTTCCGGGGGCGGCCATGCCGCCCGCCGGCATCTGCGCCATCGCCGGGTCGGCCATCGCCTCGGGGCTGTCGGGATCGGCCATGCCGTCATCGGCGGTCTTGCCGCCATCGGTGATCTGCACCGCTGCGCTGGCCGCCTGCCGGAACAGCGGGTCGTCGTGATAGATCATGTCGAGCAGCGTCCGCCCCTGCGAGGACAGGATCAGCGAGGCATCGGGCGCCCAGGACAGCGTCGGCGCGGTGCCCGACAGCACCTTCAGCTCGTCATCGCCGACGGAATAGGCGGTCTCGGCCCGCGCGCCGGGCATCTGCTGCAACAGCCGGTTCAACCAGCCGTCGCGCACCATCGACAGCGGCACGTCCATGCCGGTGCCGGCCTCGAGCATGTCCTGCCCGTCGAAATGGCTGCGCTTGTCGCGGTAGGGGGTGGAGACGGCATGGGCAAAGCCGAGCTCGCCGGTCTTCCACAAGGGCATCAGCTCGACCATCGCCGGGTGCAGCGCGAAGAAGCCGTCAAGATCGGTCGCCCCCTTGTCGGGGCCGACCGGGAAATCGGGGCGCAGCTGCGCGAGCAGCGGGTCGCCATAGGGCTGCACGATATCAAGCCCGTCCATCGCGCCGCGCAAGATGATGACGACAAGGCGCTGTTCGCCCGGCACCGCGGCCAGGGTGACCGAGCTCATGAACGGGTGGGCGGCGGCAGAACAGCCGGCAATGGCCGCGCCCTGCAGGAAGAAGCGACGGGAAATCATGGTGTTATCTCCTGTTCATCTCGGCAGAGGCGAGCACGAGGGCGGTGGCCTCGGCGCGGCTTTCGGACCGTGGCACGGCCTGGGCGACGAGCTCGCTCAGGCGCGGGCCAAGCGCGGTGCGGGCGAACTCGGCCGGTTCGGGCAGTTTCGCCTGCAGCCCCGCGGGGGTCTTCAGCGCCCAGTTGATCCGGGAGGCGAGCTGCTGCGGCGAGACCCATTCCTCGGCCTCTTCCGGCCAGCCGTTCGGCGCCGGCGCGCTGAGCCATCCCTGACCCATCTCGCGCAGCGAGCGGAACGCGTGGCGGCGGATCTGCACGCCGTTGAAGGCCATCACCGCAGCCCCGTCGAAGCCCATGGCCCGGTACCCGGTGGCGATGTAGTCGAAGGGCTGGCGCACCTTGGGGAAGGTCGGAAGCTGTGCCTCGGGGTGGGTCAGCAGCACCTCGTAGACCGGCATCAGCTCCCCCTTCGCGCCGAGATAGGCCTCGGCCATCGCGCCGGTCAGGGCCTTGTGCGGCTCGGGGCCGACGAAATGCACGGCGAGCTTGGTGGCGATGTGGCGGCTGGTGTCGGGGTGCAGGGCGAGCGCGGTCAGCACCTGCTCGATATCCGCAAGCTTGGCCGGGTCGCCGCCATAGGCGCGGCCGAGCACGGTTTCCGCGCCGGGTTCGGCGAAATCCGGGGCGAAGATCGTACCCTGATCGTCCATCACCCGCAGCCCGGTCAGGAGCTCGGCCAGCTGGCGCACGTCGTCCTGGGTATAGCTGCCTCCGACGCCGAGCGTGTGCAGCTCCATCAGTTCGCGCGCGAGGTTCTCGTTCAGACCGAGCTTGAGGTCGGGGCGCTTGCGGGCGCGCTTCGAATCGGGCCCGAAGGAGGCGACCTGATCGAGATAGATCAGCATCATCGGATGCAGCGTCGAGGCGCGCAGCAGCGCCGGGAAGCTGCCGGTGATCTCGGGGCGCAGGGCCTCGACATGGGCGATGGCGAGCGGCATTTCCGGGACGCGTTTCGCGCGCACGGTGAAGTGGTTGCGCCAGAAGGCATGCAGGCGCTCGCGCATCCCCGTCGGGTCCTCGACGGCGCGGGCAAGGGCGCGCTGCAGGCCGCCGAGATTGCTGGCGTCCATCGCTTGGCGCTGGCGCTTGAAGGCTTCGGTGGCGCCGGGCTCGTTCAGCGCCTCGGCCTTGCGCAGGCGCAGGAACTCGTCGCGCATTTGCAGCGCCTCCTGCGTCGTCAGCCCGGGCCAGCGCTGTGCCATCAGGTCGGGGCCGCGCAGGGCCGCCAGGATCTCGTCGGGAGAGGCCGGGGGCGCCTGCCGGGGCGAGAGCCCGAAGCCGAACCGCACCGGCGCCAGGGTCGAGAACTGCATCACCACCTCCGGGGCTGTTTCCCCCGATTGCGCCAGAAACGGGGGCAAAAGGAAAGGGCGCCGGGGATCAACCCGGCGCCCTTCCGCTCAATCCGGCGTGAGTTGCGCGAGAAAGCGCCTCAGGCCTCTTTCGGCAGCACGCGCAGCCGCAGTTCGCGCAGCTGCTCGTTGGTGGGCAGGCTCGGTGCCCCCATCATCAGGTCCTCGGCGCGCTGGTTCATCGGGAACATGATGACCTCGCGGATGTTCGACTCGTCGGCCAGCAGCATCACCGCACGGTCGATGCCCATGGCGCAGCCACCGTGGGGCGGCGCGCCGAACTTGAAGGCCTTCGCCATGCCGCCGAAGCGCTTGTCGACCTCGGAGGCGGGATAGCCCGCGATCTCGAAGGCCTTGTACATGATCTCGAGGTCATGGTTGCGGATCGCGCCCGAGATCAGCTCGTAGCCGTTGCAGGCGAGGTCGTACTGATAGCCGAGCACCTTGAGCGGGTCGCCCTGCAGCGCCTCGAGACCGCCCTGCGGCATCGAGAAGGGGTTGTGCGAGAAGTCGATCTTGCCGTCATCGGTCTTCTCGTACATCGGGAAGTCGACGATCCAGCAGAAGCGGAACACGCCTTCCTCGGTCAGGCCGAGCTCGCGGCCGATCTCGTTGCGGGCCTTGCCGGCGACCGCCTCGAACTGCTCGGCCTTGCCGCCGAGGAAGAACACCGCGTCGCCCTCGTTCAGCTCGAGCTGGGTGCGGATCGACTCGGTGCGCTCGGCGCCAAGGGCCTTGGCGATCGGGCCGGCGGCCTCCATCGTGCCGTCCTCGGCCTTGCGCCAGAAGATATAGCCCATGCCCGGCAGGCCGTTCGCCTGGGCGAAGGCGTTCATCCGGTCACAGAACTTGCGGCTGCCGCCGGTCGGCGCGGGAATCGCGCGGATCTCGGTGCCCTCGTTCTCGAGCAGCTTGGCGAAGATGCCGAAGCCCGAGTCGCGGAACTGGGCGCTGACATCGGCCATCTTGATCGGGTTGCGCAGGTCGGGCTTGTCCGAGCCGTACCACAGCAGCGCGTCCTTGTAGGCGATCTTCGGCCAGACCGGGTCGACGGTCTTGCCGGTGCCGAATTCCTCGAACATGCCCTGCACCACCGGCTGCACCGTGGCGAAGACGTCTTCCTGCTCGATGAAGCTCATCTCGATGTCGAGCTGATAGAAGTCGGTGGGCGAGCGGTCGGCGCGCGGGTCCTCGTCGCGGAAGCAGGGCGCGATCTGGAAGTAGCGGTCGAAGCCCGCCACCATGATCAGCTGCTTGAACTGCTGCGGCGCCTGCGGCAGGGCGTAGAACTTGCCGGGGTGCAGACGCGAGGGCACCAGGAAGTCGCGCGCGCCCTCGGGCGACGAGGCGGTGATGATCGGGGTCTGGAACTCGTTGAAGCCCGCGTCCCACATCCGGTTGCGAAGCGAGCGCACGACGTTCGAGCGCAGGATCATCTTCTGGTGCAGGCTGTCGCGGCGCAAATCGAGGAAGCGATAGGCGAGGCGGGTTTCCTCGGGGTAGTCCTGATCGCCGAAGACCGGCAGCGGCAGCTCGTCGGCGGCGCCGAGGACTTCCATCTCGCGGGCATAGACCTCGATCTCGCCGGTCGGGATCTTCGGGTTGATCAGCTCGGGCGCGCGCGGCTTCACCGTGCCGTCGATGCGGATCACCCATTCGGCGCGCACCTTCTCGAGCGCGGCGAAGGCGGGGCTGTCGCCGTCGCAGATGATCTGGGTGATGCCGTAGTGGTCGCGCAGGTCGATGAACAGCACGCCCCCGTGATCTCGCACCCGGTGCACCCAGCCCGAGAGACGGACGGTTTCGCCGGCATTGGCGGCGGTGAGCGCGGCGCAGGTATGGCTGCGATAGGCGTGCATGGGGCTCCCCTTTCAACGGGCATGGCGGATTTGGGCCCGATCAACCGCGAAGGCGCGGCAAAGTCAAGCGATAGGGTGGGGTGGGGCCCGCCCGAAGCCGCCGGCGCGGCGGCTGTTCAGGCGATCGTGAGAAACGGCGCGAGGATTTTTCGCAATCGAGCGGCAATCGCCCAATTGAGGCCTCATTTTCGCGTGATCAGAAACGAAGCCCGCCGATGAGACCCGCTGCGGCGGGGCAAGAAACAGATCCGGTGTTCGAGAGTTCGTTGCCATGATGCAAAGCCCCGCCCTGCGCCTTGCGGGACTCATCGCCCTCCTTGCCGTTGCGCTGATCGCGCTGCGCTTCGGTCCCGCGCTTCCGTCGCGCGACCTGATGGCGCTGTGGCTGGCGGCGAAGGCCGTTGCCGCGGGCGATCCGGGATCGGTCTATCCGCCGCTTTCGCCGCTGTTCGAGATGCGCCCGCCGCTGGCGTGGTTTGCACAGGCACGCGATCTCGGCCGGCCGGGGGAGGTCTATCCCTATCTCTATCCGCCGCTCTGGGCCTGGCTCCTGGCACCGGTGACGCGCTGGCTCGATTTTGGGGCGGTCGTGGCGGGGGCCTTCCTGCTCAACAGCCTGCTGCTGCTGGCGGCGCCGCTCGTCGGGCTTCGCTTCGCGCTTGGCGCGCAGGGGGCGCGGCAGGGGGCAGACACGGGGGCGGTGCTGGCGGCGGGACTTGCGCTGCTGCTGCTGACCCGGATCGGACCGGTCGCGCTGTTGCAGGGGCAGCCGCAGATCGCGGTGGCCTTCCTCGTCCTGCTCGGGCTCGAGCGTGACCGCAATGGGCATCCGCTGGCAGGCGGTGTCGCCATGGGGCTGGCGATTGCACTCAAGCTCAGCCCGTTGCCGCTCGCGCTGATCTGGCTCGTGGCGGGGCGCTGGCGTGCCTTCGGTGCGGCTGCGGTGACGGGGGGCGTGCTGGGGCTCGCCTCGCTGGCGCTGGCCGGCTGGGCGCCGCATGCGCAGTTCCTGGCCGAGCTGCGTGCGATCGATCACACCATGCTGGTGAGTTCCGCGGCCTATTCGCTGGATCTCCTCGTTGCGGTTCTTGGCTGGGACGCCGGGGGACAACTGATCCCCTCGCTGCCCGCGGAGATCACCGACCCGGCCATCGTCGGGGCGTTCGCCGCGCCGGAGCTGGGATGGCTTGTCCTGCCCAAGCCCCCGCTTTACGGCCTTGCGCAGCGGGTCATCCTGATTGTTCTCGTTCTCGGCACGGGGCTTGCGCTGCGCCGCCTCGACGATCCGGCGCGCCGCGCCGCGCTCTGGGGTGCGGCGATGACCGCGATCGCCTTCTTCGGGCCGATCGGCTGGGCCTATTACTA
Source organism: Paenirhodobacter hankyongi (assembly GCF_003664585.1). Taxonomy (GTDB): domain Bacteria; phylum Pseudomonadota; class Alphaproteobacteria; order Rhodobacterales; family Rhodobacteraceae; genus Rhodobacter; species Rhodobacter hankyongi. The sequence goes on from NZ_RCHI01000004.1 coordinate 218,158, forward strand.
CATCGCGCCCGCAGCGCTGGCGCCGGTCGTGCTGCAGTGCCTGCCGCGACGGGGCTGGATCTGGCTTGGCTTGGCGCTCGTCCTGCTGGGCGAGCCCGTCGGCATGGTGCTGAGCGCGGGCGCGCCGGGCCTGGTGCCGGTCGCCAACCTCACCGGAATCGGCGTGCTCTTCCTCGGTTCGCTCGTTGCCGCCTGCACGCCAATGCGCGCCGACCGCCTTTCACCCTTGCGCCGCGCGCGGGTCTGACTATAACGCCCATCAATTTGCGCGGGGCCTGCCGGCCCCGTTTCGCTGCTGAAAACCTGTCGCAAAAAAGGGGTCGTCCATGCCGAAGAGAACCGACATCAAGTCCATCCTCATCATCGGCGCAGGCCCCATCGTGATCGGCCAGGCCTGCGAGTTCGATTACTCGGGCGCCCAGGCCTGCAAGGCGCTGCGCGAAGAGGGCTACCGGGTGATCCTGGTGAACTCGAACCCGGCGACGATCATGACCGACCCGGAGATGGCCGACGCCACCTATATCGAGCCGATCACCCCCGAGGTCGTGGCGAAGATCATCGAGAAGGAACGCCCCGACGCGATCTTGCCGACGATGGGCGGGCAGACCGGCCTGAACACCGCGCTCGCCCTTGCCGACATGGGCGTTCTGGAGAAGTTCGACGTCGAGCTGATCGGTGCGAACCGCGACGCCATCGAGATGGCCGAGGATCGCAAGCTGTTCCGCGAGGCGATGGACCGCATCGGCCTGGAAAACCCCAAGGCCACGATCATCACCGCGCCGAAGCTTGAGAACGGGCATTTCGACATCAACGCCGGCGTGCAGCAGGCGCTGGCCGAGCTCGAGCACATCGGCCTGCCGGCGATCATCCGCCCTGCCTTCACCCTTGGCGGCACCGGCGGCGGCGTCGCCTACAACCGTGACGACTTCATCGAGATCTGCCACTCGGGCCTCGATGCCTCGCCGGTGGCGCAGATCCTCGTCGACGAATCCCTTCTGGGCTGGAAGGAATACGAGATGGAGGTCGTCCGCGACAAGGCGGACAACGCGATCATCGTCTGCGCCATCGAGAACGTCGACCCGATGGGCGTGCACACCGGCGATTCGATCACCGTCGCCCCGGCGCTGACGCTGACCGACAAGGAATACCAGATCATGCGCAACGGCTCGATCGCCGTGCTGCGCGAGATCGGCGTCGAGACCGGTGGCTCGAACGTGCAATGGGCGATCAATCCGAAGGACGGCCGCATGGTCGTGATCGAGATGAACCCGCGCGTGTCGCGCTCCTCCGCGCTCGCCTCGAAGGCCACCGGCTTCCCGATCGCCAAGATCGCGGCGAAGCTGGCCATCGGCTATACCCTCGACGAGCTCGACAACGACATCACCAAGGTGACGCCGGCCAGCTTCGAGCCGACGATCGACTATGTCGTGACCAAGATCCCGCGCTTCGCCTTCGAGAAGTTCCCGGGCGCCAAACCCGACCTGACCACCGCGATGAAATCGGTGGGCGAGGCGATGGCGATCGGCCGCACCTTCCACGAATCGGTGCAGAAGGCGCTCGCGTCGCTGGAGACCGGGCTGTCGGGCTTCGACGAGATCGAGATCCCCGGCGCGCCCGACACGGCCGCGGTGGTCAAGGCGCTGTCGCACCAGACCCCGGACCGGATCCGGATCATCGCCCAGGCGATGCGCCACGGCCTGAGCGACGACGAGATCCAGGCGGCGACCAGCTATGACCCCTGGTTCCTCGCCCGCATCCGCGAGATCGTCGATGCCGAGGCCGAGATCCGCAAATCGGGCCTGCCGCTGACCGAGGAAGGTCTGCGCAAGCTGAAGATGATGGGCTTCACCGACAAGCGTCTTGCGAAGCTCACCGGCCGCGACGAGGCGCAGGTGCGCCGCGCCCGCCGCAACCTCGGCGTCAAGGCGGTGTTCAAGCGCATCGACACCTGCGCCGCCGAGTTCGAGGCCCAGACCCCCTACATGTATTCGACCTACGAAGCCCCGGCGATGGGCGATGTCGAATGCGAGGCGCGGCCGTCCGATCGCAAGAAGGTGGTGATCCTCGGCGGCGGCCCGAACCGCATCGGCCAGGGCATCGAGTTCGACTATTGCTGCTGCCATGCCTGCTTCTCGCTCAGCAAGGCCGGCTACGAGACGATCATGGTCAACTGCAACCCCGAGACCGTGTCGACCGACTACGACACCTCGGATCGTCTGTATTTCGAGCCGCTGACCCTCGAATCGGTGCTGGAAATCCTGCGCGTCGAGCAGGAGAACGGTACGCTGCATGGCGTGATCGTGCAGTTCGGCGGCCAGACGCCCTTGAAGCTCGCGAATGCGCTCGAGGCCGAAGGCATCCCGATCCTCGGCACCACGCCCGACGCGATCGACCTGGCCGAGGACCGCGAGCGCTTCCAGCATCTGCTGAACGAGCTGGGTCTCAAGCAGCCGGTGAACGGCATCGCCCATTCGGCGGCCGAGGCCTTCGAGATCGCCGGCCGCGTCGGCTATCCGCTGGTGATCCGCCCGTCCTACGTTCTGGGCGGCCGCGCGATGGAGATCGTGCGCGACCTCGAACAGCTCAAGCGCTACATCACCACCGCGGTGGTGGTCTCGGGCGACAGCCCGGTGCTGCTCGACAGCTACCTCTCGGGCGCGATCGAGATGGACGTCGACGCGCTTTCGGATGGCGAGACCGTGCATGTCGCGGGCATCATGCAGCACATCGAGGAAGCCGGCGTCCACTCGGGCGACTCCGCCTGCTCGCTGCCGCCCTATTCGCTCTCTCCCGAGCTGATCGAGGAAGTGAAGCGCCAGACCGTGCTGATGGCCAAGGGGCTGAACGTCGTCGGCCTGATGAACGTGCAGTTCGCGATCAAGGACGGGGTGATCTACGTTCTCGAGGTGAACCCGCGCGCCTCGCGCACCGTGCCCTTCGTCGCCAAGGCGACCGACTCGGCCATCGCCTCGATCGCGGCACGGCTGATGGCGGGCGAGCCGATGTCGGCCTTCCCGCACCGCGCGCCCTATCCGGCAGGCGTGGGCCCGGAAACGCCGATCCCGCTGGCCGATTCGCTGACGCTGGCCGACCCGATCACGCCGTGGTTCTCGGTGAAGGAGGCGGTGCTGCCCTTCGCCCGCTTCCCGGGCGTCGACACCCTGCTCGGGCCGGAAATGCGCTCGACCGGCGAGGTCATGGGCTGGGACCGCAACTTCCCGCGCGCCTTCCTCAAGGCGCAGCTCGGCGCCGGCACCAAGCTGCCCGAAAGTGGCCGCGTGTTCCTGTCGATCAAGGATGCCGACAAGTCGGACGAGCTGGCCCAGGCGATGCGCGATCTGATCGGCATGGGCTTCACCATCGTCGCGACCCGCGGCACCAATGCCTGGCTGCAGGAGAAGGGCGTCGCCTCCGAGCTGGTGAACAAGGTCTACGAGCGCCGGCCGAACATCGTCGACCGGCTGAAGGACGGCGAGATCGCGCTGGTGATGAACACCACCGAGGGCACGCAGTCGATCTCGGACAGCCGCTCGATCCGCGCCGTGGCGCTGCACGACCACATCCCCTACTTCACCACGGCTGCGGCCTCGATCGCGGCGGTGGCGGCGATGAAGAGCCGGGCCGAGGGGGACATCGTCGTTCGCCCGCTGCAGGCGTAAGCCGCGCGGCACCGACAAGACGCGAAAGGCGGCCCTCGGGCCGCCTTTTTCCTGCGCTCAGATGAAGGGAACCAGCGGCACGCTGTCGCCGCAGGCGGCAAGCGTCAGCACCAGGGCCAGCAGAAGAACCGTTCGCATCGCATCCTCCTTTTGCAACGGTCCCAGCCTACGCCCCGCGGCCGGTTCGGTCGATGGGGTTCCGCCGCGGCCGATCGGCGCGTGCCGGGCTGGCCTTCGGCGGGGATTTCGGCGACGAAGGGGCGCCGGGAGCTGCCGGCGGGAACCATCGGCAGGGGGGGCGGTTCGGGGGATGGCGCTGACGGGCCTCTTTCTTGCGGCACTGGTCGCGGCGACGCTGATCCCGGCGCAATCCGAGGCGGTGCTGACCGGGCTGATCCTTGCAGGCGGCCACCCGGTTTCGCTGCTGCTGCTGGTGGCGACGGCGGGCAATGTCCTGGGCGCCGCGATCAACTGGGCGCTTGGCCGCTTCCTGATCCGCCATGCCGGCCGGCGCTGGTTTCCGGTCTCGGGCGTGGCGCTCGGCCGGGCGACGGGCTGGTATCGCCGCTGGGGGCACTGGAGCCTGCTCGGCGCCTGGCTGCCGATCGTCGGCGATCCGCTGACCTTTGCCGCCGGCGTGATGCGCGAGCCGCTGTGGCGCTTTCTCGTGATCGTGACGGCGGCAAAGGGCGGCCGCTATGCCGTGCTTGCCTGGGCCGTGCTAAGGGTGCAGGCATCGGTCTAGCAGGAGACGGGCGATGCGCGCAAAGACGGCGGCGAGGACGGGAAGCTGGCGCGTCTTGCCGGCGGGGATCTGGGCGCTCGGCTTCGTGTCGATGCTGATGGATGTCTCGTCCGAGATGATCCACGCGCTCCTGCCGATCTATCTGACCGCGGGGCTTGGCGCGAGCGCGCTCGCAGTCGGCGTGATCGAGGGCATCGCAGAGGCGACGGCGGCGATCACCAAGGTCTTCTCCGGCGCGCTGTCGGACCGGATCGGCCGGCGCAAGGAGCTTGCGGCGCTTGGCTATGGTCTGGCCGCGCTGACCAAGCCGGTGTTTCCGCTCGCCTCCTCGCTCGGCTGGGTGGTTGCGGCGCGGTTCGTCGACCGGGTCGGCAAGGGCATCCGCGGTGCCCCGCGCGACGCGCTGATCGCAGATCTGACGCCCGAGGGGCTGCGCGGCGCGGCCTTCGGGCTGCGCCAGTCGCTCGACACCGTCGGCGCCTTCATCGGCCCGCTGGCGGCGATCGGGCTGATGGCGCTCTTCGCGGATGATTTCAGCAAGGTGTTCTGGGTGGCGGTGATCCCGGCCTTCCTGGCGCTTGCGCTGATCCTGACTGCGGTGCACGAGCCGCCCCGGCAGGACCGGCGCCCGCCGCGCAACCCGCTGTCGCGCGCCGAGCTGGCGCAGCTGCCGCCCGGCTACTGGGCGGCGGTGGCGGTCTCGGCGGTCTTCACCCTGGCGCGGTTCAGCGAGGCCTTCCTGATCCTGCGCGCCGCCGAGGCGGGGCTTGCCGCGGCGCTGGTGCCGCTGGTGCTGGTCGGGATGAACCTCGTCTATGCGCTGGCGGCTTATCCCGTGGGGGCGCTGTCGGACCGCATCGGCCGGCGCGGCCTGCTGGTCGCGGGGCTGGCGCTGCTGATCCTTGCCGATCTCGTGCTGGCGCTCGGCCCCGGGCTGTGGGGCGTCGCGGTCGGTGTGCTGATCTGGGGGTTGCACATGGGCGCGACGCAGGGGCTGCTGTCGGCACTTGTCGCCGATGCCGCGCCGGCGCCGCTGCGCGGCACCGCCTTTGGCCTTTTCAACCTTGTCACCGGCGGTGCGCTGCTGCTGGCAAGCGTGATCGCCGGGGCGCTGTGGGAAGGGATCGGCGCACAGGCGACCTTCCTGACGGGGGCGCTGTTTGCCGCGCTGGCGCTGGCGGGGGTGCTGTGGCTCGGCCGGGGCAAGGGCGGGGCTGCGCATCGTTGACCGAGGCAGGGACCCGTTTCGGCATGCGGTTTGCGCCGCGGCGCGCACGATGGGCCAGTCTTGACGGCCGCTCATTCCCGCTTGCAACGAGTGCGCATCACGTCGATGGCGGGGTGCCGGCTTGCGCAGCGCTTTCGGGGGCGGCGGCGTGCAGCCCGACCGGCTGCGGATCCCGCGACAAGTCTGTCCTGTCTCGGGAATTCTTGGCTCCGGCGGTAGGGATCGAACCTACGACCAATTGATTAACAGTCAACTGCTCTACCGCTGAGCTACGCCGGAACACGGTATCTGTCATGCGTGCATCCCTGACAGGGGGATCTGGCTCCGGCGGTAGGGATCGAACCTACGACCAATTGATTAACAGTCAACTGCTCTACCGCTGAGCTACGCCGGAACACGCGCCGTTCTATAAAGGCCGCGTGACACTGGCGCAAGGGGGACATGCGCGTTTTTTGCCGTTTCCGTCAGCGCCGTGCAAAGCGCGCTGAAGGGGACAAGGCACCGTCCGGCGACACGTCATTTTGTGACGTCATTTCAACGAGATGCGCAAAGACGTTGCGGGCGGCGGCGGACATCAGGGCGGCGGGCGTATCGGTGTAGATCGCCGCGGTCAGCGCCGCAACCGTCGCCGGCCCGGCCTCGAGCGCGGCAAGGATCTGCGCGCTGCGGTCGCGCCGGTGCGCGGCGAGCGCGCTCAGGCGCGGGGCCGTCGCCTCGACCGGCGCACCATGGCCCGGGTAGAACACCCGCCACTCGCGCGCCGCGAGGCGCTCGAGCGAGCGGAAATAGTCGCCCAGATCGCCATCGGGCGGCGAGATCAGCGTCGAGGCCCAGCCCATCACATGGTCGCCCGAGAACAGCGCATCGCCCCAGGCAAAGCTGAGGTGGTTGCAGAAATGCCCGGGCGTGTGCAGCGCCGTCACCTGCCAGTCGCCGGCGCCGATCTCCTCGCCATCGGTCAGCGTCACATCGGGGCGGAAGGCGCGATCGACGCCCTCGCCGCCGCCGGCCAGCCCCTCGGCCGCCAGCCGCGCCATCACCTCGGAACGGCCGGCCTCGGGCGGGCCGAAGGCATGGACCTTCGCGCCGGTTGCCTCGGCGAGCAGGCGCGCGCCCGGGGAATGGTCGAGATGGGCATGGGTGACGAGGATCGCCGCCACCCGCTCGCCCAGATCTAGCCCGTCGAGAATCGCGCGCAGATGGCCCGCATCGGCCGGGCCCGGGTCGATCACCGCCACCGCCCCGGTGCCGAGCACATAGCTGCAGGTGCCGTCGCGCGTCATCGGCGAGGGGTTCGGCGCCACGATCCGCCGCAGCCCCGCCTCGAGCCGTTCCATCGCCATCTTCCGCTTCCTCTCTGCCGTCCGTCCGGCTAGGGTTCTGCCATGAAATTCGACTGGCTCAAACAGATCATGCCGCGCGGGCTTTACGGGCGGGCCGCGCTGATCCTGATTTTGCCGGTGGTCACCATCCAGCTTGTCGTCTCGGTGGTCTTCATCCAGCGCCATTTCGAGCGGGTGACGCGGCAGATGACAGCCTCGATGCTGCGCGAGATCGCGCTGGTCGTCGACCGGGTCGAGGCGGCGCCGTCGCTGGCCGCGGCGCAGGCGGTGATCGGCGATCTGGCCGAACCGCTGGGGTTGCAGGTCGAGTTGCCGGCGAAAGATCCGGAAGACCAGATCACCTCCGACCAGCGCCCCTTCACCGACCTGACCGGCATCGTGGTGATCGACACGATCCGGGCGGGCGTCGCCGATCTGCGCGCGATCGACCTGAGCGAGGGCTCGCGCGTCAAGCTCCTGGTCGACACCCCCTGGGGGGTGGAGCGGATCACCTTCCAGCGTGCCTGGGTCTCGGCCTCGAACCCGCATCAGCTGCTGGTGCTGATGGTCGTGGTGTCGCTGCTGATGACGGTGATCGCCTTCATCTTCCTGCGCAATCAGCTGCGCCCGATCCAGCGGTTGGCGCGCGCGGCCGATGCCTTCGGCAAGGGGCAGGTGGTGCCCTATCATCCGTCCGGCGCCACCGAGGTGCGCACCGCGGGCGCGGCTTTCGTCGACATGCGCGCCCGCATCATCCGGCAGATCGAGCAGCGCACGCTGATGCTGTCGGGGATCAGCCACGACCTGCGCACGCCGCTGACCCGGCTGCGGCTGGGGCTGTCGATGCTGCCCGAGGATGACGAGACCCGCGACGAGATCGCCGCGATGGAGCGCGACGTGGCCGAGATGGGCAAGCTTGTCGATGCCTTCCTCGATTTCGCGCGCGAGGGGGCGACGGCGGGCGAGCCCGAGCGGATCGACCCCTGCCGGCTGGTCGCGCGGGTGGTCGAGGATGCCGAACGCGCCGGGCAGCAGGTGGCGCTGACTGCCTGTCCGGGCCCCGGTCAGGTCGAGATCACCGCCCGCCCCGACGCGATCCGCCGCGCGCTCGAGAACCTGATCGGCAACGGCGTGCGCTATGGCACGCGCGCCGAGGTCTCGGTCGTGCTGTCGCCGAAGGCGGTGCGGATCCTCGTCGAGGACGACGGCCCCGGTATCCCGCCCGAGCGACGCGAGGAGGCCTTGCGCCCCTTCGCCCGGCTCGACCCGTCGCGCAATCAGGACCGCGGGCCGGGGGTGGGGCTCGGGCTGTCGATCGCTGCCGACGTGATGCGCCGCCACGGCGGCAGCCTGCGGCTTGGCGAGAGCGCGCGGCTTGGCGGGCTGTGCGCCGAACTGGTGCTGCCGCGCTGATCCCCGCTGCCGATCCGGGCTTGCCCCGGCGCCGGCCTGCCTGCAATGTAAAGGAGACGTGACGCGGTCCGCCGGTGCGCTGGTTGAAGCGGGCCTGCCTCACCCCTAGATATGGTCAAACCGGGAAGGGCCGGGGCTGCCGCAGGGGCGGGGCCGGTGCCCTTTCGCCAAAGAGGAATGATGATGACCGAGACCCTCTCGACCACCTATCCCGTCCTGCCGCTGCGCGACATCGTGGTGTTTCCGCACATGATCGTCCCGCTGTTCGTCGGCCGGGAGAAATCCGTCCGGGCGCTCGAGGCGGTGATGGCGGATGATCGCCAGATCCTGCTTGCGAGCCAGATCGACCCGGCGGTGGACGAGCCCACGACGGAGGGGATCTTCCGCACCGGCGTGCTGGCCAATGTCCTGCAACTGCTCAAGCTGCCCGACGGCACCGTGAAGGTGCTCGTCGAGGGGCGCACCCGCGTGCGCATCGCGGACTTCCTGCCCAATGACGCCTATTTCGAGGCCGAGGCCGAGGTGCTCGAAGAGACCGAGGGCGACACCGAGACGATCCGCGCGCTGCTGCGTTCGGTCGCCGAGGAATTCGAGCGCTACGCGAAGATCAAGAAGAACATCCCCGAGGAGGCGCTGGCCGCCGTTGCCGAGACGCAGGAGGCCGACAAGCTGGCCGATCTCGTCGCCGGCCATCTCGGGCTCGAGGTGAAGGCCAAGCAGGAGCTGCTCGAGACGCTCGACGTCAGCACGCGGCTCGAGAAGGTCTATGGCCTGATGCAGGGCGAGGTTTCCGTCCTGCAGGTCGAGAAGAAGATCAAGTCGCGCGTCAAGTCGCAGATGGAGAAGACCCAGCGGGAATATTACCTGAATGAGCAGATGAAGGCCATTCAGCGCGAGCTGGGCGACGGCGAGGAAGGCCAGAACGAGCTCAACGAGCTCGAGGAGAAGATCCGCGCCACGAAGTTCTCCAAGGAGGCCCGCGAAAAGGCCGAGGGCGAGCTGAAGAAGCTGAAGTCGATGTCGCCGATGTCGGCCGAGGCGACGGTGGTGCGCAACTATCTCGACTGGCTGCTGAGCCTGCCGTGGGGCGTGAAGAGCCGGGTGAAGAAGGATCTCGCCGCCGCCGAGAAGGTGCTCGACGCCGATCACTATGGCCTCGAGAAGGTCAAGGAGCGGATCGTCGAATACCTCGCCGTGCAGGCGCGGTCTGACAAGCTGAAGGGGCCGATCCTGTGCCTCGTCGGCCCGCCCGGCGTCGGCAAGACCTCGCTCGGCCGCTCGGTCGCCAAGGCGACGGGGCGCGAGTTCATCCGCATCTCGCTTGGCGGCGTGCGCGACGAGAGCGAGATCCGCGGTCACCGGCGCACCTATATCGGCTCGATGCCCGGCAAGATCATCCAGGCGCTGAAGAAGGCGAAGACCACGAACCCGCTCATCCTGCTCGACGAGATCGACAAGATGGGGCAGGACTTCCGTGGCGATCCGGCTTCGGCGATGCTCGAGGTGCTGGATCCGGAACAGAACGGCACCTTCGTCGACCACTATCTCGAGGTCGAGTATGACCTGTCCAACGTGATGTTCATCACCACGGCGAACAGCTACAACATGCCCGAACCGCTGATGGACCGGATGGAGATCATCCCGCTCTCGGGCTACACCGAGGACGAGAAGATCGAGATTGCGCGCCAGCACCTTGTCGACAAGGAGACGAAGGCGAACGGGCTGAAGAAGACCGAGTTCACCGTCACCGACGAGGCGCTGCGCGACATCGTGCGCTATTACACCCGCGAGGCGGGGGTGCGCTCGCTCGAACGCGCCATCGCCAAGCTGGCGCGCAAGGCGGTGACCGAGATCCTGAAGTCGAAGGGCACGGTCAAATCCGTCACCGTCGATGGCGCGAAGCTCGAGGATTACCTCGGCGTGAAGCGTTTCCGCTATGGTCTGGCCGAGAAGGAAGACCAGGTCGGCGTGGTGACCGGGCTTGCCTGGACCTCGGTCGGGGGCGATCTGCTGCAGATCGAGGCGCTGAAGCTGCCCGGCAAGGGGCGGATGAAGACCACCGGCAAGCTCGGGGATGTGATGAAGGAATCGATCGAGGCGGCGTCGAGCTACGTGCGCTCGATCGCGCCCGAGCTTGGCATCAAGCCGACGAAGTTCGAGAAGGTCGACATCCACGTCCACGTTCCCGAGGGTGCGACGCCGAAGGACGGGCCGAGCGCGGGCATTGCGATGGTCACCTCGATCGTCTCGGTGCTGACCGGCATTGCGGTGCACAAGGACATCGCGATGACCGGCGAGGTGACGCTGCGCGGCAATGTGCTGCCGATCGGCGGTCTCAAGGAGAAGCTGCTTGCCGCGCTGCGCGGCGGCATCAAGACCGTGCTGATCCCCGAGGAGAACGAGAAGGACCTGATCGACATCCCCGAGAACGTGAAAGAGGGGCTGACGATCATCCCGGTCAGCCATGTGCGCGAGGTGTTGCCGCGTGCGCTGGTGCGGATGCCCGAGCCGATCGAATGGGACGAGGAGGCCGAGGAGGCCGCTGCTGCGGCTGCGGCCCTTGCTGCCCGCGAAGGTCAGGTGGCCACCGCGCATTGAGCGCGGGCCTGCCCCCGGAAAAAGGAGAACGCGCCCCGCGAGGGGCGCGTTTTCGTTTCAGCCGGATCCGAACGAGGCGATCCGATCAGAGCGATCAGCTGCCGGAACCGCCGGTCGAGCTGCTCGACGAGCCGCCGGCGGCGACGGCGATCGCGAGCAGCAGGACGGCGGGCACGACCAGCGCCGGGTTGCTGGTCGACGGCGCGGCGACGACCACGGGTTCGGCTTCGATCACGGGCTTTTCGTAACCGCCGGCAAACGCCGCGGGAGCAGCGAAAGACAGCGCGGCAGCCGTCAGAAACAGTTTGCGCATCGGAACTCCTTGATGGCTATGTCTGGTAGTTCCTCAAGCCTGCGGGCAACTTTCCCCCCGGTCAAGAATTCATGCCGCGGCCGCAAGAAAAAATTGCCGATGCCATGCTGCGTCAGCACTGGTTCGGCGTATTTTTGCACCGTAGTCTTATTCCGAATCAGTTGCGAGAGGCGCAGATGACCAGTTCCATGATGCAAGATCTTGTCGAGGACGACGCGCAGGCCGAAATGGCGGCGGACGAGGCCGATTCGGCACAGGCGGAGGACGCCGGTGCAAGCCTCGTGGTCCGCAAGAAGGACTTCGTCGAGCGCGTCGCGCTTGCCGCCGGGGTGAAGAAGGGCAAGGTGCGCGATGTCACCGAAGCCGTGCTGCAGGTTCTGGGCGAGGCGCTGGCCAATGGCGAAAGCCTGGCCATTCCGCCGCTTGGCAAGCTGCGCGTGACCAAGCAGGCCGGCAAGGACGGCGATCTGCTGCAGATCAAGCTGAAGCGGATCGAAGCCGGTGGCAAGAAGGGCGAAAAAACCGACGAGGCCCCTCTTGCAGAGGCCGAGGAGTGACGCTAGAAGCCACTCCACCGGGCGATTAGCTCAGCGGTAGAGCGCTTCGTTCACATCGAAGATGTCAGCGGTTCAAATCCGTTATCGCCCACCAGAATTCTCCGGCCCCCGCGTGGGGCCGGTTTCCGTTTCAGGACCCCGCCGCTGCGTCGCAGCCGGCGGGGTCTTGCATTCTGGGGTTCCTGCACGCTCTGGCTTGATTCATGCGATAACTGGTTATAATTTTTTACCAGTGGAGGAGATCGCATGGATATGCCGGTGCCAGCCGCGCGCGTGCTCGCGCGCAAGCAAGAGATCGTGGCGCGGCTGCGCGCGGTGCTGCCCGCCGATTCTGTGATCGACGACCCGGCCGAGACGCGCGCCTATGAATGCGATGCGCTCTCGGCCTGGCGCTGTGCGCCGCTCGCGGTGGTGCTTCCGCGCACGACGGCCGAGGTGGCGGCGGTGTTGCGGGTCTGCACCGCGGAGGGGGTGCCGGTGGTGCCGCGCGGCGCCGGCACCTCGCTGGCGGGGGGCGCCATGCCCACGGCCGATTCCGTGGTGCTGGGGCTCGCGCGGATGACCCGGGTGCTCGAGGTCGATTTCGAGAACCGCTTCATCCGGGTCGAGGCCGGGCGCACGAACCTGTCGGTCACCGCGGCGATCGAGGGCGAGGGCTGGTTCTATGCCCCCGATCCCTCGAGCCAGCTTGCCTGCGCCATCGCCGGCAACATCGCGATGAATTCGGGCGGCGCGCATTGCCTGAAATACGGGGTGACGACGAACAACCTGCTCGGCGTCACCCTGGTCACCGGTGCGGGCGAGGTGATCGAGCTGGGCGGTCCCTTCTGCGATGCCGCGGGGCTTGATCTGCTTGGTGTCGTGTGCGGCTCGGAAGGGCAGCTGGGCGTCGTCACCGAGGCGGTGCTGCGCATCCTGCCGAAACCCGAGGGCGCGCGGCCGGTGCTGATCGGCTTTGCCGCGAACGAGATCGCCGGCGCCTGTGTCGCCGACATCATCCGCGCCGGCATCCTGCCCGTGGCGATCGAGTTCATGGATCGCCCCTGCATCGAGGCGACCGAGGCCTTCTGCGCCGCGGGTTATCCCGACTGCGAGGCGCTGCTGATCGTCGAATGCGAGGGCAGCCCGGACGAGATCGCCGAGCAGCTGGGCCTGATCCGCGAGATCGCCCTGCGCCACGATCCGGTCGAGTTCCGCGAGGCGCGCGATGCCGAGGAGGCGCGGCGGATCTGGCTTGGCCGCAAGTCGGCCTTCGGCGCGATGGGGCAGAAGGGCGATTACATCTGCCTTGACGGCACGATCCCGGTGAGCGCGCTGCCCGAGGTGCTGCGCGGCATCGCGGCGCTTGGTCGCGACTTCGGGCTCGAGGTGGCGAATGTGTTCCACGCGGGCGACGGCAACATGCACCCGCTGATTCTCTATGATGCCAACGCTCCGGGCGAGCAGGAGCGGGCCGAGGCCCTGGGGGCGGAGATCCTGAAGCTGTGCGTGGCGGCGGGCGGCTGTCTGACCGGCGAGCATGGCGTGGGCGTCGAGAAGCGCGACCTGATGGGGGTGCAGTTCACCGCCGCCGATCTGGAGGCGCAGATGCGGGTGAAGGATGTCTTCGATCCGCCCTGGCTGTTGAACCCGGCCAAGGTGTTTCCGCTCGCTGCAAGTGCCGGGCGGCGCGCGGGCGGGGCGTCCCGGGGCGCTGCCCCGGACCCCGAGGTATTTGGGCCAAGATGAAAGCAGGGGCGATGCGGGTCGAAAGCGAGGCGGAGCTGGTCGAGGCGGTGCGGGGCGCGCGCGCGCCCTTGCGCGTGGTGGGCGGCGGCACGCGGGGCGAGGTCGGGGCCGGGGCGCGGCTCGAGGTCGCGATCTCGGGCGTCCGGCTTTACGAGCCCGGGGCGCTGACGCTGATCGCCGGGGCGGGCACGCCGCTTTCCGAGATCGAGGCCGCGGTGGCCGCCGAGGGGCAGCGCCTGCCCTTCGAGCCGCCCCGCTGGGGGGCGCTTCTGGGCCTTGCGGGGGAGAGCACGATTGGCGGGGTCGCCGCCGCGAATGTCTCGGGGCCGCGGCGGGTTCAGGCCGGGGCCTGCCGCGACAGCCTGATCGGGCTGCGTTTCGTCGATGGTGCGGGCATTGCGGTGCAGGCCGGCGGGCGGGTGATGAAGAACGTCACAGGCTATGATCTGGTCAAGCTGCTGGCGGGCAGTGGCGGTCGGCTCGGGGTGTTGAGCGAGGTGGCCTTCAAGCTGCTGCCGGCGGCGCCTGCCCAGGCGACGGTGCGGGCCGAGGTGCCGCTTTCCGAGGCCGGGCGGGTGCTGGCCGCGGCGCTGGCCTCGCCCTTCGATGTGTCGGGGGCGGGCTGGCTGCCGGGGCAGGGGGCGGTGGTGCGCCTCGAGGGGCTGGCGGGATCGGTCGAGTATCGCGCCGGGCGGCTGGCGGCATTGCTTGCGCCCTGGGGGGCGCGGATCGAGCGCGAGGGCTCGGCCGCGATCTGGCGCGATCTGGCCGAGGTGCAGCCCTTCCATGGCCGCACGGGTGACATCTGGCGGTTTTCGGTGAAGCCCTCCGAGGCGGCGGCGATCGCGGCGCGGCTGGACGGCGAGGTGGTGCTCGACTGGGGTGGCGGGCTGATCTGGGCGCTGCTGCCCGAGGGCACGGATGCCCGGGCGCGCGCTGCGCCCTATACCGGCCACGCCACCTGCCTGCGCGGTCGCGCGCCCCGCGCAGAGCCCGAGGCGCCCGCCGTCGCCGCGCTGAGCCGCGCGCTGCGGGCGCGTTTCGATCCGCGCGGCATTCTCGATCCGGAAAGGGCCGGCTGATGCAGACCTCCTTCACCCCTGAGCAGCTGGCCGACCCGGGCATCGCACGCGCGAACGAGATCCTGCGCGCCTGCGTGCACTGCGGCTTCTGCACCGCCACCTGCCCGACCTATCAGGTGCTGGGCGACGAGCTCGACAGTCCGCGCGGCCGGATCTATCTGATCAAGGAGATGCTGGAGAGCGGCCGGCCGGCGGATGCGAAGACCGCGCGCCACATCGACCGCTGCCTCGGCTGCCTTGCCTGCATGACGACCTGCCCCTCGGGCGTGCATTACATGCATCTGGTCGACCATGCCCGCGCCCATGTCGAGCGCACCTTCCGCCGGCCCTGGCACGAGCGTGCGCTGCGCTTCGTGCTGGCGAAGCTCGTGCCCTATCCGGGCCGCTTCCGGCTGGCGCTGCACGCGGCGCGGCTGGCCCGGCCGTTCGCCCGCCATCTGCCCGATGCGCGGTTGCGCGCGATGCTCGAGATGGCGCCCGCGCGCCTGCCGCGGCCAAGCCCGAACGACCGCCCGCAGGTCTTTGCCGCCGAAGGGACGCGGCGCTTTCGCGTGGCGCTGCAGATCGGCTGCGCGCAGCGCGCGCTTGACACCGACATCAACGACGCGACCATCCGCCTGCTGCGCCGGATCGGCTGCGAGGTGGTGGTGCCGCGCGGGCTGGGCTGCTGCGGGGCGCTCAGCCATCACATGGGCCGGGCGGGCGAGGCCCATGCGCAGGCGGCGGCGAACATCCGCGCCTATGGCGCCGCCGGGCCGCTTGACGCGATCATCATCAACACCTCGGGTTGCGGCACGACGGTGAAGGATTACGGCCACATGTTCCGGGGCGATCCGCTGGCGGCAGAGGCGGGGCAGGTCGCGGGCCTTGCCTGCGACGTGACCGAGTTCCTGGCCCGTGCCGGCCTGCCTCAGGGCGCGCCGAAGGGGCTGCGCGTCGCCTATCACGCCGCCTGTTCTTTGCAGCACGGCCAGCAGGTGAAGACCGCGCCGAAGGATCTGTTGCGCGCGGCGGGCTTCGAGGTGGTCGAGCCGCTCGACAGCCATCTGTGCTGTGGCTCGGCCGGCACCTACAACCTGCTGCAGCCCGAGATCTCGGCCGAGCTGAAGCGGCGCAAGGTCGCCACGCTTGAGGCGCAGGCGCCGCAGGTGATCGCCGCGGGCAACATCGGCTGCATGCTGCAGATCGGCTCGGGCACCGAGGTGCCGGTGGTGCACACGGTTGAGCTGCTTGACTGGGCGACGGGCGGGCCCTGCCCGCGCGCACTCTCGAAAACGCCATAATCTCGCCGCAGGGGGCGCCTAGCACTTGGACTTGTTCCCAGCCCTTTCACGGAGGCCCGATGCACCGCCTTGCCAGAGCCTTTGCCGTCTTTGCCCTGCTTGCCGGGCCGGCTGCGGCTTTCGAGAGCGGGCTGAAGCTGCTGGCGACCGGGGCGGAGAGCCGGGGCTGGGAGGCCGTGGGGCGGCTTGACCTTGGCCGGGGCAGTTTCTGCACTGGCACGCTGATCGCGCCCGACCTCGTGCTCACCGCGGCGCATTGCCTCTACGATCACCGCTCGGGGCAGATGATCCCGGCCCAGCAGATCGAGTTCCGCGCCGGCTGGCGCAATGGCCGGGCGGTCGCCTATCGCGGCGCGCGCCGTGCGATGGCGCATCCGTCCTATCTCTATCAGGGGCCCGACCGGTTCGACCGTGTCGCCTGGGATCTTGCCCTCGTGCAGCTTGACGCGCCGATCCGGCTGCCGCAGGTGCAGCCCTTCGCGCTCGACCGCGCGCCGGGCGAGGGGGATCAGGTCGGTGTCGTCTCCTATGCCCATGACCGGGCCGAAGCGCCGGCGCTGCAGTCGATCTGCGAGGTGCTCAAGCGCGAGGCGGGGGTGGTGCTGATGAACTGCGCCGCCGATTTCGGCTCCTCGGGCGCGCCGGTCTTTGCCATGCGCGAGGGCGAACCGCGCATCGTCTCGATCGTCTCGGCCAAGGCCGAGCTGCGGCAGGAGCCGGTCTCGCTCGGTGCGCTGGTCGACGGGGTCAGCGATCTCGAAGAGGCGATGGCGCGCCGCGATACCGCCCCCGCGACGCAGGAAACCCGCACCAGCGGGGCGAAGTTCGTCCGCCCCTGAGGGGGCCGGATTTTGCCGCAACGCCCCGCGCGCAGGCCTTGAAACGCGCTGTTCTCCTTCCCAGATTGCCACCACCGGGGTGCCATGACGGGCCCCGGCGAACCCCATGCCCGGCCCCGTCGGGGCGGGCGCAACGACATCGCTCATGTGAGGATGACCCATGCGTACCTTTGATTTTTCGCCGCTTTACCGTGCCACCGTCGGCTTTGACCGCGTCGCCGACATGATGGATCGGGTGCTTGCCGCCGATGTGGCGCAGCCGACCTACCCGCCCTACAACATCGAGAAGACCGACGAGAACGCCTATCGCATCTCCGTCGCCGTCGCGGGCTTCGGCTCGGACGAGTTGAGCGTCGAGCTGCGCGAGGGCGCGCTGATCGTCGCCGGTCGCAAGGCCGAGGAGGCGGGCGAGACCACTTTCCTGCATCGCGGCATCGCCACCCGCGCCTTCGAGCGCCGCTTCGCGCTCGCTGACCACATGAAGGTCACCGGCGCCTCGCATGCCGATGGCATGCTGCACATCGACCTTGTCCGCGAGGTGCCCGAGGCGCTGAAGCCGCGCCGGATCGAGATCGCGGGCCCGGCGACCGTCGAGGCGAAACGTGTCGAGACGGTCGAGGCAAAGCCGCTGAACGCCTGATCGCCTGACCCGGATGAACGGGACGGGGCGCGGGGGAGACCCTCCGCGCCCCGTTTCGTGTCAGCCCGCGCCCAGATCGTCGCGGCTGACCGCCACCGTCTTCAGGATCGCGTGGCAGGCGACGCCCGGCGCAAGGCCAAGCGCGGTGACCGAGCGTTGCGTCAGCCGGGCAAGCACCGCCTCGCGTCCCATCCGCAGCCGCACGAAAGCGCGCCCGCCGGGTTCGGGCTCGATCCGCTCGACGATGCCGGGCAGGATGTTCAGCGCCGACAGCCCCTCGGGGCGCGCGCGCGACAGGATCACGTCCGAGGCATGGAGCCGCAGCCGCAGCCGGGTGCCGGGCGCGCCCGGGCTCTCGGCCACCCAGACCGGCCCGGCGTCGGTGTCAAGCCGCACGAGCCCGTCGGGCGCGGTCTCGCCCACGGTGGCGACGAGCACCGTGCCGGCCTCGGCCCCGCCAAGGTGCGGGGCCAGCGCGGGGTCCGAGAACACCTCGGCCGCGGGGCCGGCGGCCAGCACCCGGCCGGCATCGAGCAGCACCACGGTCGAGGCGAGCCGCGCCACCTC
The DNA here is from genome assembly GCF_003664585.1 of Paenirhodobacter hankyongi. Taxonomy (GTDB): domain Bacteria; phylum Pseudomonadota; class Alphaproteobacteria; order Rhodobacterales; family Rhodobacteraceae; genus Rhodobacter; species Rhodobacter hankyongi. The sequence goes on from NZ_RCHI01000004.1 coordinate 236,132, forward strand.
GCCGATCGCGTGGCTGACGTAGAGAACGGGCAGCCCAGCGTCGCGCAGCCGCTCGATGAAGGGCAGGATCTCCTCGCGCCGCGCGGCGTCAAGCGCGGCGAGCGGCTCGTCCATCAGCAAGAGCCGCGGTTTCGACAGCAGCGCCCGCCCGATCGAGACGCGGGCCTTCTCGCCCCCCGACAGCGCGCCGGGCAGGCGCTCGAGCAGCGCGCCGATGCCGAGCATCTCGATCACCTGATCGAAGCCCGGCCCGGGCGCGGCCTTCAGCGCGAAGCGGGCGCCATAGAGCAGGTTCGACCGCACCGAGAGATGCGGGAACAACCGCGGTTCCTGAAAGACATAGCCGACCCGGCGCCGGCGCGCGGGCAGGTTCACCCCGCGCTCTGTGTCCAGCAGCACCTCGCCCTGCGCCACGACCCGGCCCCGCGTCGGGCGGAAGAGGCCCGCGACGGCGTTGATGACGGTGGTCTTGCCCGCGCCGGAGGCTCCGAAAAGTGCGGTGACGCCGGCAGGCGCGGCGAAGGCGACATCGACGGCGAAGCTGCCGAAATCGTGGCTAAGTGACACTTCCAGCATCACGCGCCCCCGATCCGTTTCGCCACCCGCCGCGCCACCCCTTCCGAGATCAGCACCGCGCCAAGCGCCACCACGACCGAGACCCCGGCCAGCCGCGCCGCCTGCAACTCGCCGCCCGGGATCTGCAGGAAGGCATAGATCGCCGAGGGCAGGGTCTGGGTCTGGCCCGGGATGTTTGACACGAAGGTGATGGTGGCGCCGAACTCGCCCATGGCCTTGGCAAAGGCGAGGATCGCGCCGGCCAGCACCCCGGGCAGGATCAGCGGCAGGGTGACGGTGGCGAAGACCGCGATCCGCGGGGCGCCGAGCGTCGCCGCCGCCTGTTCCAGTTTCGGATCGACCGCCTCGATGGCGAGCCGGATCGCCCGCACCATCAGCGGAAAGCCCATCACCGCGGCCGCGAGCGCCGCGCCGGTCCAGCGGAAGGCGAAGACGAGGCCGAAGACGTCATAGAGAAAGCCGCCGATCGGCCCCTTGCGGCCGAAGCTCAGCAGCAGCGCATAGCCCGTCACCACCGGCGGCAGGATCAGCGGCAGATGCACCAGCGCATTGAGCAGCCACAGCCCGGGCAGCCGGCTGCGGGCGAGCAGCAGCGCCACGCCGATGCCGAACGGCAGCGAGGCCGCCACGGCGACCGTGGCGACCTTCAGCGACAGCAGAACCGCCGTCCATTCTTCCGGGCTGAGAAAGCTCACCGGCTCATTTCACCTCGAAGCCCTGGGCCTCGAAGATCGCGACGGCCTTGGGCGTGCCGAGGTAGTCGAGGAAGGCCTTCGCCTCGGCGGGCGCCGGGCCGTCCTTGATCAGCGCGACAGGATAGGTGATCGGCTTGTGGCTGTCTTCGGGGAAGGTGGCGACGACATGCACCTTCGGTTCGGCCGCGGCATCGGTCTTGTAGACGATGCCATAGGGCGCCTCGCCGGTCGCGACGAGGGCAAGCGCCGCGCGCACGTTGTCGGCCTGCGCCACCTGCGGCTCGACCTTGTCCCACAGGCCCATGAAGGTCAGCGCGGCCTTGCCATACTGGCCCGCCGGCACGGAATCCACCAGCGCCATGGCCAGCTTGTGATCGCCGAGCACCTCGGGCAGCTTGGGCAGATCGACCGGCGCCTCGCTGTCCGAGACCAGCACCAGCGTGTTGCCGAGCAGGTCCTTGCGGCTGTCGGGCAGCACCATGCCGGCCTTCTCGACATCGTCCATCCAGGCGACCGAGGCCGAGATGAACATGTCAGCGGGTGCGCCGGCGTCGATCTGCTTCGCCAGCGCGGAACTCCCGGCATAGGAGATCACCGGCTTGGTGCCGGTCTCGGCGGTGAACTCGGTGGCGATCTCGTCCAGCGCGGTCTTCATCGAGGCGGCGGCGAAGATCACCGGATCGGCAGCAAGAACAGGGGTCGCGCCGGCCAGCAGCAGGCCGAGGGCGAGGGATGCGAGACGCATGGGGACCTCCGGGTCGCGTTATGTTTGCGCGACCATAACCACCGCTCGCGGCTGGCGGCAAGCGTTATTTCTCATCGGGAATATCCCTTTCCTGGGCCTCTGCCGCGCCGTCGCGCAGCCGTGCGCCGATCGCCGCAATCTCGCCCGCGCCGTCCGCAAGAAGTCGGGCGAGCAGGGCGCGATATTCGGCCAGAACCGCCTGACCCGTGGCAGTCAGCTGCGCGCCGCCACCGTGCGCGCCGCCGCGCGCACTCAGCACCAGGGGCTCGGCAAAGGCGTCGTTCATCTCCTCGACCAGAGACCAGGCACGCTTGTAGCTCATCCCCATCCGCCGCCCGGCGGCCGAGATCGAGCCCTCCTCGGAGATCGCCTGAAGCAGGTCGGCCTTGCCCGGCCCGAAGACCAGCTTGCCGTAATAAAGCCGCAGCGTGGCGCGTGTCAGGTCCATGGGCTCCTCCTGTGTCCATCCTGTCGCGTTCGGCCCGTGCAGGCAAGCCGCCCCCTTGCACCGCGCGGCGGCATCGGTCAGCCTCGCCGGGCTGGGGGAGGAAACCATGCGCATGACCATCGTCTTTCTGCTGGCCGCCTATGTGCTGAGCCAGTTCTACCGGGTGTTCCTGGCGGTGCTGACGCCGGTTCTGGGGGCGGATCTCGGGATCAGCGCCGAAGAGCTGGCGCTGGCGCTCGGCTTCTGGTTCGCGGCTTTCGCGGCGATGCAGATCCCGGTGGGCACCGCGCTCGACCGTTTCGGGCCGCGGATGACGACGGCGCTGCTTCTGGGCCTTGGCGGCGCCGGCGGCGCGGCGCTCTTCGCCACGGCGCAGGGGGCGGTGCAGATCCATCTGGCGATGGCGCTTCTGGGGTTCGGCTGCTCGCCGGTGCTGATGGCCGGCTATTACGTCGTCGCCCATGCCTTCCGCCCGGCGCTGTTCTCGATCCTGGCCGCGGCGCTTCTGGGCGGCGGCAGTCTGGGCAACATCCTCGGCGCGGCGCCGATGGCGGCGGCGGTCGAGGCCTGGGGCTGGCGCGCGGTGATGTGGGGGCTGATGGCGGCGACGCTGGTCGTCGCGGCGGGGCTCGCGATCTTTGCGCGCGACCCGGCACGCGAGGGCGGCCATGACGCCCGCCGCGGCTCGCTTCTCGACGTGCTGCGCAATCCGGGCTTCCTGCTGATCCTGCCGCTTGCCTTCACCAACAATGCCGCCTCGGCCGGCATCCGCGGCCTCTGGGCCGGGCCCTGGGCGGGCGAGGTGCATGGCGCCGATGCGCTGACCATCGGCCATGTCACGCTGGCGATGAGCCTTGCCATGGTGCTGGGCAATTTCGTCTACGGGCCGGCCGACCGCATCCTTGGCAGCCACAAGCGCGTGGTTCTGGTGGGCAACCTGTGCCTGTGCCTGGCGCTCGCCGTGCTGGTCGCGATGCCCGGGATGTCGCTGGTCGGCGGCGCCGTGGCGCTGGCCGCGGTGGGGTTCTTCGGCAGCTCCTACCCGGTGCTGATGGCGCATGGCCGCGCCTTCTTCCCGGCGCATCTGGTCGGGCGGGGCATGACGGTGCTGAACCTGATGTCGATCGGCGGCATCGCGGTGGCGCAATTCGGCACCGCGCCGCTGTTCCGCGCGGCCTCGGCCGGGGGCGATGTGACCTTCGCCTATGGCATGCTGTTCCTGTTCTTCCTCGTGCCGCTGGTGCTCTCGCTTGCCTTCTATCTCTTCGCGGCAGACAAGCCCGTGGCACTCGACTAGAAAGACCGCATGAAGACGTCCCTTCCCGACCCGATCGAGGTCATCGCACCGAACCTGAAACGCCGCCTGTCGGGGGTCACCGCCACCATCGCGCGGCTGGTGCCGGTGCAGGCGCGGATGATCGGCATCGTCACCACCGGCCCGGGCCTGCCCGCCGCGCTGCCGCATGTGCCCGTCTGGCGCCTGCCGCTGCTGCCGCGCCGGCGCCGGGTCTGGCACGCGCGGCGCAACACCGAGATGCTGCTGGGGCTGGCGCTGAAACGCCTCTTCGGGATGGAGCTGAAACTTCTCTTCACCTCGGCCAGCCAGCGCCGCCACACCGGCTATACGAAATGGCTGATCGGGCAGATGGACGACGTCGTCGCCACCTCGTCGCGCACTGCGGCCTATCTCGAGCGCCCGGCGCATGTGATCTTGCACGGCATCGACACCCAGGGCTTCACCCCGCCGCGCAGCCGCGCCGCGCTGCGCGCCCGGCTCGGCCTGCCCGAGGGGGTGCTGGTCGGCTGCTATGGCCGGATCCGCGCGCAGAAGGGCACCGATGCCTTCGTCGGCGCGATGCTGTCGCTGCTGCCGACCCGGCCCGGCGTCACCGCCCTGGTGATGGGCCGCGCGACCGAGGGGCAGGGGGCCTTCCTCGACGGGCTGAAGGCGAAGGTGAAGGAGGCAGGGCTGGAAAACCGCATCCTTTTCCCGCCCGAGGTCACCGTCGACCGGATGGCTGACTGGTATCGCGTGCTGGACCTCTACGTCGCGCCGCAGCGGTGGGAGGGCTTCGGCCTGACCCCGCTCGAGGCGATGGCCTGCGGCGTGCCGGTGGTGGCGACCCGCGTCGGCGCCTTCGAGGAGATCGTGACGCCGGAGACCGGCGCGCTGGTCGATCCGGACGACATCCCGGCGCTGGCCGCCGCCTGCGCGCCCTTCCTCGACGATGCCGCCCGCCGCGCGGCGGCGGCCGAGGCCGCCCGCGCCCATGTCGAGGCGCGCTTCCGCATCGAGACCGAGGCCGCGGCGCTGGTCGCGCTCTATCGCGACCTGCTGGCATGACCCGGCTCGGCTTCCTTCTCGCCCGCACCCTGCGCCGCGAGGCGCCGCTTGCCGCGCTGTCGGTGCCGCAGGCGGCGCTGCTGGCCGCGCTTGCCGGCCGTTCGGTGGCGCTTGTCGGCAATGCGCGCTCGCTCGCCGGGACGCAGCACGGCGCGGCGATCGACGGACATGACCTCGTGGTGCGGATCAACCGCGCGCCGATGCCCGCGGCGCAAAGCCACGGCACCCGCACCGACTGGCTGGCGCTCGCGACCGCGCTGCCGGCCGCCGACCGCGCCCGTCTGCATCCCGGCCGCTATCTGTGGATGAGCCACAAGCGCAAGCGGCTCGACTGGGAAACGGCGACGAGCCCGGGGTTCTACCTGCATCCGCGCGCCGACTATGCCGGGCTGAAGGCACGGCTGGACGCGCAACCGACGACCGGGGCGATGCTGATCGAGCTTTTCGCGCGCTCGGAGCTGTCGCGCCTCACCCTCTTCGGCTTCGACTTCTTCGCCTCGCTCTCGCTCTCCGGCCGGCGCACGGCCGAGCAGGTGCCGCATGACTTTTCCGCCGAGGCGCGATTTGTCGCGGATCTGATGGCGCGGGATTCGCGCATCAGCCGCGTGATTTGAGCGCAAATCGCTTCCCAAGCCATCGCTTTTCCGATATGGCCTGCCTGCTTTGAGCATGGAGGTCCCAAGATGGGCTATAAAGTCGTCGTCGCGGGCGCCACGGGCAATGTGGGCCGCGAAATGCTGAACATTCTCGCCGAGCGCGAGTTTCCTGCTGATGAGGTTGTCGCTCTGGCTTCGCGCCGGAGCCTTGGCACTGAGGTCAGCTACGGCGACAAAACCCTGAAGACCAAAGACATCGAAGGCTTCGACTTCACGGGCTATGACATCGCGCTCTTTGCCATCGGCTCGGAGCCGACGAAGAAGTATGCGCCGATCGCCGCCTCGCAGGGCTGCGTGGTGATCGACAACTCGTCGCTCTACCGCTACGACCCGGAGATCCCGCTGGTGGTTCCGGAAGTGAACCCGGAAGCGGTCGAGATGTACAAGAACAAGAACATCATCGCGAACCCGAACTGCTCGACCGCGCAGCTCGTCGTTGCGCTGAAGCCGCTGCATGACCGCGCCAAGATCAAGCGCGTCGTCGTCGCGACCTATCAGTCGGTCTCGGGCGCGGGCAAGGAAGGCATGGACGAGCTCTGGGATCAGACCAAGGCCGTCTACAACCCGACCTCGGACGTGCCGCCGAAGAAGTTCACCAAGGAGATCGCCTTCAACGTGATCCCGCACATCGACGTCTTCATGGAAGACGGCTCGACCAAGGAAGAGTGGAAGATGGTCGCGGAGACGAAGAAGATCGTCGATCCGAAGATCAAGCTGACCGCGACCTGCGTGCGCGTGCCGGTCTTCGTCGGCCATTCGGAAGCGGTGAACATCGAGTTCGAGGAGTTCCTCGACGAGGACGAGGCGCGCGACATCCTGCGCGAGGCGCCCGGTGTCATGGTGATCGACAAGCGCGAGAACGGTGGCTACATCACGCCGAAGGAATGCGTGGGCGACTATGCCACCTTCATCTCGCGCATCCGCCAGGACAGCACGATCGACAACGGCATCAACCTGTGGTGCGTGTCGGACAACCTGCGCAAGGGCGCGGCGCTGAACGCAGTGCAGATCGCCGAAACCCTCGGCAATCGTTGCCTGAAGAAGGGGTGAGCCGCGGTCGGGGTGCCATGCACCCCGATCAAACGCTCCGGTGGAGCGTTTGAAGCGGCGAACGCCCGGAGCGCAAGCGAGGGCCGGGTGCCTTTGGCGAACGCCCGGAGCGCAAGCGCAGGGCCGGTCCTTCCTCTCCATCCTCTGACCTGAACGTGAGGGCGCCGTGACACGGCGCCCTCTTGCTTTTGCACTGCCCCCCGGCGACCCTGCGCGGGAAAGTCGGAGGAGTTTCCATGCGTTCCCTTTTCATCGCGCTTCTTGCATCCACCGCCCCCGCGGCGCTCTTCGCGGCCCCGGTCGCACTGCCCGCCACCGTCACCGCCGTCACCCTTTTCCCCGAGGGGGCGCAGGTCACCCGCACCGTCGCGGTGCCCGCGGGCGGCGAGATCCTGGTGCCGAACCTGCCCGACGGCACCGATCCGGCCGGGCTGCGCGTCACCGGAACGGGGCTTGCGATCGGCGCCGTCACGCTGATCGACGAGCGCCAGCCCGCGGCCGAGGATGTCGTCTCGCCCGCCCTCGCCGCGGCGCGGGCGAAGGTCGCCGACCTGACCGAGGCGCTGGCGGCAAAGCAGGACGGCATTGCCCAGATCCGCGCCAAGGCAGAGGCGGCGCGGGCGAAGGTCGAGTTCCTCAAGGGGCTCGACACCGCGAACACCGCGCCCGCCGATATCGCCAAGCTTGCCCAGACCGTGGCCGAGGGCGTGCTGGCCGCGAATGGCGAGGCGATCGCCGCCGAGGCCGAGGTTCGCCGCGCCGAAGTGGCGCTGCAACCGGACCGTGACGCGCTCGAGACCGCGCAAAAGGCGCTTGCGGCGCTCGAGCACCCCGAGAAGGGCAGCGATTCCCTGCTGGTCACCGCCACGGGGGCGGGCACGCTGACGATCACCACCTTCGTGCAGGGGGCCGGCTGGACGCCGAGCTATGACCTGCGCCTGGACGGCACGGCGGGCCGGCTTGCCATCGACCGCTTCGTCTCGGTCCGGCAGGCGACGGGCGAGGACTGGACCGGGGTCGATCTGACGCTGTCGACCGCGCGCCCCTCGGACCGCACCGATCCGTCCGAGCTCTGGCCGCAGCTTCTGCGCATCGGGCCGGAACAGCCGGTGGGGGGGATGGCCAAGTCCGCGATGCGCGAGGCCGACAGCTTCGCGATGCCGGTGGCCGAGGCCGCGCCGATGCCGATGACGCTTGCGATGCAGGGCGAGACGGTGACCTATCGCTATGCGACGCCCGTCGACATCCGCGACGGGGTCGAGAACCTGCGCCTTGGCCTCGATACGCTCGAACGCCCGGCGAAGGTGCTGGCCGAGGCGGTGCCGGCACGCGACGACACCGCCTATCGCGTGGCCGAGGGCACCAACACCGGGGTCGAGGCGCTGCTGCCGGGCCCGGCGACGCTCTTCGTCGACGGCGCGGTCGTGGGCACCGCCGAGATGCCCGCGGTGGCGGCCGGCGCGCCGTTCCGCTTCGGCTTCGGGGCGATCGACGGGCTGCGGCTGAAGCGCCTTGTCCCCGAGGCGAACGAGGGCGACCGCGGTCTGATCTCGAAATCGAACGAGCGGCGCGAGGTGGCGCAGATCTCGGTCGAGAACCTGAGCGGCCGCGACTGGCCGGTGCGGCTGATCGATCAGGTGCCCTATTCCGAGCAGGAGGACCTGAAGATCGACTGGACCGCCACGCCGGCCCCCACGGCGACCGACTGGACCGACAAGCGCGGCCTGCTCGCCTGGGAGTTCGACCTTGCCGCCGGCAAGACCCAGGCGGTGAAACTGGAAACCACGATCCGCTGGCCGGCCGATCAGGTTCTGCAATGACATGAAAAGGGGCAGCCCTGCGGCTGCCCCTTCCTGTTCCGTCCCGGTGCCGGCCCTTGCGGGCGGCGCCGTCAGATCTGTTCGAAGGCCCCGGTCTCGGGGTTGAACTGCTCGAGCCCGCCCGAGCCGATCTCGTGCCACAGCCCGTGCAGCGTCATGTTGCCCGCCTCGATCGCGGCGCGCACGAAGGGGAAGGTCATCAGGTTCTCAAGGCTGGTGATCACCCCCTGCTTCTCGAGTGCCTCGATCTGCGTTTCCTCGGGCAGCTCCTTCACCTCTTCATAGGCGGGGCGCAGCAGGTTCAGCCAGGTGCCGACGAAGGAGGTCTTTTCCTCCAGCTCGGGCGCGTGGCCGGTGCACATCGCATGGCAGCCGTGTACGCCGCCGCATTGCGAATGGCCCAGCACGATCAGATGCGCGACCTTGAGCGAGGTCACCGCATATTCGACCGCGGCCGAGGTGCCGTGGTGATCGCCATCCGGGTTGTAGGGCGGCACCAGGTTCGCGATGTTGCGGTGGCTGAAGAACTCGCCCGAGTCGGCGCCGAAGATCGAGGTCACGTGGACCCGCGAGTCGCAGCAGGCGATGATCATCGCTCGCGGGCGCTGGCCTTCATCGGCGAGGCGGCGATACCAGGAGCGGTTTTCCGTGTAGGTGGTCGCTTTCCAGCCATGATAGCGGCTGACCAGATACGAAGGCAGAGGCCGAACGTGTTCCTTCATCGTGATCCCCATTGATTGCAGGCACTAGATAGGCCGAGCCGCGTGCAAGTGCGAGGAAATTTTCGCGACCGTCATTCTTTGGCCAAGGTCTCAACGTTTTCTTGAGGCATCCGTGCCAGTCTGGTGGCCAGGGAGGCAGCGCGCGACGCGAGGCGGCGCAATGTGGGAAGGAGGATGGCTGTGGGAACCGTGTCCAGTATCCGGATCGAGGAGGGCGTGCGTGTCGATCCCGACCGCGTGCTGAGGCTGGCGGCTCGGCTCGGCCGGATCGACGCCGCGCATCTGATCTCGGCCACACGGCAGGATCTGATCGAGCAATTCGCCCGCATCGAGCTGGCGGTCGGGCAGGGTGATGCCGGGCAGGCGGCCTGGACCGCGGTCGAGGTCGAGCGGCTGGCCGATCAGGTCGGGATGATCGGGCTCGCGCGCGTGGCGCGCGATCTGCAGGACTGCTGCGCCCGCGACGACCGTCCGGCGCTCGAGGCCGTGACCGCGCGGCTGATCCGCATCGGCGAGCGTTCGCTTTCGGCGATGGGTGTGCTGGCCGGACGCCGCGGCTGAGCCTCGCCCGATCGTGATGCAGGGCCGGGGGTTGCGGCTGCCGGTCGGGGCGCTACCCTTGCGGCGCGGGGCGGCGGCGCTCCGCCTGTCCGGAGACCGAGATGACCGACGCGCCCTTTTCTGACCACCCCGAGATGCGTTTTGCCCCCGCTGATGCCGCGGCCCTGCCGCTGTGGCTGGTGGAAAGCGGCGCCGAGCTGCCCGCGGATCTGAGCCCGGCGCAGCGGGCCTTCGCGCAGGCGCAGGGCTTCGACGGGGCCGCGGGCACGCTGTGCCTGCTGCCAGGCGCTTCGGGCGCGCTCGAGGGGGCGCTTTTCGGCTGGGGCAGTGCCGCGAAACGCCGCCGTGGCCGCTTCCCGCTCGCCCGTGCCGCGGCCGCGCTTCCCGCCGGTGCCTGGCGGCTGGCGACCGATCTGCTCGAGGCCGAGACCGAGGTGCTTGGCTGGTTGTTCGAGGGCTATCGCTTTGGCCGCTATGCGCCGGCGAAGGTGCCCGGCGCGCGGCTTGTCTGCCCGGCGGGCGTCGATGCCGCGCGGCTCGAGGCGATTGCGGCGGGCGAGGCGCTGACCCGCGATCTGATCAACACGCCGCCGAATGACATGGGGCCCGACGAGCTCGAAGCCGCGGTGCGGGCGCTGGCCGGTCGCCACGGCGCGACGGTGAGCGTGATCGCCGGCGATGACCTTCTGGCGCAGGGCTATCCGCTCATTCACGCCGTCGGCCGGGCCAGTCCGCGCGCGCCGCGGCTGATCGAGCTGAGCTGGGGCAGCGAGGGGCCGGAGCTTGCGCTCGTCGGCAAGGGCGTGTGCTTCGACACCGGCGGGCTGAACCTGAAGCCCGGCTCGTCGATGGGGCTGATGAAGAAGGACATGGGGGGCGCGGCCACCGTGCTCGGCCTTGCCGCGATGATCATGGCGCTGGCGCTGCCCTTGCGGCTGCGCGTGCTGATCCCGGCGGTCGAGAATGCGGTCTCGGGCGCCGCCTTCCGGCCGCAGGACATCTACACCTCGCGCAAGGGGCTGACGGTCGAGATCAACAACACCGACGCCGAGGGGCGGCTGGTGCTGGCCGATGCGCTGGCCGCGGCCGACGAGGCCTGCCCGGACCTGATCCTGTGCATGGCGACGCTGACCGGCGCCGCCCGCGTGGCGCTTGGCCCCGAAGTGCCGCCCTTCTACACCGATGACGACGCCCTTGCCGCGGCGCTGGCCGGGGCGGCGGGGGCGGTCGCCGACCCGCTCTGGCGGATGCCGCTGTGGGAGCCCTACGAGACGCTGATCGAGCCCGGCATCGCCGATCTCGACAATGCGCCCTCGGGTGGCATGGCGGGCTCGATCACCGCCGCGCTGTTCCTGCGCCGCTTTGTGACCGAGACCGAGCGGTTCGCCCATTTCGACATCTACGGCTGGCAGCCCGCAGCGGCGCCCGGCCGGCCGAAGGGCGCGGTCGGGCAGGGCGCGCGGGCGATCCTTGCCGCGCTGCCCGGGGTGCTCGGGCTGTGAGTGACCGGCGCCTCACCCCGTTCTCGGGCCGCATCGCGCTTGAAACCCTGCGCGGGCAGGTGGCGGCCGAGGCCTTCACCGAGGGCGAGCCCGCCCGCGTTATCCTGCCGGTGGTCGATCTGAGCCCCGCGCCCGGCGCGCTGCGCGACCGTCAGCTGATCTTCGGCGCCGCGGTCACGGTGATCGAGCGGCGCGGGGCGGCGGCCTTCGTGCAGGCCGCGGCGGACGGCTATTGCGGCTGGGTTCCCGCGGTGGCGTTCGGCGCGCCCGCGCGGCCGACCCATGTCGTCAGCGCCGCCGCGACCCATGTCTATCGCGAAGCCTCGATCAAGCGCGGCGAGGTGATGTCGCTCAGCCTTGGCGCGCGGCTTGCGGTGCTCGACGAAGACGCGAAATTCCTGCGCATCGCCGAGGGATACGTGCCGCGTCCGCATCTGCGCCCGCTCGACCCGCCCGAGACCGACCCGGTCGCGGTGGCCGAGCGGCTGCTGGGCACGCCCTATCTGTGGGGCGGCAATTCGCGCGAGGGGATCGACTGTTCGGGCCTCGTGCAGGTCGCGCTTGCCCTGTGTGGGCGCGTCTGTCCGGCGGATTCCGACCAGCAGAGCCGCGCCTTCGGCGATTTCCTGCCCGCGGGCACGGTACCGCAGCGGGGTGACCTGTTCTTCTGGAAGGGGCATGTCGCCATGGCCTGCGACGGCGAGCGGCTGATCCACGCGAACGGCCACACGATGAGCGTGGCGCATGAGGGCATTGCCGCCTGTCTGGCGCGGATCGAGGCGGCGGGCGACGGGCCCTTCCTCGGGCTGAAGCGGCCCGGCGCCTAGTCGACCGGGCGGATCAGCTTGCGTTCAAGCACGCGCAGCACGGTCGCCAGATCCTGCCCGCGCTTGAGCACCTGCCCGTCCATGCCGATCACCGCATACATGCCCTGCCGGTTGCGCAGGGCGGGGCGCTTCTCGATGCGGAAGAGCGGATTCTCGGCCGCGCGGCGGAAGACCGCGAAGATCGCGACGTCGCGCAGGAAGCTCATGCCATAGTCGCGCCATTCGCCGGCCGCGACCATCCGGCCGTAAAGGGTGAGAATCGCGCCAAGCTCCTGCCGATCGAAGGCGATCTGCCGCGGGGCAGAGGGCTGGGCGGGAAAGGGGGTGGGCGACTGGACCGTCATGACAAAAGGGTGACACCGCGGCGGCGGCAAATCAAGCCCGCGCGGCGGTGCGGGCGCCATGAAATCGCCGTGAAATGGCCCGCAAAAGACCCGCTTTGCCGCCGCATTCCGCCGCGATCGCGGTGGAGGATCAGCGCAGCGGAAAACGCTGCCTCCCGGGGATGCGGTCGAAAGCCCCCACCCAGTTCGCGCCCCCGGGAGGCTTTCCGCGCCACGGAATGCAAAAACCCCGCCCGAAAGGGCGGGGTTTTGTCGTCAGGACGCTGCGCCGGGGCTCAGCCGCAATCGATGTTGAAGATCTTGCCGGTCTGGTCGAGACGGAACACGATGCGCTGCGGGTTGTATTCCTGCGGCTCGAGCCCGCGCCATTCGACGACATTGATCGGACGCGAGATGCCGAGCGTCGGGATCACCGAGCCGGGCTGGCCAAGCGCCGAGACGTAATCGGCGGCGTGGCAGGTGTCGGGCTCGCGCTGCTCGAGCGCGCCCTCGGTGACCTTCGGCGTCAGGTGCGGCGTCGGCATCGGCTCGGCCGGCTCCTCCCGGGTCGTGGTCTGGCAGGCGGCGAGGAGCACCGCGCAGGTGGCTATGACGGAAATTCGGAACAACATGTCGCACCCATTGCTTGCGTTGACGGGCAGATTGGCTCAGTTTGCCCTCTCTATACAGCGAGGAAACGCCGATGAGAACCCGTGCCGCAGTGGCTGTTGCCCCCGGAAAACCGCTTGAAATCATGGAAGTGAACCTGGAAGGCCCGAAGAAGGGCGAGGTTCTGGTCGAAATCAAGGCAACGGGCATCTGCCACACCGACGAATTCACGTTGTCGGGAGCGGATCCCGAGGGAATCTTCCCGGCGATTCTCGGCCATGAGGGCGCGGGTGTGGTGCTCGAGGTCGGCGAGGGCGTGACGACGCTGAAGCCGGGCGATCACGTGATTCCGCTCTACACCCCGGAATGCCGCGAATGCCCGTCCTGCCTCAGCCGCAAGACGAACCTGTGCACCGCGATCCGCTCGACCCAGGGGCAGGGGCTGCTGCCCGACGGCACCACGCGCTTCTCGATGCTCGATGGCACGCCGATCCATCACTACATGGGCTGCTCGACCTTCGCCAACCACACCGTGGTGCCCGAGATCGCGCTCGCCAAGATCCGCGACGACGCGCCCTTCGACAAGGTGTGCTATGTCGGCTGCGGCGTCACCACCGGCATCGGCGCGGTGCTGAACACCGCGAAGGTCGAGATCGGTGCGAAGGCGGTGGTCTTCGGTCTGGGCGGCATCGGCCTGAACGTCATCCAGGGCCTGAAGATGGCCGGCGCCGACATGATCATCGGCGTCGATCTGAACGACGACAAGGAAGAGTGGGGCCGTCGCTTCGGGATGACGCATTTCGTCAATCCGAAGAAGATCGAGGGCGGCATCGTGCAGCATATCGTCAACCTGACGAAGACCCCCTTCGACCAGATCGGCGGCGCCGATTACAGCTTCGACTGCACCGGCAATGTGCAGGTGATGCGCGATGCGCTCGAATGCACGCATCGCGGCTGGGGCGTGTCGGTGGTGATCGGCGTGGCGCCGGCGGGGGCCGAGATCCAGACCCGGCCGTTCCAGCTGGTGACCGGGCGTGTCTGGAAGGGCACCGCCTTTGGCGGCGCGCGCGGGCGCACCGATGTGCCGGGCATCGTCGACTGGTACATGAACGGCAAGATCGAGATCGACTCGATGATCACCCACACCCTGCCGCTCGAACGCATCAACGAGGCCTTCGATCTGATGCACAAGGGCGAGTCGATCCGTTCGGTGGTGATCTACTGAGGCCGGCCGGGGGCCTTGCCCCCGGCCCCCCAGAGCCTTTCCGCCAGGAAAGATCAGCCGCCCAGATAGGCCCGCAAGGCCGGCGGCGGGCTGTCGAGCAGCGGCGCGGTCGGCTGCGGTGGCAGTGCCCGGCCCTCTGCCACGAGGATCGTCTCGGGGCAGAGGCTGCGGGCATCGGCCGGGTCGTGGCTGACCATCAGCACCGTCGTGCCCTGGGCCGAGGCGATCGTGGCGACGAGGGCGAGCATCTCGGCCTTGAGCGCGGGCCCAAGCGCCGCGAAGGGTTCATCGAGCAGCAGGAGCGGGCGGTCGCGCAGCAGCGTGCGGGCAAGGGCGACACGGCTTTGCTGCCCGCCCGAGAGCTCGGCGGGCTTGCGCCGGGCCATGCCGTCAAGCCCAACTTGCGCGAGGGCCTCTTCGATCCGGGTGTGCTCGGCCCGGCCGAGGCGGAGCTTCGGGTCGAGGCCGAGGCCGATGTTCTGTTCGACGCTCAGATGCGGGAAGAGGTTCTGGTCCTGAAACAGGATCGAGAGCGGCCGCGCGCCCGGGGCAAGGCGGGTGATGTCGGTGCCAGACCACAGGATCCGGCCGCGCGCCGGGGCGAGGAAGCCCGCGATCGCGGCGAGCAGCGTCGACTTGCCCGCGCCCGACGGCCCCATCACCGCGACGCGCGCGCCCCTGGTCACCGTCAGGTCGGCGCTCAGGCGGAAGTCGCCCTGTTCCAGCAGAAGGTCATCGAGGGTCAGCATGGCGTCCGATCCGATCGAGCGCCCAGAAGAGCGCGAAGGTGAGGCCCATCAGCAGGCAGGCGGCGCCGGCGGCCTGATCCATCCGGTAGCTGCCCATCAGCGCGTAAAGCGCAAGAGGCAGGGTCTGGGTGCGGCCGTCGGAGAAGAGGGTGATGACGCCGAGATCGCCCATCGAGAAGGCGGCGGCGATCCCCGCGGCAAAGCCGAGCGGCCGCGCGAGGCGGGGCAGGGTCAGCAGCCGCAGCCGCGCGAGGCCCGTCAGGTTCAGCGCGGCGGCCAGCCGGTCATAATCGGCCTGAAGGCTGCGCACCTCGGGCAGCAGCAGGCGCAGCGCGAAGGGCAGGCTCATCGCGGCATTGACGATCAGCGTGACCGGCAGGGTGAGGGCGGTGGGGCTGACGACGGGGCGCGCGAGGAGGAAAAGCCCGGTGCCGAGGACGAGGGGCGAGGCCGCCATCGGCAGCATCGCCGCCGCCTCGGCCCAGCGGGCGCGGGGGGCGGCAAGGGAAAGCGGCAGGGCGAGGGCGAGGGTGAGAACCGTCGAGCCCGCGGCAAGCGCGAGCGAGGTCGCGGCGGCGTGCCAGACCGAGGGCGGCAGGTCCGTGAGCGCCGGCAGCCCGCGCAGGGCGATCGCGCCGAGGGGGGCGATCAGGAAGGCCGCGGCAAGGGTGATCGCCACGCCGTCCTTGATCCGGCGCAGGCCCGGGGCGGGCAGGGGGGCGCCCGGCCGGTCGAGCCCGGCGCCGAAGCCCGCGGGCAGGGTGAAGCGCGCGGCGAGTGCGAGCGCGGCAAGCGCCAGCGCCACCTGCACGAGGGCGAGCGCCGCCGCCCGCCCGAGATCGGCGTCGAAGCGGAAGGCCTGATAGATCGCCAGCTCGACCGTCGTCGCCCGCGGTCCGCCGCCCAGCACCAGCGCCACGGCGAAGGAACTGAGGCAGACGAGGAAGATGGCGAGCGCCGCGCCGGGCAGCACCGCGCGCAGCATCGGCCGCTCGAGATGGCGCGTCACCTCGGCCGGGCCGAGGCCGAGGCTGGCGGCCAGCCGCAGCCGCTCGGACGGGATCGCCTGCCAGCCGTGCAGCACCATCCGCGTGGCGAGCGGCAGGTTGAAGAAGACATGGGCGAGGATCACCCCATGCGCGCCATAGGCGCTGAGCGTGGGCAGGCCGAGCGCGGCAAGCGCGGCGTTCAGCGCGCCGCGCCGGCCGAAGACCGCGATCAGCCCGAGGATCGCGACGATCGAGGGCAGCAGGAAGGGCGCGCCCATCAGCGCAATGAGCGCCTCGCGCCCCGGGAAACGGCGCCGGTAGAGCGCGCGGGCAACCGGCACCGCAAGCAGGCACGACAGCAGCGCCGACAGCGCCGCCTGCCACAGCGTGAACCACAGCGCCGCCCCGTCGGCCCGCGTCAGCGCCGACAGCCCCCCGGCCCGGCCGATCACCGCGGCCAGGGGGGCGAGCACCAGCGCCGCGGCAAGCACCGCCGCCAGCGCCGCCGGAAGGGCGCGCGCGGGGCTCACTTGCCGAAGGCCGCCCGCCATTCCTCGAGCGCCGGGCCGCGCAGCGCCTCGGCCTCGGTCTCGGAGAAGAACAGGCTCTTTTCCGGCCGCGGCAGGGTCTCGAAGCCCTCGGGCAGGAAGCCCGGCTTGATGATCGCGGGATAGGACCAGTTCGCGGTGGCGATCATGCCCTGGAACGCGTCCGACAGCAGGTAGTCCATGAATTTCTGCGCGAGCACGGGCTGTTTCGAGGTCTTCAGCTGCGCCGCCACCTCGGTGAAGAAATAATGCCCCTCGGGGAAGATCGCGGCGACCTTGGTGTCGTCGTTCTCGGCGATGCGGTGATAGGCGGGCGAGGTGGTGAAGCTGAGCACCATGTCGACCTCGCCATCGGTGAAGAGGCCATAGGCGGTGGACCAGTCCTGGGTGACGGTCAGCACCTTGGGGGCGAGCTTTTCCCAGGCTTCGCCGGCCTTCTCGCCATAGACCGCCTTGACCCAGAGCAGGAGGGCGAGCCCCGAGATCGCCGAGCGCGGATCCTCGATCGCGATCTTGTAGGCATCGGTGGGCGCGTCGAGCAGCTCCTGGAACGACTTCGGCGGGGTCTTCAGCTTCGTCCTGTCATAGACGAAGGCGGTCTCGCTCCAGTCGAAGGGCAGGAAGATGTCGTCGGTCCAGGCGATCGGCAGGGTCAGGCGGCCGACATCCTCGCCATGCGGCGCGAAGAGGCCGGTGGCGCGGGCGCGGGCCATGACATCGGTGTTCAGCCCGATCGCGACATCGGCTGCGGTCTTGTCGCCCTCGAGCAGGATCCGCGGCAGCACGTCGCCCGCCACGAAGCGCAGATCGCAGCCGCAGTCTTTCTCGAAGCCCGCCTCGATCGCGGGGCCCGGGCCCCATTCCGAGGTGAAATAGTCGGGCGCATAGACAGTGAGGACGGGCTTGTCTTCGGCGATCGCGGGGCTCGCCGCGATCAGACATGCCGCCAGCATCAGAGGTTTCTTCATCGGTCTCTCCAATGGCGTGACGGACGGGGTCAGGCCGGGAGAGTGCCCGGATACCTTCCCTCCGCCGGTCTTAACCGGTTCAGGTTCAACGGGTTCGCTTGCGCATCTCAGCCGGGCCTTTCGGGCCCGGGCACCCCGAGGTGGGGCGCAGGATAGGGCCGCGCAGGGGCGATGCAAGGAAAATCGCGGCAGGAGCGCGTGCCTCGGGCGGCGCCTCCGGCGGAGGTATCTTCGCCAGGAAGAAACGGCGGGCTTTCATCTTGCCCGAAATACCTCGGGGGGCTCCGCAGGAGCGGGGGCAGCGCCCCCTCCGTCCGCCGGGCCAGGCAGGACCTGCCCGAGGCGCAGACCGCGAGCGCCGGTCAGAGTGCGGCGGCGTAGCGCGCGAAATTGTCGAGGATCGCCTGCCAGCCGGCGCGCTGCATCTCGACCGGGTTTTCGGTTTCCGCGTCGAAGGTGGTGGTGACGCGGGTGCCGCCGCCGATCGCCTCGAAGGTGGTCACGGCGCGCCGCCCGTCGGACAGGGTGAAGGCGATGCGCCGCTCGGGCTCGACGATGTCGAAGACCGCCTCGAGGTCGAAGCCGAAACTGCCGTCCTTCGCCTCCATCCGGGCGAGGTATCTGCCGCCCGGGCGCAGGTCGACCTCGGCCCGCGGGCAGTGCCAGTCGGGCGAGGCGAAGTTCCAGCGCGGGATATGGGCGGGGTCGGTCCAGGCGCGCCAGGTGGTGCAGGGCGTGGCGGCGATGGTGGCGGCGATCGTGACCTGCGCGGCTGCCATGGCGGGCTCCTCCTGTGCCGGGAAAGTGTCGCAGGCGGCTGGCGTTGCGTCAATTGGCTGTAAGGAGCACCGGGGCTCGCCGCGCGCATCGCCGCACTTTCCAGTTTATCGACACGCCGCCATGCCTTAGGAGAAAGGCAAAGGGGAGGCCCGCGATGAGCTACAACACCTTCGGACACATGTTCCGCGTCACCACATGGGGCGAAAGCCACGGGCCCGCACTTGGCGCCACGGTCGACGGCTGCCCGCCCGGCATCGAGATCTCGGAAGAGTTCATCCAGGTCTTCCTCGACCGCCGCCGTCCGGGCCAGTCGAAGATGACGACGCAGCGGCAGGAACCCGACCGGGTGAAGATCCTCTCGGGCACCTTCGAGGGGCGCACCACCGGCACACCGATCCAGCTGATGATCGAGAACACCGATCAGCGCAGCAAGGATTACGGCGAGATCGCCCGGCAGTTCCGCCCGGGCCACGCCGACCTTGCCTATCACCAGAAATACGGCATCCGCGATTATCGCGGCGGCGGCCGCTCGAGCGCGCGGGAAACCGCGGCGCGGGTCGCGGCGGGGGGCGTCGCGCAGGCGGTGCTGAAGGCGCTGGTGCCCGGTGTGCGGATCACCGGCTACATGGTACAGATGGGGGTGAAGCACATCAGCCGCGAGCGCTTCGACCGCGACGAGATCCTGCGCAACCCGTTCTTCATCCCCGATGCGGCGGTCGTTGACGAATGGGCCGATTACCTCGAGGCGGTGCGCAAGAACCAGAATTCGGTCGGCGCGATGATCGAGGTGGTGGCCGAGGGCTGCCCGCCCGGGCTCGGCGCGCCGATCTATGCCAAGATGGACAGCGATCTGGCCGCGGCGATGATGTCGATCAACGCGGTCAAGGCGGTCGAGATCGGCGAGGGCATGGCGGCGGCGGGGCTCACCGGCGCCGAGAATGCCGACGAGATCCGCATGGGGCCCTCGGGCCCGGTCTACGAGACCAACCACGCTGGCGGCATCCTCGGCGGCATCACCACCGGCCAGCCGATCGTGCTGCGCTTCTCGGTCAAGCCGACTTCCTCGATCCTGACGCCGCGCCGCTCGATCGACGTTGCCGGCAACGAGGTCGAGGTCATCACCAAGGGCCGCCACGACCCCTGCGTCGGCATTCGCGCGGTGCCGGTGGCCGAGGCGATGATGGCCTGTGTCATCCTCGATCACCTGCTGCTGGATCGCGGCCAGACCGGCGGCACCCGCGGCCGGATCGGCTGAGCCGCTCACGGCGGCGCGATCGGCTCCCTTGCTCCGGCCGGAGCGGAGGGGCTATGCTGGGGGGCCCGCAAGGTCGCGGGCAGGGGGCAAGATGGCGCAGACAGAGACGAAACCGGCGATCCGCAAGGGGCGCAAGTTCGACCAGGTGCTCGAGGGGGCGCGCAAGATCTTTCTGCGCGACGGTTTCGAGGGCGCCTCGGTCGACGATATCGCGCGCGAGGCGGGGGTGTCGAAGGCCACGCTCTACAGCTATTTCCCCGACAAGAAGCTGCTGTTTCTCGAGGTGGCGCGGGGCGAATGCGCGCGCCAGGCCGACGAGGCGGGGGAACAGCTTGCCACCGGGGCGGCACCGCGCGAGGTGCTGGGCTTCGCCGGCGGCCGGATCGTCGAGTTCATGTCGTCGGATTTCGGCTTCGGCTTCTTCCGGATCTGCGTCGCCGAGGGCGACCGCTTTCCGCAGCTGAAGCAGGGGTTCTACGAGGCCGGGCCGATGCTGCTGCACAACCGGCTGGTCGCCTATCTGAAGGGCGCGGTCGAACGTGGCGAGCTGGCGATCGAGGATTTCGACCTTGCCGCCGATCAGTTCATCGAGCTGTGCAAGGCCGACATCCACGCCCGGCTGCTCTTCGAGGGGAGCTGCTGCTGCACCGCGCATCACATCAAGCGCACCGTCGACGGCGCGGTCGAGATGTTCCTTGCCCGCTATGGCGTGAAGGGCTGAGGCGCGCGGGCCTCAGGCCTTGTCGCGCACCATCAGGTGGTTGCCCTGGCCCTGCTTCACCTCGAAGCGGCCGGTCCTGCGCAGCAGATCCGACAGTTTCGCGCAGCCATAGGTGCGGGTGTCGAAATCCGGGTTCGCCTGGGTGATGAACTGGCCGATCTGGCCGAGCGAATACCAGTCCTCCTCGAGCCCGATCCGCTTCATCGCCGCGACGACGAGCGGGATCGCCTGCGGCGGCGCGAGCTTGCCCGAGGCGGTCGGCGCCGGAGCGGTGGGCATCGCCGTCGACGGGGTCGAGGGCTGCGCCTCAGAGCCGGTCTCGACCATCGGGGCCGGGGCCTCCTCGGCGCCGAGGTTCTCGACATAGATGAAGCGCTTGCAGGCGTTGCGGAAGGCCTCGGGGGTCTTCTTCTCGCCGATGCCATAGACATCGAGCCCCTGCTCGCGGATGCGCGAGGCGAGGCGGGTGAAGTCGCTGTCCGAGGAGACCAGCACGAAACCGTCGAAGAGGCCCGAGTGCAGGAAGTCCATCGCCGCGATGACGAGGCCGATGTCGGAGGCGTTCTTGCCCTTGGTATTGGCGAATTGCTGGTCGGCGACGAGGCCGAGCGAATTCACCTTCTTCGCCCAGCCGGCCAGGCGCTGCGCCGACCAGTCGCCATAGATGCGCCGCACCGAGGCCTCGCCGAGGCCGGCGATCTCCTCGAAGATCGCTTCGGCATGGGCGCAGGGGATGTTGTCGGCGTCGATCAGGACGCACAGGCGGGGCGCGCGGGGCTGGGTCATGGGGTCTCCTTTGACGGCGAGCCTATGCCATCCGCGGCACGTGCACCACGGCAAAAGAAAACGCGCCCCGGAGGGCGCGTTTCGTGTCGTCCTTGCGGTGAGCTCAGTGCTTGCCCTTGTGGGGCGCCCAGATCCGCTTGTTGGTGAGGTAGAGCAGAACCGTCAGCAGGCCGAGCATGAGCACGGCGGTGAAGCCCATGTCCTTGCGCGCCATCATCTTCGGCTCGGCCGTCCACATCAGGAAGGTCGCGACGTCTTCCGACATCTGCTCGACCGTCGCCGGGGTGCCGTCCTCGTAGGTGACGATGTCATCCGAGAGCGGCGGCGGCATCTTGATCCAGCCGGTCGAGAAGATGTGGTTCTCGTAGAAGGTGTTGCCGGCCTCTTCCTTGTCCGCACCGGTGAAGCCGTTCAGCAGGGCGTGGATGTATTCCGGGCCGCCGATGCCGTTGAACAGCTGGTTGATGCCGGTGCCGTAGGGGCCGTGGAAGCCCGCGCGGGCCTTCGCCATCAGGCTCAGGTCCGGGCCCATGCCGTCGCCGGTCCGGGTCGGGAAGAAGTCGGTGTCCTTGCGCGGACGCTCTTCCTGGGTGTCGGCGTCGACGATCGGGTCGAGTTCGGCCGCATAGTCACGCACCCATTGCGGGTCCATCTGCGGGCCGCCCTCGTCGGCGAGCGAGCGGATCGGAACGAATTTCAGGCCGTGGCAGGCCGAGCAGACCTCCCGGTAGACCTGGAAGCCACGGCGCAGCTGCTGCTGGTCGAAGCGGCCGAAGGGGCCCTCGAAGGAGAAGGCGAAGTCCTTGACGCCGCCGGCCTCGCTCGCAGCCACCGCACCCGTGCTCAGCACGAGCGCGGAAAGGGCCGAGATCAGAAGTTTTTTCATGATGTACGGTCCTTGTCCTTACTCGGCCGGAGTGCCGTAGTGGTTGTTGAAGTCCTCTTCGATCGTCGCCGGCATCGGCGCCGGTTTCTCGACCAGGCCGAGCAGCGGCAGGATCACGAAGAAGTAGGCGAACCAGTAGGTCGCGCCGATCAGCGAGATGTAGGGATAGATCCCGTCGGTCGGCATCGCGCCCACCCACATCAGCACCACGAAGTCGATCGCGAGCAGCCAGAACCACCATTTGAACACCGGACGGAACTGGCCCGAACGGATGCGCGAGGTGTCGAGCCAGGGCGCCAGCGCCATCGCGATGATCGCGCCGAACATGGCGAGCACGCCGAAGAACTTCGCGTCGACGATGCCGAAGGTGATCCAGTGCACGAACTGCACGGCCCAGACGTCGGCGGTGAAGGCGCGCAGGATCGCGTAGAACGGCAGGAAGTACCATTCCGGAACGATATGCGCAGGCGTCGCGAGCGGGTTCGCCTCGATGTAGTTGTCGGGGTGGCCGAGGTAGTTCGGCATGAAGCCGACGACGGCGAAGAAGATGGTGACGATCAGGGCCAGCGCGAACAGGTCCTTGATCACGAAATAGGGCCAGAAGGGCAGGGTGTCCTTCTTCGCGTCTTCCTTCGAGGTGCGACGCACTTCGACGCCCGTCGGGTTGTTGTTGCCGGTGGTGTGGAAGGCCCAGATATGGACGATCACCAGCCCGGCGATGACGAAGGGCAGCAGGTAGTGCAGCGAGAAGAAGCGGTTCAGCGTCGCGTTGTCGACGGCCGGCCCGCCCAGCAGCCAAGCCTGGATCGACGGCCCGATGCCCGGGATCGCGCCGAACAGGCCGGTGATGACGGTGGCGCCCCAGAAGGACATCTGGCCCCAGGGCAGCACGTAGCCCATGAAGGCGGTGCCCATCATCAGCAGGTAGATGATCATGCCGACGATCCAGGTCACTTCGCGCGGGGCCTTGTACGAGCCGTAGTAGAGGCCGCGGAAGATGTGGATGTAGACGGCGAAGAAGAACAGCGAGGCGCCGTTCGCATGCGCGTAGCGGATCGCGTAGCCGCCGTTCACGTCGCGCATGATGTGCTCGACCGAGGCAAAGGCCAGCGAGACGTGGGGGGTGTAGTGCATCACCAGCACAACGCCGGTGCCGATCTGCAGCGCCAGGCAGAAGGCGAGGACGATGCCCCAGATCCACCACCAGTTGAGGTTCTTCGGCGTCGGGATCATGATCGTGTCATAGATCAGCGCCACGACGGGCAGACGCTCGTGCAGCCACTTCTCGACGCCCGTCTTGGGCTCGTAATGGTCGTGCGGAATTCCAGCCATGTTCCTGTCCCTTTGCCCTTAGCCGAGCTTGATCGTGGTGTCGTCGGTGAAGGCCGCGACCGGGATGTCCAGGTTGCGCGGCGCCGGGCCCTTGCGGATGCGGCCGGCCGAATCGTAATGCGAGCCGTGGCACGGGCAGAACCAGCCGCCGAAGTCGCCCGCATTGCCGAGCGGCACGCAGCCGAGGTGGGTGCACACGCCCATCATCACCAGCCACTCGCCGGTGTCCTCGCCCGAGAAGGGCGGCAGAGAGCGGTTCTGGTCCGAGGCGTCAGCGCCCGGCTTGTTCGCGTTCTCGGCCGTGGTGTCGGTCAGCGTCGCGACGTCGACCGAACGGGCGAGATCGATGTCTTCCTGGGTGCGGCGACGGATGAACACCGGCTTGCCGCGCCATTTCACGGTCAGCTGGGTGCCCGTCTCGACGCCCGAGACATCGACGTAGATCGAAGCCATGGCCTTCACGTCGGCCGAGGCGTTCATCTGGTTGATCAGCGGCCAGACGGCCATGCCGGTCACCACCGCGCCGGTTCCGGCGGTGGCATAGTAGAGGAAATCCCTCCGGGTGCCTGCGTCTTCTGCGTGGGACACGAATTCTTCTCCCTTCCCGGGCCTGGGATCAGGCCGATGCGACTTGCCGGGCCGCACGTGACGTGCCGCCGAACATGCGTTTCGTTTAGCAATCACGATGTTGTCAGTCCAGCGAACATTCTTGTCCCCGTGGGGCGAAATGCCGCAGGATCCTTGCCCTTGCCGGCCTTTCGGGCCGCGCCACGGCCTGCGCGCCGGCTGGTAGCGCTCACGTCTCGGGGCGGGGGCTGGCGCGGCTCAGTCGGGGGCGAGCATGTAGCCCAGGCCCCGCACCGTCTGCAGATAGCGCGGTTCGCGCGGGTCGGGCTCGATCTTGCGGCGCAGCCGGGTGATCTGCACGTCGACGGCGCGGTCGCCCGCGCCCTCCTCGGTCGCCGCCTGACGGTCGCGGCCCAGCTCGTCGATCAGGTCGGCGCGGCTGACCACCTCGCCCGCGTGGGCGGCGAAGATCCGCATCAGCGCCATCTCGGTCGCGGTCAGCCGCACCGGGCTTTCGCCCTGCCACAGCTCGCCGCGGTCCTGGTCATAGCGCAGCGGGCCGAGCGTCAGGTATTTCGGCCCGGCCTGCACCTCGGAGGGCACGCGGCGCAGGATCGCGTTGATCCGCAGCAAGAGCTCCTTCGGCTCGAAGGGCTTCGGCAGGTAGTCATCCGCCCCGGCCTCGAGCCCCTCGATCCGCTCGCGGGTCTCGCCGCGCGCCGTCAGCAGCAGGATCGGCGTCGCCACCCGGCGCGCGCGCAGATCGCGCGTCAGGCTCAGCCCGTCCTCGCCCGGCATCATCACGTCGAGCACGATCATGTTGAACTCGAGCCCGGCCAGCAGCCGCCGCGCATGCGCCGCATCGCGCGCCGCGGTGACAAGAAAGCCGTTTCGGATCAGGAACTTCTGCAGAAGGCCACGGATCCGCTCGTCATCGTCGACGATCAGCAGGTGGGGAATTTGCGCGGCGCCCGGCATCAGCTGTCATCCTTCAGCATCTGGTAGTGGCGGCGCATCTCGGGGTCCATCATCGCCTCGAGCACCTGGCGGAAGCCGGCGACGGCCTGCGGCCCGGCGGTGCGATAGGCGCCGCGCATCCGCTCGCGCTGCGCCCCCGACAGCTCGCGTTCCAGTGCCTCGCCCGTCGCGGTCAGGTGCAGGTGACGCGCGCGCTTGTCCTTGCGCCCGACCCGGCTTTCGACGAGCCCGTCGTCGATCAGCGTGCGCAGCACCCGGTTCAGCGACTGCTTGGTCACACCGAGCACCGAGAGCAGCGTCGTCACCGTCAGCCCGGGCTCGCGGTTGATGAAATGGATCGCGCGGTGATGCGCCCGGCCATAGCCGTGCTTGTCGAGAATCCGGTCGGGATCGGCGGTGAAGCCGCGATAGGCGAAGAACATCGCCTCGATCCCCTTGCGCAACTGCTCGTCGGTCAGAAACAGCAGGGTCTCGCCGCCCTGGGTGCTGCTGTCGGCCATCGGTCTTCCTCGCTTTTTCGCGACTTTATGTCAGTGTTGTTGACTTTCCAAGAATGAATTGTTAGCCGGACACACAATCTGCGCAACATTATGATTCGAAAGTGTCGCTGTGCGCAACTTGTGTAAAAACAACCCGAGGGAGACCAGTATGGCCGGGGCTTATGACGATCGCGATGGATGGATCTGGATGGACGGCACGCTCGTCCCCTGGCGCGAGGCGCAGGTCCATGTCCTGACCCATGCGCTGCACTATGCCTCCTCGGTGTTCGAGGGCGAGCGCTGCTATGGCGGGCGGATCTTCAAGGGGGTGGAACATTCGCACCGCCTGCGCCGCTCGGCCGAGCTTCTCGACATGGAGATCCCCTGGACGGTGGACGAGATCGAGGCGGCAAAATACGCGATGCTGAAGGCGAATGGCTGGACCGATGCCTATGTGCGGGCCGTGGCCTGGCGCGGGGCGGGGGACGACATGGGCGTCTCGGCCCGGCGCAACCCGGTGCGGCTTGCGGTGGCGGGCTGGGAGTGGGGCGCCTATTACGGCGACGCCAAGATGAAGGGCGCGCAGCTCGACATCTCGAAATGGTGCCGGCCCGATCCGCGCACGATCCCCTGCGAGGCAAAGGCGGCGGGGCTGTACATGATCTGCACCATGTCCAAGCACGCGGCCGAGGCGAAGGGCTGCTCGGACGCGCTGATGATGGATTACCGCGGCTATGTGGCCGAGGCGACGGGGGCGAACGTCTTCTTCGTGAAGGACGGCGAGGTGCACACGCCGCTGCCGGATTGCTTCCTCAACGGTCTCACCCGGCAGACGGTGATCGGGCTGTTGCGCGAAAAGGGCATTGCCGTGCACGAACGCCACATCAGCCCGACCGAGATGGCCGGCTTCGAGCAATGCTGGCTGACCGGCACGGCCGCCGAGGTGACCCCGGTCGCACGGATCGGCGACTTCCGATTCGAGGTCGGCGCGCTCGCGCGGGAGATGGTGCGCAGCTACGAGGCACTGGTCCGGGCCTGATCGGGCCCGTCCCCGAACGGCGCGCCCCCGGGGCGCGCCGGCACGGTGCGGTTCAGGCCTCGGCCCGTTCCTCGAGGTCGATGCGCAGGAATTCCTGCACCTTGCGCGCGCCGCGCTCTGCAGGGCGCTGGTTCAGCTCGAGAACCGCGGGATGGACCCCTTCCTTGCGGGCAAGGTCGAGGAAGTGCTTCACGCGGGCCCCTTCGGCCTTCGGTGCCGCACGGTCGATGATGTGACGGGTCATGGCAGCCTCCTTCTGATGCTTGCGCGCAACCCTAGCACGAAAAACCGCCGGTTTCGACCGGACCTTCCGCCGCAGTGCGGCGGCTCGGCGGGGATCGGCGCAGGGGCTCAGCCCGGCGGCGTCATCGCCTTGCGCTGCTTGCGTCGTTCGAGACCCAGCTGATGCTCGCGCCAGATGATCAGCACCCCCGCCGCGATCACGATGGCCGAGCCCGCAAGCGTGCTGGCCGAGGGGACCTCGGCAAAGACGGCATAGCCGATCACCAGCGCGAAGAGCATCGAGGCATAGTCGAAGGGCGCGACGACCGAGGCATCGGCAAAGCGATAGGCCGAGGTCATCAGGATCTGCGCGATCCCGCCGAGCAGCCCGGCCCCGATCAGCAGTGCCGCCTCGGTGGGTGAGGGCACGACCCAGCCGAAGGGGAGCGTCAGCAGCGACAGTGCCGTCGCGGTGAAGGAGAACCAGAACACGATCGCCGAGGTGCGCTCGGACCCCACCAGCCGGCGGATCTGGATCTGGGCGAGCGCCGCACAGGCCGCGCCGGCAAGCGCAAGCCCGGCGCCAAGCGCCTCGGTGCCGCCGGCGCCGGCGCCGAACTGCGGCCAGAGCACGATCAGCACCCCGGCAAGCCCCATCACCACCGCCGAGATCCGCACGAGGCGGACCTGCTCGCCGAGGAACAGCGCGGCGAAGACGACGACGAGGATCGGTGTCGCATAGCCGATCGCCGTCGCCTCGGGCAGTGGCAGGAAGGCCAGCGCGGCAAAGCCGAGCCCCATCGCCGTGGTGCCGATCACGCCGCGCCAGACATGACCGAGCGGGCTTTGCACCCGCAGCCCGCCCGAGAGCTCGTGGGTGACGGCAAGCCAGACGAGGATCGGCACGATGCCGAAGGCCGAGCGGAAGAACACCGCCTCGCCCGGCGGCACATGCGGCGCGACGGCCTTGATCATTGCCTGCATCACCACGAAGCCGATGACGGCACCAAGTTTCAGGGCAATGCCCTTGGCGGGGGAGGGGGAGGTCTCGATCATCGGCCTCACCTATCGCGCGGGGCGGGGCCGGCAAGGGGAGAAAGCCGGGCCAGGGCCCAGCGGGCGGCATCGGCGACGGCCGGGTCGGCGTCATCCACCAGCCGGGCGGCCACCGCGGCGAGTGTCGGTGCAGCCGAATTGCCGATCGCGTAGAGCACGTTGCGCACCATCCGGTCGCGGCCGATGCGCTTGATCGGCGAGCCGGCGAAGCGGGCACGGAAGGCCGCGTCGTCGAGCGTGGCGAGCTCGGCGAGCAGGGGCGCCTCGGCCTCGCGCGCGGCATAGCCGATCTCGCGCGCCGCGGCGGCGAACTTGTTCCAGGGGCAGGCGGCCAGGCAATCGTCGCAGCCATAGATCCGGTTGCCGAGCATCGGACGCAGTTCGGCATCAATCGGGCCGCGATGCTCGATCGTCAGGTAGGAGATGCAGCGCCGCGCATCGAGCCGGTAGGGCGCGGGAAAGGCGCCGGTCGGGCAGGCGTCGAGGCAGGCGGTGCAGCGCCCGCAATGGCTGACCTCGGGGGCGTCGGGCGGGAGCGGCAAGGTGGTGAAGATCGCGCCAAGGAAGAACCAGCTGCCCAGATCGCGGGCAAGCAGGTTGGTGTGCTTGCCCTGCCAGCCGAGCCCCGCCGCCTGCGCGAGCGGCTTTTCCATCACCGGCGCGGTGTCGACGAAGACCTTGATCTCGGCGGTCTCGCCCTGGCGCTTGGCCTCTTCGATCAGCCAGCGGCCGACCCGTTTCAGCCGGCGCTTGACCAGGTCATGATAATCCTTGCCCTGGGCATAGACGCTGATCGCGCCGTGCTCGCGCGCCTCCAGCATGGCGCGCGGGTCCTCGGCCGGGGTGTAGGGCTCGGCCAGCATCACCACCGCCCGCGCCTCGGGCCAGAGCGCAGCGGGGTTGCCGCGCCATTCGATCCGCTCGGCCATCCAGCCCATCTGCCCGTGCATGTCGGCGGCGACGAAGGTCTTCAGCCGAGCCATTGCCTCAGGGATCGCGTCGGGGGTGGTCACCCGCGCCTTCGCGAAACCCTCGGCCCGGGCGGTCTCGATCAGGCGGCGCTTCAGCTCGTCCACGTCGGTCTCCGTGATGCCGGGCGGGGGCGAGCCCCCTCTCGCACTCAGAAATCGAGTTCGGCGTATTGCGGGGCGGGCGGCATGCCCGGCAGCTGGTCGGCCAGGAGCGAGCGGAAGGCCGGGCGCGACTTGATCTTCGCATACCAGTCCTTGACCACATCCGAGCGGTTCCAGTCGACATCCGAGATGTAATCGAGACAGCTCAGATGCGCGGCGGCGGTGAAATCGGCCAGCGTCATCGCATCGCCTGCAAGCCAGCGCCGCTGGTCGAGCAGCCAGCTCATGTAGTCGATGTGGAACTTGATCGCCGACAGCCCTTCCTTGACGGTCTTGCTGTCGGGATAGCCCTTCTTCATCACCTTCTTCCAGACCCGCTCGCCCATCACCTTGCGGGTGACTTCCTGGTTGAACTTGTCGTCGAACCAGCCGCAGAGCCGTCGCACCTCATAGCGGCCCTCGGGGTCGCGCGGCAGCAGCGGCGGCGTGGGCACCGTTTCCTCGATATATTCGCAGATCGCCTGGCTTTCCGACATCATCCGGTTGTCGAGGCGCAGCACCGGCACCTTGCCGGCCGGGTTGCGGCGCAGGAAATCGGGGCTCGGCTCCCAGTAGCGCTCCTCGATCAGCTCGACCTCGATCTTCTTCTCGGCGAGGGTCAGGCGCACCTTGCGGCAAAAGGGCGAGAGCGCGACGTGGTACAGGCGGTTCATGGACACGGCCCCGGTTGGTGTTTTCCCCGTGATAGCGGCCGGGGCCGGGGCGTTCAATGCTCTGCGGGCGTCTTTGCGCGACGGGGCCGGCGCGGGCGGCGGGCGGGGGCGGCCTCGGAGGCCGCGCGCAGCAGGTCAAGCAGCCAGTCGGGATCTTCCCAGAGGTCGGGTTCGATCCGCCAATAGGGCTGCGCGCCACGCACCGGCGGTTCGGCCGGCGGGCGTTCGGGGAGGAGGTCGAGCAGCGGCTCGAGCGCGGGCAGCCGGCGCAGATAGAGCGCGTCGTTGAACAGATATCCCGCGGGCTTTTCACCGAGATAAAGCCCGAAGCCGCCGAACATCGGGCGCGAGTGCACGCGGCCCTGCAACTGCTCGCGCAAGAACAGCTCGAGATCGGGGGAGACCGGCATCAGAGACTGTGCCGGGCGCGCAGCGCGGCCTGGATCGTGCCGTCGTCGAGATAGTCGAGCTCGCCGCCGATCGGCACGCCCTGCGCGAGGCCGGTGACGGCGGTGCCGCTCTCCTCGAGCGCCTCGGCGATGTAATGGGCGGTGGTCTGGCCCTCGACCGTGGCGTTGAGCGCGACGATCACCTCGCGCAGGCCCTCGGCGCGGACCCGTTCGATCAGCCGCGGGATGCCGAGCTCCTCGGGCCCGACCGCGTCAAGCGCGCTCAGCAGCCCGCCCAGCACGTGATAGCGGCCCTTGAAGGCGTGGCCGCGTTCCATCGCCCAGAGGTCGGCCACATCCTCGACGACGCAGATCTCGCCCGTCGCGCGGGCCGGATCGGCGCAGATCTCGCACAGCCCGCCGAGCGAGATATTGCCGCACATGGGGCAATCCTGCGCGGTCTCGGCCACATGCGCCATGGCGCGGGCGAGCGGCTCCATCAGCTGCGTGCGGCGGCGGATCAGTTGCAGGACGGCACGGCGGGCCGAGCGGGGGCCAAGCCCCGGCAGCCGCGCCATCAGCGCGATCAGCGCCTCGATCTCGTCCTGCGCGCCGGCCATCTTACACGGGCGGCAGGTTCATGTCGGCGGGCAGGCCCATCTCGGTCAGCAGCTTGCGCTGTTCGTCCTGGGCGCGGGCCGCGGCGCGGGCCTGGGCATCCTTGATCGCGGCGAGGATCAGGTCCTCGACCACTTCCTTTTCCGAGGCGACGAGGATCGAGGGGTCGATCGACAGGCCGGTGAGTTCGCCCTTGGCGGTGGCGCGCGCCTGCACGAGGCCCGCACCCGCCTCGCCCACCACGACGATGCGACCAAGATCTTCCTGGAGCGTCATCATCCGCTCCTGCATCTCCTTCGCGGCCTTCATCATCTTGGCCATGTCGCCGAGCTGGCCCAGTCCCTTGAACATCGTCATTCCCCGCTATGAGTGTCTGTCACAGATACGCAGCCCGACCGGGCGGAACAAGGGGGACGTCAGCCGTCCTCGAACGGGTCCCATTCGTCCTCGACCTCGGGCAGGGCCTCGGCGGCCTGTTCCTGGGCGAGGTCGGCAGCGAGCTTGATGTCGTCGAAGACGGCGCCCGGGAAGGCCGCGAGGATCGCCTGCACCACCGGGTTCGTCTCGCGCGCCTCGGCCTCGGCGGCGCGGCGGCCGGCGTCGCGGACCTCGGCGATGGTGGGCGCGCCGCCCTCCGACACCACCGAGACGCCCCAGCGGGCGCCGGTCCAGCCCTGCAGCCGGGCGGCGAGGGTGGCCGCGAGGTCGCGCGGCGCCGCGGGGGTGGGCTCGAACTCGATCCGGCCGGGGGCATAGCGCACGAGCCGCAGGCAGGTCTCGACCTCGACCAGCAGCTTCACGTCCCGCATCCGCTGGATCAGCTCGACCACGTCCTCGAACCGGGCAAAGCGGGCAAGCGCACCGGCGGCGGGGGCGGCGGCAAGGGCCACCGCGGCGCCCGAGGGGGCGCGGCCGACCGGCGCCCCACCGAGCATCGCGCGGGTGGTCGCGGCGGCCAGCGCCGCGGGACCGTGCACCGGACCGCCACCCGGGGCGGGGCCGCGCCCGGCCGGCGCCGGGGCGCCGGGGCCGGACTGGATCTTGCGCATCAGCGTTTCCGGGTCGGGCAGGTCGGCCACATGGGTCATGCGAATGAGCGCCATCTCGGCCGCCATCATCGCGTTCGGCGCGGCCGAGACCTCCTCGATCGCCTTCAGCAGCATCTGCCACAGCCGCGAGAGCACCCGCATCGGGATCGCCGCCGCCATCGCCTGGCCGCGGGTGCGTTCCTCGGGCGGCACGGTCGGGTCATCGGCGGCCTCGGGGGTGATCTTGATGACCGAGACCCAATGGGTGATCTCGGCCAGATCGCGCAGCACCGCCATCGGATCGGCACCATCGGCATATTGCCCGGCCAGCTCGGTCAGGGCGCCCGCCGCATCGCCCTTCAGCACCATGTCGAAAAGGTCGAGCACGCGGGCGCGGTCGGCCAGACCCAGCATCGCGCGTACCTGCTCGGCCGTGGTCTCGCCCGCGCCATGGGCGATCGCCTGATCGAGGAGCGACATCGCATCGCGCACCGAGCCCTCGGCCGCGCGGGTGATGAGCGCCAGCGCGTCACCCGCGATCTCGGCGTTTTCCTTCGCCGCGACGCCCGCCAGATGCGCCATCATCACCTCGGGCTCGATCCGCTTCAGATCGAAGCGCTGGCAACGGCTGAGCACGGTGACCGGCACCTTGCGGATCTCGGTCGTGGCGAAGATGAACTTCACATGCGCCGGCGGTTCCTCGAGCGTCTTCAGAAGCGCGTTGAAGGCCGAGGTCGACAGCATGTGCACCTCGTCGATGATGTAGACCTTGTAGCGCGCCGAGGCGGCCCGGTAATGCACCGATTCGATGATCTCGCGGATGTCGCCCACCCCGGTGCGCGAGGCCGCGTCCATCTCCATCACGTCGACATGGCGGCCCTCGGCGATCGCCCGGCAATGCTCGCACACGCCGCAGGGCTCGGTGGTCGGGCCGCCGCTGCCGTCGGCACCGATGCAGTTCAGCCCCTTGGCGATGATCCGCGCGGTGGTCGTCTTGCCGACCCCGCGCACGCCGGTCATGATGAAGGCATGGGCGATGCGGTCGGAGGCGAAGGCGTTCTTCAGCGTGCGCACCATCGCCTCCTGACCGATCAGATCGGCGAAGGTGGCGGGGCGATACTTGCGGGCAAGGACCTGATAGCCGGTCGCGGGCGTGTCGGACATGAGTGCTCCTCTCGTCGGCGCGCAGTCTAGTCGCGGGGCGGGCCGAGTCAAACCGATGAGGGGGCGTCTCGGGCGGGGCCGGACGCACCGGTGCTACGCTGGGCGCGAGAGGTGCCGTTGCGCCCTAGGCTTCCGGCCAGGCGGTTTGCGGCCAGTCGCGATCATATTCCGCAAGAACAGGGTCGGTTGCGCGGCCAAGAGCTGCCCAGCGGCGCAAGGATGGGTGCTCGAGATGCTTTCGCACATAGGTACGGGCCTGCGTGCTCACCGGAAGATCATGGCCCGCAATCCGCATCGCGACGGGGGCGAAGAAGGCATCTGCCGCGCAATAGCTGCCGAAGAGCCAGCCATCAGCCTGCGACCACAGGCGCTCGATCCGGTCCAGATCCGCCTGCACCCCGGCGGGCACCGGCACATCGCGGTAGGCCGTGTGCAGGTTCATCGCGCAATGGGAGCGCAAGGCGGTGAAACCGGAATGCATCTCCGCCGCCATCGACCGCGCCGCCGCGCGCAGTTTCGGCTCGACCGGCCAATGCCCCGCGTCGGGGTGACGGCTGGCCAGTTCCTCGGCAAGGGCGAGGCTGTCCCAGATCACCGTATCGCCGAGTTTCGCCGCGGGCACGGTTCTTGCCGGCGAGAAATCGGCCAGCACGCGCGCGAAGTCCTCCGTGTAGAGCGGCGCATGGACGGTTTCGACCGGCAGGCCGAATGCGTCAAACAACAACCAGCCGCGCAGGCTCCAGCTCGAGTAGCAACGCTCGCCGATGGCCAATGTCCACGTCATCATCATCTCCCCGGCCGCGCACGGATCTCTTGCTAGCCAAACGCAGATGGCCGGTCAACGACGCAAGGTCGGGCGCATGGACCTGCCGCCTCAGCGCCCGGTGATGCCCTCGATCGGCGCCGGCGGGACGGGCTGCGTGACATAGGCGGAAGGCCGGCGCTCGTAGAAGGAGTTCCCGCCGGCGGTCAGCACGTAATTCATGTTGTCGTAATGATAGCTGCGGTTCGCGGTGTGGAAGAACATCGCGTTGCCGATCAGCGGGTGGCGCTCGCCGCGCAGCACGGATTGTGCCGCCTCGCGCACATTGGTCTTCTCCTTCATGCGCTTGGTCATGATGCCCGGGGCGAACTGGCCGCGCTGGCGCACCACGCCGCAGACCGAATTCGGGTATTTCCCCGACTCGACGCGGTTCATCACCACGCTGCCGACGGCGACCATGCCGTCGCGGCTCGAGCGGTTCGATTCGAAATACATCGCCCGTTCCATGCAATCGAGCGGCGTGTGTCCGCAGCTTGCCAATGCGCCCAGTGCGGCGGCAAGGACAAGGGTGCCGCGCATGCCCGGTGTGACGAATGCCATGATGTGCCTGCTTCTTTGTCCGGGGCGTTTCGCCCTCGTTGGCGGCAAGAATACCAGAGCGCGCGAGTCGCGCCAAGGGATGCGGGCCGGGAGTGGCG
Organism: Paenirhodobacter hankyongi; assembly: GCF_003664585.1. Taxonomy (GTDB): domain Bacteria; phylum Pseudomonadota; class Alphaproteobacteria; order Rhodobacterales; family Rhodobacteraceae; genus Rhodobacter; species Rhodobacter hankyongi. Next base: position 270,036 of record NZ_RCHI01000004.1, read on the forward strand.
GTGCGTCGCGCGGTCAGGGGCGGTCACAGGCCCGGCAGGTCGATCATCACCGCGGCATGGTCGCTGGCATGGGGCCGATGCTGCCCGACGCCCGAAAGACGCGCGCTGGTGTCGCGCCGCGCCTCGCGGCCCAGTCCCGCGCGCAGGATCACGGGCACCGCCTGCGGAAAGGCGTGCGCAAGGGCGGGCGAGGCCAGCAGGACGTCAGGGCAATCGTAGCGCCCGGAATGCACGTCGAAATAGGTCCAGCGCTCGGGTTCGGGCAGGCGCTCCATCAGGTTGACGGTGAAGCCGTTCTCCAAGGGCGCAATGGCGCGCTCGGCACCGGGCAGGGCGCCGTGCGGCTCGTTCAGATCGCCGACGATCAGCCACAGCCCCGCTGCGGGCGCCTCGAAATAGCGCGCGATCAGACGCCGCACCGCCAGGGCCTCAAGCCGGCGCGTGGTCCAGGCGGTGGCGACATCGGGGTAGGGCGACTTGAAATGGCACAGGAACAGGGTGAGCTGCCCCGCCGTCGCCATCAGGCAGTCGCGGCGGAAGACTGGGGCGAGCGGGTCGACGCCCAGCGGCGGCGCGATGTCGAAGTCATCGAGCGTCAGCGCGGCATGGCTGCGCAGCTCGTCGAGCGGCCGGCGCGACAGCAGCGCAAGATCAAGGCCGCGGCCGTCATTGCCGGGCAGGCAGATCCGCTCGGGATAGGGGCGCAGGCCGGTGGGGAGCATGTGGCGTTGATAGAAATGCTCGAGCGTCGCGAGGTCATAGACCTCCTGCAGCGCCAGAAGATCGGCGTCGATCTTTGCCAACACCTCGGCCGACAGGCGCCGGTCGATCGCGTCAAGGCCCGTCTCCTCGGGATCGTCGCTGTCCCATGCCCCGTGCAGCTGCGGCCCGTCTGCGGATTTCAGCAGTTTCAGGTTCTGAAGGTTGAAGGTCGCGATGCGCATGATGGGGCAAGCATCGCACCGCCCCCGCGCCGAGGCAAAGGCTGAATCGCCACGCGGAGCCCTGAAGGGCTGTCGTCTTGGCTGCGGTGAAGGGGAGGGGTGAGAGGCTGGACATCGACCCAAGCGGGGCTCGTTGCGGCTGCTTCCTTCCGGACCTGACCGGGTTGGCGAGGCGCTCGCCCGCGCCAACCTCTCAAGCGGTCATATAGGCAAGCCGTTCCGGATTCGCAACCCCGGCCTTGCACGGAACGAAGGGCTTTGGCGGAATGCGAAAGGGCGCCCGCATGGGGCGCCCTTCGGGTGCGGGGGGCGGGCGCGGCTCAGCCGAGCGCGGCGTCGCAGCGCTTGCAGGTGTGGGCATGCGCATGGGTGCCGACGTCGGGCAGGATCTTCCAGCAGCGCTGGCATTTCTCGCCCTCGGGGAGCAGGACTTTAGAGCCAATTCCTTCGACGTTAGGTCCAAATGGGGTGCCGTCATCATTCACCGGGCGCCCAAGCTCCAGAGCAACCTCTGAAACAATCAGTAGTTCGGCAAGATCGACCGATTGCAACAATCTGTACTGCTCAGGTTCCGGCGCACGAATGAGAATTTTCGCTTCAAGAGATGACCCGATGTGCTTTTCTGTGCGGGCGATTTCCATCATCGCATTCGCATTGGTGCGAACTTTGCGCAGGAACGCCATTTTCGCGCCGAGCGCCTCGTCCTTCCAGTCGGCGGGCGTCGCCGGGAAGTCCTGCAGATGGACCGAGCCATCCTCGGACGGGAAGCGGGTGAGCCAGACGTCCTCCATGGTGAAAGGCAGGATCGGTGCGAGCCAGGTGCTGAGCCGGAAGAACAGCAGGTCCATCACCGTGCGCACCGCGCGCCGGCGCAGGCTGTCGGGCGCATCGCAGTAAAGCGCATCCTTGCGCACGTCGAACCAGAAGGCCGAGAGGTCGACGGTGCAGAAGTTGAACAGCACCTGGAACACGCCCGAGAAGTTGAAGGCGCGGTAGTTGGCATGCACCTCGGCATCGAGCTCGGCCAGACGGTGGAGCATCCAGCGTTCGAGCTCGGGCATCTCGGCAACCGCCACGCGCTCGGCCTCGTCAAAGCCCGCGAGCGCGCCCAGCATGAAGCGCAGCGTGTTGCGCAGGCGGCGATAGCTGTCCGCGGTGCCCTTCAGGATCTTCGGCCCGATGCGCTGGTCGGCGGTATAGTCGGTCTGCGCCACCCACAGCCGCAGGATGTCGGCGCCGTATTCGTCGATCACCTCCTGCGGGGCGACGGTGTTGCCGATCGACTTGGACATCTTCATGCCCTTCTCGTCGAGCGTGAAACCATGCGTCACCACGTTGCGATAGGGCGCGCGGCCGATCGTGGCCGAGCCCTGCAGCAGCGAGGAGTGGAACCAGCCGCGGTGCTGGTCGGTGCCCTCCATGTAGACATCGGCGATGCCGTCCCTGGTGCCGTCCGCGCGGTCGCGCAGCACGAAGGCATGCGTCGACCCGCTATCGAACCACACGTCGAGCACGTCATAGACCTGTTCATAATCCGACGGATCGACGATGCCCGCGAGCACCTTTTCCTTGAAACCTTGCACATACCAGACATCGGCGCCGTCCACCTCGAAGGCGGCGGCGATCCGGGCGTTGACCTCGGCATTGCGCAGCAGGAAGTCGGCGTCGGTCGGCTTCGCGCCCTTCCTGGTGAAGCAGGTGAGCGGCACGCCCCAGGCGCGCTGACGCGACAGAACCCAGTCCGGCCGGTGCTCGATCATCGAATGCAGGCGGTTGCGGCCGGAGACCGGGGTGAACTTCACCAGCTCCTCGATCGAGCGCAGGGCACGGGTGCGGATGGTGTCGCCATAGCTGCCCATGCCGTCGTCGAGTTTGTGGTCGATCGCGGCGAACCACTGCGGCGTGTTGCGATAGATCACCGGCGCCTTCGAGCGCCAGGAATGCGGGTAGGAGTGCTTGATCTTGCCCTTCGCCAGCAGCGCACCCGCCCAGGCGAGCTGCTTGATGTTCGACACGTTCGCCGGGCCTTCCTTGCCGTCCTGGTCGAGGATCGCCTGACCGCCGAAGATCGGCAGGTCGGCGCGGTACGATCCGTCGGCCTCGACGTTGTAGGTCATCGGCAGCTTGAACTTCACGCCGAGCTGATAGTCGTCGTCGCCATGCGAGGGCGCGGTGTGGACAAAGCCGGTGCCGGCGTCCTCGGTGACGTGATCGCCGGGCAGCATCGGCACGTCATAATCCCACTCGCCCTGCGCCTCCTCGAGCCCGGCATAGGGGTGCTTCAGCACCACGCCCTCGAACTCGGAGGTCGCGACGTCGCGCAGCCGGGTGAAGCCCGTCACCTTCGCCGCGGTCATCACGCTTTCGGCCAGCGCATCGGCCAGCACCAGAAGCTCGCCCGCGACGGCGGTCGATTTCTCGTCGACGGTGTCGACGCGATACATCCCGTAGGCGATGCCCGGGCCATAGGCCACGGCACGGTTCTGCGGGATCGTCCAGGGGGTCGTCGTCCAGATCACGATCTTCGCGCCGTCAAGGCCTGCGGCCGGCGTGAAGCGAACCCAGATCGTGTGGCTGGTATGGTCGTGATACTCGACCTCGGCCTCGGCGAGCGCGGTCTTCTCGACCGGCGACCACATCACCGGCTTCGAGCCCTGATAGAGCGTGCCGTTCATCAGGAATTTCATGAATTCCTCGGCGATCACCGCCTCGGCATGGAAATCCATCGTCAGGTAGGGATCGGCCCAGTTCCCGGTCACGCCGAGGCGCTTGAACTCCTCGCGCTGCACGGTGACCCAGTTCTCGGCGAACTTGCGGCATTCCTGGCGGAAGGTGACGGTGTCGACGTCGTCCTTGTTCAGCCCCTTGGCGCGATACTGCTCCTCGATCTTCCATTCGATCGGCAGGCCGTGGCAGTCCCAGCCCGGGACATAGCGGCTGTCGTGGCCCATCATCTGGTGGCTGCGCACGATGATGTCCTTGATCGTCTTGTTCAGCGCATGGCCGATGTGCAGATGGCCGTTCGCGTAGGGCGGGCCGTCATGCAGCACGAAGGCGGGGCGGGCGTCGCCGCGGCCCTTTTCGCGCAGCTGGTCGTAGATCGCCAGACGCTCCCAGCGGGCCAGCCATTCGGGCTCGCGCGCGGGCAGGCCGGCGCGCATCTGGAATTCGGTTTCGGGCAGGAAGACGGTGTCGCGATAGTCGACGGTGGTTTCGGGCGTGTCAGCGCACATCGGAAGAATATCCTCGGCTTGAAGGAAGAGGGGCGCGCAGCCCGCGCCCGTGGCTTGCAGCAGTCCCGGCCACCCTGACGCGTCAGAGCGCCGGGCCGGTAATTCGACGGATGATGTGCGCAAGCCAGGTCATGGCGCGCCTTATAGGCGGCGCGCGCGCGCGCGGCAAGCGCCGGATGGGGGGCGCTGCCCCCTCTTGGCTGCGCCAATTCACCCCCGAGGTATTTCGGGCAAGGCGAAAGCGTAAGGGGGCTTTTGCTTGCAATTGCCTCAAATCTCCCGGGGGGGCGAAGCCCGAGGGGGCCGCGCGCCCTTTGCCCGGCCTTTTCCTTGCCCGGCCGATGGCCTAGGGTGGCGCCGATCTGCGGAGGGGGCCGATGAGCGACGAGACGGGGATGCCGAAAGCCGAAGACATCACGGCGATGTTCACGCGCGCGGGCGGGGACTATCTCTTTGCCCGCTGGGGGCGGCCGGTGGTGCCGGTGGTCTTCGGCGTCGATGCGGCGACGCTTGCCACGGTGAAGGGCGCGGTCGAGGCGGTGGTGACGCTGGCCGGCCATCAGATGGCCGAGACCGACCCCGAGCTTGGCGCGAACCTGATGATCTTCTTCTTCCGCGAGTGGCAGGAACTGCTCGAGGTGCCGAACCTCGACCGGATGATCGAGGGGCTCGGCGACCTCGTCGCGCGGCTCGAGGGCGCGGGGGCGAACCAGTATCGGGTCTTCCGCTTCGATCCGGCGGGGGCGATCCGGGCGTGCTTTGCCTTCGTGCGGATGGATGCGGCGCTTGACGAGGTGCCGGCCGAGACCATCGCGCTGAGCCAGGCGGTGCAGATGATCCTGCTCTGGGGCGAGGGCGCCTTTGCCGGCCATCCGCCGCTTGCCACGGCGCGCGGCGTGACGGTGCTGCGCCCCGAGGTGGCGGCGCTGATCCGTGCGGCCTATGACCCGGTGCTGCCCGCCGTCGCCCAGGACGCGAGCCATGCGCTGCGGCTCGCGGCCCGGCTCGCCGCGCCGCGACCGGAGGCCTCGGCATGACACATGAATTCCCGGTCCGGGTCTATTACGAGGACACCGACCTTGCCGGTATCGTCTATTACGCGAATTACCTGAAGTTCATCGAGCGCGGCCGCACCGAATGGGTGCGCAGCCTCGGCATCGATCAGGTCGCGCTGAAGCGCGATCATGGCCTCGTCTTCGCGGTGCGCCGGGTCGAGGCGGAGTACCTGCGGCCGGCGAAATTCGACGACGAGCTCACGGTGACGACCGCGCTGTCCGCTGTGGCGGGCGCGCGACTCATCGTCGAGCAGGCGGTGTGGCGCGCGGGCGAGAAGCTGTTCAGCGCCGCGGTGACCATCGTGTGCCTGAGCGAGACCGGCGCGCCTGCGCGTCTGCCGGCCGAATTGCGCCAGCGTCTGGTGCCCTCGCTGCACTGAACCGGGGCTGAGCGAGCCCTGCACCTGCTGCAATGCCGCATCAGCCGTGGCGCGATGACGCAGATGTTATGGCGCTCCCCCTGAACCTCGGATAGAATCACTGCTAAGAGAGCCGCGAAAACGGCTTCGACCGAGAGCAGTGAACGCCTAAAGGCACGATTATGGACCAGCAAACCCTTGCGATGGGGCAGGAGATCGATTTCTCGCTGCTTGCACTTTTCCTGCGCGCATCGCTGACAGTGAAACTTGTGATGATTATGCTCACCATGGCCAGCTTCTGGTCGTGGTCGATCATCATCCGGAAATTCATCACCTTCCGCGCCGCGCGCGCCGAGGCTGATGCCTTCGACCGCGCCTTCTGGTCGGGCGAGCCGCTCGACGAGCTCTTCGACCAGATCGGCCCTTCGCCCGAGGGCGCGAGCCAGCGCATCTTCGCCGCCGGCATGCTCGAATGGCGACGCTCGCACCGACATGACGGCGAGCTGATCGCCGGCGCACAGGCGCGCATCGACCGCTCGATGGATGTGGCGATCGCGAAAGAGGCCGAAACCCTGAACTCGGGGCTGAGCTTCCTCGCCACGGTGGGCTCGACCTCGCCCTTCATCGGTCTGTTCGGGACCGTCTGGGGGATCAAGGTCGCCTTCGAGGAGATCGCGATCTCGCAGAACACCTCGCTTGCCGTCGTGGCACCGGGCATCTCGGAGGCGCTCGTCGCCACCGCGATCGGCCTGATCGCCGCTATCCCGGCGGTGATCTTCTACAACAAGCTTTCGGGCGATGCCGACAAGATCACCTCGGGTTACGAGGCCTTCGCCGACGAATTCGCCACCATCCTTTCGCGCCAGCTGGACGCCTGAGCCATGGGCGCGGGGGTGATGAAGAAGGCCGGTGGCAGCGGACGCCGCCGGCGCGGGGGCAAGGGCCGGCACGCCGTGATGGGCGAGATCAACGTCACGCCGATGGTCGACGTGATGCTGGTTCTGCTCATCATCTTCATGGTGGCGGCGCCGATGATGACGGTGGGTGTGCCGCTCGAGCTGCCGAAGACGGCGGCGAAGGCGGTGCCGACCGAGCAGGAAGAGCCGCTGACGGTCTCGCTGCAGCTTGACGGCACGGTGTCGCTGATGAACTCGACGGTGCCCGAGGCGGAACTCGTCGACCGGCTGCACGCCATCGCGCAGGAGCGCGACAGCGACAAGATCTACCTGCGCGCCGATGGCGGCATCGAATATTCGCGCGTCGTCGAGGTGATGGGGGCGCTGAACGCGGGCGGCTTCAACAACATCATTCTGGTCACCGACACCGGCGGCCCCTCGCTGACGGGCAAGGCGCCTTCGGGGAACTGACGCGCCATGCGCATGGACAGGGCAGAGAAGATCGGCACGGAGGTCTCGGCGGCACTGCATATCGCGGTGATTCTGCTGGCGATCTTTGGCACCGACTGGTTCCCGCCGGAGCCGCAGGAACAGGTGCAGATGACGCAGGTCTCGGTGATCTCGCAGGCCGAGTTCGACGCGATCGCCGCCGCCGCACCGAAACAGGGCGCGAACAGCGAACCCGCCGTGCCCGCGGGCGGCGAGGCCTCGGCCGCGTCCGATGCGCCGGCGCAGCCGGAACCCGCCCCCGCGGCTGCCGAGCCCGCCCCGGCGCCCGCCGAGGAGGCGCCCGCGCCTGCGCCGCAATCCTCGCCCGTGCCGCCTTCGAAGCCCGCCCCGGCGCCCGAGCCGCAGCCCGACATGACCGCGGCCGCGGAGCCGACGCCGCCCGCCGAGGTGGTCGAGGTGCCGCCGACGATGATGCCGCCGGTGGTCGAGCCGCAGGACACGACCTCGCCCGATTTCTCGCCGCGCCCGGTGGCCAAGCCCGCGCCGCGCGTCGCGCCGACCCCGGCGCCCGCGCCCGAGCCTGACGCCAAGGTCGCCGAGGCGCCCGTCGCCGAGACGAAGCCCGCCGACACGCCGAAGCCCGAGCCGGTCGAGAAGCCGAAGCCCGAGGCGGCGCCGAAAGAGGCCGCGACCGAGATCACGCCCGAGACGAAGCCGGTCGAGGAGCCCGCCAAGACCTCGGCGCCGGCCAGCGTGCCGCGTCCGCAGACGCGCCCGACGAAGCCCGCTCCGGCCGAGACGAAGCCGGCCGAGACGAAGCCCGCGGAGACGAAGCCCGCGGAGACCAAGACCGCCTCGAACGACAGCGCGACCGACAAGGCCTCGGACAAGCCTGCCGACAAGGCTGCCGACAAGGTGCCGGCGGCGAAGCCCGCCGCCAAGCCGGCCGACAAAGCGACGGATAAGGCGTCGGACAAGACCTCTGGCACCGGCACCGGCAAGGCGACGGACAAGGGCACCGGCAAGGCGAGCGACAAGGCGACCGACAAGGCTTCGGGCACGCCCGCGAAATCGGGCACCTCCGGCAAGTCGGGCAGCGCGAGCGGGGTGAACGACGCGCTGGCCGAGGCGATGACCTCGGAAACCGGCACCGGCACCGGCGGTCTCGGCATCGCCGAGAACGGCCCGCCCGTGACCGCCGGCGAGAAAGAGGCGCTGATCGTCGATGTGAAGGCCTGCTGGAACACCGGCGCGCTCAGCTCGGAAGCGCTGCGCACCACGGTGACGGTGCTCGTCGACATGGGCCAGAACGGCAAGCCCGACGTGAAGTCGATCAAGATGAAGGGCTTCACCGGCGGCTCGGAAACCGCGGCGAAACAGGCCTTCGAGGCGGCGCGCCGCGCGATCGTGCGCTGCGGCTCGGACGGTTTCCCGCTGCCCACCGAGAAATACGGCTGGTGGAAGCAGATCGAGATCGTCTTCGACCCGAACAAGATGAGGATGAAGTGACGCGTGCGCCGCAGGGAGCCGGAAAAATCCGGCTCTCCGCCGCTTGTGATGTGCCGCGACGCAGAAATTGGATACAACGGGCAAAAGCCCAAGCCAGGGAAAAGAGCATGTTCCGTTTTGCATTGGCCGCGCTGGCGGCGCTGATGATCGGCCCGGGGGCGGCGCTGGCGCAGCAGGGCCCGCTGCACATCGAGATCGACGAGGGCGTGATCGAGCCCTTGCCCTATGCCCTGCCGAGCTTCGTCGCGGAAACCGGCGGCGCGTCCGAGATGGCGGCACAGATCTCGCAGGTCATCAATGCCGACCTGAGCGGCACGGGCCTCTTCCGGCAGATCCCCGAGAACGCCTATCTGCAGCGCTTCTCGAGCTTTGACACCCCGGTCAGCTATGCCGACTGGCAGGCGATCAACGCGCAGGCGCTGATCGTCGGCGGCGTGTCGACGTCGGGCGGCAAGGTGGTGGTCAAGTTCCGCCTGTTCGACGTCTACTCGAACCAGCAGCTGGGCGATGGCCAGCAGCTTGCGGCCAGCCCGCAAAGCTGGCGCCGTCTGGCGCACAAGGTGGCCGACGTGATCTACAGCCGGATCACCGGCGAAAGCGGCTATTTCGACAGCCGCGTGGTCTATGTCTCGGAGAGCGGGCCGAAGGACAAGCGCCTGAAGCGCCTCGCGATCATGGATTACGACGGGGCGAACGTGAACTATCTCACGGATTCGAGCACGATCGTGCTGGCCCCGCGCTTCTCGCCCACCGGCGACCGCATCCTTTACACCACCTTCGAGACCGGCTTCCCGCGCATCAAGCTGATGAACGTCGGCAATGTCAGCGGCCAGCTGCTCCCCGAGGTGCCCGGCACGATGACCTTCTCGCCGCGCTTCTCGCCCGATGGCGGCTCGATCGTCTATTCGCTCGAGCAGAACGGCAACACCGACCTGTGGAAGATGTCGGCCTCGGGCGGCGCGCCGACCCGGCTGACGAATTCGCCGGCGATCGAGACCGCGCCGTCCTTCAGCCCCGACGGCTCGCGCATCGTCTTCGAAAGCGACCGCTCGGGTGGCCAGCAGCTCTACATCATGCCGGCAGGCGGCGGCGAACCGACCCGGATCTCCTATGGCGACGGCCGCTATGGCACCCCGGTGTGGTCGCCGCGCGGCGACATGATCGCCTTCACCAAGCAGGCGGGCGGGCGCTTCTTCATCGGCGTGATGCGCACTGACGGTTCGGAAGAGCGGCTGCTGACGGCCTCGTTCCTCGACGAGGGCCCGACCTGGTCGCCGAACGGCCGCGTGATCATGTTCACCCGGGAAAGCCCCGGTGCCGGCGGCGGCGCCCAGCTTTTCACCATCGACATCTCGGGGCGGAACCTGAAGAAGGTCGGCAATGCCGGCGGGGCCTCGGATCCGGCCTGGTCGCCGCTTCTGCCCTGAGCCCGATTCACAAAGCATTCCGAACCTGTTACCTTCGCCCGAAAGGGCAAAACCAAAAGGCGGTACACATGAACTTTGCACCCAAGGCAGTGATCCTGCTGGCAGTCCTGGGCCTCGCGGCCTGTAACAACCCCGACAAGTACGGCTCGGGCAATGGCGTGGTCGATCCGGGTGGGGTCTACGGCGGCGGCGACGGCTCGGTCTCGCAGGGCTCGATCAGCGACCCGAACTCGCCGGCCTATTTCAATGCCACCGTCGGCGACATGGTGCACTTCGTGGTCGACCAGTCGACGCTGAACGACGAGGCCCGCAACATCCTGATGGGCCAGGCCAAGTGGCTGAACGCGCACGGCAAGTACTCGGCCATCATCGAAGGCCACGCCGACGAGCAGGGCACCCGCGAATACAACCTCGCGCTTGGTGCGCGCCGCGCCTCGGCGGTGCAGGAATTCCTGATCTCGCAGGGCGTGTCGGCCTCGCGTCTGCGCACCGTCTCCTACGGCAAGGAACGTCCGCTCGCCGTGTGCTCGTCGGAAGACTGCTACTCCAAGAACCGTCGCGCGGTCACCGTGATCTCGCTCGGCGCGGGGAGCTGATCTGATGCGGCGGGTGATGCTGGGGGCGGCCGTGGCGCTGGCGCTGGCAGCGCCCGCCCATGCGGCCGACAAGCAGACGCTGGCTGACATCCGCGCGGAACTCGCGCAGCTGTCTGCCCAGCTTCAGGACCTGCGTTCGGAGCTGGTGGCGTCGGGCGCGAAGGGCATGCAGGCGGCGGGCGGTGCCTCGGCGCTGCAGCGCATGGACACGATGGAGGCCGAGCTGAGCACGCTCACCTCCCGCACCGAGGAATTGCAGAACCGCATCGACCGGGTCGTCAAGGACGGCACCAACCGGGTCGGCGATCTGGAATTCCGCGTCTGCGAGCTCGAGGAGGGCTGCGATCCCTCCAGCGTCGGCCAGGGCGCGCCGCTTGGTGGCGCGGCGCCGGCCGCAAGCGCGGTGACGGCGCCCGCGGCGCCGAGCACCGGGGCCGCCTCCTCCTCCTCTTCGGGCGGTGGCGATCTGGCAATGAACGAGCAGAGCGATTTCGACCGGGCCAAGGGGGTGCTCGGTCAGGGTGACTTTCGCGGCGCCGCTGACCTCTTTGCGACCTTTGCCGAAACCTATCCGGGTGGCCCCCTGACCGACGACGCGATGTATCTGCGCGGCGACGCGCTGCATCAGGCGGGCGATGTTCCGGGCGCGGCCCGGGCCTGGCTCGACGCCTTCTCGGCGGCGCCCGAGGGCAAGCGCGCGGCGGACAACCTGCTCGAGCTCGGCAAGGCGCTTGGCGAACTCGGTCAGAAGAACGAGGCCTGCGCGACGCTGGCCGAGGTTCCGGCCCGCTTCCCCTCGTCGCAGGCGGCGGGGCAGGTGCCCTCGGCACAGGCGGGCCTTGGCTGCCAGTGACGCCGGATCTGACCGCGCTCCTGAAACAGGCATTTGGCCCCGATGCGCCCCCGCGTGTCGGGGTTGCCGTTTCCGGCGGCGGGGATTCGACGGCGCTGCTGGTCGGGCTCCGCGAGGCGGGCTTCGACCTTGCCGCGGTGACGGTGGATCACGGGCTGCGCGCCGGCTCGGCCGAGGAGGCGGCCGAGGTCGGCCGGCTCTGCGCGGGTCTTGGCGTGCCGCACAGCGTGCTGAGCTGGGAGGGCACCGCGGCCGAGGGCAACCTGATGGATGCGGCACGACGGGCCCGGTTGCGGCTGATCGGAGCCTGGGCGTGGGGGCAGGGGATCGGCCATGTCGCGCTTGGCCACACCGCCGATGACGAGGCTGAGACCTTCCTGATGCGGCTTGGCCGCGAGGCCGGGCTCGAGGGCCTTGCCGGAATGCGCCGCCGCTTCGTGGCCGAGGGTGTCACCTGGCACCGGCCGCTTCTGGACGTGAGCCGCGCCGATCTGCGCGCGGCGCTGCGCGCACGCGGGCTTGGCTGGATCGACGATCCCTCGAACGACAATCCGCGGTTCGGCCGGGTGCGGGCGCGTCAGGCGCTGGCCACGCTCGCGCCCCTTGGCATCACCCCGGCGACGCTGGGCGCCGTGGTACGCAACCTTGCGGCGGCCGATGCGGTGCTGAGCGAAACCCTGTGCCGCTTCGTGGAGGCGGCGGTGACGACCCCCGCGGGCGACGTGGTGATCGCGCGGGAAGGGGTCGAGGCGCTCGCCCCCGAGCTGCAGCGGCGGCTTCTGAATGCCGCGCTGCGCTGGATCTCGGGCAGCGATTACCCCCCGCGCGCGGCCAAGGTGGCGGCTCTGCTTGCGGGGCTGGCGGAGCAGGGCGACCGCACGTTGCATGGCTGCCGCATCCGCATCGGACGCGATGCGCTGCGCCTGACCCGCGAGGCGGCGGCGGTCGCCGCGCTGCGGGTGCCCGCGGGCGAGCGTTGGGACCGCTGGGACCTGACCGGCCCCGCCGCACCGGGGCTCGAGATCGCGGCGCTTGGCGAGGGCGGGCTTGCCCTGTGCCCGCACTGGCGTGAGACCGGATTGCCGCGCGCGAGCCTGCTTGCCTCCCCCGCTGTCTGGAGTGGCGCAAGGCTGATCGCGGCACCGCTTGCCGGGCTCGAAAACGGCTGGAAAGCGCAAATTGCCTGCGGCGCATTTGCGGAGTCTCTAATCAGACGTTGAACCTGACCGCGTAATCCCTATTTTCACCCGGTAAAGGCCCGGCGGAGACCGGTCCCCGTCTATTCTGGAGGTTCCCCTTGGGCAACGCACGCAATCTGGCCTTCTGGGCCGTGCTGTTCCTGCTGATTCTCGCGCTGTTCAACCTTTTCGGAGACGGGCAGGCCTCGATGAATGCGCGGCAGGTCGCCTATTCGGAATTCATGACCGCCGTCGACAAGGGCGAGGTCAAGTCCGTGCAGCTCGACGGCGAGGATGTGCGCTATCAGATCGCTGACGGCACCACCTATTCCACGGTGAAGCCCGAGGCGGACGAGATCGCCGAGAAGCTGATCGACAAGGGCGTGCAGGTCAACGTGATCAAGCAGGCGCAGTCGGGCTTCATGTCGCTGCTGGGCGTCTGGCTGCCCTTCATCGTGATGATCGGGATCTGGATCTTCTTCATGAACCGCATGCAGGGTGGCGGCAAGGGCGGCGCCATGGGCTTCGGCAAGTCGAAGGCCAAGCTGCTGACCGAAAAGCAGGGCCGCGTGACCTTCGACGATGTCGCCGGCATCGACGAGGCGAAGGAAGAGCTCGAGGAGATCGTCGAATTCCTGCGCAACCCGCAGAAGTTCTCGCGCCTCGGCGGCAAGATCCCGAAGGGCGCGCTGCTCGTCGGCCCGCCCGGCACCGGCAAGACCCTTCTCGCCCGCGCCATCGCCGGCGAGGCGGGCGTGCCCTTCTTCACCATCTCGGGCTCCGACTTCGTCGAGATGTTCGTGGGCGTTGGCGCCTCCCGCGTGCGCGACATGTTCGAGCAGGCGAAGAAGAACGCGCCCTGCATCGTCTTCATCGATGAAATCGATGCCGTGGGCCGCGCCCGTGGCGTCGGCATCGGCGGCGGCAACGACGAGCGCGAGCAGACGCTGAACCAGCTTCTGGTCGAGATGGACGGTTTCGAGGCGAACGAGGGCATCATCATCATCGCCGCCACGAACCGCAAGGACGTGCTCGACCCGGCGCTCTTGCGCCCCGGCCGCTTCGACCGGCAGATCCACGTGCCGAACCCCGACATCAAGGGCCGGGAAAAGATCCTCACCGTCCACGCCCGCAAGGTGCCGGTGGGCCCCGATGTCGACCTGCGCGTGATCGCGCGCGGCACGCCGGGCTTTTCGGGCGCCGATCTCGCGAACCTGGTGAACGAGGCGGCGCTGATGGCCGCCCGCGTCGGTCGCCGTTTCGTCACCATGGAAGACTTCGAGCAGGCGAAGGACAAGGTGATGATGGGGGTCGAGCGTCGCTCGATGGTCCTCACCCCCGAGCAGAAGGAAATGACCGCCTATCACGAGGCCGGCCACGCCGTCGTCGGGATGAAGCTGCCGAAATGCGACCCGGTCTACAAGGCGACGATCATCCCGCGCGGTCAGGCGCTTGGCATGGTGGTCTCGCTGCCCGAGATGGACAAGCTGAACTACCACAAGGACGAGGCCAAGCAGAAGATCGCCATGACCATGGCGGGCAAGGCGGCCGAGATTCTGAAATGGGGCGAGGAACACGTCTCGAACGGCCCGGCCGGCGACATCATGCAGGCCTCGGCGATTGCCCGCGCGATGGTGATGCGCTGGGGCATGTCGGACAAGGTCGGCAACATCGACTATTCCGAGGCGCATGAAGGCTATCAGGGCAACACCGGCGGGTTCTCGGTCTCGACCAAGACCAAGGAGCTGATCGAGGAAGAGGTCCGCGAACTGATCGACGCCGGCTACAAGGAGGCGCGCCGCATCCTCATGGAAAACCAGGAGGACTGGGAGCGTCTGGCGCAGGGGCTGCTGGAATACGAGACCCTCACCGGCGAGGAGATCCGCAAGGTGATGGCGGGCGAGGCGATCCACGGCGACGACGGCAACACGCCGGGCGGCCTGCCCTCGGTCACCTCGGTGCCGAAGACGAAACCCGCCAAGGGGCCCGACGCCGCGCCGGAACCCTCGGCGTAAGCGGGGGCGGCGGCGATGGCCCGGTCTCGCACCGAAAGCGCCGACTGGAATCCCGAAAGCTACGGCCGCTTCCGCGATCTGCGGGTGCGGCCGGCGCTCGATCTGATGGCGCGGGTGGGCGAACTGCCCGCCGGCAAGGTGATCGACCTCGGCTGCGGCGCGGGGGCTGTGGGGGCGGCGCTCGCCGACCGCTGGCCCGGGCGCAAGATCGTCGGCGTCGATGCCTCGCCCGCGATGATCGGCAAGGCGGCCGCGACCGGCGTCTATCGCCGCTGCGATCTGGCCGATATCCGGACCTGGGAGCCGGGCAAGCCGCCGGCGCTGATCTTTTCGAACGCCGCGCTGCACTGGCTTGACGATCACGCCACGCTTCTGCCCCGGCTGGCGGGGCTGCTGGCGCCCACGGGGGTGCTGGCGGTGCAGATGCCGATGCAATGGGGGGCGCCCTCGCATCGGTTCCTGCGCGATCTGGCAACCGAGATGTTCCCCGACCGTTTCGATTTCACCGGCTGGGAGCCGCCGGTGGCGCCACCGCTCGACTATGCGCGGATGCTCGCCCCGCTCGGCGAGGTCGACGTCTGGACCACCGATTACATCCACCGCCTCGGCTCAGAGGGGGCGGTGCACCCGGTGCGCCGCTTCACCGAGTCGACCGCGCTGCGCCCCTTCGCCGCGAAGCTGAACGAGAGCGAGCTTGCGGGCTTTCTCGTGCGCTACGAGGGGGCGCTCGACGCCGCCTATCCGGTCGAGCCGGACGGCACCGTGCTCTTCCCCTTCCGCCGTCTCTTCCTGGTTCTGAGGGTCGCCGGATGCCTGCGCTGAAATCCACCCAGTTTCATGGCGAAATCGTCTTTCTGGGCCTTGTGAAGCCCGGCGCGGGGCTGGCGTCCGAGCCGGTGTCGCAGCTTCTTCTGGGCTTTGACGGCGCCACGGGGGAATCCCATTCCGGCCGCACCCGCGCCAGCTGTTCGCGCGTGACCGAACAGCACCCGCCGGGCACCGAGATCGCCAACACCCGGCAGCTGACGATCCTGTCCGAGGAGGAGCTGGCCGAGACCGCCTTTGCCATGCGCCTGCCGCATCTGGCGCCCGAATGGGTCGGTGCCTCGATCGTGCTGCGCGGCCTGCCCGATCTGACGCATCTGCCCCCCTCGTCGCGGCTGCAGGGGCCCGATGGTGCGACGCTTGTCGTCGACATGGAGAACCGCGCCTGCGTGCTGCCCGGCAAGGTGATCGAGACCGTGCACCCGGGCGCCGGGCCGCGCTACAAGCCCGCGGCGCAGGGCCGGCGTGGCGTCACCGCCTGGGTCGAGCGGCCGGGCGTGCTGGAACTCGGTCAGAGCCTGCGCCTGCACATCCCCGATCAGCGCGCCTGGTCGCGGATGTCCGACGTCCGCGGCTGAGCCCGCTTTCCCCTGTCGCCGTAACGGGTTAGGCTCCGCCGAGGAGGACCCGATGCTGCCTGATATCGAGATTGCCCGCGCCGCCCCGAAACGTCCGATGCCCGAGGTCGCCGCAAAGATCGGCATCCCGGATACCGCGCTGATCCCCTATGGCCGCGAGATCGCCAAGATCGACCGCGCCTTCCTGGACGAGATCGAACCGCGCGCCGAGGGCCGGCTGATCCTCGTCACCGCGATCACGCCGACGCCGGCGGGCGAGGGCAAGACCACCACCACCGTGGGTCTTGGCGACGGGCTGAGCCGGATCGGCAAGCGCGCCGCGATCTGCATCCGCGAGGCCTCGCTCGGCCCGAACTTCGGGATGAAGGGGGGCGCGGCCGGCGGCGGGCGGGCGCAGGTGGTGCCGATGGAGGCGATGAACCTGCATTTCACCGGCGATTTCCATGCCGTGACCGCGGCGCACAACCTGCTTGCCGCGATGATCGAGAACCACCTCTACTGGGGCAACGCCCTTGGCCTCGATCCGCGGCGGATCAGCTGGCGGCGGGTGATCGACATGAACGACCGGGCGTTGCGCGACATCGTGACGGGGCTCGGTGGCGTCGCGAACGGGGCGCCGCGGCAGACCGGTTTCGACATCACCGCGGCCTCGGAAGTGATGGCCTGCCTGTGCCTCGCGCGCGATCTGGGCGATCTCGAGGCGCGGCTTGGCCGGATCGTGATCGGCGAGCGGGCCGACCGCAGCCACGTGACCTGCGCCGAGCTGGGCGCGGCGGGGGCGATGGCGGTGCTGTTGCGCGACGCGTTGCAGCCGAACCTCGTGCAGACGATCGAGCACACGCCGGCCTTCGTCCACGGCGGCCCCTTCGCCAATATCGCGCATGGCTGCAGCTCGGTCATCGCCACCCGCACGGCGTTGCGGCTGGCCGATTACGTGGTGACCGAAGCGGGTTTCGGCGCGGATCTCGGTGCCGAGAAGTTCTTCGACATCAAGTGTCGCAGCGCCGGGCTGGTGCCCTCGGTTGCGGTGATCGTGGCGACGGTGCGGGCGCTGAAGATGCAGGGCGGGATGGCGCTGGCCGACCTTGGCCGCGAGGATGTGGCGGCGCTGAGCCGGGGCTGTGCGAACCTTGGCCGCCACATCGCCAACACCCGCGGCTTCGGTGTGCCGGTCGTCGTGGCGATCAACGCCTTCGACAGCGACACCGAGGCCGAGATCGCTGCCCTCGTCGACTATGCCGCGCATCAGGGCTGCCGCGCGGTGCTGTGCCGGCACTGGGCCGAGGGCGGCGCCGGGGCCGAGGACCTCGCGCGCGAGGTGGTGCGTCTGGCCGAGGGGCCGGGCGGTTTCGCGCCGCTCTACCCCGACGAGATGGGCCTTTTCGAGAAGATCGAGGAGGTGGCAAAGCGGATCTATCACGCCGATGCGGTGATCGCCGAGGCCTCGCTGCGCGCCCAGCTTGCGGCATGGGAGGCGCAGGGTTTCGGTGCGCTGCCGGTCTGTGTCGCGAAGACGCAATATTCCTTCTCGACCGATCCGAAGCGGCGCGGCGCGCCGAACGGTCACAGCGTCACCCTGCGCGAGCTGCGGTTGTCGGCCGGGGCGGGCTTCGTCGTGGCGATCTGCGGCGAGATCCTGACCATGCCGGGCCTGCCGCGCGCGCCCGCGGCCGAGCGCATCGGCCTGACCCCCTCGGGCGAGGTCGAGGGGCTGTTCTGAGCGGCCGGGCTTGAGCCGCGGCGCGGAAGCTGCAATAGATCCCGCACAGCAAATGCGAAGGATGCCGATGAAAGAGCCCGCCACGATTGCGACGATGGCCGAGCTGCGCGCCGAGATCGATGCGCTTGACGAGCGTCTCGTCGCGCTTCTCGCCGACCGGGCCCGGCTGATCGACCGCGCGGCCGAGCTGAAGCCCGGCGAGGGCATGCCGGCGCGGATCACCGCGCGGGTCGAGGAGGTGGTCGGCAATGCCGCCGCCGCCGCCGCCGCGCGCGGGCTCGACCCCGTGCTGGTCGAAGGCATCTGGCGAGCGCTGGTCGACTGGTCGATCGCGCGCGAGGAACGGGTTCTGGGCAAGGGAGATGCCGAATGACCGCGACGATCATCGACGGGAAGGCCTTTGCGGCCAAGGTGCGGGCGCAGGTCGCCGGGCATGTGGCGCGGCTGAAGGAAGAGCAGGGGATCACCCCGGGCCTCGCCGTGGTGCTGGTGGGCGAGGACCCGGCCTCCGAGGTCTATGTCCGCAACAAGGGCAGGCAGACCGTCGAGGTCGGGATGA
>NZ_RCHI01000040.1 GCF_003664585.1 Paenirhodobacter hankyongi
GACCGGGGCGCAGGTCTGGACGCTGGTCGACGGCGCGGCGCAGGATCACATCTGGCTGCAGATCGGGGGGCACAGCTATGACCTGCTCGCCTGACCCGGCCTCAGTCCGCCTGCAGGGCCGCTGCGCTGCCGCTTTCGTCCTTCAGCGCAACGCCGGTCGCGCCGAGCTGACGCGCGGCACCGACAAGCCAGGCAAGGCGATCGGCCGCGGCCTCCGGGCCAAGGCCGCCATGGCCATGGATGTTCGACACGCAATTGCGCGCGCTGTCGCGCAGCCCCACCCGCGGCGCCAACGTCAGATAGGCGCCCAGGCTGTCCGCCACCGTCAGCCCCGGCCGCTCGCCGATCAGCATCAGCACCATCCCGGCGCCGGTCGCCGCTCCGATCGCGTCGCCAAGCGCCACCCGTGCCCCCTCGGCCAGGATCACCGGCACCTCGGCCAGCTCTGGCAGCCGCACGACCAGCGCCGCGACCAGCGCCGCCGCATTCGCCTCGACCCCGCGCGCCGACAACCCGTCGCCGATCACGATCAGCAGCGGGCAGTCGAGCCGTGGCAGATCCGCTCCCGCGGCCAGCTGCCGGCCAAGATCCGGGCGGCGCAGATAGACCGCCCGCTCGGTCGCCGCACTCGCCACCCGCAGCGTGGCCAGCGGCGCCAGCGCCCGCGCCAGCGCGTCCCAACCGACCCGGCCATGGATCGCGTCGCGCGCCGCGGCGTGATCCTCCTGAAAGGCCATCAGATCGGCCAGCGGCACCGGCCGCGCCGACGCATCCAGCCGCACCCGCGCCGGCGTCAGCCGCGCCAGCGCCTCGAAAGCCGCAACCTTCCCGCGCGCCTTGTCCATCGCACCCCCCGTCATGCCGTCAGCCCCAGACGCCGCGCCATTCCCGCCGGATCGGGCAGCGCCCGCGTCGTGCCCCCCTCGCGCGCCAGCCCGAACCGGTCGAGCCAGGCCTCGAACTCGGGCGCCGCCTTGCGCCCGCTCAGCTCGCGCAGATAGGCGATGTCGTCGAAGGCAAGGCTCTGGTAGCCAAGCATCACGTCATCCGCTCCCGGCACGGTGATCAGGAAGTTCACCCCCGCGTCGACCAGCAGCGTGGCGAGCGTGTCCATGTCGTCCTGATCGGCCTCGACATGGTTCGTGTAGCACACGTCCACCCCCATCGGCAGGCCGAGCAGCTTGCCGCAGAAATGATCCTCGAGCCCGGCGCGGATGATCTGCTTGCCGTCATACAGGTATTCGGGCCCGATGAAGCCCACCACGGTGTTGACCAGAAGCGGCGGGAAGGCCCGCGCCACGGCATAGGCCCGCGCCTCGAGCGTCTGCTGATCGACGCCGTGATGGGCGCCCGCCGACAGCGCCGCGCCCTGCCCGGTCTCGAAATACATCACGTTCTGCCCGATCGTGCCGCGCCCGGCGGCAAGCCCCGCCTCCTGCGCCTCGCGCAGGATCGACAGGCTGACGCCAAAGCCCTCGTTCGCCGCCTCGGTGCCCGCGACCGACTGGAAGATCAGATCGACCGGCGCCCCGGCCTCAAGCAGCTGCACCGAATTCGTGACATGGGTCAGCACGCAATTCTGGGTGGGGATGTCGAAGCTCTGCCGCAGCTCGTCGAGCGCCACCAGCAGGTCGTGGCAATTGCCGAGGTTGTCGGAGGCCGGGTTGATGCCGATCACCGCATCGCCCGCGCCATGCAGCAGCCCGTCGAGGATCGACACCGCGATCCCCTTCGGGTCGTCGGCCGGATGGTTCGGCTGCAACCGGGTCGACAGCGTGCCGCGCGCGCCCAGCGTGTTGCGAAACGCCGTCACCACCTCGCATTTGCGCGCGACGCGGATCAGGTCCTGGTTGCGCATCAGCTTCGAGACCGCCGCGACCATCTCCGGGGTGAACCCCGGCGCGGCGGCGCGCAGGGTCCCGGCCGTCGCCGCGGGCGACAGCAGCCAGTCGCGCAGCGCGCCCACCGTCATCGAGCGGAACGGCGCGAAGGCGGCCGCGTCATGCGTGTCGAGGATCAGCCGCGTGACCTCGTCGACCTCGTAGGGCACCAGCGCCTCGGTCAGGAAGGTCGCAAGCGGCAGATCCATCAGCACCCGCCGCGCGGCGACCCGCTCGAGCGCGCTTGTCGCCGCGATCCCCGCCAGCGCATCGCCCGACCGCTCCGGCGTTGCCGCCGCCATCACCGCGGCAAGCGTGCCGAAACGGAACCGCTCGCCGCGCGCAACTGCCTGATATCCCATCACCGCCTC
>NZ_RCHI01000041.1 GCF_003664585.1 Paenirhodobacter hankyongi
ACTCACCCCGTGGGAGTATCACCAACGGTCAAGAGAGGACCAAACCCTGAACAGCGCGAACCAATAATCGCGGACTCCCTGGGGAGCAGGTCACGATGCTTAACGCAATCGGGTGCAGATTTTTCTGCGAACCAGCAGGCGGCGCCCAGCCCGCCCTTGTGGCGCATGATCCGGAACACGCTGTCCGGAATGCGATGGCTCTGGATGGCGTTGCCGTGGCCGGTCTTGCGGTGGACCGTGCCATCGGCCCCGCGCAGACCACCGCCGCCGAGGGTTTCGCCCGCGTGCTTGCTCTCCACCGTCTTGTTCGGTTTGCGCGGCTGGCGGTTGAAGTGGAAGATGAACTCGTGCGACGGGGCCAGCCGCCCGTTCCAGTCGCCAGGCAGGCCGGGCCCCTGGTCCCAGACATACCAGCCGAAGCGCCGCCAGCCCTGCGCGCGCATCCAGTCGACCCAGCCTTCCCAATACGGGATCCACTCGCCATCGCGATGGACGAGGCCGAGGTTGACCAGCAGCTGGGCATCGGCTGAGACGGGCGCTGCGGCAAAGACGCCCCGCATCAGCGCATCCCAGTCGCCGAACTTTTCCTTCGCCGCGCCATAGTCGCGCTGCTGGGCATAGGGCGGGGAGGTGAACATCAGCGACGCCTGCGCGCCCTGCATCAGCCGCGCCACCACGGCCGGGTCGGTCGCATCGCCGCAGATCAGGCGATGGTCGCCCAGCGCCCAGATATCGCCGGGGCGGGTGATCGGTTCGGCCGGGGCCTCGGGGATGGAGACGGCGGTGTCATCGTCGATGGGCGCGCGGCCGCCTCCATCGTGCAGCAGCGCGTCCAGCTCGTCCTCGGGGATCCCGATCAGCCCGAGGTCGAAGTCCTCGGCCATCAGGCCTCGCAGTTCCTCGAGCAGCAGTGCCTCGTCCCACCCACCCAGTTCGGTCAGCTTGTTGTCGGCGATGCGATAGGCCCGCCGCTGCGCTTCAGTCAGATGGCCGAGCACGATGACCGGTGCCTCGGTCATCCCGAGCTGGGCCGCGGCCAGGACGCGACCATGGCCCGCAATCAACTCGCCATCGGCGGCGACGAGGCAGGGGACGGTCCAGCCGAATTCGGCCATGCTGGCGGCGATCTTCGCCACCTGGTCGGCGTCGTGGGTTTTGGCATTTCGCGCACAGGGGCGGAGGCGGGCTAGCGGCCAGTGTTCGATCCGGCCGGGCAGGAGGGGCGCGTTCATGCCGCGAGCCGCTTGGCCTTGAGGGCGGCAAAGGTCTCGCCGGTTTCCGCCAGCACAGCCTCCTGGCTGGTGAAGGACTGCCAACGTTCGATGGCGACATCGACGTAGGCCGGGTTCAGTTCCACGCCGAAGCAGACCCGCCCCGTCGTCTCCGCCGCGATCAGCGTGGTGCCGGATCCCATGAAGGGTTCGTAGACCGCCTGGCCGGGGCTGGAATTGTTCAGAATCGGGCGGCGCATGCATTCGACTGGCTTCTGCGTGCCATGCACGGTGTCCGCATCCTGATCCCGGTTGGCGATGGCCCAAAGCGTCGTCTGCTTGCGGTCCCCCGCCCAGTGACCCTTGCCCTTCGCCCGCACCGCATACCAGCAGGGTTCGTGCTGCCAGTGGTAGTCGCCGCGGCTGAGGACTAGCCGGTCCTTGGCCCAGATGATCTGCGAACGGATGGCGAAGCCCGCGGCTGTCAGGCTGTCCGCCACGGTGGCGGCATGCAGCGCGCCGTGCCAGACATAGGCGACGTCGCCGGGGAAAAGCGTCCATGCCTCGCGCCAGTCGGCCCGGTCGTCATTCATCACCTTGCCGGTGCGCTTGGTCTTGGCCGCGCCCGCCTGGTTGCGCCAGGAGGGATCGTATTCCACACCATAGGGCGGGTCGGTTACCATCAGCAGGGGGCTGTATTGACCCAGCGGAATCTGCTCAGTTTAAGCCGCTAATCTGAATGCCTCGGCAGGTGTGCGCATGGCAAGGGCCTGATGAGGGCGGCGGTTGTTGTAGAAGCTGATCCAGTCACCGATGACGCGGGTCGCGTGCTGGATGCTCTCGAAGCGATGGCGATGAACGCATTGCTCCTTG
>NZ_RCHI01000042.1 GCF_003664585.1 Paenirhodobacter hankyongi
GACTTCGGTAACGGGGTCGCCCCAGTCAAGCGGTTTTGGGCATACGGGATGTGCCGCCGGAGCGCGCGGCCTTGTTCTTTGAACAAGTGATCTGCTTCCCTGTTCGGCAGCCTTCGCCTGAGATCGACCCGGGTGCATGCTTCGGTCCGTGGTCAGCGCGGTGGCTGCCAACATGATGCTGGTTCAATGCAATTCCGGTGTGCCCATCTCATTGGCGTGCTCGATATGATCGGCATCAGTCCTGAGCACGGCATCACCGGAACCGCGTCCCGTGGGGACCTCGAAGGCCCGCGATCAGGCGGACAGCAGTCTGGAATCTGTGTCTTCAGCCGGCCTGAACCGCTGGCGCATCGACGCGGAAGTCGGTTTCATCTTTCCACATCCGGTGCAGGATCACGGCGATGCGCCGCGCCAGGGCAACCATCGCGCGCTTGGCACCACGACGGCGCGCGAGTTTCGCCGCCCAGGTTCGCAGCCACGTTGCCCGCCCGCGATGCATCATGACGGTGGCAGCCTGGCACAGCGCGCGTCGAAGATTGACGTCGCCCGCCTTGGTGATCCCGCCCGAGATATCGCGCTCGCCCGACTGGTTGCGAGAGGGCGTCAGGCCGACCCACGGCCCGACCTTCTTCGAGGATGTGAAGCGACCAGGATCATCGATCGCAGATCGGTAGGTCAGTGCCACGACCACGCCAATCCCGGGCATCGACATGAGGCGCAGACAGACCGGATCGTCATGGGCAAGTTGGCGGACATGGCGTTCAAGGCCTGCCAGTTCTCGCCGCAGCGCTGCCCGCGCGCGAAGCATGGGTTCGGTTGCCGCTATCAGCATCGGATTATCTGCCGCCAGTTCGCGTATACGCTGTTCGAATAGGCCACGGGATATAGTGCCGACCTTGAGGCCAAAGTTCCGCAGTAGCCCGCGCAGGGACATTTCAAGCGTGATGAACCCTTGCTGCACCGCCTTGCGAGCGGTGAGCACAGCGCGAACCTCTTGTGCGGAGACGGATTTGCAGTGAACCGGCCGGAACCAGCCAAGGTGCAACAGACGCGCGATACCTTCAGCGTCACGACGGTCCGTCTTGATCGGCATGGCCTTCAAGGCGCCTTTCACCTGCCGGGTTTCCATCAGCACGACAGGTTGATCAGCCTCTGACAAACCGCGATGCAGCCACTGCGACAGGGGGCCAGCCTCAAGTCCGATGGCAGCTATCGTGCCATCTTGATCACTGATCCAGCGCAACAGCGCTTCTGGCTCACTGGCCGCCTGCGCTTCCTTCACGATCTTCCCATGCTCGCTGATCACGCAGATCGCGGTCTTCTCCAGCGACACATCCAGCCCGACAAACAGCTTCATCCCGCAGTCCTCCCTTTGGATCTGATACGGGAATGGCGCCAGCTTGCCCTCTATTTTGCAACGGTAACGAGCGGGTCGCGGCGCAGGCCCCGTTACGGCATCTCATTGAGTATCACAGCCAAAACAAGACGGTTGCGGCGAGCATGATCGCAGAGAAGAACGTTTCCGGGCACCGGTCGTATCGGGTTGCAACGTATGAGGAGGATCAGAAAACAGTCCAGTGGACTGTTTTCCCGACGATTGGCCAGTCCTTGAGACGACCGAACATGATCTCGATGCGGTTGCGTCGTTTGTAGCGCCGCTTGTCATATTTGACGGCCTTTTTGCGGGACTTCCGACTGGGGATGCAGACCTTTATCCCCTTGTCTTTCAACGCTTCTCTGAACCAGTCAGCGTCATAGCCTCTGTCGGCGAGCAGCCACCCCGCCTTCGGCAGGCTGCCCAGCAGCGCCGCCGCGCCGGTATAATCGCTGACTTGGCCAGCAGACATGAAGAACCCGATCGGCCGCCCCTTGGCATCGGCAACGGCGTGCAGCTTGGTATTCATCCCGCCTTTGGTTCGCCCGATCTGGCGCGATCGCCCCCCTTTTTGACCCGCAGGCTCGAAGCCGTGCGGTGTGCCTTGAGATAGGTCGCATC
>NZ_RCHI01000043.1 GCF_003664585.1 Paenirhodobacter hankyongi
ATCCGAACAAAAGTCAACATGCGCACAATAGCGCTTCGCCCGACCGCCTGCCCGTGCCTAGGCTCCGGCAATGCAATCGGAGGAGACCATGGACAAACGCATCGCGACACTGGCCGAGGCGGTGGCCGGCATCGAGGACGGGGCGGTCGTGATGATCGGCGGCTTCGGCGGTTCGGGGGCGCCGATCGAGCTCATCCACGCGCTGATCGACCGCTTCATCGCCACCGGCAGCCCGAAGAACCTGACCGTCGTCAACAACAACGCCGGCAACGGCCATGTCGGGCTTGCGGCGCTGATCGAACAGGGGATGGTGGCGAAGCTGATCTGCTCCTTCCCGCGCTCGGCCGATCCGAAGGTGTTCACCGAGCTCTATCTGGCCGGCAGGATCGCGCTGGAACTGGTGCCGCAGGGCACGCTGGCCGAGCGGATCCGCGCCGGCGGCGCCGGCATCCCGGCCTTCTACACGCCGACGAGCTATGGCACCGACCTCGCCAGGGGCAAGCCGGTCGAAGAGTTCGACGGGCGGCCCTATGTGCGCGAACGCTGGCTCAAGGCCGATGTCGCGCTGATCAAGGCGGAGCTCGGCGATCACCATGGCAACCTGACCTTCCGGATGGCCGCGCGCAACTTCAACCCGCTGATGGCGATGGCCGCCGCGCGCACCATCGCGCAGGTCAGCCGCGCCGTCGCACCGGGCGGGATCGCGCCCGAAGAGGTGATCACCCCGGGCATCTTCGTGCAGGGCATCGTCGAAGTGCCCGCCCCCGCACAGGAAGAGGCGCTCAACCGCGCCGATGCGCATTACCCGGAGGTGACGGAATGACCAGCAAGCTCTCGAACGCCCAGATCGCCTGGCGCGCGGCGCAGGACATCGCCGACGGCGCCTATGTCAACCTCGGCATCGGCTTTCCCGAGATGGTGGCGAAGTTCCAGCCCCCGGGCCGGCAGGCGGTGTTCCACACCGAGAACGGCGTGCTCGGCTTCGGCGAGGCGCCCGCGCCCGGCGCAGAGGACTGGGATCTGATCAACGCCGGCAAGAAGGCGATCACGCTGAAGCCCGGCGCCGCCTTCTTCCACCATGCCGACAGCTTCGCGATGGTGCGCGGCGGGCATCTCGATGTCGCGATCCTCGGCGCCTATCAGGTCGCCGAGACCGGCGATCTCGCGAACTGGTCGACGGGCCCGAAGGGCGTGCCGGCCGTGGGCGGGGCGATGGATCTTGTCCATGGCGCCAAGCGCGTCGCCGTCATCACCGACCATGTCACCAAGGACGGCAAGCCGAAGCTGCTTCAGGCCTGCACCCTGCCGCTCACCGGCGTCGGCTGCGTCACCCGGGTCTATACCTCGCTTGCGGTGATCGACATCGAGGACGGCCATTTCGTGCTGCGCGAGAAGCTGCCCGCGATCAGCTTCGACGAATTGCAGGCGCTGACCGGCGCCACGCTGCACCTTGACGGCCCCGCAGACAGTGCGGTCGCCGACCTCATCACTCCGGAGCTCTGAGATGACCGACGTTTTCATCTGCGACTACATCCGCACCCCGATCGGCCGCTTCGGCGGCGCACTCGCCACGGTGCGGGCCGACGATCTGGGCGCCGTGCCGCTGCGCGCGCTGAGGACGCGCAACCCGAATGTCGACTGGGCCGCGGTCGACGATGTGATCTTCGGCTGCGCCAACCAGGCGGGCGAGGACAACCGCAACGTCGCGCGCATGTCGCTGCTGCTTGCGGATCTGCCGGTCACGGTGCCGGGCA
>NZ_RCHI01000044.1 GCF_003664585.1 Paenirhodobacter hankyongi
GCTGCCGCCAAGCGTGAGCGTGCCGCTCGAGCTGCCCGAGATTGCGCCGAGGAAAACCCGCTGCTGTGCCGTCAGGCCCGAGAGGTTGACCAGGCCATTGACCGTGCGCTCGACCGCCCCCGTCGTCGCCGTCAGGATGCGGCGCTGATCGTCGGTCAGCACGCCCCTCGCCTGCATCGCGATCACCCGCGCGATATACGCGGTGCCGGACTGCAGCATCGAGCGCTGGTCAGTGGTCAGAGTGCCGCTGGCGCTCAGGGCCAGAGCGCGCGCGACACTGCCGGACGACGCCAGCAGCATCGAGCGTTGGTCAGTGGTCAGGGCCCCGCCTGCGCTCAGGGCGATGACGCGGGACACCGAGGCGCTATTGGCCAGCAGCATCGAGCGCTGATCGGTGCTGAGCGTGCCAGTCGCGGCCATCGCCAGCACGCGCGCGATATACGCAGTGCCGGACAACAGCATGGTCCGCTGGTCGGTAGTCAGCGTGCCGCTGGCGGTCAGCGCGAGGGCTCGGGAGATCGAGGCACTGTCGGCGAGGATCATCGAGCGCTGGTCACCGGTCAGGGCGCCGCTCGCAGTGAGCGCCAGCGCGCGGGCGACACTGCCGGACGACGCCAGCAGCATCGAGCGCTGATCAGTGGTCAGGGCCCCGCCTGCGCTCAGGGCGATGACACGGGACACCGAGGCGCTATTGGCCAGCAGCATCGAGCGCTGATCGGTGCTGAGCGTGCCAATCGCGGCCATCGCCAGCACGCGCGCGATATACGCGGTGCCGGACAACAGCATGGTCCGTTGATCGCTGGTCAGCGTGCCGCTGGCGGTCAGCGCGAGGGCTCGGGAGATCGAGGCACTGTCGGCGAGGATCATCGAGCGCTGGTCACCGGTCAGGGCGCCGCTCGCAGTGAGCGCCAGCGCGCGGGCGACACTGCCGGACGACGCCAGCAGCATCGAGCGCTGGTCGGTGGTCAGGGCCCCGCCTGCGGCAAGCGCCAGCTGCCGGGTGACAGTGGCGCTCACGGCCGCCAGCATCGAGCGCTGATCGGTCGAGAGCGCGCCGGTGGCAGCAAGCGCCAGCCCGCGCGAGATATTGGCCGTCTCGGCCAGCAGGACGGCCCGCTGATCCGACGTCAACGCCCCGGTCGTCGACAGGATCAGCGCCCGGGTGACGGTCGCGGCCGCCGTGGCGAGGATGGTCTTCTGATCGGTCGAGAGCGTGCCGGTGGCGGCAAGCGCCAGCAGCCGCTGCACCGTCCCCGACGAGGCCCCAAGCATCGCGGCCTGTGCCGCGGTGAGGCTTCCGGTTGCCGTGATGTTCACCGCCCGCAGCACCGTGGCCGAGACCGCGCCCAGCAGGCGCAGCTGATCCTCGGTGGCGCCGCCGGTCGCACGGAAGGCGATGGACTTCTGCACCGTCTCGCTCACCGCGCTCAGCAGCAGGCGCGCCTCCTCGCTCAGCGCCGAGAGCGCGATCGTGCCGGAAAGCGTCTTCTGCACCGCGGTGCTGCCCATGCTGATCTGCGCGAGGTAGAGCAGCCCGGTGGCCGAGACCCCGGCCAGGTCGATCGCCGCCCGGATCGTCGCCGAGGCGGTCGTCGCCTGCGTCCG
>NZ_RCHI01000045.1 GCF_003664585.1 Paenirhodobacter hankyongi
GTCGCGCTCCTTCACCGAGAAATCCTCGATCCCAATCTCGGTGTCGACCAGCGTCTCGCCGAGCACCTGCGCGCGACCGAGCACGATCTGGCCGACCTCGGTGAGGCCGCCCGAGGTCAGGGTGATGTCAACCTGTGCACCGGTGTAGATCGGGATGCCGGTGACGATCTCCTGATCCGCATAGGTGATCGGCTCGAAGAAATACGACCACCAGTCGAAGACCGCGCCACCGTCGATCAGGCTGCGGGTCTGGTCATAGATGATCCCGTCGACGGGATCGGTGACCGCGACGCGGATCGAGGCGGCGCTGAGCCCGAAGAAGGCGATGGCATCGGAGAGCATGTCCGGCCGCAGGCTGTAGGTGATGGTGCCCGCCTGCGCCACCGGGTCAGAGATCAACTTGTCGAATGCCTTCCATCGGTTCGTGGCGCCGAGGCGGACCCAGTAGGTGCTGGTGGCATCGGTGAGAGGGTCCTGTCCTGTGCTCGCGGCGACGGCCTGATAGACGGCATGGCCGCGGATGACCTGCTCGGCGACGTCATACCCCGCTCCGGCATCCCAGGCCGGGGCGTCGGTCTCGGCGACATTCGACGCCAGGAGCATCGCCTCGGTGATGGCGATCGGTTCGATAATCCTCATGCGGTCTCCTTCGGCATCCCCGTCACGTCCCATTTGCGGGTGACCTTCGCGATGCTGCGCGTGTTGTCGGCGGTCTGCAGGCCAAGCTGGCGGCTCTCGTCCTTGAGTGCGCGCAGCTCCTCGCGCAGGGCGCGGAGCTCCTCGACGACCTGCCGGTTGTCGAGCATCGAGCGCGTCTCGGAGGGGTTGTAGATCCGCGAGGGGGCGACGAGCTCGAGGTCGTTCTCGCCGATATAGGCCGGGCCGCCGTCATGGGTGCCGCCGCGGGCGAAGGCGGGGAAGCCCTGCGATGCGATCTGGTCTTTGACGAGATCCTCCGTGGCTGCGCTGAAGACCCGCCGTCCACCAAGCGGGCCGGTGACGAGGAAGGCGAAGGGGCTGACCCGCTGAAGCCGGTAATCGCTGAGCGCGTAGGAGGCCGGCGCGGGCGTGCTGTCCTGTGGCGCGACCGAGGCGAGATAGGCTGCCTCGAGGTTGCCGGTCGGGTCGTAGATCGTCGAGGACAGGAGGTCGGCGGCGTCATAGCCGGCAATGGCGCGGCGCAGCTGCAGCGCGGTCTGCCCGGTCGTGTCGAGGCCGATGATCCCCGCCATCGCGGCAAGGTCGGCGTCGGTGACGAAGTAGTTGCCGAGCGCATTCCTGGTCAGCCCCGCGACATAGGTGTTGAGGCCGGTCACTGCGGTCTCATGCGCGGCGCGGGCGGTCTCGGCGCGCACGGCGGCGGCAAGATCTCCAAGCGCACCGCGCAGGGCCGTCATCGGCGCCGCGATCGAGGCCTCGGTCGTCGCCTCATACCAGGTCGAGAAGGCCGCGGTCGGGTCGAAGCGGAAGCTGCCGCCAAGCGTGAGCGTGCCGCTCGAGCTGCCCGAGATTGCGCCGAGGAAAACCCGCTGCTGTGCCGTCAGGCCCGAGAGGTTGACCAG
>NZ_RCHI01000046.1 GCF_003664585.1 Paenirhodobacter hankyongi
GATGCCGTTGAAAAACTCGTCGGCGATCTGCTCCTTGGGGTGATGATGCAGGGGATTTCGGGGGATTTTCTGCAAGCCTGACGCCCACATGATCGGCCCTCTCAGGCGATCCACGTCGCGGGTGTGTTCATGGGGGCGAGCTTGGCCAATTTCCGGAGGTTTTGCGCGATCGCGGCGAGTGTGAACTCGTCCTTCACTCCCAATGGCCCTCTCAACCGCAATCGGCTGAGCCCCAGGATACGTTTCAGATGCGCGAACAGCATTTCGACCTTCTTGCGCCGTCTCGAAGCCGTCTCGTTGAAGGCAGACGCCGTGCAGGTTCGGGCGAAGTCGCGCACGATTTCGTACTTACCGCGCTGCAGGCTGCGCGTTTCGTTGTTCGGGCAGCATTTCGCCTTCAAGGGGCACGCCTGACAATCGGCTTTTGCAGCTCGATACCTTCGCGGCTTCATCTCGGTCGAGAAGCGCTCCGGATCGGAATAGTTCCGCCGCGTGTGTCGCAGATCCTTCCCGTCCGGACAGATGTAGCGGTCATTTTCCTCATCCCAAGTGAAGTCCGAGCGCGACAACGTTCCATCCGTGCGCTCGCCCTTGTCGATCACCGGGATGAAGGGCAGGATCCGCCGCTTCAGGACGATCTCGACCAGGCTTTCCTCGGAGCCATAGGCCGTATCAGCCACCAGCCAATCCGGGCGAATGTCGAAGCGCTCTGCCGTCCGGTCCAGCATCGTGAGCGTGGATCCGACCTCGGCCTGCCGCACCGACCGGGTCGCCTCGATATCCATGATGATACCGTGATCCGTGTCGATCAGATAGTTGTCCGAATAAGCGAAGAAGGCAGGTCCTTTGCGCGCTGCCGTCCATTGACTGGCAGGATCGGCGTGTGCCGTGAACTTGGGTTTGACGGGCGTGGCCGCGCCGAAGGCCTCCTCATCCAGCGTATCGAGATACTCGCGCACCGCCCTAGGGGCTTCCGCCGGATCGATGGTGGAGGCGTCCCAGTCTCCCTGACGGCTGGAGCTCTGCTTCTGGACGTCGGCACTGATCAGGCTGGCATCGACGGCAAAGCCTTGGCCGCCGACCAGGCCATCGGCGATGCATTGGGCCACCACCCGTTCGAAGACGTGGCGGAAGATGTCACTCTCGCGGAACTTGCCATGCCGAAGTTTCGAGAAACTCGAATGATCCGGCACCTTGTCCTCTAGCCCGAGCCGGCAGAACCAGCGATAGGCGAGGTTGAGGTGAACCTCCTGGCAAAGGCGCCGCTCGGACCGCACCCCCATGACATAACCGACCACCAGCATCCGGATCATGAGCTCGGGATCGATCGAAGGCCGTCCTGTATGGCTGTAGAAGCCGCGCAGTTCCTCGTGCAGATCGGTCAGATCCAGAAAGCCGTCGATACCCCGGAGGAAATGGTCAGACGGGATATGCGTCTCGAGATCGAATTCGTAGAACAGCCGGGCGTGAACCTTCTGCCTTCCAAGCATCGCAATCCCTCCAGA
>NZ_RCHI01000047.1 GCF_003664585.1 Paenirhodobacter hankyongi
CTTGACCGCGGCCGCCATCGACTGCTGTGCCGCCTCATAGCGCTTCGAGCTCGCATAGACCGGATCGAGCGAGGCCCGCAGCGCCTCGTATTGCCCGGTCGAGAGTGCCACCGCCGCGGCCTGCTCGCGCTGCACCTGCTCGGCCCGCTCGGCCGCGGTGGCCACGCCCATGTAGCGGCTCGCCGCCTGCTCGAGCGCGATGTTCGCCGCGCGCTGCGTCGCATCGCCCCGCTCCACCATCGCGGCAAGATCCTGCTGGATCTGGCGATACCGCTGCGAGGCGGCGAAGGCCGGGTCGAGCGAGGCGCGCAGCCGGTCGAAGGCGGTGCCAGAGCCCGCGACCGAGCGCGAGATCCCGGCCATCGCCGTGTTGACGTTCGCCGCCATCTTCTGCGTCGTCGCCACCAGCGTGCGCGACCGGCTTTCGTATTGCGAGAGGTCGAGCGTGGCGCTCACCTGCATCGCTGCGGGGCTGCTCATCGACATGTCGGGGCTCCGATCGTGCAAGGGGAAACGGCGGGCCGCTCAGCCCGCCGTGCTGTCATCGAGATCCACCGGCGCGATCGCCAGCGGGTCCTCTCCGGCCTTCAGGGCCGCGCAATAGCCCGCGCACATCGCCGCGAGCGTCTCGATCTCCCAGGGCTCGGACAGCCGCTCGGTCGCCCGGGCGAAGGCCGCGATCTCGGGCCAGTCGGTGGCGCGCGCCTCGGCGAGCCCGGGCCGGAGCGGCCCGAGGATCTGCATCGCCTCGACCAGATACTGCCCGGCGTCGAGCACCGGCAGGCGCAGGTCGCGGCCGCGCCTTTGCGCGAAGGTCAGCCGCGACACCGTCCAGCTTTTGGGCACCGAGTGCAGGTGCCCGAGCTGTCGCGCGTAGAGGATCAGGCGGCCGCGGCGTTTCCCAGGTAGCTGTCGCGGCGCGAGGCGAAGGTCAGCACCTGTTCGACGAAGGAGCGCTCGCCCTCCTGCCCGTTCACCATCTGCAGGTTCAGGAACCAGCGGATGTCGTCCTCGGCCACCGTCAGCGCCGCCTCGCCGCGCGAGACATTCTCGAAGCCCGCGATCAGCGGCACCGCGCTGTCGACCATCTGCGCGTGCAGATCCTCGAGCATCTGCAGGTCGCCCTTCTTCGGCTTCGCCTTCATCCGCTCCTGCTGCGCCGCCCGCAGCGCCTTCTGCGCCGTGCGGCTCTCGGTGCCGCGCACCAGCACGATGCAGGGCTTCGTCTGCTCGGCGTCGGCGTAAAGCTCGGCGCCGGTGACCGGGTGCAGCAGGTGCACGCGGCCTGGCTTCTCGGCCGCCGAGCGGCTGTCGAACTGGGCAAAATCCATCGTCTTCTTCCTCTGTCTCTTGTCTTGGGGGTGGGTCGCAGAAATGGCCGGCCGCGGGGGAACCGCGGCCGCGCCCTGTGTCAGGCGGCGACGCGCACGACGGCGCAGTTGATCCGGGCCTGCCCGCTCATGCCCTTCTGCGTCGAGGCCGAGCGCGCGCGGTCGCG
>NZ_RCHI01000048.1 GCF_003664585.1 Paenirhodobacter hankyongi
GTTTACGCCGATCGGCGCAGGTTGAGCAATCGCCCGACGCGCGGAGCTATCATCTCGTGCAGCGGGGCGGGCGATTGCGGTGGTCAGGCTCCGCGCGTAGTCAGCCGGGGTCTGGTAGTCCAAGGCGGAATGCGGGCGTTCCGTATTATAGTCAGCCGCCCAGGCGGCGATTACGGCCCGGGCGTGGGCCAGGTTGCGGAACATGGTCTCGTTGAGAAGTTCATCCCGCATCCGACCGTTGAAGCTCTCCACAAAACCGTTCTGCATCGGTTTGCCCGGCGCGATGTAATGCCATTCGATCCGGCGCTCGGAGCACCAGCGCAGGATGGCGTTCGAGGTCAGTTCCGTGCCGTTGTCGCTGACGATCATTCCTGGCTTTCCGCGGCGCTGGATCAGGGCCGTCAACTCCCGCGCGACGCGCCGCCCGGATATCGAGGTGTCCGGGATCGCCGCGAGGCACTCACGGGTGACGTCGTCGACCACGTTGAGCCCCCGGAAGCGCTGGCCGTTGGCGAACTGGTCATGGACGAAATCCAGCGCCCAGCGCGCATTGGGCCGCGCCTCAAGCAGGATCGGGGCTCGCGTCCCGATAGCCTTGCGCCGGGCCTTCCGCTTGCGCACCGTCAGTGTCGTCGGGAAAACAGTCCCCCGGACTGTTTTCTGATCCTCCTCCATCCTCGCGGTAGAGCCGATAGATCCGGTTGATGCCGGAAGGCTCGCCCTCGCGACGCAACAGCACGAAGAGCCGCCGATAGCCGAACGGACGACGCTCGTTGGCCAGCTCCCGCAACCGCCCGCGCAGCACCGTATCCGGCGCACGCTGCGCCTGGTAGCGGACCATCTTGCGATCCGCCCCGGCAATCCGGCACGCCCGCCGTTCCGAGAGCCCGAACCGGGCCTTCAGATGCGCGACCGCCTCGCGCTTCACGGCAGGCGTCACCACTTTTTTGAAACCAGTTCCTTCATCGCCGCCAGATCCAGCATCTGCTCGGCCAGCAGCTTCTTCAGCTTCGCGTTCTCATCCTCGAGCGCCTTCAGCCGCTTCGCCTCCGACACCGTCATGCCGCCGAACTTGGCCTTCCAGTTGTAGAAGGTGCCTTCAGACATGCCGTGCTTGCGGCACAGATCCGCGCACTTCACCCCGTCGACGTATACGTCGACCGTGCTCGGCCAGGATGCCGATGATCTGCTCGTCCGTGAAGCTCGTTCGCTTCATTGTCCGTCCTCAAGTTGGGCCGGACTCTAATCGACGGTGGAGGAAAAATCCCGTG
>NZ_RCHI01000049.1 GCF_003664585.1 Paenirhodobacter hankyongi
TGATCGACGCGCTGGTCGCAAGCGGGGTCAAGGACCTGACCATCGCCTCGAACAATTGCGGCGTCGACGGCTTCGGCCTCGGCAAGCTGCTCGACACCCGCCAGATCCGCAAGATGATCTCGTCCTATGTCGGCGAGAACGCGGAATTCATGCGCCAATACCTCTCGGGCGAGCTCGAGCTCGAATTCAACCCGCAGGGAACCCTGGCCGAGCGCATGCGCGCCGGCGGCGCCGGCATCCCGGGCTTCTACACCAAGACCGGCGTCGGCACCGTCGTCGCCGAGGGCAAGGAGCACAAGGACTTCGACGGCGTGACCTATATCCTCGAGCGCGGCATCGTCGCCGATGTCTCGATCGTCAAGGCCTGGAAGGCGGACGAGAGCGGCAACGCGATCTTCCGCAAGACCGCGCGCAACTTCAACCCGCCGGCGGCGATGTGCGGGCGCGTCTGCGTGATGGAGGTCGAGGAGATCGTGCCGACCGGCTCGATCGATCCCGACCTGATCCATCTGCCCGGGATCTACGTGCACCGGCTGATCCAGGGCACGCATGAGAAACGCATCGAACAGCGCACCGTGCGCAAGCGGGAGGCAGTGTGATGGCCGAGTTCGTGAAGGGCTGGGACCGCAACCAGATGGCCGCGCGCGCCGCGCTCGAGCTGCACGACGGCACCTATGTGAACCTCGGCATCGGCATCCCGACGCTGGTGCCGAACTTCATCCCCGCGGGGGTGAACGTGACGCTGCAGTCGGAGAACGGCATGCTCGGCATGGGCCCCTTCCCCTATGAGGGCGACGAGGATCCCGACCTGATCAATGCCGGCAAGCAGACGATCACCGAACTGCCGCAGACCGCCTATTTCGACAGCGCCACCAGCTTCGGCATGATCCGCGGCGGCAAGATCGCGATGGCGATCCTCGGCGCGATGGAAGTGAGCGAAAAGGGCGATCTGGCGAACTGGATGATCCCGGGCAAGCTGGTGAAGGGCATGGGCGGTGCGATGGACCTCGTCGCCGGCGTCAAGCGCGTCGTGGTGGTGATGGATCACACCAACAAGCACGGCGAGTCGAAGGTGCTGAAGGCCTGCACCCTGCCGCTGACCGGCCAGGGCGTGGTCGACCGGATCATCACCAATCTCGGCGTGCTCGATGTGACGCACAAGGGGCTGCACATCGTCGAGCTCGCCGATGGCGTGACCGAGGAGCAGCTGCGCGCCGCGACCGAGGCGACGATCGTCGACTGATCCGACCGCCGCCCCCGATCCC
>NZ_RCHI01000005.1 GCF_003664585.1 Paenirhodobacter hankyongi
TCGGCGGGATATCTCAAGCTCAAGATGCAGGAGTGGAACGCCTTCGTGAACCACTTCTCCCACTGGGAACGCGACAACACCCTCGATATCTGAACCAAAAATGCGCGCCCGCGATGCCGGGCCCGCATCATGGAAAACGGCGCCCCGAGGGGCGCCGTTTCGCATGTCGGGGGGAGCGCTCAGGCGCGGGCCGCCGCCTCGATCTGTGCCTCGAGCATCGAGCCGGTCTCGATGAAGCGCTGGTGCCAAGACAGCGCCTCGGTCAGCAGATGCGGCGCGTGCTTGCCCCAGCTGCCCGAGATCGAGCGGGCGAAGTAATCCTCGAGCATCGGGCGATAGGCCGGGTGGGCGCAGTTGCGGATGATCAGCTCGGCGCGCTTGCGCGGCGCCAGGCCGCGCAGGTCGGCCAGGCCCTGCTCGGTGACGATCACCTGCACGTCCTGGCTGATGTGGTCGACATGGGCCGCCATCGGCACGATCGCCGAGATCTTGCCGCCCTTCGCCGTCGAGGGGGTCATGAAGATCGACATGAAGGCGTTGCGGGCGAAGTCGCCCGAGCCGCCGATGCCGTTCTGGATCCGCGAGCCCATGACATGGGTCGAGTTCACGTTGCCGTAGATGTCGGCCTCGATCAGCCCGTTCATCGCGATCACGCCCAGACGGCGGACGAGTTCGGGGTGGTTCGAGATTTCCTGCGGGCGCAGGATCAGCTTGGTGCGATAGTGATCGGCACGCGCGTTCAGATCATGGGCGCGTTCGGGGCTGAGCGAGAAGGCGGTGGCCGAGGCCATGCGCAGCTTGCCCGCGTCGATCATGTCGAGCATGCCGTCCTGGATCACCTCGGTGAAGGCGGTCATCGGCTCGAAGGGGGCGTTGATCAGGCCGGCCATCACCGCGTTCGGCACGTTGCCGACGCCCGATTGCAGCGGCAGCAGCGCCTTCGGCAGGCGGCCCTTCTTCACCTCATGGGCGAGGAACTCGAGAATGTGTTCCGCGATCGCCTGGGCCGAGCCGTCGGGCTTCGAGAAGGGCGCGTTGCGGTCGGCGGCGTCGGTCTCGATGATCGCCACGACCTTCGAGTGGTCGACGTGGAAATGCGGCTCGCCGATGCGCTGATCGGGCGCGATCAGCGGGATCGGCACGCGGTGCGGCGGCAGGCGGGTGCCGTAATAGATGTCGTGCATCCCCTCGAGCGATTCCGACTGCCAGCGGTTCACCTCGAGGATGATCTTGTCTGCGCGATCGAGCCAGGTCTTGTTGTTGCCGACCGAGGAGGAGGGGATCAGCTGACCGCCGGGCGTGATGCCCGAGATCTCGACCACGGCGAAGTCGAGTTCGCCATAGAGCCCTTCCCAGACCATCGGCGCGACCTGGCTCAGGTGCATGTCGACGTAATCCATCTCACCGCGGTTGATGCGCTCGCGCAGGATCGGGTCGGAGTTGTAGGGCAGGCGGAACTCGATGCCGTCGGCGCGGGCCAGCGCACCGTCAAGCTCGGGGCCGGTCGAGGCGCCGGTGAGCACGCGCACGCGGAACGGGCGGCCCTGCGCGTGTTCGGCCTCTGCGCGGGCCGCGAGCGCCACCGGCACCGCCTTCGGATAGCCCGAGCCGGTGAAGCCCGACATGCCGATCGTGGCACCGTGCGGGATCAGCGCGGCCGCATCTTCGGCGCTCATCACCCGAGCGGCAAGGCCGGCGTGGCGCAGGCGGGCGTTCGTCTTGCTGGTGGTCATCTGGCTCCTCCCAAACCCCTGAGGTCGCAGCAACGGTCGTTCATATTCCGTCGCGCGCATGAAACTATCCGAAAGCAGAATGCCGCGCGTTTGTCGATGGCGTAACAGACATGCGCCCCGTGCATGGCTTTCGCAAGAATGTTAGGCGCGGCCTGTCAGCCCGCGCCGAGCAGCACGGCGAGGTGATAGGTGACGAAAGACCCCACCCAGGCCAGCACGAACATGTAGCCGAAGGTGAGCCACATCCAGCGCGCGCCGCCCGCCTCGCGCCGGATCACGGCGAGGGTCGAGATGCATTGCGGCGCGAAGATATACCACACGAGGAGCGAGAGCGCGGTGGCGAGGCTCCAGTTCGCGGCAAGGATCGCACCAAGCGCCGAGGTGCTGTCGCCGCCCACGGCATAGACCGTGGCAAGGCCCGAGACGGCGATCTCGCGCGCTGCCATGCCGGGCACCAGCGCCACGGCGATCTGCCAGTTGAAGCCGATCGGCGCGAGGATCGGTTCCAGAAGATGGCCGATCATCGCGGCGAAGGAATAGAGGATCGGCGGCTCGGTCGCGCCCGCCGGCGCGAAGGGGAAGGTGGCCAGCAGCCAGATCAGCACCGTCATCGCGAAGATCGTGGTGCCCGCGCGTTTCAGGAACGCCTTCGCCCGGGTCGAGAGCCCGATCGCCACCGAGCGCGGCCGCGGCAGCTTATAATCGGGCAGGTCGAGCATGAAGGGCGGCGAGGGCTCGCGCCGCCAGAACATGAACTTCGCCGCGGCCGAGACCGCCAGCGCCGAGACGATGCCGGCGGCGTAAAGGCCGAACATCACCAGCCCCTGCAGGCTGAGCACGCCGAGCACATGGCGCGCCGGGATGAAGGCCGAGATGATCAGCGTATAGACCGGGATCCGCGCCGAGCAGGTCATCAGCGGTGCGACCAGGATCGTCGTCAGCCGGTCGCGGCGGTTGTCGATCACCCGCGCCGCCATGATCCCGGGCACGGCACAGGCGAAGGAGGACAGCAGCGGGATGAAGGCGCGCCCGTGCAGCCCCGCGCCGCCCATGATCTTGTCCATCAGGAACGCCGCCCGCGCCATGTAGCCAAGGTCTTCGAGCAGCAGGATGAAGAGGAACAGGATCAGGATCTGCGGCAGGAACACCAGCACGCCGCCCACGCCCGCGATCACCGCATCCAGAAGGAAGCTCTGCACGATGCCCGCGGGCACATGCGCGGCGACGAAACCGCCCACCACGCCAAAGCCCGCGTCGATCAGGTCCATCAGCGGCGCGGCCCAGGTGAAGACCGCCTGGAACATCACGAAGAGCAGCACCAGCAGGAAGACGAGGCCGAAGACCGGGTGCAGCAACACGCGGTCGATGCGGTTCGTCAGCGTGTCGGGCAGCTCGGGCTCGGTCACCGCGCGCGCGATCAGCCGGTCGGCGGCGCGGTGGCTCAGCCGCAGGTCCGCCGCATTGGGCGGGCTCCACAGGTTCGGGCCGGGCTCGGGCACGCCGCGGGCAAGGATCGCGTCGAGCTCGGCGTGCAGCGCATCGAGCCCGCCCTTGCGCACCGAATTCGCGGTGACGACCGGCACGCCCAGGGTTTCGGAAAGCGCGTTGGTGTCGATCTCGATGCCGCGGTGGCGGGCGATGTCGATCATGTTCATCACCAGCACCATCGGCAGGCCGGTGGCGGCAAGCTCCATCGCCAGCCGCAACCCCGAGCGCGGCGCCGAGGCATCGGCCACGACCAGCAGCAGGTCGGGCACGCGTTCGTTGTGATGGCGACCAAGGACCACGTCGCGGGTCACCACCTCGTCGGGGCTGCGCGCGCGCAGGCTGTGGGTGCCGGGCAGGTCGATGACCCCGATCGAGGCGCCCGAGGGCAGCTTCGCCAGCCCCGCCTTGCGCTCGACGGTGACGCCCGAATAGTTGCCCACATGCTGGCGCGAGCCGGTCAGGGCGTTGAAAAGCGCGGTCTTGCCGC
Organism: Paenirhodobacter hankyongi; assembly: GCF_003664585.1. Classification (GTDB taxonomy): domain Bacteria; phylum Pseudomonadota; class Alphaproteobacteria; order Rhodobacterales; family Rhodobacteraceae; genus Rhodobacter; species Rhodobacter hankyongi. The sequence goes on from NZ_RCHI01000005.1 coordinate 3,709, forward strand.
AGTTCGGCGGGCCGACGATCGCCAGGCGAAGGTCGTCGGGGCGCGCCGCGGCGGGCGCGGGAGTGTCGCAGCAGTCCATCTGGTCCGGTTCAGGAAACGAGGATCGCCATCGCCTCGCGACGGCGCAGCGCCACGGTGGCGCCGTTCACCCGCACGGCGATCGGATCGCGGCCGAAGAGCCCCTCGTGCAGGATCGCGACGCGCGCGCCCTCGACGAAGCCAAGCTCGATCAGCCGCCGTTCCATCTCCTCGGCGGGCAGGGTGTTCGAATGGGCGGCGGGCAGGATGCGGAAGACATGGCCGGAAAAGCCCCTGTGCAGGGCCCCGAGCGGACGATGCGCGGCCTCGGGCACGTGACCCGGCAGGCTGGCGGCGTCGATCGGCTGCGGCGAGATCATCATCTCCGGTTCCCTCCGTTCTGGGCCGGCGGGCTGTGCGGGGCCACGGTTCGGGCCGGGCGACAGCGCGTCGATGTGCCCTTCATACTATTCCGAGTGAAGCAATCAAGAATATTCCCGCGGCTCGCGCGGGAATGTGATGCGGCGCGCTGCCGCAAGGTTCCGGGCGCCGGACCCGGCGGGGGTCTTGCGCGGGGCGCGGGCGCCGCGCAGGATCGGCGCGGCAGCGGAGGAGGCGATGGACGCAGACCAGATCATGGCGGGCAGGCGACAGTCGGGGCGGCCGCGCAAGGCGCGCGCGCCGGTGCCGGCGACGCGTGCGGGCGCGATCGACGCCGCCTATCTGGCGCAGGCCCCGGCCGCGCATCGCCGCGCCCATGCGCAGGTGCTGACCCCGCCGGATCTTGCCGCGCTGATGGCCGAGTGGATCGCCGCGGCGCGCCCCGCGACGCTGCTCGATCCGGCCTTCGGCACCGGCATCCTCGCCCGCGCCGTCGCCGCCCGCCGCCCCGGCATCGCCGTCACCGGCTGGGAGGTCGATCCCGAGATTGCCGGGGCGGGGCAGGCGGCCTGCGCGGCGGAGGGGCTGGAGCCCGATCTGCGGCTTGGCGATTTCCTCGCCAGCGCGCCCGAGCCGGTCGAGGCGGTGATCGCCAATCCGCCCTGGCTGCGGCCGCTCGCGGGCAACGGGCTGCGCGCGCAGATCCGGGCGATGGCGGTGCGCACCGGGCTGCCGCTGCAGGGCGCGGTGAATGCCTATACCTTGTTCGTGATCGAGGCCTGCCGGCGGCTGCGCCCGGGCGGGCGCGGCGCCTTCCTGCTTCCGGCCGAATGGGCGAATGCCAATTCCGGCGCGGTGCTGAAGGAGTTTCTCCTCTCCCGCGGGCTGCTGCGCCGGCTGGTCTCGGTGTGCAACCTGCGCCCGGTCTTTGCCGATGCGCTGACCACGGCGAGCCTTGTCCTGGTCGAGGCGCCGCGTGCGGGCGAGGCCCTGCCCGAGACGATCGACTGCCTCTTCGTGCCCGAGGGCGCGGCGCTGCCCGGCCCGGGCACCTCCGGCCGGCCGGTGCCGGTGGCGGCGCTGCGCGCGGCGCCGAAATGGGACGTGCTCTTGCGCGATCTGCCCGAGGCCCCGCCGCCGGGCTTCGTCCGGCTGGCCGCGCTTGCCACCACCCGGCGGGGCCTTGCGACCGGGGCGAACGGCTTCTTTCACCTGAGCCGGGCCGCGGCGCTTGCGCAGGGCATCGCGCCGCACCGGTGGCGCGCTTGCGTGGCAAAGGCGGGCGATGCGCCGGGTCCGGTCTTCACCGCCGCCGATCTTGACGCGCTCGAGGCGGCGGGGCGGCCCACGGTCTTTCTCGACCTGACACCGCCGCTCGCGCCCGCCGAGGCGGCCTATGTCGACGCGGGGGCCGCCGAGGGGCTTGATGCGCGCTTCCTCACCCGCAACCGCACGCCCTGGCACGCGCCCGAACGGCTGTATGTCGCGCCGATCTGGGCCGCGACCTTCGCCCGCGACCGGCTGCGCTTCGTGCTGAACGAGGCGGGCGCGCTGCAGCTGACCGCCTTTCACGGCATCTTTCCCGAGCGGCGCGACCGCGCCTTCCTGCGCGCGCTGACCGCCTGCCTGAACGCCACGCCGGTCGCCGATCTGGCCGAGGCGCAGCTGCGCCGCTATGGCGGCGGCCTGCGCAAGATCGAGCCGCGCGACCTCGCGGAGATCGCCGTGCCCGACCTGCGCCGGGTGCCGCCCGCGCGGCTGGCCGCGCTTGGCCGGGCATTGACCGCATTGAACGAGGGCCGGCGGGGCGCACAGGCGCGCCTCGACCGGCTGGTGGAGGAGGTCGCGGCCGAGATCGCGACAAAACCGGAGGAGAGCACATGAAACTTCTGCGATGGGGCGCGGCGGGGGCCGAACGCCCGGGGATGCTGGCGCCCGATGGCACGATCCGCGACCTTGGCGGCGTGCTGACCGATCTGTCGGGCCCGGCGCTTGCGCCCGAAAGCCTGGCCCGGCTGGCCGCGCTCGACCCCGCGACCCTGCCCGTGGTGGCGCCCGGCACCCGGCTTGGCCCGCCGGTCGCCGGCACCGGCAAGGTGATCTGCATCGGTCTGAACTATGCCGATCACGCCGCGGAGTCCGGCATGGCGGTGCCGCCCGAGCCGGTGATCTTCCTCAAGGCGCCCTCGGCGATCTCGGGGCCCGACGACCCGGTCGAGCTGCCGCGCGGCGCCGAAAAGCTCGACTGGGAGGTGGAGCTGGCCTTCGTCATCGGCACCCGCGCGAAATACGTCGAGGAAGCCGCGGCGATGGATCATGTGGCGGGCTACATGCTGGCCAATGACGTCAGCGAGCGCGCCTTCCAGACCGAGCGCGCCGGGCAATGGACGAAGGGCAAGAGCCACGACACTTTCTTCCCCTGCGGCCCCTGGCTCGTCACCCGTGACGAGATCGCCGATCCGCAGGCGCTGGCGCTTGGCGCCTCGGTCAATGGCGCGGTGATGCAGGCCGGCACCACGGCGACGATGGTCTATGGCGTGCGCTTCCTGGTGAGCTATCTCAGCCGCTTCATGACACTCGAGCCCGGCGACATCGTCACCACCGGCACGCCGCCCGGCGTCGGCATGGGGATGAAGCCGCCGCGCTTCCTGCGCCCGGGCGATGTGGTCGCGCTGACGGGCGAGGGGCTGGGGATGCAGCGCCAGCGCGTGGTGCCGGCATGAGCGGGGCCGCCTTCACCCGTCTTGCCGCCGGCAATGCCACGCGCCGCACCGGGTTCGGTTACGCCGAGCGCCGCGCCGCGCTGATCGCCCTTGCGACGGCGATCCGGGCGCATGAGGCCGAGATCATGGCGGCGCTCGCCACCGATCTCGGCAAGCCCGAGACCGAGACCCGGCTGACCGAGATCGTGCCGGTGCTGGCCGAGATCCGCCATACCCTCGCCCATCTGCGGCGCTGGATGAAGGTGCGCCGCGCGCTGCCGACGCTTGCCATGCTCGGCACCCGCGCCCGGCTGCGGCCCGAGCCGAAGGGCACGGTGCTGGTCATCGCGCCCTGGAACTATCCGTTCTCGCTCGCCCTCGGCCCGCTCGTCTCGGCGCTGGCGGCCGGCAATGGCGCGGTGGTGAAACCCTCGGAACTGGCGCCTGCGACCTCGGCGTTGATCGTGCGCCTGGTCGCCGCCGCGCTGCCCGAGGATCTGGTGGCGGTGATCGAGGGCGGGGTCGAGACCTCGACGGAACTTCTGGCGCTGCCCTTCGACCACATCTTCTTCACCGGCTCGCCCGCGGTCGGGCGGGTGGTGATGGCGGCGGCGGCGAAGACGCTCGCCTCGGTCACGCTGGAACTCGGCGGCAAGTCGCCGGTGATCGTCGGCCCCGGGGCGGATCTGAAGCGCGCCGCGCGGATGGTCGCCTGGGGGAAATTCGCCAATGCCGGCCAGACCTGCATCGCCCCCGACCACGTCTTCGTGCCGCGCGCGCAGGAGGCGGAGTTCCTGACCGCGCTGCGGGCCGAGATCGCGCGCATGTATGGCACCGATCCGCGCGCCTCGAACAGCTTCGCGCGGATCGTGAACACGCGCCATTTCGCGCGTCTGAAGGCGATGCTCGACGAGGCGCGGGCGGGTGGGGCGGAACTTGCGGCAGGCGGCGAGGCCGACGCGGCCGCGCGCTATCTCGCCCCCACCGTGCTGACCCGCACCGATCCGACGATGGCAGTATCGCGCGAGGAGATCTTCGGCCCGGTGCTGCCGGTGATCGCCTATGACGACCTCGACGCGGTGCTCGGCCAGATCGAGGCGGGAGAGAAGCCGCTCGCGCTCTACCTCTTCGAGCGTGACCGCGCGGTGATCGAGCATATCAGCGCCGCCACCACCTCGGGCGCGCTCGGGGTGAACATCACGCTCGCGCATTACCTGCACCTGAACCTGCCCTTCGGCGGTATCGGCAATTCCGGGCTCGGCGCGGCGCACGGGATCTGGGGCTTTCGCGCCTTCAGCCATGAAAAGCCGGTGCTCGAGGATCGCTTCTCCTCGCTCGGCCTCTTGATGCCCCCCTATACGGGCGCGAAGGCGCGGCTTGCGAAACTGGTGCAGCGGCTCGTGGGATAGGCCGGGCAGGGGGCGCTGCCCCCTCTTGGCTGCGCCAATTCACCCCCGAGGTATTTCCGGCAAGGAGAAAGCGCGAAGGGTCTTCCGCTTCCAATTGCCGCAAATATCCCGGGGGTGAGGGCGAAGCCCGAGGGGGCAGCGCCCCCTTCTGCCGCCCGCCCCCTTGCCCGCAGGGCGGATTTGCCGCAAACCGGGCCGGTCGCAGGGAGGGAACGGACATGGGCGAGGCAACGGAGGGCCGGGCGCGGCTCGGGCTCGAGGGGATCGCGGCGCTGGCGCTGCCGCCGCTGTTCTGGGCGGGCAATTTCATCGTCGCGCGCGCGGCGCGTGGCGAGGTGCCGCCGATGGCGCTGTCCTGCGTTCGCTGGGGCCTTGCGCTGCTGTGCATGCTGCCCTTCGCCTGGCCCTATCTCAAGCGCGACGCGGCGTGGTATCGGGAGAACTGGAAGCTCGTGGCGCTGGTCGGCATTCCGGGCGTCACCGGCTTCAACACCCTCGTCTATGTCGGGTTGCAATACACCACCGCGACCAACGGCATGTTGCTGAACTCGACGATCCCGGTGCTGATCCTGGTGCTGGGTGCGCTGTTCTGGGGGCGGAAGATGCGCGCGCTGCAGGCGTTCGGCCTGCTGGTCTCGACCTTCGGCGTGGCCGTCATCATCTTGCATGGCGAATGGCAGCGGCTGGTGACGCTGGAATTCTCGCGCGGCGACCTGATCATCTTCGTCGCGATGATCTGCTGGGCGCTTTACACCCTTGGCCTGACGCGGATCCCGGCCTCGGTCAACCGGCTCGGGCTGCTCGCCGTGCACAGCGCGATGACGCTCGTGCTGCTGGCCCCCTTCCTCGGGCTCGAGATCGCCTCGGGCCGGGTGCCGAGCTTTTCCGGCGCCGGCATCGCGGCGATGCTTTACGTGGGCGTCGTGCCCTCGGTGCTGGCGACGCTGCTTTACATGCGTGCGGTCTCGATCGCCGGGCCGGCGCGGGCGGGGCAGTTCATCCACCTGCTGCCGGTCTATGGCGCGGTGCTCTCGACGCTGTTCCTGGGCGAGGAGCTGCACCTCTATCATGCCGTCGGTTTCGGGGCGATCCTGGCCGGCATCGTGATCGCCGGGCGGGCCGGGCGCTGACGCAGCGGCAGGGCTGACGCGGGGGCAGGGCGGGCGCGCCCTTTCCCTGTCGCGCCGCGGGCCTAGATAGGCCGCGGAAGGAGCCCGCCATGATCCCCTATTCGATCCTCGATCTCTCGCCCATTCCCGCCGGTGCCAGCGTGGCCGAGGCGCTGGCGAACAGCGTTTCGCTTGCCCGCCATGCCGAGGCGCTCGGCTTTCACCGTTACTGGCTTGCCGAGCATCACAACTCGACCGGCATCGCCTCGGCTGCGACGGCGGTGGTGATCGGCCATGTCGCGGGCCAGACCCACAGCATCCGCGTGGGCTCGGGCGGGATCATGCTGCCGAACCATTCGCCGCTGCAGGTGGCCGAGGCCTTCGGCACGCTCGCCACGCTCTATCCCGGCCGCATCGACCTGGGCGTCGGGCGCGCGCCCGGCACCGACCAGCGCACCGCGCAGGCGCTGCGGCGGGGGATGAGCGGTGCCGACCGCTTCCCCGAGGATGTGGTCGAGCTGATGGGCTTCCTGGGCGAGGCCGACCCCGAGGCGCCGGTGCGCGCGGTGCCGGGGCAGGGCACGCATGTGCCGGTGTGGATGCTCGGCTCGTCGCTCTTCGGCGCGCAGCTTGCGGCCTATCTCGGCCTGCCCTACGCCTTCGCCAGCCATTTCGCCCCCGACATGCTGGGCGAGGCGCTCGAGGCCTATCGGGCGCGCTTCCGCCCCGGTGTCACCGCGGCACCGCGCTTCATGCTGGCGGTCAACCTCTTTGCCGCCGAGACCGATGCCGAGGCGCATCTGCTGCGCTCCTCGATGCTGCAAAGCTTCATCAACCTGCGCCGCGGCGCCGCGGGGCCGCTGCCGCCGCCCTGTGCCGATCTGACCACGGTCGCGACCCGGGCCGAGATCGCCATGGCCGAACGCGCGCTGCGGGTCGTCGCGGTCGGCAGCCCGGCCACGGTCGAGGCGCAGCTGCGCAGCTGGATCGACACCTGGCGCCCCGACGAGGTGATCCTCACCGGCCATATCCATGACCACCACGCGCGGCTGCGCAGCTTCGAGATCGGCGCCGAGGTGATGCGGCGGCTCGGCTAGGCCTGCCAGGCCGAGGCAAGGGTGAGGCCGACCAGCCCGACGAGGAAGATCCCCTTCTGCCAGCCCGGCACCGGCAACCGCGCGAGCGTGCCGGGCAGCCACATCACCACGCAGGCCGCGGCGTAGAGGATTGCCAGGCGCAGGCCGAAGGCGGTGAGCGCGCGCTCGCTCTCGGCGGCCTTGCCGAGCACGTCCTGCGCCGCGAGCAGGGCGAAGGCGCCGGCGATGATGCCGGTGAGGAAGGCGATGCCCTCGCCGACGATGTCGGTCATCATCTCGACCGCGGGACGGCTTGGCAGGGCCAGCACGAACAGGCACCAGACCCCGAGCATCGCCCCCATCTGCCGGAAGCTGAGCAGCGATTGTGGCAGATGCGCCCAGCTGGCGACCGAAAGCGGCGCTCCCTCGCCGGCGAGGAAATGCAGGATCTGGGTGCCGAGGAGCGTGAAGAGGAAGGCGAGGGCGCCGGCGAGCATCAGCAGCGCCGCCTGGATGAAGAGTTCGCCGAACGTCCCGAGCGTGGTGAAAAAGCGCGACATGAAAGCTCCCCGGTCTCTGTCTTTCGTGATAACCCGGCCTTGGCCCATGCGTAAACCCGCCGGTTGCGGCAATCAGCGCTTGCATCGCGCGCGCCATGGCCTATAAGGCGCGGACTTCCGCATTCATGTGAACCGGCGGAGCCTCTCGTGGTGGGCCGCGGAAGTCACTGGCCCTCCTATGAAGCCGCCCGAGAAACAGGAGCAAACATGCCGCTTTACGAGCATGTCCTCATTGCGCGCCAGGACCTGTCCAACGCGCAGGCCGAAGGTCTCGTCGAACACTTCTCGACCGTTCTCGCCGACAACGGCGGCAAGGTCGTTGCCTCGGAATACTGGGGCGTGAAGACGATGGCCTACAAGATCAACAAGAACCGCAAGGGCCACTACGCCTATCTGCGCACCGACGCCCCCTCGGCCGCGGTGCAGGAGATGGAACGTCTCGCCCGCCTGCATGACGACGTCATGCGCGTTCTGACCGTCAAGGTCGATGCGCACGAAGACGGCCCGTCGGTGCAGATGCAGAAACGCGAAGAGCGCGACGACCGTCGCGAGCGTCGCGAACGCCGTTGATCGAAAGGACCTGACCCATGGCCAACAAACCGTTTTTCCGTCGCCGCAAGGTCTGCCCGTTCTCGGGCGAGAACGCGCCGAAGATCGACTACAAGGACGTCCGTCTGCTGCAGCGCTACATCTCCGAGCGCGGCAAGATCGTGCCCGCCCGCATCACCGCCGTCTCGGCCAAGAAGCAGCGTGAACTCGCCCGTGCCATCAAGCGCGCGCGTTTCCTCGCCCTGCTCCCCTACGCCGTGAAGTAAGGAGCGAGACCCATGCAAGTCATCCTGCTGGAACGTGTGGCCAAGCTCGGCCAGATGGGCGAGGTCGTGAACGTCAAGGACGGTTACGCCCGCAACTTCCTGCTGCCGCAGGGCAAGGCCCTTCGCGCGTCGGAAACGAACATCAAGTCGTTCGAGGCCCGCAAGGCGCAGCTCGAGGCCCGCAACCTCGAGACCAAGAAGGAAGCCGAAGCTCTCGCCGAGAAGCTTGACGGCCAGACCTTCGTGGTCATCCGCTCGGCCTCAGATTCGGGCGCGCTCTACGGCTCGGTCACCCCGCGTGACGCCGCTGACGCCGCGACCGCCGGTGGCTTCTCGCTCGACCGCAAGCAGGTCGCGCTGAAGGCGCCGATCAAGGATCTCGGCCTGCACGAAGTGCATGTCGTGCTGCATCCGGAAGTCGACGTCACGATCGTGATGAACGTCGCCCGTTCGGCCGAAGAAGCCGAACTGCAGGCGTCGGGCAAGTCGATCCAGGAACTCGCTGCCGAGGCGGAAGCCGAAGCCGAGTTCGAGATCGCCGAGCTCTTCGACGAAGTCGGCGCTGCTGCCGGCGACGAGGAATAATCGGGCCCAACCGCCCGGTGACCGGAAACCGCGCCCCTCGGGGCGCGGTTTTTTCATGTGCGGCCGATGGCGCGCCGAGAGCGGCGCCCGGGGGGGGGCGTGCCTTGAAGGGGGCGTGCCGGCACGATAGGGTGGCGCGACGATGGAGGTGACGATGGCGCAACGGGTTTCGGTCTTTGGCTGCGGCGTGCAGAAGGGCGGCACGACGACCCTTCATGCCTATTTCGCCGATCATCCCGGGTTGTCGGCGCCAAGCCGCAAGGAAACGCATTTCTTCGACGACGAGACGCAGGACTGGTCCTTGCCCGACTATCGCTGTTACGACGCGTTCTATCCCGGCGCGGTTCGGGGCCGGCTGCGGTTCGACATCACCCCGATCTACGGCTATTGGGAACCGTCGCTCGCCCGCATCCAGGCCTACAATCCCGAGGCGAAGCTGATCTTCCTGTGGCGCGATCCGTTCCACCGGGCGCTGTCGCACTGGTCGATGGAGGTCGGTCGCGGCGACGAGAGCCTGGGCTTTTCCGAGGCGCTTGCGACCGAGGAGGAACGCCTTGTCGTGGCGGGTCCGCTCGGTCAGGCGCGGCGGGTGCAATCCTATGTCGACCGCGGCCGCTATGCGAGCCAGCTGCGCCGCGCCTATGCGCTGTTCCCGCGCGAGCAGATCCTGAACCTGCGCTCGGAAGACCTGTTCAAGGCGCATATGGACACGCTCGACCGGATCGCCACCTTCCTCGGCATCGCCCCCTTCGCCAAGGTCGAGGCGAAGCACGAGATGAAGCGCCGCAGCAAGGGTGGGCGGAAAGGCGCGAGCCGGGCCGATTTCGATTTCGTCGCAAGCCGGCTTGCAGGCGAGATGGAGGAGTTCGCGGCGTTGAGCGGGCTCGACATCTCGGGCTGGATGAAGCCGCCTTCGGACGAGCCCGAGGCCCCGAAGGACGAGCCGAAGGGGATCCTGGCGCGTCTCTTCCGCTGAGATCCCGGGCTTTTCGAGGAAAACCGGAGTTTCTGAAAAACACGAAACGGCCGCGGCAGGACCGCGGCCGTTTTCGTTTCATCGGATCTCGAACCTGTCGGCACAGAAAAAGGGCCGCCCGAGGGGCGGCCCTTCCGAATGCGGTCGGGCGGGTCGATCAGACCTCGTCGAGAGCCTCGATGGCCTTCTGCAGGTCTTCCTTCGAGACTTCCTTCTCGGCGACTTCGGCACCGTTGACGATGAAGTCGACGACCTTGTCCTCGAAGATCGGGGCGCGCAGCTGCTGCTGCATCTGCGGGTTCTGCTGCACGAATTCGAAGAAGGCGCGCTCCTGGCCCGGATACTGGCGGGCCTGGTTCAGCACGGCCTGGGTGAACTCGGCGTCGGTCACTTCGATTTCCTGCTTGCGGCCGAGCTCGGCGAGCAGCAGGCCAAGGCGCACGCGGCGTTCGGCGAGCTTGTTGTGCTCGTCGGTCGGTTCCATCGCGCCGTGGTCGTGGCCGTGATCGTCCGGGTGCTCTTCGTGATAGAGCTGGTGGGCGATCTGATGCGCCTCAGCCTCGACCAGCGACGGCGGCAGGTCGAACTTGACCTTCGCGTCGAGCACGTCGAGCAGGCCGCGCTTCAGGATCGCGCGGGCCGCGCCCTGATATTCGGCTTCCAGACGCTCGGCGATCTGCTTCTTCAGCGCCTCGAGGTCCTCGGCACCGAACTTCTTCGCCAGCTCGTCGTCGAGCTCGGCCGCCTTCGGCGCCTTCACCTCGTGCACGTGGCACTTGAAGGTGGCTTCCTGGCCCGCGAGATGCGCCGCACCATATTCCGCCGGGAAGGTGACCTTCACTTCGACATCGTCACCGGCCTTGGCGCCGACGAGCTGATCCTCGAAGCCCGGGATGAACGAGTTCGAGCCGAGCACGAGCGGGTATTTCTCGCCCTTGCCGCCTTCGAAGGGCTCGTCGCCGAGGAAGCCTTCGAAGTCGATGACGACCTGGTCGCCCTCTTTCGCCTTCGAGCCCTTGCGGCGGTCCTCGAAGCTCTGCGCGGTCTTGGCGAGGTTTTCGAGCGCCTCGGCGACGGCGGCCTCCTCGGCCTTCACCACCAGCTTCTCGAGCTTGACGTCGCTCAGGTCGACTTCCGGGATCTCCGGCAGCGCTTCGTAGGAAACGTTGACGATGACGTCATCGCCTTCCTTCCAGTTCTCGCCGCCTTCCATCTCGACCTTCGGCTGCATCGCCGGGCGGTCGCCGGTCTTCTCGAAATGCTCTTTCATCGCGCCGTCGACGGCGTCCTGCATCGCATCGCCCAGAACGCGCGGGCCGAACTGCTTGCGCAGCATCGCCATCGGCACCTTGCCCTTGCGGAAGCCCTTCATCTCGATCTCGGGCTGCGCTTCGAGCAGCTTCTCGGTGACAGTCTTCTCGAGTTCGGCCGCGGTGACGGTGATCTGGTAGCCGCGCTTGAGGCCGTCGTTGAGGGTCTCGGTGACCTGCATGGGTTTTCCTCTGTCTCAAAGGCGCGCCCGGTAGCGCGCGCAATTCCGAATTTCAGCCGCCCTTCTATTGGGCGCGCGTCTTGGTGGCAAGGTGAAAAGGCAAGGTCCGGGCGGCTTCGGCGGCGGCGGGCGGGGCCGGGGCGGGATGCCGCGCCCCCTTGCCGCCTCGGTCGCCGCCGCCTAGTGTCGGGCCGAGACGACGGAGACCCCCATGAGCCCGAAACGCAGCATCTTCGAAGAGGTCGGCGCCGAGAAGCCCGCCACGCCCACCGCCCCCAGGGGCGGGCTGATCGACGCCCGCCCGAAAGGCGCGCGCGCCGCGATCCGGGTGTGGCTGTTCGCGCTGTTCGCGCTGGTCGCGACGATGATCGCGCTTGGCGGCGCGACCCGGCTCAGCGATGCGGGCCTCTCGATCACCGAATGGAAGCCGGTCACCGGCATCTTGCCGCCGCTGAATGACGCCGACTGGCAGGCCGAGTTCACCAGATACCAGGCGACGCCGCAATTTGCCCTGGCGAATGCGACGATGGATCTGGCCGGGTTCAAGGCGATCTACTGGTGGGAATGGGCGCATCGCGCGCTTGGCCGGATGATCGGCCTGGTCTGGGCGGCGGGCTTCGCGGGCTTTGCGCTGACGCGACGGATCCCGAAGGGCTGGGGGCTGCGGCTTTTCGGTCTGGGCGTGCTCGGCGGGCTGCAAGGCGCGATCGGCTGGTGGATGGTCAGCTCGGGGCTGGGCGACGGCATGACCTCGGTCGCCTCCTACCGGCTTGCCGTGCATCTCGGCATCGGCTTCACCATCCTCGGCCTCATCGCCTGGTATGCGCTGCTTCTGGGCCGCAGCGAGGCCGAGCTTCTGCAGGCCCGCCGTCTGGCCGAGCCGCGGCTTTTCGGCATGGCGACGGGGGTGCTGCATCTGGCCTTCCTGCAGGTGCTGCTTGGCGCGCTGGTCGCCGGCATCGACGCCGGGCGCGGCTTCACCGATTGGCCGCTGATGGGCGGGCAATTCCTGCCGCCCGAGCCGTTCTCGCTCACGCCGCTGTGGCGCAACTTCTTCGAAGACCCGGGGCTGGTGCAGTTCGACCACCGGATGATCGGCTATCTCGTGCTGATCTTCGGCGCGGTCACCGCACTGCGCGGCCGCCGTTCGGCCCATGGCGCGACCCGCACCGCCTTCGCCTGGATGGGCGCCTGGCTTCTGGTGCAGGTGGCGCTTGGCATCGTCACGCTGATCCATGCCGCGCCGATGGCGCTTGGCCTTGCGCATCAGCTGGGGGCGGTGGTGGCCTTCGTTCTCATCCTGCGCGCGCGCTTCCTGGCGCGTTACCCGCAGGTGCAATCCATCAGGGGGGGAGCAAGATGACGGCATTTCAAGAGCTTGTCGCGTTTCAGCGCGAGACCGAGGCACTGGCCAGCATCGCCGAACGGCTGGGCTGGGACCAGGAGACGGTGATGCCCCGCGGCGCGGCCGAACAGCGCGCCGAGGAGACCGCCGCGCTCGAATCCGTGCTGCACGCCCGCCGCACCGATCCGCGGATCGAGGACTGGCTTGCCCGGGCCGAGGCGGAAACGCCGTTCGAGGCGCGCTTCCTCGACCTCGCCGGGCGCAGCTACAACCGCAACACCCGGGTGCCGGCGCGTCTGGCGACGGAGCTTGCCCGCCTCACCTCGCTGTCGCAAGGGATCTGGGCCGAGGCGCGGGCCGAGGAAAACCCTGCCGCCTTCGTGCCGGTGCTGAAACAGGTGCTGGCGCTGAAGCGCGAGGAGGCCGAATGCCTGGCCGACGGCGATCTGTACGACGCGCTGCTGGATGACTACGAGCCTGGCGCGACCCACCGTTCCCTTGGTGCGATGTTCGACCGGATGCGGCCGCGGCTTGTGGCGCTGCGCGAGCGGGTGCTTGGCGCCGAATTCCGCCCGCCGGTGCTCGATCAGGTCTTCCCCGAGGCGGCGCAGTTGCGTCTCGCCCGGATCTGCGCCTCGGCCTTCGGCTATGACTGGAGCTGCGGCCGGCTCGACATCGCGGTGCATCCCTTCTCCTCGGGCTCGGGGCGCGACGTGCGCATCACCACGCGCGTGGTGGAAAGCGATCCGTTCAACTGCCTCTATTCGACGATCCACGAGACCGGCCACGCCTGCTACGAGCTCGGCATCGACGAGGAATACGCCTTCACCCCGATGGGGCATGGCGTGTCGATGGGCGTGCACGAAAGCCAGAGCCGGATCTTCGAGAACCAGATCGGCCGCTCGGCCGCCTTCACCGGCTGGCTCTATCAGCGCATGACCGAGGCCTTCGGCGATTTCGGCATCTGCACGCCCGAGGCCTTCCACGCCTGCGTGAACCGGGTCACCCCGGGCTTCATCCGCACCGAGGCGGACGAGCTGCATTACAACCTGCACATCATGATGCGCTTCGATCTCGAGCGCGACCTGATCGCCGGGCGGCTTGCGGTCGACGACCTCGAGGAGGCGTGGAACGCCCGCTTCGAACAGGATTTCGGCGTCGCCGTGCCCACGCCCTCGCAGGGGTTCCTGCAGGACGTGCATTGGGCGGTGGGGCTCTTCGGCTATTTCCCGACCTATGCGCTTGGCAACGTCTATGCCGGCTGCCTGCACCAGACGCTGCGTGCGGCACTCCCCGATCTCGACGCCTCGCTGGCCGGTGGCTCGGCGCGGCCCGCGACCGAATGGCTGCGCGAGAGTCTGCATCGCCACGGCGGGCTGCGCCCGCCCGTCGAGACGATCGAGGCGGCCTGCGGCTTCGCCCCGACCGAAGGGCCGCTCCTTGACTATCTCGAGGCGAAATTCGGCGCGATCTACGGGCTTTGACCGCGACGGCCGTCAGGCCCGAGGGGGCAGCGCCCCCTCGCGCGGGCTCAGCCGCAGCCGGATGCCGTCCTTGCCGCGCACCGTCAGATGCGCGACCGGCACCGGCACCGCGCCCGCCACCGTCTCGAAGCGGAAGGCGCGGGTGAGCAGCGACAGCAGCAGCGGTCCCTCGGCCATGGCAAAGCCGGCGCCCGGGCAGACCCGCGGGCCGGTCGAGAACGGGATATAGGCGCAGCGCTGCGCCTCCTTGCCGTTTTCGCTGTCCCAGCGGGCCGGGTCGAAGCCGTCCGGGTTGTGCCAGATCCGTTCGTGCCGGTGCAGGTGCCAGGGGCTGATCACCACCTGCGCCCCCTTCGGCACCGGGCGCTCGCGGAAGGTCTCGGGGCAGCGCGCCTCGCGCACGAACATTGGCACCGGCGGATAAAGCCGCATCGCCTCGCGGAACACCGCGCGGCTGAGTTTCAGCCGGTTCAGGATCGAGAAGGAAGGGATTTCCTCGCCGATGACGGTTTCGGCCTCGCTGGCAATTCGGTCCTGCCAGTCGGGGTTCTGCGCAAGCAGATAGAGCGACCAGGCGAGCGCCGAGGCCGAGGTCTCGTGCCCGGCGAGGAAGAAGATCGCCACCTGATCGACCATCTCGGATGTCCCGAAGCACGCACCCGTCACCGGGTCGGGGGTGGTCATGATCTTTGTCGCGAGGTCATCGGGCGCGGTGCCCGCCGCGATCTCGGCGGCGCGGGCGGCGGTGAGACGCTCGATCAGGGCGCGGATGCGGGCGGCGGTGCGTTTCGTCGCGCGGGAATGAAAGCGCGGGAACCAGCGCGGCAGCGGCAGGAGCGCGCCGAGATTGACCACCGGCGAGGCGTTCTGATGGGTGCGGAACTCGTGGAAGACGGCCGAGGCGGTGGCATCCTCGATCGGGATCGAGAACAGGGTGCGGAAGATCACGTCGGCCGCGGCATGCGAGGTTTCCGCCTCGATCTCAATCGGTTCCGGGCTGATCTTCGTGCTCAGCCGGGTGACGCAGGCCTGGCCCGCCTCCCACATCGCGGGGAAGGTGTCGCGCAGGCGGCCGCCCTCGAAGGCCGGGTCGATGATCCGGCGCTGGCGCAGCCAGGTCTCGCCATTGGTCAGGAACACGCTGTCGCGCAGCAGCGGCGCCAGCCCCTCGCGCACCCGGTCGGATTTCGGGAAATCCATCGGCCGCTCCTTCAGCACGCGGGCGACAAGCGCGGGGTCGTTGCACAGGAAGGAGCGGAAGAAGGGGGTGCGGAACTCGGCCATCCAGGCGCGGTAGAGCCGCGCGGGCTGCGCCGAGAGGATATCGGCGCGAAACAGGCGGAAATAGCGCCAGAGCGACACCCTGTCGGGGCGCGGGTCGGGTTTCGGGGGCAGAGGTGCGGTCATGCGATCGTGGTAAAGCGGTTCGCGGCGCGCTCAATGCGGCTTTTTGACGGGGGGCGGTCGCGGAACCGCTCGGCCAGCGTCTGCGGGCCGGCGGTGATGCGGAAGTAATCGTATTCGCCCGGTCGGTCGAAGGCGCACAGATACTGGAAATGCAGCCGGAAGAAGCGCCAGCGCAGCGCCTTCCAGCGCTCGGGGCTGAGGGTCTGGGTGAAGGCCGCCGAGAGGATCAGCGGCTGGATCTGATCGGGCGGCGCGACGCCCGTCACCTTGACCGGGTCGCACAGCGCAAAGGCACAGCCGTCGCCCGGGGCGGTGACATCGACCCAGCTCAGCTCGGTCCGCGCGCCAAGAAAGGCGAGGTCGGCGCGCAGCCGGGTGGCGCGGGGCAGGAAGCTGACCATCGGCACGACCTGGCCGAGCGAGAGGAAGCCGAGCGCGGGGCCCGTGGCGGGCACGCGGCCCGAGCGGATCAGGTCCGAAAGGATCGAGACGGCGAGATGCGCGCCCGAGCTGTGGCCGACGACCAGCACCTCGTCCCAGTCCTCGGTCAGCGCCTGCGCGATGGTGTCGGCGAAGTCCGCCATCCGCGCCTCGAGCCGCGGCGGGTTGGCGCCGCCCCACCGCGCGGTGAAGGCATAGTCGTGCATCAGGTAATAGGCATAGAACTTGCCGTCCTTCGCCCGGAACCAGCGCAGCGTGAAGGCCAGCACGGCGGCGCCAAGCACCAGCCCCGCAAGCGCGCGGAACGGAAAGGGCGGCAGCAGGGCGAGCAGCACCGCGGCGATGGCCCAGCCGAGCAGCGCGCCCACAAGGGCCTGGGCCAGCAGGGCAAAGATCGGGTAGAGCGCGGCGATGATCGGTCCCTTGCGCAGCCGCATCAGCCGGAAAAGCGCGCCCGAGCCGATATAGGTCCAGGCGGTGCGAACCAGCTGCGCATAGGTTTCGGGGATCGAGGCGCCCATGCTGTCGCGCACGATGTCGGACCAGACCAGCACCTCGACCGCGGCCTCGACCGTCTCGCCCGCCTGCACCGAGCGCACGCGCCAGCCATAGGGGCCGCCGCCGCGCTTCGGGGCGAGAGCGATCTCATAGCCCGAGATCCCGGCCTGTGCGGTGCCTTCCTTGCGATAGAGCTCGCGATAGCGGCGCGGGTGGATCGGGTCATAGCCCGGGATGTAGAACACCCGGCGCCGGCGCACGCGGCGCGCCTCCTCTGTCTGCGGCTGATCTGCGGTCATGCTGGCCCCGGTTTTTTGCGAGACTAGCGGGCAAAACCGGCGAAGGTAAGGCGTTAACCCTGCCAGCGGTCGAGATGGCGGCGGATCGCGGAGATGCGCTCGGGCGCGGCGGGGTGGGTGGCGAGCCAGGCGGGCATCGCGGTGGTGCCGGTCAGCGCCTCGAGCTTCTCGAACAGCGCGATCTGCGGGCCGGCGCCATAGCCCGCCTTGATCAGCAGCGCGGTGGCGAATTCGTCGGCCTCGAACTCGTCGCGGCGGCTGAGTTTCGCGGCAAGCGCCGTGGTCAGCGTGTTGGCGATCCAGACGCCGGCGAAGGGGATCATCCGGCCGAGAACGCCGGTCAGCACGGTGCGCAGGGCGTTCTGTCCGGTGAAGTCGATCATCCGACGTCGGGCATGGCCATGCGCGACGTGCCCGAGCTCATGCGCGATGACGGCGCCGATCTCCTCGGCGCTGATCCGGCCCTGGCGGTGTAGGCGCAGGAAGCCCTCGGTCAGAAAAACGCGGCCGTCAGGGGTGGCAAGGCCGTTCACCGCCTCGACCTCGTAGACATGGACGGGCACGGTGGCGACGCCAAGCGCGGCGGCGAGGCGGTCGAGCACCGGGGCAAGGCGGCTGTCATTGAGCCGGCGCGATTTCGCGTCGAGCGAGCGGGCAAGGCTGCGCGCCGAGACGTGCCACAGCACGAGGCCATAGGCGAGCATCAGCAGGATGGGCAGAAGGCGCAGCAGCATGGGGCCGATGTGGGGGCTTCGGGCGGGGGCGTCAAGCGCCGTTCCGCGCGGTCGCGCGCAGCGCATGCCACAGCCACCAGCCAAGGGCGAGGGCCGCGGCGCCGGCGCCGAGAAATCCGACGGCGTTTGCCGCAAGGTCGGCCGCCGCCTGCAGGTTCGCCCCGAAGACGATGCCCAGCCCGACATAGGCCGCGACCCAGACCGCTTCGCCCAGCAGATCGGCAAGCGCAAAGCGCGGATGGGCAAAGCCCGAGGCGCCGGCGGCAAGGTTCACCCAGGGACCGAGCGCCGAGAACAGCCAGCGGCTGAGAAACACCGTCACCACGCCGCGCCGGCGCAGGCTTGTCATCGCCGAGGCGACCAGATCGCCGCGCCGCGTGCCCGGCTCTGGCAGCCAGTGCCCGGCCCGGCGGCCGAGCAGGAAGCCGAGCTGATCGCCCGCCACCGCGCCGGCATAGGCGGCCGCGGTCACCATGGGCAGCGACAGATCGCCCGAGGCGACGAAGGCGCCCGCCGCGATCATCATCAGCGACGAGGGCACCGGCAGCGCCAGACAGCTGAGGAAGGTGGTCAGCCCGAGCAGCGCCGGCCCGTAGAGCGGCAGCTGTGCGAGGAACCAGTCGGACAGGTCGGCGAGGCTCATTTCGGCGGCTGGTCCGGATCGGCGCCGGGGGCGAGCGGGGTGAGCGTCGGCAGCACGGCCGCAACGTCGTCGAGCAGCTGCGTCACCGGAATGCCGCGATCGCGCGCGATCTCCTCGAGCGAGCGCCGGCCGCCGTCGCGCGGGCCGAGCACCGCATCGAGTGCGCCGTTCGGCAGGTGCCAGCTGCGCGCGAGATAGCCCGGCGTCATCCAGGGCTCGGGCATCTGCCTGTGATGCGCCGGGTTCGACCAATAGAGTGCCCGCACCACCATCCGCCCGCCGAAGAAGGCGGTCAGCCCCACGGCCAGCGCAAAGGCGATGAGCACGAGGCGCTGCTCGTGCCAGAGCCGGGCGAGGGCGGCGCGCAACCTCATCCGAGGGTCCGCATCGCACGGGTGATGCCGTCGAGGGTCAGCGGGAACATCCGCCCCTCGAATTCGCGCTGCACGATGCCGATCGAGGCGGTATAGCCCCAGTGCCGCTCGGGCACCGGATTGAGCCAGGCATGCGCGGGCCATTGCTCGCGGGCGCGGGCAAGCCAGAGCGCGCCGGGTTCGGGGTTCCAGTGCTCGTTCGCGCCGCCCGCATGGGTGATCTCGTAAGGGCTCATCGAGGCGTCGCCGACGAAGATGCACTTGTAGTCGGGACCGAAGCGATGCAGCACCTCCCAGGTCGGCGTGACCTCGTCCCAGCGGCGCTTGTTCGACTTCCACACCCCCTCGTAAAGGCAGTTGTGGAAATAGAAATGTTCGAGATGCTTGAACTCGGCCCGGGCTGCCGAGAACAGCTCCTCGACCAGTTTCACATGCGCATCCATCGAGCCGCCGATGTCGAGAAACAGCACCACCTTGACGGCGTTGCGCCGCTCGGGCCGGGTCTTGACGTCGATATAACCCGCCTCGGCCGAGGCGCGGATCGTGCCGGGCAGGTCGAGTTCCTCATGCGCCCCGGCGCGGGCCCATTGCCGCAGCCGCTTCAGCGCCACCTTGATGTTGCGCGTACCGAGTTCGACCGTGTCGTCGAGATCCTGGAATTCCCTCTTGTCCCAGACCTTTACGGCGCGTTGATGACGTGACTTGTCCTGCCCGATGCGGACCCCCTCGGGGTTGTAGCCATAGGCGCCGAAGGGCGAGGTGCCGGCGGTACCGATCCATTTCGAACCGCCCTGGTGGCGCTCCTTCTGCTCGGCCAGGCGCTGGCGCAGCGTCTCCATCAGCTTGTCGAAACCGCCAAGCGCCTCTATCGCCGCCTTCTCCTCCTCGCTGAGGTACTTTTCGGCGAGCTTCGCCAGCCAGTCGCCGGGCAGATCGAGCGCCTCGAGCACCGCCTCGGGGGCGATCGCCTCGATGCCGGAAAAGGCCTCGGCGAAGGCGCGGTCGAAACGGTCGAGATGGCGCTCGTCCTTCACCATCGTGGTGCGGGCGAAATAGTAGAAACCGTCGAGATCATAGGTGCACAGCCCCGCCGCCAGCCCCTCGAGAAAGGCCAGGTATTCGCGCAGCGAGACGGGCACGCCGCCGCGCCGCAGGGCTTCGAAGAAGGGCAGGAACATCCGCGCCTCACACCATCCGGTTCAGCACGATGGTGACGAAAAGCCCCGCAAGCGCAAGAAGAATGCCGAAGACCGCCGCATATTGCAGCTGATCAAGCCCGTTGCCACCGCGCCGCCGCGCCCGTGCCGCACCGATCAGCGCGCCGATCACCAGCCCTGCCAGAATATACATCCCGCCTCCCCGGATGCGGCCGGGCAGCGCCGGCTCAGTTCACCTGCGCCCCGGCCCCGGCCAGCGCCGCCACCTCGGTGGCGCGGGCCCGGACGGCGGCGTCCGAACCAAAGCCATAGCGTGCCCAGTGCTGCGAGTCGAGCCAGGCGGCCCGGGCCCCGGCACTGTCGCCAAGCGCCTCGCAGGCCTCGGCACGGATCATCGAGAGCGTCGCGCTCAGCGCGGCATTCTCGGCCGTGCGCGCGGCCGGCAGGGCGCGTTCGCTCAGCGCGCGGGCCGTGTCGGGCTGGCCCGAGGCGAGGGCAAGGGCCGCAAGCTGCATGTCGACATGGGCGGCCTGCACCGCGGCGCCGGGCGTGGCGCGGAAGATCGCGCCCGCCGTGCGGAAGGCGGACAGCGCCGCCTGCGGATCGTCCCGCAGGCTGAGCCGGCCGAGCGCGAACAGGGCAAAGCCCGTGCGGCTGTCGCTCCAGCCCTCGGCGCGGGCGATCTGCACCGCCTGCGCGGCCGCGGCCTTGCGCCGGGCCGGCGTGCCGGTGCCGAAGGCCGTGTCGATCGCGCGCGAGAAGCGCGGCGGCGTCGGATCGGCGGGGAGCGGCGTGACGGCGCCGCCCGCGGGGTTGATCCGGGCCAGCACCGCGGGCAGCCGTGCCGCCACCTCGGCCTCGGTCATGCCCGAGTGCAGCTCGGGCGCATAGGTCGCGCGCAGGATCAGCATGTCGTGGCGCGTCAGCACCGCCTGGAAATTGTCGTCGTTCCAGATCGAGTCGGGCAGACGGTAGAGGTCGTTCAGCGGGCCGAGCGCCTGGCTGACCTCTTCGTGCAGGCAGTCGCGCAGCTCCTGCGGGCTCGCCTCGGCGGGGATGAAGACGGTGGCGTCGCGGCGCACCGTCTGCGTCGCCCAGTCGGTGGTGCGGTCGCGCCGGCGGGCGCGGTAATCGTCCCAGCCCGCGACATTCGGCACGACGAAGCAGGCGGCGCCCGGCACCTCGGCCTGCAGCACCCGTTTCGGCACGAAATCGAGGGTGATCCGGTTCGCCCCGCCAAGGCCGGTGCCGATCGCGATCCCCGCCTCGGCGCGCAGCCGCGCGGTCAGCCGGTCAAGCTCGGCGGGCGCGGTCGCGGGGACGGCGCCGGCAAGGGACATGTTCACCGGACCCTCGAAGCGGGTGAAGACCGGCAGGGCACGCCCGGTTTCCAGCGCGAAGGACAGCTCGCGGAAATCGCGGGCCAGTGCCGCGTTCGAGAGCACCGAGGGGCGCGGTGTCGCCGCCGGGGCGGGCGCGTCGAGCGGCATCCGCGCGCTCTCGGCCGCGGCGCGGGTCGGCGGCACCTGTGCCGCGGGCGCGGCGCAGGCGGCAAGCGTCGCGGCAAGGCCGAGCGCCGCGAGCGCGCGCAGCGGTGCGGCAAGGACCGCGCGGGGCGTGGAAATCGTCGGACGCATGGCAGTGCGGTCCCTTGGAGGCTGTCGAACGTGATGCCTCAGCTTCGGCCGGCAAGCGCCTGCCACGCAAGCGGAAATTGCGGCGCCGATGTGGCCTGCGCCGCCGCGGCGGCGCCATGATTGCGCCGCTTGCGGGAGATTGTCCTTTTTGTGGAAACGTTTCGTTTCCTGATCTTGGCGAATCAGCGCGGCACTGCGGCGCCTGTGCAACGACCCGTTGCCGCATCGGAAACGTCGCAACCGGTTCTCCGGGGGGCGCGTCCGCGAACCGGCGCTGCGTCCAATCCCGCGCCGGCTGGGCCATTGTTGCGCAGGCGTTGGCGTCGGGGCGAATCGCGCGACTTGGCGGCTCCGGCGCAATCGTGTCATCGCCGCGTCACCTCGCGCCTTGAACCCCTGCGTTCAAATCGCTACCTTGGGGACAACTTGAAATCGGAGGGCGTGCAATGGCGCCCAAGCGTCCCAGGTCTGCGGGCGCGTTCCCGAAACCGGTAGAGCCGACCGCGACCGTCCCCGCCGAGAAGGGCGAGCTTTATGCTGCGCTCGATCTTGGCACCAACAGTTGCCGGATGCTGATTGCCCGACCGAAGGGCGATCAGTTTCAGGTGGTGGACAGCTTTTCCAAGGCGGTCCAGCTCGGCCAGGGGCTTGAAGCCTCGGGCCGCTTGTCGCGTTCATCCATGGCGCGCACGGTGCAGGCATTGCAGATCTGCCGGCGCAAGATCGAATCCCATGGCGTCAAGCGGATGCGGCTGGTTGCCACCGAGGCCTGCCGCCGTGCCGGCAACGCCCGAGACTTCATCCGCTATGTCCGGCGCGAAACCGGCCTGCCGCTCGAGATCATCCCGCCCGAGGAGGAGGCACGCCTTGCCGTGATCTCCTGCGCCTCGCTCGTCAGCCCGCGCACCGAACAGGTGCTGGTGGTCGACATCGGCGGCGGCTCGACCGAACTTGTCTGGATCGATATCTCGAAGGTGCCGCCGGCCGACCGGGCGCGGGCGATCATGCGGATGTCGGGGGCGGGCGGGTTCCGCGCGCTCGAAGGGCCGGAGCCGTCGGCGCGGGTGGTCGACTGGATCTCGGTGCCGCTGGGCGTGGCCACGCTCAAGGACCAGTTCGCCGATGTCGAGGATGACGCGGCGCGTTTCGCGCTGATGAGCTGGTACTTCGAGGAGAAACTGGCCGATTTCACCCCCTACAGCTCGGGAAGCCCGCAAGAGGGCTTCCAGATCATCGGCACCTCGGGCACGGTGACCACGGTTGCCGCCTGTCACCTCGGGCTGAAGCGCTATGACCGCACCCGCGTCGACGGGCTGGCGATGTCCTCGGCGCAGATCGACGCGGTGATCCGGCGGTTCCTGCAGCTCGGTCCCGAGGGCCGGCGTGCCGATCCGCGCATCGGGCGCGACCGGCACACGCTGATCATGTCGGGCGCGGCGATCTTGCAGGCGCTGATGCGGGTCTGGCCGACCGACCGGATGTCGGTGGCCGACCGCGGCCTGCGCGAGGGGCTGCTTTACGCACAGATGGCCGCCGATGGCGTGCTCGAGGAAATGGGCCCGATCTGAGGGCAAGGAGAGAAAAATGGCGAAGACACCCTCCGGCAAGAACAGCTCGGGCCGCGGCCAGCGCGAATTGCGCGTGCGCGTGAAGACGGCGAAGGGGCGCAAGCTCAGCTCGACGCTCTGGCTCGAGCGGCAGCTGAACGACCCCTATGTCCTGCGCGCGAAGAAGGAAGGCTATCGCGGCCGCGCCGCCTTCAAGATCCTGGAGCTCGACGACAAGTTCCGCTTCCTCGTGCCGGGCGCGCGGGTGGTCGACCTTGGCTGCGCGCCGGGCGGCTGGTGCCAGGTGGCGGTGCAGCGGGTGAACGCGCTTGGCGAGAAGTCGGGCAAGAAGGTGGGCACCGTGCTGGGCGTCGACCTGCAGGAGGTGACGCCGATCACCGGCGCCGAGATCCATCAGCTTGATTTCCTCGAGGATGACGCCGACGAGAAGGTGAAGACCTGGCTTGGCGGCAAGGCCGATGTGGTGATGTCGGACATGGCCGCGGCGGCCTCGGGCAACCAGCAGGTCGACCACCTGCGGATCATCACCCTGTGCGAACACGCCGCCTATTTCGCCTTCGATGTGCTGGAAGAGGGCGGCACCTTCGTCGCCAAGGTGCTGGCGGGCGGCGCCGAGCAGGAGCTGCTGACCATCCTCAAGAAGAATTTCACCAAGGTCGCGAACGTCAAGCCGCCGGCCTCGCGCAAGGACAGTTCCGAGAAATTCGTGGTCGCGCAGGGCTTTCGCGGCAAGCGCCACGAGGGCGGGGCGGAAGATGGGGAAGAGCCTGCGACCTAAGTCGTAAGGCCGACCCGCGCGGGGGCATTTACTCCTGCCCCGAACCGGCTATCCTTCCGAGCCTGACGCATCGGAAAGAGGGGAGGCTTTTCGCCATGCCGTCGATGAACACAGTCCAGCGCAACCACGCCGACATCGTGCAGTCGGTGGTGACGTCCCCGGCCGCGCTCGGCCGGGCGGGCTTTGCGGCAAGCTGGCGCCGCTCGCTCATCCATCACAAGCTCGACCCGGCGACGCAACGCCCGATCGAGCGGTTGTCGACCCCCGAGATGCGCGCCCGGCGCGAGGCGGCGGGGCTTCTGGTGCGGGTGGCGAGCCCGGTGCTCGACCGGCTCGCCCGCGCCGCCTGCGACGCGGGCTGCACCGTTCTTCTGTCCGACGCGCAGGGGCTGATCCTGGATGAGCGCGTGCGCGACGGCGACAAGCGCGAATTCCACGCCTCGAACCTGGCGCCCGGCACCGACTGGTCGGAGGGGGCCGAGGGCACGAATGGCATCGGCACCTGTCTGGCCGAGGGCCGCGCCGTGACCGTCTGGCGCGACCAGCATTTCCGCTCGACCAACACCGGGCTGACCTGCATGGGTTCGCCGGTCTTCGGCGCGACCGGCGAGCTGGCCGGGGTGATCGACATTTCCTCGGTGCGCGACGACATGGCCGAGGGCTATGCACGGATCGTCGCGCTGACCGTGCAGGACGCCGCGCTGCGGATCGAGGCGGATCTCTTCCGTGCGTCCTTCGAGGGGGCGCGGATCCTCTCCGCCGGGGCGGGCGAGAATGCACCGCAGGGCGTGATGCTGCTCGCGCTCGACCGCGACGATCTGGTGATCGGCGCGACGCGGGCGGCGCGGCGTCACCTCGGCATCGAGGACAGCGCCATCGGCCGGCTGCCGGCGGATGATCTGTTCAGCGGTCAGACCACGCGCGGCGGGCTCGAGGAGGCGCAACGCGCCGAGATGGCCCGCGCGCTGGCGCGCTCGGGCGGCAATGTCTCGGCCGCGGCGCGCGATCTCGGCATCGGCCGCGCCACCTTCTACCGCAAGGCGAAGGCGCTCGGGCTTCAGGTCTGAGCGTCACAGCGCCGTTCAGAGTGCGGTGAGGTCGAGCACCCGCGCCTGCGGGCAGGCTTCGCGCGCGATCTCGCACAGGTGGCGGTGGTGGGTCAGGTAGATCACCTGGCCGTGGTGCGACATCTGGCCGAGCAGGGTGAAGGCCGCGGTGGCGCGGCCATCGTCGAAGGTTTCCATGATGTCGTCGGCGACGAAGGGCACGGTCGGGCGGCTGCGGGCGAGTTCCGCATAGCCCGCGATCCGCAGCGCCAGGTAAAGCTGGAACCGCGTGCCCTTCGACAGATCCGCCGCCAGCTTCGCCCCGCCCGCGGCGGGCAGCGCCACCAGCCGTTCCTGCGCGCCGTCGGGTTCGGCCGAAAGCCCGGCATAGGCGCCGCGCGACAGCGCCGCGAAGGCCTCTGAGGCGCGGGCGAGCATGGCACTGCGATGGCTGTCGCGATAGTGCCGCAGCGCGGTCTCGAAGGCGATCAGACCGAAGCGGGCGGCCAGATGGGCGCGGCTGTCTTCGGCCAGCGCATTGAGCAGGTTTGCGCGTTCGGCCTCGATCCGCGCGACGGCATCGTCGCCGCCCACCGCCTCGAGCCGCCGGCGTGCCTCGCGCAGCGCGGCAAAGCTTTCCTCGGCCGCGGCGCGGGTGGCCGCGGCGGCGCTCTGCAGTGCGGATTCGCGGGTGGCGAGGGTGGCGTCATCGTCATCCCCGGCCTCCGGCTCGGGTTGCGCGGCAAGGTCGCGGGTCAGCCGGGCGATCTCGGTGCGAAGCGCGCCGGCGGTGCGGCAGGCCGCCAGATGCGCCGCCAGCTCGCGCCCGCGCAGCATGGGCGCACCGAGATGGGCGGCGATCCCGGCCTGTCCGGCCTCGTTCGCCAGCTGCGCGGCAGTGTCGGCGTCTTGCGTTGCGCGCAGGGCGGCGAGATCGGCGCCGAGCACCTCGCGTTGCCCCTCGATCTCCTCGGCGCGGCGCAGCCGGGCGGTCAGCGCGGTCCAGGGCGCGTCGTCGGCAAGCCCCAGCCGGGTGCGCAGATCGGCGAGCGCCGTGCGGAAACGATCGCGGTTCGCCTCCATCTTCGCGATCCGGTCGGCGAGGGCGGCGTGGTTTGCGGCTTCCTGCCCCAGCCGGTCGAGCAGGTCGAGCATCCGGCCCAGCCCCTCGATCCCGACGGGTTCGGCGGCGAGCGGCGTGCCCGCGGTCTGCGTGGCCCAGTCGGCGGTCCAAGCGGCAAGCTGCGCTTCGGCCTTATCCAGGGCCTGTGCGCGGCGGGTGGCGGTCTCGCGCGCGGTCTCGGCGGCGCGGTCGAGATCGGCGATCCGGCCCGCGGCCTCGACCCGGGCGAGCGCCTCGGCCCGCAGCGCGGCAAGGCCGCCCGGGGCCGGCATCGGCTGGCCAAGCAGCGCCGCAAGCGCCTGCGCGGCGGCGTCGACGGCCGCGCTGGCGCGTGTGGTCTCGGCCTCGGCCGCGGCCAGCCGGGCCTGCGCCGCAAGCGCCGTTTCGCGCGCCGCGAGCCACGACAGCAACGCGTCGAACCCGGCGCCGGAGAGGCCGAGCGCTTCGGTCATCGCCGCCACATCGGCCAGATGCGCGGCGCGGGCGGCCTGTGCCGCGCTCAGCGCCGCCGCGGCCCGGTCCTGCGCGGCGGCCTCGCGGGCCCGAAGCCGCGCGGCCGCAAGCCGGTCGGCCGCCTGCGCGGTGATCCGGTCATCGGCCCGCAGCGCCGCCTCGAAAGCCGCGGCGCTGTTGCGGGTGAGCGTCGCCAGATGCGCGGCCCAGAGCGCCTCGCGCCGGCTGCGCGCGGCATCGGCGTCGGCCGTGGCCTCGGGGGCGTCGATCTCGCCGGGGGCGGTGGCCGTCAGCGCGCGCTGCGCATCGGCCAGCGCGGTGCGGGTGGTCTCGGCTGCGGTTTTCAACCCCTCGAGCTGCCACGGCGCGGGCACGGCAAGGGCGGCCAGCGCCGCGGCATCGCCGCGCCAGGGCGCAAGCGCGGCCAGCGCTTGCGCAAGGTCTGCGCGCGCAAGGTCTTCGGCGCGACGGGCGAGCGCGAGCGTGGCCGCCGGATCGTCACGGCCGATCTGCGCGAGCAGGGCGGCCAGAGCGCGCGCATCGCTGCCGGCGCCGGCGGTGGTGCGGCGCGCCTCGGCCTCGGCCAGGGCGGTTTGCGCGGCCTCGGCCTCGGCCCGGGCGGCGGCCACGGCCGTCTCGTGGCCCGAGCGACGGGCGAGAAGCGCGCGCAGGGACGCCAGCCGGGCCGGGCTGAGCAGAAGGCCCGCCACCGGCACCCCGGTCCGGCCAAGCGCCGCCTGCGTCGCGCGCAGGCTCGCCTCGATCTGCTGTGCGGCATCGATCCGGTGCGGCAGATCGGCAAGCGCGGTGTCATGCGCCGCGCGCAGCCCCTCGGCCGCCGCCAGATCCGGGGCCAGCGCCAGCACCGCCGGATCGGGGGCAAGGGCCGCGAGCCGGTCCTCGAGCGTCCGGATCTGCGCCGCCGCGGCCGCCAGCCGACTGTCGATGCCGATCCGCGCCTCGGTCAGCGCACGCAGCTGGTCGTCCAATGCGGCATCGGCCTCGGGCAGGGCGGCAAGCGGGGCAAGCTCGGCCTCGGCCGCCACAAGGCGTGCGCGCAGCGGCCGCGCGGCACGGGTGGCG
Organism: Paenirhodobacter hankyongi; assembly: GCF_003664585.1. Classification (GTDB taxonomy): domain Bacteria; phylum Pseudomonadota; class Alphaproteobacteria; order Rhodobacterales; family Rhodobacteraceae; genus Rhodobacter; species Rhodobacter hankyongi. The sequence continues at coordinate 30,902 of NZ_RCHI01000005.1, forward strand.
CGGATGGCGGCCAGCGCGGCATCGGCGGCATCGGCCGCAGCCTTGGCGCGGGTCCAGCCCTCCTCGGCCACGGCACCCTCGCGCGCCAGCTTCTGCGCCGCCGCTGCGCTGGTGTCGAGATCGCGCCGCGCCCGGTCGAGATCGGCCAGCCGCGCCTTCGCGTCGCGAACCGCGCCCTTGCGCCGGCCCGGCGCGTGGAAGGCGTCGAGATCCGCCCGCATCGCCTCGAGCTCGGGGCCGAGGCCGGCAAGCCCGGCGCTGGCGGAAAACAGCATCTCGCCAAGGTCGCCGCGGCTCGCAAGGATGCTCTCGCCGCCGCGTTCGAGCGTGTCGTCGTCGAGCGAGAACATCGCGCCATAGCCCTCGCGGCCCAGCCCGCCAAGCGCCGCCTGCAGCACGGTCTCGGGCAGGGCCGCGCCATGGGCATCGAGCAGGCTGCCCGTGCTGCGCTTGATCCGGGTGAGGGCCATCGGTCCCGCCTCGGTGCGGATCGTGGCGCCGATGCGCATCGTCGGGCCGGGGTGCAGGAAGTCATAGCGGCTGCGCAGCGGGATGCCGAACAGCAGGTCGAGCCAGGCCGAGAAGATCGTCGACTTGCCGGCCTCGTTCGGGCCGAAGATGACATGCAGATCGGCCCCGCCGGGCGTGGGCGCGGGGAAGTCGAGCACGGTGTCGGTGAAGCGGCCGTAGCGCGCGAGGTCAAGCCGGTCGAGCCGCATCAGCCCTCCTCCCCGCCGGGGGCGAGGCGGGCCAGAAGCTGTGCCGTGCCGGTGGCGAGAAGCGCGGCACAGGCGGCGTCAAGCGCGGCCTCGTCCTCGCCCAGAAGGCCGCGCAGCTCGGGCGGCAGGTCGTGCAGCAGCTCCTCGGCGGTCTTGCGCAGCTGCGCGGCAAGGCCCGCGTCGCGGGGCAGGTCGTCGTTCAGAAGGCGCAGCAGGTCGGCGGGCAGGCGGCCGGCCTGCACGTCGCCGCCGTTCACCCGCGCCTCGAGCTTGTCGATCCAGATCCCGCCGATCGCCTCGGCGGCGGCGCGCGCCTCCTCGGTCAGCCGGTCGAGGTCGCGCCCGATCCGCCAGGCAAGCGGCGTCGCGCCGACAAGAACCGGGCGCAGCACCAGAGCCGTGCCCGCGGCGCCGGCGGCCGCGTCGCGCAGTGCCGACGCCAGCCGGCCGGGCAGGGCGGCCCAGTCGGCGATGCCGCTCAGGTCAAGCTCGACCCGCTCGAAGCGCAGCGGTGCGACGGCGCGGGCGTCGGTCGTCACCGTGCCATCGTCGGCCACGGTGACGAGGGTGACGGTCTTTTCCCCGCTTTCGCCGATGTCGCGGCCCTGCGGCATGCCGGGCATGACGACGACCGAGCGGCCGCGGTATTCGGCGCGGCGGTGGATATGGCCAAGCGCCCAGTAGTCATAGCCCTGCGCATCGAGATCTGCGACCGCGCAGGGGGCGTAATTGTCGTGCCCGGGGCTGCCGTTCAGGCTGGTGTGCATCATGCCGATGTTGATCGCGCCCGGAACCGGGGCGGGGTAGCGCGGCAGCAGGCTCTCGGGGGCGCTGTCCTGGGCAAAGCTCAGCCCGTGCACGGCCACGGTGCGGCCCCGGGCCTCGAACACCTCGGTCGCGGCGCGGCCGCCGAAGACATGGGTGCCGGGGGGCGGCTCCAGCTCACGCGTGACCTTCGACATCGCGTCGTGGTTGCCGCGGATGAGGAAGCTGCGAATCCCCGCGGCCCCCAGACGGGCAAGCTCCTGCCGCAGGAACCGCGGCGTCTTCGCCGAGCCCTGCGCGCCGTCCCACAGATCGCCCGCGATCAAGAGTGCATCGACCGCTTCGGCCAGGCACAGATCGACGATCCGGCTCAGCGCGGTGCGGGTGGCGGTGCCGACCTCCTCGGCCAGGGCCGGATCGCGCAGCGCCAGCGACACCAGCGGCGAGTCGAGGTGCAGGTCGGCGGTATGGACAAAGCGGACTGCCACGGCGGGAGGGGGCCTTTCGGGAACCGGGCCAGAAGACCAGATCGGGGCGGGGCGAGGCAAGCGGAAAGCGCGCCGCAGGATGGGCGAGGGATGGGCGGAAACCCCGCCTCGGGCGCCACGCTCCATTGACGGCGCGGGCCCGATCTGCGATGCCGCTCGCCTCTGACGAAGGAGAGCATCATGCAGGACAAACTGCCCGAGCGTCCCGAACTGGATCTGCTGATCGTCGTCACGGAGCTGCACGCCGCGCGCGGTGCCGTTGACCGTGCCGCGCTGCAGGTCGAAGCCCGCGGCCGTGGGCTCGAGGTGGCGCGGCCGCTCTCAGGGCTGATCGGCGCCGGGCTCGTCGAGGAGATCACCCACCGGCCGTCCTTCCTGAAACGCCTGTTCGGCGCGCGCGAGACGGTGGTGCTGGCGCCGACCGAGGCCGCGCGCAGCCTGCTGGCTGCGCTGAACGGCGAGACGGCGGCCGAGGTCGCGGATGAGGCGGCGGCGGCAGCCCCCGAAGCCGTCGCGCCGGAGACGCCCGTCGCCGAGGTCGCGCCGGAAACCGTGTCGGTCGAAGCTCCCGTGGCCTCCGACGCCGCGCCTTTCGTGCTGGACCAGCCGGCGGCCGAGACCCTTGCGCCCGAGGCCCCGCTTCAGGAAAGCCCCGTTGCGGAAGTCCCGCCGGCCGAGGCTCCGGTCGCCGAACCCCAGCCTGTGGACACGCCTTCGGTCGAGGCGGCCGTCGCGGAACCGACGATCGAGGAGACCCCGGTGGCCGAGGCGCCGCGCCGCGCCCCCGCGCGGCCGGTTCCGACGCCGGCCCGGGCCCGGGTGGTCGGCTTCACCGAGGAGCTCGGCGGCACGCCTGAAGAGGCGCCGCCGATCGCTCCGGTCCGCGTCGATCCCGAGGTGATGGACGGGCTGCGCGAGCTGCTCGAGGGGCTGGGCATGGAGCTGACCATGGCCGGCGAGGCGCTGATCGGCACCCGCATGGCGCAGGGCTTCTCGGCCGGCGAGGCGCTGTCGCAGGTGGTGCTCTTCGCCTTTGCCCATGCGATCCGCCACGACATCCTGTTCCATGGCGAGATGCGCGCGCTTGGCCTGTCGGAATACGCGATCGAGGTGATGCGCGAGGTCGAGAAGCTGCGCGATGCGGGCGAGATCGGCGAGGCGCGCTTCGAGGAGGACATGCGCGCCCTCTGGGCGTTGCTCGAGGAGGCGCCCGATCGCGATGCGCGGCTTGATGCCCTGCTCACCGATCCGGTCGGCGGCGCGGCCCCCGTTGCGGTGCTGCCCGAGGATCTGCGCAGCGCCGAGGAGGCGGAAGAGGAGGACGAGGGCTTCTGAGCCCTGTCCCTTTCCGCAACTTCCGGGTTTCTGCGGCTGCACCTGTCTCAGGCCCGAGACAGTCTGCCATTCTGGGCGCGCATTGCGGCTATGCAACTTGGGAAAGGTGGCGCACCTTGGATGCATCGCGGGTCGTGGAGGACCCGCAGCATTCAGGGAGGAAATCCAGATGGCAACCGACATGTCGGCCGAGTTCAAGGGTGTGATGGTGTCGCCGTTCAAGGCGCGCTACGACAACTTCATTGGTGGCAAGTTCGTGCCGCCGGTCAGCGGCCGCTACTTCGACAACATCACCCCGATCACCGGCGGCAAGATCTGCGAAGTCGCCCGTTCGGACGCCGCCGATATCGAGCTGGCGCTTGATGCCGCGCATGCCGCGAAGGATGGCTGGGGCACCACCTCGGCCGCGCACCGCTCGAACGTGCTGCTGAAGATCGCCGACCGGCTCGAGGCGAACCTCGACCTGCTCGCCGCCGCCGAGACCTGGGACAACGGCAAGCCGATCCGCGAGACGACCGCCGCCGACATCCCGCTGTCGATCGACCACTTCCGCTACTTCGCCGGTGTCCTGCGCTCGCAGGAAGGCACGATGTCGGAAATCGACAACGACACCGTCGCCTACCACTATCACGAGCCGCTCGGCGTCGTCGGCCAGATCATCCCGTGGAACTTCTCGATCCTGATGGCGGCGTGGAAGCTTGCCCCGGCGCTGGCTGCCGGCAACTGCGTGGTGATGAAGCCCGCCGAACAGACCCCGGCCGCGATCATGGTGCTGGCGGAACTCATCGCCGACCTGCTGCCGGGTGGCGTGCTGAACATCGTCAACGGCATGGGCCCGGAAGTCGGCGCGCCGCTGGCGAAATCGCCGCGCATCGCCAAGATCGCCTTCACCGGCTCGACCGCGACCGGCCGCAAGATCATGCAGGCCGCGACCGAGAACCTGATCCCGGTCACGCTGGAACTGGGCGGCAAGTCGCCGAACATCTTCTTCTCGGACGTGATGGCGAAGGATGACGCCTTCCTCGACAAGGCGGTCGAAGGCTTCGTCCTCTTCGCCTTCAACCAGGGCGAGGTCTGCACCTGCCCGTCGCGCGCGCTGATCCAGGAAGACATCTACGAGGCCTTCATCGAGCGCGCCATCGCCCGGGTGAAAGCGATCAAGCAGGGCGACCCGCGTCTGATGGAGACCATGGTCGGCGCCCAGGCGAGTCAGGAACAGCAGGACAAGATCCTGTCCTATCTGCAGATCGGCCGCCAGGAAGGCGCCGAGGTGCTGGTCGGCGGCGACGCCGCGCGCTTCAACGGCGAGCTGTCGAACGGCTTCTACATCCAGCCGACGATCCTCAAGGGCCACAACAAGATGCGCGTGTTCCAGGAGGAGATCTTCGGGCCGGTCGTCTCGGTGACCACCTTCAAGGACGAGGCGGAAGCGCTGCACATCGCCAACGACACGATGTACGGCCTCGGCGCCGGCGTCTGGTCGCGCGACATCAACACCTGCTACCGCTTCGGCCGCCACATCCAGGCCGGGCGCGTCTGGGTCAACAACTACCACGCCTACCCGGCCCACGCGGCCTTCGGTGGCTACAAGCAGTCGGGCATCGGTCGCGAGACCCACAAGATGATGCTCGACCACTATCAGCAGACCAAGAACATGCTGGTTTCCTACAACCCGAACAAGCTGGGCTTCTTCTGAGACCTCCCCAGCCCAGCGGGGCCGCTCCTTCGGGGGCGGCCTTCAATTCCGGACACCTTCCCCCCTCCGTCCGGCTCGGCCGTCCGCCCCGCGGGCGGCCTTTTGCGCTGCGACGACGGGACCTCCGTCGCGACAACGTGGCCCACGCGCCGCGGCGGCGCGGGCCTCAGGGCGCCTTGCGGAACTGCGACGGGGTCTTGCCGGTGCGGGCGTGGAAGGCGCGGGTGAAATAGGCCGGGCTGGTGTAGCCCAGCACGTCCGAGATCTCCTTCACCGGGGCGCGGGTTTCCGACAGCAGTCGGCGCGCCTCGTAAAGGCGGCGGTCCTGCAGCAGGTCCGAGGCGGCGCGGCCGCAGCTTGAGCGGCACGAGCGGGTCAGATGGGTCGGCGTCACACCGAGCTGCGCGGCATAGTCGGCAACGCCATGGCCCGAGCGGAATTCACGTTCGAGCAGCGTCGCATAGCGCGCCACCAGCTTGCGCGCCGCATCGGGCGCAGGCAGGTCATTCGCGCCCGAGGCTGCCTGCCGCTCGAGCCAGACGCTGAGCAGGCCAAGGTGGTGATGCACCGCCCGATCGGCCGCGGGCCGATCGCTTTCGTTTTCGCGCTGCGCCGCCTCGAGCAGCGCGTTGAGTTCGACCTGCGAGGCGGCGTCGCGGATGCGCAGGTGCAGCGCGCCCTGCGGCAGTGGCAGGTTGCACTCTGCCCCGAAGAAGACCGCCGTGCCATGCGTCTGCGGGCTCATGTCGAAGCCGTGCATCACGCCCGCCGGAATGAAGATCGCGTTATGCGCGCCATAGCCGCGCGTCGTGCCGCCGACGGTGATCCGGCCCTGGCCCCGGGTGAACCACAGCAGGCACGGCTCGGAGAGCGAGCGCATCGCCTCGATCCGCCAGCGCCCGCCCTGGGCAAGCCGGGCGATCGGCATCAGGCGCAGCTGCGAGGGCGCCGAGGGCAGGCAGGCGGCCTGCCGCTCGCGCGGCATCTCGCCGGCAGGGGGCGGGGACAGGTGCGACAGCGGCGGTGCGGTGAAGAGTTTCACGGGCAGGGTCCGGTTGGCTTGCTACGGGCGCAGCATAGGAGAGAAGACGTTTCTCTTGCCAACAGAAAATTCAGTCCCTTGCGGGATGTTGCCGGTGCGACTCAGGGGGTCTGGATGTTGTGCCAGCCGCGCATCCGGCTACGAAACCAGGTGCGCTGCCGCTTGGCATATTGGCGCGAGGCGGCCTGCGCCTGCGCGGTTGCCGTCGCGAGGTCGATCTCGCCGCGCAGATGCGCCACCAGGTCCGGTGCGCCGATCGCCTTCGCCCAGAGCGCGCGGGGCTCCCAGATCGGCAGCACCGCCCGCACCTCATCGAGCGCGCCCTGTTCCAGCATCAGCCCGAAACGGCGGTCGATCCGCTCGGCGAGCCAGTCGCGGTCGGCGTCGAGCAGGAGCGGCGTGCAGTTGTCGAGCGGCAACAGCGGCGCGGGGGTCGCATCCTGCCAGGCGGCAAGGCCGCGTCCGGTCGCGCGCTGCACCTCCCAGGCCCGTTGCACCCGCATCGGGTTCAGCCGATCGATCCGCGCCGCCGTCTCGGGATCGAGCGCGGCCAGCAGCGCCGCCACGCCTTCGGCCGCGAGCCGCGCGTCCGCCTCGGCCCGCACGGCGGCAGGCGTCGGAGGGATCTCGGCCAGCCCCTCGGTCAGCGCGGTGAAGTAAAGCCCTGTGCCGCCGACGATGACCGGCCGCGGCCCGGTGCCGGCGCGAAACTCCGCAAGAATCGGTTCCAGATCGCGCAGCCAGGCGCCGACGGAATAATCCTCCCCGGGCGCCTTGTGGCCGTAAAGGCGGTGCGGCGCGAGCGCCTCTTCCTCGGCCGAGGGGCGCGCCGACAGCAGCCGCCAGCACGACCAGACCTGCAGCGCGTCGGCGTTCACCACCACCCCGCCGCGCGCCTGCGCCAGCGAAAGCGCCAGCGCCGATTTGCCGCTGGCCGTCGCGCCGGCGATCAGGATGGGCCGGTCATCCGGGATATTCTCGAGCGGCATCATTGGTTTGCGTGGCTTTCCGAGGCGGTGGAAAGGGTTTACCCGCCGGAAACGACTGGTGGAATTCCCGAGTTGAACCCGAAGCCCATTTGCGACATTTTGCGCCGCGATGACAACCGAAATGAGGATCCCCGAGATGAGTGCAGAGGCAGAGCCGACTGTGAAGTACAAACGTGTGCTTTTGAAGATCTCGGGCGAGGCGCTGATGGGGGATCAGGGCTACGGGCTGCACCCGCCGACCGTCGCCCGCATCGCCCGCGAAGTGAAGACGGTGCATGACCTCGGCGTCGAGATCTGCATGGTGATCGGTGGCGGCAACATCTTCCGCGGCCTTGCCGGCGCCGCGCAGGGGATGGAACGCACCACCGCCGATTACATGGGGATGCTCGCCACGGTGATGAACGCGCTCGGCATGCAGGCGCAGCTCGAGGCGCTCGGCATCCACACCCGGGTGATCTCGGCGATTCCGATGGACCAGGTCTGCGAGCCCTACATCCGCCGCCGCGCCGTGCGCCACCTCGAGAAGAAGCGGATCTGCATCTTCGCCGCGGGCACCGGCAACCCCTATTTCACCACCGACACCGCCGCGACGCTGCGCGCGAACGAGATGAATTGCGAAGCGATCTTCAAGGGCACGAAGGTCGACGGCGTCTATGACAAGGACCCGAAGAAGTTCCCGGACGCCAAGCGCTACGACCAGGTCAGCTATGACGAGTGCCTGCAGAAGAACCTCGGCGTGATGGACGCCTCGGCGATCGCGCTCGCCCGCGACAACAACCTGCCGATCATCGTCTTCTCGCTCGACGAGCCGGGCGGCTTCCGCGGCATCCTGGCGGGGCAGGGCACCTATACCACGGTGAAGGGCTAAGGCCGGCGGATTTCCGCGCCTTCGCCTTTTCCTGGCCGAAATACTCCGGGGGTTCGGGGGCTGGCCCCCGAAAGCCCTACCCAAGGCCGCGCGCTGCGGCTAAAGAAAGACAGACTTCAAGATCCGGGGGATAACCCATGTCCGACGACATCGAAATCGACACCGACGACCTCGAACGCCGCATGGAAGGCGCGATGGCGTCGCTCAAGCATGAATTCGGCTCGCTGCGCACCGGCCGGGCCTCCGCCTCGATGGTGGAGCCGATCCTGGTCGACGCCTACGGCTCGCTGACGCCGATCAACCAGGTTGGCACGATCAACGTGCCCGAACCGCGGATGGTCACCGTCAACGTCTGGGACAAGGGCCTGATCAACAAGGTCGAGAAGGCGATCCGCGAGTCGGGCCTTGGCATCAACCCGCAGACCAACGGCCCGATCATCATGCTGCCGATCCCCGAGCTGAACGAGGAACGCCGCAAGGAGCTGACCAAGGTCGCCGCGCAATATGCCGAAAGCGCCCGCGTCGCGATCCGCAACGTGCGCCGCGACGGCATGGACCAGATCAAGAAGGCGAAGGGCTCGGGCATGTCCGAGGACGACGTCAAGTTCTGGGAGGCCGAGGTCGAGGAGCTGACGAAGAAGCACATCGCCCTCATCGACAAGGCGCTCGAGGCGAAACAGGCGGAGATCATGCAGGTCTGAGCCGACCTGCATCCCCCGCAAGCAAAGAGGCCCGTGATGCCCGCGAGTGAGCCCCCGGCCGGCTGTGGCCCCGTCGATTACGGCGTGTCGCATGTCGCCATCATCATGGACGGCAACGGCCGTTGGGCGAAGAACCGCGGCTGGCCGCGGCTCGTCGGTCACCGCCGTGGCGCCGAGCGGGTGAAGGAGATCGTCCGCGCCTGCCCGGATCTGGGCGTGCGCTGGCTGACCGTCTATGCCTTCTCGACCGAGAACTGGAAGCGCTCGACCGAGGAGGTGCTCGGCCTGATGGGCATCTTCGCGCGCTACATCGAGAAGGAGGCCGACGGCCTCTCGGCCGAGGGCGTGCGGATGCGCTTCATCGGTGCGCGCGAACGGCTTGACCCGAAGCTGCAGGCGCTGATGGCGGGGATCGAGGCGCGCACCGCGCCGAACACCCGGCTGAACCTGACGGTGGCAATCAACTACGGCGGCCGCGACGAGCTGCGCCGCGCCGCCGTGCGGCTGGCGCAGGATGTCGCCGCGGGCCGGATCGCCCCCGATGCGATCGACGAGGCGGCCTTTGCGGCCCGGCTCGACACCGCGGCGATTCCCGACCCGGATCTGGTGATCCGCACCTCGGGGGAGACCCGGACCTCGAACTTCCTGCCCTGGCAGGCGGCCTATTCGGAATACGAGTTCACCCCCACGCTCTGGCCCGATTTCGGCCCGGCCGAGCTCGAGAAGGTGCTTGCCGTGTTCAGCACGCGCGAGCGGCGCTTTGGCGGGGCGAAGGCATGAGCACGCAGGGCACGACGCCGGCTGCGGGCTCACGCTGGACCGACCTGCGGCCGCGGGTGCTGTCGGGACTGGTGATGGTGGCGATCGGCGCGGTCACCATCTGGCTTGGCGGCAAGACCTTCGGCCTGCTCGCGGTGGTTGTCTGCGGGCTGATGATCTGGGAGCTGGCGACGATCATGGCGCCGGCGGGCAGCGGGCGCGGCGCCGCGGCGGCGGCGCTGTCGGTGCTTGCTGCGGTGCTGATGGCGCTGGTGCTCTACTGGCCGGGCGCGCTCACCCGCTGGGCGCTGCTGCTGCCGGTGGTCGTGGGCACGGCCCTGCCGCGGCGCGACCGGCTGATCTTCGCGCTTTACGCCTTTGCGGTGATGGCGGCGAGCTATGGGCTGATCGTGCTGCGGCTCAATGCCGGCGCGCTGGTGATCCTGTGGATCGTGACCATCGTCGTGGTGTCCGACGTCGCGGGCTATTTCGCCGGCCGCGCGATCGGCGGGCCGAAGTTCTGGCCGCGGGTCAGCCCGAAGAAGACCTGGTCGGGCACCGTCGCGGGCTGGATCGGCGCGGTGGCCGTGGGCGCGGGCTTTGCCGCGCTCGGCTGGGGCGGCTGGACGCTCGTGTGGCTTTCGCCGCTCACCGCCTTTGCCGGGCAGATGGGCGATATCGCGGAAAGCGCGATCAAGCGGCGGACGGGTGTGAAGGACAGCTCGCACCTGATCCCCGGCCATGGCGGCGTGCTCGACCGGTTCGACGCGCTGATCGGGGCGGTGGTCTTCCTGCTGATCGTGATGAAATTCATGCGGCTGCCCTTCGACGGGATGTGACGGATGCGCAAGGTTTCGGTTTTCGGCTCCACCGGCTCGATCGGTGTGAACACGCTCGACCTGCTGGTGCGGCAGGGCGGGTCAGAGGCGTTCCAGGTGGTGGCGCTGACCGGCGGGCACAATGTCGATCTTCTGGCCAGCCAGGCGCGCGAACTGCGTGCCGAGATCGCGGTGACCGCGCATGAGGACCGGCTGCCGGCGCTGCGCGCGGCGCTGCACGGCTCGGGGATCGAGGCGGCGGCGGGCCCCGCGGCGCTGATCGAGGCGGCGGAGCGGCCGGCCGACTGGATCATGTCGGCGATTGTCGGCGCGGCGGCGATCGCGCCCGGCTTCGCGGCGCTGAAGCATGGCACGACGCTGGCGCTTGCCAACAAGGAAAGCCTGGTCGCCGCCGGGCCGCTGCTTCTGGCCGAGGCGCGGCGGCAGGGCGCGCGGATCCTGCCCGTCGACAGCGAGCATTCGGCGGTGTTCCAGGCTCTCGTCGGCGAGGAGATGGCGGCGGTCGAGCGGATCATCATCACCGCCTCGGGCGGTGCCTTCCGCGACTGGCCGCTCGAGAAACTGGCGACCGCGACCGTCGCCGCGGCCTCGACCCATCCGAACTGGGCGATGGGGCAGCGGATCACCATCGACAGCGCCTCGATGTTCAACAAGGCGCTGGAAGTCATCGAAACGAAAGAGTTTTTCGGCGTCGACCCGGATATCATCGAGGTTCTGGTGCATCCCGAGAGCCTGGTCCACGCACTGGTCGGTTTCCGCGACGGGGCGCTCATGGCGCATCTGGGCGCGCCCGACATGCGCCACGCGATCGGCTATGCGCTGAACTGGCCCGAACGGGCCGAGCTGCCGGTGGCGCGGCTCGATCTGGCGCAGATCGGATCGCTCAGCTTCCGCGCCCCCGACCCGGTCCGCTTCCCGGCGCTGCGCCTTGCGCGCGAGGTGATGGCGATCGGCGGCACGGCCGGGGCGGCCTTCAACGCTGCGAAGGAGGTCGCGCTTGACGGTTTCATCGCCGGGCAGATCGGCTTCCTCGACATGGCGCGGCTGGTCGAGGCGGTGCTCGCGGACATGTGCGCGGGCCATGGGCTTGGAAATGCGGCCGTCAGCCTCGATAACGTCTTGCAGACCGACGCCGAGGCCCGCGCCCTCGGCCGCGAAAGAATTTCGACCGGAAGGATCTGACCCTTGGAGTTTCTCCCCGATTTCGGCAACGCGCTCTATACGCTGGTGGCCTTCGTCGTCGCGCTGATGATCATCGTGACGGTGCACGAGTTCGGCCATTACATCGTCGGCCGCTGGTCGGGGATCAAGGCCGAGGCCTTCTCGATCGGCTTCGGGCCGCGGCTGCTGTCGCGCGTCGACAAGCACGGCACGCGCTGGCAGGTCTCGGCGATCCCGCTCGGCGGCTATGTCAAGTTCCTGGGCGATGCGAATGCGGCCTCGGCGGGTGCCGACGAGGGCGCGATGGCCGGGCTGAGTGCCGAGGAGAAGCGCCACACCATGCACGGTGCGCCGCTTTGGGCCCGCGCGGTGACGGTGGCGGCGGGGCCGGTGTTCAACTTCGTGCTGTCGATCGCGATCTTTGCCGGCATGATGATCTGGACCGGCACCGCGACCGATGTGCCGACGGTGGGCAAGCTTGCGGTGCTGCCGGGTGGCAGCGGCGATCTGCGCGTGGGCGACCGGGTGCTGGCGATCGAGGGGCGCGAGACGCCCGATTACGCGACGCTGAGCGCGGTGACGGACGAGCTTCCGGCACAGCCTGCGCTGACCTGGCGGGTCGAGCGCGACGGGCAGGTGGCCGAGGTTGCCGGGCCGCAGCTGTTCCCGCCGCGTCTGAACGGGGTGATGCCGTCTTCGGCGGCCTATGCCGCGGGGCTGGCTGCGGGCGACGTGGTCACCGCGATCGATGGCGCGCCGATCTGGCGCTTCGTCGATCTGCAGCAGAAGGTCACGGCCAGCGAGGGCGCCCCCGTGGCGCTCACTGTCTGGCGGCCGGGCAAGGACGGGGCCGAGACGCTTCAGATGACGCTGACCCCGCGCCGCACCGATGTGCCGACTGCCGCGGGCGGGTTCGAGACGCGCTGGATGATCGGCGCGACGGGCGAGCCGGTCTTCACCCCGCTCACCCGCCCGACCGGCGTCGTCGAGGCGGTGAAGGGCGGGGCCGTGCAGACCTGGGAGGTCGTCGCCTCCTCGGTCTCGGCGCTCAAGCACATGATTCTCGGCCAGATCTCCTCGTGCAACCTGCATGGCGCGATCGGCATCGCGCAGGGCTCGGCCGCGGCGGCGAAGGCGGGCACGGCGAGCTTCATCTGGTTCGTCGCGGTGCTGTCGACGGCCGTGGGCTTCCTGAACCTGTTCCCGATTCCCGTGCTCGACGGCGGGCATCTGATGTTCCACATCTGGGAAGGCGTCACCGGCAAGCCGCCGTCGGACCGGGCGATGAACCTGCTCACCGCGATCGGGTTGTCGCTGGTGCTGACGATGATGCTGTTCGGCCTGTGGAACGACCTGTTCTGCCCCTGAGGAGGCACAACTTGGCCGCAATTCGGCCATAATGCGCCGCTACTTCCGGTTGTGCGAATGGTCCGCGCAGGGGAGGGGTGATCATGCAGATGGTGCAGGCAGACGGCTTTCGCGGCCTCTCGCTCGTTGTCGATCTGGCACTCGACCGCCTGATGGCGCCGGCCGCCATCCTCGTCGCGCTCGCGATCGGGGGAATCCTCGGCTACGAGCTGATCGCGCTGTTCGGTCCGGCTGCGGGGTCGCCCTATCAGCTCTGATCCGGGCGCGTTTTCTGTCTCTGACGTCCTCCGCCGCACCATGTCCGCATGGCGCGGCCTTTGCGTTTTGCCGGCTTGGCGGGCAATGGCGCAACGCCTGCGGACGAATGCCGCCGAGGGCGCATTTCCGACATCTTGCGGTTTTGACAAGCATCCCCTTTCCAGCTACTCACGATCTTGCAGTCTGAAGGAAATACAGGGCGGGGTGACAGGCAATGACGAACCGGCGGAAGAACGCATTTCTCGGGCGTTCGCTTCTCACGACCCGGCTTGTCGCGGTGGCGCTTCTGGGCGGCGGTTTCGCCGCGGCCTTGCCGCCGGTGGCGGCGATGGCGCAGGAGTATCGCTTTTCGCAGGTGAAGATCGAAGGCAACGACACGATCGAGGCGGCGACCATTCTCGCCTATGCCAAGATCGCGCGCGGTTCCTCGGTGAGCGCGGCGCAGCTCAATGACGCCTATCAGCGGCTTCAGGGCTCGGGCCTGTTCGAGAAGGTCGATCTGGTGCCGCAGGGCGGCACGCTGGTCATCCGCGTGCAGGAATTCCCGACCGTCAACGTCGTCTCCTTCGAAGGCAACAAAGTGCTGAAGGACGAGATTCTTGCGGGCGAGGTGAAGACGCAGCCGCGCAAGGTCTACAGCCCCGCCACGGTCGAGGCCGATGCCGCCGCGATCGTCAAAGGCTATGCCGATGCCGGGCGCGTCAACGTGCGCGTCGACCCGAAGGTGATCAAGCGCGACAACAACCGTGTCGACGTTGTCTTCGAGGTCAAGGAAGGCTTCGTGTCGGAAGTCGAGCGCATCAGCTTCACCGGGAACTCCGCCTATTCCGACCGCCGCCTGCGCGATGTGCTGCAGACGAAGCAGGCAGGCCTTCTGCACCGGCTGATCCAGCGCGACAACTTCGTTGCCGACCGCGTCGATCTCGACCGTCAGCTGCTGACCGACTTCTATCGCTCGCGCGGCTATCCGGACGTGCAGGTCACCGGCGTGTCCTCGGAAATGGCGCGCGACCGCGAAGGCTTTTTCATGACCTTCAACATCCGTGAAGGCCAGCAGTATCACTTCGGCAAGATCACCACCGTTTCCGAGGTGTCCGAGCTCGACGCGAAGGACTTCGAGAAACTCGCGAAGATCCGCGAGGGCGTGATCTACTCTCCGAACGCCATCGATCTTGCCATCACCCGGATGGAAGAGACGGCGCTGCGCAAGGGCGCGAATTTCGTGCGCGTCGATCCGCGCATCACCCGCGATCCGAAGACCCAGACCCTGAACGTGGAATTCGCCCTCGTGCGCGGCCAGCGCCTGTTCGTCGAGCGCATCGACATCGAGGGTAACACCACGACGCTCGACAGCGTGATCCGACGCGAATTCCACACCGTCGAAGGCGACCCCTTCAACGCGCGCGAGATCCGCAACTCGGCCGAGCGCATCCGCGCGCTTGGCTTCTTCACCAAGGCGGACGTCAATACCCGTCAGGGCTCCGGCCCCGATCAGGTCATCGTCGACGTCAACGTCGAGGAACAGCCGACCGGCTCGCTGACCCTGGGCGCAAGCTACGGCGCCTCGCAGGGCTTTGGCGTGAACGTCGGGGTCCAGGAAGCCAACTTCCTCGGCCGCGGCCAGTATCTCGGTGTGCAGGTCGGCACCACCTCGGGCACGTCGTCGAGCTCGCTCGACTTCATCGAGCCCTACCTCTTCGGGCGTGACCTGAAGATGCGCTACCACATGTGGTATGACACCTCCGAGAATGACAACTCGGACTACTCGACCCGGATGCAGGGCCTGTCGCCCTCGATCGAATTCCCGCTGGCACAGAACTCGCGGCTCGAGCTGCGCTATACCTTCAGCCGCGACAAGCTGTACGACGTCACCGCCTATGATCCGGATCCGGATGGGGATTCGACCACCAGTGACGCGGTTGGCTCCTCGCCGATCCTGTCGCGCGAGGAGGGGCAGTATGACACCTCGTCGCTGGGCTACACCTACACCTGGGACACGCGCCGCACCGGCATCGATCCGCGCTATGGCTTCACCTTCCGCTTCTCGCAGGATTACGCGGGGCTGGGCGGCGACGTCACCGCGGTGACCTCGACCGCGCTGCTGCGCGGCGAGCGCAAGGTCTGGAACGAGGAGGTGACGCTGCGCGCCGAACTCGAGGGCGGCATGGTGAACCCGACCGGCGACACCCAGCTGACGATCCTTGACCGCTTCTCGGGCAATGGCAAGATCCGCGGCTTCGAGCCGAACGGCTATGGCCCGCGCGACACCGGTGCGCCGAACAAGGATGCGCTCGGCGGCAAGTATTTCGCGGCGCTGCGGATGGAATCGGAATTCCCGATCGGCATCCCCGAGGAATACGGCGTCACCGGCGGCCTGTTCTGGGACATCGGTTCGGTCTGGGGGCTCGAGGACAAGGCCGGGGCCACCGGGACCGTCGATGACAGCATGCACCTGCGCTCGGCGGTCGGCTTCTCGGTGTTCTGGCGCTCGGCGATCGGTCCGCTGCGTCTGAACTTCTCGAAGGCGATCAAGAAGGAAGACTACGACAAGGAACAGAACTTCGACCTGACCATCTCGACGCAGTTCTGAGGCAGGGAGATGCGCTTTCCGCCGCGTTTCATCGAGGGGCCGGGGCTTTGCCTCGGCCTCGTCGCGCTTGTGGCCGGGCTGGGGGGCATCCTGCCCGGGCCGGTTGCGGCCCAGCAATCGGCGGGCGACAGCCGCGGCGAGGCGGTGATCCGGGTGCCCAGCCCGGTGCTCACCCTCGACTGGGAGGCGCTGTTCGAGACGACCCGCTGGGGCAAGCGCATCCGCGCCGATCTTGCCGCGGAGTCGCGCGCGCTTTCCGACGAGAACAACCGTATCGCAGACGACCTGATCGCCGAGGAAAAGGCGCTGACCGAGCGGCGCGCGACGATGGACCCGACCGCCTTCCGCACCGAGGCGAATGCCTTCGACGAACGCGCGACGGGCATCCGCAACGCCCAGAAGGCGAAGGCGCAGGCGCTGTCGCGGCGCTTCGAGGAAAGCCGGCAGGCCTTCTTCGAGGCGGTGACGCCGATGCTCGACGATATCCTGGCCAAGCGCGGCGCAGTCATGGTGCTCGACCGGCGGGTGATCATCCGCGGCCTTGCCGAGGCGGATGTGACCGATGATCTGGTGCGGCTCGTTGACGGGAAACTGGGCGACGGCCCGGCGGCGGCCGAAGCCGCAGCGCCCGACACCTCCGCCGCGACCCCCGGGACCGTCGCACCCGAAACTCCCGCCGCGCCGGCCGCGCCGGGCAACTGAGCGCGCCCGCATTCTTGCCAAGCGGCGCTGGCGTTGCTAGCAAGGCTCGACCGCGGACGCTTGAGGATCAAGGACAGACGATGACCGAACCCGCCCCCCATACCTTTGCCGATCTCGCGCTGATCAAGCGGATCATCCCGCACCGCTACCCGTTCCTGCTGGTGGACAAGGTGCGCGACATCGTCCCCTTCGAATCTGCTGTCGGCATCAAGAACGTCACCAGCAACGAGCCGCATTTCCAGGGCCATTTCCCGGATGAGCCGGTGATGCCGGGCGTCACCATCGTCGAGGCGATGGCGCAGACCGCGGCGATCGTCGTGGGGATCTCGCTCAACCTCATCGACAAGCCGCTCGCCACCTATTTCATGGGCATCGATGGCGTGAAATTCCGCCGCAAGGTGGTGCCGGGCGACGTGCTCGAGATGCCGGTCAAGGTGATCCGCGGGGGCGGCCGGATCTGGAAGTTCGAGGGTCAGGCGCTGGTCGAGGGGCAACTTGCCGCGCAGGCCGAGTTCACTGCGATGATGGACCTCAAGGCCTGAGCCATGGCGATTGATCCGGGCGCCATCATTCATCCTTCCGCCGTCATCGAAGAGGGCGCCACGATTGCCGCGGGCGTCCACATCGGGCCGTTCTGTCATGTCGGCCCCGAGGTGTGCCTTGCCGAGGGCGTCGAGCTGAAATCGCATGTCGTCGTCTCCGGCCTGACCGAGATCGGCGAGGACACCACCGTCTTTCCCTTCGCCTCGCTCGGTCAGGTGCCGCAGGACCTGAAATACAAGGGCGAGAAGACGCGGCTGGTGATCGGCAAGCGCAACCGCATCCGCGAATACGTGACGATGAACCCCGGCACCGAAGGCGGCGGCGGGGTCACCCGCGTCGGTGACGACGGGTTGTTCATGTCCTCGAGCCATGTCGCCCATGACGTCACGATCGGCGACCGGGTGATCCTGGTGAACTCGGTCGCGATCGCCGGGCATTGCCACATCGAGGATGACGTGATCGTCGGCGGGCTGTCGGGCGTGCACCAATGGGTGCGGATCGGCCATGGCGCGATCATCGGCGCGCTGTCGATGGTGACCTCGGACGTGATCCCGCATGCGCTGGTCGCCGGGCCGCGCGCGCAGCTCGAGGGGCTGAACCTCGTCGGGCTGAAGCGCCGCGGCGTGTCGCGGGCGGAAATCGGGGCCCTGCGCGAGCTCTACATGGCGCTGTCCGAGGGCAACTTCCGCGAACAGGCGCGCAAGCTCCATGACGAGGGCACCGACAGTGCGCTTGCCCGCGAGGTGCTCGATTTCATCCTCGGTCCGTCGGACCGCAGCTTCCTGACGCCGCGATGAACATCGGTGCCGAAACCGCGCTGATCGCGGGGACGGGCGGGCTGCCGGCGCTGCTGGCCGCCGCCGCGCCCGGGATGCTGCTGTGCGAGCTCGATGGCTTTGCCTCGGCCGTGCCGGGGGCCGAGCCGCTGCGTTTTCGCGTCGAGCGGCTGGTGCCCTTCCTTGACGCGCTGATTGCGCGCGGGGTGACGCGGGTCTGCTTTGCCGGCGCGATCCAGCGCCCGAAGCTCGAACCCGAGCTGTTCGACGCGCAGACCGCGGCGCTGGTGCCGCGGCTGGTCGGCGCGATGCAGGCGGGCGATGACGCGACGCTGCGCGCGGTGATCGAGCTGTTCGAGGATTGGGGGCTGGTCGTCGTCGGCGCCGACGAGATCGCGCCCGAGCTGGTGCCGGGCGAGGGCGTGCTTGCGGGCGCGCTGCGCGCGGTCGACAAGACCGATGCCGCGCGCGCCGCCGAGATCGTCACCGCGCTTGGCGCGGTCGATGTCGGGCAGGGCGCGGTGGTGGCGCAGGGCCTGTGCCTTGCGGTCGAAAGCCTGCCGGGCACCGATGCGATGCTCGATTTCGTCGCGGCGCATCGCGGCCAGCGCCGCGGGCCGGTGGGGGGCGTCTTCTTCAAGGCGCCGAAACCCGGTCAGGACCGCCGCATCGACCTGCCGGCGATCGGGCCGCAGACCGTGGCGAAGGCTGCCGCAGCGGGGCTTTCGGGCATCGTCTTCGAGGCGGGGGGCGTGCTGCTCCTTGACCGCGCCGCGACCGTGGCCGCGGCCGAGGAGGCCGGGATCTTCCTCTGGGGGCGGGCAGGATGAGGCTGTTCCTGGTCGCGGGCGAGGCTTCGGGCGACAAGCTCGGCGCGGCGCTGATGGCCGGGATGAAGGCGCTTGCGCCGGGCGTCGAATTCTCCGGCGTCGGTGGCCCGCTGATGGAGGCCGAGGGCCTCGTCAGCCTGTTCCCGATGGAGGAGCTGTCGGTGATGGGCATCGCGGAGGTGCTGCCGAAATACCGCCAGCTCAAGCGCCGCATCGCCGAGACCGCACAGGCCGTGCTCGACACCGGGCCCGCCGCGCTCGTCACCATCGACAGCCCCGATTTCTCGTTGCGGGTCGCGCGAATCGTCAAGGCGGCGCGCCCGGATCTGCGCACCATCCATTACGTCGCGCCCTCGGTCTGGGCCTGGCGCCCCGGCCGCGCGGTGAAGATGGCCAAGGTGATCGACCACGTCCTGGCGCTTCTGCCCTTCGAGCCGCCCTATATGGAAGCCGCGGGCATGAGCTGCGATTTCGTCGGCCATCCGGTGGTCGCCGAGCCGCGGGCAACTGCCGCCGAGGCCGCGCTCTTCCGCGAGCGCCACGGCATCGGTGACGACCAGCCCCTGGTGCTGTGCCTGCCCGGTTCGCGCCGGGGCGAGGTCGAGCGGCTCGGGCCGCGCTTCGACGAGGCGCTGATGCGGCTGCGCGACCGCGAGCCCGGGTTGCGGGTGGTGCTGCCCACGGTGCGCGGCGTCGCTCCCCTGGTGCGCGAGATGTCGGCGCGCTGGCCGGTCGCGCCCATCGTGGTCGAGGAGGCGGCGGACAAGCGCGCGGCCTTCGCCGCGGCCGATCTGGCGCTGGCCGCCTCGGGCACGGTCAGCCTTGAGCTTGCGGCAAGCCGCACGCCGATGGTGATCGCCTATGACGCCAGTTTCCTCACCTGGCACATCATCTGGCGGATGCTGCGCGTCGATACGGTGACGCTGGTCAATCTGGTGTCCGAGACCCGGGCGATCCCGGAATTTCTCGGCCCCGAATGCCGCCCGGACCGGATCTGCCACGCCCTCGTGCAGCTTCTGGAAAGCCCGGAGGCGCGGGCCGGTCAGCATGCGGCGATGGAAGAGACGATGCGCCGGCTTGGCGAGGGCGGCGAGGCGCCGGGGCTGCGCGCGGCGCGCTCGGTGCTGGCGGCGATCGAGCGGCGGCGTTGATGCGGGGCGTCCTGGCGGTCGTGCTGCTCGTGCTCGCCACGCCGGCCGCACGGGCCGAAGAGGGCGCGACGACGATCGGGGAACCGGCGGGCGAGGCGATCTGGGAGGCGGACTGCGCCGGGTGTCACCGCGATGTGGACAGGGCGCTTGCCCGGGTGAGCTGGGCGCTGACCGGCCAGCCGCCGCCTGAACGCGCGGTCTGGCTGCGCGATTTCATCCTGAACCACCACACGCCGGCGCGCGACAAGGTCGAGGTGCTGGCCGCTTGGCTGGCGCAGCGCTGAGCCGAGCCTCAGACCTTCTCGAGCGGGATCACGTCGACCGCCTGCCGGGTCTCGTGGCCGCCCGCGGTGCGCATCACGCCGCGCACCGGTGCCACGTCGGAATAGTCGCGGCCGACGGCGATGGTGACGTAATCCTCACCGGCGAACTGGTCATTCGTCGGGTCGAACTCGATCCAGCCGGCCTCGAAGCCGACCCAGGCCCGGACCCAGGCGTGCATCGCGTCCGCACCCTCGAGCCGCGGCTTGCCGGGAGGCGGGAAGGTGCGCAGGAAGCCCGAGACATAGCCCGCCGGAATGCCGATGCCGCGCAATGCGGCGATCATGATATGGGTGAAGTCCTGACACACGCCGCGGCGCTGCGCGAAGGCCTCGCGCGCCGAGGTGTCGACGGTCGTCGCCTCGGCGTCGAAGGTCATCGCCCGGTTCAGTGCGCGCCCGATCGCCACCACCGCCTGTTGCGCCGTCATCCCCGCCGCAAGCTGCTTGCGGGCGAAGGCCGTGGTCTCGGTCATCGGCGCGACGCGGGGGCTGGCGCCCAAGAAATGGTGCGGCACCTCGGGGGCCAGGCTCTGCTGGGCCGCGATCTCGTCGGGCAACCGGTCAAGGAGCGCGGAGAGATCACTTGCAGGCGGCGCGGCGCGGCGCTCGACCTTGGCGGCCAGCTGGAACGAGACCGCATCGATCGGGGCATGCCAGGTGACCGAGGTGGTCGAATTGCCGAAGAAGTCGATCGCCTCGCGCCGCTCGTCGGGCATCGGCTCGACAGTCAGCAGCCGCGACAGCACGCGCTGTCGGCCCGGGATATCAGAGGGCAGCAGCCGCACGAGATTGCGGATGTGATCCGAGGGAGCGGCATAGTCGTAGTCGATCGCGAGCCTGATTTCGTACAGCATGTCAGCCCTTTACCGCAGATACGCCGCGCCGATGAGATCCGAGATCCCGGCCAGTTCGCCGCGCAGGGTGCACAGGCGGTCGGTGTCGATTTCGGCCGGTGTGGCGATCAGCAGCGCGCTTTCGACCGGCACGATGGCGCGCAGCAGCGCCGTCAGCCGGCCGTTCTCGCGCGCGTTCGGCAGCGCCTCGGCCAGATAGCGCAGCCGCTGCACCTGGAACAGGATCGCGCGCGGGTTGTCGGCATCGAGGGCGAGCAGATCGACGACGGTATCGCGCGAGGTCTCGACCCGGTAGCGGCGCTGGTGGGTGATGACGCTGTCGGCGACCTCGACCGCCATGTCGAGCGAGCCCTCGGGCGCCTCGGCATCGGCAAAGGTGGCCAGGAGCGCGGCAAGCGAATCCGCCCGTTCGAGCGCCCGGCCGAAGCTGAGGAAGCGCCAGCCCGAGAAGCGATACATGTTCTCGTGCACGAGACCGGAAAAGCCGGTGATCTTGCGCAAAAGCACCGACATCGCGCGCGCGGCATCGTCGCCGGGCTGCGCCGTGGTGGTCATCCGTCGCGCCGTCTTCAGCATGTCGTTCAGCGCCGCCCAGCCATCGGTCGAGAACCGGTCGCGCACCTTGCCCGCACAGCTGCGCGCCGCCTCGAGCCGATCGATCAGCGCCGCGGGCACCGGTTCCTCAAGGTCATAGCCATAGCCGGTGAGGAACTCGTCCAGCCGCAGCAGGCGCGCGTCATTCGGGTTGTCGGTGGCGGCCAGGCGCAGATGATAGGCGCGGATCAGGCGGATCGCGTCTTCGCTGCGCTCGACATAGCGGCCAAGCCAATAGAGGTTGTCGGCGGCGCGAGAAGGAAGGATTGCGGTAGTGGCGCGGTGGAAATCAGGCGTCGGGCGCGGCGCGAGGGTTTCTTGCGGCACCGGCCGGTCGGAGACCACCCAGACGTCGGCGACCGAACCGCCACGCTGCATCGCCAGCGCCGTCGCATCGCCGGTCTTGCCGATCCGGGCATAGCCGCCCTGCATGAAGCGCCAGCCGCGGGGCGTGCGCGCGGCAAAGATGCGGATCGTCATCGGCCGCGGCTCGACCCGGCCGCCGTCCTCGGCATCGACCCAGACGGGTGTCGTCGACAGAGTCACCGCCTCCTGGCCAACCAGCCCCTGGCCCTCGCGTTCGAGCCAGTCGGTGATCGAGCGGGTGCCGCCGTCGCGGAAGGCGCCACCAAGCGCCGACTCGGCGCCGATGTCGAAGGGCAGGTCACAGGCATAGGCCGGGCCGATCATCATCCGCGCGGCATTGTCGCGGACATAGGCGCGCTCGGTGTCGCCGCCGCACCACCAGGTGGCGATGTTGGGCAGCTTCAGCGGCGCGCCCGCCAGCACCTCGGCGATCCGCGGCAGGAAGGCCATCATCGCCCGCATCTCGAGCACGCCCGAGCCGAGCGCGTTGACGAGGGCAAGGTTGCCAAGCCGCACCGCCTCCATCAGCCCCGGCGTGCCGATCCGGCTCGACGGATCGAGTTCCAGAGGATCGGCAAAGGCGCCATCGATGCGCCGCCACAGCACGCCGAGCGGCTGCGGCCCCTCGATTGTGCGCACCATCGCCTGACCGTTCTCGACCAGCAGATCCTCGCCTTCGAGCAGCATCAGGCCGAGGTAGCGCGCGATGTAGGTGTGTTCGTAATAGCTGTCGTTATGCGGGCCGGGGGTCAGGATGCCTGCGGCGCGCTCGCGCCCGCCCGCGCCCTGCGCGAGCCGTTGCAGCGCCTCGCGATAGGCGCCGAAGAAGCCCGCAAGGCGGTGGATATGGGCCCGCGGGAAGCGTTCGGGGAAGATCCGCCCGGTCGCCATCCGGTTTTCCAGCGCGAAGCCCGCGCCCGAAGGCGCCTGTGTGCGGTCGCCGAGCACGAGCCACGAGCCGTCGGGCGAGCGGCCGACCTCGAAGGCGAGGAAATGCAGGTAATGGCCGCCGCGCGGCGGCACGCCGACCATCGGCCGCAGCCATTGCCGCGAGCCCGCGATCAGCTCGGCCGGCAGATGGCCGTCGCGCACGAGCCGTCCCTGGCCGTAGAGATCGGCCATGACCTCCTCGAGCAGGTCGGCACGTTGCGCCAGCCCGTCGCAGATGCCTTGCCATTCGTCCTCGTGCAGGATCACCGGGATATGGCTGAGCGGCCATTCCCGTTCCTGCAACGGGTCGTTCGAATATTGCCGGAAGAACACGCCGGCATCGCGCAGATAGAGATTGCCGCGCTCGAAGCGCGCGGCAATCTCGTCACGGTTGAGCCGCGAGAAGCGGTCGACGAAGCGGCGCCAGACCGGCCGCATCCGGCCCTCGGCGTCGAACAGCTCGTCCGCGACGCCCGGGGTGAGCCGGTAGTCGGAGAAGAGGTCCGGTGCGGGGGGCGTCGTGGCGGGCTCGGTCATGATTCATTTCTGGCTCGTCGGTCAGAACAGTCCGATGGGCCGGCGCAGGTCCAGCGTCAAGGGGAATTCCGGATGCGGGGTCTCGCTCGCGGGCTCATAGACGCCGCCGGTGTGGCCGAAGGGCTCGAACCGGGCAAGACGCCGCGCCTCGGCCTCGTAGGCATTGACCGGGAAGGTGTCATAGTTGCGCCCGCCGGGATGGGCGACGTGATAGGTGCAGCCGGCCAGCGCGTGACCCGTCCAGGTGTCGTAGATGTCGAAGACGAGCGGCGTGTTCACCGGCAGCGTCGGGTGCAGCGCCTCGGGCGGTTGCCAGGCCTTGAAGCGCACGCCGCCGACCGAGACCCCGGAGGTCTGGGTCCTGGCCATCGGCACGGGGCGTCGGTTGCACATCACCTTGTAACGGTCCTGATGGAGGGTGGTCAGCTTCACCTGAAGTCTTTCGACAGAACTGTCGGTGTAGCGGACGGTTCCCCCGATCGCGCCGGTTTCGCCCAGCACATGCCAGGGTTCGAGCGCCTGACGCACCTCGAGATGCACGCCCTCGGCCTGGATCTGGCCGCAGAACGGGAAGCGGAACTCGGCCTGCGCCTCGAACCAGACCGGGTCCATCTCGAAACCGTGGTTCTTCAGGTCGGTGAGCAGGCTGAGCAGGTCTTCCCACAGGTAATGGGGCAGCATGAAGCGGTCATGCAGCACCGTGCCCCAGCGGACCGGCCGGCCCTCGACCGGGGCGATCCAGCACCGCGCGATCAGCGCCCGCAGCAGCAGTTGCTGGGCCAGCGACATGCGCGGATGGGGCGGCATCTCGAAGCCGCGGAACTCGACCAGGCCCAGACGGCCGGTCGGCCCGTCGGGCGAATAGAGCTTGTCGATGCAGATCTCGGCGCGGTGCGTGTTGCCGGTGACATCGGTCAGCATGTTGCGCAACAGCCGGTCGACCAGCCAGGGCGGCGGCGTCATCCCCTTCCAGGGCGGCGTGATCTGCGACAGCGCGATCTCGAGCTCGTAGAGCGTGTCGTGGCGCGCCTCGTCGATGCGCGGGGCCTGCGAGGTCGGGCCGATGAACAGGCCCGAGAACAGGTAGCTCAGGCAGGGATGGCGCTGCCAGATCAGGATTAGCGATTTCAGCAGATCGGGGCGGCGCAGGAACGGGCTGTCGTTCGGGGTGGCGCCACCGACGACCACGTGGTTGCCGCCGCCGGTGCCGGTGTGGCGGCCGTCGATCATGAACTTGTCGGCACCAAGGCGCGACAGCCGGGCTTCTTCATAGATCGCCTCGGTGGTGGCGACGCAATCCTCCCAGCTGTGGGCGGGGTGGATGTTGACCTCGATCACGCCCGGATCGGGGGCGACGCGGATCACGTTCAGCCGCGGGTCATGCGGCGGCGCATAGCCTTCGATGTGGATGGGCAGGTTCAGCTCGGCCGCCGTCGCCTCGGCGGTGGCGATCAGTTCGAGATAATCCTCGAGCGTGTCGCAGGGCGGCATGAAGAGGCACAGCCGGCCATCGCGCGGCTCGATCGCGATCGCGGTGCGGACCCAGCCCATCGAGGGGTCGACCCCCTCGCCGAGATGGGTGTCCTGCGGCACCCATTTCTGCCGCTCGGCCTCTTTCGCGCCGGCGCGGAAGCCCTGCGCATGGCCCGGCGTCACCCCGGGCATCAGCGCGGCACGCTCGGCGTCTTCCTGCGCGAGGCGGTCGATCTCCTCCTGGATCTTGCGGCGGCGCTCCTCGACCACGGCCTGATAATCGGGCAGCGGCGCGCGCGGCACGGTCGGGTCGGCCGGATAGCTGTAGGGATATTGCGCGGGCGGGATATAGGGCAGCGAGCCGAGCGGCAGGCGGAAGCCCACCGGGCTGTCGCCGGGGATCAGGAAGATATGGCCGCGGCGCGGCTTCCACAGCTCGGAGCGCCAGTGCGACGGTGTATCGGCCGATTGCCACCAGCGCTGGATCGGCAGGACATAGCCCGAGGGCTCGGTCAGGCCGCGGTTGAAGACGCGGGCATAGCGGGCGCGGTCCTCGGGGTTCTTCAGCCGGGAATTTTCGGGCGAGACATTCGGCGGCAGGTTCGCTTCCTTGAGGATCCACTCGGCCGGATCCTCGTAGGCGGGCTGGGCATAGTTGCCGTCAAGGCCGAGCTTGGTCGCGAAGGTCGACATGAATTTGCCGGCCTCGGCCGCGCTCATCTGCTGCGGCGCATCCTCGCGCGCGATCAGCTCGGGGTTCTTCCACACCGGCAGCCCGTCGTTGCGCCAGTAGAGCGAGAAGGTCCAGCGCGGCAGGCTTTCGCCCGGATACCACTTGCCCTGACCGTAATGCAGGAAGCCACCGGGCGCGAAGCGCTGCTTCAGCCGGCGGATCAGGGTATCGGCCAGACCGCGCTTCTGCGGGCCGACGGCGGCGGTGTTCCACTCGTCCGATTCGAAATCGTCGACCGAGACGAAGGTCGGCTCGCCGCCCATGGTCAGCCGCACGTCGCCCTCGCGCAGGGTCTCGTCGACCTTGCGGCCAAGCGCGTTGAGCCGCTCCCAGGCCTCGTCCGAGAACGGCTTGGTGATCCGCGGGTGTTCGGCCACGCGCTTGATCTTCATGTCGAAATCGAAGCTGACCTCGGGCGTGCCGATGGCCGAGAAGCCGCCGACGATCGGCGCGGCGTTGCGGAAATGCGGGGTCGCTGCCAGCGGGATGTGACTTTCGCCGGTGAGCAGCCCCGAGGTCGGGTCGAGCCCGATCCAGCCGGCGCCAGGCAGGAACACCTCGCACCAGGCGTGCAGGTCGGTGAAGTCGTGGTCGGTGCCCGCGGGCCCGTCGAGCGAGACCACGTCGGGCTTGAGCTGAATGAGATAGCCCGAGACGAAACGTGCGGCAAAGCCGAGATGGCGCAGCGCCTGCACCAGGAGCCACGAGCTGTCCCGGCACGAGCCCGAGCGCAGCGCAAGCGTCTCGTCAGGGGTCTGCACGCCCGGCTCCATCCGGATCGTGTAGTTGATCCCGTTCGCGATCCGGGCATTCAGCGCGACCAGGAAGTCGACGGTGCGGGTCTTGCTGTAATCGATCGTGCCGAGGAGCTGGGCCAGCAGCGGGCCTTCGGGTTCGGGCGTGCGATAGATCGACAGGTCGTCACGCAGCTCTTCGGGATACTCGAAGGGCCAGTATTCGGCGCTTTCCTCGACGAAGAAGTCGAAGGGGTTGTAGACCGTCATGTCGGCGACGAGATCGACCTCGATCTTCAGCTCGGTCACCGGCTCGGGGAAGACGAAGCGCGCCAGCCAGTTGCCGTAGGGGTCCTGCTGGTGGTTCACGAAATGGCCGCCGGGCGAGACCTTCAGCGAATGCGAGATCACCCGGGTGCGCGAATGCGGGGCGGGGCGCAGGCGGATGATCTGCGGGCCCAGAGTGACGGGCCGGTCATACTTGTAATGCGTCAGGTGATAGATGGATGCGTAAATCGCCATGGTCGCGCCTTCTTCGTTCGGTGCGGCCAGATTAGGCGATGGCGGCAGGGCCACCACCCTTAACGCATGGCCGGCAGCGATGAAAGCGCGGGCGCCGGTGCTTTCGCCTAAAAAAAGGGCGGCAGGTCGCGGGCAGGGGGAGCCGTTCTCCGCCCCGCCAGGGTTTTCCCTTTTGCACTCAAGGCGCTATATCAGGGGACGGGACAGACCGCGCAAAAGGGGCAGGAATGCAGGAAAAGCAGAAGGCTGTGATCCTTGCGGTGGTGATCGGCGCGGTGGGGGCCGGGGTTTTCACCGGGCTCGGTGTGCCGGCGGGGGCGCTGATCGGGGCGAGCCTTGCCGTCGCGCTGGCGGCTGCGGCCAGCCTGCCGGTCGACGTGCCGGCGCGGCTGCGCGATGTCGCCTTCTGCGTGATCGGGATCTCGCTCGGTTCGGGGATCGACCCCGACATCGGGCACCGGGTGATCGCCTGGGGGATGAGCCTCGGTTTTCTCGTGCTGTCGCTGATCGTCACGCTGGCCTGCGGTGCGCTCGTGCTGACGCGGGGCTTTGGTTATTCGCGCGAGACGGCGGTGCTGGCCACGGCGCCGGGGACGATGTCGAACGTGATTGCGCTGGCGCTCGAGGGGCGGGGCGATGTCAACGCCATCATGGTGCTGCAGATCGTGCGGATGCTGGTGCTGGTGGCGCTGGTGCCGCCGCTCGCCACGCTGCTCGACACCGCGCCGGTGGTGCCGGCCGCGCGCGCGGCGATGCCGCTGCTGCCTTTCGCGGGGCTGCTGGCGGCGGCCTATGGGCTTGGCTTCCTCGGTCAGCGCATCGGGGTGCCCGCCGCCTGCCTGCTGGCCGGGCTGGTGCTCAGCGGCGGGGGCCATGCGGCGGGACTGGTGCAGGGGGCGGCACCGGCCTGGGCGCTGTTCGCGGGCTTCACCCTGACCGGTGCGACGCTTGGCACCCGGCTGACCTCGGTCGGGCTGCTCGCCATCCTGCACATGGCGAAGGCGGGGGCGGCGCTGGTCACCACCACGCTCGCCGTTTCCTTCGTCTTTGCGGCGTTGACCTCGGCCGTCACCGGGCTGCCGCTGGCCGAGGTCTGGATCGCCTTCGCCCCGGGCGGGGTCGAGGCGATGGCGGCGATCGGCCTGTCGCTGGGCTTCGACCCGGCCTATGTGGCGCTGCATCACTTCGCCCGGATCCTGACGCTGATCGTTCTCGTGCCGCTCGCCACCCGGGCGCGCTGAGCCCTTGGCCGGGGCGGACGCTGCGATTCGGCCGTTTCCACAAACGAAAAAGCGCCGCGGGAGGCGGCGCTTGTTTCCGGGCAGCGATGTGGGGCGTTTCAGCCGTTCCAGGTGCGGACCTGGCCGCAATCCATATGCACGAAGTTCGAGCGCATGTATTTGCCGACGCCGCCGGCGTGGCAGGCCGTCGCGGCCGAATAGATCTGCGGCACCGAGCGCGACTTCAGCCGCAGGTCGGCGGCCATGCCCTTCATGTGCAGCGAATTCTGTGCAACCCCGCGCGAGCGGGCGCGCAGCATGGCATTCGTCGCGGGCGAGCGATAACCGGACAGCATCATGTAGGGTTCGCTGGTGTCCATCAGCCGGTGCGACGCCGCGGCGATGTCGACGGTGCGCGGGTCGATGGTGATCTTCTGATCGGTCCGCCAGTCGCGCATGAAGTGGTTGATTTCCTTGAGGGCTTCGGGGATGTACTCGCCCTCGATCCAGTACACGGTGTCGATGCTCTCGCCGGTGCGGCCGGAATACATCTTGATGCGTCGGATATCACCGGCGCCGCGCAGAAAGCCGAAGGCGTTCGATGCGGTCGGCGCGGCCGTGACAGCGGTCGCGGCGAAGGCTGCAAGAAGCCCGCGGCGGGAAAGTGTCGTCATGCTCATATCCAGTTCGCCTGTTCTGTCGTTCGAGGGTGCCGTCATTCGACGTGCGGTTGGGACCTGCCTCCCCCTTACCATGGCTCAGTTATGGCACAGGCGCTGTCTTGTTCCAATCGCGGAATCGGGATCGACAGAACACAAGGGGGAAAATCGGCAGGTTTCTGCCCAATTTTCTTGCCTGTTGCGCCGCCGTCGCACCGCTGTGCCTTCGGCGCCGCAACCCGTGCCGCTTTGTTGCGCAGATCTGGACAGTTCCGGGCTTTTGCAGGACGCTGGGAACATTGATGTTTCAGGGGGAACGGGCAGATGTGGGGTGCGATGCGCGGTTTCGGCGGCGCGGCGCTGCTGGCGGCGTTGATGGCGGGCACGGCGATCGGCGGAACGGTGATGCCGACCGATGCCAGCGCGCAGATGATCGACGGGTTTTCGCAGGCGGTGGCCGAGGGCGTGGCCGGCAACGAGGGACTTGCCGCCTTCTATGCCGCGCGCAGCTATGCGCCGATCTGGACGACCGGCGCCGATGCCGACCGCCGCGCCGCCTTCTTTGCCGCCCTCGACGGGGCCGGGGCGCATGGCCTGCCGGTCGACCACTATGATGCCGCGGGGCTGCGCGCGCGCTTTGCCTCGATCCGCTCCGAGCGCGAGCGCGGCCTGCTCGAGGCCGACATGTCCCGCACCTGGGCGGATTATGCGCATGACGTCTCGAACGGCGTGCTCGAGCCGAAGAAGATCGACCCCGGTCTGGTACGCGAGATCCCCCGCCGCGACACCGCCGAGCTGATCGCGGGCTTTGCCGCGGCCGAGGTGCCGGCGCGCTTCCTGCGCGATCTCGCCCCGGGCGCGCCGCAATACGCCCAGCTGATGCGCGCGCGGCTCGACCTTGCGGCGCAGATGGCGGCGGGCGGCTGGGGCGCGACGGTGCCGGCGAAGGTGCTTCGCCCGGGCGAGAGCGGGGCGGCGGTGATCGCCCTGCGCGACCGGCTTCAGGCGATGGGGTATCTCGGCCGCTCGGCCAGCCCGCGCTATGATGCGTCGCTGCAGAAGGCAGTGCAGCAGTATCAGCTCGACCTTGGTCTCAAGTCCGACGGCGTCGCCGGCGAGGCGACGCTTGCCGAGATCAACCGCAGCCCCGAGGAGCGGATGCGGTCGATCCTCGTCGCGATGGAGCGGCTGCGCTGGATGAACGGGATCGACCTCGGCGCGCGCCACATCTGGGTGAACATCACCGATTTCTCGGCCCGGATCGTCGATCACGGCAAGACCACCTTCGAGACGGTGACCGTCGTCGGCCAGAACCAGACCGACCGCCGCACGCCCGAATTCTCGGACGAGATGGAGATGATGGTGATCAACCCGAGCTGGTCGGTGCCGCGCTCGATCACCGTCAAGGAATACCTGCCGATGATGCAGCGCAACCCGAATGCGGCGGCGCATATCAACCTGGTCGACAGCCGGGGCCGCACCGTGCCGCGCTCGGCGGTGAATTTCGCCGCCTACACCGACAAGACCTTCCCCTTCGCGATGAAGCAGCCGCCGTCGGATGGCAATGCGCTCGGGCTGGTGAAGTTCCTGTTCCCGAACAAGTACAACATCTACCTGCACGACACGCCGTCGAAATCGCTGTTCAGCAAGGACGTGCGCGCCTTCAGCCATGGCTGCGTGCGGGTCGGCAAGCCCTTCGAGCTGGCCTATGCGCTGCTCGCGCCGCAGGCGGCCGACCCCGAGGCCTATTTCCAGCGGATCCTCGCCTCCGGGCAGGAGACGACGGTGCGGCTGGAGACGCCGGTGCCGGTGCATCTGGTCTATTTCACCGCCTGGCCGACGGCGAGCGGACGGATGGAATATCGCGCCGATGTCTATGGGCGCGATGCCGCGCTCTTTGCCGCGCTTGAAAAGGCAGGGGTGGAATTGCCCGTGCTCTCGAACTAGATCGGAGGCGGGCGTTCCTTCGGGCGCCGGATTTCGGGGAGGCAGGCATGGCACAGACCGTTGAAACCATTGCGCGGGCGCTGAACGCGCGGGCGGAGGGCGATCTGAGCCTGCCGATCGACGGCGCGTCCGAGCCTGCGGCCGCCGGCCCGCGCCAGCTTGCCCTGGCGATGAGCCCGAAATACGCCGACGGCATCCGGGCCGGCGAGGCGCGTGCGGCGCTTCTGTTCGAGGGGGCGGACTGGCGCTCCTACGGGCTCGAGGCGGCGATCTTCGTCGAGCGGCCGCGGCTTGCGATGGCGGGGCTGTCGAAGGCTTTCGATCCGGGCCCGGAGATCGCGCCGGGCATCCACCCGATGGCGGTGATCGACCCCACGGCCGAGATCGGCGAGAATGCCGCGATCGGCCCCTTCGTGGTGATCGGGCGCGGCGTGAGCATCGGCCCGAACGCCCGCATCGGGGCGCATGCGGTGATCGCCGAAGGCACCCGGATCGGGGCGGATGCGCTGATCCTCTATGGCGCCAGGATCGGTGCGCGGGTGGTGATCGGCGATCGCTTCATCTGCCAGCCTGGTGCGGTGATCGGCGCCGACGGGTTCTCCTTCGTCACCGCCGAGAAGTCGGGCGTCGAGGAGATCCGCGAGACGCTGGGCGAGCGTGCCCATTTCAACGATCAGCACTGGCACCGCATCCATTCGCTCGGCAC
This sequence comes from Paenirhodobacter hankyongi, assembly GCF_003664585.1. Lineage (GTDB taxonomy): Bacteria > Pseudomonadota > Alphaproteobacteria > Rhodobacterales > Rhodobacteraceae > Rhodobacter > Rhodobacter hankyongi. The sequence goes on from NZ_RCHI01000005.1 coordinate 62,080, forward strand.
CGTCGAGATCGCCGATGACGTGGAACTTGGCGCCAATGCCTGCATCGATCGCGGCACGGTGCGCGCGACCTCGATCGGGCGTGGCACCAAGATCGACAACCTCGTGCACATCGGCCACAACGTGCAGGTCGGCGAGGATTGCCTGCTGTGCGGTCAGGCGGGCGTCGCGGGCTCGACCCGGATCGGCAACCGCGTGGTGCTGGCGGGGCAGGTGGGCGTGTCGGACAACATCTTCGTCGGCGACGACGTGATCGCGGGCGGCGCCACCAAGATCATGTCGAACGCCCCGGCGGGGCGTGTGTTGCTTGGATATCCAGCGATCAACATGAAGACCCATGTCGAGGCCTGGAAAAATATCCGCCGTCTGACAAGATTGTTTGCGCAGGTGGCCGAGCTTCGCGAAACTGTTGCAAAGCTGTCCGAAAAGAAGGGCGGAAATTAACGGCAGATGAGGCCAGACGTGCAAGACCAGATCATTTCCATCATCGCCCGCGAGGCGGTGCTCGAGCCTGCGGAGGTGCGCCCCGAGATGACGCTCGAGGAGCTTGGGCTCGACAGCCTCGGCCTCGTCGAGATGATCTTCGCCATCGAGGAGACCTTCGGCGTCTCCGTGCCCTTCAACGCCAACGAGCCGACGCAGACCGACTTCGACGTCTCCTCGGTCGGCGCGATCGTGCGCGCGGTCGAGCGGCTGATCGCGGGGCCGGCGGCGGCGGTTGCCTGAGCCGATGCGGCGCGTCGTCATCACCGGGGCCGGGACGGTCAACGCCCTGGCCCGGGACCTGCCCGGAACCCTTGCGGCCATGGCCGAGGGGCGCAGCGGGATCGGACCGCTCGACCTGCCCGATGTCGAGAGGCTGTCCATCCGGATCGGGGCGCAGGTGACGGGCTGGGAGCCCGAGGCGCTCTTCGACCGAACGAAGCTTTCCCTCTATGACCGCTTCACGCAATTCGCCCTCGTCGCGGCGGGCGAGGCGATGGCGCAGGCGGGGCTGGCCGCGGTGCCGGGCGATCCGGTCCGCTGGGGCTGCGTGATGGGCACGGCGGGTGGCGGCAACGGCACGGTGAACGACGCCTTCCGCGCCGTCTTTGCCGAGGGCAAGAACCGCGTCCATCCCTTCACCGTGCCGCGGCTGATGAACAATGCTGCCGCCTCGCATCTCACCATGGCCTGGGGGCTGATGGGGCCGGCGTTCTCCGTCGCCACCGCCTGTGCCAGCTCGAACCACGCGATCGGTCTGGCCTTCCAGATGATCCGCGCCGGCATGGCCGACGGGATGTTGGCGGGCGGCTCTGAATCGATGCTGAACTTCGGTGGGCTGAAGGCCTGGGAGGGGCTGCGGGTGATGTCGCCCGAGGGCTGCCACCCGTTCAGCCTGGGCCGCACCGGCATGGTGCAGGGCGAGGGCGCAGCGGTCTTCGTGCTCGAGGAGTACGAGGCCGCGCGGGCCCGGGGCGCCGAGATCCTCGCCGAGATCCGCGGTTTCGCGATGACCTCGGATGCGGGCGACATCGTCATGCCCTCGGTCGAGGGCGCGACGCGGGCGATGCGCGGCGCGCTCGCCGATGCCGGGATCGCGCCCGCAGAGGTCGGCTATATCAACGCCCATGGCACCGGCACGGCGGCGAACGACCGCACCGAGGCCGCGGCGATCCGCACGGTTTTCGGGGATGCGCCGCCGCCCGTTTCCTCGACCAAGGCGGCGCACGGGCATTGCATCGGCGCGACCGGGGCGGTCGAGCTGCTCGCCTGTCTTCTGGCGCTGCGCGACGGGGTGCTGGCACCGACGCTGGGCTTTCAGGCGCCTGACCCGGATTGCCCGCTCGACGTGGTGCCGAATGTGGCGCGGACGGCCGAGGTCTCGGTCGCGATGTCGAATGCCTTCGCCTTCGGCGGGCTCAACGCGGTTCTCGTGCTGAGCCGGGCGTGAAATGCAGGACGCCTCCCCGAGGGGAGGCGTCGCAAACCCTTGCAGGTTTTCAGTGGCTGGTCACTGTTTCGGGGCCGGCGCGGGCGAGGTCGAGGTCTGCGCGCTGACCTTGGTCACCGCGTCATAGGCGGCGGTGAAGCCCTTGAGCGAGATCGCCACGGTCACCGGGTGATCGGGCGCGGCGACCGGAACCACCGTCATCGAGACCTTGTTGCCCTTCTTGAAGGCGGCAAGCTCTTCGGCGGTCAGGCCGACGCGGGCGAAGCAGCCCACCGGAGCGCAGAAGGTGAAGGGGTAGGACCGAGCCTCATTGGTGTCGATCTTCAGCGTCACGCCCTGCGTCAGCAGCGTTTCGAGCGGGGTCATGATCGTCGCGCCGGCCACCGCCTTGGCGCTGCCGGTCAGTGCCACCATCGAGATGTCGGCGACGTTGTTGCCCTTCTCGTCCTTCAGCAGCTGGTACATCTGGCACGGGTCATTGCCGTCTTCGGTGTGCACGCATTGCAGCGCCCAGTCGTCGAAGGTCTTGGCGATGTAGGTCGTGCCGGGGCCGTCGGGCTGCTTGTCGGCGGCGGGCGCCGGGGTCTGCGCCGGGGTGGCGGGGGCGGCCGCGGCCGGAGCCTCGGCAGCAGGAGGAGTCGTAGCGGCGCCGTCGGTCGCGGGGGTGTCCTGCGCGAAGGCGGCCGGGGCGGCAAGGCCCAAGGTCAGCGCGATCGCGAGGCGTTTCGTCAGCTCAGTCATTCTAGCCTTCCATGCTGAACAGGTGTCCCCGTCGACCTAGCACGGCCGCAAGCGCCTGTCAGCGGGCAAAACCGCGCGGGGCGCGCGGGCAGAGGGGCGCGGCCCATTACAGTTGCGTGAGCGGGAAGTGAGGCGGGGCAGAAGAAAAGGGCTCCGCATGCGGAGCCCTTTCCATCTTTCCCCCTGTCGGACCGGGCCGACTTTGTCATTGGGGTGAACGCTAAATCGGAACGAAATTTTCGTCAACTGTCAAATGACGCTTCTGTAAATGCCTGTTTTCATGAAAAAATGCCGCACCTTTGCGGGGTGCGGCCAGTCCGACAGGGAGGAAAGCCCCCGGTGCAGGCCCTGCGCGCCGGGGGACAGGTTCAGGCTGGCAGCGAGAGGTTAAATTTGTATTCTGCCCGGTAACGGTGATGCGCGCCCGGACCGGGGCGCAGGGGTGTGAGGGGCGGATGACGGGTGTTCTGACCGAGGCGGGGATCTTCGTGGGCGGCGGCGGCGAGGGGCATGCGCTGCCGCAACAGCTGCTGCTGAAATACGGCAACCGGCACGGTCTGGTGGCGGGCGCCAGCGGCACCGGCAAGACCGTGACCCTGCAGGTGCTGGCCGAGGCGTTCTCGGCCGCCGGTGTGCCGGTCTTCATGGCCGACGTGAAGGGCGACCTTGCCGGCATCGCGATGGCGGGCACGGCCACGGGCAAGCTGCACGAGGCCTTTGCCGCCCGCGCCGCGACGATCGGCTATGACCTTGCCTTTCGCGATTTCCCGGTCACCTTCTGGGATCTCTTTGGCGAGCAGGGCCACCCGGTGCGCACCACGGTCTCGGACATGGGGCCCTTGCTGCTGTCGCGGCTGCTCGGCCTGACCGAGGCGCAGGAGGGGGTGCTGAACATCGCCTTCCACGTCGCCGACAGCGAGGGGCTGGCGCTGCTCGACATGGCGGACCTGCGGGCGATGCTGGTCAATATCGGCGAGCGCGCCGACGAGCTGTCGCTGCGCTATGGCAATATCGCGCCGCAATCGGTGGGGGCGATCCAGCGCGCGCTTCTGGTCCTCGAGAACCAGGGCGCGGTGAAGTTCTTCGGCGAGCCGGCGCTCGATCTCGCCGACATGATGATCCCGGCGCCCGACGGGCGCGGCCGGGTCAACGTGCTGGCCGCCGACAGGCTGATGGGCAGCCCGCGGCTTTACGCGACCTTCCTGCTCTGGCTGCTGTCGGAGCTTTTCGAGCAGCTGCCCGAGGTGGGCGACCCGGACAAGCCGAAATTCGTCTTCTTCTTCGACGAGGCGCATCTTCTGTTCGAGGACGCGCCGAAGGCGCTGGTCGACAAGGTCGAGCAGGTGGCGCGGCTGATCCGCTCGAAGGGGGTGGGGGTCTATTTCGTCACGCAGAACCCGGCGGACGTGCCCGAGGACATCCTCGGCCAGCTCGGCAACCGGGTGCAGCACGCGCTGCGCGCCTTCACCGCGCGCGACCAGAAGGATCTGCAGCGCGCGGCCGAAAACTACCGCGCCAATCCGCGTTTCGACACCGAGGACGCGATCCGCGAGGTCGGCACTGGCGAGGCGGTGACCTCCTTCCTCGAGGCGAAGGGCGTGCCGGGCATGGTCGAGCGTACCCTCGTGCGCCCGCCGCAATCGCGGCTTGGCCCGCTGACGCCCGAGGAGCGTCGCGCGATTCTGGCCGCCTCGCCCTTCGGGCTGAAATACGACAAGGTCATCGACCGCGAGTCGGCCTACGAGATCCTTGCCGCGCGCGCGGCCGCCGCCGCAAAGGATGCGGCCGAGGCCGAGGAGACGGCCGCGCAGGACAAGGCCGCGACGGCCGACGCGGCGCGCGAGTTCAGGAATGCGCGCCGCTATGACGGGGGCAAGACGGCCAAGGCCACGCCCCCGACCCGGCGCAGCAGCTCCTCGCGCAACGACAGCCTGCTCGAGACCTTCGGCAAGAGCCTGGTGCGCCAGCTTGGCACCAAGGCCGGCCAGCAGATCGTGCGCGGCGTGCTGGGCACGCTGTTCCGCGCCCGCTGATCAGGTGCCGGCGCGCGGCAGAAGCCGCGCCTCGGCCATCATCGCGATCAACAGCTCGATGTGGCGCGTCAGACTGTATTGCGCGCCCCCCTCGCGCCGCTGCGCCTCGAGCGTGGCCTCCTCGACGATCAGCGCGCGCAGCGCTGCCTCGGGCGTGGGCACCTGCGCCAGCCGCATCAGCCGCCGCAGGTCGCGCGCGCGGTTGTAGTCGCCCTGGCCACAGCGCGCGGCGCGGATCAGCAGACGTGGCCGGCGCAGGGTGGCAAGGATCTCGTGAAGGTCGGTCATGGCGGGCCCCCGTGCAAAGACCGGCCCAGCTTCACTCAACCTTTACGGGTGTTGCGCAAAGCCGCACTCAACCGTGCGGCGCATTTGAAGATCTTTAGACTTTCTAAAGAAATCTGGGGGTCGCCCGAGCTGTTAACGGACGGGTAATCAAAACAACCCACGGTTGTTAACGACGAAATGGCGGCACGGCGACGGTGCCGGCGCCGATCCGGGGGAAGACATGACGACGATCAGCCCGTTTCTGACGCCGCTTCCTGCATGGCTGCCGGACCATGCGCGGCTCTATCTGCGCCATGTCGAGGAGGGGATCCCGATCCGGCAGCTGGCGCGGGCCGAGGGCTGCGCGGCCTCGACCGTTCTGCGCCGCGTGCGCCGGGTCGAGGCGCGGCGGGACGACCCGCTGGTCGACGAGGCGCTGGCGCGTCTCGGTCATGGCTCCGCCTTCGTCGAGACGGCCGTTCATCGAGAGGACGAGACCGAGATGACCGCACCGATCCGCACCCCGGGCCTGCCCGCGGACGAGGAGCTTGTGGCGCGCGAGGGGCGCCGGATCCTGCGCCGCCTGGCCGAACCCGCGGCCCTTCTCGTCATTGCCGACGACATGGACAAGGCCGTGGTGCTGCGCGGCACGGTGCGCACCGCGGTGACCGAGCGTGCGCTGGCCCGCGCCTTCGCGCTGAAGGACTGGATCCAGGTGCGCCATGCCGCGCGGGTGACGAGCTATGAGATCACCGTCGCCGGGCGCGCCGCGCTGAAGCGGATGATCGAGGAGGAGAACCTGGCCCGCGGTCTGCCGGCGGGCGAGGATCCGGGCTCGACCTTTGCCGGGCAGCACCGCGACTGGGGCGAGCGCGCGGTGGCCGAGGACGGCGCCCGGCCGCGGCGGCTGCGTGCGAACCTTGCCGAAAGCCCGCTTGCGGTGCTGGCGCGGCGGCGCGATGCGCAGGGGCAGCCCTTCCTTGGCGCGGATCTTGTCGCCGCGGGCGAGCGGCTGCGCGAGGATTTCGAGCTTGCCCAGATCGGCCCGCGCGTTGCGCAGAACTGGGAACGCTTCCTGACCGGGGGCGAGCGCACGGGCTATCGTCCCGATCTCGGCCCGGGGGCGGGCGGGTCGGAGCGCGCCCGCGATCGCGTCGCCGCGGCGCTGCGTGACCTCGGGCCGGGGCTCGGCGACATGGTGTTGCGCTGTTGCTGCTTTCTCGAGGGGCTCGAGACCGCCGAGCGGCGGATGGGCTGGTCGGCGCGCTCGGGCAAGATCGTGCTGCGGATCGCGCTGATGCGGCTGAAGCGCCATTACGACGAGACCTATGGCGGGGCCTCGCCGCTGATCGGCTGAGGGGCAGGGGGGCGCTAGCGCCCCCCCATCTCGATCACCAGATGCGGCACGCCGTCCGAGGTGTGGCTGTGCGACCGCCCCTCGGCGTTGATCGTCGCGCGGATCTGCGTGCGCAGGTTCGAGAAACTCTCGAAGCGCACGACATCGACCGGCGTGTCGAAGCGGATCTCGATGTGGCGGTGACTGTCGGGCCCCGAAAGGCCGATGATCCGCCCGGTGAAGGGCTGGCCCAGATAGCGGCCGGACACCGCATCGCCAAGCGCAAGCTCGGGCGGGGCATTGCGCAGGGCAAGGCGCGCGTGCAGCGTGTTCCAGTCCTTCGCGCCCTGCTGGCGCGCGACCAGCTCAAGCGCCTGCGCATGGCTGATTGCCGTGCCCTGCGCCAGAAGCGCCGCGCGCAGGGCCTTGGCCTGCGCCTTGGCCTCGTCGAGGGTCATCATGGCCGTGCCTCCGCGCGGAAGGTCGGCGGGACCGGATGTCGTGGTTGAACGGCGTGTCGGACGGACATCGCTCACTCCTCTGGATCGGCATTTCAGAAGGGATGGGAGCCTGCGTTGCCCACACCGCGAAATGCATCGGGGGGTGAGATGTCGTCTTCTTCCGGGCTTCACCGTGACGTGAGTCTGCAGGCGGCAGGTGCCCGGCACCTTGTCGCAGCACATAGGCGATCGGGCCCTTCGGGTCAACCGTGAGCCGCAGCCTCAGCCCAGCAGCACGACAAGCCAGGCAGCCCCGACCGAGATCGCCGTCACCATCACCATCGCCGAACCGACGTCCTTCGCCTTGCGCGCCATGTCGCTGCGCTCGGGGCTGATCCGGTTCACGATGGTCTCGATCGCGGTATTGGCCAGTTCCGCCGCCAGCACCAGGAAGCCGAGCGCGATGATCAGGGCGCGTTCGCCGGCGCCCATGTGCACGACCAGCGCCAGCGTGATCGAGATCGCCTGCGCCACGGTCCACTGGCGCAGCGACTTTTCGGTGGCCCAGGCGGCGATCCAGCCGTGCCACGACCAGGTGGCCGTGTTGTGAAGCCGCCAGAGCTCGGATGAAAGGAAGCGCAGCATTTGTCCCCTCCTGCCCCTTCCTGCGAAGGGTAAGCGCGCGGGGCGGAGCGGGCCAGATCTTTCTGTGCCGCGGTCGACGAAGTCGCAGGCCACAGAGGCGACAGCGCGGCGAGGGCAGGTGGTCAAAACCGACTCGGCCCTGGCCCCGCCGATGCGGACGAGTCGGGTGGCAGGGCGGCGGAAGTCGGCCACCGGTGTCCGTGGGGGGGCATTGAAAAGGCCATGGGAAACAATGCCGTACCCTTGTTTTCCTGGGGCTTCGCCGCGCGCTGCCGAGGCGTTTCGATGGTGCCGAAAATTCTTGCATAAAACTGTCATTCTGGGGTTGCGTTCCCCCCCGGAAAGAACGATTAAGGCGCCGGACCGGTAGCTCAGTGGTAGAGCAGCTGACTCTTAATCAGCGGGTCGAGGGTTCGAAACCCTCCCGGTTCACCAAACTCCCCTTTCGTGAAGATCGCCGCCGAAAAGGCGGGCCGCCGGGTCCGGTTTCGCGGGCATTTCGGGACGTGTCCCACCCGGAACCGCCGCATGGCGCCCTCCGCGGCGGTTCGTCGATCCGTTTCGGCGGGCCCCGTCATAAAGTCGGAATCTTGGGGTTGCGTTCTGCGCCGGAAAGAACGATTAAGGCGTCGGACCGGTAGCTCAGTGGTAGAGCAGCTGACTCTTAATCAGCGGGTCGAGGGTTCGAAACCCTCCCGGTTCACCAAACTTCCCCTTCGTGAAGACCACCGCCGAAAAGGCGGGCCGCCTGCCCCGGTTTCCCGGGGCATTGTCGTGGCTCGGGGCTTTCGTCGCGGCTCTCCGGGGCCCTCTGGCCGGTCCGCTCAGAACCACTGCACCTCGCCATCCTCGCGCGGCGAGTCGATCCGTGCCGGGACGGCACGGGAGCCGGGCAGGGCAAGGGCATGTGCAAGCCCCTGCAGCCGCAGCTGCGAGGCCAGGATCCGCGCGTCGATCTGCAGATCCTGCGGGATCTCGCGCGACAGCGTGCCCAGCAGCCGCCCGAGATCCTCGAGCGCCTGGGTGATCAGGTCGATCCGTTGCAGACCGCGGATCGCGTCCGGGTCCGTGTGCTCGCAGAAATGGCACAGCGACAGGGCAATCTGCACCTCGCCCGAAAGCTGCGCGAGCCCGTCGATCTCCTCGGCGATGCGGGCGGCCAGCGCATCGAGGGCAAGCGCGCTGCCGGTCGTCGAAACGGGGGCCGCCGGAGGGTGCATCGTCACAGCCTCCCCACCACGGCCTCGATGCAGGCGCGCAGGTCCTGAGGCGTGAAGGGTTTCTTCAGGAAGTTGTTCATCCCGAACCGACGTCCGAGATCGATCAGGCCGGCGTCAGCGCGGCCGGTGATCAGGATGAAGCCGACGCCTTTGGTGCGGGCATTGGCCCGCAGCGCCTGCAGCAGCTGCAGCCCGTCCATCCCCGGCATGTTGTAATCCGAGATCACCAGATGCGCCGGCGCGGTCTCGATCGTCTGCAGCGCGCCTGGCCCGTCGGTGGCGTACCCCACCTGGCGGATTCCCATGCCGTCGAGCGCCTGCATGATCAGCCCGCGGCTCGTCGACATGTCGTCGACCACGAGGACACGCAGCTGGTCTCTCAGTGCCATTCCGTTTCTCCGTTCGCCCCGGCGTCCTGGGGCAGCCTGTAAGTGGTGATTCCCGCGGTTTCGAGCCGGCTTTCGGCACGCGCGATCCGCTCCGAATGGCCGACGAAGATCCAGCCGCCAGGTTCGAGCACCTCCTCGAACCGCGCCCACAGGCGCGCCTGCGCCGGCGGGTCGAAATAGATGACGACATTGCGGCAGAAGATGATGCTGAACTGCCCGCGCATCGGCCAGGGGCCGTGCAGGTTCAGCTCGCGGAAGGTGACGAGGCGGCGCAGGCTGTCGACCACCTGAACGCCCGCGGGCACCGGCTGGAAGAAGCGGGCGCGCAGCGCCGGCGGCACGGTGTCGAGCAGCTGCGGGTCATAGATCGCCGCCTGGCCGCAGGCGATCACCTGCGGGTCGATGTCGGTCGCGAGGATGCGGATGTCGAGCGCCTCGTGATCGGGGGCAAGCTCGGCCAGCACCATGGCGATCGAAAACGCCTCCTGCCCGTTCGACGAGCCGGCCGACCAGATCCGCACCCGCCCGCCGGCCCGTGCCCGCGCGATCAGCGGCGGCAGGGCGCGGCTGCGCAGCATCTCGAAATGGTGTTTCTCGCGGAAGAAATGGGTGACGTTGGTGGTCAGGGCCGAGATCATCGCCTTCAGCTCGTCCTCGCCGCTCGCCGAGGTGACGAGGGCCAGATAGCTGCGATAGTCGCCGATCCCCAGCCGGCGCAGGCGCTTGCCAAGCCGCGACTGCACCATTGCGCCCTTGCCCGGGGCAAGGACGATGCCGGCCCGGCTGTGCAGGATCTGGGCGATGGCCTGCAGGTCGGTCTCGGTCGGGACGTCCGGCGCGAGAAGGCGCGGGATCTCCATCTCAGGCGGCCTCGGCCGACTGGTCGGGCAGCACCGCGCGCAGGTCGAGCACCCGGATCATCCGGCCGTCGACGATGGTCAGCGCCTCGATGAAGCTCTGCTCCTCGTCGGCGAGCAGCTCGGGCGGCGGCTGCAGGGCGCTGCGCGGCAGCGACAGGATGTCGGAGACGGCGTTGACCAGCAACCCGGTGGTCTGGCTGCCGACCTGGACGACGATGATGACATTGCGCGAATCGCCCGGCACCGGCGCCATGCCAAGCCGCACCGAGAGATCGACCACCGGCAGCACCGTGCCGCGCAGGTTGATCACGCCGCGCACATGCGGCGGGGCGTGCGGCAGCGGCGTCGCGCGGGTCCAGCCGCGGATTTCGCGCACCGACATGATGTCGACGCTGTATTCCTCGTCGGCGAGGCGGAAGGACAGAAGCTCGACTTCGGCGGAGGGGCTTTCGGGGGTGCTCATGGCAATCATCCTGCAAGGGCGAGGGGGCGGATCCGGGTGCGGCCGGTGGCGGTCTGGACAAGGTCGGCGGTGTCGAGGATCAGGGCGATACGGCCGTTGCCGAGGATCGTCGCCGCGGCGACGCCCGGGATCCGGCCATAGGCCTGCTGCAACCCCTTGATCACCACCTGCCGCTGCTCGTGGATCGCGTCGACGATCAGCGCGGCGCGCGAGCCGTCCTCCTGCGCGGTGAGCAGCACGATGCCGCCCTCGTAGGAGGGTTTGGGCGCGCGATAGCCAAGCTCGGCGCCAAGGTCGTAAAGCGGCACGAAGGCGCCGCGCAGGTGGATCACGTTGGTCTGCGGCCCAAGCGCGCGGATGTCGCCCTCGGCCAAGGTCGCGGTCTCGAGGATCGAGGCGAGCGGCACCACCAGCGTCTCGTCGGCGACCGACACCACCATGCCATCGAGAACCGCGAGCGTCAGCGGCAGCGAGATCGAGAAGCGGGTGCCCTGGCCCGGGGCCGACTGGATCGTGACGCGGCCACCAAGCGACTGGATCGCCTGGCGCACCACATCCATGCCCACGCCGCGGCCCGACAGCGCCGAGACCTGGCTTGCCGTCGAGAACCCCGGCAGGAACAGCAGCGCGTCGATTTCCGCATCGGTCAGCGCCGCGTCGGCCGGAATCAGGCCGCGGGCGAGCGCGATCTCGCGCACCTTCGGGCGGTTGATGCCGGCGCCGTCGTCGGCGACCTCGATCACGATCCGGCCCGAGCGGTGCTGCGCGCTGAGCGAGATCACCCCCTCGGCCGCCTTGCCGGCGGCAAGGCGCAGCTCGGGGGTCTCGAGCCCATGGTCGACGGCGTTGCGGATCATGTGGGTCAGCGGCTCGGCCAGGCGTTCGATCACCGTCTTGTCGACTTCGGTCGCCTCGCCTTCGGTGTGCAGGCGCACCTCCTTGCCGACGGCGGTCGAGGCCTCGCGCACGATCCGGGCCATGCGCTGGAACAGCGGCTTCACCGGCTGGGCGCGGATCATCATCACGCTGTCCTGCAGGTCGCGGGTCAGCATCATGAAGGCCTCGAGCCCGGTCATCACCGCCGAATTCGGCGGCAGCCCGGCCTCGGCCACGCTTTGCGCCAGCATCGCCTGGTTGATGACCAGCTCGCCCACCAGGTTCACCAGCCGGTCGATGCGGTCGAGATCGACCCGCACCGTGGCGGCGGTCTCGCGCGGTGTGGCGCGGCGCTCGACCGGCCCGGGCGGCGGCGCGGGCTCGGCCGGGGCCTCGGCCACAGCTGGGGGCCGCGCGACGGAGGTCACGGCCTGCGGGGCGACGATGGCGGGGGCGGGCGGCCTCGCGCCGGCCGCCTCGGCCTCGCGCCCGATCTCGAGCGTGCAGACATCCTCGACGAAATCGAACACCTCGCGCAGCTCCTCCTCGGCGATCTCGCCGGGCAGGGTGATGCGCCAGGACAGCAGCGCCGCATCGGGGCGCAGCGCCTCGAGCGCCGGCACGTCCGAGGTGTCGCAGCGCACCTCGGCCGCGCCGAGGGCGGCAAGCGCGCGCAACAGGTGCAGCGGCTCGTTGCCCGAGGCATAGAGCGCGTCCGCGGGGCGGAAGCGGATGATCCAGCGGGCGGGGGCGGGCAGGTCGTCGGGCGCGTCGAAGTCGAGGGCAAGCGGGATCGGCTCGAACGCGAAGGGAACCGGCTGGAACCCGGGCGAGGCCTCGGGCTCCGCCGGGCCGCCGATCAGCGTTTCGAGCGCGCAGAGCACCGCCTCGGCCCCCTCGGGCGCGGGCGTGCCGTCATGGGCGGCGCGGACGTGGTCCTGCAGCAGGTCGGCGGCCTGGAAGAAGCTGCGCACGGCGTCCGGCGTGACCTCGAGCCGGCCCGCGCGCAGCGCGTCGAGCACGGTCTCGTAGCGGTGCGCGAAGGCGACGAGCGCGTCGAGCCCGAAGGCCCCGGCGCCGCCCTTGATCGAATGCACGGCGCGAAAGACGGTGTTCACCGTCTCGCTGTCGCTGCTGCCGTCCTGCAGGGCAGAGAGCGAATCCTGCAGGCTTTCCAGCAGCTCCTCACATTCGACGAAGAAGCTTGCCCGGATCTGCGCCATCGGATCGGTTGCCATCGCGCCCTCCCTCAGCCCGCGACCATGTGCAGCGCCTTGACCAGCTTCGGCGGGTCGAAGGGCTTCACGATCCAGCCGGTGGCGCCGGCCGCACGGGCGCGCGCCTTCAGCTCGGGCGCCGATTCCGTCGTCAGCACCAGGATCGGCGTGGCGCGGTGGCGGTCCTGGCGGCGCACCGCCTCGATGAAGCCGAAGCCGTCGAGGCGGGGCATGTTGATGTCCGAGATGATCGCGTCGGGCTCGATCTCCTTCAGCATCTCGAGCCCCTGCACGCCGTCCTCGGCCAGATGCAGGGTGATCCCGGCCTCGCTCAGGGCAAGGCGCAGCATGTCGCGGATGGTGCGGCTGTCGTCGACGGCAAGAACGGTCAGGCCCATGCGGCGCCCTCCGATTGCAGGGCGTCGAGCGGCAGGCCGAAGAGGGAGAGGGCCTCCTCGAAGGCGGGCGAGCGCGGGGAGATGGTCAGCGCGAGGCCGGCGGCGCGCCAGCTGCGGGCGGCGGCCAGCAGGATCTGCAGGCCGAGCCCGCCCAGATGGGTGACGCCGCCGGCATCGAGGACAAGCGGCTGTCCCTCGCAGGCGCGGATCGCGGTCAGGGCTTGCTCGGCATGGGTCAGGTCGAGGCGGGGGGCGAGGGCAAGAGTGGTCATGCGCCCCCCATGAAATAGACGGTCAGAAGGCTGCTCACCTGTTCCCCTTTCATTCCAGCATGAAAGAGGCATAGCGCCGAGCGGTTAAGATTGCCTTGACGGCGATCGGAGCGGGCTCAGCCGCGCCGCGCCTGCAGGTAGGACGCGCAGCCCGCAAGGGCGGCGTAATCGTCCGCGATGACCGTCACCGGGAAGGCGGCGAGAAAGTCGGAGAACCGGCCCTTGTCGCGCAGCGCAGCGGCAAAGCCGGCCCGGGCAAGATGGGGCGCCACGGCCCGGGCGACGCCGCCGCACAGGAAGATGCCGCCGAAGGGCAGGTGGGTCAGCGCAAGATCGCCTGTGACGCCCGCGAGCAGGCGCACGAAGATCCGCAGCGTGGCCTGCGACAAGGCGTCGCCCATCGCCACCGCGGTCAGGATCGAGGCCGCGTCGCGCGGCGCGCCATGTCCCGTCTCGGCGCGCAGGAAGGCATGGATCGCCGCGATGCCGCGCCCGGACAGCGCATCCTCGACCGAGGCAAAGCCATGATCGGCCTGCAGAAACCGCATCAGGCGGATGTCCTCGTCGCAGCGGACGGGCAAGGTGACATGGCCGCATTCCGAGGCCGCGACGAAGCGTCCGCCCGCGGTCTCGTGCACCGGGGCGGCGTTGAAGCCGGTGCCGATGCCGATCACCAGCGCGCTGGCGCCGGGCAGGGCGGGCGTGCCGGGCAGGATCGGCTGCAGCGCCTCGGGGCCGAGGGCGCCAAGCGCATGGCCCTGTGCCTGCAGGTCGTTCAGCACCGCGACCTGCGCGGCGCCGGTGGTCCTGGCGACGCCCTCGGGCGTGATCCGCCAGTCGAGATTGGTCATCACCGCCACGCCCTCGCGCACCGGGCCCGCGGCCGCGACACAGGCGCCGGTGACCGGCTCCGCGCCTTCCTCGGCCAGATAGGCGCTCAGGATCGGTTCCAGCGCCGGGTGGTGGTCGTTCGGATAGCGACGGATCGTCTCGGGCAGCAGGCGGCCCGCGCGGGCCAGCGCGACGCGGGTGTTGGTGCCGCCGATATCGGCCAGAAGGGTCAGGGTCATCTCAGCGCTCCAGCGCCCGTGCCCAGGCGTGCCACGACGCCTTGGGACTGCGTTTCAGGGTTTCGAAATCGACATGGACGAGGCCGAAGCGTTTCTCGTAGCCAAGCGCCCATTCGTAATTGTCGAGCAGCGACCAGCACATGTAGCCCGCAAGCGGCACCCCCTCGGCGATCGCGCGGCGGCAGGCCGCCAGATGCTCGGCGTAATAGGCGATGCGGCCGGCATCGGCGCAGCTCCCGCCCGCCAGCACATCGGGCGCGGCCATGCCGTTCTCGGTGACATAAAGCGGCAGATCGCCGGTGTAGTCGCGCGCGACACGGGTGAGGAAGGCGTGCAGCCCCTCGGGATAGATCTCCCAGCCCATGTCGGTCTTCGGCAACGGTCCCTCCACCTCGCGATGCGCCGGCCAGGGGCCGTCGCAGGGGGCGATGCGCTTGCAGGTATAGTAGTTCAGCCCGAACCAGTCGAGCGGCGCGCGGATCGTGGCGAAATCGTCCTGCCAGCCCTCGGGCAGGTGCGGCGCAAAGCCCTCGAGCACCTCGTCGGGGTAGCGGCCGAGCATCATCCCCTCGATGAAGAAACGGTTGTAATAGGCGTCATAGAGACGCGCGGCCGAGGCGGCCGCGGGGCTGTCGTTGGCGGGGTGGGCATATTCGAAATTGCATACCGCGCCGAGATTGCCCATCCCCTCGGTCCGCATCACCGAGATCGCCTGGCCATGCGCCAGCAGGATGTGGTGCATCGCCCGCGCGGTCGCGCGGATGTCACGCAGCCCGGGCGCATGGGCGCCGAGGAAATGGCTCAGCCAGCCCACGCACCAGGGCTCGTTGATCGGCGCGGCGGACCAGATCCGGTCGCCGAGCCGGCGCGCGATCACCTGGGTGAACTCGGCAAACCACTGCGCCACGTCGCGGTTGCGCCAGCCGCCCAGATCGGCGAGCGCCGAGGGCATCTCCCAATGATAGAGGGTCAGTGCCGGCTTGATGCCGCGCTCGAGCATGCCGTCGACGAGCCGGTCGTAGAAATCGAGCCCCTCGGCATTCACCGCGCCGCGCCCTTCGGGCATCACCCGCGCCCAGGAGGTCGAGAAGCGGTAAAGGTCGAAGCCCGCATCGGCGACAAGGTCGAGATCCTCGGCCCAGCGGTGATAATGGTCGCAGGCGACCGCGCCGTTTTCGGCCCGCGCGACATTGCCCGGGGTGGCGGCGAAGCTGTCCCAATGCGTCGGGCCGGCGCCGCCGAAGCGGTGCCCCTCGATCTGGTAGGAGGAGGTGGCGGCCCCGAAGAGGAAGCCCTCGGGGAAGTCTCTGCGGCCTGGCAGCATCTTTTGTCCTTCAGTCGGTCATGTCGGAGCGGCGCGGGGCCGGGCCGGTCGAGGCCCCGACCACCAGCGTCGCTTCCATCAGGTCGTTCTCGGGCGCGCTGGCGCCGCTCTCGATCCGGCGCAGCAGCATCGCCGCGCAGCGCCGCCCCGCCTCGCGCACGGAGGAGCGGGTGGCGGTGAAGATCGGTTCGTCGAAGCCGTTGCGCAGATAGCCCAGCTCGTCGTCATGGGTGACGATCGAGACGTCGCGCCCCATCCGCATGCCCCGCTCCCACAGCGCGCGCCGCACCCCCATGGCGGAGAGGAACGAGGCGGTGAGAAAGGCCGTCGGCGGGTCGGGCAGGTCGAGCATGTCGCGCGCCGCGTCATGGCCCTGCGCCTCGGTCATCTCGCCCGAGACCATCAGCGCGGGATCGGCCGAGAGCCCGCGGGCGGCCAGCGCGCGCTCGAACCCGTGCCGGCGGCGGGCGGCGAAGTCCATCGTCTCGATGCCGTTCACCAGCGCGATGCGGCGGTGCCCGAGGTCGAGCAGGAAGCTTGTCGCGCGTTCGAAGGCGCGGGTGTTGTTGACGTCGACCCAGGAATAGCCGGGGTCGGCGCCGAGCGAGCGGCCATGCACGACGAAGGGCAGGCCCAGCTCCTCGAGCAGCGGCAGCCGCGCGTCATGCACCTTCGGCCCGTGCACGATGATGCCATCGACATTGCCCTTCGAGCGGACCTCGCGATAGGCGCGCTCCTCGTCGCTGTCGGGGACGATGGTCAGCACCATGTCATAGCCCGCGCGTGCATAGACCTCGCCGGCGCCGGCGATGAAATCGGCGAAGACCGGGTTGACGATCTCGTGCCGGGTCGAGAGCGGGATGATATGGCCGATCGCCATCGCGCGGCCGGTGGCCAGACGCTTGGCCTGGGTGTTCGGGCGGTAATTGTAATGCCGCGCCGCCTCGGCCACGCGCAGCCGCGTCGCCTCCGAAACCTCGGGATAGCCGTTCAGCGCGCGGCTGACGGTGGTGGGCGACAGGCCCAGTTCGCTGGCGAGTTGCTTGAGGTTCATCTGCGGGCATCCGTGACGGGTGTGACTCGGTGGCGCGTTGGCATCCAAACCGCTTTGAATGTCTGGCACGTTAGCGCTGCCTGTCTGGCGCGTCAATCGGATGCGGCGCCGCAGGCCGAGATGCTGCAAGCGCACAATAATCCATTGAATTACAGTGCAGTTGCAGCATTGCATTCGGTTGACTTTCGTGCCGCGATACCGGAGCTTGCAGCATCCAAAGCGCTTTGACATCGAGTCGCGAGACCGGGGCAGGGGCATCGGACGTGACCTTGGGCGAAAGCCCGTTTTTCGGGAGGGATGCATGAGGAAAAGCCTTTATCTCGGCGTGGCGCTGATCGCGCTGGCCGCCTCGGCCGCGGGCGCGGGCGCGGGCGAGCTGAAATTCGCCCCCGGCAAGGACAGCCGCTTCGACTGGGCAAGCTATGACGCGCTGGCGAAGATGGACCTGAAGGGCAAGAAGCTGACCGTGCTCGGTCCCTGGCTCGGCCCCGACCGCGACCTGTTCGAAAGCGTGATCGACTACTTCCGCGCCGCGACCGGGGCGGATGTGGAATATTCCGGTTCCGACAGTTTCGAGCAGCAGATCGTCATCGACGCCGAGGCCGGCAGCCCGCCCGACATCGCGGTCTTCCCGCAGCCGGGCCTGGCCGCCGATCTGGCGAAGAAGGGGCATCTGAAGCCGCTGGCCGATGGCACCGAGCAGTGGATCAAGGACAATTACGCCGCGGGCGACAGCTGGGCCGCCTATGGCAATTATGCCGGGCCCGACGGGCAGCACCACCAATATGCCTTCCCGTTCAAGGCCGACGTCAAATCGCTGGTCTGGTATGTGCCCGAGAACTTCGCCGATGCGGGCTACGAGATCCCGAAGACGATGGAAGAACTCAAGGCGCTGACCGAGCAGATCGTCAAGGACGGCGGCACGCCCTGGTGCATCGGCATCGGCTCGGGCGGCGCCACCGGCTGGCCCGCGACCGACTGGGTCGAGGACCTGATGCTGCGCCTCAACACGCCGCAGGATTATGACGACTGGGTCTCGAACAAGCTGAAGTTCGACGATCCGAAGGTGGTCGCCGCGATCGAGGATTTCGGCTGGTTCGCGAAGACCGACAGCTTCGTTGCCGGCGGCACAGGCGCCGTTGCCTCGACCGACTTCCGCGACAGCCCGAAGGGGCTCTTCACCTCGCCGCCGCAGTGCTACATGCACAAGATGGCCTCCTTCATCCCGTCCTTCTTCCCGGAAGGCACGGTGATCGGCCAGGACGCGGACTTCTTCTACTTCCCGGCCTATGCCGACAAGGATCTGGGCCAGCCGGTGCTGGGCGCGGGCACGATGTTCGCCAAGCTCAGCGACAACCCGGTGGGCGACGCCTTCATCGCCTTCCTCGAAAGCCCGATCGCGCATGAGGTCTGGATGGCGCAGACCGGCTTCGTCACGCCCTACAAGGGGGTGAACACCGATCTTTACGGCGATTCGACGCTGAAGAAGATGGGGGACATCCTGCTCAATGCCACCACCTTCCGCTTCGACGGCTCCGACCTGATGCCCGGCGCGATCGGCGCGGGGGCGTTCTGGACCGGCATGGTCGACTATGTCGGCGGCAAGCCGGCGCAAGACGTGGCGGGCGCGATCCAGGCAACCTGGAACACGCTGAAATAAGCGCATCGGCCCCGCCGCAGTGCCGGTGGGGCCGTGTCTTTCTGGGGGGAGGACGGATGGAACAGCTCAGCTATGCCGCGGGCACGATCGTCACCGGCGTCTTCGGCTGCGTCGCCTGGTTCTGGGGATCGAACCTGATCCTCGACGGGGTCTGGCCCTCGCGCGGGCCGCATGCCGGCCGCAATATCCTGCGCGCGAACATGGTGCGGCCCTGGCTCTTCATCGGGCCGGCGATCCTGTTCCTTGCGGTCTACCTCGTCTACCCGGTCTTCGACTCGCTCTGGCGCAGCCTGCATGACGCGGGCGGGCGGGCCTGGGTCGGGCTCGACAATTATCGCTGGCTGGCGGGCGACGCGAAATTCCGCGAAGCGATCCTGAACAACCTGCTGTGGCTGCTGGTGGTGCCCGCGGCCGCCACCTTCTTCGGCCTGCTCGCGGCACAGGTCACCGACCGCATCCGCTGGGGCAATGTCGCGAAATCCTTCATCTTCATGCCGATGGCGATCTCCTTCGTCGGCGCCGGGGTGATCTGGAAGTTCGTCTATGACTATCGCGCCGAGGGGCAGGAGCAGATCGGCCTGCTGAACGCGCTCTGGACCGCGCTCGGCCATCCGCCCGAAACCTGGCTGACGATTCCGTTCTGGAACAACTTCTTCCTGATGGCGGTGCTGATCTGGATCCAGACCGGTTTCGCCATGGTGATCCTCTCGGCCGCGCTGCGCGGTATCCCCGAGGAGACGATCGAGGCCGCGATCCTCGATGGCGCCACCCCGTGGCAGCTCTTCTTCCGCATCAAGGTGCCGCAGATCTGGGGCACGATCGCGGTCGTCTGGACCACGATCACCATCACCGTGCTGAAGATCTTCGACATCGTCTTCGTGATGACGAACGGGCAATGGGGCACGCAGGTGCTGGCGAACCTGATGTATGACTGGATGTTCCGCGGCGCGCCCGATTACGGCCGCGGCTCGGCGATTGCGCTGGTCATCATGGCGCTCGTCACGCCGATCATGGTGTGGAACATCCGCAATGCACGCCGGGAGATGATGGGATGAGCCAGATCGCCGGAACCCGTGCGCGTCTTGTCTGGGCGGTGAACCTGGCCGCGCTTCTGCTGGTGCTGCTGTGGACGGTGCCGACCTTCGGCCTGCTGGTGTCGTCGTTCCGCGACCGCGACCAGATCGCGGCCTCGGGCTGGTGGAAGGCCGCTTTCCCCTCGACCGCCTCGGCCTTCGTGCGCGCGGGCGGCGCGGACACGGCGGTGCAGGAGGGGGACCTCTGGGTGATCTCGGGCACTGTCCTTGAAAAGGGCCAGCGGCTCGATGCCTGGGGCGTGACCTCGCGCGAGCCCGAGGCCTATCGCCCGGGCGAGACCGCCGCGCTGAAGGACGGGCAAAGCCTGACCGTCGCCGCCGACGGCAGCTATCGGCTGAGCTCGCCCACGGCCTTCACCGGCGGGCGGGCGATGCGGATCTTCGTCACCACCACCGTGCCGCCGCGCGTCACCACGGAAAACTATGCCCGGGTGATCGGCGCCGAGGGGCTGGGCCAGGCCTTCCTGAACACGCTGACGGTGACGATTCCGGCCACCGTCATCCCGATCCTGATCGCGGCCTTCGCGGCCTATGCGCTCGCCTGGATGGAGTTTCCGGGCCGCGCGCTGCTGATCGCGGCAGTGGTCGGGCTGCTGGTCGTGCCGCTGCAGCTCGCCCTCATCCCGCTTCTCAAGCTGCACAACGACATCGGCATCGGCAAGGGCTACATGGGGATCTGGCTGGCGCATACGGGCTTCGGCCTGCCGCTCGCCATCTACCTGTTGCGCAACTACATGGTCGGTCTGCCGCGCGAGATCATCGAGAGCGCCCGCGTCGACGGCGCGACCGAGTTCCAGATCTTCCGCCGCATCATCCTGCCGCTCTCCTTCCCGGCGCTCGCCTCCTTCGCGATCTTCCAGTTCCTCTGGGTCTGGAACGACCTTCTCGTCGCCACCGTCTTCCTCGGCAACCGCCACGACCAGCTGGTGATGACCGGCGTCCTGCGCGAGCTGATGGGCTCGCGCGGGGGCGACTGGGAAATTCTCGCGGCCTCCGCCTTCGTGTCGATCTCGGTGCCGCTTCTCGTCTTCTTTGCAATGCAGAAATACCTCGTGCGCGGCCTGCTGGCCGGCTCGGTGAAAGGTGGCTGAATGACCATGATGAAAAAGGATGCCGACTGGTGGCGCGGCGCAGTGATCTATCAGATCTATCCGCGCAGTTTCCAGGACACGAACGGCGACGGGGTGGGCGATCTGCTGGGCATCGTGCGCCGGCTGCCGCATGTGGCCTCGCTTGGCGCCGATGCGATCTGGATCTCGCCCTTCTTCACCTCGCCGATGCGCGACTTCGGCTATGACGTCAGCAATTACTGCGACGTCGATCCGATGTTCGGCAGCCTTGCCGATTTCGATCAGGTCATCGCCACCGCCCATGCGCTCGGGCTGAAGGTGATGATCGACCTCGTGCTCAGCCACACCTCGGACGCGCACCCGTGGTTCCAGGAGAGCCGGGCGAGCCGCGACAACCCGCGCGCCGACTGGTATGTCTGGGCCGATCCGAAGCCCGACGGCACGGCGCCGAACAACTGGCTGTCGATCTTCGGCGGTCCGGCCTGGCAATGGGACGCCCGGCGCGAGCAGTATTACCTGCACAACTTCCTCGTCAGCCAGCCGGACCTGAACTTCCATTGCCCGGCGGTGCAGGAGGCGCTGCTGGATGTGGCGCGGTTCTGGCTCGAGCGTGGCGTCGACGGCTTCCGCCTCGACACGATCAACTTCTACATGCATGACGAGCAGCTGCGCGACAACCCGCCGCTGCCGGTCGAGGAGCGCAACGACAACACCGCGCCGAAGGTGAACCCCTACAATCACCAGCGCCACATCCACGACAAGAACCACCCGAAGAACATTGAATTCCTGAAGAAACTTCGGGCAGTGATGGAGCCTTTCCAGGCTGCGGCCGTGGGCGAGATCGGCGACAGCCAGCGCGGGCTCGAGATCCTTGGCGAATATACCGCCGATGGCGTCGGGGTGCAGATGTCCTATGCCTTCGAGCTGCTGTCGGGCCACGAACCGCTCAGCGCCGACTACATCGCCGCGGTCTTCCGCAAGGTCGATGCGGTTGCGCCGCGGGGCTGGGCCTGCTGGGCCTATTCGAACCATGACGTCGTGCGCCACATCAGCCGCTGGGGTCTTTCCGCTGCTGCTGCAAAGGTTTACACGACGCTTCTGATGTGTCTGCGGGGCTCGGTCTGCCTCTATCAGGGCGAGGAGCTGGGCCTGCCGGAGGCCGAGATCGCCTTCGAGGACCTGCAGGACCCCTATGGCAAGGAGTTCTGGCCCGAGTTCAAGGGCCGCGACGGCTGCCGCACGCCGATGGTCTGGGAGAAGGACGCGGTCTATGCCGGCTTCTCCAGCGTCAAGCCCTGGTTGCCGATCTCCTCGGCGCAATCCGCGCTGGCCGTCGATGCCGCCGAGGCAGACCCTGCGGCGCTGTTGCACCATTACCGCCGCGCGATCGCATTTCGAAAGAATCACAAGGCGTTGCGTGCCGGTCTTATGACGGAGATCGAGGCCAGGGACGGCGTGTTGCGGTTCCGGCGGCTGGCCGAGGATGAGACCATCCTGTGCGTCTTCAACCTGACTGATGCGCCCGTCGACACCGATCTGCCGCCCGGGGACTGGGTGACGCTCGCGGGCGAGCTCGGCTCGATCCGGCCCACCGGCGACAACCGTCTTCAGCTCGGCTCCTGGCAGTCGAGCATCCTGCGTCTGAACAGCGGAGCGTGACATGGCCGATCTCTCCCTCACCGGGATTTCCAAAGCCTATGGTGACGTCGACATCCTGAAGGACATCAACCTCGAGATCCGGGCCGGGGAGCTGATCGTCTTCGTCGGCCCCTCGGGCTGCGGCAAGTCCACGCTGCTGCGGATGATCGCCGGGCTCGAGCAGATCTCGGGCGGCGATCTGGTGATCGACGGGCAGCGGGTGAACGACATGCCGCCGGCGCAGCGCGGCATCGCGATGGTGTTCCAAAGCTATGCGCTCTACCCGCACATGACCGTGCGGCAGAACATGGAATTCGCCCTGAAGATTGCGAAGAAGTCCCGCGAAGAGATTGACAAGGCTGTGGAAAATGCCGCGCGCATCCTGCAGCTGACGCCTTATCTCGACCGGCTGCCGAAGGCGCTCTCGGGCGGGCAGCGGCAGCGCGTGGCGATCGGCCGGGCGATCGTGCGCGACCCGAAGGTCTATCTCTTCGACGAGCCGCTCTCGAACCTCGATGCGGCGCTGCGGGTGGCGACGCGGATCGAGATCGCCCAGCTCAAGGAGGCGATGCCCGACCGCACGATGATCTATGTCACCCACGATCAGGTCGAGGCGATGACCCTGGCCTCGCGCATCGTGGTGCTGGCCGACAAGGGCATCGCGCAGGTCGGCTCGCCGCTCGAGCTCTACGAGCGGCCGGAAAACGAGTTCGTCGCGCAGTTCATCGGCTCGCCGCAGATGAACCTGCTGGCGGGCGAGGTGGTGGCGACGGGGCCGCAGACAACGGTGAAGCTGGTCGATGGCGGCACCGCGGTCAGCCATGTGCCGACCACGGCGGCCGATATGGGGCTGAAGGTCAACATCGGCGTCCGGCCCGAGGATCTGGTGCTGACCACGGGCGCGGGGCTCTTCACCGGCACCGTCGAGATCGTCGAGGCACTGGGCGAGGTGACGCTTCTGTATTTCGGCGAGGAGATGGGCGCGCCGCACATGATCGCGAAGCTGCCCGGCATCCACGCCGATCTGCGCCGCAGCCGGGTGACCCTCGCGGCCGATCCGGCGAAGGTGCATCTCTTCGCCGGGGGCCGTTCGCTGCTCTACCGCTGATCAGCCGGCGATCGGCAGCAGCGGCTTGATCTTCAGCGTGGTGATGCGGTTGTCCTTGCGCGTCACCACCTCGAAGCGGAAGCCGTGGAAGGAGAACACCTGGCCTTCCTCGGGGATCGTCTGCGCCTCGTGGATCACCAGGCCCGCGACGGTGTTCGCCTCGTCATCGGGCAACGCCCAGTCGGTCTCGCGGTTCAGGTCTCGGATCGTCATCGCGCCGTCGACCAGGTAATCGCCGGTCTCGGTGGGCTTCAGCTGCCGCTCGGCCTTGGGGTCGAGCTCGTCGGTGATGTCGCCCACGATCTCCTCGAGGATATCCTCGAGCGTGAGCAGCCCCTTCAGGTCGCCATATTCGTCGACGACGAGGGCGAAATGCGTGCGCCGCTTGAGGAATTCGCGCATCTGCTCGTCGAGCGGCGTGGTCTCGGGGATGAAATAGGGCTTCATCGCGACCTTCATCACGTCGAGATCCGAGACGGAATCCAGCTTGCCGTCGCCGGTGCGCAGGAATTTCTCGACCGCGCGCAGCAGTTCCTTGGCGTGGATCACGCCGACCACGTTCTCGCGCTCGCCCTTGTAGAGCGGCAGCCGGGTGTGCGGCGAGGTCAGCACCGCGGTCAGCAGCGTCTCGGGGTCGCTGTCGGCATCGAGCATCTCGATCTGGCTGCGGTGCAGCATGATCTCGTCGACGGTGCGGCTGCCCAGATCGAGGGCCCCCAGCAGGCGGTCGCGGTCCTCCTTGTCGACCGTGCCCTCCGAGGTGCCGATGGCGAGGGCACCGGCGATTTCGTCATGGACCGAGAACATCGACTGGTTGGCGTCGGTGCGCAGACCGAAGGCCCACAGGATGCCGCGCACCACCAGTCGCACAATCGAGACGATCGGGGTCAGCAGATGGATGACCAGCCGCACCAGGGGGGCAACGCGGCTTGCAACGGTTTCCGGGGCCGTAATCGCATAGGTCTTCGGCAACACCTCGGCAAAGATCAGCACGAGCACGGTCATCACCAGCGTCGCCAGCGCGACGCCGCCCTGGCCGAAGATCCGCGTCAGCAGCGCGGTGGCGAGCGAGGCCGAGAGGATGTTGACGACGTTGTTGCCCAGAAGCAGCGCGCCGATCAGCCGTTCGTTGTCCTCGGTGAGGGTCAGGGCGGTCTCGGCGCCGCCATCTCCCTTGTCGGCGCGTGCGCGCAGCTTGGCGCGGCTTGCGGCGGTGAGGGCCGTTTCAGAGCCGGAGAAGAAGGCCGAGAGCAGCAGAAGCAGGACGATCGTGCCCGCGGTCAGCCAGAAGGCGGTGTCGAGAAGGGGCGAAATGTGGTTTTCCATGATCGCGCACTATGGGGAGCCGCGGCGTCCCGTTCAAGAGCCGCCGGCAAGCGGATGGTGGCCGAGGACCAGTTCCTTCAGCCGCTCGTCGAGGACGTGGGTGTAGATCTCGGTGGTCGAGAGGTCGGCATGGCCGAGCAGCATCTGGATCGCGCGCAGATCGGCGCCGCCCTGTAGCAGATGCGTGGCGAAGGCGTGGCGCAGCACATGCGGCGTGACCTTGGCCGGGCTGACCCCGGCCGCGACCGCGATATCCTTCAGCAGCCCGTGAAAGCCCTGCCGGGTCAGGTGGCCTTCCTTGGCGCTTGACGGGAAGAGGAAGCGCGAGGGCGGCACGCGCCGGCTCAGCCGCGCCTCTTCCTCGGCCGCGTCGCGAGTCTTCAGCCACGCGCTCAGCGCCTCGCGCGCAGGCGGGCTGAGCGGCACCATCCGCTCCTTGCCGCCCTTGCCGCGGATCAGCAGCATCGCCGGATTGCCGCGCGCCGCCGCGACCGGCAGCGAGACCAGCTCGCTCACCCGCATGCCGGTGGCGTAAAGCAGCTCCATCAGGCAGCGGTTGCGGATCTGCTCGGACAGCGACTGGCCCTGATCGCGCGCCGCCTCGAGCAGCGCCTCGACCTCGTCGAGCGTCAGCGTCTTCGGCAGCCGCTGCGCCTTGCCCGGGCCGGTGATGCGCAGCGTCGGATTGTCGGCGCGCCAGCCTTCCTCATAGGCGAAGCGAAACAGCTGCCGGATCGCCGAGAGCCGCCGCGCGCGCGTCGATTTCGCCAGCCCCTCGGCCTCGCAGCGCACGAGGTAATCCTCGACCGCCTCGCGGCCGAGCGTGGCGAAGGCCAGATCCTGCGCCTCGACGAAGCCGAGGAAATCGGTCAGGTCGCGGCCATAGCTCAGGATCGTGTTGCGCGCGGCGCCCGCCTCGGCCGCCTGCGCCTCGAGAAAGGTGGCGATCCAGCGCACGTTCGGGGGCGCGCTCATCCGTTGCGCTCCAGGATCACCATTTCAAGGGCGGCGCGCCGCGCGACCTCCTCGAGCCCGCTCAGCCGCATCAGGTCGAGCCCGCTCTCGACGCGACGGTAATCGCCCTTTGCGCCCTCGGTGATGTCATCGACCGCGGCAAGCAGCGCCTCGCCCTGACGGTTCGGCATCATCTCGGCGTAAGGCGCCGGCACGGCGGTGGTGGGGGCATCGAAGACGCGCTTCAACATCAGGCCCAGCTGGTCCTGCGCAGCAATCCCGGCGGTCGAGCCCTGGGCAAGGCCGCACAGAAGCCGCTCGTCGGCATCGGCGGGCTCATGGGTGCGCGCGACCGTCTCATAGGCCGGGCTGAGCAGTCCAAGGCGGAAGGCGATGCCGCCCGCTTCGCCCGGCAGGCCCATCGCCGCAAGCTGCTCGCCATAGATCGTGGCGAGCGCCGGTTCCAGCTCCTGCGCCTGCATCGCGTCCCAGACCCCGGGCAGAAGCTGCGCCACGCGGCCGGGGTCATTTGCACTCAGCGCCGCGTCGAAGGCCGAGATCAGTGTGACCCGGTCCCACACCCCGCCCGAGGCCGCAGCCCGGTCCTGGGTGTAAAGGCCCAGCAGCTGGTTCGGATCGAGCACCCCCATCCGGGTCAGCCGCTCGGCCGCCTCGAGCTGGCTCTTCCAGCCGGTATTCGCGCGCAGGTCGGCCTGGGCGAAGGCGACGGGCAGGGTGGTCGTCGGCATCGGCTGGCCGATCGCCTCCATCATCCGGAAGACGAGCGGCGAGGGACGGCTGGGCGGCGGCAGGTCCTCGGCACCGTCCGCGAGCTCGGGTTCCAGGAAGCGTTCAAGCAGGTCGGCCGTCTCCGGGTCGATCTGGCCAAGCGCGCGGCCGGTGCCAAAGCTCAGCGCCGCCGTCTGCCAGTCGCCCGAGCGGGCCAGGCAGAAGATTCGCGCCGGGAAGGACGGCGCAAGACGCGGCGTCTTCTCCATGATCTCGCAGGCCTTGTTCTCCTCGCCCAGAAGGAGCGCCACATCGAAGCGGCGGCGGAACACCTCCGGGTCGCTCGTGTCGGCCTGTTCCAGAAGCGCCATCGCCTGTTCCAGCGCCCCCATGTCGAGCAGCCGGTCGATGCGGGCGAGGAAGAGCACGTTGTGTCCCTCGGGCGCCGGCACCCGCGGCGGATCGAGCTCGGCCAGCAGCAGCTCCATCACGAAGGCCTGGATCGAGGGCAGGGTGTCGAGACGCTCCTTGCGCAGCGCCGCGGCCAGCTGCGCCTCGGGCGTGTCGCCCCACAGATCGCGCGGCAGCCCGGTGCGCGCCACCGGCACGAGGCCGAGCGCGTTCGCCGGCGGCCGGTCGAGCGACATCACCGAGACGGATTCGTTCGTCACGCCGCTGCTCACCGGCGGCTCGCCCGGGCGCGCGCCGGGCACGGCCCGGCTGCCGGGCGCCATGGCGGCCGGCGTCACCACCGAGCGCGACAGCCAGTCGATCGCCGAAAGCGGTTCGCCTTCGGCGTGCGCCATGCCCGGAAGGGCAAGCGTGCTCAGCAGCAGTGCGGCGCGAATGCGCTCAATTGCCACTCGGGTTCCCCGGCAATGTGACCTCGAGCCGCTGCTCGCCGGTCTGAGGATGCAAGTCGCCGAAATAGGCATAACCAATCACCGCAAGCACGGCAAAAACCAGGAGAATAGCGATGGCCTGAAAGATGCGCCCCATAAGTCCGTCTTTCGTTTCTTCTTGCTCGATGTTTCGTTGTCCGTGTTCCGCCCGCCGGCATCGGCGGAGGCCGCGTTGCGCGGCCGATGCCGCCCCGATACGCCCTGCGGCGGAAACTCGCAAAGATTATATATGGCATTTCGCGGAAGATCACGCCATTCAGGGGACCGGAATTCACGTTTGCGCAAGCGCCGCGCATCGGCGGTACCCCGCCCGGGCGCGTCAGGGAGGACCGCTTGACCGAAGAGAGCCCGCAGCCGGCGCCGGAACCGCGCCCGAAACTGGCCCGGACGATCGTTCTCGTCGGCATGATGGGGGCCGGCAAGACCGCCGTCGGCACGGCGCTCGCGCGCACCCTGGGCGTGCCCTTTCTCGACAGCGACGAGGAAATCGTGAAGGCCGCGCAGATGTCGGTGGCCGAGATCTTCGCCCGCGACGGCGAGCCCTTCTTCCGCGCCCGCGAAAGCGAGGTGATCGCGCGACTGCTCTCGGGCCCGCCCGCCGTCGTCTCGACCGGCGGCGGCGCCTTCATGAGCGCGGCGAACCGCGAGATGATCGCCCGGCTCGGCGTCTCGGTCTGGCTGCAGGCGGGGCTCGAGCTCCTGTGGCAGCGGGTGCGGCACAAGAACACCCGGCCGCTGCTGCGCACGGCCGATCCGAAGCGCACGCTGAGCGAGCTGTTCGAGAAGCGCGAGCCGGTCTATGCGCTGGCGCAGGTGGCGGTCGAGGCCGAGCCGGGCCTCTCGATCGAGGACATGGCACAGAAGGTCGTCGAGGCGCTGCGCGCGCGCGGCGGAGTTTTCGAGGAGGAACGGGATGCGTGAGACGGTTCGGGTCGAGCTGGGATCGAGATCCTATGATGTGCGCCTCGGCGCAGGGCTGATTGCCGGGGCGGGGGCCGAGATCGCGCCGCTGCTGCGCCGCAAGCGGGTCGCGGTGATCACCGACGAGACGGTCGGCGCGCTGCATCTTCAGGCGTTGCGCGCGGGGCTCGGGGACATCGAGATGGTGTCGCTCGCCCTGCCGGCGGGCGAGGGCACGAAATGCTGGGCCTCGCTCGAGCGCGCCTGCGAATGGCTTCTGGAACAGAAGGTCGAGCGCAAGGACGTGGTCATCGCCTTCGGCGGCGGCGTGATCGGCGATCTCGTCGGCTTTGCCGCCGCGATCCTGCGCCGCGGCGTGCGCTTCGTGCAGATCCCGACGACGCTGCTCGCCCAGGTCGACAGCTCGGTCGGCGGCAAGACGGGCATCAACGTCACGGCCGGCAAGAACCTGATCGGCGCCTTCCACCAGCCCTCGCTGGTGCTCGCCGACATCGCGCTTCTGGGCACGCTCACCGCGCGCGATTTCCTTGCGGGCTATGGCGAGGTGGTGAAATACGGGCTGCTGGGCGACCCGCTCTTCTTCGAATGGCTCGAGGACATGGGGCCGAAGCTCGCCGCGGGCGACATCGAGGCGCGGCAGCGGGCGGTGAAACGCTCGGTCGAGATGAAGGCCGAGATCGTCGCGCGCGACGAGACGGAAGAGGGCGACCGGGCGCTGCTGAACCTCGGCCACACCTTCTGCCACGCGCTCGAGGCGGCGACCGGCTATGGCGACCGGCTCTTGCATGGCGAGGGCGTGGCGATCGGCTGTGCGCTCGCTTTCGAGCTCAGCCAGCGGCTTGGCCTGTGCAGCCAGGAGGCACCGTCGCGGGTGCGCGCGCATCTCAAGGCGATGGGGATGAAGACCGATCTCGCCGACATCCCGAGCGATCTGCCCGATGCCGAGGGGCTGATTGCACTGATGGCGCAGGACAAGAAGGTGCTCGACGGCAAGATGCGCTTCATCCTCGCGCGCGGCATCGGCGAGGCCTTCGTCACCTCGGACGTGCCGCGCGACGTGCTGAAGCGGCTGCTCGAGGATGCCCTGGCCACGCGCGGCTGAGAACCGGGGGCGCTGCCCCCTCGGGCTTCGCCCTCACCCCCGGGATATTTGAGGCAATTGGAAGCCAAAGCCCGTTTGCGCGTTCTCCTTGCCCGAAATACCTCGGGGGTGAATTGGCGCAGCCAAGAGGGGGCGGCGCCCCCTTTCTCTGTCGGGTCAGACGAGCGAGGTCACCCAGAGCACCGTCGCATCCTCGTGGCTGACCGAGACGAGGTTGTGGCCCATGCTGGCGTCGTAATAGGCGCTGTCGCCGCGCTTGAGCTCCTGCGGCTCGTAGAACTCGGTGTAAAGTCGGACGATGCCGGTGAGGACATAGAGGAATTCTTCGCCGTCATGGCGCACCCAGCCATGGAACTCCTCGAAGCTGCGTGCCCGGATCCGTGCGCGATAGGGCAGCATCTGCTTGTTGCGCAGCGAATTCGCCAGAAGCTCGTGCTCGTAGGTGGTGGTCAGATGCGCCACGCCCTCGCCCGCGCGGGTCACCGCCATCCGCCCCGTCACCTGTCCCTTCGAGGGCGGGGTGAAGAGCTGCGGCACCGAGATCGCCAGCCCCTCGGCCAGCTTCTTCAGCGCCTCGTAGGTGGGCGACATCTGCCCGTTCTCGATCTTCGAGAGCGTCGAGCGGGCCAGCCCCGCCTGCGCTGCCGCCTGTTCGAGTGTCCAGCCGCGGGCCTTGCGCAGCTCGCGCACGCGAGCGGCGAGGTCGACGGGTTCGGGCACCACTTCCTCGCCGCTCTCGCGCGCGATGCGGATGATCTTCGCGTGTTCGATCTCGCCCATGGCGGCCTCCGGCTTGCAACCCCGCTGCACGCGGCGTAGCAGGAAGCCATGCTCTCTGTCCATGCTTCCTCCTTTGCAGACCCCGCGCCCGCGTCCTTCAACATGGCGGCCCATGTGCTGGCGCCCGCGGCCGAGCGCGCCGATCGCTCGGCGCTGCAGATCCTCAGCCCGACGGGCGCCGAGCGCTGGTCCTGGGCGCGGCTCGAGGCCGCGGTGCGCGGCGCGGGCACGGGGTTCCTGAACGCCGGGCTGGTGCCGGGCGATCGGGTGCTGTTGCGGCTTGGCAATACACCCGAATTCCCGGTGGCCTATCTGGGCGCGATCGCGGTCGGGCTGGTGCCGGTGCCAACCTCGCCGCAGCTGACGGCGGGCGAGATCACCAGGATGGCGGCGCAGGTCGCCCCGGCGGCGATCGTCGCGGGCGAGGGCATCGCGTTGCCCGAGAGCCCCGCGCGGGTGATCGGCGAGGCCGAGCTGCGCAGCTTCGAGGCGCTCGCCCCCTGTGCCTGGGAGATGGGCGCTCCCGACCGGCTGGCCTATGTCGTCTTCACCTCGGGCACCTCGGGGCAGCCGCGGGCGGTGATGCACGCGCATCGCGCGATCTGGGCACGGCGGATGATGCATGCGGGCTGGTACGGGTTGACACCCGCGGACCGGATCCTGCACGCCGGCGCCTTCAACTGGACCTACACGCTCGGCACCGGGCTGATGGACCCCTGGTCGGTCGGCGCCACCGCGCTGATCCCGGCGCCCGGCGTGCCGGTGCAGGCGCTGCCGTTGTTGCTGCGCCGCTTCGACGCGACGATCTTTGCCGCCGCGCCCGGGGTCTACCGGCAGATGTTGAAACATCACGCGACGATCGACCTGCCGCGGTTGCGACACGGGCTCAGCGCCGGCGAGGCACTGCCCGCGCTCACCCGGCAGCATTGGCGCGAGGCGACCGGCGCTGAGATCTACGAGGCGCTCGGCATGTCGGAATGCTCGACCTTCGTCTCGGGCGCGCCGGGGCATCCGGCGCCCGAGGGCTGTGCGGGCTGGCCGCAGGAGGGGCGCACCCTCGCCGTGCTTGGCCCCGAGGGCGCGCCGGTGCCGCGCGGCACCCCCGGCACGCTCGCCGTGCACCGCACCGATCCCGGGCTGTTCCTGGGCTACATGGGCGCGCCCGAGGAGACCGCCGCGCGCTTCAGCGCCGATGGGGAGTGGTTCCTCACCGGCGACACGGTGACGATGACCGAGGCCGGCGCGATCCGCTACGAGGGGCGCGCCGACGACATGATGAACGCCGGCGGTTTCCGTGTCAGCCCGCTTGAGGTCGAGGCGGCGATGACCACCTGCCCCGAGGCGGGCGAGGTTGCGGCCGTCGAGATCCGGGTCAGCGCCGAGGCGAGCGTGATCGCCCTTGCCCATACCGGCACCGCGACGCCCGAGGCGCTTGCCGCCCATGCCGGCGCCACGCTTGCCCGCTACAAGCAGCCCCGCCTGTTCCGCGCCGTTGCCGAGCTGCAGCGCAACCGCAACGGCAAGATCGACCGCCGCGCCCTGCGCGATGCCTGGCCCAAGGAGCCCGACGCATGATCCCGCTCGACATCTTCGCCGACCCCGTCTGCCCCTGGTGCCTGATCGGCAAGGCCAATCTCGACCGCGCGCTCGAGGCGCGGCCGGGCCATCCCTTCGTGCTGGCCTGGCATCCGTTCCGGCTTGACCCGACGATGCCGGCGGCCGGCATGGCGCGCGGCGATTACATGCGCGCGAAATTCGGGGCCGAGGCCGACAGTATCGACATTCCGGTGCTCGAGGCCGCGCGGCGGGCCGGGGTCACGCTGGACCTCGCCGCGATCGCACGGGTGCCGGCGACGCTCGATGCGCACCGTCTGCTGCACTGGGCGGGGATCGAGGGGCGGCAGACCCCGGTGATGTCGGCGCTGATGCGCGCCTTCTGGCGCGAGGGGCGCGACATCGGCGATGCCGGGGTGCTGGCCGGGATCGGTGCCGCCGCGGGGATGGACCGGGCGCTGGTCGAACGGCTGCTCGCCAGCGATGCCGACCGTGACGAGGTGCTCGCCCGTGAGGCCCATGCCCGCGAGCGCGGCATCCGCGCCGTGCCGAGCTTCATCATCGGCAACCAGCACATGGTCGAGGGCGCGCAGCCGGTCGAGACCTGGCTTGCGGTGATCGACGAGCTTTCGGCCGCCCCGGAAGCCGATCCCGAAGCTGAGCACTGACGCACAGCCCCCTGCGCGGTCCCGCGCGGCGCGGGGCTGGCATTCCCGCGCAGGGGGGCTATGGTCGGCGCGAACCTGAAAGGCCCCTCCCGTGACCCAGTCCTCTGTTCCCGCACCGGTGCGCACCCTGTCGCTGCCCGAATTCGTGGCGATGCTCGCCTCGCTCACCGCCACCGTCGCCTTCTCGATCGATGCGATGCTGCCGGCGCTGCCCGAGATCGCCGCGACGCTCTCGCCCGGGGACGTGAACCGCGCCCAGCTGGTGCTGACCGTCTTCGTGCTCGGCATGGGGCTTGGCACCTTCTTCGTCGGGCCGATCTCGGACGCGATCGGGCGCAAGCGCACGATCACCGGCGGCATCGTGATCTATGCGGCGGGCGCGCTGGCCGCCGCGTGGTCGCAGAGCCTCGAGATGCTGCTGATCGCGCGTTTCGTGCAGGGGATCGGTGCCTCGGGGCCGCGGATCGTGCCGATGGCGCTGGTGCGCGATCTTTACGCCGGGCGCGAGATGGCGAAGATCACCTCCTTCATCATGATGCTCTTCATCCTGGTGCCGGCGCTGGCGCCGACGATCGGCGGGGCGATCGCCGCGGTCTTCGGCTGGCGCGGCATCTTCGGCGCCTTCCTGGTGTTCGGCGTGCTCGGCGTGCTCTGGGTGAACCTGCGCCAGCCCGAGACCCTGCCGCCCGAGCGTCGCCGTCCCTTCGTGCCGGGCGCGCTGCTCTCGGGCGCGCGCGAGGTGCTGTCGGATCGCGACGTGCGGTTCTACACCGCGATCCTCGCGCTCGGCTTCGGGCAGATGTTCTCGGTGCTGTCCTCCTCGCAGCAGCTCTACGCCGCCTATGGCGTGCACGAGACCTTCCCGCTGTGGTTCGGTGCGGTGGCGATCCTTGCCGGCACCGGCTCGGTCTTCAACGCGCGCTTCGTGATGCGGCTCGGCATGCGGCGGATCGTGCGCGGCGCCTATCTGATGCAGGTCTGCCTCTCGGCGCTGATGCTGGCGGCGCTGCTGGCGGGCCTTGTGACCCCGGCGGGCGGGCTGCTCGCGGTCTTTGCCTGGAACGTGTCGGTGTTCTTCATCGCCGGCCTCACCTTCGGCAACCTCAATGCGCTGGCGATGCAGAAGATGGGGCATCTGGCCGGCATGACCGCCTCGGTCGTCACGGCGCTCTCGACGGTGGGGGCGGTGTCGATCGCGGCCCCGGTCGGGCTGCTGTTCGATGGCACGGCGCGGCCGGTGGTGATCGCCACGCTGATCTGCTCGGGCCTTGCCTGGGCGCTGATGGGACGCACCAACGATCAGGTCTGAGACGGGACGGGCATCGGATACCCCCCCCGCGGCCCCGCTTCCAGTCGCCGCAAATTTCCCGGGGGTGACTTTTGCCGTCAGGCAAAAGAGGGGGCAGCGCCCCCTGCCTTCGTCTTACTCGTTGTCGCCAAAGCGCGAATCGTCGTCGTACTCGTCCTCGCCCTCGGGCACGAACTTCTCCGACAGCAGGATCGAGTGGTTGTCGTGCAGCGGGTCCATGACGACATCCGAGGGCAGCTCGCCCGTCAGCCAGTCGCGGATCTCGTCGCGTGCCTCGGCCGGGTCCTGCCCGGTCAGCTCGGCGATATAGGTGATGAAGGCGCGCTGGTCGCCGTCGACCTCGTCGAGCCGGTCTTCCTCGGCATCGGGCCAGCGGTTCTGGATCGCCTCATAGAAGGCAGTCCAGTTGTCCTGAACATGGTGCCACTTCATCTCAGTCTCCTTCCCGGCGCAAGCCTCCCGCGCCCGTCCCGACATTGCGCTTCAACGGGGCAGGAGGAAAGGCCTTTCTCCTGTTTCGATTGTTCGGGACGCGGGCCGGTTCAGAACCAGCTCTGGATCGTCCGGGCGCCGCCCGAGACGTCCTCGCCGACGCCGGCGACCGTGTTGCACCCGGTCAGGGCGACCGCAAGCGCGGCCAGAAGGATCAGCTTCTTCATTGCTCTGCCTCATACCACCAGACTTCGGGCTGAAAGCCCGGCCAGTCCCCGTATAGCGGAAGTCTTTCGGGGAAGTGAAGGTTCCGGTCATGGGCGATGCGCGAGATCGGCGCATACCAGCCGGGAATGACGTAGCGCCCCGCGGTCAGCACCCGGTCGAGCGCGCGCACCGCATCGGTGAATTCCTCGGGCGTGCGGGCCTCGAGCATGGCGCGCACCATCGCCTCGGCGGCGGGAGAATTCATCCCCATCCAGTTGCGCGAGCCGGGCTCGCTCACCCCGCGCGATCCCCAGTAGAGCATCTGCTCGTTGCCGGGGCTGAGCGAAAGGGCGCGGGTGTACCACGCCATGCCGAAGTCATAGGTGTTGGTGCGCGCCTGATATTGCGCGTCATCGACCGTCGTCACCTTCGGGAAGATGCCGATCCGGCGCAACGCCTCGACATAGATGTCGACGATCGACTGGGTCTCGGCCGCGCCCTGCTGCAGCACGATCTCGAAGCTGAAGGGCGTGCCCGCGGCGTCTTTCAGCACGCCGTCCGCGCCCACGGCCCAGCCCGCCTCCTCGAGCAGCTTCATCGCCTTGCGGCTGTTCTTGCGGTTGAGCTCGCTGCCGTCCGACACCGGCAGGGCATAGCCCTCGAGCGTGCCGGGCGGCAGGCTTGCGGCAAAGGGGGCGAGCAGCGCCGCCACCTTGCCCTCGGCCGGGCCCGGGCGCATCGCCAGATCGGAGTTCGCGAAATACGAGGTGATGCGCGGCTCGGCCCCGCCGTTCAGCGTGGCGTTGATGAATTCGAAGTTGAAGACGTCGATCATCGCCTCGCGCACGCGCCAGTCGGCAAAGACCGGCAGGCGGGTGTTCATCACCAGCCCGGAAATCCCCGAGGGCCGCCGGTGCGGGATCTCGGACAGCACCACACGCCCCTCGCGCACTGCCGGGAAATCATAGTCACGCGCCCATTTCGCGGCATTGGTCTCGCGGAAGGTGTCGGTCTCGCCGCCCTTGAAGGCCTCGAAGACCACGCCGCCATCGCCGAAGTAGTCCCACCGCATCTCGTCGAGATTGAAGCGGCCGCGGTTCAGGGGCAGGTCCTTCGCCCACCAGTCGGGGTTGCGGCGAAGCGTGATGAAGCGCCCGGTCTCGACCCGGTCGATGACATAGGGGCCCGAGCCCACCGGCGCGACCTGCGTCGCCTGGGCGAAGTCCTTGCCTTCCCATTGCGCCTTTTCCAGCACCGGCCGCATCCCCATCAGCAGCGCGAGTTCGCGGTCGGGTTCGGTGAAAGTGATGCGCAGGCTGCGCGGGCCGGTCTGCTCGATCGACTTCACCTTGCGCCAGGCGTTCTGATAGCGCGGATGCCCCTCGGTGCCGAGGGTCTGATAGGACCAGATCACATCCTCGACCGTCACCGGCTTGCCGTCCGAGAACCGCGCCTCGGGGCGCAGGGTGAAGGCGACCCAGCTGCGCGCCGCGTCGGTCTCGACGCTTTCGGCGAGCAGGCCATAGAGGGTGAAGGGCTCGTCGATCGAACGATCCATCAGCGATTCGGTCACGAAGGTGGCGATGCCCTGCGCCGGACGGCCCTTCAGGATCCAGGGATTGAGCGAATCGAAGCTGCCGGATTCGCCGAAACGGATGCGGCCGCCCTTCGGCGCGTCGGGGTTCGCATAGGGCAGGTGGGTGAAACCCGCGGGCAGGGCGGGCGCGCCATACATCGCGATCGCGGGCGCGGGCTCGGCCGCGACCGGCCCTGCAAATACAGGGAGAAAGGCGAGCGCCGCCGCTCCGAGACGGCTGAAAAAGACAGATCGCATCATCGCAACAATCCCCGGTTTGCCTGTATTTTCAGGCGGCAAGCTAACGATGCTGAGACGGGGGCGCAAACTTTTCCCTTGGATTGCAGCGGCATCAGGCTTATAAAGATCTCACTGCTCGATAGGTTTCTTGCCTGTATGAAACCTGCCTCATGACTTGACGCCCGCCTTGCGCGGGCGTCTTTTTCTTTTGCATCAAGGCATTGATGGCGCGATCCGGCTCACGGCATTGTGCGCTTCGGACGTGGACCTTCGTTCGCGCTCCGCTAATCTTTCGGGCATCTCTTTCGGTTTTCAGGAGTTGAACATGAGTCTCAAGGGCAAGACGGCCATCATCACCGGCTCGAATTCCGGTATCGGCCTTGGTGTGGCGCGCGAACTGGCGCGGGCGGGCGCCGATGTGGTGCTGAACTCCTTCACCGACCGCGACGAGGACCACGCGCTTGCCGCCGAGATCGGCCGCGAGTTCGGCGTGACCGGGCGCTACATCAAGGCCGACATGTCGAAGGGCGAGGAGTGCCGTGCCCTGATCGAGCAGGCGGGGGCCTGCGACATCCTGGTGAACAACGCCGGCATCCAGCATGTCGAGCCGATCGACACCTTCCCCGCCGCCACCTGGGACCGGATCATCGCGATCAACCTCTCCTCGGCCTTCCACACCACCGCCACGGCGCTGCCGCTGATGCGCAAGGCGGGCTGGGGCCGGATCGTCAACATCGCCTCGGCGCATGGGCTGACCGCCTCGCCGTTCAAATCGGCCTATGTCGCGGCCAAGCACGGCGTCGTCGGCTTCACCAAGGTCACCGCGCTCGAGACCGCCGAGGAGCCGATCACCGCGAATGCGATCTGCCCGGGCTATGTGCTGACGCCGCTGGTCGAGGCGCAGATCCCCGACCAGATGAAGGTGCACAACATGGACCGCGAGACGGTGATCCGCGAGGTCATGCTGACGCGCCAGCCCTCGAAGCAGTTCGCCACCGTCGAGCAGCTCGGCGGCACTGCGGTCTTCCTGTGCTCGGAAGCTGCCGCCCAGATCACCGGCACCACGATCTCGGTCGACGGCGGCTGGACCGCCCTCTGATCGCGCGCCGTGACGCAAGGTGAAACGGGCCTGCCCGTCACCTTGCCCTAAATACCTCGGGGGGAGTCTGCGCAGCAGACCGGGGGGCCGCGCCCCCCGGCGACGCATCTCGAAAGGACGACCGATGGAAACGAAGCGGATCAACCTCGCGCTGCAGGGCGGCGGCGCGCATGGCGCCTTCACCTGGGGGGTGCTCGACCGGCTCCTTGACGAGGACTGGCTCGAGATCGCGGCGATCTCGGGCACCTCGGCCGGCGCGCTGAACGGTGCGGCGCTGAAGGCGGGGCTTGGCCGGGCCGAGGGCAAGGCTGGCCGGCGCCATGCGCGCGAGAACCTCGACTGGCTCTGGTCGCAGGTCTCCGAGGTGAACGACCTGCGCCTCGACCGCTGGGTCTCGGCGCTGTTCCCGCAGCCCGAGGCGATCAACCGCTGGATCGAGGCCTTCGCACCGGCCGCCTGGATGGATCAGCTGACGCGGATGATCTCGCCCTATGACACCGGTCCCTTCTACATCAACCCGCTCGAACACATCGTCGAGCGCTTCGAATACGAGCATGTCTGTTCCGAGACCGGCCCGGCCTTCTTCGTCGCCGCCACCAATGTGCGCACCGGCAAGATCCGGGTGTTCTCCGGCAAGGAGATCACCGCGAAGGCGATCCTCGCCTCGGCCTGTCTGCCGAACCTGTTCCGCGCGATCGAGTTCTATGACCCGCAGACCGGGCAGGGCGAGGCCTTCTGGGACGGCGGTTTCACCGGCAATCCGCCGCTCTTTCCGCTGTTCGAGCCCGAGCTGCCGCGAGACATCGTGATCGTCAACATCAACCCGCTCTACCGCGAGGGGGTGCCGAAGACGCCCACGGAAATCGACGAGCGGATCAACGAGATCTCGTTCAACTCTTCGCTCCTGCGCGAGCTGCGCGCGATCAGCTTCGTGCGCCGGCTGATCTCGGAAAGCCGGCTGGCCGAGGGGGCGATGAAGGATGTGCTCGTCCACATGGTGGCCGACGACAAGACGATGACGGGCCTTGGCGCGGCGACCAAGGTCACGCCCACCACCGGCACGCTGAAGCGGCTGAAGGCGGCGGGACAGGACGCGGCGGACCGCTTCCTCGGCCAGCACGCCGACGCGATCGGTCAGCGTGCCTCGGTCGATCTGGCTGCCTTGTTCGCCTAGGCCGGGAGCCGCGCCGGCTGGGATTTCTCGGCCGGGTAGACAAGGCCTGCCGAGATGATCAGCTTGGCCGCGTCCTCGACCGACATGTCGAGATAGGTGACCTGGCTTTCCGGCACGAACATCAGAAAGCCTGTGGTCGGGTTCGGGGTGGTCGGCATGAAGACGGAAATCAGCGGATCGTTCGCCGGGCCGGAGCGCGCGATCTCGCCCTTGGCCCGCGCCGAGACGAAGGCCAGCGCTTTCGATCCGGTCAACGGGTAATCGACGAGGCAGGCGCGATCGAACTTGGTTTCGCCCTGGGCGAAGACCGTCTCCGCAATCTGCTTCAGCCCGTTGTAGACCGAGCGCACCACCGGCATCCGGTCGACGAGGCTTTCACCAAAGCGCAGCACCGAGCGGCCGATGATGTTCTTGGCCAGCCAGCCGACGATCACGGTGAAGATCAGGAAAAAGATCACGCCGAAGCCGCGGATGTTCACCCCGATGTAGCGTTCGGGCTGGAACTCGGCGGGCACGAAGGGCAGCACCCAGCCGTCGACCCAGCCCGCGACGGTCCACATCAGGTAGAGCGTCAGCCCGATCGGCGAGATCACCACGAGCCCGGTGAGGAACGAGCCCCGCAACCGGGCCAGAAAACCACGCTTGCGGGCATGGGCCGCCGTGTGATCCGGATGGGTTTCGGTCGGTTCGGTCATGCTGTCCCTCTTGCGTTCGTTCGCCCCTACCTAGGCGCGCGCTGCTGCCGCCGCAATGCAGGCGCTAACGGAGCGCGACAATTTCCCGTGCGATGGCACTCGCAAGCCGCGCATTGTTCAGAACGAGGGCAATATTCGACTCGAGCGAGCGGCCATCGGTCAGCTCGAAGATGCGCTGCAGCAGGAAGGGCGTGACCGCCTTCGCCGCGACATGCTGCGCCTCGGCCTCGGCCAGCGCCGCCTCGATCACCGGCACGATCACCTCGCGCGCGATCTCGGCCTCGGGCGGGATCGGGTTCGCGACCAGCGCGCCGCCCGCAAGGCCGAGCCGGCCGCGCATCAGATGTGCCGCGGCGATCTCGGCCGCGGTGTCGGCGCGCAGCGGTGCCTTCAGCCCAGAGCTGCGCGACCAGAACGCCGGGAAGTCGTCCTGGCCATAGGCGATCACCGGCACGCCGTTCGTTTCCAGAACTTCCAGGGTTTTCGGAAGATCCAGAATTGCCTTGGCGCCGGCCGCGACCACGATGACCGGGCTCAGCCCGAGCTCGGCCAGATCGGCCGAGATGTCAAAGCTCGTCTCGGCGCCGCGGTGCACGCCGCCGATGCCGCCGGTGGCAAAGACCGAAATCCCGGCCAGCGCCGCGCAGATCATCGTTGCCGCGACCGTGGTCGCGCCGGTCGCGTTCGCGGCAAGGCAGACGGCCAGATCGGCGCGGCTGACCTTCATCACCCCGGTCGCCTGCGCCAGCCGGTCGAGCTCGGCATCCGTGAGCCCGATATGGATATGTCCGCCCATCACCGCGATCGTCGCGGGCGTGGCGCCATGGGCGCGGATCTCGGCCTCGACCCGGCGCGCGGTCTCGACATTCTGCGGGAAGGGCATCCCGTGGGTGATGATCGTCGATTCAAGCGCGACGACGGGCCGGCCGGCATCGAGCGCGGCGCGGACCTCGGGGGCGAAGGTGAGGGGGGCGGTCATGTGGCGATGTCTCCCGAAACATAGCGCGCGGCGGCCTCGAGGGCGCGGGCAAGCGCTGCCTCGCGGCCAAGCCCGGCGCGTTCTGCCACCAGATGGGCGGCCATGAAAGTGTCGCCCGCGCCGGTGACGCGGGTGACGAGAACGGTGGGCGGGGCGCGGCAGATCACTGCGGCGCCGCGCGTGCCATCGGCGGCGGCCCGGCCGCCGTCGGTCACGAGGACATGGGCGGCGCCGCGGGCAAGCAGCCCCTCGGCCGCGGCCGTGGCATCGGGGAAGTCGGTTCCGCACAGGATGCCGGCCTCCTCGAGATTCACGTAAAGCGTCGCGCCCGGATGGGCGAGAAGCGGGGTCAGGCGGGCGGCCTTGCCCGGGCTTGCCGGCGCAACGCGCAGATCGGCCCGGGCGAAAAGCGGCGAGCGCGCGATCTCGGCCAGCAGCGCCTCGGTCAGGTTGCCGTCCAGTGCGACGGGCCCGTCCCAGGGCGCATGCGCGCCGCCAAGCCGGCCGTCCGCCAGCGGGCGCAGGATCTTGTCCCCCGCCGCCTCGAGCGAATGGGCATCTGCCACCGCCGCCACCAGCCCGTTCGCCCCCTCGATCGCCATGTAGCGGTCGGTGGGCAGGTCGTCCGAGCGGTAGAGAAAGCGGCAGTCGAT
The DNA here is from genome assembly GCF_003664585.1 of Paenirhodobacter hankyongi. Lineage (GTDB taxonomy): Bacteria > Pseudomonadota > Alphaproteobacteria > Rhodobacterales > Rhodobacteraceae > Rhodobacter > Rhodobacter hankyongi. The sequence goes on from NZ_RCHI01000005.1 coordinate 102,486, forward strand.
GCCGTGCAGCTCGGCCGCGCCGATCAGTTCGGTGCCCTGCGGGTCGCGCCCGATCGCGGTCAGGATCGCCGGACGCAGGCCGAAGCGGGTGAGGGTCATCGCGATGTTCATCGCGACACCCCCCGGCAGGCGGATGATCCGCCCGGGCACATCGGCGCCCGCACGCATGTGGACCGGCGCACGGCCGATGATGTCCCACAATACGGAGCCGATGCAGAGGATGTCTGGTGTCTTGTCCATGGCTCTTGGTGCCCTGACGGGGCGCGCGACGCAAGAGGCAGAGGGAGGCGCGGCCCGCTGTCCTGCGGGCTCCCCCCGGCGTATTTCGGCCAGGAACGGCGGGGACAGGCGTTTTCCTGGCGAAAATACTCCCGCCGGAGGCATCCGCCGCTTGCCAGCCGGGAGATGGGCGGTTATACGGCGCGCACTTCACAGGCGGAGGCGGGCTTTCGGGGGAGACATCCCTGACAGTCCACCGGTTGGGAGAGATCCCTGATCCTCCGCCAAGGCGCAAACCGGAAAGGAAATGGAACATGGCGCTTCCCGATTTCTCGATGCGTCAGCTGCTCGAAGCTGGCGTTCACTATGGCCACCAGACGCAACGCTGGAACCCCCGCATGGGCGAGTTCATCTATGGCGAGCGCAATGGCATCCACATCATCGACCTGACCCAGACCGTTCCGATGCTGGACGCGGCGCTGCAGGTGGTGCGTGACACCGTCGCCAAGGGCGGCCGTGTGCTCTTCGTCGGCACCAAGCGTCAGGCCTCGAAGGCCGTCGCCGAAGCCGCCGAGAAATGCGCGCAGTACTACATGAACCACCGCTGGCTCGGTGGCACGCTGACCAACTGGAAGACCGTCTCCCAGTCGATCCAGCGCCTGAAGAACATCGACGAGGTTCTGGCCTCGGGCGCCGAAGGGCTGACCAAGAAGGAACGCCTGCACATGGAACGCGAGCAGACGAAGCTTCAGGCTTCGCTCGGTGGCATCCGTGAAATGGGCGGCCTGCCGGATCTGCTCTTCGTCATCGACGTGTCGAAGGAAGACCTCGCCATCCTCGAAGCGCAGAAGCTGGGCATCCCGGTCGTGGCCGTGGTCGACACCAACTGCTCGCCGAAGGGCGTGGATTACGTGATCCCGGGCAACGATGACGCCGCGCGCGCCATCTCGCTCTACTGCGACCTCGTCTCGCGCGCTGCCCTCGACGGCATGACCGCGCAGATGGGCGCCGCCGGCGTCGACCTCGGTGCTCTCGAAGAGGCGCCGGTCGAGGAAGAAGTCGAGGCCTGAGGCCTCACCCGACGGGGCCGGCGATGACGCCTGGCCCCGTCATGTCATTCCGCTGACATGACGGCGTGGTTCAACCGCGCCGAGATTCCAAAAGATTTCGAGGAGGCCGAGATGGCGATCACCGCTGCGATGGTGAAGGAACTGCGCGAGACCACCGGCGCAGGCATGATGGACGCGAAGAAGGCGCTGACCGAGACCGACGGCGACATGGAAGCCGCGATCGACTGGCTGCGCACCAAGGGCCTGGCGAAGGCCGCGAAGAAGGCTGACCGCGTTGCGGCCGAGGGCCTCGTCGGCGTCGCCGTCGACGGCGGCAAGGGCGTTGCGGTCGAGCTGAACTCGGAAACCGACTTCGTTGCCAAGAACGCCGACTTCCAGAAGCTCGTCTCGGACATCGCGACCGCCGCGCTGACCGCTGCCGACGTCGAGGGCCTGAAGGTCGCCGAAGTGAACGGCAAGTCGGTGTCGGAAGCGATCAACGGCGCCATCGCCGTGATCGGCGAGAACATGACCCTGCGCCGCATGGCCTCGGTCGAGGGTGACGTCGTCGTCTCCTACGTGCACAACGCCGCCGCTCCCGGCATGGGCAAGATCGGCGTTCTCGTGGCGCTGAAGGGCTCGGACAACGGCATCGGCAAGCAGATCGCGATGCACATCGCCGCGACCGCGCCGGCCTCGCTCGACGAAGCCTCGCTCGATCCGGCCGTGCTGCAGCGCGAGCTGGAAGTGCAGACCGCCAAGGCGCTCGAAGAGAACGCGACCTCGGCCAAGCCGAAGCCCGAGCAGGTGATCCACAACAACATCATCCCGGGCCGGATGAAGAAGTTCCTGGAAGAGAACACCCTTCTCAACCAGAAGTTCGTCATCAACCCGGACCTGACCGTGGCGCAGGCCGCCAAGGAAGCCGGTGTCGAGATCGTCGCCTACGAGCGCATCGCCGTCGGCGAAGGCATCGAGAAGAAGGAAGAGGATTTCGCCGCCGAGGTCGCCAAGACCATGGCCGGCGCCTGATCCGACCTTTTCGCGAAAGCGATGCAGCGCCGTCCCCCCGGGGGCGGCGTTTGCCATTTCAGGGATGAAATCCCCGCCTTTTCAGCGCATTGCAATTCGCGCAGCGCGGAATGCGCAGGTTCGGCGGGGCGTCGATGGCAAAATAAAACGGCCCGGACGAAGTGAAAATGCACCCGTCCGAGCCGCGACCGGAAAACCGGTTGGAGCCTTCGCCGGCAGTATACCCGGCCCTTGCCCCTGTTCCTGGCCGAAGCCACCACTCACGGAACAGTGACAGAAAACCCGAATGTGCAGATTCACGCCAGTCCGGTTTTCCTTACTTAAAGGAAAAATTATCACCGTTGCGTCCGGATGGCGGTGCGGCGCCGTCGATATAGGCACCATCAAAGAAGATCTGCCGCTGCAGCGAGGCCTTGAGCACCGCCTGCGCGGTGGTCTCGACATCGAGTGCTTCGCGGGCAAGCCGCAGGTGTTTTTCCACCGTGGCGATGGTCAGGCCCATCAGCATGGCGATGTCGGCGGTAGTCTTGCCGTCGGCCACCCATTCCAGCACTTCGCGCTGGCGCCGGGTCAGCGCGCGATGCGCAGTGATAAAAGGCATGGTCGAGATCCGGAGATGGGTGATCGAGTTCACCACCATCAGCTCGCGGCCGTGGCGTTCCCAGATCTCGTCAACATCGCTTTGCCGCAACCCGCGCTCGGCGCACAGGCCGATGCCGCCCCGCGCCCGGCTGGAGCCGTCGATGAACGAGATCGAATAGCCCGCGCGCACCCCGTGCCGGTGATTGACATCAAGGACATGCAGTTCCTGCGGGGTCAGCAGGCCGGCGCGGGCGCGCTCCTCGACCCAGCTCCAGGAGCAGGCTCCGACATTCTCGGCCGTCCAGCGCACCATCGGCGCATGCATGAACAGCCCGCCGCGCAGGAATTCGTTCAGGTAGGGCTCGTCATGGTTCGACAGGATCAGCGTGTCTTCGAGCCGCCCGAGCCCCGCGCCGGTGCGGAAGGGAGTGAAGGCATAGATCAGCCGGTCGAATCCATAGTTTGACATGAGCTCGCAATGGAGCTCCCAGATCTGTTCAATATCTTGGAGAGAAAGAAGTTTTTCGAGATGATTGATCATCTGTTTCCCAATTTGCGGTTCTCGCGGCGCCGTGGAAGCGCGGCTTGACGCATCCGTGATACTGGCATGAGGCAAGGTTGCGGTGCAAGCCTTGTTGCGCCGGGGGAAACAGTGCCATCCGCGATGGCTCAGCGCACGGTTTCGCAGCGCGGCTGTGCCAGTGTCTCGCTGGTGAGCGCCGGGGCGAGTGTGCTCATCGCGTCGAATTGGGTCAGGAAGACCTGGCCGCCAAGCGCGCCGAGCAGACCCGAGCGCAGCAACCGGTCCATCACCGGACCCTTGACCTCGCTCAGGTGCAGGCAGACGCCGGCATCCGTCAGGCGCGCGTTCACCTCCTCGAGCGCCTCGAGCGCCGAGGCGTCGATGGCGTTGATCGCCGGGCAGTTCAGAACGAGGTGACGCACCTCGGGGTCGGCCGCGACAGCGTCGTAGATCATGTCCTCGAGGAAGCGGGCATTGGCGAACCACAGGCTCTCGTCGATGCGGATCGAGAGCACGTCGGGCGCCAGCACCACGCGGTGGCGGCGGACGTTGCGGAAATGCTCGGTCCCCGGGACCTGGCCGATCACCGCGTAATGCGGCCGCGACGAGCGCCACAGATGCAGCCCGATCGACAGCGCGACACCGGTGGCGATGCCGGTCTCGACCCCCTCGATCAGGGTGACGACGATCGTCGCGAACATCGCGACGCCGTCGCTGCGGCTGTAGTGCCAGACCCGGCCAAGCGCACGCAGGTCGATGAGCGAGGCGAGCGCGACGAAGACCGTGGCGGCCAGCGTCGTCTGCGGCAGATGGGAAAGCGCCGGCGTCAGCAGCAATGTGGCAAGCGCCATACCGAGGGCGGTGAAGGCGCCTGCCGCCGGGGTGGCGGCGCCGGCGTCGAAATTCACCACCGAGCGGGCAAAGCCGCCCGAGATCGGCATGCCGCCCGAGAAGGCCGAGGCGAGGTTGATGCCGCCCTGCGCGATCAGCTCCTGATCCGGGTCGATGCGCTGGCGCCGTTTCGCGGCGAGGGTCTGGGCGACCGAGATCGTCTCGACATAGCCGATGATGGTGATGAGCAGCGCGGGGAGCGCGAGTTCGCGCCAAAGCGCGAAGTCGAGCGGGGGCAGCGCGAGGCCGGGCAGGCCCTGCGGCACATGGCCGACGACGGCGAGGCCATACTGCTCGAGGTCAAGGGCCCAGGTGGCCGCGGTGCTGCCGGCGACGGCGACCAGCGGCGCCGCGCGCGCGAGCACTCCGGCAAGCCGCGGGGGCAGGCCGCGCGCCTCAAGAAAGGGCTTCAACTGATTGCGTGCCCAATACAAAAAGCCAAGCACAAGGGTCGAGACCAGCACAGTCACCGGTTTGATCCCCCCCAGGTGCTCGAAAAGGCCCAGTGCCATCGGCGGCAGGGTCTTGGCCTCGACACCGACGCCGAGGAAGTGCTTGATCTGTCCGGCGGCGATCAGGATGCCGGTGGCCGAGATGAAGCCCGAGATCACCGGATGGCTGAGGAAGGCGGCGATGAAGCCAAGCCGCAAAAGCCCCATGGCGACGAAGATCAGCCCGGAGAGGAAGGCGAGCGCCACCGCTACGCCCAGATATTCGGGGGTGCCGCGGGCGGCAAGCCCGCCGACGGCGGTCGCGGTCATCAGCGAGATGATGGCGACCGGGCCCACGGCGAGCGTGCGCGAGGTGCCGAGAAGCGTATAGGCGAGAAGCGGCGCGATCGAGGCATAAAGCCCGACCTGCGCCGGCAGACCCGCCAGCAGCGCATAGGCCAGCGCCTGCGGGATCAGCATGATGGTGACGATCAGCGCCGCCACCAGATCTGCCTCGAACGTCGCGCGGCCGTAGTCGCGCCCCCATGTCAGGATCGGAAAATATCTTTTCAGCATGGGGGCTTGCGGCTCATTCTTTAGCGCCTTTCAGCGTGCATCCGAAGCAGGGGCACAAGCCCCGTGTGGTCGTATCCGGCCTCGGCGGCAAGGGTGACGATTTCGTCCACCGGCCGGGTGCCCGCCTGCGACATCGCCCACAGATGCGACGAGCGCGTGCCCGAGCGGCACCAGGCCAGAACCGGCGTCTCGATCACCGCCATCGCCGCCTCGAACTCGGCGACCAGATCGGGCGTCATCGCGCCCGGGTAATAGGGCAGGTAGTGGAAGGCGAGCCCATGCTCGGCCGCCGCCGCCGCCATCGCCGCGCTGTCGAGCTCGTCGCCGGCCTCCTCGTCGGGGCGGTTGTCGATCAGCGTGCGGAATCCCATCCGCGCCGCCTCGGCGACATCCTCGAGGGTGATCTGCGGCGCCACCGCGAATTCCGGTGTGATCTGCCGAACGTCCATCTGTCTCTCCTGCTCGACCGGAGTGCCGGCCGGGTCAGAGCCCGTTCACCGGCACCTTCAGATAGGTCCTGCCGTCATCCTCTGGGGGCGGCATCTGACCGGCGCGCATGTTTACCTGCAAAGACGGGATGATCAAGCGCGGCATCGACAGGGTGGCGTCCCGCGCCTCGCGCATCTTGACGAAATCCTCGCGCGAGGTGCCGCCGCCGATGTGGACGTTGCGCGCCTTCTCCTCGGCGACCGTCGTTTCCCAGGCATAGCTGTCGCGGCCCGGCGCCTTGTAGTCATGCGCGACGAAGATCCGGGTCGCGTCGGGCAGGGTCAGGATCTTCTGGATCGAGGCATAGAGCGCATCGGCCGATCCGCCCGGAAAGTCGCAGCGCGCCGTGCCGTAATCGGGCATGAACAGCGTGTCGCCGACAAAGGCCGCATCGCCGATGACATAGGTCAGGCAGGCGGGCGTGTGGCCCGGGGTGTGCAGCACATGGCCCTCGAGCGCGCCGATGGCGAAGCGGTCGCCCTCGACGAAGAGCTTGTCGAATTGCGAGCCGTCGCGCTGGAACTCGGTGCCTTCGTTGAAGATCTTGCCGAAGGTGTTCTGCACCACGGTGATGCGGTCGCCGATGCCGATCTTGCCGCCAAGGCGTTCCTGGATATAGGGCGCGGCCGACAGGTGATCGGCGTGGACATGGGTTTCGAGGATCCAGTCGACACGCAGCCCCTCGGCGCGGATCCAGTCGATCACCGCATCGGCCGAGCGGGTGTCGGTGCGGCCCGAGGCGTAATCGAAGTCGAGCACGGAATCAATCACCGCGCAGGCGTCGCCGCCGGGATCGCGCACCACGAAGGTGGCGGTGTTCGTGGCCTCGTCGAAGAAGGCCCTCACCACTGGGGTCGCCATGTCGCTCATCGCATCCTCCTGATTTCGCCAGATATAGGCAGTTCCAGACATATCGCAAGCGTTGAATGTATCAGGGCGACGCGGGGTCAGCCTGCCAGGGCCAATGCGCGACGATGCCGGGCAGCATGGCGAAGTCGGAAAAGGCGATGGCATGGGGCAGGGCGCTGACCGGAGCCTTGCGATAGCCCTCGGTGAACAGCAGGAAGGGCAGGCCCGCGCGCTGCGCGGTCTCGGCGTCGACCTCGCTGTCACCGACATAGAGCGCGCGGCCGCCGCCCAGCATCTGATGCGCCTTCAGGAGCGGCGCGGGGTCGGGCTTGCGCGCGGGCAGGCTGTCGCCGCCGATGATCGTGGCGAAGAGCGGCTCGATCTCGAAATGGCGCAGCACCGCCGAGGTCGGGGCGAGCGGCTTGTTGGTGCAGATCGCCAGCGGATGACCCGCGGCGCGGAACGCGGTCAGCGCCTCGCGCACGCCCGGGAACAGCGCGGTCAACCCGACGGCGCCGTCATAGCGGGCGATGAAGGCCGCGGTCAGGCGGGCCTGCAGCAGCTCGTCGCCGCCCGCGCCCGAGGCCTCGAGCAGGCACTGCACCAGATGCGGCACGCCGCGGCCGATGAAGCCGCGCACCTGCATCAGGGTGAGCGGGGCGAAACCGTTCTCGGCCAGCACCTCGTTCGAGGCGGCGTGGATATCGGGCACGGAATCGATCAGCGTGCCGTCGAGGTCGAAGATCAGGGCGGGCAGGGTCATCAGGCGTCCTTCCACTTGATCGAGCAGCCCATCGAGGCGACCTGCTCGGCCGGGCCGTGCCCGGTTGCGGCGACCTGGAGCATCGCCTCGTAAAGCTCGCGCTTCGCGTCTACGGGCCCCGCGGTGCGGCCCGAGGCATCGAGCCGGCCGCGATACTGAAGCTCATCCGCGGCGTTGAACCCGAAGAAGTCCGGTGTGCAGGCCGCGCCGTAAGCCTTGGCCACCTCTTGCGTTTCGTCAAAGAGGTAGGGGAAGGGGAAGGCCCGGTCGCGGGCCAGCCGCACCATGTTGTCGAAGCTGTCCTCGGGATAGGCCGCGACATCGTTCGCCGAGATCGCGGCGACGCCGATCCCGGCCTCGATCAGCGCCGCGCCGTCGCGCAGGATCCGGTCGAGCACCGATTGCACATAGGGGCAATGGTTGCAGATGAACATGACAAGCGTGCCCTTCGGCCCGCGGATCGTGTCGAGAGACCAGTCGCGACCGTCCGTGCCGGGCAGGGTGAAGGCGGGCGCCTTCCAGCCGAAATCGCAAACCGGGGGGGTGACCGCCATCCGAACCTCCTGCACTCAAGGACGCCCGCACAGTAGCGCAAGCGGGCCCCGAGGCAAGGCGTTGCGGCCTCAAGGGCGGCAAAAGAAAACCTGCGGCACATCAGACATGTGCCGCAGGTCCTTGAAGAGACTTGTTTTCTCTCAGCGGGCGGCTTCTGCCGCGGCGCGGATCGCGCGGATGTTCGCGCCATAGGGGGCCGGGTTCTCGACCGAGCCGCCCTTGAACACCGCCGAGCCGGCGACCAGCACATCGGCGCCCGCGGCGGCCATCAGCGGTGCCGTTTCCGGAGTGATGCCGCCGTCGATCTCGATATGGATCGGGCGGTCGCCGATCATCGCGCGCAGCGTCTTCACCTTGTCGATCTGGCTGTGGATGAACTTCTGCCCGCCAAAGCCCGGGTTCACCGTCATCACGCAGACAAGGTCGATCATGTCGAGCAGATACTCGACGTCATCGAGCCCGCTGCCCGGGTTGATCGCGAGACCGGCCTTGCAGCCCGCGCCGCGGATCGCCTGCAGCGTGCGGTGGATATGCGGGCCGGCCTCGAGATGGGCCGAGATCACATCGGCGCCGGCCTCGGCGAAGGCGTCGATATAGGGATCGACCGGGGAGATCATCAGGTGCACGTCCATCACCGTCTTGATATGCGGCCGGATCGCCTTCACCAGCGGCGGGCCGAAGGTCAGGTTGGGCACGAAATGCCCGTCCATCACGTCGACATGGACCCAGTCGGCACCCTGCGCCTCGATCGCGCGGATCTCCTGTCCGAAGTTGGCGAAATCGGCGGAGAGAATCGACGGCGCGATCTTGATGGAGCGGTCAAAGCTGGTCATGGCATCCTCGGGGCAGGGGGCGCGGACGGTTTTTCCCGTCTGGCCAAGGCGTTCAAGGGTAAAGCTGAAGCGCCGCCCCAGGAGGTGTCCACGGGCGGCGCTCAGGGTCTTGCGGGGCTTTTGCCACGGGAAGGCCCCGCGGCGCAAGTCTCAGGGCATCAGGTGCTCGTCGGGCGTCACCGCCGCGATCTCGGGCGACTCGTGGTAATGGGCGATGCGCTTCACCTTGGGCGCGGTGCCGAAGACGAAGGGCGTGCGCGCATGCAGCCGGTCGGGCGACTGGTCGAGGATCGGATGCACGCCATCGGTCGCCTTGCCGCCGGCCTGTTCAATGATGAAGGCGATCGGCGCGCATTCGTAGATATGGCGCAGCCGGCCGCGCTCATAGCCCTTGCGGCTGTCGCCCGGGTACAGGAACACGCCGCCGCGGCGCAGGATGCGGTGCGTTTCGGCGACGAGCGACGCGATCCAGCGCATGTTGAAATTGCGCCCGCGTGGGCCTTCCTCGCCGGCGATCAGGTCGTCGACATAGGCGCGGATCGGCGCCGGCCAGTGCCGCTTGTTCGAGGCGTTGATGGCGAATTCCGAGGTATCCTTGGGGATCGGCGCGAAATCCGGCTGACGCTCGAAGCGGCCGGTGTCGGGATCGAGGATCCAGTGATGCACGCCGTCGCCGAAGGTCGCGACCAGCGCGCATTGCGGCCCGAAGATCATGTAGCCGCCGGCGATCTGCTCGCGCGCCGGGCGCAGGAAGCTTGCCTCGGGCGTCGCGGCCGCCGGGAAGATCGAGAAGATCGTGCCGATCGAGACGTTGACGTCGATGTTCGACGAACCGTCGAGCGGGTCGACGGCGAGCGCCAGCGTGCCCGGGCCGAGGGTCAGGATCTCGTCTTCTTCCTCCGAGGCGTAGAACGCCACGGCCGAGCCCTTGAGCGCCTCCATGTAGGCGGCGTCGGCCATCACGTCGAGCGCCTTCTGGCCATCGCCGCCGGCATTGGTGCCGCGGGCGGCCGACAGGTCCTGTTCGATGCCGTTGCGGGCGATCAGGCGTTGCAGCCGGGCACCGACGATGCTGAGCCGCTGCATCACATCGGCGAGCTCGGGCGCCAGCGCCAGACCGTCGAGATCGAGTGACATGGAATCCTCCTTGCGCGATAGGTCGCGATCGGCTCCTGATTGCACCCGGCGCAGGAAAGATTCAATCGCCAAGGAATTGAAAACACGGCCTTGGCATCGTTTCGCGGGCAGATCTGCCGGGGACCGGCCAAAACTGGCCCGGATGGTGTTCTGAATTTACATAATACCGATTATTGGCTAATTGGGCGCGCCACAAAAACGGCCCCTGCGACAGGCTCAGCCGCGTCTTTGGCGACCGAACAGAACCGCCGCCAGTTCCGACGGCGGGATCGGTTTCGCCATGATCTGCGCCCCCATCGCCGTTGCCCGGCGTTGCAGCGCCTCGCTGCGGTCGGCGGTGACGATCCGCGCCGGCACGTCGCCCAGCCGGGCCCGCAGACCGCTCAGGCAGTCGAGCCCGTCGATCCCGTCGCCAAGCTGGAAGTCGATCAGGCAGATGTCCGGCTCGACCCCGGTCGCATCGATCAGCTCGAGCGCCTCTTCACCGCTCGCCACATCCAGCACCGTCACCCCCCATTTCTCCAAAAGCTGCACCATCGCGCCGGCGAGCGCCGCGTCGTTCTCGACCAGCAGCACGAGCAGATCGCGCGTCTCCATGTCGCGCGCCTCGACGGACACCGCCGCCCCCTCGGGCCGCGGCACCGGGCCCGCCACCGGTTGCAGCCCGACACTGAAGGTCGAGCCGCAGCCCGGTGCCGAGCGCAGGCCGAGCGGATGGCCCAGCACCGCCGCGGCGCGCTCGACGATCGCCAGGCCAAGCCCCATCCCCTCGGAGGCCGAGGCATGGGCGTTCAGCCGGTGGAACTCGCGGAAGATCAGCTCCTGATCCTCCTCGGCGATGCCTGTGCCGCTATCGCGCACCTCGACGCGCAGCATCGTGCCGCGCCGGCGCGTCAGCACCGCGACGCGGCCGTGCTCGGTATAGCGGATCGCGTTCGAGATCAGGTTCTGCAGGATCCGCCGCAGATAGGCCCGGTCGGAGATCACCACGGCCTCGGTCGGCCGGATCACCAGCTCGATCCCCTTCAGCGCGGCGATCGGGGTGAATTCGTCGGCGAGTGCGCGAAACATCGGGCCGAGTGCCACCGGTGCCATGTCGACCGCGACCCGGCCCGATTCCAGGCGCGAGATGTCGAGAAGCGCGCCAAGGATGCCCTCGACCGACAGAAGCGCGTTCTGCGCCTTTTCCAGCGTGCCGCGCGCCGTCGGGCTGATCGCGTCATCGCCAAGCGAGGTCAGATAGAGCTTGGCTGCCGAGAGCGGCTGCAACAGGTCGTGGCTGGCCGCCGCGACGAAGCGCGAGCGCGAGGCATTCGCCCGCTCTGCCCGTTCGAGCGCATCCTCGAGTTCGAGCGTGCGCTCGGCCACCCGGGCCTCGAGCGTCTCGTTCGCGCGCTCGAGCGCGGCGAGGGCGGACCGTTCCGCGGTGACATCGGCGAGCGAGATCACAAAGCCGCCGTCGGGCAGCTCCTGCGCGAAGATCTCGTAGATCTGCCCGCCCTCGTGGCGCACCTCCATCTGGAAATGGTCGCGCCGGCGCGCGCGGCGCACCCAGTCGGCCAGCCGATAGGCGCTGAGCCCGTTCGGGAAGATGAACTGGTTGCGCACCTGTTCGAGCAGCGTGTCGAAATGCATCCCCGCGCGCAGCCGGTTGCGCGGCAGGGTCAGGAAATCGGCCATCTTCCCGTTCCAGCCCAGCAGATGCAGCCGCGCGTCGAAGATGCACACGCCGAGGTTCAGGTGCTCGAGCGTGGCGCGCAAGACCGCCGCCTGATCGTCGAGCATCCGCCCCCGCTCGCGCCGCTCGGCGCGGATCAGGTCGGTCACCTCGGTCTGCAGGATCACCGTGCCGCCGTCCTGGGTGCGGTGTTCCGAGACCTGCACCCAGCGGTCCTCGCCCATTCTCTGGGTCAGGATGAAATGGTGCTGCTCGTGGCGCAGCTGGCGCATCTCGATCCAGGTCTCCGGCGTCATGCCGTCGGCCATGCCCAGGTGGCGCGAGCTGGCGGCGGTGCGCAGATAGTCCGAGAAATGCAGCCCCGGCACCAGCTGGTCGCGGATATCGGGCAAGAGCGCATTGAAGCGCGTGTTGCACATGACGAGGATTTCGTTGCTGTCGAAGAGCGCAAAGCCCTCGTGCAGCGTCTCGACCGCGGCGGCGAGGTTCTGCCGCGTCGTCTCGGTCTCGCGATTGGCATCGGCGAGCCGCGCGTTCGAGGCGTTCAGCAGGTCCAGCGCGCGTTCGAGGTCGCGGGTGCGCTCGCGCACCTGTTCCTCCAGCATCGCGGCGCGCTGGAACTGGGCAAAGCCGGCGCCGCGGTCCTCGGTCATCTCCTCGGCATGGCGGATCAGCGCGCCGGCGATGGTCAGCAGCTTTTCGTTCTGCCGCGCCAGACTGTCGGCCGGATCGACCAGCGAGAGCGCCAGATCGGCGTCCATCCCCTGCCCGCTCATCGCGTCTCTCCGGGCGGGAAGAAGGCAAGGCCGGTCATCGTCTGGTTCACATGCATCGCGCCGATCTGTTCGCCATAGGTCGAGAAGCCGGTGACATGGTGCCGCGCGAGCGTTTCCGAGACCGCCCGCACCCGCTGCCGCGCCGTCGCCTCGATCCGGCGGAAGATGCAGTCGAAGCCGAGGATCGCCGAGGGCGCGCCGTCGCGCGCGAGGGCCGCCAGCTCGCGCTCGAGGTGCTCGGCGATGTCGGTGGGTTCGGCCAGCGTCAGCACCAGCCCCTCGGCGATCGCGGCGAAGAAGATCAGCGCGCCGTCGGGTCCGACCGACTGGATCGCGCGCACATGGTGGCGCCCGCCCGCGCGCACCAGCACCGGGTGCGAGGCGAAGACGAAGGGCGACAGCTGTTCGGGTGCAAGGCCCAGCAGGCGCGCATATTCCTGCGCCGCGGGCTCGTCGTTGATCCGGGTGACGACGCGGCGCGCCGGATCGGCGCCGGTCACCACCATCCGCCGCCCGGTGGGCTGCAGGTGATCGAGCGAGAACGGCTGCACCGCGCAGGACGAGCGCACCAGGCTGAGCACCGCGGCATTGCCAAGCACCCTGCCCCGCGCGCAGATCTCGGTGCGGCGGAAGGCACCGCCATCGCCCGCCGAACCGCCGACGATCGGCACCGCGCCAAGCGCGCCCGACAGCTGGGCGACCAGCCGGTCCTCCTCGCCCGAGAGCCCGTCGACCAGCAGCACCGCGAATTCGTGGATCGCCGCGCCCGCGCGCCGGCCCAGCCCCTGACGGGCGCGCAGCACCTCGCCGATCAGCGCCTTCGGGTCGAGCCGGTCGAGGTTCTCGATCAGCAGCATCTCGACCTCGAAGCCCGCCTGCGGCAGCGCGAAGGCCACCACCTGCCCCTCGTCATAGCCCGCCCCGGTCAGCTCGCCCGCCGTGGTGCAGCCGCAGACAAGGGCGCGCGGAAAGGCCGCCTCGGCTTCAGCGCACAGGGCGCCCAGATCGGCGGCGGGGCTGGCGAACAGGAAGACCTGCGCGAAGGGGCCGGGGCCAAGGCCGCAGGCCAGCCGCGCGATCAGGTTCTCGGCCCCGGCGGGGGCCGAGGCGGACACCGGGCACGGCAATGGCCCCGGCGCACCGTCACGGGCGTTCGGTTTCTCAGGCATGGGCTCCTCCCCGGGCCAGCCTAGCGCGATTGCCAGCTTCCGGGCAATGCCCCGGTGGTCTGCGCCTCGCGTGCCAGAAGCACCGCCTGGGTGCGGCTGTAGACGCCGAGCTTGCGCATGATCGCGGTGACATGGGCCTTGACCGTGGTCTCGGCGATCGAGAGGTCATAGGCGATCTGCTTGTTCATCTTGCCGGCGCAGATCTGCTCGAGGATGTTCGCCTGCTGCCGGGTGAGCGCGCTGAGCCGGCGGATCGCCTCGTCCTGCGGCGTCATCCCGTTGCCCTCGGCGAGCGTCTCGCCGGTGCTTTCGGGCACGAAGGTCTCGCCCCGCGCGATCGCGGCAAAGGCCGCGCGGAAGAGCTCGCGCTTCGAATGCTTGGGCACGAAGCCCGCCGCGCCCGCGAGGATCGCCGAGCGGATCACCCGCGGCTCGTCGACCGAGGAGACGACGACGATCGGCAGATCGGGCGCCGCCGCGCGCAGGCTCATCAGCCCCTCGAGCCCGTTCACGTCGGGCAGGTTGAGGTCGAGCACGATGACATCGGGGCGCGGCCCCTGCCCCTCGATCCGCTCGAGCGCCACCGACAGCCGGTCGGCCTGGGCGATCTCCTCGATCCCCGCCACCGCCTGCAGCGTCATGCCGAGCGCATCGCAGAACAGCGGATGGTCGTCGACGATCAGGGCCGAGCGGAAATCGCCACGATGTTGGGCCGGCGCGGAATGGGTCATCTTGCGATCCTGTGGTCTTCTTTCCCGATCTTGCGGGCTTGTCTTCACCCTAGCAAGCCCCGCCCGCGCGCCATACTGTCCTTTGGTCGGAGCGCCCGGCACCGGAAAGGGCGCGAGGTTTCCCCCGCGCCCCCCAACCAAGGCCACTCGTGACGATCAGTTCGCCGAGGCGAGCTGCTTCGGCAGCTTGAAGGTCCAGACCATGCCGCCCTGGTTCAGGTAGTTCACCTTCTTCGCGACCTCGCCGCCCCAGAGCGGCACCGCGCCACCCCAGCCCGACATGACCGAGACATATTGCTCGCCGTCCTGTTCCCAGGTGATCGGCTGGCCGACGATGCCCGAGCCGGTCTGGAACGACCACAGCTTCTCGCCGGTGTCGGCGTCGAAGGCGATGAATTCACCCTCGGGGGTGCCGGTGAAGACAAGGCCACCCGCGGTCGACATCACGCCACCCCAGAGCGGCGCACCGTTCTTGTATTCCCACTTCACCTCGCCGGTGTTCGGGTCCATCGCCTTCAGCGAGCCGATGTAATCCTCGAACAGCGGCTTGATGGTGAAGCCCGCGCCCAGATAGGCCGCGCCCTTCTTGTAGCTGATCGGTTCGTTCCAGATGTCCATGCCCCATTCGTTCGAGGGCACGTAGAACAGGCCGGTCTTCTGGTTGTAGGCCATCGGCATCCAGTTCTTGCCACCAAGGAACGAGGGCACGGCGAAGACCTGCTGCCCCTTGCCGCCTTCGGCCGCGGCATCGGGGGCGCCGGGGCGGTTTTCCTCGTTGTAGATCGGCCGGCCGTTCTCATCGATGCCCTTGGCCCAGTTGATTTCCTTGACGAAGGGATGGGCCGAGACGAACTTGCCGTCCGCGCGGTTCAGAACATAGAAGAAGCCGTTGCGGTCGGCAGTGGCGTAGCGCTTGTTGCCGTCCTTGTCGACGAAGCCCACGACCTCGTTCACGCCGTCGAAGTCCCAGCCCTCGCGCGGCGTGGTCTGGAAGTGCCACTTGATCTCGCCGGTCTTCGGGTCGATGCCGACGCGGCTGGCGGCATAGAGGTTGTCGCCCTTGTTGCCCTCGACCGGCGTGCCGGCGTTGCGCAGGTGGCTGTTCCAGGGCGCCGGGTTGCCCGCACCGAAGATCAGCGTGTCGGTGTCGGCGTCATAGGAGCCGCCCAGCCAGGTCGCGCCGCCGCCGGTCTTCCACATGTCGCCCGGCCAGGTCGCGTTGAGCGTGCCCGTCATGGTGCTTTCCTTGCCCATGTAGGTGCCCATGTTGCCTTCGATCATCGGCCGGGTCCAGACCAGCTCGCCGGTCTCGGCATCGCGCGCCTGCACTTCGCCGACGATGCCGAATTCACCGCCCGAGTTGCCGGTGACGACGAGCCCGTTCACGATCAGCGGCGCCGCGGTGTAGGAGTATCCCTCCTTGTAATCGGCGATCTTCTTGTTCCACTTGACCTTGCCGGTCTTCAGGTCGAGCGCGAGGATGCGCGCGTCGAGCGTGCCGAAATAGATGTTGTCGCCGAAGATCGCCGCGCCGCGGTTGATGACGTCGCAGCAGGGCAGGATGCCCTCGGGCAGGCGGGCGTCATATTGCCAGACTTCCTTGCCGGTCTTCAGGTCGATCGCATACATGCGCGAATACGAGCCGGTGATGTACATCATCCCGTCGTAGACGAGCGGCTGGCTTTCCTGGCCGCGCTGCTTCTCGCCCCCCAGCGAGAACGCCCAGGCCGGCACCAGGTTCTTGACGTTGTCCTTGTTCAGGATCTCGAGCGGGCTGTAGCGCTGCAGGTTGCGCCCCATCCCGTTGGTCAGCACGTTCTCGGTGCTTTCTTGATCCTTCAGCAGGTCCTCCTCGGTCACGCCGGCCATGGCCGCCGTGCCGAGACAGGTGATGGCCAGCACCGTGGCCAGAACAAAACGGTTCATCGCAGTCGTCCTCCCGATCTCCCGATCACTCCCTGCCCGCCGGCCGGGCACTGCGCACCGGGAGCGGACTCGGGTTCAAGTATCGGTGAGCGGCGCGAGAGGTATATTGTCCATTGGTCTTACGACCCCCGGACGGGGGGCGGCAGATGCAAAAGGGGGCGCGCGCGGAGATTCCGCGCACGCCCCTGAGGCCAGGAAATATCCCTTATTTCTTGAGGCTTGCGAGATAGGTGACGATGAAGTCCTGCACCGTCGGATCCTCGATGCCGACATGGCGCATCTTGGTCCCCGGCACGAACTTGTCGTTCGCCTCCATCCAGGCCCGCAGGGCGCCGGGCGTCCAGACAAAGCCCGCCTTCTGCAGCGCCTCGGAATAGGGATAGCCCGGGAAGGTGCCGGCGCGGCGGCCGACCACACCGTCAAGCAGCGGGCCATAGCTCTTCTTGTCGGCATCGACCGAGTGGCAGCGATGGCAGGTGCTGTCGAAATAGGCCTTGCCGGCGGCGATCTTCACCGCGTCGGTGGTGTCGGCCGCCGTGGCGGCGCCGCCAAGGGCCGCGAGGCACAGCGCCGCTGCGGCGCCGAAGGCTTTGGGGAACATGCGCTTTCTCCTGTGTCTGAGCTGGGGGAAGGTTAGGTCGGGGACGCCACCTCCGGGCTTGATGCAGGTCAAACCCGTCATGCGACTTTGGTCGCGGTTCTCACGACAGCGGCGCATATTTCCAGTTGTCCGCGTCGGGGGTCACCTCGTCGAGGTCATAGTCTGCGCCCTGCAGCCGGCGCGCCACCGGCAGCCCCGCCTCGGCGGCGCGGTCGACCATCGCCCTGCCCCGCGCCTCGTCGCGCGCCACACCGCGCCCGCGCATCAGGTCGAGCCCGAAGTTGAAGGCGCCGACCGGGTCGCCCGCCTCGGCCGCCTGCCGGTCCCATTCGGCCGCCGCCTGCGGATCGAGCGGCCCGCCAAGCCCGTTGTCGTCAAGCTGGCTCATCCAGGTCATCGCCCCGGTCCAGCCATCCGCGGCGCAGCGCTCGAACAGGCCGCGCGCCTCGACATGGCGGCCCGACTTGGTGATGAAATAGCCCGTCGCGCAATTCGTCATCGAGGTCTCGCCGCGGCCGACGTCGCGCAGCACCCGCTCGATCGTCAGCTCCTCGGGGTTCAGATCGCCCCCGGGTTCCTCGGCGAAGCCCGGCAGCGCCAGCGCCGAGGTGATCGCTGCAAGCATCCATGTCTTCATCGCGAGTCCTCCTGCCTCCAGCCTAGCGCGCGCGGGTCCGCGCCCGACCTAGACATTGGTCGTATTGCGGGGGCGCGACCGGCCCGCCCACCTTGGCCGGAGGGAGGACGTCATGAAACGGATGCTGGCAGGAGTGCTGGCCGGCGGGCTTGCGGGCGCGACCGGGGCGCAGGCAGAGATGCTGCGGATCGACTGGCTCGAGCGGCAGGTCGTGCCGCCGCCGGTGCTGTCGAACATGCAGGCCGAGCCCGCGACGCTTGGCCTTGATGGTGCGCGGCTGTCGCTGGCCGACATTGCCACGACCGGCAAGTTCACCGGGCAGGAGTATCGGCTGGTCGAGACCGTGGTGCCGCCCGAGGCGGACTTCCTGCCCGCGGCCAGGGCGGCGCTGGCCGACGGTGCGCGGGTTCTCGTCGTGCGCGCGCCCGCGGCCGATCTGCTGGCGCTGGCCGATCTGCCCGAGGCGCGGGGCGCGCTGATCTTCAACACCGATGCGCCGGATGAGGCGCTGCGCGGCACCGATTGCCGGGCGAATGTGCTGCACACCCTGCCCTCCTATGCGATGCGCACCGATGCGCTGGCGCAGTTCATCGTGACGAAGCGCTGGACGCATCTGGCGATGATCGAGGGCACGCTGCCCGAGGACCGCGCCTATGCCGCGGCGCTGCGGGCATCTTTGACGAAATTCGGCCTGTCGCTCGCCGCCGAGAAGACCTGGGATTTCGACGCCAACATGCGCCGCGCCGCCGCCGCCGAGGTGCCGCTTTTCACCCAGGACCTGCCCGAGCATGACCTGCTGCTGGTGGCGGACGAGCCCGGCGATTTCGCCCGCTATGTCGCCTATAACACCTGGCTGCCGCGCCCGCTGGCGGGCTCCGAGGGGGCAAAGCCCGTCGGCTGGGCCGGCGTGGTCGAACAGAACGGCGCCGCGCAGCTGCAAAACCGCTTTCGCGACCTGGCCGGACGCGAGATGAGTGCCGACGACTATGCCGCCTGGGTCGCCATTGCCGCAATCGGTGAGGCCGCGACGCGCACCAAGGCCACCGATGCCGCCACGCTGCGCGGCTACCTCCTTTCCGACAAGGCCCGCATCGGCGGCTTTCTCGGCCGCCCGCTCGGCTTTCGCGACTGGGATGGCCAGCTGCGCCAGCCGATCCCGATCGTCACAGAGCGCGCCGTGGTGGCGCAGGCGCCGTTCGAGGGCTTCCTGCACGCCACGAACGAGCTCGACACCCTCGGCCCCGACCGGCCCGAAACCCAATGCACTGCCTTCGGAGGCGCGAAATGATCCGGACCCTGTTGCTGACCACCCTGCTCGCCTCGCCGGCCCTCGCTGACGAGATCTGGGTGACGAACGAGATGGACGACACGCTGAGCGTGATCGACGTCGACACGCTGGCGGTGACCGCGACCTATCCCATCGGCGAACGCCCCCGCGGCGTCACCTTTTCAAAGGATTTCAAATACCTCTACGTCTGCGCCTCGGACAGCAATGCGGTGCAGGTGATCGACCCCGACACCGGCACCGTGCTGCACGATCTGCCCTCGGGCGACGATCCCGAACAGTTCGTCCTCGCCCCCGATGACCGGCTTCTCTACATCGCGAACGAGAATGACGCGGTGACGACGGTGGTCGACACCCAGACCCGCAAGGTGGTGGCGCAGATCGACGTCGGCGTCGAGCCCGAGGGCATGGGCATCTCGCCCGATGGCAAGGTCCAGGTGACGACCTCGGAAACCACCAACATGGCCCATTGGATCGACACGCAAACCCACAAGATCATTGCGAATTCTCTGGTCGACTCGCGCCCCCGACACGCCGAGTTCAGCCCCGACGGATCCGAGCTTTGGGTGAGTTCGGAAATCGGCGGCACGGTTGCGGTGTTCGATGCCGCGACGCAGGTCGAGAAAGGCAAGATCTCCTTCGCGATCAAGGGGGTGCGGGCCGAAAAGATCCAGCCGGTGGGGATGCTCTTCTCGCCCGATGCGACGAAGGTTTTTGTTGCCCTCGGCCCGGCGAACCACATCGCCGTGGTCGATGCGAAGACGCTGACGGTCGAGCGCTACATCCTCGTCGGCCGCCGCGTCTGGCACATGGCGTTCTCGCCCGATCAGACCAGGCTCTTCACCACCAACGGCGTTTCGGGTGACGTGACGGTGATCGACGTGGCAAGCCTCGAGCCCGTCGCGACGATCAAGGTCGGCCGCTTCCCCTGGGGCGCTGCCGCGCGCCAGACTCCCTGACGAAGAAAGGTATTTCAATGCGTTCCATTGCTTTCCTGATGTGCTTTCTGAGCCTGATGCTCGCCCATCCTGCGCTTGCCGAGGACGATGACGACGATGCCGCGCCGCCGGCGGGCCTGCTCGCTGGCCCGAACAAGTCCGAGCTGCCCGAGGTGATCCTCTCGGTGGGCGAGCCGCTCGGCGGCCCCTGGGCGCTCAAGTCGGGCCATTACTACGAGGTGAAGATCACCGCCGATGGCTCTGGCGAGATTGGCCTTTCCGGTGCCGATTTCTTCCGCGCGATCTGGGTCGACGAGGTCGTCATCAAGGGGCTGGAGGTCCGCCCGATGGGCCTGCATTCAATCGAGTTCGACCGCGCCGGCACGATGGAGATCGGCTTCGTCGCGGTGAAGCCCGGGCATTACAGCCTGGCCATTCCCGGCTCCTCCGGCGCCGAGCAGCGGCTGGAGATCACCATTGACTGAAGCGTTGCGCGTCGCCGGGCTGAGCCACGACTGGGGCCGCAAGCCGGCGCTGCGCGACGTGTCCTTCGCCGTGCCCGAGGGGCGGTTCTGTGCGCTCCTCGGCCCCAATGGCGCGGGCAAGTCGACGCTGATGGCGGTGCTGACCGGGCTGATCCGACCGGCCCCCGGCGTCGTCAGCGTGGGCGGCCACGACCTTGGCCGCAGCCCGCGTGCGGCGCTGGCCCGGATCGGTGTGGTCTATCAGGCGCCGACCTATGACCTCGACCGCTCCGTCTTCGCAAATCTCAAGTATTTCGCGGCCTTGCAGGGGCTTTCCGGAGCGGAGGCGCGGGAACGGATCGCCACCTCGCTGGCCCGGCTGGGGATGGAGGAGCGCGCCGGCGAGAAGGTCGCGGCACTGAACGGCGGGCATCGGCGGCGGATGGAGATCGCCCGCGCGCTGATCCATGCGCCGCGGCTCCTGCTGCTTGACGAGCCGACCGTGGGCCTCGACGCCCCGGCCCGCGCCGCGATCACCGCCCATGTCCATGCGCTGACCGCCGAGGGGATCTCGGTGCTCTGGGCGACGCATCTGGTGGACGAGCTGCACCCGGACGATGACCTTGTGCTCTTGCATCAGGGCCGCGTTGCCGCTGCCGGCCGGGTCGATGCCGTCACCGGCGCGACCCCCTTGGCCGAGTGGTTCCTCGCCCGGACCGGAGCCGCCGCATGAAGGCCCTGATCGCCGCCCGCGCCATCATTACCCGCGAGCTTGCCCGATTCGTCACGCAGCGCGAGCGTTTCTTCGCCGCGCTGGTGCGGCCACTGGTCTGGCTTTTTGTCTTCGCCGCGGGGTTCCGGGCGGCACTCGGTCTGTCGATCATCCCGCCATACAAGACCTATATCAGCTATGAAACCTACATCGTTCCAGGGCTTTGCGGGATGATCTTGCTGTTTTCCGGGATGCAGAGCTCGCTCTCGCTGGTGAACGATCGCGAAAGCGGCACGATGCGGCTGATGCTGACGGCACCCTGGCCGCGCTGGTTCCTGCTCGGCGCGAAATTGCTGGCCGGGGCCATGGTCGGGCTGCTGCAGGTGGCGGTTTTCCTTGGGATCGCATGGTTTTATGGCCTGAAGTTCAGCGCCGTTGGATACCTTGCCGCGCTGCCCGCGCTGGCGCTGGCCGGGATCATGCTGGGCGCGCTCGGGCTGTTCCTCTCGGCCCGTATCCGCCAGCTTGAAAACTTCGCCGGGGTGATGAATTTCGTGATCTTCCCGATGTTCTTCCTGTCAACCGCGCTCTACCCGCTGTGGAAGATGCAGGAGAGTTCACCTCTCCTTGCAACCCTTTGTGAAATCAACCCTTTCACCCATGCGGTCGAGCTTGTGCGCTTTGCGCTCTACGGTCAGCTGAACCTTGCCGCGCTTGGCTGGACGGTGCTGGCCTTCGCCCTCTTCTTCGGGCTGGCGCTCCTGGGTTACGAGCCCGCCCGCACCCGCTCGCGCTGATCCTCGATCAGCCGCGCCGGCCGGCCGTCCAGCCGCGCGCGGCGGGTGGCAAGCGTCGCAAGTTCGTGCTCGGCATGCGACGCCAAAACCACGGCCGGCCGGGTCTCGGCGATCAGCGCGGCGGTGAGGGCAAGCAGATCCTCGATCCGCTCGGCATCGAGCGAGGCGAAGGGCTCGTCGAGGATCAGGAGTTCGGGGCGCCCGACGAAGGCGCGTGCAATCCCCACCCGCCGTGCCTGACCGAGTGAAAGCTGTCCGGGCCAGCGCCGCTCCAGCCCAGCAAGGCCGACGCGGGCGAGCATCTCGGCGGCCTCGGCTGTCGTGGCGCCGGTCGGGATCGTGACATTGTCGATCACCCGTCGCCAGGGCATCAGCGTCGGGCTCTGGAACACCATGGCGCGGCGGCCCGGCGCCTCGAGCCCCCCCTCGAAGCGGCGGTCGATGCCCGCGAGGATGCGCAGCAGCGTGCTTTTGCCGGCCCCCGAGGGGCCCGAGATGCCCAGCACCTCGCCCGGCTCGACGCGCAGCCGCATCGGGCCGAGCACCTGGGTCGCACCGAAACTTTTCGCGGTCAGATCGAGGGCGATCATTGCGTCCTCCATCTTGCGGCGCGCGCCGCGAGCGGCGCGATCAGCAGCGCCTCGAGCGCCAGCATGACCGCGACGAAGGCCAGAGCATTCGCCAGAACCCCTGTGATATCAAACACCTGGAAGTCGAGGTGAAGGCGGAACCCGATGCCGTCCGAGCGTCCCAGGAACTCGACCACCAGCACGATCTTCCAGATCAGCGCCAGCCCCGCGCGCGCCGCCGACACCAGATGCGGCACCAGTTGCGGCAGGACGATGTGGCGCAGCCGTGCAAGCCACCCCATCCGGTAGACCTGTGCCATCGCGGCCAGGTCCGCGTCGAGCACCCGCACCCCCTCGCGCAGCATCAGCGTGACGAGCGGCACCTTGTTCAGCGCCACCGCGGCGATCGCCGCGCTCTCGTTCAGCCCGATCCAGAGGTAGCACAGCACGATGGTGACCAGCGCCGGGATGGTGTTGAAGACGGTGAGCCACGGATCGAGCCAGCGGTCGAGCCGCGGCATCAGGCCAAGGACGATTCCCGCCGCCGTCCCCGCCGCCATGGCGAGCACAAAGCTCAGCCCGACGCGGCGCAACGTGGCGGCCAGATCGGGCAGGATCGCCCCCGAGACGATCCCCTGCCAGAGCGCCGGCAGCACCTGCTGTGGCCCGGGCGCGCGCAGCGGATCGGCGAGAAGCGCCGACAGCCCGGCCCAGAGCAGCACCAGCACGGCCAGCGAGGCCAGCACGCGGAACAGGCCGCGCAGCGAGGGCGGTTTCGGCACCTCGCTGCGCGCCGTCCGGGCCAGCCCTGTGCGTGCGACGCTGCTCATCGGCTCAGTCCGGCAGGAACACGCCGGGCGGCAGCGCCGTCGCCGGGCCCACAAGATCGGCCCCGCCCAGCACCGCCATCAGCGCGAACATCTTCGCCGCCGCCGCCTCGTCGACCGGGCCCGGTGCCGGAATGCCGGCACGATAGCCCGCGACCAGCGCCGCATATTGCGCGTCGTCCTGCGCCTTCATCAGCGGCCGCAGCCGGTCGAAGGCGGTGTCATCCGTGGCAAGCCGCGCCTTCGCCGCGCGCGAGGCCTGCGCCAGCGCCGCAACCAGCGCGGGCTTTTCCTCGACCAGCTTTCCCGAGACGACATAGCCGAGCAGCGGCGTTTCGGGATCAAGGCCAAGCGCCTGCGCCGCCTCGGCAACCGAGATCAGCTGCCGCATCCCCGCGGCCTGCATCTTGGCGTTGAAATGCCAGAAGTTGATCGCCGCATCGACCTCGCCCGAAAGCCCGGCCTGCAGGATCAAGGGCGGCGCGCCAAAGACCTGCTCGGTCTCCTTCGCCAGATCGAAGCCGCCCGCCTGCAGTGCCCAGGCCCGCAGCACGAGCCAGCTCTTGTCCAGCGGCCCGCCCGCGATGCCGATCTTTTTCCCTTTCAGATCGGTCACTTCCTGGACGGAGCTGTCAGCGCGCACGAACATGCCGCCGACCGCCTTCGAATAGGGCAGGAAGCGGTAATCCTGTCCCGTCGCCCGCATCCGCGCGACCCAGAACCAGTCCGTCACGATCGCATCGGCCGTACCGCCCTGCAGCGCCAC
Source organism: Paenirhodobacter hankyongi (assembly GCF_003664585.1). Taxonomy (GTDB): domain Bacteria; phylum Pseudomonadota; class Alphaproteobacteria; order Rhodobacterales; family Rhodobacteraceae; genus Rhodobacter; species Rhodobacter hankyongi. Next base: position 126,291 of record NZ_RCHI01000005.1, read on the forward strand.
CTGCGCCGCCGGATTGCCCGCGACCGGCATCACCGCAAGGGTGAACCCCGCCGCCCGGTCGAGCCCGTAATGGCGGATGGTGTCGAGCTCCCAATTGACCGTGCCGCCCTCGAGCGCGGCCACCGTCAGCACCGGCAGATCCTGAGCCTGGGCGGCGCCAAGGCCAAGGCCAAGCGCCAGCACCGCAAAAACGCGGCCAATCCGATGAAACATCCTGTCCTCCCCGCCCGCGCAAGGGTGCGGGCCCTCCGTCACCCACCCTAGGGGGCGGGCCGTGCGGGGCCTATTAGACCAATGGCCAATACGCCGCCCCACCCGGATCAGGCAGACTCGCCGCAGATCCCGACGAAGGTCGAATGGCAGCGATGCCGCAACGCAGCTTATGTCGGGAAACACGAGGATCGAGAGGGAGGGAGACATGCTCGATGTCCGCACCCGCCGCCTGCTGGCGGCACTGACGATGGCCGGGCTGATCGCCCCCGTCCAGCTTTGGGCGCATGGCGATGTGGCACCGCAGCCGGTGAACACCGACGCCCTGCCCGAGGTGGGCGAAGACTGGCTGACCGAGAACCCCTATCGCGCCGACAAGGCCGGCGAGGAGGTCTGGGCCAAGGCCGTGCAGATCGGCGATTCCGGCTTCAACCAGAACTGTGCGCGCTGCCACGGTCTGGGCGCCGTGTCGGGCGGTCTGGCCCCCGACCTGCGCTATCTCGAGGCGAACGAGAGCGGCGACGAGTGGTTTGTCGAGCGTTTCCAGCACGGCTTCACCCAGAACGGCACCACCAAGATGCCGGCCTTCGGTGAGGTTCTGGGGCAGAAGGCCGGCTGGGCGATCCGCACCTATATCGAGACCCGTCCCGAGGACGGCGCGCTTGATGCCCATTCGGCGCGGCTTCATGCGATCCGCGACGAGCTGATGAAGGGCGAAGGCGACGAGGCGGCGATCAAGGCCGAGCTGAGCGAGATCGCCTCGCAGGTCGCCACCGCTTCGGGGGCGCCGGTGGCCGACAGCGCGGTCAGCCGCGCCGCCGCCGCCCTCACCTCGGATCCGGCAAGCTTCAAGCACGCCGCCGAGGTGCTGACCATCGGCCTCTCCGCGGCGGAGTGAGCCATGGCCCGTCTCACGCGGCGGGGGCTGGTTCTTGCGGCGGTGCTGGGCGGGCTGGGTCTTGTGCCCGGCCTTGCCCATGCCGCCTGCAAGGGTGTCGCCCCGGATCAGAAGCCGCAAAACACCTTTGCGCAGGATATCGGCCGCTCGCTTGACCAGATCCGCGAGGACGGCTGGATGGAATTCGCGCTCTACGACGATTTCCGCCCCTGGTCCTGGTCGGAGGATGGCACGCCGCGCGGCATCGACGTCGACTTGGCCAATCTGATCGCCGCCGATCTCGGGGTGAAGGCGCGCATCCGTCTGGTGACCTCGAGCGAGACGCTTGATGCCGATCTGCTGAACTATGTCTACAAGGGCGCGACGGTCGGCGGCCGGGTTTCCGACGTCATGCTGCACGTGCCCTATGACGTTGAATATGCGTGCCGTTTCGATCAGGTGGTGTTCACCGGCCAATACGCGGTCGAGCGGCTGGCGATCGCCTATGGCACGGCGGATTACCCCGAGAAGGGCCCGGTGCCGGCGGTGTTCCGCTTCGATCCGGTCGGGGTCGAGAATGACTCGATCTCGGATTTCTTCCTGACCTCGGTGGCGCATGGGGCGACGGCCGACAAGGTGCACCGCTACAAGAGCACGGCGGCCGCGATGGCAGGGCTTTCGGCGCATGAGGTGATGGCGGTGATGGGCCCGCGCGCGGAACTCGATGCGAACCTTGCACCGGGGCTCGCGGTGCATGAGCCGCCGCTTCTGGGGCTAGCGAAGTCGAAATGGACGCTCGGCGCGGCGATCTCGCTGCAGCATCGGCCGCTTGCCTATGCGGTCGACGATGCGGTGGCCTCGGCGCTGGAAGACGGCCGGATTGCCGCGATCTTCGCCGGATATGGCGTCGATTTCCGCCCGCCGGAGCGCTGAGACGGGGTTTCAACCCTGTCTCGCAACCCTCAGATCACGCTCAGGTTTCCATCGAAATCGATCAGTGTCACCGCGCCGAGCCCTAGCTCGGCGCGGGCCTTTTCGATGGCGCGTGCGTCCATCAGCACGAAAGCGGTCGAGGCGGCATCGCAGAGCATGGCACTTTCGCCCTCGACGCTGACGGTGGACCAGTGCGGCGCCTCGCCCCGCGGCCCGAGGATATGGCTGCCGCCCGGCAGGGGCAGCGCCGCGGGGCTCGAGGTCGCCATCGCCCGCGGTCCGCCCGAACCGATCTCGCGCGTTCCGAGCATCCCTGCCGCCGGGTCTTCGATGCCCAGCCGATAGGGGCCGCCAAGTGCCGCATACTCGCCCATGTCGATCAGGCAATCGGTCAGCCCGGCCTTCGCCAGCAGCGCGGCGATGCGGTCGGCGGCATGGCCCTGAACGATGCCGTTGAGGGTCAGCCCCTGCCCTGTTCCAAGCCGAATTTCAGACGCGATTTCAATGCGGTCAAACCCGATGCTGGCACGTTCTGCGCGGCCGTCTTCGCCCCGCGCCAGCGCCTGCCAAAGCGGCTGAACCGTGGGGTCGAAGGTGCCGCCGGTCGCCGCATGGACCCGGGCGGCACAGGCCAGAACCGTACGCATCCGGTCCGATCCCGGCCCGTGGCCCGCGGCGTTGAGGCGCGTGAGCTCGCTGTCGCGGTAGAGCGAAAAACTCGCCTCGATGGCCGCGATTTCGGCCAGCACCGTGGCCATCGGCGCCTCGCCCGCAAGCTTCAGGGAGACATCTGCGCCGAAGGCTTCTCCTCGCCATTCGCTCGCCGTGGCCGGTTGGCCGGCCAGCGCCGCCCCGGCGCAGATCTGCAGGAACCGCCGTCGCTTCATGTCGCCCTCCGGTTACGCCGCGCGGCCAGGACAAGCGGCACGCAGGTGGCCGGATCGTCATGGATCTTTACGCAGTCAAGGCATTGGAAACACTCGGAATAGCGGATCTCTCCGGTCTTCGCGATGGCGCCGTAGCGACAGCGCACGCGGCACAGCTGGCACGGCGTGCCGCATTCCGCCCGCCGCGGGATCCAGCGCCGCAGCCGCAAGAGCCCGCCCACCCGCATCGCCGCGCCGAGCGGGCACAGCGAGCGGCAGAAGCCCTTGAACCAGACCATCGAGACGGCAAGCCAGCCGCCCGCCCACAGCACATAGGGCCAGGGCCGGTCGAAATGCACGGTGATCGCGGTCTTGAAGGGCTCGACCTCGGCGGCGGTCTCGGCGTGCTCGGGCGCCGCGATCGCAACGGCGATCAGCGCAGTGAGCGCCACGGGGCCGGTCCAGAGCAGCGCACGCGCCAGGCTGGCCGGCGGTTCCACCTGAGGAAGGCGGAGCAAGCGCCCGAGATGATGCGCAAATTCCTGCAGCGCGCCAAAGGGGCACAGCCAGCCGCAGAAGAAGCCGCGGCCCCAGAGCAGAAAGCCGAGGATCGCCGCGGCCCAGACCAGCAGGCCGAAGGGATCGTAGAGCAGCACCTCGAGCCCGCCCGCCGTCATGCCGCGGATAACCGCAAGGAGCGTCACCACGGACAGCTGCCCCTGCCCCCAGAATCCAATGAATCCAATGACGAAGGCCAGGATGCTCAGGCGCACCGGGGTGAAGGCGCGCAGCCCCGCCAGACGCGACTGCGCCAGCAGCACCGCGATCAGCACGGTGAGAAAACCGGCGAGAACCTTCAGATCCGTTGCCCGGTTGCGCAACGCCTCGCCAAAGGGCGAAAGCTGCTTCGGGGCTTCGGGCCGGACGAAGAAGCGCTCGGGCGTCTGCAGCGCCACGGTGAAATGCGTCGTGCCCACCTCGGGTTGGAACTGACCGTGCAGTCGCACCGCCTGCAGCGACAGCTGCCACTCCCGCGTCGGATCGAAGCCCAGACGGCGGTCTAGGCGGACGATCATTTTCGTTGCATCGCCAAGATCTTGCGGAACGTCCTTCGCAAGATCCGGCAAGATGTCGGCATCGCGCAGCGCCAGCGGCAATCCGTCCTGCGTGGCCGAGATCCGGTCCGGCGCGGTGTTGCGCACGAAATCTTCGGACACCAGCCCGTGCCGCCCGGCCTCGATCAGCAGATAGAGCTCGTCGTCGGGCGCACGGGCGGCAAAACGCTGCACCTCGGCCAAGGTCCCGGGCGCCAGCACCGCGCGCGCGATCGACGGTGGGCCAAGGTCGACGGCATAGAGGTCGATGAAGGGGGCGTCCGGATCGCCGCCCGCACCGTCACCGGCCCAGAGGGTGCCGGCGAACGCCGCATCAAGCTGTCCTTCCGTGACCACAAGACGGGTTACAAGGCCCTGATTTAGAATATCTTTCCAGTCGAGTGCCTCATCCAGTTCCGGGTCCGGCCGCGGCGGCGGTCCGGCCGAGATGCCCTGCATCTTCTCGCGCGCGACGGCAAGCGTGGCCGCCAGGATCGATTCATGCGCGATCCGGACCGAGGCAGTCGCCTTCGTCACCCCGTCGAGATAGACATTGTCCGAGGCCGCCGCGCCCGAGCCATAGGGCGTGCCCACCACCAGCGGCTCGCTGATCGCGTGGCCGCGATACTGTTCGAGAAAGGCGCGGAACGGGGCCTCGCCCAGCCCCGAAACGAAGATCGGCTCGTTTTGCGAGACCAGCCGAACGTCGATGAAACGCCCCTCGCGATCGAGCATCACCAGCATGTCGATGGGCTGGCCCGAAAATCCCGGAAGCGGCGCCAAAGGCCCGGTTTCAAACACATATCCGGCCTCGCCGCCACCCGAGTTCAGCAGCGTCCAGACGCCCTTGTCATTGACCGGCGCGCCAAGCGCATAGGGCGCGACGATCATCGGCTCGAGCGCGTCACGCGTCAGCGGCGCCGCAAGCAGCGGTGTGGCGAGCAAGAACCATATGAAAAACGCGCGGATCATGGCGTCAGCCTATCCGCGCGTCGGGGTTTGACTATTCGACCTAAGTCTCAGGAGATGACGTTCGGCCCCGGCCGGCCGGTGCGGGCCTTGATGCCGACGATCTCCTCGGTCGCCGCGATGATCGGGGCCAGCGCCGCCTGCGGGTCCTCGCTCAGGCCCTCGGGGCCGGCAACGTAGCGCTCGAGATAGACGCGCAGCGTCGCCCCCTCGGTGCCGGTGCCAGAGAGCCGCAACACCACGCGCGAGCCGCCCTCGAAGAGGATGCGGAAGCCCTGATGCGCCGAGACCGAGCCATCGACCGGGTCGGTGTAGCAGAATTCATCTGCACTTTCGACCACAAGTCCTTGCAATGCCGTGCCTTTCAGGCCGTCGAGCCGGGCGCGCAGCGCGTCGAGCATGGCATTTGCGACCTCGGTCGGCAGGGCCTCGTAATCGTGGCGGGAATAGTAGTTCCGGCCATAGCGGGCGAAATGCTCGGCCATGATCTCGGCCACCGACTGACCGCGCACGGCGATGATGTTGAGCCACATCAGGATCGCCCAGAGCCCGTCCTTCTCGCGCACGTGGTCGGAACCGGTGCCAAAGCTTTCCTCGCCGCACAGGCTGACGCGGCCAGCATCCATCAGGTTGCCGAAGAACTTCCAGCCCGTCGGCGTCTCGTAGCAGTCGAGGCCAAGGGCCTGCGCCACCCGGTCGACCGCGGTCGAGGTTGGCATCGAGCGCGCCACCCCCTTCAGCCCGTCGGCATAGCCGGGCACCAGCGTCGCATTCGCCGCGATCACCGCAAGGCTGTCCGAGGGCGAGACATAGATGCCGCGGCCGAGGATCATGTTGCGGTCGCCGTCGCCATCCGAGGCCGCGCCGAAATCGGGCGCCGCGGAGCCCATCAGCTCGTCCATCAGCTCATGCGCCCAGGTCGGGTTCGGGTCGGGGTGCATGCCGCCGAAATCGGGCAGCGGCGTGCCATGCACCACGGTGCCCGGCGCAGCGCCCAGCCGGTTTTCGAAGATCTCTGTCGCATAGGGGCCGGTGATGGCGCACATCGAATCCATGCGCATCGTGAAGCCGCCATGAAAAAGACCGCGCAATGCCTTGAAATCGAAAAGAGTTTCCATGAGGTCGGCATAGGCCGCCACGGGGTCGACGACCTCGACCACCATCGCGCCCATCGGCTGCTCGCCGGGCCGCGACAGGTCGGCGTCCGCCACGTCGAGCTTGCGATATTCGGTGATCGTCCTGGTGCGCGCGAAGATCGCGTCGGTCACCGCCTCGGGGGCCGGACCGCCGTTCGCACTGTTGTATTTCACCCCGAAATCCTCGTTCGGGCCGCCGGGGTTATGGCTTGCCGACAGGATCAGCCCGCCATCCGCCTTGCGCGCACGGATCATGTTCGAGGCGGCCGGCGTCGAGAGCCAGGCGCCCTGCCCGACGATCACCCGCGCGGCGCCGTTCGCGGCCGCCATCTTCAGGATCGTCTGCGCCGCCTCGGCCCCGAAATAGCGGCCGTCACCGCCGAGGACGAGGGTCTTGCCCTCCACGCCGCCGATCGCGTCGAAGGTCGACTGCACGAAATTCTCGAGGAAATTCGGCTGCATGAAGACCGGGGTCTTCTTGCGCAGGCCCGAGGTGCCGGGCTTTTGCCCCTCGAAGGGCGTGGTGGAATGGGTCGTCATGGGTGCTCCTCTTGAGCCGTGGGCCGGGCGAACAGTTGAACAGATTGGGCGGCGACGCAAGTCACTGCGGCGGGATGAGCGGCTTCGGGCGCATCGGGTCTGGCGGTGTCGAGAAGGCACGTCCAGCGACCGGGCGGCAGCACCGCTTCGGTCGCCTCGCCGGCGTTGCAGATGACGAAGACGGCCTCGCCCGCCGCCTCGCCCTCATAGCCCTCGGCCGCGCCGCGGATCTCGGCGCACAGGCAGCGCTCCTGCGCATCGAGCCAGTCGCGCTGCGAGGGTTCGATGCCGTCCGGGCGCCACCAGATCAGGTCGCGCATGCCGTCCTGGGCGCGCAGCTTGGCGTGCAGGAAGCGGCGCTGGCGCAGCACCGGATGGGCGCGGCGGATCGCGGTGAGCCGGCCGACAAAAGCCGCAAGTGCCATGTCGGCGCCTTTCCAGTCGATCCAGCCGATCGGGTTGTCCTGCGCATAGGCGTTGTTGTTGCCGCCCTGGCTGTTGCCGATCTCGTCGCCGCCCAGCAGCATCGGCACGCCTTGCGAGATCATCAGCGTGGCGAGCAGCGCGCGCTTGCGCGCAAGCTGCGCCTCGGGGTCGGCGAGCGCCTGCGAATAGTTCTCGTTATGGCCGTCCCGGTTTGCTTCCCCATTCGCCTCGTTGTGCTTTTCGTTAAAGGCAACAAGGTCTTGCAGGGTGAAGCCATCATGGGCCGTGAGGAAGTTCAGGCTTGCCGTCGCGGGCCGTCCGGCGTGGTCGAAAACCTCGGCCGAGCCCGAGATGCGGCGTGCAAGCTCCGGCATCTGCCCGGCATCGCCGCGCCAGAACCGCCGCAGCCCGTCGCGGAAACGGTCGTTCCATTCCGAGAACGGATGCGGGAAACCGCCCAGCCGATAGCCGCCCGGGCCGATGTCCCAGGGCTCGGCGATCAGCTTCACGCCGCACAGCACCGGGTCCTGGCGCAGCGCAGAGAGGAAGGCGGCATCGCTGTTGAACCCGCCCGTCGCGTCGCGGGCAAGCGTCGCGGCGAGGTCGAAGCGGAAGCCGTCGACGCCCATCTCCTCGACCCAGTGGCGCAGGCAATCCATCACCATGCGCAGCACGAAGGGATGCGAGAGGTTCAACGTATTACCGGTGCCGGTGTCGTTGACATAGGCGCGCCCGCCCTCGGCCAGCCGGTAGAAGGCGGCGTTGTCGACGCCGCGCAGGCTGAGCGTCGGGCCGGCGCCGTCGCCCTCGCAGGTGTGGTTGAAGACGACGTCGAGGATCACCTCGATCCCCGCTGCGTGCAGTGCGCGCACCATGGCGCGGAAATCCTCGCGCGTGCCATAGCGCGGCTCGGGAGCGAAGAAGGCCGCAGGCTGATAGCCCCAGTAGTTGCGCAAGCCCTTCTCGACGAGGAAGCGGTCGTCGATGAAGGCGCAGACCGGCAGGAGCTCGATCGCGGTGACGCCGAGCGCGCGCAGATGGGCAATCACCGGCTCCGTCGCCACACCGCGGAAGGTGCCGCGCAGCGCGGGCGGCACATCGGGGTGCCGCATCGTCAGCCCCTTCACATGGGCTTCGTAGATCACCGTTTCCGTCCAATGGGTTGCCGGACGGTTCCAAAGCGGTTTCTCGACCGTGCAGACGCGCGTGCGCGGCATCACCGGCGCACTGTCGCGCCGGTCCGGGCGCATCGGCCCGCCGCCGCCCTGCATCAGCGGGTCCCACCGCAGCGGCGCCGTCAGCTCACGCGCATAGGGGTCGATCAGCAGCTTGGCGGGGTTGTAGCGGTGCCCCATCTCGGGCGCCCAGGGGCCCGAGATGCGATAGCCGTATTCCGCACCGGTCTCGAGCCCCGGCACGAAGCCGTGCCAGATCTCGCCCGAGCGTTCGGGCAGCTCGATCCGCTCCTCGATCCCGCCGCGGAACAGACACAGCTCGACCTTCTCGGCATGGGCCGCGAAGATCGAGAAATTCACCCCGCCTGCAGCCGGGGTTGCCCCCGGTCGGCAGGGATCTCCGGCGAGGATCATGACGGCTGCACGAGACTGTCGAACAGGGCGGCATAGGCGGCGGCCGAACGGTCCCAGCCCCAGTCGGCCTTCATTGCGCGCCGCACCATCGCATTCCATCCCTTGCTGTCCTGGTAGAGGGACACGAGTTTACGCAAGGCCTGCTGCAGCGCAAGGGCGTCGACGGGATGGAAGACGATGCCGGTTGCGGCATTGGCCGCCTCGGTCGCCGGGGTGGCGCCGATCACGGTGTCAAAGAGCCCCCCCACGGCCGAAACCACCGGCACGCAGCCATAGCGCAGCCCGTAGAGCTGGGTCAGGCCGCAGGGCTCGAAGCGCGAGGGCACCAGCACCGCGTCGCCGCCGGCGAACATGCGGTGGCTCAGCACCTCGTCATAGCCGATGCGCACGCCGACCCGGTCGGGATAACGCTCGGCGATGGCACGCATCTCCTGCTCGGCCCAGCCGTCGCCAGAGCCCAGCACGCACAGACCGCCGCCCAGCCGGACGAAATCGTCGATCACCCGCGGCAGCAGGTCGATGCCCTTTTGCGGCGTCAGCCGCGACACCAGCACGGCAAGCGGACCGGGAAGATCCGGGTCGAGGCCGAATTCCGCGAGCAGGGCCGCGCGGTTGCGCCCCTTCGCGGCCAGCCGCGGCACCGAGAACGGCACCACCGCGGGATCGGTCGCCGGGTCCCAGACGGTCTGGTCGATGCCGTTCAGGATGCCATGCATGGCCGTCGCCCGCGCCTGGATCACGCCGTCGAGGCCAAGACCGAACTCGCCGCGCATCAGCTCCTCGGCATAGCGCGGGCTGACGGTGGTGATCGCGCTCGCGGCCATCATCCCCGCCTTGAGCATCGAGATGTCGCCCCAGAACTCGTAGCCGTCGGGGTGGAACCATTCATGCGGCAGGCGCAGCGCGCCCATCTTCGCGGTGCTGACGCGGCCCTGGAAGGCGATGTTATGGATCGTCAGCACGCTCGGCACATCGACGCCCCAATAGCGCAGATAGGCCGGCGCCAGCGCGCCCTGCCAGTCATGGGCATGCACGATCTCGGGCTTCCAGCCCTCGACCCCGTCGCGCGCGATCACCGCCGCGGCCCAGCCAAGCGCGGCGAAGCGTTCGGCATTGTCCCAGTAGTCGCCATGGGCATCGGAATAGGGTCCGCCCGCCCGATCGAAGAGATGCGGTGCGTCAAGCGCCATCACCTCGACCCCGTCGACGGTGCCCAGATAGACCTCGCCCAGACCGCCGAAGAAATCCTCCTCGGCCCAGACCATGTCCCTGCGGCCGATGCGCGTCATCACCGCCGGATAGCCCGGCACCAGCAGACGGGTGTGCCAGCCCTGCCCGGCCAGCGCCGCCGGCAGCGCGCCCACCACGTCGGCAAGCCCGCCGGTCTTGACCAGCGGAACCGCTTCCGATGCCACAGAAAGAACCCGTTTCATGCGTCTCCCTTTCGCCGTGTTCGGGATGGCGCGGCGGCCCTAAGGTCGCCGCCGGTGTTACTCGAGCGTGGCCGCCCGGCGATCCAGCATCGCCTGGGTGATCAGCACGACCCCGCCCTCGGTGACGCGGAACCATTTCGCGTCCTCTTCCGGATCCTCGCCGACGATCAGGCCCTCGGGGATCTGCACGCCGCGATCGATGACGCAGCGGCTGAGCTCGGCCTTGCGGCCGATGTCGGCATAGGGCAGCGCCACGACGTGATCGAGGCTCGACCAGCTGTGCGCGCGGCAGCCGGTGAAGAGCAGCGAGTTGCGCACCTCGGACCCCGAGACGATGCAGTCACCCGAGACCAGCGAGCTGACCGCCGAGCCGCGCCGGCCGTCTTCGTCATGGATGAACTTCGCCGGCGGCACCAGCTCGGCATAGGTCCAGATCGGCCAGGCGTTGTCGTAGAGATCGAGCTTCGGGGTGAATTCGGTGAGGTCGATATTCGCCTGCCAGAACGCATCGACGGTGCCGACGTCGCGCCAGTAGGGTTCGGTCTCGAGCCCGGTCTTGACGCAGCTTTCCGAGAAGCGATGCGCCATCGCCTTGCCGTTCTTCACGATCTGCGGGATCAGGTCGTGGCCGAAATCGTGGCTCGAATTCGGGTCCTCGCTGTCGCGGATCAGCAGGTCACGCAGGAACGCCCAGTCGAAGACATAGATCCCCATCGAGGCCAGCGTGTGCGTGGGGTCGCCCGGCATGCCCGGCGGATCCTTCGGCTTTTCGAGAAAGTCCGTCACCCGGCCGCTGGCATCGACCGCCATGCAGCCAAACGCCGAGGCCTCGACGCGCGGCACGGTCAGACAGCCGATGGTCACATCGGCGCCGGTCTCGACATGCTGGCGCAGCATGATCTCGTAATCCATCTTGTAGACGTGGTCGCCCGCCAGGATCACGACATACTTGACCTTGTAATCCTCGATGATGTCGATGTTCTGCGCCACCGCATCGGCGGTGCCCATGTACCACTTGCTTTCGCTCACCCGCTGCGAGGCGGGCAGGATGTCGAGGTATTCGTTGCGTTCGGCACGGAAGAAGTTCCAGCCGCGCTGCATGTGGCGAATGAGGCTGTGCGCCTTGTATTGCGTGGCGATCGCCATCTTGCGGATGCCCGAGTTCAGCGCATTCGACAGCGCAAAGTCGATGATCCGGGTCTTGCCGCCGAAATAGACGGCGGGCTTGGCGCGGCGGTCGGTCAGTTCCTTCAGGCGCGAGCCGCGGCCACCGGCCAGGATGAAGGCCATCGCCTGCGACGAGAGCCGCTGGTTGGGTTGCGTGTTCATTTTCCCCCTCCTTCTTCCCGCGTCAGTCCGGCGTGAACATCACCACCGCCAGCGGCGGCAGGTAAACTTCGGCACTGAACTCACGGCGCATCCAAGGAATTTCCTCTGCAATGATTTCTCCGAGATTGCCCCAGTTGGCGCCACCGTAATGGCCGCTCTCGGTGTTCAGGATCTCGCGCCAGCTGCCGGCCGTGGGCAGGCCGATGCGCGTCGTGCGCTCGATCGGTGTCAGGTTGGCGGCGACCACTACCGGCCGTCGTCCGGGGGCGCGGCGCTCGAAGACGTAAAGCGAGCGCTCGGCATCGTCGGCCTCGATCCAGGCAAAGCCGCGCGGGTCGCAATCGCCCCAGTGCAGCGCCGGCATCTCGCGGTAGATCCGGTTCAGATCGCGCACCAGATTGCGCATCCCCGCATGCAAAGGCGCATCGAGCAGCGCCCAGTCGAGTGCCGCACCGCTGTCCCACTCCTGCCACTGGGCGAATTCCTGCCCCATGAACAGCAGCTTCTTGCCCGGGTGTGTCCACTGGAAGGCATAGAAGGCGCGCAGGTTGGCGAATTTCTCCGCCGCATCGCCCGGCATCTTGCCGATCATCGAGCCCTTGCCGTGCACGACCTCGTCATGGCTGATCGGCAGGATGAAGTTTTCGCTGTAAGTGTATGAACTTGCGAAGGTCAGCTCGTTGTGGTGGAAGCGGCGATGGATCGGGTCACGGCTGAAATAGCGCAGCGTGTCGTTCATCCAGCCCATGTTCCACTTGTAGCCGAAGCCAAGCCCGCCGCGATGCACCGGGCTTGTCACTCCCGGAAAGGCGGTGCTTTCCTCGGCCACGGTCATGATCCCCGGCGACTTGCCATAGGCCAGCATGTTGACCTGCTTGAGGAACTCGATCGCCTCGAGGTTCTCGCGCCCGCCATAGCAGTTCGGCACCCACTCTCCCTCGGAACGCGAATAGTCGCGGTAGAGCATCGAGGCGACGGCATCCACGCGCAGCCCGTCGAGGTGGTATTGTTCCAGCCAGAACAAGGCGTTGGCCTCGAGGAAGTTAGCCACCTCGCGCCGGCCGAAATTGTAGATCAGCGTGTTCCAGTCGCGGTGGAAGCCTTCCTTCGGGTCGGCATGTTCGTAAAGCGCCGTGCCGTCGAAACGCCGCAGGCCGTGGTCGTCGGTCGGGAAATGGCCCGGCACCCAGTCGAGGATGACGCCAAGCCCGCGCCGGTGCGCCGCATCGACGAAGGCCGCGAATTCCTCCGGGCGGCCGTGGCGGATGGTCGGCGCGAAGAGGCCAACCGGCTGATAGCCCCAGCTGCCGTCGAACGGGTGTTCGGTGATCGGCAGGAGTTCGATATGGGTGAATCCAAGATCCGCCACGTAATCAACGAGTTGTGAGGAGAGCTCGTAGTAGCTGAGCGGCCGTCCGGCCTCTTCCCACACGCGCCGCCACGAGCCCAGATGGACCTCGTAGATCGACACCGGCGTGTGCACGTCCTGCGCCTTCGCGCGGCCCTTCATCCACAAACCGTCGCCCCAGTCATGCAGATCGAGCTCTCGCACCACCGAGGCGGTCGCCGGCGGATGCTCGGCCCCGAACCCGACCGGGTCGGCCTTGGTCGGCAGCAGCCGGCCTTCGGCGCCAAGGATCTCGTATTTGTACATGTCGCCCGGAACCAGCCCGGGCAGGAAGATCTCCCACACCCCGGTCGAGCCGCGCCGGCGCATCTGATGGCGCCGCCCGTCCCAGCTGTTGAAGCTGCCGACGACCGAGACGCGCTGCGCATTCGGTGCCCAGACGGCAAAATGCACGCCGCTGTGGCCTTCATGCGTCATCACATGCGCGCCGAGGGCCTCCCACAGCCGGTGGTGCGTGCCCTCGCCGATCAGGTATTCGTCGATCGAGCCAAGCACCGGCGCGAAGCGATAGGGATCCTCGAAATCCCAGGTGGCCTGGGCATTCTGCGCCCGCAGCCGGTAGAGCGGTTCGTTCCACGTGCCGCAGAAGAGCCCCGGCAGAACCTGCTCGAGCTCCACTTCCTTTGCGCCAATCGCCCAAAGGCGCTGAGCGTCGGGCACGAGGGCCACGATCCTGTTGCCTTTTGCTGTCCGGTGCAGCCCCAATACGGAAAACGGGTCACCGTGCCGGCCTTCGACCAGCGCCTCGGCTTCGGATCTGTCAATCAAGCTCATGCAATTCCTCAGAGGGCGGACTCAGTCCCCCAGATGTCTGTCATATAACCACGAATGGCTCGGTCGGAGGAGAAGAAACCCATGCGCGCGGTGTTCATAGCCGCCATGCGCCACCATTTATCAGGCTCGGCAAAGGTCTTGTCGACCTCGGCCTGAGCGTCACGGTAGGCCTCGAAATCCGAGGAAACAAGGAAATAGTCCGAGTGCCACATGTTGTGGACGAGGCCGTGATAGCGGGTCGGCTCGTCCGGGCTGAAGCGGCCCTCGGCGATCATCTGCAGCACGTCCTGCAGCGTCTGGCTTTCGAGAATGGCGTGACGCGCGTGCTCGGGATCCTCGCGGCGCTTCATCACCTCCTGCGCGGTCAGCCCGAACAGGAAGAAGTTCTCCGCCCCCACCTGTTCGCGGATCTCGACATTCGCGCCATCGAGCGTGCCGATGGTCAGCGCGCCGTTCAGCGCGAACTTCATGTTGCCGGTACCCGAGGCTTCCTTGCCCGCGGTGGAGATCTGTTCGGAGAGGTCCGAGGCCGGGATCAGTCGCTCGGCCATCGAGACGTTGTAATTCGGCGGATAGACGATCTTCAGCCGCCCGTCGACATAGGGATCGTTGTTCACGACCTCGGCCACGTCATTGATCAGGCGGATGACTTCCTTCGCCGCCTGATAGCCGGGCGCGGCCTTGCCGCCAAAGATCTTGACCCGCGGCTGCCAGTTTGCGGTCGGGTCGTTGCGGATCTCGTGCCATTGCGCGATGGTCTGCAGGACGTTCAGCAACTGGCGCTTGTATTCGTGGATGCGCTTGATCTGCACGTCGAAGATCGCGTCGGGGTCGATCTTCACCCCCTGGCTCTGCCCGATCCAGTTCGACAGCGCTTCCTTGTTGACCCGTTTCGCCGCCGCAAAGGCATCGCGGAATCCCTTGTCCTCGATCGAGGGCTCGAGCTCGCGCAGGCGGTCGAGATCGGCCTCCCAGCCCTCGCCGATGGTGTCGCTGATCAGATGCGACAGCGCCGGGTTCGCCATCCGCAGCCAGCGCCGCGGGGTGACGCCATTCGTCTCGTTCACGATCCGGTCGGGGTGCAGCTTGTGCAGCTCTGGGAAGAGGTTCTGCTTCACCAGCTCGGTGTGCAGCGCCGAGACGCCGTTCACCTTGTGCGCGGTCACGAACGCGAGCTCGCCCATCCGCACCTCGTGATGCTTGACGATGCCGACGTAATGCGGCCGCGAGGGGTTGGTGCGCAGGTGCCAGGCGTCGATCTGCTCGATGATCTGCATGTGGCGCGGCAGCACCGAGCCCATCAGATAGGTCGCCCAGCGTTCGAGCGCCTCGGGCAGGAGCGTGTGGTTGGTATAGCCCAGACATTCGACCGCCGTTGCGATCGCGTCGTCGAAGGGCATGTCGTAAAGATCGGTCAGGATCCGCACGAGCTCCGGCCCGGCAATCGCCGGATGGGTGTCGTTCATCTGGATCGCGACATATTTCGACAGGTCCGCCAGCTTGTAACCGCCCGCCAGATGCCGGCGGATGATGTCATGCAGGGCCGCGCCGGTCAGGAAATACTCCTGCTTCAGCCGCAGCTCCTTGCCCTGATAGGTGGTGTCGTCGGGATAGAGCACCCGGCTGAGCGTGCGGGCGAGCGTCTCGGGCTCGGCCGCGGCGGTGTAATCGCCGTGGTTGAAGCGCGCGAGGTCGAAGAGCGTCGTGGGTTTCGCCGACCACAGCCGCAGCGTGTTCGCCCATTTGCCCTGCCAGCCGATCACCGGCATGTCGAAGGCCTCGGCGATCACCGTCTCGGCCGGCACCCAGACGGTCTTGCCGTTGCGGGTCTCGACGCCGCCCTTGAAGCCGATCTCATAGGCCGCCTCGGGGCGTTCGAACTCCCACGGGTGGCGCTGCTTGAGCCAGTCCTCGGGGGTCTCGACCTGACGCCCGCCCTCGAAGCGCTGACGGAAGAGCCCGTGCTCGTAGCGGATGCCATAGCCATAGCCCGGGCAGCCGAGCGTCGCCATGCTTTCCATGTAGCACGCCGCCAGACGGCCAAGCCCGCCGTTGCCAAGCGCCGCGTCGGGTTCGTCCTCGACCACCGCGCGCCAGTCCTGGCCGAGGCTCTCGATCGCCTCGCGGCACACCGCGCGCATGCCGAGGTTGATCGCCGCATCCTCGAGCATGCGGCCGATCAGGAATTCCATCGACAGGTAGTAGACGCGCTTGTGGCCCTGTTCCCAGGTCTGCTTGGTGGCGGCAAACCACGGCTCGACGATCCGGTCGCGGATCGCGAAGCTCAGCGCCATGCGCCAGTCGTAGACCGAGGCATGCCCCGCGTCCTTCCCCATCGAATAGATCAGATGCCGCAGGATCTCTTCCCGCAGGGTTTCGACGGAGGGGGCGATAACATCTTTCACGATCACACCTTTCGCGCACTTCGTTAATCCCTTGATGGGATGCACGGGGCACGCCGTCAAGCCGCACGGAAAAGCTGTCGCCACCTGTGGCATGGCGGTTCCGGCTTTGCCCGTTTCTGCGGCACTCGACCAGAGGATCGTAAAGAATTCATGGCAGATCGCGGGGTTGCGCCGGATTTTGCCGCTTCGCCACGGATCAGCCGGCGGGCAGGATCACGCTGAACCGGCTGCCCTTGCCCTTCTCGCTCTCGATCTTCAGCCGGCCGCGGTGGCGGGCGACGATGTGCTTCACGATTGCGAGACCGAGGCCTGTTCCGCCCTGCTCGCGCGAGCGATGCGTGTCGACGCGGTAGAAGCGTTCGGTCAGCCGCGGCAGGTGGATCGACTCGATGCCCTCGCCCTTGTCGCTGACCTCGACGCGCAGCGCCGGGCCGCGCAGCACCGGCTCATGTGCGATGCGGGCGACGTTGATCCGCACCTCGCCGCCCGAGCCGCCATACTTGATCGCGTTCTCGATCAGGTTGGCGAAGATCTGGGTGAGCTGGTCGGGATCGCCCTTCACCCGCATCACCCCGTCCTCGCCCTCGCGGATCAGCGTGACGCCGCGGGCTTCGGCGAGCGGCTGCAGCGTCTGCTTTGCCCCCTTCAGCACCGCCGAGAGGTCGACATCCGAGGTCGGGCGCCGCCGCTCCTCGGCCTCGACCCGGCTCAGCGACAGCAGATCGCCCACCAGCCGGTTCATCCGCCCCGCCTCGCGTTCCATGATCGCAAGGAAGCGGTCGCGCGCCACCGGGTCGTCCTTGGCCGCGCCGCGCAGGGTCTCGACAAAGCCCATCAGCGCGGTGAGTGGCGTGCGCAGCTCGTGGCTGACATTGGCGACGAAATCGCGCCGCATCACCTCGGCCTCCTCGAGCGCGGTGACATCCTCGATCGCCACCACCGCCCCGCCCTGCGGCAGGCCGATCTCGTCCCCGGGCGGCAGCGGCGAGACCGTCGCCATCGCCACCATCTCGCGCCCGTTCGAGGAGATCCGCAGCCGCACCCGGCCGGAGCGCTCATCTTGCAGCGCCTCCTCGAGCGCCTGGCCAAGCGCGGGCTGGCGCAGCACGGTGACGAAGGCACGCCCCTCGATGTCGCGGCCAAACAGCAGCCGCGCCGCGGGATTGGCCGAAACGATCCGTTCCGCCCGATTTACCAGCAAAATCGGCAGTGGCAGGGCATCGACCAGAGAGGCTGTCAGGAAATCGGGCATGTTTTGCTCCTTCTGCGCGCGGAAACCTTGACCAAAAACGCGCGGGAGTAAACCATGCGACATTCTCCGGTTGCAGGCGGAGCGTCCCGGGGCAAAGCCTTCGTCTGCCAATCCAGTATTTTCAGCGCGTCGAACGATGGGCGGCGCACGGTGACGGGACGTGACGATGCTGTTTTCGAAGGGCCCTGCAGGCGGCCGGCCCCATTCCGGGGCCGAGGACGAATCGCCTCTCTCCGGGCGACGCATCCTGGTGGTGGAGCCGTCGCAATCGCTGCCGCTCGCGCTGCGTGGAGTGTCTGGGGTGGCGATCACCATCGTGCCGCTCGCCGCGATCGACGCGACGCTGATCGCGCGCACCGCGCCCGATGTGGTGCTGTCGCCCCTCGTCTGCCCCGAGCATGACATCCTCGATCTTGCGCGGCTGCTCGAGGCGCTCGGCTATCACGGCGCGCTGCGGGCCTACAGTGCGCCGTTGCCGAACCCGCGCCTGATCCTCGCCGAGGTGCGGCAGATCTGGCACGGTGGCAATTTCGACATTCTCGAGCTGCCGCCCGAGCTGGGCTGAGCTCAGCCGAGCGCGCGCAGGCCTTTGGCAAAGCGCGCGGCATTGGCGCGGTAATGCGCGGCGGATTTCAGCAGCTTTTCCTGCGCCGCGTCGTCAAGCTGCCGCACCACCTTGCCCGGGGCGCCCATCACCAGGCTGAAATCCGGGATCTCCTTGCCCTCGGTGATCAGCGCGCCGGCGCCAATGAGGCAGCCGCGGCCGATCCTGGCACCATTGAGCACCGTCGCGCCCATGCCGATCAGGCTGCCCGCGCCGATGACACAGCCATGCAGCATCGCCTTGTGGCCGATGGTGCAATCGGGCCCGATCACCAGCGGATAGCCCATGTCGGTGTGACACACGACGTTCTCCTGAACGTTCGAGCCGCGGCCGACGCGGATCTCCTCGTTGTCGCCGCGCAGCGTGCAGCCGAACCAGACCGAGGCCTCGTCCTCGAGCACCACCTTGCCGATCAGGTTCGCGTCCGGGGCGACCCAGGCGCCCTGCCCCAGTTCCGGTCGAATGCCGTCAAGCTCATAGATCATCGCGCCTCAAACTCCCTGTTCAGCTCGCGCACGAAGTCGTTCAGCCAGGGCTGCCGGTCCGCCCGCGCGCGCTCGGCGGCGAGAATTTCGCGCAGCTCCCTCTCGGCCTGATCGGCGTCGTGATTCACGATCACATAATCATATTCCGCCCAGTGGCTGATTTCATCGCGGCTTTTCGCCATCCGTGCGGCGATCACCTCGTCGCTGTCCTGCGCCCGCGTGCGCAGCCGCTTTTCCAGCTCGGCGATCGAGGGCGGCAGGATGAAGATCGAGATCACCTCCTTGCCGAGGCTCGAGCGGCGGATTTGCTGCCCGCCCTGCCAGTCGACGTCGAAGAGCGTGTCGCGCCCGGCCTTCATCGCCGCCTCGACCGGGGCCTTCGGCGTGCCGTAGAAATTGCCGAAGACCTCGGCATGTTCCAGCATCTCGCCATTCGCCACCATCGCCTCGAAGTCGTGCTTGGTGCGGAAATAGTATTCGATGCCGTCGGTCTCGCCCGGGCGCGGGTTGCGCGTCGTGGCCGAGACCGAGAATTTCAGCGTCGGGTCCCAGGCCATCAGCCGCTTCGCCAGCGTCGATTTTCCCGCGCCCGAGGGCGAGGAAAGGATAATCAGAAGGCCGCGCCGGGTCTGGGTCATGGCTCACTCCACGTTCTGGATCTGCTCGCGCATCTGGTCGATGACGGCCTTGAGGTCAAGTCCGATCGCGGTCAGTGCCGTCGAACCCGACTTCGAGCACAGCGTGTTCGACTCGCGCACGAATTCCTGGGTGAGGAAATCAAGCTTGCGGCCGACCGGTCCCGCCTCGGCCAGCAGCGCGCGGGCGGCGGCGACATGGGCGCGCAGCCGGTCGATCTCCTCGGTGACATCGGCCTTCACCGCCAGCATCGCCAGTTCCTGCGTCACCCGCTGCGGATCGGCCCCGGGCGCTGCGTCGAGCACGCGGGCCAGCGCCGCCTGCAGCGCCGCCGCGGTCTCGGGCCGGCGCGCCTCGGCGGCCTCGGCCGCGGCTTCGGTCAGTGCCGCGATGCGGTCGATCTGGGCTGCGATCACCGCGCCGATCTGCGCGCCCTCGGCCGCGCGCATCGCGGCGAAGTCCTTGAGGAGCGGCGCCAGATCGGCGAGCAACGCCGCGCGCAGCGCCGCCGGATCGGCGATCTCGGGGGCGCCCTGCTCGATCACGCCGCGCAGCGACAGCAGGTCGGCCGCCCGCGTCGGCGCCAGGGCAAGCCCCCGCTCGCCCGCCGCCGCCTCGACGCGCGAGAGCGCCGCCAGCGCCGCCTGCAGTCCGGGCTCCGAGAGCCGCAGCCCTTCGGCCCCCTCGCTGCGTGAGAGCCGCAGCGTCAGCGAGATGTTGCCGCGCGCCGCCACCGCGGCCACCGCCGTCCGCACCGCCGCCTCGAGCCCCTCGACATCGGGGAGGCGCGGGCGCAGGTCAAAGCCCTTGCCGTTGACCGAGCGAATCTCCCAGGTCCAGTCATGGCCGAGCCTGCCGCCCTGCCGCGCGGCAAAGCCGGTCATCGAGATCGTGCGCGGGCCGGATGCAGTCTTAACCATTTAACACTTTCTTTCCCCTTTTTGCCCGAAAAGGGCGTATTAAGATTTCAGTAAGGATTTCGCCTCCGGGGTCAATCGAAGACCCATAACCGCAGAAAGCGCGAGGCATTGCAACGAAAGGCCGTAGTCGCGACAGGCGCGCAGCGGCTTGGTTGGGGGATGCGATGGACCGCGATATCGACGACAAGGTGATCCACTTCGGGGCGCAGGCCGGGCTTGGCATGCAGATTGCCTCGGAACTGCGGGCCTATTGGGAGGCGCTGCGCCGCGGCCGGCTGGTGCCCGCGCGCGCCGACGTCGATCCGCGCGGCATCGAACGCGCCCTCGAATATGCCTTCATCCTCGAGCGCGTGGCGCCGGGCATGGGCCGCTTCCGTCTTGCGGGCATGCATCTGAACGACCTGATGGGGATGGAGGTGCGGGGGATGCCGCTCACCGCCCTTTTCGCGCCGCAGGGCCGCAAGCATGTCACCGAGGCGCTCGAGGCGGTCTTCGACGAGCCCGCGATCGCCGATCTGCGGCTGGTGTCCGAAGGCGCGCTCGGCCGGCCCCGGCTCGAGGCGCGGCTGCTGATCCTGCCGATGAAATCCGACCTCGGCGACATCACCCGCGCGCTTGGCTGCCTGGTCGCCGAGGGCGACAGCTTCGGCCGCCCGCCGCGCCGCTTCGAGGTGCTGGCCGCCCATGTCGAGCCGGTGCTCGCCGGCGCGCCGACGCCCGGGCCGCTGCCGCTGCCGGTGCGTCCCGAGGCGATCGGCCTCGATGCGCCGTTCTTCGGCAGCCGCCCGCTCGATCTGCCCGAGTTCGAGGCGCCGCTGGCTGCCCGCCCGCTCTCCGACTGCTCGCCGGAAGAGCGCCGCGCGATGTTTCGCGTGATCAGCAACGCCTGAGACAGACCCCGAGGTGTGTGACGAGTACGGCCCGGAGCGATGCTCCGGGCCGCTGTTTTCGTCGCAGGCCGGTTCGGCGCGGATCAGAGGCCCGAGGCCTTGCGCAGCGCGCGCCGGTCCTGCAGCTCCTCGGCCACGAGGAACGCGAGTTCCAGCGCCTGCGAGGCGTTGAGCCGCGGGTCGCAGGCGGTGTGATAGCGGCTCGACAGATCCTCGTCCGAGACCGCGCGCACGCCGCCGGTGCATTCGGTCACGTCGCGGCCGGTCATCTCGAAATGCACGCCGCCCGGGATCGTGCCCTCGGCCTTGTGCACCGCGAAGAACTCGCGCACCTCGCGCAGCACCGACTCGAAGGGCCGGGTCTTGTAGCCCGAGGCCGCCTTGATCGTGTTGCCGTGCATCGGGTCGCACGACCACAGCACATTCGCGCCCTCGGCCTGCACCGCGCGGACGAGCCGCGGCAGATGCTCGCCGACCTTGCCCGCACCAAAGCGCGCGATCAGCGTCAGCCGGCCCGGCTCGTTCTCCGGGTTCAGCTTCGCCATCAGCACCTTCAGGTCGTCGGCCGTGGTCGAGGGGCCGCATTTCAGCCCGATCGGGTTCTGCACGCCGCGGCAGAATTCGACATGGGCGCCATCGGGCTGACGGGTGCGGTCGCCGATCCAGATCATGTGGCCCGAGCCCGCGACCGGAATCCCCGTGGTGCTGTCGACGCGGCACAGCGCCTCTTCGTATTCCAGCAGCAGCGCCTCGTGCGAGGTGTAGAAATCTACCTTGCCAAGTTCATGCGCGGTGTCCGAGGTCACCCCGGCCGCGGTCATGAAGTCCATCGCGTCGCCGATGCGCTCGGCCACTTCGCGATAGCGCGCCGCCTCGTCCTCGTCGGTGAAGCCGGCAATCCAGCTCTGCACGCGGTGGATGTCGGCATAGCCGCCGGTCGAGAAGGCGCGCAGCAGGTTCAGCGAGGCCGCGGCCTGGGTATAGGCCTGCAGCATCCGGAAGGGATCGGGCACGCGGGCATCGGCGGTGAAGTCGAAGCCGTTGATGATGTCGCCGCGATAGCTCGGCAGCTCGACGCCGCCGATTGTCTCGGTCGCGGCCGAACGCGGCTTGGCGAACTGCCCGGCCATGCGGCCGACCTTGACCACCGGCACCTTCGCGCCCCAGGTCAGCACGATCGCCATCTGCAGCATCACCTTGAAGGTGTCGCGGATGTTGTCGGCGGAGAATTCGGCAAAGCTCTCGGCGCAGTCGCCGCCCTGCAACAGGAACGCCTCGCCCCGCGCGGCCTTCGCCAGATCCGCCTTCAGCCGGCGCGCCTCGCCGGCGAAGACGAGCGGCGGCATCTTGGCGAGCTGCGCCTCGACCGCGCCGAGCGCAGCCGCGTCGGGATAGTCGGGCATCTGCACCCGCGGTTTCGCGCGCCAGCCGGACTTCGTCCACCCCTTGACCATCTTCTCCTCCAGGACTTTCACAGGTTGCGCGGTTATAAGGCAGGCCTTGGCGAGAACAAACCGCTTTTTCCACAGGCGCGCGCGAAAATGACCTTCGCGCGCGGGGCCTTCGATGCCCCCTTGCGAGAGGACCCGTTCCCTGCTTTCTCTGCGGGAAACGACAAGGTCACCGTCGCAAATGCGCATCCCCTCGACGACACCCCGCACCCATTCCCGACCGGCCCCCTCGCATGGCACGCTGCGGCTGGCCACCGGCGGGCGCACGCGGCGCTTCATCTTCCTGCTGCTCGACCGCTTCACGCTGATGGCTTTTGCCAGCGCGATCGAGCCCTTGCGGCTGGCAAACCAGGTCTCGGGCGAGAAGCTCTATGACTGGAAACTCGCCTCCGAGGACGGCGGCGACGTGACCTGTTCGAACGGCACGGTGATGCGCGCCGACATGGGGCTTGGCGAGGTCACGCGCGACGACACGGTGATGGTGTGCGGCGGCATCGACGTGGCCGAGGCGACGACGAAACCGATCCTCGCCTGGCTGCGGCGCGAGGCGCGGCGCGGCGCGGCGGTCGGCGGCCTGTGCACCGGGGCCTGGGCGGTGGCGAAGGCCGGGCTGCTCGATGGCCGGCGCGCCACCATCCATTGGGAGAATCAGGACAGCTTCGCCGAGGATTTCGAAGAGGTGACGCTGTCGAAGGCGGTCTTCGTGATCGACGGCAACCGGCTGACCACGGCGGGCGGCACCGCCTCGGTCGATCTGATGCTGAAGATGATCGCGCTCGACCATGGCGAGGCGCTGGCCAATACCGTGGCCGATCAGCTGATCTACAACTCGATCCGCACCGACCGCGACAGCCAGCGGCTGTCGATCCCGACCCGGATCGGCGTGCGCCACCCGAAGCTTGCGCAGGTGATCGCGCGGATGGAGATGAACATCGAGGAGCCGATCAGCCCGGCGCGCCTGGCGGCCGAGGTCGGCATGTCGACGCGTCAGCTCGAGCGGCTGTTCAGCCGTTATCTGAACCGTTCGCCCAAGCGCTATTACATGGAAATTCGCCTGCAGAAGGCGCGCAACCTGTTGATGCAGACCGAGATGAGCGTGATCAACGTGGCGCTGGCCTGCGGCTTCACCTCGCCCTCGCATTTCTCGAAATGCTACCGGGCGCAGTATCAGACGACGCCCTACCGCGAGCGCGGCGCCTCGGGCGTGCCGACGGCGGCGAGCGTGATCGAGCTTGACGCCGACGAATGCGACCTGTCGGGAATCGACTTTCCCGAAGAGAAGTTCTGAGCCGGGCCTCGCATGGCGCGCCGTTGCGTCATGTTGCCCAATTCCTGGCCGAATGGTCGATTTTCGGCCAATCCGTCGCGGGCTGCCCTATTTTCTTTTGCCAAGGGCGGGACTAACGTTCCCGCAATCATGTTCCAACAGGGGAGTGAACAGATGAAGAAGCTGCTTCTGGCGACGGCTGCCGTCGCGCTGTGCGCGGGCGGCGCCTTCGCCGAGGACATCAAGATGGGGATCTCGATGGGCTTCACCGGGCCGCTGGAATCGATCGCGCCGCCGATCGCCGCCGGCGCCGAACTGGCGATGAAGGAAGTCTCGGATTCGGGCAAGCTTCTGGGCGGTGACACCGTCACCCCGGTGCGCGGCGATTCCACCTGCGTCGACGCCGCCGCGGCCACCGCGACCGTCGAGCGGATGGTGACCTCGGAGGGCGTGAAGGGCATCGTCGGCGGCATGTGCTCGGGCGAGACCATCGCCTCGCTGACCAACGTCGCCGTGCCGAACGGCGTGGTGATGATCTCGCCCTCGGCGACCTCGCCCGCGCTCTCGACGATCGAGGACAACGGCCTGTTCTTCCGCACCTCGCCCTCGGACGCGCGTCAGGGCGAAGTGATGACCGACATCATCATGGAACACGGCATCAAGTCCGTGGCCGTGACCTATACCAACAACGACTACGGCAAGGGCCTGGCCGACAGCTTCGCCGAGGCGTTCAAGGCCAAGGGCGGCACCGTGACCATCGTCGCCGCGCATGAAGACGGCAAGGCCGACTATTCGGCCGAGGTCGGCGCGCTGGCCGCGGCCGGCGGCGATGCGCTCGTGGTGGCGGGCTATGTCGACCAGGGCGGTTCGGGCATCCTGCGTGGCGCGCTCGACACCGGCGCCTTCTCGACCTTCGTGCTGCCCGACGGCATGGTCGCGGCGACGCTCGAGAAGAACTTCGGCACCGAGCTCGACGGCTCCTTCGGCCAGATGCCGGCCTCGGAAGGCGAAGGCAAGGATGCCTTCATCGCGCTGGCGAAGACCGCGGGCTTCGACGGCTCGAGCATCTACTCGGCCGAGGCCTATGACGCGGCGGCGCTGATGCTGCTGGCGATGCAGGCGGCGAAGTCGACCGATCCGAAGGTCTACAAGGACAAGATCATGGACGTCGCCAACGCTCCGGGCGAGAAGATCATGCCCGGCGAACTGGCGAAGGGCCTCGAGCTGCTGGCCGAAGGCAAGGACATCGACTATGTCGGCGCCACCTCGGTCGAGCTGATCGGTGCGGGCGAATCCGCCGGCACCTTCCGCGAGATTGCCATCAAGGACGGCAAGATCGAGACCGTGACCTACCGCTGAGGCGGCACGGAGAACCTGGGGCGGCCCGGAGCAATCCGGGCTGTTCCTTTTGAAACAAGGCCGAAAACGGCATTCTTCACGCAAAGAGTGAAGGTCACAGGGGACTGCATGATACGGGTCGAGAACCTGCACAAGCATTTCGGCGGCTTCCATGCCGTCGACGGCGCTTCGCTAGAGATCGCGACGGGCTCCATCACCGGGCTGATCGGCCCGAACGGGGCGGGAAAATCCACGCTGTTCAACGTCATCGCCGGGGTGCACAAGCCCACCTCCGGCACCGTGACGATGGATGGCGAGGACATCACCGGCCTGCCGCCGCACGAGCTGTTCCACAAGGGGCTGTTGCGCACCTTCCAGATCGCGCATGAATTCCCGACGATGACGGTGCGCGAGAACCTGATGATGGTTCCGGGCGGTCAGACCGGCGAGACGCTGTGGAACGCCTGGTTCCAGCGTGGCCGGATCGCCGAGGAAGAGGCGGCGCTTCTGAAGAAGGCCGACGAGGTTCTTGATTTCCTGACCATTTCTCACCTGAAGGACGAGCGCGCCGGGAACCTCTCGGGCGGCCAGAAGAAACTTCTGGAACTCGGTCGCACGATGATGGTCGAGGCGAAGATCGTCTTCCTCGATGAAGTCGGCGCGGGTGTGAACCGCACGCTACTGAACACCATCGGCGACGCCATCGTGCGGCTGAACAAGGAACGCGGCTATACCTTCTGCGTGATCGAGCACGACATGGATTTCATCGGCCGGCTCTGCGATCCGGTGATCGTGATGGCCGAGGGCAAGGTTCTGGCCGAGGGCACGCCCGACACCATCATGCAGAACGAGGCGGTGATCGAGGCCTATCTCGGGCGCGGGCTCAAGAACAAGGTCAAGACGGGGGCCGCGCAATGATCGGATTTTTCATGATCAAACAAGGTGTCATGGGATGTCCCGGAGGTGTCGCATGAGCTTTCTCGACGCTTCCAGCATGACCGGCGGCTATGGTGCCGCCGACATCCTGCACGATTGCACGCTGAAGGTCGAAAAGGGCCAGATCGCGGTGATCGTCGGCCCGAACGGCGCCGGCAAGTCGACCGCGATGAAGGCGGTCTTCGGCATGCTGCGGCTGCGCGCGGGCAAGGTGACGCTCGATGGCGAGGACATCACCGGCCTGTCGCCGCAGGAGCGTGTGCGCAAGGGCATGGGCTTCGTGCCGCAGGTGAACAACGTCTTCCCGACGATGTCGGTCGAGGAAAACCTCGAGATGGGCGCCTTCATCCGCACCGACGACTTCCGCGACACGATGGAACAGGTCTATGACCTCTTCCCGATCCTGCGCGAGAAACGCTTCCAGAACGCGGGCGAGCTTTCGGGCGGTCAGCGCCAGCAGGTCGCCGTCGGCCGCGCGCTGATGACGAAGCCGAAACTGCTGATGCTCGACGAGCCCACGGCCGGCGTCTCGCCGATCGTCATGGACGAGCTCTTCGACCGCATCATCGAGGTCGCGCGCACCGGCATCTCGATCCTGATGGTCGAGCAGAACGCCCGCCAGGCGCTCGAGATCGCGGACATGGGCTATGTGCTTGTCCAGGGCGCGAACCGCTACACCGACACGGGCGCCGCCCTGATGGCCGACCCCGAGGTCCGCCGCACGTTCCTGGGGGGCTGAGATGGATATCCTCAACGCGCTGGTCGCGATCCTGAACTATGTCGTCGTGCCCGCCACCGCCTATGGCGCGCAGCTGGCGCTTGGCGCGCTTGGCGTGACGCTGATCTACGGCATCCTGCGGTTCTCGAACTTCGCCCACGGCGACACCATGGCCTTCGGCACCGCGATCACCATCCTCATCACCTGGGCGCTGCAAGCGGCGGGCATCGGCTTCGGCCCGCTGCCGACGGCGCTGCTCGCCCTGCCCTTCGGCATCGCCGCGACGGCGCTTCTGGTGCTCGGCACCGACAAGATCGTCTATTCCTATTACCGCAAGGTGCGTGCCGCGCCGGTGGTGCTGACCATGGTTTCGGTCGGCGTGATGTTCGTGATGAACGGCCTCACCCGCGTTCTGATCGGGGTCGACGAGATCAAGTTCGCCGATGGCGCGCGCTTCCTGATCTCGGCGCAGGAGTTCAAGAAGGCCACGGGCCTTGCCGAACCGCTCGCCATCCGCTCGACCCAGGCGATCACCGTGGTGACCGCGGCCCTGGTCGTGGCGGCGCTGTTCTGGTTCCTCGCGAAGACCCGCACCGGCAAGTCGATGCGCGCCTTCTCCGACAACGAGGATCTGGCGCTTCTGTCGGGCATCAACCCGAGCCGCGTCGTCGCGATGACCTGGATCATCGCCGCGGCGCTCGCCACCATCGCCGGCACGCTCTACGGCCTTGATAAAAGCTTCAAGGCCTTCAACTACTTCCAGCTGCTGCTGCCGGTCTTTGCGGCGGCCATCGTCGGGGGCCTCGGCAATCCGCTCGGCGCCATCGCCGGCGGCTTCATCATCGCCTATTCCGAGGTGGCGGTGACCTATGCCTGGAAGAAGGTCGCGATCTATCTGATCCCCGGTTTCCAGTCCGACAGCCTGCTGCAGCTGTTGTCGACCGAATACAAGTTCGCCGTCAGCTTCACGATCCTGATCATCGTGCTGCTGTTCAAGCCCACCGGCCTTTTCAAGGGGAAATCGGTATGAGCACCCGTCAACCTGGCGCCGCCCGGGGCGGCAAGCTGCGCGCGCCGCTGCTTTTCGCCGCGATGGCCGCGCTGATCGCGATCGAGGCCGCCACCACCGGCTGGAACGGTGCGCTGGTGATCGTCAAC
The DNA here is from genome assembly GCF_003664585.1 of Paenirhodobacter hankyongi. Lineage (GTDB taxonomy): Bacteria > Pseudomonadota > Alphaproteobacteria > Rhodobacterales > Rhodobacteraceae > Rhodobacter > Rhodobacter hankyongi. Next base: position 153,935 of record NZ_RCHI01000005.1, read on the forward strand.
ATGGGGCTGATCTCGGCGATCCTCGCGCTCGGCGTGAACATGCAATGGGGCTATGCCGGGCTCTTCAACACCGGCGTCGTCGGCTTCATCGCGCTTGGCGGGCTGGGCCCGGTGCTGGTGTCGATGAAGCCGACGCCCGGCGCCTTCTCGGCCGGCGGCTGGGGCATCCTGATCGCCTTCGCGATCGCGCTTGTCACGATCATGGCCGCGGTCTGGCTGAACCGGCATCTGACGCGGATGAAGGGGCTGGCGATCCTCGCCGTGCTGATCGCGGGCTTCTTCCTCTACCGCGCCGTCTTCGACCCGGCCGTCGCCGCGATCCAGGCGATCAACCCGGCCTCCGCGGGCTATCTGGGCGGGCTCGGCCTGCCGACGCTGCTGTCCTGGCCGGTGGGCGCGCTGCTCGCCGCCGGCGCCGCCTGGGTGGTCGGCAAGACCGCGCTCGGCCTGCGCTCGGATTACCTTGCCGTCGCCACCCTCGGCATCGGCGAGATCATCGTCGCGGTGCTGAAGAACGAGGAATGGCTCGACCGCGGCGTGCTGAACGTGACCGGCATCCCGCGCCCCTGGCCCGTGCCCTACGAGGTCGACCTGCAGGCCGATCCGGGCTTCCTCGAGCGCGTCGCGGCCTTCGGTCTCGATCCGGTCACCACCTCGACGATCACCGTCAAGCTGCTTTATGGCGCTCTTTTCGCCGCGGTGCTGCTGGTGCTGATCTGGGCGCTGCAGCTCGCGCTCAATTCGCCCTGGGGCCGGATGATGCGCGCCATCCGCGACAACGAGGTCGCGGCCGAGGCCATGGGCAAGAACGTCACCGGCCGCCACCTGCAGATCTTCATTCTCGGCTGCGCGGTGATCGGGCTCGCCGGCGCGATGATGATCTCGCTCGACGGGCAGATGACGCCGTCCTCCTACAACCCGCTGCGCTACACCTTCCTGATCTGGGTGATGGTGATCGTCGGCGGGTCCGGCAACAACTGGGGCTCGGTGCTCGGCGGGATGCTGATCTGGTTCGTCTGGATCAAGGCCGAGGTCTGGGGCCCGCAGATCATGCACGTCGTCACCGCGACACTCGCGGACGGGCCGCTGAAACAGCACCTCGTCGATTCGGCGCCGCATATGCGGCTGGTGATGATGGGGCTGATCCTGCTCCTCGTGCTGCGCTTCAGCCCGCGCGGCCTGCTTCCCGAGAAATGATGAAAGGGGCCTTCGGGCCCCTTTTCGCTGCCCGCGCCCAGGTCCCCGGCCCGCCCCCTCCCTTCATCTTGCCACAAATACCTCGGGGGTGCGGGGGCGGCGCCCCCGCGCTCTTGCTTTTGGCGAAATCCCCCCCTATTCCCCGCACATGACCCAGCATCAGCGCCTCCTCATCATCGACTTCGGCTCCCAGGTCACGCAGCTGATTGCGCGCCGCCTGCGCGAGCTCAACGTCTATTGCGAAATCCATCCCTATCAGAAGGTCACCGATGCCTTCCTGACCGATTTCGCGCCCCAGGCAATCATCTTCTCGGGTGGCCCGGACAGCGTCACCCGCGAGGGCTCTCCGCGTCCGCCGAAATCGGCCTTCACCCTCGGCGTGCCGATCCTCGGGATCTGCTACGGCCAGCAGGTGATGATGCAGGAGCTCGGCGGCCTCGTCGAATCCGGCCATGGCACCGCCGAGTTCGGCCGCGCCTATGTCACCCCGACCGAGCGCGCGCTGCCGCTGCTCGAGGGCTGGTTCCAGGACGGGCGCGAGCAGGTCTGGATGAGCCACGGCGACCACGTCAGCCGCATCGCCCCGGGCTTCGAGGTCTATGGCACCTCGCCCGGCGCCCCCTTCGCGATCACCGCCGATCCCGAACGCCACTTCTACGCCGTGCAGTTCCACCCCGAGGTGCACCACACCCCGAAGGGCGCGAAGCTCTACGAGAACTTCGTCCGTCTCGCGGGCTTCACCGGCGACTGGACGATGGCGGGCTATCGCGAACAGGCGATCGAGAAGATCCGCGAACGGGTCGGCGACAAGAAGGTGATCTGCGGCCTCTCGGGCGGCGTCGACAGCTCGGTCGCGGCGGTGCTGATCCACGAGGCGATCGGCGACAACCTGACCTGCGTCTTCGTCGACCACGGCCTGCTGCGCAAGGGCGAGGCCGAGGAAGTCGTCACGATGTTCCGCGACCATTACAACATGCGGCTGATCGCGGCGGACGAGAGCGATCTCTTCCTCGGCGCGCTCGAGGGCGTGTCGGACCCGGAAGTGAAGCGCAAGACCATCGGCAAGCTCTTCATCGACGTGTTCCAGAACTATGCGAACCAGATCGAGGGCGCCGAGTTCCTGGCCCAGGGCACGCTCTATCCCGACGTGATCGAAAGCGTCTCGTTCTCGGGCGGTCCCTCGGTGACGATCAAGTCGCACCACAACGTCGGCGGCCTGCCGGAAAAGATGGGGCTGAAACTGGTCGAGCCGCTGCGCGAGCTGTTCAAGGACGAGGTCCGCGCCCTTGGCCGCGAACTCGGCCTGCCCGAGAAGTTCATCGGCCGTCACCCCTTCCCGGGCCCGGGTCTGGCGATCCGCTGCCCCGGCGAGATCACCCGCGAGAAACTCGCCATCCTGCGCGAGGCGGATGCGGTCTATATCGACCAGATCCGCAAGCACGGGCTCTACGACGAGATCTGGCAGGCCTTTGTGGCGATCCTGCCGGTCCGCACCGTGGGCGTGATGGGCGACGGGCGGACCTATGACTATGCCTGCGCGCTGCGCGCGGTGACCTCGGTCGACGGCATGACGGCGGATTACTACCCGTTCAGCCACGAGTTCCTTGGCGAGACCGCGACGCGGATCATCAACGAGGTGAAGGGCATCAACCGCGTGACCTATGACATCACCTCGAAGCCCCCGGGCACGATCGAGTGGGAATGAACCGCGCGAGAGCGTGACCGGATGCGGCCCCCTCGGGGGCCGTTTTCTTTTTCCGGGGGAAAGAAAGGGGGGCGCTGCCCCCCTCGGCCTGCGGCCTCACCCCCCGGGATATTTGAGGCAATTGGAAGTCGGGGCGTCCCGAGCGCCGGCAGATCCCGGGGGGTGCGCCTGGGGCAAGACCGCGGGCGCGCCCCGGCCTGGCGGGGGTCAGGCCTTTGCGGCCTTCTTTGCCTCGATCACCTTCTCGGCCAGGTCCTTGGCGATGGCGAAGGCGCCCTTGATCCGCTCGGCATCCGAGCTCCAGTCGCGTTGCAGCACCACCTTGTTGCCGCTGATCTTCGCCGTGCCCTTCTGCGCTTGCAGGAATTCGACGAGGCCCGCGGGGTTCGGGAACTTGTCGAGGTGGAACTGCACCGTCGCGCCCTTCGGCCCCGCGTCCATCTTGGCGATGAAGGCGCGTTTCGCCATCGCCTTGATCCGCACCACCAGGAGCAGCGTGTTGACCTCCCGCGGCAGTTCGCCGAAGCGGTCGATCAGCTCGGCGGCAAAGCCCTCGAGCTCGACCTTCGTGGTCAGCCCGGACAGCCGGCGGTACAGGCCGAGCCGCACGTCGAGATCGGGGATGAAGCTTTCGGGGATCATCACCGGCACGCCGAGGTTCAGCTGCGGCGACCATTCGCCGTCGCCCTCCGCCTCGGTCAGCTCGCCCGATTTCAGCCGCGCGATCGTCTCCTCGAGCATCGCCTGATAGAGCTCGTAGCCGACTTCCTTGATATGGCCCGACTGCTCCTCGCCCAGAAGGTTGCCGGCGCCGCGCAGGTCGAGGTCCTGCGAGGCGAGGTTGAACCCCGCGCCGAGATTGTCGAGCGAGCCGAGCAGTCGCAGCCGCTTCACCGCCTGCGGCGTCAGCGGCAGGCGCGGCTTCGTCGTCAGGTAGCAATAGGCGCGCATCTTCGAGCGCCCGACCCGGCCGCGGATCTGATAGAGCTGGGCCAGACCGAACATGTCGGCACGGTGGATGATCATCGTGTTCGCGGTCGGGATGTCGAGGCCGCTCTCGACGATCGTCGTCGCCAGCAGCACGTCATACTTGCCGTCGTAGAAGGCGTTCATCCGCGTATCGAGCTCGCCCGCGGCCATCTGGCCATGTGCGGTGATGAAGCTGACCTCGGGGACATGCTCGCGCAGGAAGGCCTCGATCTCGGGCAGGTCGGTGATGCGCGGCACGACGTAGAAGCTTTGCCCGCCGCGGAAGCGTTCGCGCAGGAGCGCTTCGCGCACGGTGACCGCGTCGAATTCGCTCACATAGGTGCGGATCGCCAGGCGGTCGACCGGCGGCGTGCCGATCACGCTCAGATCGCGCACCCCCGTCAGGCTGAGCTGCAGCGTGCGCGGAATCGGCGTCGCGGTCAGCGTCAGCACGTGGATTTCCGAGCGCATCTCCTTCAGGCGTTCCTTGTGGTTCACGCCGAAATGCTGTTCCTCGTCGATCACCAGCAGGCCGAGGTTGCGGAACCTCACCGCCTTGGCCAGCACCGCATGGGTGCCGATGACGATGTCGACGGTGCCATCGGCCAGCCCCTCGCGGGTCTTTGCCGCCTCTTTCGCCGAGACGAAACGGCTGAGCGGACGGACCTCGAGTGCGGTGCCGCGGAAGCGTTCGGCGAAGGTCTTGTAATGCTGGCGGGCCAGCAGCGTCGTCGGCGCGATCACCGCCACCTGCACGCCCGAGGCGGCGGCGATGAAGGCCGCGCGCATCGCCACCTCGGTCTTGCCGAAGCCGACATCGCCGACCACCAGACGGTCCATCGGCCGGCCCGATTTCAGGTCCTCGACCACATCGTCGATGGCGCTCAGCTGGTCCTCGGTCTCGCTGTAGGGGAAGCGCGCGGCAAAGGCCTCCCACTCGTGATGCGGCGCCTCGAGGATCGGCGCGTGGCGCAAGAGCCGTTCCGCCGCGATCCGCATCAGCCGGTCGGCGATCTGCCGGATGCGCTCCTTCAGCCGGGCCTTCTTCGCCTGCCAGGCGCCGCCGCCGAGCTTGTCGAGAAGCCCGTCCTCGTGGCCGTATCGGCTGAGCAGTTCGATGTTGGTGACGGGCACGTAAAGCCGGTCGCCGCCCGCATATTCCAGAAGCACGCAATCAAGCGGCGCGCCAAGCGCGGTGACGGTCTCGAGCCCCTTGTAGCGGCCGACGCCGTGATCGACATGCACGACAAGATCGCCCGGCGTCAGGCTTTGCGCTTCGGTCAGGAAGTTCTCGGCCTTGCGCTTCTTCTTCGGCCGGCTGACGAGACGATCGCCGAGCACGTCCTGCTCGGAGATCACGGTCAGCCCCTCGGCCTCGAAACCCGCGTCGAGCGTCCAGACCGCAAGGCCAAGGCCCGAGATCTCGCGTGCGTCGCGGATGAGGTTCGCGCCGCCCAGCCCCTCGTCCTCGAGAAGCCCCTTCAGACGTTCGCGCGCGCCTTCGGACCAGCTGGCGAGAACCACAGGCCCGTGTTGCAGCCGGCTTTCGATATGGCTCTTCAACGCCCCGAAAAGGCTGACGTTTTCAAGCTGGCGCTCGGGCGAGAAATTGCGTCCGATGCGGGCGCCGGCGTTCAGGATGCCGGGGCCGGGCGGCGCCGGCAGCACCTGCAGCCGCAGCACCCGATGCGCCGCCAGAACCGCTTTCCAGGCCGGCTCGTCGAGATAGAGCAGCCCCGGCGCCGCCGGCTTGTAGACGGTGTCGACCCGATCGCGCCGGGTCATCGCCTCGCGCCGCGTGTCGTATTGATCGGCGATCCCCTCCCACCGCGAGATCCGCGCCGGCTCGATCTGGTCGTCGAGCATCACGCTCGCCTCGGGCAGATAGTCGAAGAGGGTCTCGAGCCGGTCGTGGAAGAAGCCCAGCCAATGCTCCATCCCTGCGTGCTTGCGCCCGGCCGAGACCGCCTCGTAGAGCGGATCGTCCGCGCCGCCCGCGCCGAATTCGACGCGGTAGTTCTGCCGGAAGCGGGTGATCGAGGGCTCGTCGAGGATCACCTCGCTCACCGGGGCAAGCTCGACCGCCTTCAGCTTCTCGGTGGTGCGCTGGCTGACCGGATCGAAGCGGCGCGCGCCGTCGAGCACATCGCCGAAAAGGTCAAGCCGCACCGGCCCCGCCTCGCCCGGCGGATAGATGTCGATGATGCCGCCGCGCACCGCGTAATCTCCGGGCTCGGACACGGTGGAAACGGGCGAGAAGCCCATCCGCACCAGGAAGGCGCGCAGCTTTTCCTCGCGCACCGGGCCGCCGACGCGGGCGGTGAAGCTCGAGGCGGCGACGAGATCGCGGGCGGGAATGCGCTGCATCGCGGCGTTCAGCGTCGTCAACAGCACGAAGGGCCCGGGCACGCCCGCGGCGAGCGCGGCAAGCGTCGCCATCCGCGCCGCCGAGATCTCGGGATTGGGCGAGACGCGGTCGTAGGGCAGGCAGTCCCAGGCCGGGAAGGACAGCACCACCGCCTCGGGCGCGAAGAAGGCCAGCGCGGCGCGCATCGCCTCGAGCCGGCGATCGTCGCGGGCGACATGGATCACCGGACGGCCGCGGGAAAGCTCCTTCGCGACCAGCTTCGCATCAAAGCCCTCGGGGGCACCGGACAGCAGAAAATGTTCCATGCTTCCGGAGGTATCCGCCCCGTCCGCCGTGTCAAGAGCCCGGCCGGGCTCAGCCGATGTAATAGTGGCTGATGTTCTGGAACATGCCCCACAGCGCGGTGACCGAGATCGCCAGCAGCCCGATGAGCTGCACGCGGAAGCGATGCCGGGTCAGCACCTGCGCCACCGCCTCGGCGTCATACCCGCCGGGCTGCAGCCCGGGCTCGAGCTTTGCGGCCAAGCGCAGGCTCAAAAGCCCGACGAGCGAGAGCGGCACCAGGATCAGCGCTGCCGCCTGGGCGAATTCGAAGTGATAGACGAAGCCCAGGACGACCAGGAGGCTGAGCAGAAAGGAGGCGACAAGCGACAGCGCCAGCCCCGCCTCGCGCCCGATCACCATGAGACGCGCGACGTTGATCCGGGTCAGCGTGACCAGATCCTCGCCCTCGGCGCCACCGCGGCGGCGCGCGCGGGTGACCATGTCGAAGGGCACGCCCAGCACCCAGTGCGAGGTGGTCGACCAGGTGACGGCCAGCGCGATCCAGTACCACAGGCTGGAAAACGACCGCATGTCGATCAGCTGGAAGATGTTCTGCAGCATCGCTCGCCCCTTCGCGCGTCGGGCCTGTCCGGCCTGCGCCGGCGGCACAGTAGACGATGTTTTCGCTGGGGAAAACCTCTGCCGTCGGGGCTATCAAGGACACGGGCGCGTGAGCAGGGTTGTGGCCCGGGCCGATCCGTGGCACCGAAGGGGCGACACAGGAGGCTTCCCATGCACCCGATCATCCCGCCCTTCCCCGTGACCCGCCTGCGCCGCCTGCGCAGCACGCCCGCGCTGCGCGATCTCGCGCAGGAGAACCGGCTGTCGGTCAAGGATCTGATCTGGCCGATCTTCGTCACCGACGTGCCCGGCGCGGATGTCGAGGTACCCTCGATGCCCGGCGTCGTGCGGCGCACGGTCGAGGGCGCGGTGCGGGCGGCAGAAGAGGCGGCGCGCCTCGGCATTCCGGCGATCTGCCTCTTTCCCTATACCGACCCCGCCACCCGCACCGAGGGCTGCGAGGAGGCCTGGGACCCCGAGAACATCACCAACCGGGTGATCCGGGCGATGAAGGCCGCGGTGCCCGAGGTCGCGATCATGACCGACATCGCGCTCGACCCCTACAACGCGAACGGCCATGACGGGCTGGTCAAGGACGGCGTGATCCTGAACGACGAGACCGTCGACTGTCTGGTGAAGATGGGCCGCGCCCAGGCCGAGGCCGGCGCCGACATCCTCGGCCCCTCGGACATGATGGACGGCCGCATCGGCGAGCTGCGCACGATGCTCGAGGCCGAGGGACACCAGAACGTCACGATCATGAGCTATTCGGCCAAGTATGCCTCGGCCTTCTACGGCCCGTTCCGCGACGCGGTCGGGGCCACCGGCGCACTGAAGGGCGACAAGAAGACCTATCAGATGAACCCCGCCAACAGCGACGAGGCGCTGCGGCTGGTGGCGCGCGATCTCGAGGAAGGCGCCGACATGGTCATGGTCAAGCCGGGCATGCCCTATCTCGACGTCTGCCGGCAGGTGAAGGACACGTTCGGCGTGCCGACCTATGCCTATCAGGTGTCGGGCGAATACGCGATGGCGATGGCGGCGGTGCGCAACGGCTGGCTCGACCATGACAAGGTCATGCTCGAAAGCCTGATGGCCTTCCGCCGGGCGGGGTGCGACGGGGTGCTCACCTATTTCGCCCCGGCGGCGGCGCGGCTGATCGGCGCCTGATTGCCGAAAGCGCCGGCGGGCCGGCGGGTCGGCCCAACCGGAGATTGCGGGAGGGGGTTTCTGCCCTATACATTGTGGCGAACGGGCGGCCATAATGCCCGGGACCATGAGCGGAGCGAGCGGATGACACAGTTTACCAGACGGACCCTTCTGGCGATCGGCGGTGCCGGACTCGGGCTTGCGGCCTGCGGCAATGGCGTGGGCTCGGGCGGCGGCGCCAAGATCGACGCGCGCGTCGATGCGACGCGCGACTACCTGCTGCAGAAATACCCCGGCACGCAGGAGCTGATGGGCAAGGCACGCGGCGTGCTCTACATGCCGCTGATGACCGAGGCGGGCTTTGGCATCGGCGGCTCCTACGGCCGCGGTGCACTGCGGATCAACAACGTGACGGTCGATTACTATGCGGCGGCCTCGGCCTCGATCGGCTTCCAGATCGGCGCGCAGCAATATGCCCATGCGCTGTTCTTCATGACCGAGGACTCGCTCGCCGAGTTCCGCCGCAACGACGGCTGGGAAGTGGGGGCGGATGCCCGCTACGCCCTGCCCGACCGCGGCGGCGCGGTCGGCACCGATACCACCACCTCGCTCGCGCCGGTGATCGCGCTGGTCTTCGGCCAGGCCGGGCTGATCGCGGGCGCCTCGCTCGCCGGCACCAAATACACCCGCATCCTTCCCTGAGGCGGGCCAGGCTCGGAAACACAAAGGCGCGCCGGAAAGCGCGCCTTTTTCATTGAGTTCTCTTGCGGGTGATCCCGCCTCAGCCGCCGTAGATCACCCGGACGTAATTCACCGTCTCGGCATAGGGCGGCACGCCGCCGTGCTTGTCCACCGCCTCGGGCCCGGCGTTATAGGCCGCGAGCGCCAGCCGCCAGTTGCCGAAGCGCTCGTACATCATCCGCAGATAGCGCGCCCCGCCCTCGAGGTTCTCGTGCGGGTCGGTCGCATCGACGCCAAGCTTCGCCGCGGTGCCCGGCATCAGCTGCGCAAGCCCGGTCGCGCCCTTCGGCGAGACGGCCGAGGGGTTCCAGCCGCTTTCCTGCTGCACGAGGCGGAGGAACAGGTCCTCGGGCACGCCGTGATGCGCCGCGGCGGTCTTGGCTGCCTGCAGATACTGGCCACGGTAGCGGCCGGAATAGCGCGGCATCGCGGCCAGATCGCCGATCGACGGGCTCTCGCCGCTGGGCCGCAGGCGCGAGGAATTGGCGTATTGCCCGGCCAGCCGGGTGTCGAGCAGACGCGTCTGGTTGCGAAACAGCAAGGCGCGCGATTTCGTCGAGGAACCGGAAAGTTGCAGCCCCTCCGCCCGGGCTTGCGTTCCGTCAAAAGGAGCCAGCGCCACGGCCAGCCCGAGGGTAACCACCCCGGCAATCTTCCGCATCCGTCCCTACCAAAATTGTTTTTCGGCCGCGATTATACGCAAAGCGCGGCAAAGGGAAAGCGGCGCGCGTGTCGCGCCGCGGGCGCCATCGGCAAAGCCTTGCCGATGCTCAGCCGGCGAGCGCCCTGCCCCCGATCGTCTCGCTCCCGGCAAGCCCGTCCTCGAGCGGTCCGGCAAGCAGATCCTCGATGAAGAGCGAGACGAGCTGGCCGCGGCCGCTGACCCCGGCCTTGCGATAGACCGCGTTCAGATGGGTCTTCACCGTCGCCTCGGAGGAGCCGCGCAGCCCCGCCACCTCGGCGATGGTGCAGCCCTTGATGGTGAAGCCCGCGACATCGGCCTCGGAAGGGGTCAGGCCCCAGGCCTCGAAGCGCTGCTGCATCAGGGTCGCAAGCGCGCCGCGCGCCACCGACAGCGCCTGCGCCGAGCGCGCCTCGCGCGCCAGCATCGCGCGCAGCACCAGCCCCTCGACCACGATGCCCGCGATCAGGCCGAGGTTCGCCAGCATCTCGAGATCGAGATGCGCCGAGATGCTGCCCGCCTCCATCGTGTCGGTGATGACATCTGCAATAAAGAAGGCGGAGCAGAGAAGCTGCACCGCCATCAGCGCGATCAGCGCGGCCTCGCGCCGTCGGCGCGGCTTGGGGGAAGCCCCCCGTTCTGTGGTCATCTGCCGTTGTCCGTGTCGTTCACTGGCAGCGACTTGTAGCCCGTAATCATCCCGCGCGGAAGGTTGATCCGCAGCCGCAGGCTTTCAAGGAAGACCGCGGCGACATGGGCGAGCACCGAGACCTCGGCCCAGGTGACGGCGGCCTTGTGCAGGTCCTCGGGCCATTGCACGCCCCAATAGGTGTCGGTCGTCATCAGCCAGCCGGAGAAGCCGATCACCAGCAGCGTCCCGATGAGGTTGTAGATCATCAGCGCGCCAAGCGGCGAATGGCCGGCATGGACATGGCGACGGCCACGGACGATCTCGGAGAGCTGCTCCACCGCGCCCGAGACCGAGGGCGGGAAGTCGGAAAAGCGCGCATGGCGGGTGCCGATCAACCCCCACAGCACGCGCGCCAGCACCAGCCCGACGACGGTGAAGCCGATGTCGTGGTGCAGGGTGTGCTCGGGGTTGGTGAAGAGCGCGTTCGCGGCAAAGCAGCCGACGAGCGTCCAGTGGAACAGCCGCACGAAGGGATCCCAGATCCGGGTGTCGCGGCGGGGCTCGGCGGGGGTGGAAAGGGGCGTGGCGGTCATCTTGTCCTCCTCGGGGCGGGGCCGGGGACAGACGCCCCCGGCCCCGGCCGGGCTCAGTTCTCCGACGCGCCGTTCTTCACCTGCTCGAGCTTGTCGTTGAAGTAGAGCTCGAACTTCTTGCCGTCCTTCATCGCGTAAACCTCGATCAGGCCGTCCTCGGTGCCGATCTTGCGCACTTCATAGCCTTCCTGGGTCAGCTTGGTGCGCAGCTGTTCTTGCGTCGCGGCGTCGATACCGGCGGCGGCAGCCGGCAGCGCGGCGCCCGCGACGAGCGAAGCGAGGACAGCGGCGGCGGTGAACTTGCGGAAATGGGTCATCACGATCTCCCTGGGGCCGGGGCGACATGCCCGGGCTCGGTGCCGCCGCTCTCGCCGATGCCGCGCTGCAGCACCATCGGCACCCGGATGGAGGGAGGGGCTTTTCGCCCGCCTCCACCCCCGGTTCGGGGCCTCCACCCCGGGTTTGAGACCGCTTTCCCGCCCCTGCCCCTAGGCGGGGCGGAAGGGCTGTTCTATACCCGGTCGGACAAATCGGAATCGCCGCGCGGCACTCGCGCGCGGCCACAGCGGAGGAACTGCATGGCCGGCTCTGTGAACAAGGTCATCCTGGTGGGCAACCTGGGGCGCGACCCCGAGGTGCGCACCTTCTCGAACGGCGGCAAGGTGTGCAACCTGCGCATCGCCACCTCGGAGACCTGGCGCGACAAGGCGACGGGCGAGCGCAAGGAACGCACCGAATGGCATTCGGTCGCGATCCTGAACGAGAACCTGGCGAAGATCGCCGAGCAGTATCTGCGCAAGGGCTCGAAGGTCTATGTCGAGGGCCAGCTCGAGACCCGCAAGTGGCAGGACCAGTCGGGTCAGGACCGCTATTCGACCGAGGTCGTGCTGCGCCCGTTCCGCGGCGAGCTGACGCTGCTCGACGGTCGTGACGGCGGCGGCCAGGGTGGCGGCGGCGGTGGCTATCGCGGCGGCGCGCAGGGCGGCGGCGGCTTCGGCGGCGGCTATGACGAGGGCCCGTCCTATGGCGGCGGCTCGGGCGGCGCGGCGCCGGCCGGCGGCGGCCGGTCGGATTTCGACGACGAAATCCCGTTCTGAGACGGATCCGTTTCGCGAAGACTGCAAGGGGTGGCCAGCGGCCACCCCTTTTTCGATGTCGCGCCGGCTCAGTGCAGCGGTGCCCCCTCGCCCGCCGGTCCGCCGCGGAAGACCTCCGCAGGGGCCCAGAGCGCGGCGCGGCGGCGGGCCTGTTCGGGCGTGTAACCGCTGCCCCGGATCGCGCCGAAGGCCTGTGCCGCGGCAAGGGTCATCTCCTCGGCGCAGGGCAGCGGGTCGGGCCCGTCGATGCGGAACGACACCGGCGAGAGCGGCCCGAAGAGCAGCGCCTGTTCGAGATAGGGCCGGCGCGGGATCTGCGGCTCGACCCCGGCGCGCTGCGCGAACGCGAGCGCCATCATGTTCATCGGCCGCGCGGGCGGGGCGGCGCCTTGCGCCTGCTGCGCGGCCATCTCTTCCGCCATCTCGGCGAAGGACGGCATGAGGTCGGGCGTGTCCCAGCAGCCGGCGATATAGCGCGCCTGCAGCTCCAGCACCGGGAAATAGGGGCCGACGAGATCGTAAAGCCCGACGAAGGCGAGCCCGTCGAGATCGGGGTGGAAGCTGTCGGCGAAAAGCGTCAGCCCCTGCGCCGACAGCTCGACCGTCCGGGCGATCTCGGGCGAGAGCCAGGGCAGCGACAGCGCGAAGCCGGTGCCGAAGAGCAGGCTGTCGAAGTCGCCCTCGCGGCCATCGGCAAAGCGCACGCTGCGGCCCGACACGGACGCGATCCAGGGGCGCACCGCGATCCGCCCCTCGGCGACGGCGGGCAGGAAGCCCTGGCACTGGGTGATGCCCGCCGCGAAGACGTCGGGATCGGCCTCGAGGGCGCCATATTGCTCGGGCGTGCCCGCGGCCTGCAGGATCTGCGCCTTCAGCCCCGCCGCCGCGGCGGCCGGCCCGCGCGCGCCCTCAAGGGCGGCGGCGCGGGTGAACAGCACATGCTCGGCCGGCACCCCGGCGATCAGCTTCGGCAGCACATAGCGCTGGCGGCGATAGCTGATCGTCACCTGCGCCCCGGCCTGCGCCAGCGTCGTCGCGATCTCCAGCGCGCTGATCGAGCAGCCGGCGACCAGCACCGAGGCGTCGCGATAGCGCGCCACGCCGCTGAACTGGCTCGAATGGCCGGTGCCGAACTTGCCCGAGAAGGTCTCGAGCCCCGGCACCTGCGGGATCGTGCCGCGCAGATAACGGCCCGAGGCGACGACGACGCGGTCGAAGCGCTCGGTCCGGGTCTCGCCGCCGCGGCTCGAACGGATCTCCCACCCGCCCGCCTCGCCTCGCGAGAGCTGCTCGACCCGGGTGCCGAAGCGGATCGCGCGGCGCAGGCCGAAGCGGTCGCTGTAGCGGTCGAGATAGCGGTGCATGTCCTCGCGGCCCGGATAGGTCGGCGTGCCCGGCGGATGATCGAGGTCGGAGAACGCCGTCATCACCCGGCTGGTGTTGGTGACCATGCCGGGCCAGGTGGCGCTGTGGAGCCCGTTCGGGTTCCATTGCCCGCCGAGATCGCGCGACGCCTCGAACAGGACCGGCGCAAAGCCGCGCGCCTTGAGCCAGCGGGCGGTGACAAGCCCGGCGGGACCGGCGCCGATGATCGCGACCGAGGGGCGGGATGGGGAAGGATATGTCATGAAAGCCTCTGATGATTGACATGTGTCTTACTTCGCGTAAAGCGCTTGGAGGGGCTTGCTAAATGCCTGCTAAGGGCGCGCGGCTTCGGCTAAATTTCTGCTAAAGACGGATATTGGAACGGAAGGGACATCGCCGTGGACGCCTCGCTTGTCCGATTCCTGCTGCGCCCCGTGATGATCCTCGTGGGCACCGTCGACCCCGCTGCCCGGCCCGAGATCGGCCGCGGCGTGGGCAGTCTCGTCTTGCCCAAGGCCGGGCGGATCGACGTTCTGGTGTCGCGCTGGCAATGGCCGGCGACGATCGCGAATGTCGAACGCGCCGGGCGCGCCGCGGCGACCTTCTCCCGCCCCGCCGATTACGAGACCTATCAGATCAAGGGCCGCGCCACGCTGCGTGCGGCGGGCGCGCCCGAGGCCGAGACCGCCCGCGCCTATTGCCGTGACACGCTGGCGGCGCTGATGGAGCTGGGCATGGCCCATGATCTTGTCGCGCATTGGCAGTCGACACGCGATCTGGTCGTGGTCTCGCTGTCGGTGGACGAGGTCTTCTCGCAGACGCCGGGCCCGCTTGCCGGGCAGCGGATCGGGGGCGCGACATGATCCGTCTGGCCGATCTCGACGATTGCTTCGAGGGGGTGATCCCCTCGGTCGTGGCGACCTGTGGCGCCGACGGCCTGCCGAACATCTCCTACCTGTCGCATGTGAACCGGGTCGACGACGACCACATCGCGCTGTCGAACCAGTTCTTCGGCAAGACCGCCGCGAACCTGCGCCGCAACCCCTGCGCGACGATCCTGCTGGTCGATGGCCGCACCGGTGCGCAGGTGCGGGTCGAGGCGATCTTCGTGCGCTCGGAAACCGAGGGGGCGCTGTTCGATCGGGTCGCGGCGCAGCTTGCCGCAAGTTCGGCGCAGGTCGGGATGGAGGCGACGATGCAGCTGCGGGCGGTCGACGTCTTCCGCGTGCTGTCGCTGCAGGCAACGCCGACGCAGGCGCCGGTGCCGCCCGCCGATCCCGATGCCCGGCCCGATCTGCCGGCGCTCGCCGATGCGGTGGCGGCGATCGACAGTGCGCCCGATCTGGGCGGCGCCTGCGAGGCCTCGCTCGATGCTGCGATGGCGCTGCTTGGCGCCGACGCCGCGATGATCCTGATGCGCGACCATCCGCGCGACGTGCTGATGACGGTGCTGAGCCGCGGCTACGAGACCGGCGGCGCGGGGGCCGAGGTCCCCTTCGGCATCGGTGCCATCGGCATCGCGGCGGCGACGCGGCAGGTGATCCGGGTCGGCGATCTGGGCCGGGTGCGGCGCCTGAATGCGGCGATCGAGGCGAGCAGCGAACAGGAGGCGCGCAGCCGCCGCATCCGCCTGCCCGGCCTTGGCGGGGCGCTGAGCCACATGGCGGTGCCGCTGTGCAGCGGCGGCGCGCTGGCGGGGGTGCTCTTCGTCGAGGCGCGCCGGCGTCTGGCCTTCGGCCGCGCGCAGGAGGCGGCGGCGATGATCCTCGCCCGCCTGCTCGCCGCGGCGATGCGGGCCTCGGAGCAGAGCCCGGCCCCGGCGGCCGAACCGCCCCTGCCCGCGACGGTGACGGGCGATGGCGGCCGCATCCTCCGCGTGCGCCATTACGGCTATGACGACAGCATCTTCATCGACGATGCCTATATCATCAAGGGCGTCGCCGGCCGGATCCTCGCTTTCCTGATCGGCAGCCATCTGGCCGAGGGCCGCGATGTCTTCAGCAACCGCGAGATCCGGCTGGCGGCGTCGCTGCGGCTGCCGGGCTATCGCGACAATCTGGAAACCCGGCTGATCCTGCTGCGCCGGCGGCTCGAGGAGAAATCCGCCCCGATCCGGCTGGTCTCGGCAGGGCGCGGGCAGATCCGGCTGGTGCTCGACGGGCGCCCCGAGCTGGTCGAGGAGACGCCCGGCGAGGGGCCGGCATGAGCCGGGCCGCCCTGCGGCAGCCCGGCCGTCGCGCTCAGGGCGCGGGCATCGTCACCCGGTAGAAGGGCGCGGGCGCCGGCGCGCCCGCGGCCACCGGCTCGGGCACCGGGTTCGCGACCGGCGGCTGTGCGCGCAGCCAGGCGACCAGCGCGGCAAGGTCATCGGCGTTCAGCGCCGCATAGCTTGCCCAGGGCATGACCGGGGCCAGCACCCGCCCGTCGGGCAGCACGCCGGTGGTGATCGCGGTGGCGATCTCGGCTTCACTCCAGTCTCCGAGCCCGGTCTTGTCGGGCGTCAGGTTCGGCGGCCAGAAGGTGCCGAGCCCGGGAAGTTCGAAGCCGACGGTGCCGCCCGCCAGCCCCTTCTCGACGAGCGGCATGCCGTCGGGGGCGCGCGGCATGTGGCAGCCTGCGCAATCCATGATGCGCGCGAGATAGGCGCCGCGCGCGACGAGATCGGTGTCGTCCGCATGAAGCGCCGCCGGGGCGGTCGCGAGCGAAAGCGTTGCAACGACGAGGAACCGAAGGGTCATCTGTATCTCCTTGGAAGGCCGGGCCGGCCCCGTCTGCGGTGCAGCGGGTGCCGGCCTGGCAAGGTGGATAGTGAGGGGTGGCCAGGGATGTCCTGAGGGCAGGACCCTAGGCCGGTCAGCGTCGATCCGTATGTTAAGAGAATACGAAAGGCGCCGCGGTGCTTGCTAAAAGAGTGCTAAACGCCGCAGCGGCGCCCTGCCCTTCGCGCTTGACCGCACCGGCCCGATCCGCTTCGACTGGTCGCAGGCCGGGGCGGGGAAGCCCCGACGCTTGCAGGACTGGATCAGCCGATGATGGAATACCACGTTTCCGCCCGCCGCATCGATGCGCATGGCAGCCTTGCCCGGGCGAAGGAGGCCGAGGTGGTGCTCGACACCGACCTGGCCGGGCGGCGCGATGCGATGAACCCGGTCGAGCTGCTGCTCTCCGCCCTCGCCGCCTGCATGCTGAAGGGGGTCGAGCGGGTCACGCCGCTGCTGCAGTTCCACATCGACGGCGTCGAGATCGCGCTGGAAGGGGTGCGGCAGGACGCCCCGCCGCGGCTGGTCGCGATCCGCTACGAGATCGTGGTCGACAGCCCGGAAAGCGACCAGAGGCTCGACCTGCTTCACCGCAATATCCTGAAATACGGAACGATTTCGAATACGCTTTCGGCGGCGCTGCCGCTGGAGGGCGGATTGCGCCGCAAGGCCTAGGCCGGACCGCCCGCGCCGGCAGGGCCGGGATCGCGCGGCGCGCACTACCTTGCGGAGAGTCCGGCGGCCGCGCCGGGCGGTGCCGTGTTCCGCGCCGGTGGCGCGCAAGGACCGGAGCGGAAGGCCGGTGGGACGCCTGGGCTCCCGCCGCCGCACCATCCCCGCCGGACGCCCCCGCCGCCATTGCCGGTCTTTCCGCCTTGTTTTCAAAACCTTCGCACTGTAGCGTCGGGAAGCTGACCCAACGACATCACGATCAGGTTGTTCCGCGCGACTTGGGTGGCCGCCGATCTCACTCCGAAGAAACCTCGACATGCTCTCGCCCCAGCACTGCCCGCCGCGCAACTCAAGGTTGTCACGCTAGACCATGCCCTGCCTGACCAATCTGGAATTCTCCCTGGCCCCCGCCACCGCTGCCGCATTGTGGGCGGTCTGCGCACTGATCTTGGCTTCGGTCATGCGGAACAACCGCTTCGCCGGGCAGCCGGCCTTCGTGCTGACCTTCCTCGCGATGCTGTGGTGGCTGTTCACGGTCACCATGGATCTCGCCTCACCGGGGGAAAGCTGCAAGGTCGGCTGGTCGCTTGCCGCCTGGCCCGGGATCACGCTGCTGCCGATCGCCTGGACCTTCTTCGTCTTCGATTACACGATGAACGCGAGCCGGCGCCGCCGGCCGATCCGCCTTCTGCTCTATATCGGGCTGCCGAGCCTCGTCAGCCTGATCGCCCTGACCAACAGCCAGACCCATCTGCTCTATGGCACCGGCACCCGGCTGGTGACGGAGGACGGGCGCAGCTTCGTCTATTTCGATCACGGCCCGCTCTTCTTCACCGTCGCCGCCGGGCTCTACATCTTCGTCTGCAGCGCGCTCGGCGTGCTCGTCTATGCGCTCATCATGGCGAAGCGGATCATCCGCCCCTTCCTGAGCGTGCTGATCGTGGTCACCTCCGCCCCGCTTGCCGGCAATCTCGCCTATGTGCTGGGAGAGGTCACCGTCTTCGGATTCGACCCGACCCCGTTCCTGTTCGCGGTCTCGCTCATCGCCCTCAGCTGGCTGCTGCTGAACAACACGATGATGGACACCGCGGCGCAGGGGCGCAACCTGCTGTTCTACGTGATCCAGGACCCGGTCATCATCATCGACGCCGCCGGCCGCTTTGCCAGCGCCAATCCCGCCGCGCGGGCGCTCTTCAACAAGAAGATGCTGAAGCACGGCGAGAGCATCGAGCGGCTGGAGCGGATCGGGCCGTTCCTGCAGTCCTTCATCGAGACGGGTGTGTTCGACAGCACCGACCCGATCCGCCTCCGCGGCCGGATCTTCGAGCCGCGCATCCGCCCGATCGACAGCCCGATCCAGACCAAGACCTCGCTGCTGGGCTGGTCGGTCTCGCTGGTCGACATCACCGAACGCGAGCACGCAGCCGAGGCGCTGCGCGAGGCGCTGGCCCATGCCAAGGCCGCCAACCATGCGAAATCGCAGTTCCTCGCGATGATCAGCCACGAGCTGCGCACGCCGCTGACCTCGATCAAGGGCGGGCTCGATCTGGCGCTGCACGGCGCCACGGGCGAGCTCAACGAGCCGCTGCGCAACCTGCTGACCATCGCGCAGCGCAACAGCCTGCGGCTGATGAAGCTGGTCGACGACGTGCTCGACCTGCAAAAGCTCGATCTCAGCACGATCACGCTCGAGCTGCGCGACCTGGACGCCGATGCCTTCCTGCATGACGTGATCGAGGAATACGAGGCCTATGCGACCGAGGCGGACGTGCGGCTGGTCATGGTCTCGGAGCCGGTGAACCGGCAGGTGCGGGTCGATCCCGACCGGCTGAAGCAGGTGGTCGGCAACGTGATCTCGAATGCCGTCAAGTTCTCGCCCGAGGGCGGGCGGGTCGAGTGCTCGACCCGGCGGGGCGAAACGATGCTGCGGGTCTCGATCCGAGACAGCGGCATCGGCATTCCCGAGAACAAGGAAGACCAGGTCTTCGGGCGCTTCCATCAGGTCGAGAGCAGTGCCGCCAAGGCCTCGGGCGGCTCGGGGCTGGGCATGCACATCGCCAAGATCCTGATCGAGCGGATGGGCGGCGCGATCTGCTATGAAAGCCGCCTTGGCCACGGTACCACCTTCCACATCGATATCCCGTTCGCGCCGCAGGCGGCGCCCGAGGTCGCTGCGGTGCCGGCCGGCGCGTGACCGCTGCCCCGCCGGGAGGGCCCTCTGCTGCGTCAAGGCCCCCGCGTGCCGCCCGGATGATTGCTCCGGCCGGCGCGGCCCGGTAGTCTTGGGGACCGGTATTGGAGTTGCGCATGGACGGTTTCGAGTTTCTTCTCGTCATTTTCGGGATCGCCTATGGCGCGATGGTCGTGATCGGCCTGCCGGTGCTGCTGTTTCTCGTGCCCGCGTTGCGCGGCCGGGTGCGGCGGCTCGAGGAAGAGCTCGCCGCGCTGAAGGCCGGGGCGCCGGCCCCGCAGCCGGACATGGCGGTCACGGCCGGGATGGCCGCCCCGCAGCCCCCCGCCATGCCCGCGCCCGTCACGCCCGAGCCGGCCCCCTCCGACGAGGTCGCGCCGGAGGCGCCCCCGCGTGCCCTGCCGCCGCCGCTGCCCGTCCTGCCGGACGCCGCACCGACGCCGCACCCGATGCCCGAGCGCGAGCCGGGCGCGCTTGCTCCGCTCGCCGCCTGGCTGCGCACGAACTGGACGCTGGCCATCGCCGCGCTCTCGCTGATCCTCGGCGGGCTCTTCATGGTGCAATATGGCGTCGAGAAGGGGCTGCTGACGCCGCCTCTGCGCGTCCTTGGCGGGCTGGTCCTCGGACTTGCCCTGATCGCGGGCGGCGAGGCGATCCGGCGCCGCAGCGGCGATGTCGCGACGCCGGCAACCCGCGCCCTGCCCTCGACGCTGTCAGGCGCGGGCGCGGTGGTGATGTTCATCGCGATGGCCGCGGCGCATGCGCTTTACGGGCTGATCGGCCCCGGCGTGGCCCTTGCGGGGCTGGCGCTGATCTCGGGGGCGACGGTGCTGATGGGCTGGTTCTACGGGCCGGTGCTGTCGGCAATCGGGCTGATCGGAGCGGGGGCCGCGCCCTTCCTGCTGGGCGGCAGTTCCGACAGCGCGCGGCTCTTCTATGGCTATTTCCCGCTGGTGGGCCTGGCCGGACTGGCGATCGACAGCTTCCGCCGCTGGGGCTGGGTCTCGGCGCTCGCGCTTGGCGTCGCGAGTTTCGGTCTCGTGCTGCTCTGGGGCTCGGTCCCCTTCGCGCCGGGCCTTGCCGGGGCGGCGCTGGTGCTGGGCTTTGCCGCGCTGACCTTCCCCGAGCGTCACCTGACCCCGCGCCACGCCGGCGCACCGGTCACCGCTCTCTTGCGCGGCCCGCGGCCCGCGGTGCCGACGCTGATCGCCGCTGCCGGCGCGGCGATCGCCACCCTTGCCGGGCTGATGATCGTCGCGGGCGCCGGAACGCCGGCCGAGTCCGCCCTCGGTTTCGCGCTTCTCGTCGGGCTGTTCGCGGCGGCCAGCCTGTGGCTCCACCGCGCCCCGGCGCTTGATGCGCTGGCCGTGCTTCCGGCGCTGGCCTTCCTGCTTGCCCTGATGATCGAGCCGATGCACGGCGGCCCGCTGCTCGGCGGGCTCTTCGCCGCGCTGAATGCCGCGCCTGGCGAAGAGATCCCGCACCCGCCGACGCTCTGGGCGCTGGCGCTTGCCGGCGCGGCGCTTTCGGCCCTTGCCTTCGCGCGGCTGCGCCATGCCCTGGCAAGCGGCGAGGCCGATCCGAGGCTCTGGGCTTTCGGGGCGGCGAAACTCGGCACCGCGACGATCTTCGCGCTCGAGTTCTTCTGGGCGCCGGGGCTTTTCCTCGGCCCGGGCCCGTGGTCGCTCGTGGTGATCGCGATGGCGGCGCTGATGGTGCTGTTCGCCGAGCGCCGCGCCCGGATGGGCGGCGAGGCCCTGCCCCGCGACCTTGGCCTTTTCGCCGCGGCCGCGGTGCTGCTGATCGCGCTCGCCTTCTTCATCCTGCTCACCAAGGCGGCGCTGACGCTGGGGCTGGCGCTGCTGGTCGTGCTGGCGACGCTGACCGACCGCCGCTTCCGGCTGCCGCTGATGGGCTGGATCGCGCAGCTTGGCGTTGCCGTCATCGGCTATCGGCTGCTGGCCGATCCGGGCTTCGCCTGGAGCCTTTACGGTGCCAGCTGGCCTGCCTTCGCGCTCAGCCACCTCGGCCCGGTCGCCGCTTTCGAGGCGGCGCGCCGGCTCGCCCGTCCCGAGCGGGCGGGCCTGCGCGCGGTGGCGGAATCGGCGCTGATGACCACGGTTGCGCTGTTCGCCATGCTGACCATCGAGCGGCTGATCCCCGACCGCGACACCCATACGCATTGGTTCGAAGGGCTGTCCGCCGCGATCTGGTGCGGCGCCGCCTTTGGGCAGATCTGGCGGCTGCCGAGCAGTGGCCGCGCGATCCGCCGGCTGCGCGGCGTCATTGCCGCGCTGAGCGGGCTTGCCGCACTGGCCGCGCTTGTCGCGCTGGCGCGCGATCTTGTCGACATGCTGGACTGGGGCGGCGATCCGGTGCTTGGCCCGCCGCTGCTCGACAGCCTTGCGCTCGCCTTCTGGCCGCTCGCCGCGACGCTGGCGGTGGCGGCGGTCTTCCTCGGCGCGCCGGGGCGGCCCGGCGCCCGCCTCTTGCGCCCGGGCCTTGCCGGCGGTGCGGGGCTTGCCACGCTGATCTGGGGCTGGCTCGAGATCCGGCGGCTGTGGCGCGGGGCGGACCTGTCGTTGCCGGGCCCGTCGGATGGCGAGCTTTACAGCTACACGGTCGCGCTGCTCGCAGCTTCGCTCGCGCTGCTGGTTGCCGCCGTGCCGCGCCGCTCGCTCACGCTGCGCCGGATCGCGATGGCGGGGGTGGCACTGACCATCGCCAAGGTGTTCCTGATCGACATGGCGGGGCTGTCGGGGCTGACCCGCGTCGCCTCCTTTGTCGGGCTGGGCCTGGCGCTCACCGGGCTGGCCTGGCTGAACCGGCAGATCGACGCGCATTGGCGTGCGACCGGTCCGGAGCCGCCGCCCGCCCGCTGAGTCGCCGGTGGCGTCCGGTCGAGACGCCCCGGCCCCCTGATCCGGCACGTCCCGCGCGGCACAGAAAGACCAATGTGAAAAGACCGATGCGAACCGGCGCCGCCGGTCACGACAAGGTTTTCGATGATCTGGGAGACTTTGACGATCTGGGAGATCAGTGGTGCACCCGACAGGATTCGAACCTGTGGCCTCTGCCTTCGGAGGGCAGCGCTCTATCCAGCTGAGCTACGGGTGCCGCGCCCGTGCTGGATAGCCGATTGCCGCGGGGCCTGCAACGGGCAATCGCGCGGCGCGGACAAGTTCCGCGCCGCGCCGAAGCTCAGCTCAGCAGCTCGTGGCAAAGCTCGAGCGCGGAGACCAGCGCGTCAACCTCCTCGCGGGTGTTGTAAAGCCCGAAGGAGGCGCGCGCGGTCGCCGTCAGGCCAAGGCTGGTGAGCAGCGGCATCGCGCAATGCGTGCCGGCCCGCACCGCCACCCCGCGCTTGTCGAGAATCGTCGAGATGTCATGCGGATGCGCCGGCCCGTTCAGGGTCATCGAGAAGATCGCGCCCTTGTCCGGCGCCGTGCCCTGGATGTTGAGCCAGTTCAGCCCCGAGAGCTTCGCCGTCGCATAGTCGCGCAAGGCCGCCTCATGCGCCGCGACATTCTCCATGCCGAGATCCATCAGGTAATTCAGCGCGACGCCGAGGCCGACCTGCTGCACGATGCCGGGGGTGCCCGCCTCGAAACGCAGCGGCGGCTTCGCATAGGTCACGGCATCGCGGGTCACGGTGTCGATCATGTCGCCGCCGCCCAGGAAGGGACGCATCTCCTCCATCCGCTCGCGGCGGATGAAGATCGCCCCGGAACCGCTTGGCCCGTAAAGCTTGTGTCCGGTGATCGCGTAGAAATCGCAGCCGATGTCGGCGACGTCCACCGGCGCATGCACTGCGCCTTGCGAGCCGTCGACCAGCACCGGCACGCCTTTGGCATGGGCACCGGCACAGATCGCCTTCACATCGACCCGGGTGCCCAGAACGTTCGACATGTGGGTGACGGCGACGAGCCGCGTCTTTGGCCCGATTGCGGCGATCACCTTCTCGGGGTCGAGACTGCCGTCGGCCTCGATCTCCACCCATTTCAGCACCACTCCCTGGCGTTCGCGCAGGAAGTGCCAGGGCACGATGTTGGCGTGGTGTTCAAGGATCGACAGCACGATCTCGTCGCCCGGCTGCAGCCGCGGCGCGGCCCAGGCATAGGAGACGAGGTTGATCGCCTCGGTCGAGCCGGTGGTGAACACGATTTCCTCTTCCGAGGGCGCATTCAGAAAGCGCGCGACGGTGCCGCGGACGCTTTCGTATTTCTCGGTCGCCACATTCGAAAGGTAATGCAAGCCGCGGTGAACGTTCGCATAATCCTGTTCGTAGAACTGCGTCATCGCGTCGATCACGCAGCGCGGCTTCTGCGCCGAGGCGCCGTTGTCGAGATAGACGAGCGGGCGGCCGTTCACCTCGCGCGCGAGGATCGGGAAGTCGGCCCGGATGCGGTTCACGTCATACATCGGCGGTCCTTTCAAAGGGGTGTCGGGACCGGCACGATCCCGAACGAGAGCAGCAGCATGCCGAACAGCATCGCCGAGCCGAAGAACACCGCGATCACCCCGAAGGCGACCTTGAACAGGGTGTCAAAGCCATGCAGCGCGGCGGTGAACTGCGTCAGCAGCCAGAACAGCATCCCGATCAGAGCGAGCGTGCCGAGCACCGAGACGAGCGGGAAGAACACCATCACCAGGATCTGCGCGACCTGGCCGAGGATCAGCAGGAACTCGATCCAGACGACGAGGATCAGCGCATCGGCAAAGCGGCCGGTGCCGCCGAACTGCCGGCCGAAGAAGGCCATGGCGCCGGCGGCGTAGAGCATCAGCGCGCCCTGCACCAGCGCCATCGGCAGCGGGTTCGTGGGCGGGCCGAGGTCGACCTTGGTGACGAAGGAAAAGAGCAGCTCGGCCGCTGTGCCGAGCGCCGCCGACAGCGCCATCACCGCGCCAAGCGCGGTGAACCGCGCCGACATCGGCAGATCGAGCGCGATCAGGAAGCGCGCCACCTCGCGCGGGGCCTGCAGCGAGCGCAGCACAAGGGTCGTCAGCATCGGACGCGCCATCACCGGGCCTCGAATTCCGCGACGCGCATGCCTGCGCCCCAGATCGCCAGGAAGGCCACGAAGACAAGCCCCGAGATCAGGCTCAGCTGCATACCCTGCCCGAGGAACCCGGCCACGAGTCCCTGCAGCAGCATCAGCGGCGAGACGGCGAGCAGCGCCCAGAACAGCGCGATGCGCGCGCCATACCAGCCGCCCTTGCCACCGAACAGCCTTGCCACCAGATGGGCGAGCGCGGCGAGCGCATAGAAGGCCGGCACGGTCGCCAGAAGCGCAATCGCCGTGCCGACCAGCAGCACCGCCATCGGCTGATCGGGCTGCTCGAAGCTCAGCCGCGACAGCCGCGGCCACTGGCCGACGAAGATCACCACCAGCGCCGCCAGCAGCAGCGTCAGCGCCCGCGGCTCGGAGCGGGTGCGGGCCAGATGGCCGCGCACCACCGCGCGCGGCGCGCGATAGCTGCGCAGGATGTCGTCGACCGCTGCCATCTCAGCCCCGGTGCCGCGCGAGCCAGGCTTCGAGCCGGGCGACGATCTCGTCCTTCAGCGCCGCGTCCTCGATCTCGTCGATCGCATCGGCGAGGAAGGAGAGCACAAGCAGCGCCCTCGCCTCCTCGACCGGCACACCGCGCGAGCGCAGGTAGAACAGCGCCGTCTCGTCGAGCGCGCCGGTGGTCGAACCATGCGAGCACTTGACGTCGTCGGCATAGATCTCGAGTTCCGGCTTGCCGAGGAACTGGCTGTCGTCGTCCAGCAGCAGCGCCTGGCTGATCTGATAGCCGTCGGTCTTCTGCGCGCCGGGCTTGACCAGGATCTTGCCCTGGAACACGCCGACCGCGCCGTGTTTCAGCACCTTCTTGAACACCTGCCGGCTTTCGCCGTTCAGCGCGTCATGGGTGATGAAGACGGTGTCGTCGTGGTGGAAATCGCTGGTCGCGCCATCGCCAAGCGCCGCGCCCGCGACATGGGCCACGGCATTGTCGCCGGCGAGCGTGATCACGCATTCGTTGCGCGTCAGCACGCCGTTCGCGGTGAGGGTGAAGCTCTTGAACAGGCCCCGTTCGGCCACGCGCGCGAAGATATGGGTGATCGCGCGGCGGTCATGGTCGCGGCCCTGGGCGCGGACATGATGGAAGCGCGCGCCCTCGGCGACGTCGACCTCGAGCACCTTGTTGAAGCGCGCGCCGGCCGGCCCGTTCTCCAGAAGGGTCAGTTCCGCGCCCGGCTCGAGCTTCACGCAGTTGTGCAGGATCGGGTCTGAAATGTCGGATTCATGGAAGTAAATCAGGCTGACGGGCTTCGAGGGGCGGCCGGTCACGCGGATCAGAACGCCATCGGTCGCCGCCGCCGTGTTCAGCGCCGCGAAGGGGCGCTTCACCGGGGTCTGGCCGGCTTCCTCGAGGCTGCCGTAAAAGCCCGCGGCCCAGCCCAGCTCGGGCGCCTCGGCCAGGCGGGTGATCTCGATCCCCTCGAGGTCGAGCGGGTCCGAGGCGGCGGCGTCAAAAACGCCGTCGCGGAACACGATCTTCAGCCGATCGAAGCTGTCGAAGACGGGCGTCTCCTCGACCATGAAGGGCGCCGCGGCGACCGGATCGGCCGCGTTCAGCTCGGCTGCCTTCGTCCAGCGCCAATATTCGTCGCGCCGCCCCGGCAGGCCCATGGCGGTCAGCCGCTCAAGCGCCGCGCGCCGCGCCTTGGCCGCGAAGCTGCCCGCCGGGATCGTCAGTGCCCCGAGCCGCGCATCGAGCGGCGTCGCCTTCTCCACCGCCGACATCACACCGCCTCCGCGATGCCATGAGCCTTGAGGATCTCGGCATAGCCGTTCTGTTCGACGACGAGCGCGAGTTCGGGCCCGCCGGTCTGGATGATGCGGCCGTCGGCCATGATGTGCACCACGTCCGGCTTGATGTGATCGAGCAGGCGCTGATAGTGGGTGATGACGAGGAACGAGCGCTTGCCGTCGCGCAGCGCGTTCACCCCATCCGCCACCAGCCGCATCGCGTCGACGTCGAGGCCCGAGTCGGTCTCGTCGAGGATGCACATCGTCGGTTCCAGCATCGCCATCTGCAGGATCTCGTTGCGCTTCTTCTCGCCGCCCGAGAAGCCGACGTTGACCGGGCGCTTCAGCATCTCGGCGTCGATCTTCAGCGTCTTCGCCTTCTCGCGCACGACCTTGAGGAATTCGCCAGCCGAGAGTTCCTCCTGCCCGCGCGCCTTGCGCTGTGCGTTCACCGCGGTGCGCAGGAAGGTCATGTTGCCCACGCCCGGGATCTCGACCGGGTACTGGAAGGCCAGGAACAGGCCCGCGGCGGCGCGCGCCTCGGGCTCCATCTCGAGCAGCTCCTCGCCGTCGAGCAGCGCCGAGCCGTCGGTCACCTCATAGCCGTCGCGGCCCGAGAGCACATAGGAGAGCGTCGACTTGCCCGAGCCGTTCGGGCCCATGATCGCGTGCACCTTGCCCGTTTCGACCGTCAGGTTCACGCCCTTCAGGATGACCTTGTCCTGTTCTTCAAGTTTGACGTGCAGGTTTTTGATTTCAAGCATGTTTTCCGTCCTTCGGATGGCGGGCGCCGGTCACAGCGGGCGCAGGTAGGTGGCGATGATCTGGCCAAGCTTCGCCGGCTCGATCACGGTGGGTTCCGCGCTGAAGACGGCCATCCGGCCGATCATTCCGCCCAAGGGGCAGAAGGCCTCCATCGCGTGATACTGCTCGCGCCCGGCGTAATCGTCCCACAGGATGGTCACCGGGCGGGTGATGCGGAAGAGCGTGGTCAGGAAGCAGGCGGCGCGGAAGCGGCCGTCGATCAGCACCACGTCGGGGTGGAGAAAATCGGGCCGGTCCCAGACCGACAGCGCATAGCCCGGCCAGGCGCGGAACTGCCGCTCGGTCTTCGGATAGCCCCATTCCTTCGTCGGGCCGATCTTCGCGTGATGCAGTTCGACCCGGCCCGCGGGCGGGGTGGCGGCGAACCAGGCACGCATGCCCGCGAGCCATTTCGCGTCGCTCTCGACCGAGAACACGGTCTTGCCCGGCATCTCGGCCGCAAGCGCCGTCGAGCCGCCCGAGCCGTATTCGAGAATGACCTCGGCCGCCGCATAGGCCGCACGCACGGCCTCGGCCTCGGCCTCGGGCAGGGTCAGGACCGGGCGCACGGGGGCGGGTGTCGCGGGCTTTGCCATCACGCGCCCTCCCCGGCCCGGCGGCGCGGGCTCAGAAGGTGAAGAGCGTCTCGCGGAAGACGAGGCTTGCCGGCGCGGTCGCCGCCTGCGTGCTCTCCACCCAGCGGGAGGTGAAGGCAAGCCTGGCCTGATCCGGCGCCCAGAAGGCCAGATTGTGCAGCGTCATCGCGGCCAGCACCACGCCCGAGAGCTGCGCCGCCCAAAGACCCGTGCCGCGCAACCGCAACACCAGCCCAAGCGCCACGGCCAGCACCAGCCCGCAGCCGACCCCGATCAGCATCGCGCGGTCGCTCAGCATCTGCCCGGCCTCGGGCAGCGACAGGAACCGCGCCCGCAGCGCCACCGAGGCGGCATAGGACACCATGCCGAGCGTCACGCACAGCGCCACGGCCAGCGTCGAGACCGTGCCATGTGGCGCGGGTGCCCGCACCCCGGCGAACTCCTCGACCGAGCGCACGAGGACCTCCTCGGCGCCCACATGCAGCACGACGCGGCCCTTGGTACGGGCGCGCTCCCGTTCGATCCGGCTCAGCCGTTCGTTGAAGGATGCCGTCGAAATGGTCATGCGCCGCCCCCATCCGGGTGTTGTCGTCCGAACGGAACCCAACACCCCGATCTTGCCGGAATTGCGGCAAGCGAGCGGGAAAAGCGTGACCTGCGGCGGCGTGTCTCACCCGACCGACCCTTCGAGGCTGATCGCGACGAGGCTTTGCGCTTCCATCGCGAATTCCATCGGCAGCGCCTGCAGCACCTCGCGGCAGAAGCCGTTCACCACCAGCGCCACGGCCTCTTCCTCGTCCATGCCGCGGGCGCGGCAATAGAAGAGCTGATCGTCGTCGACCTTCGAGGTGGTGGCCTCGTGCTCGACCCGGCTCGAGTTGTTCTTCACCTCGATGTAGGGCACCGTGTGGGCGCCGCACTTGTCGCCGATCAGCAGGCTGTCGCATTGCGTGTAATTGCGCGAGTTCGTGGCGCGCGGGTGCATCGAGACGAGGCCGCGATAGGTGTTCTGCGCCTGCCCGGCCGAGATCCCCTTCGAGACGATGCGCGAGCGGGTATTCTTGCCCAGATGCACCATCTTCGTGCCGGTGTCGGCCTGCTGATAGTTGTTGGCGATCGCGATCGAGTAGAACTCGCCCTGGCTGTCGTCGCCGCGCAGCACGCAGGACGGGTATTTCCAGGTGATCGCCGAGCCGGTCTCGACCTGGGTCCACATCACCTTGGCGCGCGCCTCGCGGCAATCGGCGCGCTTGGTGACGAAGTTGTAGATCCCGCCCTTGCCGTTCTCGTCGCCGGGGAACCAGTTCTGCACGGTCGAATACTTGACCTCTGCATCCTCGAGGATGACGATCTCGACCACTGCCGCGTGCAGCTGCGCGGTGTCGCGCTTCGGTGCGGTGCAGCCCTCGAGATAGCTGACATAGGCGCCGCGGTCGGCGATGATCAGCGTGCGCTCGAACTGCCCGGTGTTCTCGGCGTTGATGCGGAAATAGGTGCTGAGCTCCATCGGGCAGCGGGTGCCCGGCGGGATGTAGACGAAGGAGCCGTCCGAGAACACCGCGGCGTTCAGCGTGGCATAGAAGTTGTCGGTCTGCGGCACGACCGAGCCGAGGTACTTCTTCACCAGCTCGGGGTGGTCCTTGATCGCCTCGGAGATCGAGCAGAAGATCACCCCCGCCTCGGCAAGCTTCGCCTTGAAGGTGGTGCCGACCGAGACCGAATCGAAGACCGCATCGACGGCGACCTGACGCTCGCCCTCGGGCATGTCCTCGGCGCCCTCGACCCCCGCGAGGATCAGCTGTTCCTTCAGCGGGATGCCGAGCTTCTCGTAGGTGGCGAGCAGCTTCGGGTCGACCTCCTCGAGGGACTTCGGCTTCTTCTCCATGCTCTTCGGCCGGGCGTAGTAGTAGAGATCCTGGAAGTCGATCTTCGGAACATCAAGCAGCGCCCAGTGCGGTTCCTCCATCGTCACCCAGCGACGATAGGCGGCCAGTCGCCATTCGAGCATCCACTCGGGTTCGTCGTTCTTCTTCGAGATCAGCCGCACGATGTCTTCGGAAATGCCCTTCGGGGCATAGTCCATCTCGATCTCGGTCTCCCAGCCGTATTTGTAGGAGCCCATGTTCTGGACCGTCTCGATGGTCTCGCGGTCCACGCCTTCGCGGATCTCAAGTTCCTGTTCCAACGCCGTCTTCCTTTCCGCGTCTGCGCCGGGCACGTCTCAGCGCCTTGCGCGGTGTTTGCGAAGCGCCCCGAGGAATGCCTCGGCGAAGCGCAAAACCTCGTCCCGTCCGATCCCGGGGCCAAGCGAGATCCGCAGTGCCGAGGCGGAGGCCTCCTCCGGCCAGCCCATGGCGCGCAGCACCTTGCTCGCGCGGACCTTGCCCGAGGAACAGGCCGAGCCCGCGGAAACCGCGTAGCCCAGCAGATCCATCCGCATCACCTGCGTTTCCCCCTTCCACCCGGGGCTTATCACCGAAAGCGTGTTGGGCAGGATCGCGGGCGTTTCTCCCTGCGCCCCCGATCCACCCTCAGCGATCTCCCAGCCCGGAAAATAGACTTCTTTCGTCGGGTATTCCAGAGCATTCTTTAGAATATTTCTAACTTCGGCGACCTCGTCCCAGACGCCGGCCGCCAGATCGCGCGCCGCGGCCTCGGCGGCGGCGCCGAAACCGGCGATGCCGATCAGGTTCTCGGTGCCGGCGCGGCGGCCCATCTCCTGCCCGCCGCCCTTCAGCTGCGCCGCGATGTCGGTGCCGCGCTTCACGACGAGCGCGCCGATGCCCTTCGGTCCGCCCAGCTTGTGCGCCGAGACGATCCCGGCGGTCAGCCCGAGCCAGTTGAAGGCGAAGGGGATCTTGCCGAAGGCCTGGGTCAGGTCGCTGACCGCAAGCCCCTCGGGCAGGGTCTGGATCACCCCGGTCTCGGAATTGGCGAGCTGCAGCGTCGCCTGCGCGGGGTCGGGCACGCTGACGCGCCCCAGCCCGTCGACCGCCAGCGTGGGCACGCACCAGGCCTGAACCGCATCATGCTCGACGCCGGCGCAGGCAAGCTCGCGCCCGGCATGCGCCAGCGAGGCCGCCTCGGTCGCGCCCGAGGTGAAGATCACGTCCTGCCCCTCGGCGCCAAGTGCCGCCGCGACCTGCGCGCGCGCGCGCTCGATCAGCGCCTTCGCCGCCCGCCCCTCGCCATGCACGGACGAGGGGTTGCCGGGCACCTCCATCGCCGCGACCATCGCCGCCTTCGCCTCGGGGCGCAGCGGCGTCGTGGCATTCCAGTCGAGATAGAGGCGGGACATCAGGCCGTGCTCCCGGCCCCGGCCGAGGGTGCCTCCGGCGGGCGTATTGGGGCAAGGAAAAGCCAGGATGCCGCAAGACCTGCCTCGGCGGCTTTTCCGTGGCGCAAATCCTCCCCGCGGAGCGTCCCGCAGGTGCCGCCCGTGCTGCCCTCGGGCATTATTCGTCCACCACCGAGAACAGGCTCGGCACCGCCGGGCAGGGCTTGAGCCCGTTGCGCACCACATCCTCGAGCGAAGTCTGATGCAGGAAGACGAAGACCTGCGCGCTCAGGCTTTCCCACAGCCGGTTCGACAGCGACTGCGCGCGCGAGCCCGAGATCCCGCCCGAGGCGCCGGCGCCGACATGCAGCGCCGAGACGGTCTCGTCCACCGCCTCGAAGATGTCGGAGATGCGGATGTCCTTGGGCTCCTTCGCCAACTTGTAGCCGCCGCCCGGGCCGCGCACCGAGGTGACAAGCCCCGCCCGGCGCAGCCGCACGAAGAGCTGCTCGAGATAGGGCAGCGAGATGTCCTGCCGTTTCGAGATCTCGGCAAGAGATGTCATCTGACCGGCGCCCACCGTCGCCAGGTCGACCAGCGCCACCATTGCGTAGCGCCCTTTCGTCGAAAGCTTCATCCTCCACCTCCCGCGCCGCAGCGAAATCCCCGCCCAAGCATTGACGCCGGGCCCTGGGCCGCTTAACTCGAAAGCACCCGAACCCCGGCATGATGCCGGGCCCGTTCGTCCTAGGGTGTCCGAGCGAAAGCGTCAAGAACGCGCACCGCCGCACCCCCCCGGGGCGCACGCGAATGAGCAGGCGAGAGACGATGCCCGAAGTCATTTTTCCCGGTCCCGAAGGTCGCCTCGAGGGCCGCTACCATCCGCAACCCATCCCGGACGCGCCGATCGCGATCATCCTGCACCCCGATCCGAAGTTCGGCGGCACGATGAACAATCGCGTCGTCTACAACCTGCACTATGCCTTCCACAAGATCGGCTTCACCGTGCTGCGGTTCAACTTCCGCGGCGTCGGCCGGTCGCAGGGCGAATATGACGAGGGTATCGGCGAGCTGTCGGATGCGGCCTCGGCGCTCGACTATCTGCAGGCGATGAACCCGAACTCGAAACATTGCTGGGTCGCGGGCTTCAGCTTCGGCGCCTGGATCGGCATGCAGCTGCTGATGCGCCGGCCCGAGATCACCGGTTTCGTCTCGGTCGCGCCGCCGGCGAACATGTATGATTTCAGCTTCCTTGCGCCCTGCCCCTCCTCGGGTCTGATCATCAACGGCACCGCCGACCGCGTGGCGCCGCCGAAGGACACCCACACGCTGGTCAGCAAGCTGCGCGAGCAGAAGGGAATCACCATCTCGCACGAGGAGATCGAGGGGGCCGACCACTTCTTCAAGGACGACGAGGCGCATATGAAGCCGATGATCGACCATGTGCAGACCTATGTCCGGCGCCGCCTGACCGAGGGGTCGCGCTGATGGCGCTGATCGACGAGCTGGCCGACGACCTCGCCGCCAAGACCATGGCGGCGATGAAGGAGCTCGACGACGACCGCTTCTACATGCAGGTGGCGAAGGTGATCGGCACCTCCTCGCCCTCGCTGCAGGAGGCCTTCATGACCTCCTGCCGGCTGCGGATCTCGGCGCAACGCGGCGAGTCCTTCCTCAACGACGCGCTGAAGGCCTGGCGCGAGGGCGCAACCGCCCCCGCCGCGCCGCGCGATGCGGAGGGCGGGCATTGACCGAGGCCCGCCTTGCGCAGCAATTCGCCTTTCTGCTCGAGGCGGAAAAGCTGAAATCCGTCACCCGCGCGACGCCGATCGCCGACAACAGCCGGCGCGAGAACTCGGCAGAGCACAGCTGGACGCTTGCGCTTTACGCGCTGGTGCTGGCCGATCAGGCGGCGCCGGGCGTCGATGTGAACCGCGCGATCCGCATGCTTCTGCTGCATGACCTCGTCGAGATCGATGTGGGCGATGTGCCGATCCATTCGGGCAATGGTGCCGCGCATGACGCGCCCGCGGTGCAGGCGGCCGAGGCCGCGGCCGCCGAGCGGCTGTTCGGCCTGCTGCCCGCCGATCTCGGCCCCGAGTTGCGCGCGATCTGGACCGAGTTCGAGGCGAACGAGACCCCGACCGCGGTCTTCGCGAAATCGCTCGACCGGGTGCAGCCGGTGCTGCTCAATCATCTGGGCGGCGGCGGGTCGTGGCTGGAATACGACGTGACCTGGCCGCAGCTCGAGACCCGGGTCGGCGGCAAGGTCGCGCGCGGGTTGCCACGGGTCTGGGGCTGGGTCGAGGCGAGGATCCGGCCGTGGTTCGAGGGCCGCGGCAGATGATCCCGCTGGCGTCGATCGTGGCCCGTTTTGCCGCCGCGATCGCGCTGCCGGTTCTGGCGTGGCTGATCGGTGCCCTTGCGGTGCACCTTGCCCTGCCCGCCCCCGAGACCCCGCCCGAGAGTTTTCCCCTTGCGGCCTCCGTGTTGCGTGCCCTGCCGATGCTGGTGGCGATCGCGCTGTGCGGTGTCATCGCCGAGGATCGCGCGCCCTACATGGGCTTCGTGAATCTGCTCACCACCGCCTGGGTCGCGCTCTTCATCGTCAACCTGCTCGGGGCGCTGGCCGCGACGCCGGAGGGCGAGGACGGACAGGCGGCGCTGATGGCCGCCGTGGTGCTTAGCGCCGCCGCGGCGCTTCCCGGCAGCGCGCTGGCGATCCTTCTGTGGATGCGGCGGCGAAAGTCGGTATACCAAGGCATACAGCACTAGTCAGGCCCCCGGAAATCGGCTAAGACGCTGCCGACGAGTCATCCAACCGAGGAGGCACCTGTGACGAAGATCAAGGTAGAGAACCCCGTCGTCGAGCTCGACGGCGATGAAATGACCCGGATCATCTGGGACTTCATCAAGAAGAAGCTGATCCTTCCCTATCTCGACGTCGACCTGAAGTACTACGACCTCGGTATCGAGCATCGTGACGCGACCGAAGATCAGGTCACCATCGACGCCGCGAACGCGATCAAGCAGTATGGCGTGGGCGTGAAATGCGCCACCATCACGCCGGACGAGGCCCGCGTCGAGGAATTCGGCCTGAAGAAGATGTGGAAGTCGCCGAACGGCACGATCCGCAACATCCTCGGCGGCGTGATCTTCCGCGAACCGATCATCTGCAAGAACGTGCCGCGTCTCGTTCCCGGCTGGACCCAGCCGATCGTCGTCGGCCGTCACGCCTTCGGCGACCAGTACAAGGCCACCGACTTCCGCTTCCCCGGCAAGGGCAAGATCACGATGAAATTCGTGGGCGAAGACGGCACCGTGCAGGAATATGACGTGTTCGACGCCCCCGGCGCCGGCGTCGCCATGGGCATGTACAACCTCGACCAGTCGATCATCGACTTCGCCCGCTCGTCGATGAACTATGGCCTGCTCAAGGGCTGGCCGGTCTACCTGTCGACCAAGAACACCATCCTCAAGGCCTATGACGGCCGCTTCAAGGATCTGTTCCAGAAGGTCTACGAGGAAGAGTTCGAGGCCGAGTTCAAGAAGGCCGGCATCCATTACGAGCACCGCCTGATCGACGACATGGTCGCCTCGGCGCTGAAGTGGTCGGGTGGCTACATCTGGGCGTGCAAGAACTACGACGGCGACGTGCAGTCGGACACCGTTGCGCAGGGCTTCGGCTCGCTCGGTCTGATGACCTCGGTGCTGATGACGCCCGACGGCAAGACGGTCGAGGCGGAAGCGGCGCATGGCACCGTGACCCGTCACTATCGCCAGCACCAGGCCGGCAAGGAAACCTCGACGAACTCGATCGCCTCGATCTTCGCCTGGACCGGCGGTCTGAAGCATCGCGCGAAGCTCGACAACAACGCGGCGCTGATGAACTTCGCCACCACCCTCGAGAAGGTCTGCGTGCAGACCGTCGAGGACGGCTTCATGACGAAGGACCTCGCGCTGCTCGTCGGCCCGGATCAGAAGTGGCTCACCACCATGGGCTATCTCGAGAAGGTGGACGAATACCTGAACAAGGCGCTGGTCGGCTGAAGAAGCCCGCCGCGCAGGGAGGGAAGGGCCGGCGCTTGCGCCGGCCCTTTTCATGTCACCACATGTGTCTCTGCCAGTCCGGCATCGGCGGCGAGGCCCCCCGCGGCGGCAGACCGACGTCGCGCCGCAGGTGATCGTCGAGCATGTCGAGCCGGGCTTTCGTGCGCCGTGCGCCCTCGCCGCGCAGCGCGGCGGCCAGCAGGGCAAGGAAGACGCGCCGCAGCCCGTGACGGGCGACGATCGCATCGAGCAGCGACAGGCTGAGGGTGGAAACGGGATCGTTCCTGGTCATTTGCGTGTTCCGGGGCGGCACGCGCCACCGGCCTCCTTGGGGTATGAAAGGAAGACCGGACACGACGGAACGCGACGGGGCCGAACGCGGCCGCGGGCTGTCAGGGGGATCCGGTCGGGGGTTTCAGAAAAGGCGCCGCAGCGCCCGGGGCAGGAAGGTCAGGCCTGTCGGTAATAATAGGCCTGTGCCGAGGTGCCATGAGTGGCGTTCTGCCAACCGGCGGGGAGTGCGAATGCATAATTGGTCATGACCCGCCCTCCTCGTCTGAAATTGCCGGATGGCGGCACCCTGCCCTGCGACCGCGAGTCGCGCCAAGGCAAAAGTCGCCGCGTTGCGGCCTGACGGACACAGGCGTTGCGCATCGGCCACAGTTGCGCCCTCTTGCTGCAGTGCGCCGCGCGTGAGAGAACCGCAGCCATGATGCTGCTCACCTCGCCCGCCCCCGACCGTCACACCGCCCTCGAAGATGCGCAGGGACTTGTCTCCGGCACGATGCTGACCGCGCTGTCGGTCAGTTTCCTGCATGCGGCGGGGCTGTTCACCGGGCAGATCGCGGGGCTGTCGCTGGTGCTGAGCTATGTCACCGGGATCGGCTTCGGCACGCTGTTCTTCTGCCTGAACCTGCCCTTCTACTGGCTCGCCTTCCGCCGCATGGGCGCGAAGTTCACGCTCAAGACCTTTGCCGCGATCGCGCTGATGTCGGGCTTCACCACGCTTGCGCCGCATCTTCTGGACTTCAGCCGGCTGAACATCGCGGCGGCGGCGGTGCTGGCGGGGGTGATCTCGGGCGCAGGTCTTCTGATGCTGTTCCGCCACGGGGCAAGCCTTGGCGGCGTCGGCATCGTGGCGCTCTACCTGCAGGACAAGACCGGCTTCAAGGCGGGCAAGACGCAGGTGATCTTCGATTGCGGCGTGTTCCTCTTCGCGGCCTTCGTTCTGCCCTTCGACAAGGTGCTGTGGTCGCTGCTTGGCGCGATGGTGCTGAACATCATCATCCTGATCAACCACCGCCGCGACCGCTACATCGCACACTAACAATGCGTCCAGCGCATGGCAGCCATGCGCAAGGATGAATGGACGGCGCTTCCGTGCGGCGCGATGATTAGGTCATGGATGCTGACCTTCGCCCCGAGAAACACTACACCCTCTTCGAGGACCTGCAGGGCCTCGTGATCGCCTCGGCGCAGGCCGCGCTCGGGCTGCACCTGCTGCGCGCGGCGGGGCTGGTGACGGGGGGCACCGCGGGGCTTGCGCTGATCCTGAGCTATGTCACGCACTGGAGCTTTGGCGCGATCTTCTTCGTCATCAACATCCCGTTCTACGGCTTCGCCTATTACGCGCGCGGCATGGTGTTCTGCATCAAGAGCCTGATGACCGTCACCTTCGTGTCGCTGATGGCCGAGGCGCTGAAGCCGCTGGTGCAGATCACGGCGATCAATCCGGCGGCGGCGGCGGTGCTCTTCGGGGTCTCGACCGGGGTCGGGCTGCTCGGCCTCTTCCGGCACTCGGGCTCGCTCGGCGGGGTGTCGATCGTCGCGGTGATCTTGCAGGACAAATTCGGCTTCAAGGCGGGCTGGACCCAGACCATCCATGACCTGATCCTGTTCGCCGCCGCGCTGACCATCATGCCCTGGCACCAGGTCGCCTGGTCGCTTCTGGGCGCGGTGGTGCTGAATGTGGTGATCGCCTTCAACCATCGGCGCGACTGGTATATCGTCACCTGACACCTGCCGGGGCCCGCGCTTGAAAACCTATCTCTTCCTGCTGATCGCCGTCGCCTTCGAGACCTTCGGGTCGAGCTGTCTTCAGGCCTCGAACCAGTTCACCCGGCTCTGGCCGACTCTGGGCGTCATCGCGGGCTTTGCCGGCGCCTTCTGGTTCTTCTCGCTGGTGCTGCGCGATCTGCCGCTTGGTGTCACCTATGCGCTGTGGTCCGGCATCGGCATGGTGCTGATCGCGGGCTCGGGCTGGCTGCTCTTCGGGCAGAAGCTCGACCTTGCCGCAATTCTCGGCATCGGGCTGATCCTCGCCGGAATCGTCGTCATCAACCTGTTTTCATCGGCCGCTACGCACTAGGTGCTGGCATCGCCGCGGCTTTTGCCGTAAGGCCGGGCCAAATTCTGACAAGGCTGAACTCATGGACATTCGCAACATTGCGATCATTGCACACGTCGACCACGGCAAGACGACTCTCGTCGACAAGCTCCTGCAGCAATCCGGGGCCTTCCGCGAGAACCAGGCGGTTGCCGAACGGGCGATGGACAGCAACGACATCGAACGCGAACGCGGCATCACCATCCTGGCGAAATGCACCTCGGTGGAGTGGAAAGGCACGCGCATCAACATCGTCGACACCCCCGGCCACGCCGATTTCGGCGGCGAGGTCGAGCGCATCCTGAGCATGGTGGACGGCGTCTGCCTGCTGGTCGACGCGGCCGAAGGCCCGATGCCGCAGACGAAATTCGTGACCTCGAAGGCGCTCGCGCTCGGCCTGAAGCCGATCGTGGTGCTGAACAAGGTCGACAAGCCGGCGGCCGAGCCCGACCGTGCGCTGAACGAGGTCTTCGATCTCTTCGCCAACCTCGGCGCCACCGACGAGCAGCTCGACTTCCCCCACGTCTATGCCTCGGGCATCGGTGGCTGGGCGGACAACGAGCTCGACGGCCCGCGCAAGGACCTCTCGGCGCTGTTCGACCTGATCGTGAAGCACGTCGAGCCGCCGAAGCAGATCGCGCGGCAGGACGAGGCCTTCCAGATGCTCGCCACCACGCTGTCGGCCGACCCCTTCCTCGGCCGCCTGCTGACCGGCCGCGTCGAGGCCGGCAAGCTCAAGGTGGGCGATGCGCTCAAGGCGCTCTCGCGCGAGGGCGACCGGCTCGAGCAGTTCCGCTGCACCAAGATCCTCGCCTTCCGCGGCCTGAGCCAGCAGCCGATCGACGAGGCCGTCGCGGGTGACATCGTCACCGTCGCCGGCATGGCGAAGGCGACCGTCGCCGACACGCTCTGCGCGCTCGACGTCGACACCGCCCTGCCCTCGCAGCCGATCGACCCGCCGACGATCTCGGTCACCTTCGGCATCAACGACAGCCCGCTGGCCGGCAAGGACGGCACCAAGGTGCAGTCGCGCGTCATCCGTGACCGTCTGATGAAGGAAGCCGAGGTCAACGTCGCGATCAAGGTCGAGGACACCCCCGGCGGCGAGGCCTTCGTGGTCTCGGGCCGCGGCGAACTCCAGATGGGCGTGCTGATCGAGAACATGCGCCGCGAGGGCTTCGAGCTCTCGATCTCGCGTCCGCGCGTGATCTTCCGCGAAGAGAACGGCGAGCGTCTGGAGCCGATCGAGGAAGTGATCGTCGACGTCGACGACGAATACTCGGGCGTTGTGATCGAGAAGCTGACCGGCAACCGCAAGGGCGACCTGGTCGAGATGCGCCCCGCGGGCCACGGCAAGACCCGCATCGTCGCCCATGTGCCCTCGCGTGGCCTGATCGGCTATCAGGGCGAGTTCATGACCGACACCCGCGGCAACGGCGTGCTGAACCGCATCTTCCACAGCTGGGCGCCCTACAAGGGCCCGATCACCGGCCGCCGCCAGGGCGTGCTGATTTCGATGGAATCGGGCATCTCGGTGGCCTTCGGCCTGTGGGGGCTCGAGGATCGCGGCAAGCTCTTCATCGGCGCGCAGGAACAGGTCTATGTCGGGATGATCATCGGCGAGCATTCGCGCGAGAACGATCTCGAGGTGAACCCGATGCGCGCGAAGAAGCTGACCAACATGCGCGCTTCCGGCACGGACGAGGCGGTGCGCCTGACCCCGCCGGTGCGGATGTCGCTGGAAGAAGCGATTGCCTACATCAATGACGACGAGCTGGTGGAAGTGACGCCGAAGATCGTGCGGCTGCGCAAGCGCCTGCTCGACCCGAACGAGCGCAAGCGCGCTTCCCGCATGGCAGAATAAGAAACAGGGGGGCGCTGCCCCCCTCTTTCATTCGTGTCGGTTCATC
This sequence comes from Paenirhodobacter hankyongi, assembly GCF_003664585.1. Classification (GTDB taxonomy): domain Bacteria; phylum Pseudomonadota; class Alphaproteobacteria; order Rhodobacterales; family Rhodobacteraceae; genus Rhodobacter; species Rhodobacter hankyongi. The sequence goes on from NZ_RCHI01000005.1 coordinate 192,759, forward strand.
CGCCACGCAAAAAGGGGGCCGCGCCCCCTTTTCCTGTGTCTCAGCGGAAGAGCACGAGCGCGCCCGGCGACCAGGCGACGCGGGTGCGGGTGCCGACATCGAGCACCGGGCGGCCGAAGACATTGCGCATCGAGATCCGCACCGGCGCCGCGACACCGTCGAGCTTGACGTCGTAATAGGTCATGTCGCCGTAATAGACGACCTCGTCGATCGTCGCCGGCGCCTCGCGGTCATGCGCCTGCTGGCCCTCGTAGAGGATGGTCAGGGTCTCGGGGCGGAAGCCCACCACCGGCTCGGCGCCCGAGGCACGGGCCGAGGCCTGTTCCTCGGTCACCTCGAAGCGGCCAAGCCCGCCGACGTCAAGCTGGACGTGGCCGTTCGCCTCGCCGAGGATCTGCGCCGGCAGGAAGTTCATCACCCCGATGAAGTCTGCGACACGGCGCGAGTTCGGCCGGCGGTAGAGGGTTTCGGGGTCGGCGAGCTGGGCGATCTCGCCCTCGAACATCACCGCGATCCGGTCCGACATCACCAGCGCCTCTTCCTGGTCATGGGTGACGAGGACGAAGGTGATGCCCACCTCGCGCTGCAGCTTGATCAGCTCGACCTGCATCTGCTCGCGGATCTTCTTGTCGAGCGCCGAGAGCGGCTCGTCGAGGAGCAGCACCTTGGGCTTCAGGATCAGCGCGCGGGCAAGCGCCACGCGCTGCCGCTGGCCGCCCGAGAGCGCATGCGCGGCGCGCGCGCCATAGCCCTTGAGGCCCACCATCTCGAGCGCCTCTTCCACCGCCTTCGCCTTCTCGGCCTTCGAGCGCGGATCGCGGCGCAGGCCGAAGCCGACGTTCTCGCCCACCGTCAGATGCGGGAAGATCGCGTAGGACTGGAACACCATGTTGGTCGGGCGCTTGTTCGGCGCGACATCGGACATGTCCTTGCCGTCGATCAGCACCGCGCCCGAGGAGATGTCCTCGAACCCCGCGATGGTGCGCAGGAGCGTGGTCTTGCCGCAGCCCGAGGGGCCGAGGAGCGAGAAGAACTCGCCCTCGCGGATCGTCGCCGAGATCCCGCGCAACGCGTGGTAATCGCCGTAGTATTTGTGGACCTCGTGGAACTCGATCATCTTCGCGCGGCTGTCGAGCGGCGCGCGGGCGGCGTTGAGCTGGGTCACAGGAAACCTCCGGTATCTTTGGCGCCGGTCTTCGCGAGGCCGCGGCGGCGGAAATATTCGGCAGTGGCAAGAAGCACGATCGAGGCGACGACAAGGCAGGTGCCGAGCGCCATGATCATCGGGATCTGCTTCGGGAAGCGCAGCTGCGAGAAGATGTAGATCGGCAGCGTGGTTTCCTTGCCGGCCAGCGAGAAGGCCACGATGAATTCGTCGAGCGAGATGGTGAACGACATCAGTGCCGAGGAGATGATGCCGGGCGTGACAAGCGGCAGGATGATCAGCCGGAAGGTCGACCATTTCGTCTCGCCGAGATCATAGGCCGCTTCCTCGAGCGAGCGGTCGAGCGAGGAGAAGGCCGCGTTCAGCACCGCGATCGCATAGGGCGTCGCCATCAGCGTGTGGCCGAGGATGACGGTGAAGAGCGACAGCGGCATGCCGACGGCCAGCAGCACGACCAGAAGCGAGGAGGCGATGATGATCTCGGGCAGCACGAGGGGCAGCATGATCAGCCCCATCACCCCCGGTTTGCCCGGGAACTTGAAGCGGGTGCCGGCGCGGGCGGCAAAGACACCGAGCGTCGTCGACAGGATCGAGGTCGAGACCGCGATGATGAGCGAGTTCTTCAGCGCGAGGCCCAGCGTCTGGTTGGCGAAGAGGTCGCGGAACCAGTCCAGCGTGAAGCCCTTCAGCGGGAAGGCGATGATCGTCCCCGAGTTGAAGGCGAAGACCGGCAAGAGCACGATCGGCGCGTAGAGGAAAACGAGGTAGAGGAAGGCATAGCCCTTGAGCGAGGAGAACTTCATTTCGACCCCCGCAGGAAGCGCCGGTTGAGGAACAGGAACAGCAGTGCCACCGCCGCCACCACCAGCATCGCCGAGATCGCCATCGCCGAGCCGAGCGGCTTGTTGTCGATCTTCAGGAGCTGCTGATAGATCACGTTCGCCACCATCGGGAGTTTCCCGCCGCCGATGAGTTCGGGCGTGACGTAGTCGCCGATGGTCGGGATGAAGACGATCATCACCGCGCCGATCACGCCCGGCATGGCGAGCGGCAGCGTGACGCGCCAGAAGGTCATCAGCCGGTTCTCGCCCAGATCGAGCCCCGCCTCGAGCAGCGAGCGGTCGATCTTCTCGAGGCTGACGAAGATCGGCAGGATCGCGAAGGGCGCATAGGCATGGGCGAGCGTGATCGAGATCGCGCCGATCGAGTTCAGCATCTGCAACGGATGATCGGTGATGCCGAGCCCGGTCAGGATCGAGTTGATGACGCCGTTGTAGTTCAGGATCACCTTCCACTGGAACACCCGGATCAGATACGAGGTCCAGAACGGGATGGTGATCAGGAACAGCCAGCGCGACTTCTTCGTGGCCGGCACGTGGAACGAGATGAAATAGGCGATCGGGAAGGCGAGCACCACGGTGACCAGCGTCACCAGCGCCGAGACGATCACCGAACGCGTCAGGATCGCGCGGAAGATCGGGTCGCTCCAGGCCTGGGAATAGTTCGCCGTGGTGAATTCCGGGATCACCACCAGATAGCCGTCGGTGAAGAAGGAATAGGCGACGAGCGTGACGAGCGGCGCCGCCAGCAGCAGGATTGCATAGATCAGCGTCGGGCTGATCATCAGATAGCCATTCACGGCCTCGGACCGGGCCCATCGCTTCAGGGGGGATGCCGCCATTTTCCACCGTCTCCCAGGGACGCCGTCCGAGCGGCGCCGTCGGGCTCACGAAAGCACAAGGTTCCGGCGGAGGAAAGGGGGAGCTTTCCGGGTTTTCCGCTGCCGTTGCAGAGCTCTTCGGCAGATGCCTGAATTTTCAGCGCGTTTTCCGCGCCCGCGCCGCGATGGCATGCGCGGGCGTGGCATGGTTCCCGCCGCCGGATCAGATCGGCAGATCGCCCGGCGGATTCTCCAGAAGCCGCGCCAGGCGACCGATGGCGCGCTGGAAGCGTTCCTCGGGCACACCGCCCGCAAGCGCGATGCGCACCGCGTTCGGCGCCGCGCCGTCCTGCAGGATGTATTCATCGGCCGAGCGCAGCAGCACCCCCTCGGCCTCGGCGACGCGGGCGAAGGTCGAGGCCCGCCAGCCCAGCGGCAGCCGCAGCCAGATGAAGCTCAGCCCCGGCTGCCAGCCGATCTCCTGCCCCTTGAAGCGGTCGACCAGAATCTCCAGCCGGCGCGTCATCACCTCCTGCGCGGCGCAGCGCAGCCGCATCGCATCGCCCGAGCGGAACAGCCGGGTGATGATGTCGGTGACCGGCCGCGGCAGGCCGAAATAGCTGTGCTGTGCGGTCAGCCGCCCGGCCTCGCCCATGCCTTCGGGGGCGACGACGATGCCGAAGCGCATGCCGGCCGAGATCGTCTTCGACAGCGAGGTGACGTGCCAGGTGCGCTCGGGGGCGATCGCGCGCAGGCTGGCGAGGCCCGAGACCGGCGCGGTGTAGCAATCGTCCTCGATGATCTGCAGGTCGTGGCGGCGGGCGACCTCGGCGATGGCGGCGCGGCGCTCGGCTCCCATGCGGGCGGTCGTGGGGTTCTGCGCGTCGGGCGTGACGCAGACCACCTGCCCGCCATAGCGCCGGCAGGCGGCATCGAGCGCCGCCGGCACCATCCCCTCGTCATCAAGCGCGACCGGCACCACCTCGGCCCGGTTCAGCCGCGCGGCGTGGCGAAAGCCCGGATAGGCCAGCTCCTCGCACAGAACCACCGGCCGGTCGCCGCGCAGGCAGCATTGCAGCACGATGTTGATGCCGTTCTGCCCGCCATGGGTCAGTACCAGATCGTCGGGGGTGATCATCGGCTCGAAGGTATAGCCCGAGAACCACTCGATCACCGCCTCGCGGCAGAACAGGTCGCGCCGCAACCCGGGATATTCGAGATATTGCCGGCCGAGGTTCTCGGCGGCCTCGGTCATCGCCTGTTTCAATGCCTCGGTCTGGCCGACATCGGGTAGCTGCGGCGAGCGCAGATCGACGACGCCGTCGTCATCGTCGCAATCGGTGAGCGGCTGGCGATAGAGCGGTTCGGTCGGGCCAAGGCGGCGAGATTGTGTCGATACAAACGTGCCGCGCCCCACCGCCGCCTCGAGCAGCCCTTCCTGCGTGGCGATCTGATAGGCGCGCGCGACGGTGCCGGGCGTGACGCTCAGCCGCCAGGCCAGGTCACGCACCGTCGGCAGGCGCGATCCCGGCGGCAGGTCGCCCCGCCGCACCCCTTCGCGCAAGGCGCGGACCAGCGAGAGATATTTCGGGCCGGCGTTCTGCGAGAGGTCGGGTTTCCAACTTGTATCTGGCACAATGTTTCCCTGGCACGAATTGTAACCCTTATTGTAGGGTCCCTATACCAGAGATCACAGGATTGTATCAATACAGAAAAGGGTTTCCCCATGTCGTCGCTCACGCTGCGCCGTTCGTCTCTCCGCTCGCTCAAGGCCGTGGCCCTGCTGCGTCTTGTCGTCCGCCGGATCGAGACCCGCCGCACCCGTCTGGCCCTTGCGCATCTCGATGCGCATCTGCTGCGCGACATCGGTGTCTCCAGAGAAGAAGCGCGCGCCGAAGTGCAGCGCCCGTTCTGGAGAGCTTGAGTTCGGGTGCCGCAGTCCCCTGTCGGCCCTCTTCCTGAGCCGGGTGCTTGCACCCGGCTTTTTTTCTGTGTTCCGGCACGCCGAATGTCACAAACGCCGAAAGGCCGCGCGAGGCGCGGCCGGGGTCTTGGCGACGAAAGCCGGGGTCAGTGCAGCACGGCCTCGATCGCGATCGAGCGGCGGCGCAGTTCAGCATAAAGCGCGGGCAGCACCTTCAGCTGACGCGAGGCGCGGGCAAGCGCCTCCTCGAGCTGCGATTCCGAGGTCTTGCCGCGCACACGCCACACCATCCGGCGCGAAACGCCGTCGTCATAGACGATTTCAAGCGCGTCCTCGCGCTTGCGCATGCCAATGAAATCGAAGCCCCCGTCCGGGGCGTGAAAGCCTGTCTGCATCTGTCCGCTGCCCGATTATTTTTTTGGTTCGGTGCATAGGTGATGCACCCGCATCGCGACTCGGGTCAAGACACGGGGGCGTGAGGGCGGACCGTGCGCGGCCTGCGTCACGTCGTCGCCACAGGCGCCCCCGCCGCATGGCGGCGCGCGACACTCGCGGGGCGCCCGGGCAGGCTCAGCCGCGCGTCGTTGCGCGCGCGTTCGGACACCACGCGGCCCTTGGCGATCACGCACAGCCGCTCGGCGCGCAGGCGCAGCGCCTCGACCGGGTGGCCGGCATCGAGCACGACGAGCGAGGCGGTGCAGCCGGGCGCGATGCCATAGCCCTCGAGCCCGATGATTCGGGCGTTGCCCCCGGTCACCATCTCGAAGCAGCGCGCCATCTCGGCCGGTGCCGACATCTGTGCCACATGCAGCCCCATGAAGGCGACGTCGAGCATGTCGGCGGTGCCGAGCGAATACCACGGGTCGAGCACGCAATCCTGACCCCAGCCGACCTCGATCCCCTGCGCCAGCATCTCCTTGACCCGGGTCAGGCCCCGCCGCTTCGGGAAACTGTCGTGACGGCCCTGCAGCATGATGTTGATCAGCGGATTGGGGATCGCCGCGATGCGCGCCTCGGCGATCAGCGGCAAAAGCTTGGACACATAGTAATTGTCCATCGAATGCATCGAGGTCAGGTGGCTGCCGACGGCCCTGCCCTGCAGCCCGGTGCGGATGACCTCATAGGCCAGGGTCTCGATGTGGCGGCTCATCGGGTCGTCGGTCTCGTCGCAATGCAGGTCGATCGGCAGCCCGCGCCCGGCCGCGATCTCGCACAGGTCGCGGACCGAGGCGGCACCCTCGGCCATCGTGCGTTCGAAATGCGGGATGCCGCCGACCACGTCGACGCCCATGTCGAGCGCGCGGATCAGGGTCTCGCGCCCGCCCGGGGCGCGATAAAGCCCGTCCTGCGGGAAGGCGACCAGCTGCAGGTCGAGCCAGTCCTTCACCTTTTCCCGAACTTCCAGAAGCGCCTGAACCGTGCGCAGCGCGGGATCGGTGGTGTCGACATGCGAGCGGATCGCCAGAAGCCCCATCGAGGCCGCCCAGTCACAATAGGAAAGCGCGCGCTCGACCATCTCGTCGACCGTCGCCTCGGCGCGCAGCTCGCCCCAGAGCGAGATCCCCTCGAGCAGCGTGCCCGAGGCGTTGATCCGCGGCGTGCCATAGCTGAGCGTGGCATCGAGGTGGAAATGCGGGTCGACGAAGGGCGGCGCCACCAGGCAGCCGGTGGCGTCGACCACCCTGCCCGCCTCGGCCTCGATCCGGCCGACGGCGGCGATGGTGCGGCCCTTGATGCCGATGTCCGCCTGCCGCCCGTCGGGCAGCACGCCCCCCTTCACCAGGATGTCGAAGCTCATCTTTCCCCCTTGTTGAACGGCACCATCAGCGCCGCCGGCACGCTCGCGCGGCGCGACATGACGACGAGCGCGAGGATCGACAGAAGATAGGGCGCCATCAGGAACACCTGATAGGGCAGCGTGGCGCCAAGTGCGGTCTGTTGCAACCGGATCTGGCCGGCATCGAAGGCGGCGAACAGCAGCGCGCCCAGCACCGCCTTGCCCGGCTTCCAGCCGCCGAAGACGACCAGCGCGATGCAGATCCAGCCGCGGCCGTTCACCATCTCGAAGAAGAAGGAGGAAAAGGCCGAAAGCGTCAGGAAGGCACCGCCCACGGCCATCAGTCCCGATCCGACCGCAACCGCGCCGATGCGCAGCGCAGTGACGGAAAGGCCCTGCGCCTCGACCGCGGCCGGGTTCTCGCCCGCCGCGCGCAGGGCAAGGCCCAGCGGTGTGCGGAAAAGGACCAGCGCCGTCAGTCCCGCCACGGCAAAGCCCGCATAGGTCAGCGGCGTCTGCGCAAAGAACCCCTCGCCGATCAGCGGGATCGCGGCCAACCCCGGGATGGGCCAGGGTGCGAAGGGGGTGATCTTGGGCGGGCTCGTGACCTCGGGCAGCGCCAGGCGATAGGCGAAATAGGCCGCCGCCGTCGCCAGCAGCGTGATGCCAAGGCCGACGACATGCTGGCTGAGGCCGAAGGGCACGGTCAGCACGCCATGGAGCAGGCCGAAGGCCATGCCGGCGAGCATCGCGACGCCCACGCCCAGCCACAGCCCACCGCCCAGATAGACGGTCAGCCAGCCGGCGAAGGCGCCGAAGACCATGATCCCCTCGATGCCGAGGTTCAGCACCCCGGCGCGCTCGCAGATCAGCTCGCCCATCGTCGCGAAGATCAGCGGCGAGGCGATGCGCACCAGCGCCACCCAGAAGCTTGCCGACAGGAAGATGTCGAGAAGGTCGGTCATCGCCACACCACCCGATAGCGCACCAGCTGCATCGCCAGCACCATGTAGAGAAGCGCCGAGGCCAGCAGCAGATCGGCGATATAGCTCGGCACGCCGGCGGCGCGGCTCATCGCATCCGAGCCGACGAAGACCCCGGCGACGAACAGCGCCGCGACCACCACGCCGCCCGGATGCAGGGCGGCCAGCATCGCGACGATGACGCCGGTGTAGCCAAAGCCCGGGCTGAGATCGAGGGTCAGCGTGCCCTTGAGCCCGGCAACCTCGGAATAGCCCGCAAGTGCCGCAAGCCCGCCCGAGATCAGCGCCGTCTTGACCAGCACCGCGCCCACCGGCACCCCGGCAAAGCGCGCGGCGGCACGGTTCAGCCCCACCGCCCGGATCTCGTAGCCAAGCCGCATCCGCGCCTGCATCAGCCACACCAGCCCCGCCGCGATCAGCGCCAGGCCAAAGCCCCAGTGCAGCCGCAGCCCCTCGATCAGCCGCGGCAGGCGCACCGATTTCGCGACCGGCGCCGATTTCGGCCAGCCCATCCCCATCGGGTCCTTCAACACGCCCTCGAGCAGCATCGACACGACGAGCAGCAGCACGAAGTTCAGAAGGAGAGTGGTGACGACCTCGTCGACACCGAGCCGGGTCTTGAGCAGCACCGGGCCGAGCAGCACCAGCGCCCCGGCAAGCGCCGCGGCCAGCCCGATTAGCGCCACGCCCGGAACGCCGGTCACGATCGGATGCGCGCCAAGCACCGCGGTGACCAGCGCGCCCGCATAAAGCTGCGCCTCGGCGCCGATGTTCCACAGCTTCGCGCGGAAGGCGACGGCGACGGCAAGGCCGGTGAAGATCAGGGGCGTCGCCCGGTTCAGGGTTTCGAGGGCCGCGAATTTCGAGCCGACGGCGCCCGTCACGATCAGCCCGAGCGTGGCGAGCGGATCGGCGCCCGCCGAGAGCGCCAGCAGCGAGCCGGTGACCACCGTCGCGACCAGCGCCGCTGCGGGCAGGCCGAGGCGGCGCAGCAGGCCCGGGTTGGCGACGGGCTCAAGCCGCATGATCGAACCCCGCGCCCGCCATCCACTGTCCAAGCTCGGCCGCGCCCATCGTGCCGCGGGCGAAACCGGGCGACAGCCGGCCTTCGGAAATCACCTGAACCACGTCGGACAAGCCCATGATTTCATCGAGATCCTCGGAAATCAGCAGGACCGCCGCCCCGGCATCGCGCGCGGAGATCAGGCGGGAATGGACATAGGCCACCGCGCCGATATCAAGCCCGCGCACCGGCTGGTTCGCCAAGATGATCCTCGGCCGCGCCTCGAGCACCCGGCCAAGGATCAGTTTCTGCATGTTGCCGCCCGACAGCAGCCGGATCCGCGCCTCGGGCCCCGGGCAGCGCACGTCGTAATCGGCGATCAGCTCCTCGGTGAAGCGCCGCGCCGTGCGGTGGTCGAGCAGCCCCGCGCGGGTGAGCTGAGGATAGGTCTCGAGGATCGCGTTCTCGGTCAGGGTGAAATCGGCGATGGTGCCGGTCCGGTGCCGGTCCTCGGGGATCCGGCCGATGCCCGCGGCCAGCGCCGCGCGCGGGTTCCAGTCGGCGGGGGCCTCGTCCGACAGGATGAGCCGCCCCGAGGCCGGAACGATCAGCCCCGACAGCAGATCGGCCAGTGCCGCCTGCCCATTGCCCGACACCCCCGCAAGCCCGGTGATCTGCCCCGCGCGCAGATCGAGGCTGACCTGTTTCAGCCCCGGCCGCGCGCCCTCGTCGGGCGTCGTGACATCATCGAGCCGCAGCAGCACCGGCCCCGGCACGCCGGCGGCCACCCGCGGCAGCGCGACCTCGGCGCCCACCATCATCGCAGCGAGCGCCGGCGGGCTGGTGTCGGCGGTCGCGACTTCGCCCACCACCTTGCCGTGGCGCAGCACGACGACCCGGTCGGCCGCCGCCATCACCTCGTGCAGCTTGTGCGAGATGAAGATCACCGACAGCCCCCGCGCCGTCGCCCGCCGCAGCGTGGCAAAGAGCGCCTCGCTTTCCTGCGGGGTCAGCACCGCCGTCGGCTCGTCAAGGATCAGCACCTGCGCCTCGCGGTAAAGTGCCTTCAGGATCTCGACGCGTTGACGCTCGCCCACCGAAAGCGCGCCGGTGCGCGCTTCTGGGTCGACCTTCAGCCCGAAATCCTGCGCGAGTGCCCGCACCCGGGCCCGCGCCGCCGCCCGGTTCAGCCGCAGCGACCACAGCGGCCGGGTGCCCAGAAGGATGTTGTCGAGCACGGAAAGATTGTCGGCCAAGGTGAAATGCTGATGCACCATGCCCACCCCCGCCGCGATCGCCGCGCGCGGGGTGCCGGGAGGCAGCACCTGCCCCATCACCTCGACCGTGCCGGCATCCGCCGTGTAATGGCCGAAGAGGATGTTCATCAGCGTGGTCTTGCCCGCGCCGTTCTCGCCGAGCAGCGCCACCACCTCGCCGCGCGCGAGCGACAGGCTCACCGCGTCATTCGCGGTGAGCGCTCCGAAGCGCTTGGTGATGCCGTCAAGGCGCAGGACGATCTCCCGCGCCGTGCCTGTCCGGGTCACGATGCCTTGGGCTCGCTGTCGTCGACGGTCACGGTGAAGCTGCCCGCCTTGATCGCGGCTTCCTTCTCGGCCACCAGCGTCATCGCCGCGGCAGGCACCTTGCCCTCGAAGGTGCCGAGCGGCGCAAGGCTGCAGCCGCCATGGAGCATCGTCGAGTAGACGCCGTAATCGGCGGCGGCAAAGCTGCCCGCGGTCACCGCCGCCAACGCGGCGTCGAAGGTGGGCTGGAAGTTCCACAGCGCCGAGGCGACGACGGTGTCGGGGTAATCGGCCTGGGTGTCGATGACGTTGCCGATCGCCAGAACGCCCTTTTCCTTCGCCGCGTCCGAGACACCGAAACGTTCCGCATAAAGCAGGTCGGCACCGCCCTCGATCATCGCGAAGGCAGTCTCCTTCGCCTTCGGCGGGTCGAACCACGAGCCGATGAAGCTGACCATGAAGGTCGCGTCGGGGCGGGTTTCCTTCACGCCGGCCATGAAGGCGTTCATCAGCCGGTTCACCTCTGGGATCGGGAAGCCGCCGACCATGCCGATCTTGCCGGTCTTGGTCATTGCCCCGGCGATGATGCCGCTCAGATAGGAGGCGTCCTGGATGTAGTTGTCGAAGACGCCGAGGTTCGGCACCTCGTCGCTTGGCGGGAAGGAGGAGCCGAGCAGGAAGGCGGTGTCGGGATAATCGGCACAGACCTCGCGCGCCTCCTGCTCGACGCCGAAGATCTCGCCGACGATCAGCTTGGCGCCGCCCTCGGCATATTCGCGCATCACCCGCGGATAGTCGGTGTTCGCGGTGTTCTCGGACCAGCTGTAGTCGATCAGCCCCGCGTCCTTCGCCGCCATCGCGGCCTTGTGGATGCGGCTGACCCATTGCTGCTCGACCGGGACGGTGTAGACGCCGGCGACCTTCACCGGCGCGGCGGCGCGCAGCCGGCCGGGCAGAACGGCCGTGGCCAGCACCGCGCCCGAGGCGGCAAGCAGGTGGCGGCGCGAAAGGGTGAGCGTCGCGGTCGTCGGTTTCATTCCTGTCCCCCATGTCTGGTGTTTGACCAGACGGTAAAGGCGGGCGGGATTCGCGCAAGCGAAGCCCGGTCCGTTCGGGGGAAGGAAGGTGGGGCGCCGGGCAGGCGCCTGTTTCCCGGGCGCGACCGCCCGGGTTTTGGGCAGGCCCTGCTCAGGCTGCCATCAGCACCCGCACCTCGTGGCGCTTGAGCGACAGCCGCGCCGCCGCCCAGTCCCCGGTTTCGACCTGTGTGCGCAGCTCGGGGAAAAGGGTGAACAGCTCGTCGCGCTGCGGCGCATCCATGCTGCCCAGCGACAGGTCGCCGGGCTGGAAGCTCTCGGTCCAGGCGCCGTTCGCCAGGATGATCTCGTGGCAGTCGAACAGCAGGTGCAGATAGCTGACCTTCTCGACCTCGAGCCGCTCGATCCCCGGCATGCCCACCATGTGCAGCGCCGCGGCCAGCACCTCGCCCTCGCCGAACAGCAGCTCGGCGCGCGGGCCGGTCAGCAGCATGCGGTGCTGCGGCGAGACGATCATGTCCGCCTCGGGCATCGAGGGGCCGAGCGCGTCGCGGCGGATGCGCACCGGCTGCAACTGCGGACGCAGCAGCAGCTCGACCGGGCCGAGATCGCGCCGGCCGATCCAGCGGATCGTCTGATAGCCGTTGTCGCGGGTCAGCACGCGCATCCCCTCGGTCAGCTCCTCGACCGCGACCGGGCCCTCGTTCGTCTCGATCATCGTGCCGGGGGTGAAGCAGGGCACGACCTGCACATGCTCGATGTTCGAGAAGGTGGTGGTGGTGCCGTTCGCCCAGCGGATGGTGCCGCTTTCGCCGGTGGGGTCGTTCGGGTCATAGATCACCCGGGCGCGGCCGTTCAGGATCAGCGTGTCCTGGTCGGTGCCGTCCGCGTCCTCCTCACCGTTGATGATCGCAGTGTCACCGTAATCGACCGCGATCGTGTCGCTGCCGGTGCCGCCGTCATAGAGGTCGCCGCCATCGCCGCCGACGATGTAGTCATTGCCCGCGCCGCCATAGATCGTGTCTTCGCCGTCGCCGCCATAGAGCACGTCATTGCCGTCGCCGCCGTCGATGTAATCGTTGCCGGTGCCGCCATAGATCGTGTCGTTGCCGGTGCCGCCGTAAAGCGAGTCATCGCCCCCCGCGCCGTCGATGTAATCGTTGCCCGCGCCGCCGTAGAAGACGTTGGTGTAGGTATCGCCGGGGGTCGAGCTTGACCCGTCATAGCCGATCAGCGTGTCGTTGTAGGCCGAGCCATAGATGCCGTCGATGCCCGAGAGCTGATCGCCCGCCGCGTCGCCGCCCTGGCCGGTGCCGGTCGTGAGGTTGACGTTCACCCCGGCGCCGGAATCCGAGTAATCGGCATAGTCCATGCCGGAGTCGCCGGAAAGCACGTCGGCCCCCGCGCCACCGTGCAGCGTGTCGTCGCCGGTTCCGCCCAGCAGCGTGTCGTTATCGGCGCCGCCGTCGAGGCTGTCGTTGCCGGCATCGCCCGAGATCAGGTCGGCGCCCGTGCCGCCGCTGAGGGTGTCGTTGCCGTCGCCGCCCGACATCGTGTCATTGCCGGCATCGCCCGACATCAGATCGTTGCCCGCACCGCCCGACATCGAATCCGCGCCGTCGCCGCCCCGCATCGTGTCATTGCCGTCGCCGCCCGACATGGTGTCGTTGCCGCCGTCGCCGGTCATCGAATCGTCGCCGGTGCCGCCGTCGATCGAATCCTCGCCCGCGCCGCCGATCAGCGTGTCATTGCCGGCCATGCCCGAGAGCGTGTCATTGCCCGCCCCGCCGTCGAGCAGGTTCGCCGCCGAGTTGCCGGTGATGGCGTTGGCGCCGCTGTTGCCGATGACGTTCTCGAAATTCTTGACGACGGTGCCGAAACTGATCGTGGTGGCGCTGCCGTCGTCATTCAGCGTGATGCCGAAATTGACCGTGTCGCTGTTCGGCGCGCTGAGCGAGAGCGTGTCGTTGCCGGCACCGCCGTCGATCGTGTCGGGCGTGCCCGAGGTGAACCAGCCGATGGTGGCGTAATCGTCGCCATCCTCGAGATAGACCGCGTCGGAGCCCGATTGCGTGTCGCCCGGCAGCCAGACGTCATTGCCTGCGCCGGCATAGATGGTGTCGTCGCCCGCGCCGCCCTCGATCGTGTCGTTGCCGTCGCCGCCATAGATCAGGTCGTTTCCGGTGCCGCCCAGAATCGAGTCGTTGTCCGCATCGCCATAGATCGTGTCGTTGCCTGCCCCGCCATCGATGACGTCATTGCCGGTGCCGCCATGGATCAGGTCGTTGCCGTTATTGCCGTTGATGGTGTCGTTGCCACCATTGCCGTTGATCGTATCGGCCGAGGTCGACCCGTTGAGGGTGTTGTTGTTGTTGTCACCGTTGTACGTGCCCATACTCGCCCCACGATCTCAAGTCCGCGCAGAACGCGGTTTCCCAAGGGCATGATCGGGGGACGTCATGGCGCCAGCACGTCGCGGGTGGGGCAATTCCGGGCTGGCTTTGTGACCGAAAGATGGCCGGGTCAGAGGCCGCGCGCCGCCACCTCGGCCAGTGGCCGGACCGGGCATGCCGCACTGGCGCGCTCCTCGGCGGAGAGTTCCGCCGCGAGCGTCGCGACCGCCCCGGGGCCGAGTGCGGCCAGCGACAGCGCCGTCGGGCGGAAGCTTTCCGACCAGCAGCCATCGACATGCACCAGCTGATGGCGTTCGAGCAGGAGCTGGAAATAGGTGACCTCTGTGCCGGGAGGCACCGTCACCCCGGCGAGCCCCACCAGATCGCGCGCCATCGTCAGCCGCTCGCCGCTTTCGCCCTCGCCCGGCAGACGGGTGAGAAAGCGGTGATTGGGCGAGACGGTGATCGCGCGTTCGGGCTGTTCGCCGCCAAGCGCGCCGGCCGCGATCCGCACCGGGCGCAGCAACGGGTTGAGGCCGAGCGCGCGCCAGCCGAAGCTGCGCCGCCCGATCCAGCGCAGGCTCTGCAGCCCGTTGTCGCGCGTCACCAGTCGCATGCCGGGAACCAGCTCGGCCACCGGGCACAGCCCCTCGGCTGTGGCCACGAGGCTGTCGGCGGTGAAGCAGGGGATGGCGCCGAGGAAGGTGGAGAAGGGGCCGGCGAAGATCACCTGCCCCTCGTCCGAAACCGCGGTGATCTCCCCTTCCCGGCTCTCGAAGCCGGAGAAGGAGAGCCTCACCTCGGCCGGCAGCGCGCTGCCGGCCGACACATGACCGGAGAAGGCGGAGAGACACCGCGCTAGGTCGAAAGACTCCGGATCAGGTTGCATCTCTGCTGTCCTCTTCGTCCCACCGCCGGGGCCGGCGGGCGAGACCCCCTTGCATTGACGTTAACCAAGAAAAACGCCCGGCGCCATGTCAACCATGGCGTGCCGGGCGGTCTGATCGTTCAACTGTCCGTTTCGATCTGCGAAACGCCTCAGGCGCGGCGCAGCATGATCGCCTCGTGGCGCTTCAGCGTCTTGCGCGCTGCGGCATAGCCCTGGCGACCGGTCTTTTCGCGCAGTTCCGGGAACAGCGTGAAGATCTCGGCGCGCTGCTCGCGGCCCATGCTGTCAAGGGTCTGGTCGCCGGGCTGGAAGCTCTCGGTCCAGGTGCCGTCGGCCAGCACCACCTCGTGGCGGTCGAACATGAAGTGGATGTAGCTGGAGCCCAGCGTCTCGATCGCCTTCACGCCGATGTTGTCGACGAGGTGCTTGGCCGCGACCAGGACCTCGTGTTCCTCGAAGTAGAGCGAGGTGCGCTCGTTCGCCACCAGCATGCGGTGGTTGGGCGAGACCATCATGTCCCGCTCGGGCAGGCCGCGGCCAAGCGCGCCGGCGCGGATCAGCACCGGGCGCAGGTTCGGCGAAACGGCCAGCTCTGCCGCCGAGAGGTCGCGCCGGCCGGTCCAGCGGATCTCCTGGATGCCGTTGTCGCGGGTCAGCACCTTGTCGCCCGCCCGCAGGCTCTCGACCGGCTTCTCGCCGGTCGGGGTGGCGATCATCGCGCCGGGCGTGAAGCAGGGCACGAATTTCTCGATGTCATGGTAGTTGATGTTCGCCCACTGGTTGGTGGTCGAATTGTAAAGCTGGATCTGGCCGTTGAACCCGGGCTGACCGTTCGTCTCGGGGTTCTTGACGAAGTTCTTGATCTCGAAGCCCTGCTGCAGCAGCGCCGAGAAGTCGAGTGTGTCAAAGTCGTTGCCACCGCAATCGCCGTCGACCGTGGTGTTCAGCGTGCCACCGCAGGAATCCGGCGTGGACGAGAGATTGACGATGAACACGTCTTCGTCGTCGCCGCCATCGAGCACGTCATTGTCGCCGCCGCCATAGATGGTGTCGTCGCCGTCACCGCCATAGACCTTGTCATAGCCGTCACCGGCATAGATCAGGTCGTCGCCATTGCCACCGTAGATGGTGTCATCCCCGGCCTTCCCGACAATGGTGTCGTCGCCATTTCCACCCGAGATGTAATCTGCGCTGTTGGTTCCGACGAGGGAGTCGTCACCATTACTTCCCGGAATCCAGGCCATGAGCATCCTCGAAATTGATCGCTGAAGGGCGGCTCACGGTGCTCACTGCTCTGGGCCCGCGATGCTCGAATTAAGGAAACATTAAGGCATTTTGCGGCCGCAGAGAAGCCGCCTGGCGCTCTGAAATGCGATTATCCGTGCGATTGGTTAATTTCGGGGCATTCCGCGGCGCCAGAGGGAACAATCCACAGGCCCTCTCGTCGTCGTTTCCAAAACGCCAACAGTTCTCGCGGCTTCCTATGGCGACCGTGGCGAATCGCCACAGGCCATATCGTCGCAAGACAGCGGCGCCCGGGTCACCCCGGGCGCCGCCCTGCCGTTTCCGGCGCCGCTCAGCGGTGCATCAGCAGCTTTGCCTCGTGCCGCTTCAGAGTCTTGCGCGCCGCGCCATAGGCCTTGCGGCCCTCGCTGTCCTGCAGCTCGGGGAAGATCTCGTAGATCTCGGCGCGCTGCGCATTGCCCATGCCACCGAGCGTCTGGTCGCCGGGCTGGAAGCTTTCGGTCCAGGCGCCGTTCGCCAGCACCACCTCGTGGCGGTCGAACATGAAGTGGATGTAGCTCGTCCCCAGCGTCTCGACCGGCTTGATGCCGATGTTGTCGACCAGGTGCTTGGCGGCGACCAGGACCTCGTGCTCCTCGAAGTAGAGCGCGGTGCGCTC
This sequence comes from Paenirhodobacter hankyongi, assembly GCF_003664585.1. GTDB lineage: Bacteria > Pseudomonadota > Alphaproteobacteria > Rhodobacterales > Rhodobacteraceae > Rhodobacter > Rhodobacter hankyongi. Next base: position 209,016 of record NZ_RCHI01000005.1, read on the forward strand.
GCTCGAGACCAGCATCCGGTGGTTCGGCGAAACCATCATGTCCCGCTCGGGCAGGCCGTTGCCAAGCGCGCCCGCACGGATCAGCACCGGCTTCAGGTGGCTCGCCACCGCCAGCTCGGCCCGGTTCAGGTCGCGCCGCCCGGCCCAGCGGATCTCCTGGATGCCGTTGTCGCGGGTGATGACCTTGTCGCCGGGCTGCAGCTCCTCGACCAGCCGTTCGCCCTTCGGCGTCGCGACCAGCGTGCCGGGGGTGAAGCAGGGCACGATCTGCTCGATGTTATGGAATTCCATCGAGCCGGTGACATTGCCGTAATCATCCAGGAACTGCACGGTGCCGTTCTCGTGGTCGGGCGTCGTGTAGAGGATGTTCAGGTGATCGCGGCCGATCGCGCTGAGGTCGAGCACATCCCAGTCGGAGTTGTCCGGGTCCTCGTTGCCGTCGACGAAGTCGTGGTTGCCGTCGTCGATCGAGCCGACGATGAAGGTGTCGCTGCCGAGACCACCGATCAGCGTGTCGACGCCCTGCCCGCCGGTCAGCGTGTCATTGCCTGCGCCGCCGTCGAGGCTGTCCTGGCCCTGGCCGCCGGTGAGCAGGTCGTCGCCGTCCTCGCCGAAGACCCGGTCGTCGCCGTCGCCGCCATTGGCGATATCGTTGCCGGTGCCGGCGTGGATCGTGTCCTGGCCGGTGCCGCCCTCGATGCTGTCGTCTCCGGCGCCGCCGGTGATGCTGTCATCGCCCTCGCCGCCGATCAGCGTGTCGTTGCCTTCGCCACCGTCGATCGTGTCCGAGGCCGCGCCGCCGTCGATATAGTCGTCGCCCTGCCCGCCGATCAGCGTGTCGTTGCCTTCGCCGCCCTCGATCGTGTCATTGTCGATGCCGCCGTCGATGTAATCGTCGCCGCCGTCGCCATAGAGCATGTCATTGTCGTCGGCGCCGTAGATCACGTCATTGCCGTCACCGCCGTGGATCGTGTCCATGCCGTTGTCGGGGCGCAGGTCGGTGGCATCGGGCACGTTCAGCGAGTCCGGATAGCCCGGCGCCAGCCCGCCATAGATGGTGTCGTTGCCGGTGCCGCCGAAGATCAGGTCCGAGCCCTCGGCGCCCACGATGACGTCATTGCCGTCGCCGCCATCGACGGTGTCGTCGTCGCAGCCCGCGTCGATCGAGTCATTGCCGGTGCCGCCGTCGATATAGTCGGCATCGTCGCCGGTGCTGATCGTGTCGTTGCCGCCGCCGCCATAGACGGTGTCGCGGTCGTTCCCGGGATCGGTGTCGCCCGGGAACAGGCCCGGATAGCCGCGGTCGGGGGCATAGTTCGCCAGCCCGTCGGGACCGGTGGTGATGACGTCATCGCCCTCGCCGCCGTCGACGTCGTCGTTGCCGGCCCCGCCCGAGATCACGTCGGCGTCGTTGCCGCCCTCGATCGTGTCGTTGCCCGCGCCGCCCGAGATCGTGTCCTTCCCCTCGCCGCCGATCAGGCTGTCATCGCCCGCCTCGCCGAAGATCGAGTCATTGCCGAGGTCGCCCCAGACGGTGTCATCGCCCACGCCCGCATAGACGGTGTCGTTGCCCGCCCCCGCAAGCACGCGGTCGTCATTCGCCGCGTCGCCGGGCAGGATCGCGTCATTGTGGTCGATCATGTCGCCTTCGGGGTCGCCGGTATAGGCGGTGTCGATCAGGTCGTCTCCCGAGGTGCCCTCGACATAGCCGTCGCCGTGATCGACGATCACGTTCTCGATGTTGGCGAAGTCGAGCGTGCCGACGACGTTGCCGTCGGTGTCGAGGAAGCTGACGGTGCCGTTCTCGGGGTTGGTGTTGTCATAGGCGATGCTGACCGGGCCCGCGCCGGTGAGGTCGAGCACGTCATAATCGTCGCCGCCCTCGCCGCCGTCGATGTGGTCGCCCGCGCCCGCGGCGGCCGAGCCGACAAGGAAGGTGTCGCGGTCGTCGCCGCCCGAGAGGTGGTCCGCCCCGGCCCCGCCCGCGATCACGTCGTTGCCGCCCTGGCCCAGCACGGTGTCATCGCCGTCGCCGCCCAGAAGGGTGTCGTTGCCCTCCTCCTCATCGGCCGCTGCGGTGGTGGTGGCGGTGATGTCGGTGATGGTGATCGCCTGATCGGTCGGGCCGCCATTGTCGTAATCGATGACGATGCGTGCGACGTTGCCCTCGATCTGCACCAGCACCGAGCCCGCCTGCGAGGCAGAGGTCAGCGAGCCGTTGTCGACGTTCTGACCGGTCACGGTATTGCCCGACACGGTCTGGCCGCCCTCGGGGGTATAGGTCACCGGCAACAGGTTGCCATCGGCGTCATAGGCATAGACCGTGACGATATCGCGGTGGTAGTCCGAGCTGGTGCCCTGATCGAGATCGTTGATCCGGAACGAGACGTTCGAGATCGCGTCGCCATAGGCGGCGTCGTTCGAGGCGAAGCTCAGCGTGGTGGTCGAGGTGTTGTCGATCCCGCCCTCGCCGCCGCAGCCGTAAAGCCGCAGCCCGCCCGAGGCGGACAGCCCGTCGCCGCTTTCGACATATTGCGTGTCATTGGTGACGGTCGCGGTGGCGCCCTGATCCTGCGCCTCGAAACCGAAGGTGACGGTCACGCCGCCCATGTCGGCGGTGGCGCCATTCGAGATGCCACAGCCCGAGCTGCCGAAATCCGACCAGTCGAGGGTCAGCGCCTCGCCCGCGCCCGTCCCCGTGGTGTCGCCGCCGTCGCCCTCGATGTAATCGTTGCCCGCGCCGCCCTCGATCGAGTCATTGCCCGAGCCGCCGTACAGGCTGTCATCGCCACCCGCGCCGGCGATCGTGTCGTCGCCGCCGTTGCCGTGGAAGACGTTGGTGAAGGTGTCGGCCGTCGTCGTGCCCTGCTGGTCGAAGCCCACGAGGCTGTCGCCATAGGCCGAGCCAATCACCCCGTCGATGCCGCCGGCGATCGAGTCGCCCGCGGCGTCACCGCCCGAGAGCGCGCCGGTCGCGAGGTCGACCGAGACGCCGCCGGTCGAGTCGGAATAGTCGATCAGGTCGAGGCCCTGGTTGCCCTCGAATGTGTCGTTGCCGGCCCCGCCGTGGAGCGTGTCATCGCCCTTGCCGCCCGAGAGATAGTCGTTGCCGGCCCCGCCATCGAGGCTGTCGTTGCCGTCCTGGCCATAGACCTCGTCATTGCCGGCGCCGGCCAGAACCGTGTCGTTGCCGGCGCCCGCCTGCACGATGTCGTCATTGCCGGTCTCGCCGGGCAGGATCGCGTCATTGTGGTCGATCATGTCGCCGTCGGGGTCGCCGGTATAGGCTAGGTCGATCAGGTCATTGCCTGCCGTGCCCGAGACGATGCCGTCGGAGGGCGGCTCGCAGACGGTGACGGTGGCGGTGGCGGTGTCATAGCCGCCGTGGCCGTCCGAGATCTGATAGGTGATCGTCGCGTCGCCCGAGAAGCCCGCGGTCGGGGTGAAGGTGATCGAGCCGTCCGAGTTCACCGCAACCGTGCCGTGGCTTGCCGTCGGGGTGCCAGAGACGCTGATCCGGTCGCAATCGGGATCGTAGTCGTTCGCGAGCACCTTGATCGTCACCGCGGTGTTATAGGCGGTGCTCGCGGTATCGTCGCGTGCAACCGGATCGTGATTGCAGATAATCCAGGTCATGGCAGCCTCTCCTTCGCCCGACAGGCCTTGCGGCCCGGCTTCCCTTGGCGCGCAACGGCGGCGCCTGTGACACACACCGGAAGATCACAGGATCCCCCGGCAACTTTCACGGCGCGGCAGCGCGTCAACGCGCTGGTTCGGGCTGCAATGGACCGCCCCGCAAAATGCGGGTGATGGCCTCGGCTTTGTTTCAAAGGCGTTTCGGGGTTATTCCCTGCCCCGAACTTTGGCAGCACCACTCACGAACCAGTGCGCATCGGCAGATGCCGCACCGCGATTTGACCGCCCCCACGGTCCGTTGCCCCCCAATCGGGCAGGGCTGTGATAGCCTCGGCCCTGCCCCTGGGGAAAGGAAAAACTTGCCACATTCCTGCCAGATTTCGGGCCCGGTTCTGCCGCGGTTCGGTCGGTGAGGGCCGACAGCGCCGTCCGCGGGGCGAGATTGTTTCCGTTTTCACCTCGTGGGGCGCTGGCTCTGATCCCCGGGTCTCGCGGTTTTACTAGTCATTAACCAATGCTACGGAGGCCGGCCCGGGGGCGGTCGTCCGGCACGGAGGCCAATCTCGTTCACGGTTAAGAAACAGTGAACGACATCCTCTGTTTCGCAGGCGGGATCAATCTCGCCGCCATGCGGCAACAATCCGCGCAGATCGATTGTGCACAAATCATCTCCAAACGTGAAAAGGGGCAGGGTTTGTCGCCCTGCCCCTCCGGCTCACGCCGAATCACGTTTTGGTAACCCTGCCGTGCACGCCGCCCGGCTCCGGCCTTGCCCGGGGCGGAAACCGGCGGCCGGCTCAGGCGCGGCCGAGCTTCTCGAGACGGGCGGCGCGCAGCCGGGCGAAGTCGTCGCCGGCGTGATAGCTCGAGCGGGTCAGCGGCGTTGCCGAGACCATCAGGAAGCCCTTGCCATAGGCGGCGCGCTCGTACTCCTTGAACTCGTCGGGCGTCACGAAACGGTCGACGGCGTGGTGCTTCGGCGTCGGCTGCAGATATTGGCCGATGGTCAGGAAGTCGATGTCGGCGGCCCGCATGTCGTCCATCACCTGCTTCACCTCCATCGCGCTCTCGCCCAGCCCGACCATGATCCCCGATTTGGTGAACATCGCGGGATCGAGCTCCTTCACCCGCTGCAGCAGGCGCAGCGAGTGGAAGTAGCGCGCGCCGGGGCGCACCTCGGGATAGAGGCCGGGCACCGTCTCGAGATTGTGGTTGAACACGTCGGGACGCGCCTCGACCACCTTTTCCAGCGCCTCGGGGCGGCATTTCAGGAAGTCGGGGGTCAGGATCTCGATCGTGGTGTCGGGTGCGCGGTGACGCACGGCGCGGATTGTCTGGGCGAAATGCTCGGCCCCGCCATCCTCGAGATCGTCGCGGTCGACCGAGGTGATGACGACATGCTTCAGGCCCAGCGTCTGCACCGCATGGGCGACGCGGCCGGGTTCGAACACATCAAGCGCATCGGGCCGGCCGGTCGCGACGTTGCAGAAGGAACAGCCGCGGGTGCAGACCTCGCCCATGATCATCATCGTGGCGTGGCCCTGGCTCCAGCATTCGCCGACATTCGGACAGCCCGCCTCTTCGCAGACGGTGACCAGCTTGTTCGACTTCAGGATCTCGCGCGTGTCCTTGTAGCCCTGCGAGGTCGGCGCCTTGACCCGGATCCAGTCCGGCTTCTTCGGTTGCGCATGATCGGGGCGATGCGCCTTCTCGGGGTGACGCTGGCCGGGAAGTTTCAGGTCGCGCATCGGGGATATCCTTTCCGATCGGGGTTGCCCTCCACATAAGGCGAAAGCGGCCGCAATGCAATTTCCGCGCGCGTCAGTCCCCTCCCCGCCTTGCGCCCGTTTTTCCGGCGCCCCCGCCGCGGCGCCGCATTTTTCGCTGCAAGTGCAAGGTCAGCCATTGTGACGGGACTGGCCTTGGCTTAGAACGATTCCAGAAATTTCCAGACAGGAGAGTCCCATGCAGGCTGGTGCCAAGCTTCCCGAAGTCACCTTCCACACCCGTGTCCGCGACGAGAGCGTCGGCGGCCCGAACCCGTTCCGCTGGGAGGACAAGACCACCGCCGATTACTTCGCGGGCAAGCGCGTCGTGCTGTTCGCGCTGCCGGGCGCCTTCACCCCCACCTGCTCGACCTACCAGCTGCCGGGCTACGAGAAGGGCTTCGGCGATTTCGCCGCCGAGGGGATCGACGCGATCTATTGCCTCTCGGTCAACGACAGCTTCGTGATGAACCAGTGGGCCAAGGCCCAGGGGCTCGAGAACGTCACCGTGATCCCGGACGGCTCGGGCGAGTTCACCCGCCGCGTCGGCATGCTGGTGCGCAAGGACAACCTGGGCTTCGGTCTGCGCTCGTGGCGCTATGCGGCCGTGGTGAACAACGGCGTGGTCGAGGCCTGGTTCGAGGAACCCGGCCTGATGGACAACTGCCCCGAGGACCCCTACGGCGTCTCCTCGCCGGAAACCGTTCTGGGCTGGCTGCGCGAGGCCAACAAGGAACAGGCGGCCTGAGCCGTCACCGCTGTCGCGCCCCCGGGAAAGGGCGCGAACGGGAAGGGTCGGAGGGAAACCTCCGGCCCTTTTTCTTTTGGGGCGCCGAGAAAGAGAGGGGGGCGCGGCTCGGCTGATTGCGTCGCGCCCCTCCTGCCGGTATCCTGAGCGGATGAAGCCACTGGCCGCCTCCTTGCGATCCGACCGTCCTGCGCGCCTTCTGCGCGCGGTTCTGGGCGTCATCGTGCTGCTTGTCCTGTGCTGGGGGCCCGGGGCGGGGCGGCTTGCGCCCTCCGAAAGCCCGTTCTTCGCCGCGAAGGCCGCGCAATATGTGGCCCTTCCCGGCGAGCTGCGCTTCACCCGTCCGGGCAAGGCGCCGCTGCCCGCCTCCCCCGTCCCCCCGGTCGGGATGCCGCCCGCGGGGGCGCCCGTGCCGGTTGCGGTCTCGTGGCGCGTTGCGGAGTGGAGCGGCGACACCCCCGGCGTGCTGCCGGCCTTGCCGCCGGTGCGTCCCGCCTCGCGGGCGCCGCCGCTGACGGCCTGAAACGATCCCGAGAAATCCGCCGCCCGGCCGTGTCTCACCGCGCCGGGGGGCCTGCGCGCTCGTCACTTCGGTCCCGGGCGCATGGTTCATGCAATCACGGAAATCCTCATGCCTTTTCACACCGGCCGTCCCGGCCTGACCCGGCCCCGCATCGCGAGGCTGCCCCGATGACCAAGACGCTCTGCCCTGCCTGCGGTCGGCCCATTCCCGATGGCCAGATGACCTGCGCCTGCGGCGCCCCGACACCGCGGGTCCATCCGCCGCAGGGCCGGACGGTGCTGCTCAGCTGGATCGCCACGGTGGGTGGCATGGCGGGCCTGCTCTGGCTCGCCGCGACCTACCTGCGCTAGCGGCCTGACCTTGGCGCCGACCGGGATTGCGCCCGGTCGGCGCCGCTATGACGCGAACCGGTCACGGGTGCGGTTGGCAAAGGCGACCAGCGACAGCATCACCGGCACCTCGACCAGAACGCCCACCACGGTGGCAAGCGCCGCGCCGGAGTTCAGACCGAAGAGGCCGATCGCCACCGCCACCGCCAGCTCGAAGAAGTTGGAGGTGCCGATCAGCGCGCAGGGGGCGGCCACCTTGTGCGGCAGGCGCCACGCCCAGGCCCAGACATAGCCGAGGGCGAAGATGCCGTAGGACTGGAGCAGGATCGGCACGGCGATCAGCGCGATCAGCAGCGGCTGCGCAAGGATCACCTGCCCCTGGAAGCCGAACAGCAACACCACGGTCAGCAGCAGCCCCACGGCCGAGGCCGGCTTGATCCGCGCGGTGAACTCCCGGACGGCCGCCGCGCCGCCCCGGGCCAGAAGCGTCTGCCGTGTCGCTGCCCCGGCGATCAGCGGGATGACGATGTAGAGAATGACCGACAGGATCAGCGTCGCCCAGGGCACGTTGACCTCGGTCACCCCCAGCAGGAAGGCGACGATCGGCGCGAAGGCGACCACCATCACCAGATCGTTCACCGACACCTGCACGAGGGTGTAGTTCGGATCGCCCCGGGTCAGCTGCGACCAGACGAAGACCATTGCCGTGCAGGGCGCCGCGCCAAGCAGGATCAGCCCGGCGATGTAGTCCGACGCCTTCGCCGGATCGATCAGCCCGACGTAGAGATGATGGAAGAACAGCACGCCCAGAGCAGCCATGGTGAAGGGCTTGATCAGCCAGTTCACCACCAGCGTGATGATCAGTCCCTTCGGCTTGCGCCCGACGTCCCTGAGCGATCCGAAGTCGATCGCGATCATCATCGGATAGACCATCGCCCAGATCAGCACCGCGACGACCAGGTTGACCGAGGCATATTCGAGACCGGCGAGCGCGCCGAAGACCCCGGGCAGCAGATTGCCGAGCACCAGGCCGGAGAGGATGCACAGCGCCACCCAAAGGGTCAGCCAGCGTTCGAAGAGGCTCATTTCATTTCCTTTTCCACGGCGAGGCGGCGGGCCGCGATCCGGGATGACCTTCGGCCGGGGGCGACTCGGACGGTCGATCCCCGCAGGCGGTCTTAGCACAGCCGGCCCCCGCCTGCGCCATGCGGATCGCAAGACGGCTGCCGCATCCTGCGGGTGCCCCGCGGCCGGAACGGGAGCCGGTCACTGTCGCGGTCCCGGGCGAATCGAAGGCGGCTGTCGACATCGGCGATGACGATGATGGAACGGAACAAGACCGAAACATGACCGTGGGAAGCGCCTGCGGGAACTGCCTGCGGTCGACAGGCGCGACGGCACGGAATGGAACGATTTAACTGTGGGATTTCAACTGGTGCCCGAGGCGAGACTCGAACTCGCACGCCTTGCGGCGGAGGATTTTGAATCCCCTGCGTCTACCATTCCGCCACTCGGGCCAGTTCCTGCCCGTGTAGCGGGCGGCCGGGCGGCTGGCAAGGGGCTTGCCGCGCCCGTCCGCCCCGGTTCAGGGCTCGGCCACCGTGAAGGTGTCGCAATGCGAGATGTTGCCGCTTTCATAGCCGGTCTCGAACCAGCGCTGGCGCTGCGCCGAGGTGCCGTGGGTGAAGCTGTCGGGCATCGGCCGGCGGCCGGCGTTGCGCTGAAGCGTGTCGTCGCCGATCCGCTCGGCGGCGTTCATCGCCTCGGCAATGTCGCCGCGCTCGATCGCGCCGAACTGCTCCTCGGCGTGGAAGGCCCAGATGCCGGCCAGGCAATCGGCCTGCAGCTCGGTGCGCACCGAAAGCGCGTTACTCTCGGCCTCGCCCGCCTTCGCGCGCAGCGCATTCACCTTCGTCAGCACGCCCAGCTCGTCCTGCACATGGTGTCCGATCTCGTGCGCCACCACATAGGCCGCGGCGAAATCGCCCGAGGCGCCAAGGTCGCGCGACAGCGTGGTGAAGAAGGCGGTGTCGAGGTAGACCTTCTTGTCGCTCGGGCAATAGAACGGCCCGGTCGCCCCCGAGGCCGTGCCGCAGGGCGATTGCGTCACCTCGCTGTAGAGCACCAGCGTCGCCGGGTGATAGGTGCGGCCCAGCTCGTCGGTGAAGATCTTCGCCCAGACCTCCTCGGTATCGGCAAGCGTCACCGAGACGAAATCCCCCATCTGCTGGTCTTCCTCGCTGAGCGTGCCCGAGGTCTGCACCGACGGCCCCTGCCCGCCCTGATCGAGCAAGGGCGTCAGGTCGACGCCGAAATACCAGCCGACGAGGACGACCGCGAGCACACCGAGCCCGCCCACCCCGCGCAGCCCCACCGGACTGCCCGAGGCGCCGCGCCGATCCTCGATGTAGCGGCTGCCGCGCCGTCCCTGCCACTTCATTGCACGCCCTCCACTGGTCACAAGCGCGAGAGTAGCGGGTCGGGTTCCCCCGGCACAACGCAAATCCATGCGCGGAAGCTTGACCTTGCGCCGCAGAGCGGCGAGAGATCGGGAAACGGAAACGAGGCGCAGATGATCCGACGGCTTTATGACTGGACGATGGGCCTTGCCGGCCATCCGCGCGCGATGTGGGCGCTGGCGGCGGTGGCTTTCATCGAAAGCTCGGTGTTTCCGATCCCGCCCGATGTGCTGATGATCCCGATGGTGCTGGCCGCGCGCGAAAAGGCGTGGAAGATCGCCTTCGTTGCGACGATCGCCTCGGTGCTCGGTGGCTGTCTCGGCTATGCGATCGGCTATGGTTTCATGGACACGCTGGGAATGGCGATCCTTGAATTCTACGGCAAGGCGTCCGCCTTCGACGAACTGGCTGTGCGCTTCAATGCCTATGGCGGATGGGCGGTGCTGGTCGCCGGCGTCACCCCCTTCCCGTACAAGGTGATCACCATCTTCTCGGGGGCGACGCATCTCGACCTGTTCCTCTTCATCGGCGTCTCGGTGCTTGCCCGGGCGCTGCGCTTCTTCGTCGTCGCCGGCCTGCTGTGGCGCTTCGGTGCCCCGATCCGCGACTTCATCGAGCGCTGGCTCGGTCTGCTCTTCACCGCCTTCGTCGTGCTGCTGATCGGCGGTTTCTACGCCCTGAGGTATCTGTGATGCTCGAGCTTCTCACCCCCCGCCGCCTCGTCGGCCTCGCCGCCTTCGGCTCTGCCGCGGTGCTGGTCGGCGCGCTGATCTTCCAGGCGATCGGCTACGCCCCTTGCGAGCTCTGCATCGAGCAGCGCTGGCCGCATCTGTTCGCCGCCCTTCTCGGCGCGGCGATGCTGCTGTTCCGCCTGCCGATGGGGCTGTCGCTTCTGGGCGCGCTTGCCGCGCTCACCACCTCGGTGATCGGCTTCTACCATTCGGGGGTCGAACGGCACATCTTCGCCGGCCCCGACGCCTGCACCTCGAACCCGGTGGGCGGCATGTCGGCGCAGGACCTTCTGGCGCAGATCCAGGCCGCGCCGCTGGTGCGCTGCGACGAGATCAGCTGGGAGATCTTCGGCATCACCATGGCGAACCTGAACGCGGTCGGCTCGCTCGTCTTCGCCGGGATCTGGGTCTGGGCCTTCCTCAAGGCCCGCGCCACCGCCTGAGCCGCGCCGGTTTCCATCCGGGCGTGTCCTTGGGCTTTTTCTTGGCAAAAATACTCGAATCCGCCGCCCGCGGCTTGTCCCGACGCTTCGAGATTGCACCCAAACCGTTGGATCGGCTATAAGACCGCCAACAAGATCTAGAAGAAGAAGACGCGCGTGACCGATACTCCCGAAACGCCGGAAACTCTCGACGACGGCCCGAAGCGGCCTCTTTACGACGGCCCCACCGTCTCGATCGCCGAGGAGATGAAGACCGCCTATCTCGATTACGCGATGAGCGTGATCGTGTCCCGCGCGATCCCCGATCTGCGCGACGGTCTGAAGCCGGTGCACCGGCGTATCCTCTATGCGATGCACGAGACCGGCAACACCTCGGACAAGCCCTATCGCAAATCGGCCCGTCCGGTCGGCGACGTCATGGGTAAGTATCACCCCCATGGCGACGCGGCGATCTATGACGCGCTGGTGCGCATGGCGCAGGACTTCTCGATGTCGCTGCCGCTGCTCGACGGTCAGGGCAACTTCGGCTCGATGGACGGCGACAGCGCCGCGGCGATGCGTTACACCGAAGTGCGCATGGACAAGCCCTCGGCCTTCATGCTTGCCGATATCGAGAAGGACACCGTCGACTTCCAGGACAACTACGACGGCAAGGACAAGGAACCGACTGTCCTTCCGGCGCGCTTCCCGAACATGCTGGTCAACGGCGCGGGCGGCATCGCGGTCGGCATGGCGACGAACATCCCGCCGCACAACCTGGGCGAAGTGGTCGATGCCACGCTCGCGCTGATCGAGACCCCCGACATGTCGACCGAGGCGCTGATGCAGATCGTGCCCGGCCCCGACTTCCCGACGGGGGCGCAGATCATGGGCCGCGGCGGCATCCGCAAGGCCTATCTCGAAGGCCGCGGCTCGGTCATCATCCGCGCCAAGACCCGGATCGAGGAGATCCGCAAGGACCGCCACGCGATCATCGTCGACGACATTCCCTATCAGGTGAACAAGGCGGCGATGATCGAGAAGATCGCCGAGCTCGTGCGCGACAAGCGGCTCGAGGGCATCGCCCATATCGCCGACGAATCCGACCGGGTCGGCGTGCGGGTGGTGATCGAGCTGAAGCGTGACGCGACGCCCGATGTCGTGCTGAACCAGCTTTACCGCTTCACGCCGCTGCAGACCTCCTTCGGCTGCAACATGCTGGCGCTGAACGGCGGCAAGCCCGAACAGCTGACGCTGCGCGATTTCCTCACCCATTTCATCACTTTCCGCGAAGAAGTGGTGGCACGCCGCACGGCCTACGAGCTGCGCAAGGCGCGCGAGCGCAGCCACGTCCTGTGCGGTCTCGCCGTCGCAGTGTCGAACGTCGACGAGGTCGTCGCGACGATCCGCGCCTCGACTGATGCCGCCGAGGCGCGCGAGAAGCTGATGACCCGGCGCTGGCCGGCGCATGAGATCGCCGGATACATCCGGCTGATCGACGATCCGCTTCATGAGATGAACGAGGACGGGACCTACAACCTCTCCGAGATCCAGGCCCGCGCCATTCTCGACCTGCGCCTGCAGCGCCTGACCCAGCTCGGCGTCAAGGAAGTCACCGACGAGCTTGCCGATCTCGCGGCAAAGATCCGCGACTATCTCGAGATCCTCGGCTCGCGCGAGCGGATCATGAGCATCATCTCGGCCGAGCTGCGCGAGGTGAAGGACCAGTTCGCCGTGCCGCGCCGCACCGAGATCGTCGATTGGGCGGGCGACCTCGACGACGAGGACCTGATCGAGCGCGAGGACATGGTCGTCACCATCACCTCGGGCGGCTACATCAAGCGCACGCCGCTGGTCGAGTTCCGCGCGCAACGCCGCGGTGGCAAGGGGCTCGCCTCGATGGCGACGAAGGAAGACGACGTCGTCACCACCCTCTTCGTCGCCAACACCCATACGCAGCTTCTGTTCTTCACCACCGACGGCATGGTCTACAGCCTGAAGTGCTGGCGCCTGCCGCTGGCGGGCCGCACCTCGAAGGGCAAGGCGATCGTCAACATCCTGCCGATCCCGCAGGGCGTCTCGATCGCCGCGCTGATGCCGGTCGACGCGCCCGAGGAGGAATGGGACGACTATCAGGTCTTCTTCGCGACCTCCGATGGCGATGTGCGCCGCAACGCGCTGAGCGACTTCGCCAAGGTGATGCGCAACGGCAAGCGCGCGATGGAACTGCCCGAGGGCGTGACCCTCGTCGACACCCGCATGTGCTCGGAAGATGACGACATCATGCTCGTCACCGCCTCGGGCCGCGCGATCCGCTTCCCGGTGACCGAGGTGCGCGTCTTCAAGGGCCGCTCCTCCACCGGCGTGCGCGGCGTGCGTCTGGCCGAGGGCGACAAGGTCGTCTCGATGTCGGTGATCCACCACTTCGAGGCCGAGCCCTGGGAACGGGCCGCCTTCCTCAAGCGCTTCCGCGCCGAGATGGGCGCCGAGGCCGGCGAGGAAGAGGCGGTCGAGGTCGAGGCCGAGGAAGAAACCGTCGAGGCGGGCGAAGGCATGCTGTCCGACGAGCGCTATGCCGAGATGCGCGCGGCGCAGAACCTGATCCTGACGATCACCGTCAAGGGCGCCGGCAAGATCTCGTCGAGCCACGATTATCCCGTGCGCGGCCGTGGCGGCCAGGGCGTGGGCGCCTTCAAGATGAGCGACCGGACCGGCGACCTTGTCGCCTCCTTCCCGGTCGAAGCGAATGACCAGGTGATGCTGGCCACCTCGACCGGGCAGTCGATCCGCTGCCCGGTGGCGGGGATCTCGTTCCGGTCCCGTTCCGCGGGCGGTGTGCGAGTGTTCAACACGGGGGCCGACGAGGAAGTCGTCTCGGTCGCCCGCATCGCCGATCAGGGCGATGACGACAGTGAAGCATGACCCCCTGAAGGGGGCTATTGATGAGGTGCATGATGCAGAAAAAACTTCTTCTCGCGCTTTGCGCAGCCGGGCTGCTGCCGCAGACCGGCATGGCCGAGGTGACCGGTGCCGAGGTCGGGTTCCACTACTCGACCTTCGCCGATGCCGACGCGAATGACATGAACAAGGCCACGCTCGGTGGCGCGCTCGAATACGCCTTCGCGCCGCAGTTCACCGCGCAGGCCGACCTGTCGCAGCGCTACTACGGGCTGACCAACTGGGATGGCACCACCTTCACCCTGCACGGCAGCTATCGCCCGACCGGCGAAATGGCGGCGGGTGCCTTTGTCGGTCACGACTGGCTCGACAATCAGGACGTGGTCTATTACGGCCTCGAATTCGCCAACAAGGTGAACAACATCTCCTACGAGGCGGCGTTCACCCACTTCGACAGCATGGGCAAGAACGCCAACGGCATCACCCTGCGCGGCGGCTATGAAGTGAACCAGCAGCTCGGCCTCGGCGGTCGCTTCGACGTCGTCCATGGTCAGGGTAACGACAACTACCGCATCAGCGGCACCGCCGATTACCAGATCTCCCCCGGCCTGATGGCCACGGGTGAACTCGGCTTCTACGACGGCGACGGCATGCCGGCCGAAAGCTTTGTCGGCGTCGGCGTGAAAGCCACCTTCGGCAACAACAACGGCGTGACCTTCGGTGGCCGTGGCCTGCAGGACTTCCTGCCCGGGCTCTGAGCCCCTGCACCTTGACGCCCCTCCGGGGGCGTCTGCGGCGCCCTCCCCGCGAGGGCGCTTTCCTTTTTCCGCAAGCCACCGTAAACGGACCCCATGAGCGAGACACTTCACATCATCGGCGGCGGCATGGCCGGATCGGAAGCCGCCTGGCAGGCCGCGCAGGCTGGCGTTCCCGTCGTGCTGCACGAGATGCGGCCCAAGGTCGCCACCTTCGCGCATCAGAGCGGCGATTTTGCCGAAATGGTCTGTTCGAACTCGTTCCGCTCGGATGATGACGAGCGCAACGCCGTGGGCCTGCTGCATTGGGAAATGCGCGCCGCGGGCGGGCTGATCATGACCACCGCCGACCGCCATTCCCTGCCCGCCGGCGGCGCCCTGGCCGTCGACCGCGAGGCGTTCTCGCAGGCGGTGACGGCGGCGCTGCGGTCGCACCCGCTGATCTCCTTCGCCGAGGATGAAGTCACCGAGCTGCCCGCCTCGGGCCACTGGATCGTCGCCACCGGGCCGCTGACCTCGGGCGCACTCGCCGAAAGCATCCGCACCACCACCGGGGCCGAGAGCCTGGCCTTCTTCGACGCGATCGCGCCGATCGTCTATGCCGAGACGATCGACATGGACATCGCCTGGCGGCAAAGCCGCTACGACAAGGGCGAGACCGAGGAAGAGCGCACCGCCTATATCAACTGCCCGATGACCAAGGCCGAATACGAGGCCTTCATCGACGCGCTGCTCGCCGCCGAGAAGACCGAGTTCCACGAAGGCGAGACGGCGGGGTACTTCGACGGTTGCCTGCCGATCGAGGTGATGGCCGAGCGCGGCCGCGAGACGCTGCGCCACGGGCCGATGAAGCCCGTCGGCCTGACCAACGCGCACAAGCCCGAGGAAAAGGCCTATGCCGTGGTGCAGCTGCGCCGCGACAATGCGCTCGGCACGCTCTACAACATCGTCGGCTTCCAGACGAAGATGAAGTACGGTGCGCAATCCTCTGTATTCAAGATGATTCCTGGGCTGCAGAACGCCAGTTTCGCGCGCCTTGGCGGGATTCATCGCAACACTTTCATCAACTCGCCGACGTTGCTTGACGACCAGATGCGGCTGAAGCTGCGGCCGAACCTGCGTTTTGCCGGGCAGATCACCGGCGTCGAGGGCTATGTCGAAAGCGCGGCGATGGGGCTTCTGGCCGGCCGCATGGCCGCGGCCGAGATCAAGGGCGGCTGCCTGCCGCCGCCCGCGCCCGAAACCGCCATGGGCAGTCTGGTGAACCACATCACCGGCGGCGCCGAGGCGAAAAGCTTCCAGCCGATGAACGTGAACTTCGGCCTCTTCCCGCCGCTCGAGGAAGCCCGCGGCGGCCGCAAGGGCCGCAAGGACCGCTACAAGGGCTATACCGACCGGGCGAAAGAGCTGTTCACGCATTGGCTTGCGGCGCAGGGCTGAGATGATCACCCGGTTCGCGCCCTCGCCGACCGGGCCGCTGCATCTGGGCCATGCCTATAGCGCGATCCTGGCCCATGACATGGCGCGCGCCGCCGGCGGGCAGTTCCTGCTGCGGATCGAGGACATCGACCGGCAGCGTTCCAAGCCCGAGTGGGAAGCGCAGATCCTGGACGATCTGCGCTGGCTCGGGCTGAGCTGGGACGGGCCGGTGATGCGCCAGTCAGAGCGCCTGAAGGTCTATCGCGACTGCCTTGAAAAGCTGTGGAATTCCGGCTTCCTCTTCGCCTGCTCCTGCAGCCGCCGGGACATCGAGGCCGCAGCCTCGGCGCCGCAGGAAGGCGTGCCGCTCGGCCCTGACGGGATCGTCTATCCGGGCACCTGCCGGCTGACGTGCGCGCCGAAGCCCGGCGAACCGCTGCCCGACGCGGCGCTGCGGCTCTATATGGATCGCGCTGCAACCGCCTGTTCCTTCACTGAAATCGGCGAGAAATACCGCGGCATCCATGCGATCACGCCCGAGCGGATGATCCGCGAGGTGGGCGACGTGGTGCTGGCGCGGCGCGATATGGGCACCTCGTATCACTTGTCGGTGGTGCTCGACGATGCGGCGCAGGGCGTCACCCTCGTGACCCGCGGCGAAGACCTGTTCGAGGCGACGGCGATCCATGTCACGCTTCAGAAACTGCTTGAGCTTCCGGTGCCAACCTATTGTCATCACAAGTTGATCCGCGACGAGAATGGCAAGCGTCTGGCGAAGCGCGACGATGCCCGGGCCCTGGCGAAATACCGGGCCGAGGGGGCGACCCCGGCCGATATCCGCCGTCTGGTCGGGCTTTAGACTTACGCCATCGGCTTCAGGATCTCGACCTCGTCGCCCTGGCGCAGCGCGGTGTAGAAGCACGAGCGGCGGTTGGTGTGACAGGCCGGGCCGGTCTGGTCGACCAACAGCAGCAGGCAATCACGGTCGCAGTCGATGCGCAGCTCGACCAGCCGCTGCACGTGGCCCGAGCTTTCGCCCTTCGCCCAGAACCCCTGGCGCGAGCGCGACCAATAGGTCACCTGCCCGGTCTCGAGCGTGCGCGCGAGGCTTTCGGCGTTCATCCAGGCCATCATCAGCACATCCCCGGTCGCCGCGTCCTGCGCGATTGCCGGGATCAGGCCGTTGGCGTCGTATTTCAGCGTGGCGGTGTCGAAACTCATCGGGCTTTCCTTGCGCGTTGTGGCGTCCTATCTAACCTGCGCAACCCCGGGGGAAAAGCCATGAGCGACGCCGATCTGTTCAAGCTCTATTCGCAGCGCATTCTGGCGCTGGCGGCCGACATCCCCTTTACCGAGCCGCTCGCCACCCCGGATGCAAGCGCCCGCAAGCGCGCGCCGCTCTGCGGCTCGACCGTGGCCGTTTCGCTGACGCTGAAGGACGGGCGGATCACCGGCTACAGCCAGCAGGTGCATGCCTGCGCACTTGGTCAGGCCTCGGCCGCGATCTTCGGCGCGGCGGTGATCGGGCGCACGCGTGACGAGGTGGCGGCGTTGCGCGATGCGCTGGCGGCGATGCTGACAGGCGGGCCGGTGCCGGCCGCGCCCTTCGGCGAATACGAAGTGCTGCAGGCCGCGCGCGACTATCCGAACCGCCACGCCTCGATCCTGCTCGCCCCCGAGGCGACGCTCGAGGCGCTTGACGCGGCGGCGAAGGCCGCCTGATCCCCTTTCCCAGTCGAGATAAAAAAACGCCGCCATCCGAAGATGACGGCGCAGGAGCGCTTTCGGGGGGCGGAACCCCTCTTTGGACAGGCGGCCGCACATCGGGGACAGAGGCGGCAGCGAAAGCGCGAGGCAGTGAACAGGGCCGGGCTCAGAACAGCCCGGGCAGATAGAGAACCGCGACAAAAGTCACGCAGAGCGAAAGGGCGCCCAGGGCGTCGTGCAGCAGAGTGTTCGGCAGACGGCCGAGGGTGGCATTCAGATCCTTGCGCATTCCGTACTCCTTTCGTTCCTGTTGCTATTTTGTTCTCATATCCCGTTCCGCAAGTAAAGAACTTTTTGAGAACATTTCTCAACCGACGTCGATCAGCCGGATCGCGCGGTCCTGTTCCATCAGCCACAGGAAGACCCGCACCGCCTGCCCGCGCTCGCTGGCAAGATCGGGGTCGCGGGCCAGAAGCGTGCGCGCATCGCTTTGCGCAAGCGCCATCAGCCCGGCCTGACGCTCGAAATCAGCGATGCGAAAGCGTGGCAGGCCCGATTGTGCGGTGCCGATCACGTCACCTGCGCCGCGCATCGCAAGGTCTTCCTCGGCGATGCGGAAACCGTCTTCGCTCTCGCGCAGGATCGCCAGGCGCCGCTCGCCGCTTTCCGACAGCGGCGGCTGGTAGAGCAACAGGCAGGTCGAGGCGGCCGCGCCCCGGCCGACCCGGCCGCGCAGCTGGTGCAGCTGCGCCAGGCCGAAGGTCTCGGCCCGCTCGATCACCATGATCGAGGCCGCGGGCACGTTCACGCCGACCTCGATCACCGTGGTCGCCACCAGAACCCGGGTGCGGCCGGCGACGAAATCGGCCATCGCCGCGTCCTTGTCCGCAGGCGGCATCTGGCCGTGGACGAGCCCCACCACCCCCTCGCCAAGCGCCGCGCGCAGCGCGAGGAAGCGGTCCTCGGCGGCGGTCAGATCGACGCGCTCGCTCTCCTCGACCAGCGGGCAGACCCAATAGGCCTGCCGCCCCTCGGCCACGGCGCGGCGCAGATGCGCGACCACCTCGTCGATCCGCGCGGTCGAGATCAGCGCGGTCTGCACCGGCGTGCGCCCGGGCGGCTTCTCGTCGAGCAGGCTCACGTCCATGTCGCCGTATTGGGCAAGCGCGAGCGAGCGCGGGATCGGCGTTGCGGTCATCACCAGCACGTCGGCCGCCTGCCCCTTGGCGCCCAGCTCCATCCGCTGCGCGACGCCGAAACGGTGCTGCTCGTCGACGATCACAAGCCGCAGGTCGTGAAAGACGACGTCCTTCTGGAAGACGGCATGAGTGCCGATCAGGATGTGGATGCGGCCCTCGGCGAGATCGGCCAGCTTCGCCGCCCGCTCCGCCCCCTTGTCGCGCCCGGTGAGCAGCGCAAGGCGCACCCCCGCGGCCCTGGCCAGCTCGACCAGCCCCTCGTGGTGCTGACGGGCGAGGATCTCGGTCGGGGCCATCATCACCCCCTGCCCGCCCGCCTCGACCACGGCGAGCAGCGCGAGCAGCGCCACGAGCGTCTTGCCGGAGCCGACATCGCCTTGCAGCAGCCGGTTCATCCGCCGCTCGGAGGCCATGTCGGCGGTGATCTCCTCGACCGCGCGGGTCTGCGCGCCGGTCGGCCGGTAGGGCAGCGCGGCAAGCACGCGGGCCCGCAACCGGCCGTCGCCCAGGCTTGCCCGCCCCTTGCCGCGCCGCTGCATCCGCCGGGCGAGCGCCAGCGTCATCTGATGGGCGAAGAACTCGTCATAGGCGAGACGCGTGCGCGCGGGCGTGGTGGGCGCGGTGTCGGCAAGCGAGGTCGGTGCATGGGCGGTGCGCAGCGCCTCGGCCCAGCCCGGCCAGCCCTCTCGCGCGCGAAGCGCCGGGTCGATCCATTCGGAGAGATCGGGCAGACGGGCCAGCGCCCCCTCGGCCGCCTTCGCCATCACCCGCTGCGTCACCCCGGCGCCAAGGGGATAGACCGGCTCGAAGCGCGGCAGCTTGCCGGCCTCTTCGGGCGGCAACAGGTGATCGGGGTGGACCATCTGCGCGCTGCCGTCGAAAAGCTCGAGCTTGCCCGAGACGAGGCGGCGCGCGCCGATGGGCAGCTGCCGTTCCAGGAAATCGCCGCGGGCGTGGAAGAAGACCAGCGCGAATTCCGCCTCGGCATCATGCACCAGCACCCGCGACGGTCCGCCCTTGCGCCGCGCCGGCACATGGGCGTCGATGGTGACCTCGACGGTGACGATGGCGGGCGGCACCGCCTCGCGGATCGTGCGCAAGGGCGTGCGGTCGATGACCGAATGCGGCAGCGCGAAAAGCACGTCGCGCGGCCGCGCAATATCGAGCTGCGCGAGCGCCGCCGCGGTCTTGGCGCCGATGCCGGGCAGCGTCTCGAGCCCGGCAAACAGCGGAAAGAGAACCGCGGGGCGGCCGCTCATGTGCCCTGCGCCAGCGCGAGCCAGGCGTCCTCGTCGATCACCTCGATGCCAAGCTCGGCGGCCTTCGCGGCCTTCGAGCCCGCGCCCGGGCCCGCGATGACCAGATCGGTCTTGGCCGAGACCGAGCCCGCCACCTTGGCGCCAAGCGCCTCGGCCCGCGCCTTCGCCTCGGCCCGCGTCATCTTCTCGAGCGTGCCGGTGAAGACGAGGGTCTTGCCGGCGATGGCGCCGCTCGCGGCCTTGGCGGGCGGCGGCAGGATGGTCAGCTGTGCCACCAGCCGGTCGATGGCCAAGCGCTCCTCGGGGTTCGCGAAAGCGTCCGAGAGCGACAACGCGAGCACCGGGCCGATGCCGTCGGTGGCGACAAGGTCAGCCCAGGCGGTGGTGGCGTCATCCGGCACATCAAGGGCTGCAATCGCCGCGTTGCGCGCCTCGGTGATGCGCGCCCGGCGGCCCTCGGCCTGCGCCGTTGCCCGTTCGGCCTCCTCGGCCGCATCGGCCGCACGCTGTGCAAGGGCCGCCGGGCGGGCCCGGTCGAGCGCCTCGGCCATCGCCTCCCAGCGGCCGTAATGCTGCGCCACGTCCTTCGCCGCCGCCTCGCCGCAATGGCGGATGCCAAGCGCGAAGATCAGCCGGTCGAGCGGGATGCGGCGGCGCTCCCTGATCGCGTCGAACAGGTTCTGCGCCGATTTCTCGCCCCAGCCGTCGCGGTTCTTCAGCTGCCGCAGGCCCGAACCGTACCGCTCTTCCAGCGCGAAGATGTCAGCCGGTTCGCGGATCCAGCCGTCGCGGTAGAAGGCCTCGATCTGCTTCGCGCCCAGCCCCTCGATGTCGAAGGCGCCGCGCGAGACGAAGTGGCGCAGCTTCTCGATGGCCTGCGCCGGGCAGATCAGCCCGCCGGTGCAGCGGCGCACCGCGTCGCCCTCCTCGCGGATCGCGGGCGAGCCGCATTCGGGGCAGATCTCGGGGAAGACATAGCGCGCGGCGCCCTCGGGCCTCCGGCTCAGGTCGACATCGGCCACCTTCGGGATCACGTCGCCTGCGCGGTAGACCTGCACCCAGTCCCCCTCGCGGATGTCCTTGCCGCCGCGGATCTCCTCGCCGAAGGAATTGCGGCCGGCGATGTAATCCTCGTTGTGCAGCGTCGCGTTCGAGACCACGACACCGCCCACGGTGACCGGCGTCAGTCGCGCCACCGGGCTGAGCGCGCCGGTGCGGCCGACCTGGATCTCGATCTTCTCGAGCCGGGTCCAGGCGGTCTGGGCCGGGAACTTGTGCGCGATCGCCCAGCGGGGCGTGGTCGAGCGATAGCCAAGCCGACGCTGCAACGCGAGGTCGTTCACCTTGTAGACGACGCCGTCGATGTCATAGCCGAGCGTGGCGCGCTGTGCCTCGATGGCGCGGTAATGGGCGAGCATCGCCTCGGGCCCGTCGCACAGCACGGTGAGCGGGTTGACGGTGAAGCCGAGCGCGCGGAAGCGTTCCATCGCCGCGCTCTGCGTCTCGGCCACGGGTTCGGAATGCGCGCCCCAGGCATAGGCGAAGAAATGCAGCGAGCGCGCCGCGGTGATGCGCGCGTCAAGCTGGCGCAGCGATCCCGCGGCGGCGTTGCGCGGGTTGGCGAAGGTCTTTTCTCCCGCCGCCTCCTGCCGCGCGTTCAGCGCCTCGAAATCGGCGTGGCTCATGTAGACCTCGCCGCGCACTTCCAGAACATCTGGCGCGTTTTCAAGCCGTTGCGGGATGTCCTTGATGGTGCGGGCATTCTCGGTGACGTTCTCGCCGACCTCGCCGTCGCCGCGGGTCGCGGCCTGGATCAGCACGCCCTTTTCATAGAGCAGCGCAAGCGACAGCCCGTCGATCTTCGGCTCGGCGGTATAGGTCAGCGGTGCCTCGGGACCAAGGCCCAGATAATTGCGCACCCGGCCGTCGAAGTCGCGGATGTCGTCATCGGTGAAGCCGTTCTCGAGGCTGAGCATCGGCACCGCATGGGTGATCTTGCCAAAGCCCTCGGCCACCGCGCCACCGACCTTCTGCGTCGGGCTGTCGGGCCGGGCAAGGTCGGGGAAGCGCGCCTCGATCGCCCGCAGGCGATTCTTCAGCGCGTCATAGTCGGCATCCGAGATCTCGGGCGCGTCCAGCGTGTGATAGGCGGTGTTCGCGGCCTCGATGCCGGCAACGAGCGCAGGCAGCTCGGCGGCCGCCTGCGCATGGGTCAGTTCTTCGATCGCGGGCTTTTCGTCCGTCATCTTCGTCCCTCTCGGCTGCCCCAATCCATAGGGTCAGCCGAGGGAAGCGTCCAGAGCCTCAGGCCCCCATGGCGACGCGACTGCCGATCGCGCCGTGATCGGGGTCGCGCAACACATAGCCGCGGCCCCAGACTGTCTCGATATAGTTTTCTCCGTCGGTCACTTCCGACAGTTTCTTGCGCAGCTTGCAGATGAAGACGTCGATGATCTTGAGTTCAGGCTCGTCCATGCCGCCATAGAGATGGTTGAGGAACATCTCCTTGGTCAGGGTGGTGCCCTTGCGCAGGCTGAGCAGTTCGAGCATCTGGTATTCCTTGCCGGTCAGATGCACCGGGCGCCCACCCGCCTCGACCGTCTTCGCATCGAGGTTGACCGCGATCTTGCCGGTGCGGATCACCGATTGCGAATGGCCCTTCGAGCGGCGGATGATCGCGTGAATGCGCGCGATCAGCTCCTCGCGGTGGAAGGGTTTCGTCATGTAATCATCGGCGCCGAAGCCGAAGCCCTTGATCTTGTTCTCGGTGTCATCGGCACCCGTCAGGATCAGGATCGGCGTGTCCACACGGGCAAGGCGCAGCTGGCGCAGCACCTCGAGCCCGTTGATGTCGGGCAGGTTCAGATCGAGCAGGATCAGGTCATAGTCATAGAGCTTGGCAAGGTCGATTCCCTCCTCGCCCAGATCCGTGCAATACACGTTCAGGTTCGCATGGGTCAGCATGAGCTCGATGCTGCGCGAGGTCGTGGGGTCATCCTCTACCAGCAAGATCCGCATCGTCAGTCCTCCGCATTCGTCCCTCGATCGCTCTCGAGACTCGCATCAAGTGGTTAACACCTCCTTACTGTTGCATCTTTTTGCCGTTGCGCAACCTAAAGTTGTCTGTATTTCTGGATCGCCGTTACTTTCAGCCCCGCAACCCCGTGTTTTTGCACTGCTTCCGTCCAAAGATCGAACTCCTCGTCGGAGAGTTCATAGCGTTGCAGAACCTCCGCGCGGGGAATCAACCCATAGGCAACCGCCTGCACCAGCACAGCCTTGCGCGAAGCCACCCATCGGCGCGTATCCTTCGGCGGCAGGTCCGCGCGCGTCAGGATGGTGCCGTCTGGCAAGGTGACCGAACGTGGGCCATCGACTTTCTTCAGATACATGGCTCTCCCCTCCGACCTTCCGTCCCCGAAATCTTGCGGCCCCTACCATGAGCCCACGGTCTTAACGACGGGTGAAGCCAAGGGTTGTGACCGCAGCGGTTTTTCCTATATTTCTGCGGGTCTGGTTAAAGGACCCTCGAAATGAGCAAGGATTTGCCTGACGACATGCCGCTGAACTCGCTCGGCCTGCCGAAGCCCCCCGCCGAGACGCGAGTCGTGGTGGCGATGTCGGGTGGCGTCGACAGCTCGGTGGTGGCCGCGATGCTGGCCGAGGAAGGCTATGATGTCGTGGGCGTGACGCTGCAGCTTTACGACCATGGCGCCGCGCTGGCGAAAAAGGGCGCGTGCTGTGCCGGACAGGACATCCACGACGCCCGCCGCGTCGCCGAGACGATGGGCTTTCCGCATTACGTGCTCGATTACGAGAACACCTTCCGCGAGGCGGTGATCGAGGAATTCGCCGATGCCTATCTGGCCGGCGCCACCCCGGTGCCCTGCATCCGCTGCAACGAACGGGTGAAGTTCAAGGATCTGCTCGAGACCGCGAAGGATCTCGAGGCCGATTGCATGGCGACCGGCCATTACATCCAGCGCCGGATGGGCCCGAACGGGCCGGAACTCCATTGCGCGGCGGATCCGAACCGCGACCAGAGCTATTTCCTGTTTTCGACCACGCCCGAACAGCTGGCCTTCCTGCGCTTCCCGCTCGGTCATCTCGCCTCGAAGGCCGAGACCCGGGCGCTCGCCGCGAAATACGGCCTGCCGGTCGCCGACAAGCCCGACAGCCAGGACATCTGCTTCGTGCCGAACGGCAGCTACGCGAGCGTGATCGAGAAGCTGCGCCCGGGCGCCGCCGATCCGGGCGAGATCGTCGATCTGTCGGGCAAGGTGCTGGGCACGCATCGCGGCGTGATCCACTACACCATCGGCCAGCGCCGCGGCCTTGGCATCGGCGGCGGCGAGCCACTTTACGTCGTCAAGCTCGATCCCGGGACGCGGCGGGTGATCGTCGGCCCGAAGGAGGCGCTTGCCACCCGCATCATCCCGGTGCGCGAGATCAACTGGCTGGGCGACGAGCCGCTGACCGCGCGGCCGGAATGGCACGTCTCGGTCAAGGTCCGCTCGACCCGGCCGCCGCGCGAAGCGATCGTGCGGCCGCTGAGCGCAACCGAGGCCGAGGTCGAGCTGCTCGACCCCGAGGAGGGCGTCAGCCCCGGCCAGGCCTGCGTCTTCTACGAGACCGGCGGCACCCGCATCCTGGGCGGCGGCTGGATCTGGAAGGGCCGCGCCGCCTGACCGCCCGGCCCCGGATGTCGAGACCCGCACACAGAAAAACCCCTCGCCGAGGCGAGGGGTTTTCCAGTTCAGCGGGGGCTCAGCGCACCATCACATAGGTGCCGGGGGCATCGGCGAGCGGAGCATAACCCGCCTCCTCGTTGCCCATCGGCGGCGGTGCGCCATCCTCGATCCCCTGCGTCTCGCGCAGCCAGTCGGCCCAGGGCTGCCACCACGAGCCCGGAACCTTCGGCACGCTCGCCGCCCATTCCTTCGGCCCGGGATGCGCCCGGCCCGGCTCGTGCGTCATCATCCGGTATTTCGCCCGCGGGCTGCCCGGAGGAGCGACGATGCCGGTGTTGTGCCCGCCCGAGACCAGCGCAAAGGTCACGTCGCCGTGCATCAGGTAGGTCAGCTTGAACACCGAGTTCCAAGGCGCGATGTGGTCATGCTCGGTCGCCACGGCGAAGACCGGCGCCTTGATGTCCTGCAAGAAGATGTGCCCGCCGCCCGATTCCATCCGGCCATCGGCCAGATCGTTGTTCAGGAACAGCTTGCGCAGGTATTCCGAATGCATCTTGTAGGGCATCCGGGTGGCGTCCTTCGACCAGGCGCCCAGCGACGAGGCCGTCTCGCGCTCGCCCATCATGTATTCGCGCACCATGTGCGACCACACGAGGTCTTGCGACTTCAGCATCGAGAAGGTGCCGGCCATCGCTTCCTTGTCGAGATAGCCCTCCTCCCACATCATGTCCTCGAGAAGCGCGAGCTGGTCCTCGCTGGTGAACAGGCTCAGCTCGCCCGCCTCGGTGAAGTCGACCTGCGCCGCCAGCATCGTCAGCGTCGCCAGCCGCTCGTCGCCGTCGCGCGCCATCGTCGCCGCGGTGACCGACAGCAGCGTGCCGCCAAGGCAATAGCCGAGGCCATGCACCTTGTCCGAGCCGGTGATCGCCGTCACCGCGTCGATCGCCGCCATCACGCCCAGCTTGCGGTAATCGTCGAAGCCGAGATCGCGGTCCTCCTCGTCGGGGTTCTTCCAGCTGATGCAGAAGACGGTGAAGCCCTGGCCCACCAGCCAGTTGATCAGCGATTCCTGCTTCGTCAGGTCGAGGATGTAATACTTCATGATCCAGGCCGGCACGATCAGCAGCGGCACCGGATGCGTGACCTCGGTCGTCGGCGAGTATTGCAAAAGCTCGATCAGCCGGTTGCGGAACACCACCTTGCCCGGCGTCGCCGCGACCTCGCGCCCCGGCACGAAGACATCGGCCATCTCTTCCTGACCGGTCGCCTTCTTCACCAGATCCTCGGCGAAATACTGCGCGCCGCGCACCAGGTTACGCCCGCCCTCCTCGATCGTGCGCGCGATCAGCTGCGGGTTGGTGGCGAGGAAGTTCGACGGGGCGAACATGTCGAGCATCTGCCGGCCATAGAATTCGACCAGCTTCTCGTGCTTCTTCTCGACGCCGGGAACGTCGGTCGTGGCTTTCGCCCACCATTGCTGGGCGAGCAGGAAGCTTTGCGACCAGTAGGAGAAGGGCAGCTTCGACCATTCCGGGCCGGCAAAGCGGCGGTCCTGCTTCAGCGGCTCGACACAGGGGGTGCCGTCATTCGCGACGCCGCCCATCTGGCACATCACCTCGGCGGCCAGACGCTGTGCCTTGCGCGCCGATTTCCAGGCAAGCTCGGCCTGCTTGCCGGGGCTGATCGCCAGATGCGAGGCCCAGTCGGCCCAGGCGAGCGACAGCGCGAGCGGCGACAACCCGCCCTCGGCCTTGCCCATCAGCGCGTGCACGTAATGATCGAGCTTGCGGAAGGATTCCTCGGCTGCGCGCTTCTCGGGCGTATCGCCCGCGATCCCGCTGCTCGTCACCACGGGAACCGGGAGCTGCGCCATCGGCGCCTCGACCGGGGTGGCGGGCTTTGCCGCCTTGGTCCTCGACCGCGGGGCGGGCTTCGCCGCCGGCGTTTCATCCGCGGTCAGAATCTCGTCCGACACCTGGGCGTCGGATTTGACGCGCTGGCCGCGCGTCTTGCGGAGGGTAGTGGTCATCGCGTTTCCTTATGTCTCGGGGCGGGCAGCGCCCGCCCGTTGCGTCCGTCTCAGTCCTTGGTCTTGCCTCCGGCAGCCGACACCATCGCCGCGCCCTCCTCCGTCGCGGTGCGGATCGCCTGCTCGGCAATTTCGGTGGCCGATGCGGCCAGCTTGTTCGTCTCGACCGAATAATCGGTCAGCATCTTCTGCCAGAAGCCCTGCCACATCGCCATGGCTTCGGCGGGGGAGCCGGCATCGGCCAGTTCGTCGAGCATCTCGCGGTCGCGCTCGAAGCGGGCCTTGAGAAACTCCAGCATCTCGATGTTGTGCTTCAGCATCGACTCGGCCATCCGAGCCTGCGGCTTCATGAACATCGTCCAGGTGTCGGCCGACGGCGCCTTCAGCATGGAGGTGAAGGTGGTCGTCGAGGTGGTCGTCTTCGGTGGCATGACTGTCCTCCTTCAGGTTAGCCAATGCACGAACTCTAGCACGATTTCGCAGGTGCAGAATTGATCTGTGACAATCTCTGCACTTGCGGACGCCGCGGCACCCTTTGCCTGCCTGTCCCGCAGGCAAAGTGATTCGCGCGTCGCAACCGTTCATCGCCATTTCATGCCTGCATATTTTATCAGCAGGTTGACGATTCAATGCCGAAGCGGAAAACATTTTTCTGCCCGGCGCCCGGCCGCTGTCGCCGAACCCGGCATCGCGCTTGTTCCGTGACATGTCTCTGTCATAGCTGATGTATCGACGGGTGCCTCGGGCTCCCGCCCCTGCCGCAATGGCGCGGCGTTCTCGATCTTCGCCCGCAAGGGCTGCAGCAACGGGGCTGCGACTTCGATTCGGAACCTTTCCGGTCGTGGGAGCGCCGTTGCCGTCTCGCGCTTCCCGATCTCAGCCCCGGGTCCGGCCCTGCCGGCCCTCCGCCAGGAGACCGCCATGCGCGATATCAGGAAAAAACTCGTCATCATCGGCAACGGCATGGCGCCGGGGCGGATGCTCGAACATCTGTTCGAGCTGACCACGGCCTACGAGGTCACCATCTTCAACGCCGAGCCGCGGGTGAATTACGACCGCATCATGCTCAGCCCCGTGCTTTCGGGCGAGAAGAGCTATGCCGACATCATCATCCACGGCGACGGCTTCTATGCCGAGCACGGCATCACGCTCCACAAGGGCGAACGCGTCGTCTCGATCGATCGGGCGCGTCGCGCGGTGATCTCGGACAAGGGCACGGTCGCGGCCTATGACAAGCTCGTCATCGCCACCGGCTCGGCGCCTGTCATCATCCCGGTGCCGGGGCACGATCTGCCGGGCGTCGTCGCCTATCGCGACCTCGACGACACCGCGGCGATGATCGCCGCGGCCGAAACGGGTGGGCGCGCGGTGGTGATCGGCGGCGGGCTTCTGGGCCTCGAAGCGGCGGCGGGGCTGCGGGCGCGTGGCATGGAGGTCACCGTGCTGCACCTGATGCCCTCGCTGATGGAGCGTCAGCTCGACCCCGCGGCGGGCTATTTGCTGCAGCGCGAGCTCGAGGGCCGCGGCATCGCGGTGCGCTGCGCCGCCAACACCAGGGCCATCCTCGGCGCCGACCGGGTCGAGGGCGTCGAGCTCGCCGACGGCACGGTGATCGGCGCCGATCTGGTGGTGATGGCGGTCGGCATCCGGCCGAACACCCAGATCGCCCGCGACGCGGGGCTGGCCGTCAACCGCGGCATCGTCACCGACGCGCAGATGCGCAGCGACGACCCCGACATCTTCGCGCTTGGCGAATGTGCCGAGGTCGGCGGCATGGTCTATGGCCTCGTCGCGCCGCTCTACGACATGGCGCGGATCGCCGCCCATGCGCTGGCTGGCGCCGAGGTCGAGGGCTTCCGCCATCAGGAGACGCCGACCAAGCTGAAGGTGACCGGCGTCAGCCTCTATTCGGTGGGCGAGTTCGGCGAGGGCGAGGGCCGCGAGGACATCGTCCTGCGCGACGCCCGCCGCGGCAGCTACAAGCGGGTGATCCTGAAGGACAGCCGGGTGATCGGCGCGGTGCTCTATGGCGATGTTGCCGATGGCGGCTGGTACAACGAGATGCTGAAATCGGGCCGCGACGTCAGCGACATCCGCGACACGCTGATCTTCGGCGAGCGGCATCAGGGCGGCGGCAGCTTCGACCCGGTCGCGGCGGCGGCGGCGCTGCCAGACGATGCCGAGATCTGCGGTTGCAACGGCATCTGCAAGGGCACCATCGTCCGTGCGATCACCGAAAAGGGGCTGAGCTCGCTGGCCGAGGTGCGCGCCACCACCAAGGCCTCGGCCTCCTGCGGCACCTGTGCGAACTCGGTCGAGAACGTCATCCGGGCGGTGCTCGGCGATGCCTATGCGCAACAGGCCGAGGGCATCTGCGCCTGCACCGATCACGGCCACGACACGATCCGCCGCGCGATCCGCGCGAAGGGGCTGAAGTCGATCCCAGCGGTGATGCAGGCGCTTGAATGGCGCACCCCCGAAGGCTGCGCGAAATGCCGCCCGGCGCTGAACTATTACCTCATGGCCGACTGGCCGGGCGAATACGAGGACGACATGCAGTCGCGCTTCATCAACGAGCGCGTGCACGCCAACATCCAGAAGGACGGCACCTATTCGGTGGTGCCGCGGATCTGGGGCGGCGTGACCTCGGTGGCCGAGCTGCGCGCCATCGCCGATGTCGCCGAGAAATACGACGTCCCCGAGGTGAAGTTCACCGGCGGCCAGCGCATCGACCTTCTGGGCGTGAAGAAGGAAGACCTGCTCGGCGTCTGGAAGGATCTGAACGACGCCGGCATGGTCTCGGGCGCGGCCTATGCCAAGGGGCTGCGCACGGTGAAGACCTGCGTCGGCACCGACTGGTGCCGCTTCGGCACGCAGGATTCGACCGGGCTGGGCGTGAAGCTTGAGAAGTTTCTCTGGGGCTCGTGGACGCCGGCCAAGCTCAAGCTTGCCGTCACCGGCTGCCCGCGCAACTGCGCCGAGGCGACCTGCAAGGACATCGGGGTGATCTGCGTCGACAGCGGCTATCAGGTGGTCTACGGCGGCGCCGCGGGGCTGCACATCCAGGGCACGACGGAACTCGGCCTCGTGAAGACCGAGGAGGAGGTGATCGAGGTGATCGCCGCCCTCACCCAGTATTACCGCGAAACCGGCTTCTATCTTGAACGCGTCTACAAATGGGCGAAGCGGCTTGGCTATGACCAGGTCAAGGCGGTGGTCTTCGACGATCTCGCCGCGCGGCGCGCCCTGCACGACCGCTTCGTCTACAGCCAGCGCTTCGCGCAGATCGACCCCTGGGCCGAGCGCGTCGAGGGCAAGTATTCCCATGAATTCGCGCCGATGGCGGCGCTCAAACTGGAGGCCGCGGAATGAACGCGCAAGCCACCCCCCTCACCTGGACCGCGATCGGCACGCTTGACGACATCCCGCGCCAGGGCGCGCGCTGCGTGCGCAACGGGCGCATGACGATCGCCGTCTTCCGCACTGCCGACGACCGCCTCTTCGCGCTCGAGGACCGCTGCCCGCACCGCAACGGGCCGCTGAGCCAGGGCATCGTGCATGACGGCTGCGTCACCTGCCCGCTGCACAACTGGGTGATCTCGCTCGAGACCGGCGCCGCGCAGGGCGCCGACAGCGGTGCCACCGCCACCTTCCCCGTCCGTCTCGAGGGCACGACCGTGCTTCTGGGGCTCTGAGTTCAGGCTTTTCGGGGGGCCGAACGGCACGAGCTCCCGCGGATCACGGCCCCTTCCCCGGGGATCTTCGCCGTCACGAAAGACCGTCGCGCGCCCTGCCCCGAACCCCTTCCGCGCAGGCCCGACGGCCAGAGGCCCCGCCGGCATCCCGGCGGGGCCTGCTGTGTCTCAGCCCAGCTTGCGCAGCCGCGCGATCAGGCTCGAGGTGTCCCAGCGACCGCCGCCCATGGCCTGCACCTCCTTGTAGAACTGATCGACGAGCGCGGTGACCGGCAGGCTTGCCCCGGTCTCGTCGGCGGTGGCGAGGCAGATCCCCAGATCCTTGCGCATCCAGTCGACGGCGAAACCGAAGTCGAATTTCCCCGCCTCCATCGTCTGGTAGCGGTTCGACATCTGCCAGCTGCCCGCCGCGCCCTGGCTGATCGCCTCGACCACGTCCGAGATCGGCAGCCCCGCCTTCTCGGCGAAATGCAGCGCCTCGGAGAGGCCCTGCACGAGGCCCGCGATGGCGATCTGGTTGCACATCTTGGTCAGCTGCCCGGCCCCCGTCTCGCCCATCCGCCGGCAGGCCTTGGCATAGGCCGCGATCACCGGCTCGGCCGCGGCATAATCGGCCTCGGAGCCGCCGCACATCACCGTCAGCACGCCGTTCTCGGCGCCCGCCTGCCCGCCCGAGACCGGCGCATCGACAAAGCCAAGGCCCATCGGTGCGGCCAGCGCCGAGAGTTCGCGCGTGACCTTGGCCGAGACCGTGGTGTGATCGACGAAGATCGCATCCTGGCCCATGCCCGCAAAGGCGCCCTCGTCGCCCAGACAGACGGCGCGCAGATCGTCGTCATTGCCGACGCAGGCCATGACGAAATCGGCGCCCTCGGCGGCGGCGGCCGGCGTGGGGGCGGCTCGCCCGCCATGGCGCGCGACCCAGGCCTCGGCCTTGGCCGGGGTGCGGTTGTAGACCGTCACCTCGTGTCCTTTCGCGGCCAGATGCCCCGCCATCGGAAAGCCCATCACCCCGAGCCCCAGAAATGCCACCTTCGCCATGGGTCTGCTCCCGCTTTCTTGCGCGAAACGCGCGTTGATCATTGGTCCTGCCTGACTTAGTAACCTCTCGTCCCGCCCCGTCAACCGACGCCCCCTCCCTCAGCCGCCGAGCCTGCCGATGTTCACCCTGTTTCGCTGGATGGTCCGCCTTGTCACGCTGGCGCTCGTGGCGCTGGTTCTGGTGGGGCTCGGGGCGTGGTATTTCGCCTCGCGCTCGCTGCCCGATTACAACGCGACCTACAGCGTCGCGGGCATCTCGGCCCCGGTCGAAATCGTGCGCTCGACCGAGGACGTGCCGCATATCTTCGGCAAGACCGATGCCGACGTGTTCTTCGCCCTCGGCCTTGCCCATGCGCAGGACCGGCTGTGGCAGATGACCGTGCTGCGCCGCACCGTGCAGGGCCGGCTGAGCGAGGTCTTCGGGGCCGAGACGCTGAAGACCGACGAGCTGATGCGCCGTCTCGACCTTTACGGGGCGGCGGTGAAATCGGTGGCGGCGCAGGACGAAGAGACGAAGGCCGCGCTCGAGGCCTATGCGCGCGGCGTCAACGCCTGGATCGAGGAGGTGAACGAGGGGGCGCTTGGTCGCGGCGCGCCCGAGTTCTTCCTGTTCAAGGCCGATATCGCCTATTGGACGCCGGCCGATTCCATCGCCATCCTCAAGCTTCTGGCCGCCGAGACCGCAAGCCAGGTGCAGACCGAAGTGCTGCGCGCGCGCGTCTCGATGCTGGGCCAGAACTGGGTCAAGGACATCCTGCCCGACGTGCCGGGCGCAGGCACCGCGGCGCTGCCTGATTATGCAAGCCTCTTCCCCGGGCTGACCCCCGGCGTGAAGCTCGCCGATGCCGAGGGTGCGATGTCGCCCTTCCCGCCGCGCGACTTCGCCGGCGCCTCGAATGCCGCCGCCGCCGCGCCGCGCCGCTCGGCCGCGGGCGGTACGCTGCTGGCGAACGACCCGCACATGGCCTTCACCGCGCCGTCGTGGTGGTATCTCGCGCGCCTCGAGCTGCGCAGCGGCGGCGTCATCGGCGCCACCATCCCGGGCATTCCGCTGGTGCTGAGCGGGCGCAACCCACGGCTCGGCTGGGGCATCACCTCGGCCCATGTCGACGATCAGGACCTGCATATCGAGGAGTTGAACCCCGCCGATCCCGAGCGCTACCGCACGCCCGACGGCTGGAAGGCCTTCGACACCCGCCACGCGATCATCGAGGTCAAGGATGCCCAGCCCGTCACCATCACCCTGCGCTGGACCGACAACGGCCCGGTGCTGCCCGCGGGTCATTTCAACCTCGCCGCGATCACCCCGCCGGGCGATGTCGTCTCGCTGAACTGGACCGCACTCGACCCCGCCGACACCTCGATGAGCGCGGGGCTCGCGCTGATGCAGGCGGGCTCGGTCGAGGCGGCGGTGACGGCGGGCGAGCGCTACATCGCGCCGGCCGAGAACCTGATCCTCGCCGATGAAAAGGGCGTCGGCATGGTGACGATCGGCGCGATCCCGGCCCGCGATCCGGGCCACACCACGCAGGGCCGCATGCCCTCGCCGGGCTGGGAGACGGTGAACCGCTGGCAGGGCCGTCTGCCCTATGCCGACAACCCGCGCTTCCTGAACCCCGAGGGCGGCATCGTCATCAACACCAACAACAAGATGATCGACCGCCCCTTCCCCTACAACGTCAGCTTCGACTGGGGCGACAGCCAGCGCGTGCTGCGCCTGACGCGGCTGATGGGCGAGCGCGAGGTGCATTCGCGCGAAAGCTTCATCTCGGCTCAGCTTGACACCGTCTCGCCCGCCGCGCGCAACCTGCTGCCGCTGGTCGGCAAGGACCTGTGGTTCACCGGCGAGGCCGCGCCCGAGGGCACGCCCGAACGGCTGCGCCAGCGCGCGCTCGAGCTGCTCGCCGCCTGGGATGGCGACATGAACGAGCACCTGCCCGAGCCGCTGATCTATGCCGCCTGGATGCGCCATCTGCAGAACCGGCTGATCCGCGACGAGCTCGGCCCGCTCGCCACGGAATTCACCCATCTCGAGCCGCTCTTCATCGAGCGCGTCTTCCGCAACACCGAGGGCGCCAGCCGCTGGTGCGACGTGATGCAATCGGCCCCGGTCGAGACCTGCACCGACATCGCGCGGATCTCGCTCGACGAGGCGCTCCTGGAGCTGAAGGCGAAATACGGGCCCAATATCGAAAGCTGGCGCTGGGGCGACGCGCATGAGGCGCTGCACGATCACGCCGTGCTCGGCAAGACGCCGATCCTGAACTGGCTGATGAACATCCGGCAATCGACCTCGGGCGGCGATTTCACCCTGAACCGCGGCCTGACCTCGGGCACGGGCGCGAACCCCTTCGCCAATGTGAACGGCGCGGGCTATCGCGGCGTCTATGATTTCGCCGATCCCGACAGCTCGGTCTTCATCATCGCCACCGGCCAGTCGGGGCACCCGCTCAGCCGCCATTACGACGACCTGTCGGAGCTGTGGCGGCGCGGCGAATATATCCCGATGTCGCTCGACCCGGACCTCGCCCGCGCCGCGGCCGCCGGCATCACCCGGCTCGAACCCGCCGCACCCGACGACAAGTAAGCCCCCGGGCAAGACAAAAGCCGCGGCACAGGGATCCCGTGCCGCGGCTTTTCCTTGTCCGAAGACGCCCGCCGGAGGCCCCGGCCGGAGGCGGCGCCCGCGCTCAGAGCGCGCGGAAGCGGTGCCGCTGGCTCGTCGACCAGTTCACGTCAAGGTCCCAGCCGTCCTTCGTCTCGCGCTCGCCGCGCACGACGTTCTGCTCGTGCAGCCAGGCGCGGGCGCGGCCCTGATCGAAGCCCAGGTGCAGCGCCTCGTCGTGACGCTCCTCGCCCAGCCGGGTCTCGATCGCCGCGAGCAGCGGCTCGAAGCCCTCGCCGGTCAGCGCCGAGACCGCCTGCACGTCGCCGCGCCGCGCATCCTGCACCAGAAGCGCCGCGCGGGTCTCCTCGGTCAGTGCGTCGATCTTGTTCCAGACCTCGATCAGCGGCACGTCCTCGGCCACACCGAGGCTTTCGAGGATCTCGCCGACATCGGCCGCCTGTTCCTCGGTCTCGGGGTGGGCGATGTCGCGCACGTGCAGGATCAGATCGGCCTCGAGCACCTCCTCGAGCGTGGCGCGGAAGGCGGCGACGAGTTCGTGCGGCAGATCCGAGATGAAGCCCACCGTGTCCGACAGGATCACCTTGCGCCCGGAGGGCAGCGTGATGCCGCGCATCGTCGGGTCGAGCGTGGCGAAGAGCATGTCCTTGGCCAGCACGTCCGCCCCGGTCATCCGGTTGAAGAGCGTGGATTTCCCGGCGTTGGTATAGCCAACGAGCGCGACGATCGGGAACGGCACCTTGCGCCGTGCGGCGCGGTGCAGCTCGCGCGTCTTCACCACCTTGGCAAGCTGACGGTGGATCTTGATGACCTGCTCGTCGATCGCGCGCCGGTCGGCCTCGATCTGCGTCTCGCCGGGGCCGCCGACAAAGCCGAAGCCGCCGCGCTGCCGCTCGAGGTGGGTCCAGGCGCGCACCAGCCGCGTGCGCTGATAGCTGAGCGCGGCAAGCTCGACCTGCAGCACGCCCTCGCGGGTGCGGGCACGGTCGGCGAAGATCTCGAGGATCAGCCCGGTCCGGTCGAGGAGCTTCACTCCCCAGTCCTTCTCGAGGTTGCGCTGCTGCACCGGCGTCACCGGACCGTCGACGAGGACGAGATCGACCTCGGCCTCGTGCAGGCGCTCCTTCAGCTCGGCAAGCTTGCCGGTGCCGAACAGATGGCCGGGATTTGGTTTCGGAAGGCGCACGACCTCGGCGCCGACAACCTCGAGGTTCGGCAGGGCCGCCGCAAGCGAAACCGCCTCGGCGAGGCGGTGCTCCGGCAGACGGCGGGCATCGGCCGTCTTCAGATCGGGATGCAGGACCCAGGCCCGCGTGGGCCGGGCCTGCGACAGGACGGGATCGCTCAGTCTTCGCCCTCGTACAGAGAAATCGGCTGACCCGGCATGATCGTCGAGATCGCGTGCTTGTAGACAAGCTGGCTCTGGCCGTCACGGCGCAGCAGCACGCAGAAGTTGTCGAACCAGGTGATCACGCCCTGCAGTTTGACCCCGTTGATGAGGAAGATCGTGACCGGAACCTTCGTCTTGCGGACGTGGTTGAGGAATGCGTCCTGCAGGTTCTGTTTGTCGGCAGCCATTTTTTATTATGCCTTCGTGTTTTTGTCGCGCGCCGGCCGCGTTGCTGCGTCCGTGGGAATCAGTATGCGCAAGAGTGGGGGAGATTCCACCCCCAAAAACAGCCCGTTACCCCGTGCGCGGAAAAGATAGCGCTCGCAGCCGGGTCAGCCGCGCCAGAACTCGGGGTTGAATAGCGCAATGATCGCGAGGGTTTCGAGCCGGCCAAGCACCATCGCCGCGGCCAGCACGAATTTCGTCGCATCGCCGAGTTCCGCCCAGCTCAGCGGCGTGTCGGCGGCAAAGGCCGCCAGCGGGCCGGTGTTCGACAGCGCCGCGATCGACATGATGGTTGCCGGCTCGAAGGCCAGCCCGGTCAGCGACACCGCCAT
The DNA here is from genome assembly GCF_003664585.1 of Paenirhodobacter hankyongi. Classification (GTDB taxonomy): domain Bacteria; phylum Pseudomonadota; class Alphaproteobacteria; order Rhodobacterales; family Rhodobacteraceae; genus Rhodobacter; species Rhodobacter hankyongi. Next base: position 244,896 of record NZ_RCHI01000005.1, read on the forward strand.
CATCACCACCGCGATCGACATCGCGAAGAGCATGAAGAAGATCCAGGCGATATAGGCGCCCTCGCGGCGCAGCTTGCGCGCGGTCGGGCCGCCGCCGGCGATCGAGGTCGGGTGGACGAGCTTGTTCAGCTCGCGCTCGCCATGGCGCAGCAGCGCATAGACGCGCAGCAGCCGCACGCCCCCCGCCGTGGTGGCGATGCCGCCGCCGGTGATCGCCAGCCCGGCGAGGATCAGACCGGGCGTGCCCAGCCCCGACCAGTGCCGCGCATCGTCCCAGCTCGCGCTTTCGAAGCCCGTGGTGGTCAGGAAGGAGAGCGCGGTGAAGAGGCTGCCCCAGAGCGATTGCAGCACCGGGCCGAAGGCCGTGGGGGTCTCGACATCGAGCGCGGCGATCCAGTGGCGCAACAGCAGGAAGGCCGCGACCATCCCCACCAGCACCGCGGCCAGCCACAGCTCGGGGTCGTCGCGCAGCTTCTCCGACGCCCGCAGCTCGCCGCCGCCCGGCCAGAGCCGGCGCGACAGCGCCGGGATCAGGAAGAGGAAGATCAGCATCTCGCCCACCAGCCCCGCGGGCGCCCCGGCGACGCCGGTCAAGGGCGAGATCCCCGACGTGGCCAGCGTCGACATCGCATGGCACAGCGCCACGAGGGAATCATCGCCCGCCATCATCAGCAGCAGCCACAGCAGCGCGGTGAGCCCGGCATAGGCCGGCGCGAGCACGCTCGCATAATGCACCACGCGCTCGCCCGGCTCGGCCGCGCCGTCGCGCAGGAAGGACGGCGCCTCGCCCCCGGTGCTGTTGCCGGCGACGAAGATCTCGAATCCGCCAAGCCGCAGCGGGGCGAGCACCGCAATCGCCATCACCAGCATGAAGAAGCCGCCCATCCAGCCCACCAGAGCGCGCCACAGATGCAGGCTGGGCGCCAGGCGGTCGGGCACATAGAGCGTCGCGCCGGTCGTGGTCAGCGACGAGACCATCTCCCACCACGAGTTGTAAAGCCCGGTGTCGCGCACCGATTCGTTGAATGGCACCGCCAGCACCACCGGCAGCAGGGTGAAGGCCGCGAGCATGGTCAGCAGATGCGTGCGCCCCTGATGCTGCTTCGGGTTCGAGGCGGTGGCGAGCGCCAGCAGCCCGCTCAGCATCAGGAACAGGATGCCGGAATAGAAGAAGGCGCGCGAGACCGCATAATTGCGCAGCACGAAGGCATGGGTCGCGGGGATCAGCATCGCCGCCGCCGCGATCGCGATCAGGAAGACGAAGAGCGGGACATGGCGCAGCTTCTGCAGCATCGCGCCGCCTCAGAAGAAGTCGATCGAGACCTGCAGCAGGCGCTCCACCACCGGAACGTCCGCCGCAAGCGCGAAGAGCACGATGACATCGCCCTCGTCGACCTTGGTGTCACCGCCCGGCTTGAGGATGCGGTCGCCCTTCATCAGCGCCCCCATCAGCACGCCCTCGGGGAAGTCGATGTCGCGCAGCAGCCGCCCGGCGATCGGCGAGGTGCCCAGCACCTGCGCCTCGATCACCTCGGCCTCGGCATCGCCGATCGAATAGATCGCCCGCACCCGGCCGTGGCGGATGTGGCGCAGGATCGAGCTGACGGTGGTGGCGCGCGGGTTGATGTAGGCGTCGATGTCGAGCGGCGCCATCAGCGGCACCATCGTCGGGTCGTTGACGAGCGAGATCGCCATCTTGCAGCCCGCCTGCTTCGCCCGCACCGCGGCCAGGATGTTGGTCTTGTCGTCGTCGGTGACCACCAAGACCGCGTCGGCGCGGTCGATGTTCGCCTCCTCGAGGATCTCCGCGCTCATCCCGTCGCCGTTCAGCACGATCGTGCGCTCGAGCATGTCGGCGGCGCGTTCGGCATTGGCGCGGTTCTTCTCGATGATCTTCGCCCGCACACGGTCCGAGCGCGCCTCGAGCGCGCGGGCGACGCCAAGGCCCACGTTGCCGCCGCCGATGATGACGATGCGTTCCTGCTTTTTCGTCGCCTTGCCAAAGATTTCCAGCGTGCGGTTCACGTCCTCGGTGAAGGCGAAGACATAGATCTGGTCCTCGACGAAGAGCTGATCGCCCGGCTCGGGCGCGAACAGCCGGCCCTCGCGCCGCACGCCCACGACCAGCGCGCGCAAGGTCGAGAACAGGTCGGTGAGCTGGCGCAGCGGCGTGTTCAGCACCGGGCAGTCCTCCTCAAGGACGATGCCCAGAAGCTGCACCCCGCCGTTGAGGAAGCTTTCGGTGTCGAAGGTCGCGGGCGCGTTCAGCCGCTGCAGCGCGGCCTCGGCCACTTCGCGTTCCGGGCTGATGACGACGTCGATCGGCAGATGGTCGCGGCGGTAGAGATCGGCATATTGCGGCGCCAGATAGGTCTGCGCGCGGATCCGGGCGATCTTGCGGGTGACGCCGAAGACCGATTGCGCCACCTGGCAGGTCACCATGTTGACCTCGTCCGAATGGGTGGCGGCAATGATCAGGTCGCAATCGCGCGCGCCGGCCTTTTCCAGAACGTCCGGATGCGAGGCAAAGCCCGCGACGCCCTGCACATCCAGCGTGTCCGAGGCGCGGCGCACCAGCTCGGCGTTGCTGTCGACGATGGTGACGTCGTTGCGCTCGCCCGCCAGATGGCGCGCGATCTGCCAGCCGACCTGTCCCGCACCGCAGATGATGACCTTCATTCCGTCCTCCGACTGGCCGTCTGGCTGTTGTATGCGCGCAGCCCGCGGCGGTCAATCACGGCGCCCGGGAACCGCGCCCCGCCCCGGCTGCGGCCGCTCCGCGGGGAGCATTTGCACAGGGAAAAGCCGAAGGTCCGAAAGACCTTGCCCCGGTTTTTCCTGGCCCGAATACTCCCGCCGGAGGCGATCCGCGCCCACGGCCCGCGCGCGGCTCAGAGGTCGTCCTCGTCCTCGTCGTCCTCCTCGAGATGGGCGACGCGCCCGCCGGCCTTGGCCGAGGTGACGACGCCCAGAGACTTCAGCTTGCGATGCAGCGCCGAGCGTTCCATGCCGACGAAGGCCGCGGTGCGCGAGATATTGCCGCCGAAGCGGTTGATCTGGGTGAGCAGGTATTCGCGCTCGAAGAGTTCGCGTGCCTCGCGCAGCGGCAGCGTGGCAAGTGCACCACCAAGCACGATCCGCCCCTCCTCGGCCGGGCCGCCCTCGCCCGGCAGCTCGCGCGCCTCGATCGGGCCGGTGCCCTCGCCGAGGATCAGCACCCGCTCGACGATGTTGCGCAGCTGGCGGATGTTGCCCGGCCAGTCCATCGTCTGCAGCGCCGCCCCCGCCTCGTCCGAGATCTCGCGCGCGGGCAGGCCCTGGGTGCGGTTGAAGGCCTCGATGAAATGGCGGGCGAGCAGCGGGATGTCCTCGCGCCGTTCGCTCAGCGGCGGCACCGCGATCGGCACCACGTTGAGCCGGTCGAACAGCTCCTGGCGGAAGCGGCCGGCGGCGATCTCGGCGGGCAGGTCGCGCGTCGTCGAGGAGATCACCCGCAGGTCGACCCGCACCTTGTCGGCACCGCCCACCCGGGTGAACTGCTGTTCGGTCAGCACCCGCAGGATCTTCGATTGCGTGCCCGGCGGCATCTCGGCCACCTCGTCGAAATAGATCACCCCGCCATGCGCCTGTTCGAGCAGCCCCTTCTCGATGCCGCGCTCCGAGGTCTCGCGGCCGAAGAGCACCTCTTCCATCCGCTCGGCCGCGATCGAGGCCGAGTTGACCGTGACGAAGGGCGCCGCGGCGCGGTTCGAGTGCTGATGCACGAAGCGCGCCGCGGTCTCCTTGCCCGAGCCCGGCTCGCCGGTCAGCATCACCCGGCCGTTCGACTTCGTCACCTTGTCAAGCTGGTCCTTGAGCTTGCGGAAGGCGGCCGAGGCGCCGAGCATCTCGCCCGAATGCAGGTCGCGCCGGCGCAGCGAGGAGTTCTCGCGCCGCAGCCGGGCGGTTTCCATCGCGCGGCCGATCACCACCATCAGCTGATCGATGTTGAACGGCTTCTCGATGAAGTCATAGGCGCCCTGCTTGATCGCGGCGACGGCGATCTCGATGTTGCCGTGGCCCGAGATGATGATGATCGGGATATCGGGGTTGTCGCGCTTCACCGTCTTCAGGATGTCGATGCCGTCCATCCGGCTGTCCTTCAGCCAGATGTCGAGGATCATCAGCGCCGGCGCCTCGGCGTTGATCTGCTCCATGCACTCGTCGGAATTGGCCGCCAGACGGGTGGCATAGCCCTCGTCCTTCAGGATGTCGGCGATCAGTTCGCGGATGTCCTTCTCGTCGTCGACGATCAGAATGTCACTCATGGGTCCCACTGTCCTTGATGGCGCGCTGGCCCGCCCGGGCCCGCGGCAGTCTGATTTCGGCGAGCGCGCCACGATGCGCGCCCTCGGCGAAGGCCGGCGCATCGGTCAGCACCAGCGTGCCGCCATGTTCCTCGATGATCTTCTTGACGATCGGCAGGCCAAGCCCGGTGCCCTTCGCCCGCGTCGTCACATAGGGCTCGAACAGCCGCGAGCGGTCGGGTGGCAGGCCGATGCCGTTGTCCGTGATGCGGATGGTGACGGCGTCGGGCGCCGCCTCCATCGCGACCCGCACCTCGGGCATCCAGCCCTCGGGCGCGCCCTTCTCGGCGAGGCTCTCGATCGCCTCGCCGGCGTTCTTGATGAGGTTGGTCACCGCCTGCGAGATCATCGTCGCGTCGAGCTCCACCACCACCGGAGCGGCGGGCAGGTCGGAGACGAGCTTCGCCCCGTGCAGCGCGCCCTCCTGCAGCACCACCGCATCGCGCATCAGCCGGGCAAGATCGTGGTCGCGCCGGTCGGGCTCGGGCATCCGGGCAAAGCGCGAGAATTCGTCGACGATGCGGCGCAGGTCATTCGTCTGCCGCACGATCACCCCGGTCAGCTGTTCGAGCGTCTCCAGATCCTCGCCCGAGACGAGGCGCGAATACTTGCGCTTGATCCGCTCGGCAGAGAGCTGGATCGGGGTGAGCGGGTTCTTGATCTCGTGCGCGATGCGGCGCGCGACGTCGCCCCAGGCGGCCATGCGCTGCGCCGAGACCAGCTCGGTCACGTCGTCGAAGGCCACCACATAGCCCTCGCGCTGGCCGTCCTCGCCGCTGCGCACCGCCATGCGCACCAGCAGGCTTTCCAGCCGTCCGCCGCGCGAGATCCGGATCTCCTCTTGCACAACTGCGTGAAAACCGTCCTGCAAGCGCTGGAAAAGACCCGCAAATTCCGGAACCGCCTCGGCCAGGTCGCGGTCATGTTCCTGACCCGGGGCCAATTCGAGCAGGCGCATGGCCGAGCGGTTGAGGAAGTCGAGCCGGCCGTCGGCATCGAGACCGATCACCCCCGAGGTGACCGAGCTCAGCACCGAATCGAACAGCCGGCGGCGCTCCTCGGTCTTCAGATGCGAGGCGATCAGCGCCTCGCGCTGGCCCTTCAGCTCGCGCGTCATGCGGTTGAAGACGGTGCCGAGGGTGGCGATCTCGTCGTCGCCCTCCTCCTCGATCACGCGGGCGTCGAGATCGCCGGCGCCGACCCGCTCGGCGGCCGAGGCAAGCCGCCCGATCGGGCGCGACAGCCGCTCGGCGAACCACAGCCCGACCCAGACCGCGGCGAGGATCAGGATCAGCGCAAAGCCGATGTAGACGAGACCGAACTCGAACAGCAGCCGGCCGCGGGTGGTCTCGAGCTGCTGATAGAGGTGCACGGTCTCGCGCGTGCTGTCGAGCAGCGACAGGATCTGCCCGTCGACGGTGCGCGAGACGTAGAGATAGCGGTCGACGAAGGCATCGAGGCGGACGAGCGCGCGCAGCTCGGAATTCGGCCAGTCCTCGATCAGGACGGTGCCGCCCTTCTGCGCCTCGACGATCTTCTCGGGCGCAGGTTTCTCGAAGTCGAACAGATAGCTGCGCTCGCCGCGGGCGATGATCTCGCCGGTGCCGTCGATGACATAGGCTTCCTTCAGCCCGCGCTGGATGCCGGCCTGGCCCGCGACCAGCAGCTCGCGCAGGTCGCCGTCCGACATGAAGGTGGCGGCCTGCCGGCGCAGGTTCAGAAAGCCTGCGAGCGCCTCGGCATCGGAGACGATGTCGCGCTTGTGCTCGTCCTGATAGGCTTCGGCGGCGGCAAGCGAGGTGCCGACGACCGAGCGCACCCGGTCGGAGAACCAGCCCTCGAGGCCGATGTTCACGGTCAGGCCCGCAAACAGCGCCACGAGGATCGTCGGCACCAGCGCGATGCCGGCAAAGACGCCGGTCAGCCGCAGCGTGAGGCGCGAGCCCGAGGCGCGGGCCCGGCGGGCGGCGATCATCTGCGTCAGGCGCATCACGATCAGCCCGGCGAGCAGCAGGAAATAGATGAAGTCGGCAAGCAGTGTCAGGCGCAGCGCATTCGAATCGGCGCCCTGTCCCATCGGGCCAAGCACGAAGAAGGTGCCAAGCGCCAGCACCGGCCCGAGCACGGTGAGCCCGAGCGCGAAGGCATTCTGCACCCGGCGCTGGCGGCGCAGACGAACAAGCCTGTCCCAGCCCCTGCGATCGACCGTGCCGTGCAAAATGCCTCTCCCGCTCTGCGGGGTGGGCGAATCCGCCGAGGCGAAATTGCCACAACCCCCTGTTGCGGGTTTACATCAGTTTCCGGCGCCGTGTCACCTGAATATCCAGATCGGTGATCTTCTTGCGCAAGGTATTGCGGTTGATGCCAAGCAGGTCGGCACATCTCGCCTGATTGCCGCCGGTGGCGTCGAGGGCGATCTCGATCAGCGGCGCCTCCATCTCGCGCAGGATCCGGTCATAGAGGCCGGGCGCGGGCAGGTTGCCGCCGTGCAGGTCGAAATAGCGCCGCAGGTGGCGCGCGATCGAGGCCGAGAGCTTCTCGCCCTCGCCGCCCGAGCGCAGCGGTTCGATGGCGGGCTGGTTGCCCAGCACGAATTCCACCTCGGTGCGGGTGATTTCCTCCTCGGACGAGGTCACCACCAGCCGGCGCACGGTATTTTCCAGCTGACGCACGTTGCCCGGCCAGGCATAGGCGCGCACCAGCGCCATCGCCTCGGCCGAGAGCCGGCGGGTGCCGAGCCCGTCGCGCTCGGCGCGGGTCAGGAAATGGTCGGCCAGAAGCGGGATGTCCTCGACCCGTTCACGCAAGGCGGGCACCGCCAGGGTGACGCCGCCGAGGCGGTAGAACAGGTCCTGGCGGAACTTGCCCGCCTCCATCAGCGCCGACAGGTCGACCTGGGTCGTCGCCATGATCCGCGGCGCGGGATCGGGCAGCGCGTCGAGCATGCGCACGATGCGGCCCTGGGTCTCGTCGTCGTAATCGCCGACCTCGTCGAAGACGAGCGAGCCGCCCTTGGCCTTCGCCAGCAGCGCCGAGGGGCCGTCGGCGCCCTGCAGGTCGGCCGCCTGCGCCACCACGAAGGGCAGCGTGCGGCGGTCGGAGAAGTCATGGATCGCCCGCGCGATCAGCGACTTGCCGGTGCCCGATTCGCCGAGGATCAGCACCGGCAGATCGGCGTTCATCACCCGCGCCACAAGGCGATAGAGCGCCTGCATCGCCGCGGTGCGGCCGACCAGCGGCAGGTCGGTGCCGCCCTCGGTGCGCGGCTCGACCATCTTCGGCACCACCTGCGCCTTGCGCTTCTGCTCCAGCGCCCGCGCCGCGCGCTTCATCAGATCGGGAAGGTCGAAGGGCTTCGGCAGATAGTCGAAGGCGTCGGCCTCGGCCGCCTGAATCGCCGTCATGATCGTGTTCTGCGCCGAGATCACGATCACCGGCAGGCCTGGGCGTTCCTGCGCGATGCGCGGCAGCGCCTCGAGCCCGTTGCCGTCGGGCATGACGACGTCGGAGATCACGAGGTCGCCCTTGCCCTCCTCGACCCACCGCATCAGGGTCATCAGCGAGGCGGTCGCGTGGACCTTGCACCCGGCCCGGGTCAGGGCCTGGGTGAGCACGGTGCGTATCGTGCGGTCATCATCAGCGACAAGTACGGTGCCGTCCATCGGTCAGCTCTCCTTGGGGGCGACAGGCAGGGAAATCCGGAACACGGTCTTTCCGGGAACGGAATCGACGGAGATCCAGCCGTCGTGTTCCGAGATGATCTTCGACACCAGCGCAAGGCCGAGCCCGGTGCCGTTCTCGCGGCCGGAGACGAAGGGTTCAAAGATCGACGAGGCGATGTCGGGCGGGATGCCCGGGCCGTCGTCGACGATCTCGATCTGCAGGGGCAGCGCCTGCCCCTGCCCGTCCGCGCGCCGCAGACGCAGCGAATGTTCGTAGAAGGTGTGCAGCCGGATCGTGCCGGGCTGGCCCTTCGAGGCCTCGGACGCATTTTTCAGAAGATTGAGAAAAACCTGGGTGAGCTGGTCGGCATCGCCGAGCGTCGGCGGCAGCGAGGGGTCGTAATCCTCGACGATGGTCATGTGCGCGCCAAAGCCGACCAGCGCCGATTTCCGTGCCCGGTCAAGCACGTCATGGATGTTGACGGGCTTCTTCTCGGGCGGGCGGACATTGCCGAACTGCTCGACCTGTTCGAGCAGCTTCACGATGCGCCGGGTCTCGTCGACGATCAGGTCGGTCAGTTCCAGATCGTCGCCGGTCAGGTTCATGCTGAGCAGCTGCGCCGCCCCGGCGATGCCGGCAAGCGGGTTCTTGATTTCGTGCGCCAGCATCTCGGCCATGCCGATCGCCGAACGCGCCGCCGATTTCACCAGACTTGCCCGGCCGAGCCGGTCGGCAAGTTCGCGCGGCGAGATCAGGAACAGGATCGTCGCCGCATCCTCGCCCAGCGGGGCCGCCTGCAGGTTGCACTGCACCGGCGCCTTCTCGCCCGTCGTCACCTCGACGTCGTTGACGAAGAGCGCCGAGCGGTTCTTGCGGACGCGGGCAAAGATTTCCTCGAGCGGCGCCGAGATCGCCAGCCGCTCGAGCACCGACTGCCCCTTCAGCATCCGCGCCGAAATGTTGAGGAACAGCTCGGCCGCCGGGTTGACCTCGATCATCCGGTCGTCCGCGCCGATCAGAAGCGCCGGGATTGGCAGCGAGCTCCAGATGATGCCGGGTGCGGGAAGGGTCATGCCGCCATCCTTTCGCCGAAAGCCGCGCGGATCAGGGCAAGCGTCGCCGCCGGGGTTTGCGAGACCATCATCTCGGTGCGCAAGGGCGCGCCCGCGGCCTCGGCGTACCAGCCGAGGTGCTTGCGGGCGAGCCGCAGCCCGACCTCGATGCCATAGAAGGAGAGGATCGCCTCGTAATGCTCGGCCACCAGCGCGGCGAGCGCATCGCCCGTGGGGATCCGCGGTTCGGGCGTGCCGAAGAGCGCCGCGCCGATCTCGGCCAGCGCCCAGGGCCTTCCCTGCGCGCCGCGCCCGACCATCACCCCGGCCGCGCCGCTTTCCGTCAGCGCGCGCCGCGCCGAGGCCGCGTCGGTGATGTCGCCATTCGCGATCACCGGCACCGAGACCGCCTGCACCACCGGCCGGATCGCCGCCCAGTCGGCCGCGCCCTTGTAGAACTGCATCCGGGTGCGGCCATGGATGACGATCATCCGCACGCCGGCCGCCTCGGCGCGCCGGGCGATCTCGGGCGCGTTCAGGCAATCGGTATCCCAGCCAAGCCGCATCTTCAGCGTCACCGGCACGTCGACCGCGCCGGTCACCGCCTCGATCAGGCCGAGCGCGTGATCGGGGTCGCGCATCAGCGCCGCGCCGGAATAGCCGCCCGTCACCTTCTTCGCCGGGCAGCCCATGTTGATGTCGATGATCTTCGCGCCCATGTCGGCGACGACCTTCGCCGCCTCGGCCATCGCGCCGGCCTCGCGCCCGGCAAGCTGCACCGAGGAGGCCATGTCGAGGCCAAGCTCGCTGCGCGCCTTCGCCCGCACCGAGGGCTTGGCGGTCAGCATCTCGCCCGAGGCCACCATTTCGGAGACCACAAGCCCCGCGCCGAAACGCGCCACGATCCGCCGGAACGGCAGATCGGTGATACCGGCCATGGGTGCAAGCAGCACCGGGGGCTCCAGCCGGAAAGTGTCGAGCGTGAGGGTCACTTGGCATTCCAGATTGTTGCTGCACCTGAGGTAGCGGCTGAGCTCGGGAATCACAATTGAAACGCGCCAAATTCGGCGAGAAAAATCAGCACTTGCCTTAATTTTGTGCGAAACTCAAGACGGTCCGGCCAAAGGTTACCGCTCACAGCCGGATTCGCCCGGTTTTGCGGCCGATTGCACAGGGCGCGGGCTTGGCCTAAGCCTTTCGCCGGAACCGGAGGAGATCGGATGACGGTTGCGGTGATCATCGTGGCGGCGGGACGTGGCAGCCGCGCCGGCGGGGGCGAGCCGAAACAGTGGCGCGACCTGGCGGGCGTGCCGGTGCTGGCGCGCACCGTTGCGGCCTTTCGCGGCATCGGCCGCATCACCGTGGTGCTGCACCCCGACGACATGGTGCGCGGCATCGCGCTGTTCGGCGGCACGGTGACGCTGGTCGCAGGTGGCGCGACGCGCGACGCCTCGGTGCGGGCGGCGCTCGAGAGTCTCACGGGCAGCGGCGTCGAGAAGGTGCTGATCCACGACGGTGCGCGCCCGCTGGTGCCGCGTGCGGTGATCGCGGGGGTGCTCACGGCGCTCGACACCGCGCCGGCTGCCGCGCCGGCGCTTGCCGTCACCGATGCGCTCTGGCGCGGCACCGAGGGCCGGGTCAGCGGCACCGAGAGCCGCGAGGGCCTCTATCGCGCGCAGACGCCGCAGGGCTTCCGCTTCGCGCAGATTCTTGCCGCGCATCGCGCCCATCCGGGCGGCGCCGCCGATGATGTCGAGGTCGCCCGCGCCGCCGGTCTGACGGTGGACATCACCCCCGGCTCGGAAGACAATCTGAAGATCACCTTCGCCGAGGATTTCGCCCGCGCGCGCGCGATCCTCGCCGCACGAAAGGACAGAGGCATGGATGTGAGAGTGGGCAACGGCTATGACGTGCACGCCTTTTGCGAGGGTGACGGCGTCATCCTGTGCGGGGTTAAGGTGCCGCATACAAAGGCGCTTCTGGGCCATTCGGATGCCGATGTCGGCATGCACGCGCTGACCGACGCGATCTATGGCGCGCTGGCCGAAGGCGACATCGGCCGCCACTTCCCGCCCTCCGATCCGCAGTGGAAGGGCGCGGCGAGCGAGATCTTCCTCGCCCATGCCGCGAAGCTCGCCACCGAGAAGGGCTATCGGATCTCGAACGTCGATGTGACGATCGTGTGCGAGCGGCCGAAGGTCGGCCCGCATGCGGCGGCGATGATGGCCGAGCTTGCCCGCATCCTCGGGATCTCGCCGAACCGGGTCTCGGTCAAGGCGACCACCTCGGAACGGCTCGGCTTCACCGGTCGCGAGGAAGGTATCGCCGCCCTCGCCACCGCCACCCTGATCGGAGACTGACCATGACGCTGCGTGCGATCACCACTTTCGGTTTCGTGGGCCTGCTGCGCCCGGCACCGGGCACCTGGGGCTCGCTTGTCGCCGTGGCCCTTGGCTGGGCGATCGAGCATTGGCTCGGCTTCATCCCGCTGGTGATTGCCACCGTGGCGGTCACGCTCCTCGGCTTCTGGGCTGTCAATGCCGCGCTGAAGCCGGGCGAGGACCCGTCCGAGGTGGTGATCGACGAGGTTGCGGGGCAATGGCTCGCGCTTCTCTTCCCCGCCATGGGGTTCTGGCTGCGCGACGTGCCGATGGTCTGGCCCGGCCCGGTCGCGGCCTTCCTGCTGTTCCGCCTCTTCGACATCTGGAAACCCGGCCCCGTCGGCACCGCCGACCGCCGCAACGACCCCGCCGGCGTGATGCTGGATGACCTGATTGCGGGCGTCTTCGCGGGCATCGTCACGGTGATCCTGGCCGGGCTCTATCACGGGGTGATGATGCGATGACCCCGGCCGAGATCCTTGCCGCGGCCCGCGCGAAGGGGCTGCGCATCGCCACCGCCGAAAGCTGCACCGGCGGCATGGTCGCCGCGGCGCTGACCGACATTCCGGGCAGCTCCGACGTGTTCGAGCGCGGCTTCGTCACCTATTCGAACCTCGCCAAGGAGCAGATGATCGCGGTGCGGGCCGAGACGCTTGCCGCCCATGGCGCGGTCTCCGAGGAGGTCGCGCGCGAGATGGCCGAGGGGGCACTGGCCCATTCCGCCACCGATCTTGCGGTCTCGATCACCGGCATCGCCGGCCCCGGCGGGTCCGAGTTCAAGCCCGAGGGGCGGGTCTGCTTCGGTCTGGCCGGCACGGGGCGCGCAACCGTCACCGAAACCGTCGAGTTCGGCGCCCTTGGCCGTGACCGGGTGCGCCTTGCCGCCCGCGATCATGCGCTCGCACTGCTGGCGCGGGCGCTGGCCTAGGCGACCGGGCCGTAGAGCGCCACGGCGCGATCCTCGAACGCCTTGACGATCTTGCGCATCGCCTGATCGAAGACGACGCCGATCACGCCTTGCAGGATCGCGTTCTTGAACTCGAAATCGACGAAGAAGTCGACATTGCAGCCGCCCTCGTCGCGGTCGGTGAACTGCCACCAGCTCTTCAGATACTTGAACGGCCCGTCGAGATATTCGGTATCGACCCGCAGCCGCGCCGGAAACAGCGTCACGCGCGAGCCGAAGCGTTCGCGGAACACCTTGAACGAGATCACCAGATCGGCCTCGAGCACCTCGGAACCGGGCTCCTCGCCGGGCCGGCGCGCGCGGATCCGCGCGGCCGAGTTCCAGGGCAGGAACTGCGGGTATTTCGCCACATCGGCAACGAGGTCATACATCTGCCGCGCCGAATAGGGCATGACGCGCTTTTCGGAATGTGTCGGCATCTGCTCCTGTCCGTGCGCCGTTCCCTTCGCCCCCTTGTTGCGATAAACCGGCAGGGAAATGCAAGGCCCCCCGGGCCCGTTCAGGAGAACAGGATGACGCAGCGCACCGCCGATGGTCGCACCTACGAGATCGACCAGATGATTTCCGCCAAGCGCATCGCCGCGCGGGTCGAGGCGCTTGGCGCCGAAATCTCGGAAAGCTTCCGCGGCACCGACCGGCTCGTGGTGGTGGGGCTGCTGCGCGGGTCCTTCGTCTTTATCGCCGACCTGATCCGCGAGATCGATCTGCCCTGCGAGGTCGATTTCCTCGAGGCGTCCTCTTACGGCAACGACACCACCTCGACCCGCGAGGTCCGCATCCTGAAGGATCTGCGCGGCAGCATCGGCGGGCGCGACGTGCTGGTGGTCGAGGATATCGTCGACACCGGCCACACGATTTCGAAGGTGATGGACATCCTGCGCGACCGCCACCCGCGGCGGATCGAATGCTGTGCGATGCTCGACAAGCCCTCGCGCCGCGAGGTCGACGTGCATGCGACCTGGACCGGCTTCGAGATCCCCGACGAATTCGTCGTGGGCTACGGGCTCGACTTCGCGCAGACGCACCGCAACCTGCCCTTCATCGGCACCGTGCGCTTCACCGGCGAGGCGGCGAAGTGAACCCGCTGTGGTTCATCCGCATGGCGAAATGGGCGCGTCGGCCGCCCTCGATGACCCAGGTCAAGATCGCGGGCACGGTGCTCGCGATCGCCGTGGCCATCGTCATCGTCGACAAGCTCGGTTTCTGGCCGGACTGGGCGCGGCTGGACCGCGCCCCCCGCCCCTGATCACTCGTTCTCGCCTGCGAGCAACGGCGAGATCTGCTCGTCGAGCACCTTTTGCGTGATCGGCCCGGCATAGCGCAGCAGCACCGTGCCCTCGCCATCGATCACGAAGGTCTCGGGCACGCCCGCGACGCCCCAGTCGAGCCCCATGGTGTTCTTCGGATCGGCCCCGATCTTCGTGAAGGGATCGCCAAGCTCGGCCAGGAATGACAGCGCCTGCGCGGGCTTGTCCTTCCAGTTCACGCCATAGATCTCGACCCCGTCCTCGGCCATCGCCTTCAGCGTCGGATGCTCGACCCGGCACGGCGCGCACCAGGACGCCCAGAAGTTGACCAGCTTGATCTTGCCGTCGCGCAGATCGGCATCGGTGAACATCTGCGCCTCGCCAAGCGCCACGGTCTCGACCGGCGGGGCGGCCTTGCCGATCAGCGCCGAGGGCAGTGCCGTCGGATCGGTGCGGTTCATCCCCCACAGGAACAGCCCCGCCAGTGCCGCGAAGGCGACCGGGGGCAGCAGGACAAGCGGCTTAACCATTCTTTCGCATCCGTTCTTCCTGGCGCGCCAGCGCCTGTTTCACTTTCGCGCCCTTCCACAGCGAGAGCGCGACAAGCCCCGCCAGAAGCCCCACGGTCGCGACATAGGAGCCGAGCACGGTGATCGCGTATTTCCCGAGTTCCGGCATCATGCCATGCGCTCCCTCTGCTCGAGCGCCTTGAGCCGGCGCAGGCGGATCTCGGTGCGGGTGCGCAACAGCACCAGCGCGACGAAGAACAGGATGAAACCCGCGATGCACAGCAGCAGCGGGAACCAGTAGACATCCGAGATGTGCTGCGCCGAATCCATGCTCAGCGTCGCGCCCTGATGCAGGCCCTGGTTCCAGAACAGCACCGCATAGCGGCTGAGCAGCGCGAAGACCGAGCCGACAAGGCACAGCACGCCGGTGAGGTCGGCCGCGGTGTCCGGGTTGTCGATCGCCTCCCACAGCGCCATGTAGCCCAGGTAAAACAGGAACAGGATCAGGAACGAGGTCAGCCGCGGGTCCCACTCCCACCAGGTGCCCCACATCGGCTGGCCCCAGATCGCCCCGGTGATGAGCGCGATCAGCGTCATCACCATGCCGATCGGTGCCGCGGCCTTGGCCGCCAGCGCCGAGACATGGTGGCGACGGATGAGCCAGATCAGCGAGGTGACGAGCATCATCCCCCAGATGTTGATCGCCATCATCGCGGCCGGGACGTGGACGTAGATCACCTTCACCGTCGAGCCGAAATTGTCGGCGTCCGGGGTCAGGAAGAAGCCCCAGATCAGCCCGCCCAGCAGGCAGGCCGCCGCCAGGCCCGTCGCCCAGGGCAGGACGAGCGACGAGGTCTTCATGAACTTGACGGGGTTCGCGTATTCCCAGATCGACATGGGGTCTGGCTACCTTCCTGTTCTTTCGCGCTCAACTCACTATCGCGTATGGTCCGACATTCGATGCGACGCCTTGCCGCGCGTCAAGCCTGCCGCAGGTTCACCCGGATCGCCGCGGCCGAGGCGAAGGGCACGAGGGCGATGGTCGCCGCGGTGATCCCTGCGAGCATCAGAAGCGGCACCCGCACCTCCATCCCCGCCGCGCCGCGCCGCACGAGTTCCGCCCCGAAGATCAGCGTCGGCACGTAGAGCGGCAGCACCAGCAGCGACAGCAGCAGCCCGCCGCGCTTCAGCCCCACGGTCAGCGCCGCGCCGAAGGTGCCCAGCACCGAGAGCGCCGGCGTGCCCAGAAGCAGCGACAGCACCAGCCACAGATAGGCCGGCGCGGGCAGATGCAGCAGCACGCCGAAGACCGGCGCCGCCAGCACCAGGGGCAGCCCGGTGGTGATCCAATGCGCCGCGGCCTTCATCGACACCGCGCCCTCGAGCGGGATCGGCGCGGTCACCAGCAGATCGAGCGTGCCGTCCTCGTAATCGAGCGCGAAGATCCGGTCGAGCGAGAGCAGGCAGGCAAGCAGCGCACCAAGCCACAGCACGCCCGAGGCGATGCGGGCGAGCACCCCGCCCTCGGGCCCGACGCCGAAGGGGACAAGCGTCACCACGATCAGGAAGAAGGCAAGGCCGAGGCCGAAGCCGCCGCCCGCCCGCACCGCGAGGCGCAGGTCGCGAAGAAGCAGCGCGATCATGCCCGGCCTCCGTTTCGGCACAGAGCTCGGACGCGCCGCGGGGAGCATTCGGGCCAAGAAAAAACGGGGGGCCTTTTCCCTGGCCCAAATACTCCGGCCGGAGGCGTCCGGCAGATGTCACAGGTGCCGCAGCGGCTCATCCGAAAGCCTCGTCGAAGCTGCCGCGGAAACCGCCCTGTTCGGGCGGGCGCGCCTTGAAGGGGGCGAGGTCGAGCACCTCGGCCTCGGGGATGCCGAGGTCGATATGGGTGGCCATCAGCGCCGCGCCGCCGGTCGCGAGATGCGCCCGCACCGCCGCCCCGAAAAGCGCGACCGAGGCCGCATCGAGCGAGACGGTGGGTTCGTCGAGCACCCAGATCGGGCGGCCGGTGACCAGAAGCCGCGCGAGCCCAAGTCGGCGCTTCTGTCCGGCCGACAGGCTGTGCGCCGCCCGGTCGGCCAGCGCGCGCAGGTTCATCTGCTCGATTGCCGGGTCGATGTCGGGCGTCGCGTAGACATCGGCCCAGAAGCGGAGGTTCTCGCGCACGCTCAGCATCGCCTTCAGCCCGTCGGCGTGGCCCGCATAGGCCATCGTCTCGGCCGGCATCGAGACGGTGCCGGCAAGTGCCGGCTGCAGCCCGGCAAGCGTGCGCAGGAGCGTCGTCTTGCCGATCCCGTTCGGGCCGCGCAAGACCAGCGCACGGCCGGCGTCGAGGGTGAAGCTCACCCCCTCGAGCACCGGCAGCCCGCCGCGTGTCACGCTCAGATTGTCGACGCTCAACATGGTCATGGCAGAGCCTTAACCGATCCGGCCGGGCCGGGAAAGCGTCACGGCGTCTCCCCCGGCATCGGCAGCAGCGCGGCGGCAACGCGCCGCCCCTCGCTCAGCAGCACGTTGTAGGTGCGCGCGGCAGACGGCGTGGACATGCCCTCGCACATCACCCCGGCCGCCTCGAGCACGGCAACGAAGGGTTTCGGCAGATAGGCGATCTGCGCTCCGGTGCCGACGAACAGCACGTCGACCTGCCCCGCAAGCGCCTCGAGCGGTGCGAGGTCGTCATAGCCGCCCCAGGGGCCCGCCGCCTCGGCCCGCACCAGCAACCCGCCGCGATGCACCACCCCCGCGACCCGGAAGAACCCCGGGCCATAGGAATCGACCGGCAGCGAGGCGCCGAATTCGGCCTCAGTGATCGGCATTCGCCGCTCCCTCGGTGAAGAACTTGTCCGACGGATCGCCCGGTTTCTTGTTCCGGTCGAGACCGATGAACAGAACGATGTTCTTCGCCACATAGACCGAGGAATAGGTGCCGACCACAACGCCCCAGGTCATCGCCAGGACGAAGTTGCGGATCACGTCGCCGCCCAGCACGATCAGCGAGATCAGCGAGATCAGCGTCGTGCCCGAGGTCATCACGGTGCGCGACAGAGTTTCGTTGACCGAGATGTTCATCACGTCCTTGAGCGGCATCGTCTTGTACTTGACCAGGTTCTCGCGCAGTCGGTCGAACACCACGACGGTGTCGTTGATCGAATAGCCGAGGATGGTCAGCAGTGCGGCGATGATCGTCAGGTCGAACTTCAGCTGGAACAGCGCGAAAAGTCCGACGGTGAGCACCACATCATGCACGAGCGACGCGAGCGCACCGATCGAGTATTGCCACTCGAAGCGCACCCAGACATAGACGACGATTGCACCGGCGGCAGCCAGAACCGACCAGACCGCGGTCCAGATCAGCTCGCCCGAGACCTTCGGCCCGACGGATTCGGTCGAGATGAAGCGCACCTCCGGGTCGGCGGTCTTCAGCGCGGCCTCGATCGTGCCGATCTGCTCGGGGGTGATCGCCTGGGTGTCGCCCTGGGCCTGGATGCGGATCATCGCCACGTGCTGATCGGCGCGGAAGCTCGGATCGAAGACCTCGGTGATCGAGACATCGCCGAGGTCGAGCGTCGAGAGCGCCTGGCGATAGCTCGCGACGTCGATCACCTGTGTCGATTCGGTGCGGATCGTGGTGCCGCCGCGGAAGTCGATGCCGAAGTTCAGCCCCATCACGATCGGCAGGATGATCGAGATGATGACCGCGGCCACCGAGGCGCCGAAGGTCAGCCACTGGTGCTTGAAGAAATCGAAGCTGGTGTGTTCAGGAACGAGTTTGAGCCGGAATGCCATGACGTTCCCTCCTTAAAGCTCGATCGTCTTCGGCCGGCGCCGGTCGTACCAGGCGCTCACCATCAGACGGGTGACATAGATGGCGGTGAAGACCGAGGTGAGGATGCCGATGATCAGCGTCACGGCAAAGCCGCGCACCGGGCCCGCGCCGAGGACGAACAGGATCACGCCAGTGATGAAGGTGGTCACGTTCGCGTCGACGATCGCCGACATCGCCTTCTCGAAGCCAAGCTCGATCGCCCGCGCCGCCCCCTTGGCCGTCCGCAGCTCCTCGCGGATGCGCTCGAAGATCAGCACGTTGGCGTCGACCGCGGTGCCCATGGTCAGCACGATGCCGGCAATGCCGGGAAGGGTCAGCGTCGAACCGATCATCGACATGACGCCGAAGATGAGGCCGATGTTGATCATCAGCGCGATCGAGGCGAAGAGCCCGAAGAGCCCATAGGACGCGATCATCACCGCCACGACGGCGACGAACCCCACAGCCGCAGCCATCCGGCCGCCGGCAATCGAATCGGCACCAAGCTCCGGCCCGATCGTGCGTTCCTCGAGGAAGGTCATGCCGGCCGGCAGCGCGCCCGCCCGCAGCAGAAGTGCAAGATCGGTCGCCTCCTGCGAGGAGAAACGGCCGGTGATGATGCCCGAACCTCCGGCGATATGGCTCTGGATCACCGGTGCCGAAATCACCTTGCCGTCCAGCACGATGGCGAAGGGCTCGCCGATGTGGTTCTGGGTGAAGTCGCCGAAGGCGCGCGCGCCGGTCGGGTTGAAGCGGAAGCCGACGGCGGGGTAGCCGTTCTGGTCGGTTTCAGGGCGGGCATCGGTCAGCTCGTCGCCCGAGACCACCGGCACCTGGTCGAGGATGTAATAGATCCCCTGAGTGTTGGCGTCGGGCAGGATCACGTTGCCCGAGCCCGCGGGCTGGTCGGGGTTCGAGCTGCGGCCGACGACCTGGTGGAAGGTCAGCTTCGCGGTGGTGCCGATCAGCGATTTCAGCTCGGCGGCCGAGCCGATGCCGGGCACCTCGATCAGGATCCGGTCCGAGCCCTGGCGCATGATCGTCGGCTCGCGCGTGCCGGCGGCGTCGACGCGGCGGCGCACGATCTCGAGCGACTGCTGCATCGTGCGGTCATCGGTCGCGGCCTGTTCGGCCTCGCTCAGCCGGATGGTGATCGTGTCGCCCTGCCCGGTCACCTCGATGTCGCTTTGCCCGACGCCGGTCAGGGTGACGACCGGGGTGGCGAGCGCCTTGACCGCCGCAACGGCCGCCGCGATCTGGTCGGCATTGCCGATCTGGATGCGCAGCTCGCCGTCCGGCGAGGCGACGCGGCGGATCGAGCCGATGGTGGTGCGTTCGCCCGAAAGCGCCTTGCGCGCCTCGGGCCAGAGCGCATCCATCCGCGCCTTGTAGACCTCGGAGAGATGGACCTCGGCCAGCAGATGCGCGCCACCGCGCAGGTCGAGCCCGAGGTTGACGAGCCCCGAGGGCAGCCAATCGGGCCAGGCGGCCTTTGCCGCCGCCTGCTCGTCACTCAGCGCACCGCTGCGCTCGAGCGTGCGCAGGGCGTCATTGTGCCCCTCGACACGATTGTAGAAAAGGTTCGGCGCCGCCATGCCCAGCCCGATCACGCACAGGCCGATGATGACGACACGCTTCCAGAGCGGGATCTGCAGCATGACGGCGAAGGTCCTTATTCGGCGCTGGCGGCCGGTTCGGTCTTGGTGAGCACCTGGGTCACGGTCGCCTTGACGACGCGCACCTTGACGCCCGGCGCGATCTCGACCTCGAGCTCGCCATCCTCGCGCACATGGGTGACCTTGCCGATGATGCCGCCCTGGGTGACGACCTGGTCACCGCGACGCAGCGCCTCGACCATCGAGCGGTGTTCCTTCACCTTCTTCTGCTGCGGACGGATCAGCAGGAAATACATGATCACGAAGATCAGGACGAGCGGCAGGAACTGGCCGAAGGCGGCAATGCCCGACGGGGCGGCGCCACCGGCGGCCTGGGCGAAGGCGGGGGAGATGAACATGGTGTGGTCCTTTCGTTCGGGCCTTGGGCACAGCTTGCGCGCGCCCGGTTTTCGGCGCGCACCCTAGCCGCCGCCCCCCGCAATGGCAAGGCGCGACGGTCCGTTCCGGCGCCCGCTCACGGTCACGTCAGAGCGGAGAGTTGGGGCGGCAGAAAGGGGGCGCTGCCCCCTCGGCGCATACCGCGCCTCACCCCCGAGGTATTTTTGCCAAGATGAAAGCAGGGGGCGGGTTTTCGCCCCGGGGCTTTCTCCTTGCCGAAAATACCTCGGGGTGAATTTGCGCGTCAGCGCAAAGAGGGGCAGCGCCCCTCCCTGCCCCGGTTTCAGCCGACCGGCAGGGCGCGTTCGACGAGGCGCGCGAAGAAGCTCGCGCCGATCGGCGCCGCCGCGTCGTTGAAGTCATAGGCGGGGTGGTGCAGCCCCGCCCCGGGCCCGGTGCCGAGGAAGAGATAGGCGCCCGGTCGCGCGGCGAGCATATAGGCGAAATCCTCCGCCCCCATGTCGCGCTCGGCCTCGGCCTCGACGGCGGCCGCGCCCGAGACCTCGGCCGCGACATCGGCGGCGAAGCGCGCCTTCTCGGCATCGTTCACCGTCGGCGGATAGCCGCGTTCATAGGTGATCTCGGCGCGCACGCCATAGGCCTCGGCCTGACCCGCGACAATGGCGCGGAAGCGGTCCTCGAGCAGGTCACGCACGGCGGGCGAGAAGGAGCGGATCGTCGCCGCGAACCAGCCGCTTTCGGGGATGATGTTGTTCGCCGTGCCGACGTGGATCTCGGTCACCGAGACCACCGCCTGTTCGAGCGCGGCGACATTGCGGCTGACGATCGTCTGCAGCGCGCCGACCATGCCGGCGATGGCGACGACCGGATCGGCGCAGACCTGCGGCGTCGCGCCATGGCCGCCGCGGCCGGTGACAGTGACCCAGGCGGTATCGACCGCCGCCATCAGCGGTCCGGGCGTGGTCTGGAAATGGCCGAGCGGCAGGTTCGGTGCGTTGTGGATGCCATAGATCTGGGTGATGCCGAAGCGCTCCATCACGCCCTCGCGCACCATCACCTCGCCGCCGCCGCCCTCTTCCTCGGCGGGCTGGAAGAGCAGCACGACCGAGCCCGCGAAATTGCGCGTCTCGCTGAGGTAGCGCGCCGCGCCCAGAAGCATCGTGGTGTGCCCGTCATGGCCGCAGGCGTGCATCCGGCCGGGGTGTTCGGAGGCATAGTCCTTGCCGGTGATCTCCTCGATCGGCAGCGCGTCCATGTCGGCGCGCAGCCCGATCGCCGGCCCGGCCATGCGGCCGCGGATCACTGCGACGATGCCCGAGCGCGCCACGCCCTCGTGGATCTCGTCGACGCCGAAGCTGCGCAGCTTCGCCGCGACGAAGGCCGAGGTCTTGGGCAGGTCGAATTCGAGCTCGGGGTGGCGGTGCAGCCAGTGCCGCCACTCGGCCATCTCCTGGGCAAGGGCGGCGATGCGGTTGATGACGGGCATGGTGGACTCTGATCTCCGGGAAGGGATACTGACCTAGATGATCCTTTCAGGAGGCAAGGGCAATGGCGAAACCGGATGATCCGATGCTGTTCGACGAGGCGGGCGATGCGGGCGCACAGATGCGCCGGCTGGCGGCGATCATGGACTGCCTGCGCGACCCGGAAACCGGCTGCCCCTGGGATCTCGAACAGGATTTCGCCTCGATCGTGCCCTATACCATCGAGGAGGCGCATGAGGTCGCCGATGCGATCGAGCGTGGCGCGTGGGACGAGCTGGAAAGCGAGCTGGGCGACCTTGCGTTGCAGGTCGTGTTCCACGCCCGGATGGCGGCCGAGAAGGAGCTGTTCGACCTCGCGGGCGTCTTGCGTGCGATCAACGCCAAGATGATCTCGCGCCATCCGCATGTCTTCGGCGACGAGAGCCGCGACAAGTCGGCGGCCGAGCAGACCGTCGACTGGGAGAAGATCAAGGCCGCCGAACGCGCGGGCCGGGCCGAGCGGGGCGTTCTGGACGGCGTGGCGCTTGGCCTGCCGGCGCTGAGCCGGGCGCTGAAACTGCAGAACCGGGCGGCGCGGGTGGGATTCGACTGGCCCTCGACCGCCGAGGTGATCGACAAGATCGCCGAGGAGGCGCGCGAGCTGAACGAGGCGCGCGACAGCCTCGGTCCCGAGGAGATCGCCGAGGAATATGGCGATCTGCTCTTCGTGATGGTGAACCTCGGCCGGCATCTGGGGCTTGACCCCGAGGCCTGTCTGCGCGCCGCGAACGGGAAATTCACCCGTCGGTTCAACTATATCGAGGACGAACTGAAAGCGCGCGGCAAGGCCCCGGCGGAGAGTGATCTGGCCGAGATGGATGCGCTTTGGAATGCGGCGAAGGCGCAAGGCGTGAAGTGAGGCGTGGGGCTCTGCCCCACACCCCGGAGGATTTTTCACCAGGAAAAAGCCAGCGGGCTCAGAACAGCGCCTTGCGCAGCATGTTCAGCGCGACGAGCATCAGGAAGCCCGCGAAGACGCGCTTGAGCTTCTTCGGGTCGAGGCGGTGCGCGAGCGCCGCGCCCCAGGGGGCGGTGATCATCGTCATTGCGATCACCACGAAGAAGGCCGGCACGTTGATCGCGCCGATCGTATAGGGCGGCGCATCGGGCACGCGGGTGAACAGGAAGGCGACCGCCGAGGGCGCGGCGATGGTCACGCCAAAGCCTGCCGCCGTCGCCACCGCGCGGTGAATGGGCACCCCGTGCAGGGTCAGCATCGGCGTGCCGATCGAGCCGCCGCCGATGCCAAGGAGCACCGAGGCGAAGCCCATCAGCGGCCCGAACCAGGCGCGGAAGATCCCGCCCGGCAGGTGGTCCGAGAGCCGCCAGCTTGCCTTGCCGAAGGCCATGTAGCAGGCGATGCAGAAGACCAGCACGCCGAAGATCAGCTGCAGCGTCTGCGTGCGCAGCTGCGCGACGACCAGGACGCCCGCGACCGCGCCGATGGCGATCGGCGGCGCCCATTGCTTCAGGATCACCCAGTCGACCGCGCCGCGGCGGTTGTGCGCCAGCACCGAGCGGATCGAGGTGATGATGATCGTGGCGAGCGAGGTCGCGACGCAGACCTGCATCAGGTTGTCCGACCCGTAGCCAAGCCCGGCGAAGAGGTAGTAGAAGGCCGGCACCAGAACGATGCCGCCGCCGACGCCGAGAAGCCCGGCAAGGATGCCGGCGAGGGCGCCGACCGCCAGCAGGATCAGCAGCAGCGGCAAAAGCGTGTCGAGATGGGTCATGCGGTCCTCCTGCGCCCCCGGGCCTATGCGGGTCGCGCCACTTCTGCCAGAGCCGCCTCGTAAAGCGCAAGCCCCGCGCCCTCGCGCGTCGCGCCTTCCGACAGCACCCGGCGCCAGCCGCGCGCCCCCGGCCGGCCGTGGAACAGGCCCAGCATGTGGCGGGTGATCTGATGCAGCCGCCCGCCTGAGGCGAGGTGCTGCGCGATATAGGGTTTCATCGCCTCGGCCACGGCGAAGGGATCGGCGGGCGCCCCTTCGCCCCAGATCGCGGCATCGGCACCGCCCAGGACCTCCATCGGCTGGTGATAGGCGGCGCGGCCGATCATCACCCCGTCCATTCCGGCGGCGAGCTGAGCCTCGGCCTCGGCCAGCGTGGCGATGCCGCCGTTGATCGACAGGTGCAGATCCGGGAATTCCGCCTTCATCGCATGGACGAGCGGATAGTCGAGCGGCGGGATCTCGCGGTTGTCCTTCGGGCTCAGCCCCTGCAGCCAGGCCTTGCGGGCGTGGATGGTGAAGCGGCGCACGCCGGCCGCCGACACCTGGCGCAGGAAGTCGGGCAGCACCTCTTCGGGCACCTGATCGTCGACGCCGATGCGGCATTTCACCGTGACCTCGACCGGGCTCGCGGCGATCATCGCGTTCGCGCAGCGCGCGACCAGATCGGGGGTCTTCATCAGCACCGCCCCGAAGGCGCCCGACTGCACGCGGTCGGAGGGGCAGCCGCAATTGAGGTTGATCTCGTCATAGCCCCAGTCCGCGGCGATGCGGGTGGCCTCGGCCAGCTCAGCCGGGTCCGAGCCGCCGAGCTGCAGCGCGACCGGATGCTCCGCGGGCGAGAAGTCGAGCAGCTGCGCGCGTTTGCCATGCACCACCGCGGGGGCGGTCACCATCTCTGTGTAAAGGAGCGCGTGGCGCGAGATCTGGCGGTGAAAGACACGGCAGTGCCGGTCCGTCCAGTCCATCATGGGCGCGACAGATAGCCGGCAACTTCCGTAAGTGCTTTGCTTTTCGGAATATTTTTTCATTTTCGCAGTCATACGCACTTACTCATTTTTGGCTTATTTTGGCCTGTTTCTGCCTTTTCTTCATCGAGTATGACGCAGAGTCATACGGATTCGCATGGCGTCTTACATGGCAACGATAGTTGGATAGTTGGACGGACCAGAAAGGACGGCTCGACCGTCTATTTAGCGCAGATTGTACGCAGGGGCCACGGGTTCCAAGAGTCTCGCTCTTTCGACAAGGAGAAGACCGCGAAGGCTCGGGCCAAGAAGCGCGAGGCCGAGATTGACGCAATGATAGCAGAAGGTTTGAAGCCCAGGACCACCAAAACCCTGTAATGACCCGGCGGTATCTGCTCAGGTTAAGCCGCTAATCTGAATGCCTCAGCCGGCGTGCGCATGGCAAGGGCCTGATGAGGGCGGCGGTGATTGTAGAAGCTGATCCAGTCGGCGATGACGCGGGTCGCGTGCTGGATGCTTTTGAAGCGGTGCCGGTGAATGCATTGCTCCTTGAGCGTTCGGATGACGCGCTCGACCATGCCGTTTTGTTGCGGGCAATGCGGGGTGATGAACTCCTGTTTCAGGCCATAGCTGCGGACCAGGGCGGTGAAGTGGCGGCTTGTGAAGAATGAGCCATCGCGGCGCCACGGGTCAGAGCCCGATGGCGAATGCCATTATCAGACCTCAGCAAGAATTCTCGATCGACCCGGCCAAGCGTTCCGAACCGGCTGGTCAGGGCGTGCTCGAGCGCGGCGCTGGCGGTCGTGGCCTTGCCCGAACGTGACAGATGCCAGCCCAAGAGTTCGCGCGTGTGGCAATCGATCAGCGAGGAGGATCAGGAAACGGTCCGGGGGACCGTTTCCCCGACGAACGCCAGGGAAGCCCAGCCGTCCTTGCCGGTCCAGACCCGCGCCAGATCCGTTGACCAGCGCTCGTTCGGCGCCGTGGCGACGGAGGGCACGGCGTCGATGCGGGGCCGCATGCCCACAGCACGCTTGCGGACCTGCCAGCCCTTGAGCTGGAGTGAGGCATCGAACGCCATCGGTTCGAGAGAGATGCTGAACCCTCTGGACCGTGTTCTTGTTGAACCCCGGGAGCCACGCGACGGTGCGATAGCCGAAGGAGGGCTCGGCCTCGAGCATCGCCTTGATCGGCTCGGCGACGCGCGGATCGGCCTTCGGCGCCGCCTTGACCGGCGTGTAATAGACTGTCCGCCGCGGCACGCCGAACCAGGTGCAGAGCTTGGCGATCGACACCGTGACGCCCTCGGCCAGCAGGCCCTGATGGAGCGTCCGGATCAATTGTTCGGGGCGGTGCTCGGACCAATGGCGCACTCGCCCCTCACTCCATCCCGCTCCATGAGGGCCTGCAGCTTTTTTCGCGCACGCAGCTCCAGCATCGCTTCGCCGTAGGCTTCCTGCAAATCCTTGAGCTGCTTTTCGTATTGCTCGCGAATGTCGAGATGGTTGGCGCGCAGGGAGTTCTCCATGCCGCGCTTCGCATCCTCGACCCAGCCCTCGATGTCGAGCGCGAAGCCGATGCCCGGCGCGCCGAAGGGGGCGGCCTGCCGCGTCACCCCGGGCAGCGCCGTGATCGCCGCGGGGAGCGCGTCGTGCAGGCTTGCGTCGCAGGTCTGATCGAGCTGCGGACAGGGCCATTTCGGCGCGAACCGCGGCCGCTCGCCGCGGCGATACGCCAGCCGGCGCAGCCCCGGCGCGATCGCCACGCCCGCGGCGGGCCGGGGCCTGCCCTCAACCGAAACTGTCATAATGGACCCGGGTGATCGGCACCCCGGCCTCCTTCAGCTGCGCTTTCACGGCATTGACCATGACCGGCGGCCCGGCGACGTAAAACTCGACCGCGGCCGGGTCGAACTCCATCGCGGCGATCGCCTCGGGGGCGCGACCAGTCAGCGCCGCCCTGCCCTCCGGATCCTCCTCGAGCACCGGGTGGTAGCGCGCGCCGGGGATCTGGTTCACCGCCGCGGCAAGTTCGTCGCCCGCGGCGAGGTCTGCGGCGCGGCGCGCGCAATAGATCACATCGACCGGGGCCTCGAAATCCACCCCCTCCTGCGCCGCCTGCCGCGCGAGCGCGAGGATCGGCGAGATGCCCGTCCCGCCGGCGACGAAGATCTTGCGCCCCGGCCGCGGCTTCAGCGTGCAATTCCCGAAGGGCGCCTCGATCGTGAGGCTTGTCCCCGGCGTCATCGCGGCGAGCGCGGTCGATCCCGCCCCGCCGGCGTAGCGTTTCGAGATGATCTGCAGATGCGTGCCATCGGGCAGGTTGCACATCGAATAGGCCCGGCGCAGCCCCGGCGCGAGATGCAGGATCGCATATTGCCCGGGCAGGAAATCGGCGCCCCCCTCGGGGCGGAAGGTGAAGCGGCGGATCTCGGGGGCGAGTTCCTCGACGCCGATCAGTTCCGCGCGCTGCTCGCGCGAGGGCAGCGCCAGCGGCGGGGCGGCGGCGGGCGAAAGGCGGATCGTCACATCGGAGCGCGCCATCGATTGGCAGGCGAGGATGCGGTGGCTGCGCGCGTCGCGCGGGCTGATCGCGGGGGCATTGGCGAACATCAGCTCGGTCTCGCCCGCGACGAGCGTCACCTTGCAGCTGCCGCAGCTGCCCCAGCCGCATTCATGCGGCAGCGCCACACCGGCGCGGCGCGCCGCCTGCAGCAGTGTTTCTCCGGCCTGGGCCTCGAAACGCGGGCCGTCCTCGATCGTGACGGTGAAGCTCATGGCCTGTCCTCGGGATGGGACCGGCGGCGCGGGGCCGCCGGTTCGGCGCTCAGAGATCGCAAGACGCGATGAAATCGGCCTGCGCGGCGAGGGTGCGGGCCGCGATCGCCGCGGCGCTGTCGGCGCCCGGCGCGCGCGACAGCCCCTCGGCGATGCCGCGCACCGCCTTTTCGCCCAGGGGCTGCCAGCGCGCGGCGAGATCGCGCAGAAGGCCGGCGTTCGATGCCGCCTTGCTCGAGCGGCGTGTAGTAATCCATCGAGAAGCCGGTGAGCAGGCCGAAGATCCGCCACGAGCGCCAGAACATCTGGTCGACAAGCTTCTGCGCCTCTTTCGCGCGGCCGTTCTCGACCATGATCTTGAGCGTGGGTTCGCCCTGCTGCGAATGGCGCGCCTCGTCGGTCTGGATCGAGGAGATCAGCGCGCCGAACTCGATGTCGCCCACATGCAGCGCATCGGCCGACATGCCGAGGAACTGCAGGTTGGTGAAGCCGGTCTCGAAGGTGAAGGTCAGCTGGATCGCGGTGGAAACCGCGTCATTCGCGGTGAACATGTCGTCGAACAGGCTGCGCGCCGCGATCGCGGCCCATTCGTTGGTGTGGACCGTCTTGTGCGCCCAGTCCATCTGGGGATCCTTGTCGGTCAGGCAATAGGGGAAATAGATCTGCGCCTGGCCGTGGCGGCATTCATCCAGCGTGCCGAAGGAGGCCATGTTGCGCCAGGCCGCCGCCCGGCCGAAGCGCGCCATCCGCGCCTCGCCGATCGAGGCGAGATATTCCGGCACCGGGATCGCGCCGTAATGCGCCTTCACCGCCGACTTCCAGCCCTCGTCGAGCTTGTCGTACATGTTCGAGCGCGCGATCGTCGAGCGGATCGAATAGATCCCCGCGTCCTTGCCCGCCTGGTTGTGGACATATTCGCGATAGGTCAGCTTGTAGGGCTCGTCCCAGCCCCACCATTTCTCGCTCGCGATCCCGAAGCTCTTCGAGAGCGCCTCGGGGAAGGCCTCCTCCTCCGGGACATAGGTGAAAGGCCAGTTCATGTCGCGCGCGGTATCATAGTAATCGTGGCGCTGAAGCTTAGGCATCGAGGATCCTCCCAGTTCGAGCCCTGCCCCCGACTGTGGCCCGCGGCCGACAGTCAGGAAGAAAATCTGCGGGAGGCACCTGTTTCGGTGGAACGATACGGCCCGCCCGGACAGAGTCCGGCCGGTGGAACCCCGACATGGCGCCCGTCCTCCCCTTGGACACCGGCCGGGATTTCCCGCTCTTTTGCTATTTCCGAGAGTCACGTTAGGAAAACCGTCTTTGGTTTTCCTTTAGTCGATGATCGAAATAAAAAGTATTCTGAATCATATAATTGGAAGATACCTGGCAGAGAGCCCCCGATCCCACGATTGCGGTTCTGGCCTTCGCCTGCGCAGCAAAAACGGCGCGCGCCCGTTGCACCGCAGCCTTTCCCGACCCGCCGAACCCCTGCCTGCGGGGCGGCGAGCCGCCGCGGCCGGATGCCGTCAGCTCAGCACGCGGCGCAGCCCGGCCTGCACCCGAAGCAACGCGGGGAGGTAGAGCGTCACCAGATCGGCGGCGCTGCCCTGCACCGCGGCAACGCCGGTGTTGAGCGCGGCGACCACCCGCCCCCGCGCCGAGTAAAGCGGCACCGCGATCGAGCGCAGGCCGGGTTCGACCTCCTGATCGATCAGCGCATAGCCCTCGCGCCGCACCTGGGCCAGGCGCGCCAGGATCTCCTCGGGGTCGGTCAGGCTGAAGGCGGTGCGCGGGCTCAGATCGGAGCGCTCGATCAGCCCGCGCGCCTCGGCCTCGGGCAGCGCGGCCAGCAGCACCCGCCCCATCGAGGTGCAATGCGCCGGCAGCCGCGAGCCGGGCATCAGCCCGATCGACATCACCCGGCGCTGCGCCGCCCGCGCGAGATAGACGATCTCGGTGTCGTCGAGGATCGAGACCGAAGTCGACTGCCCGATCTGATCGCTCAGCTGATCGAGCCAGGGCTGCACCAGTTGCGCCAGCGGCAGCGCGGCCAGCGCCCCCATGCCAAGCCGCAAGACCCGTGGCGTCAGCGTGAAGAACTTGCCGTCATAGTCCGCATAGCCGCCCTCGTGCAGGGTCAGCAGGCAGCGCCGCGCCGTGGCCCGGTCAAGCCCGGTGATCTCGCTCACCTCGCTGATGCTGAGTCGCGGATGCTCCGCCCGGAAGGCCTCGATCACGCTCAATCCCTTGAGCATCGAGGCGATGATGTCTGTCTTGTTCGCCATGCGCACAAGGATTTCCGCAATCCGAACAAAAGTCAACATGCGCACAATAGCGCTTCGCCCGACCGCCTGCCCGTGCCTAGGCTCCGGCAATGCAATCGGAGGAGACCATGGA
>NZ_RCHI01000050.1 GCF_003664585.1 Paenirhodobacter hankyongi
GGCATCAATGCCGAGCTCTTGCCGGTGATCGGCGTGGTGACGCCGCAGGAGCGGGTGGCGCCGCTGACGCTCAAGCAGGCGCAGCGCACGCTGCGGCTGCAGGTGGTGGCCAAGCGCCTCGGCGCGGCCGAGCTCGAGGACGAGATCGACCTCGATGCCGACGCGATCGAGGCCTGCGTGACGGCCGCGATGCTGGCCGAGGGCATCCGCTGCCTGCCCGAGGACATCACCACCACGCTCAACGGCGAGGGCGAGCAGCGGATCGGCACCGTCGTCGTGAGCTTCGGGATCGAGTACCGCCGCCCGATCGGCGGCTGAGGGCGAAAGCTCCTTGCCCCGGCCGCAATTCCGCGGCCGGGGCGTTCCGGGGCCCCGCCGGCGTGCGGGGCCTCGTCATTTGAGGAGGCGAGATGCCGAAAGTCACCAACCTGGGGAAGGGCGATGTGACCCTTCCGAGCGGCCACAGGCTGCCCGCCGGCAAGGCGGTCGAGATCGACCAGTCCGTGCTGGACATCGTCGACAACCGCAACGTCCTGCGCGGCCGGCTGGCCGCGAAGACGATCGAGATCACCGGGACCGCGGCCACGGCTGCCGCCCCGGCGAAGACCGCAACGCCCGAGACCTCGGGCACTGAGAAGAAAGGCTGACCATGACCAACATGACCTATATCGGCGCCACCATCGAGGTGGCCGCGGGCAAGCCCGCCACGATCGACGCCACGGGCTTCGGCTCGATGAGCTTTGCCGAGGTCGGCGAGATCCTCGAATGGGGCGAGATCGGCGACACCTCGGAAGACTCGACCGAGACCACGCTGAAGGGCCGGGTGCTGCACACCAACGGCGCGGTCGACGGCGGCACCTCGGACTTCACCTTCCTGCGCAGCGACAGCTCCGATGCCGGTCGGGATCTGCTGATCGCGAAGAACAACACCAACGACGACGTGTCCTTCAAGATCACCGACCCGGACGGCGAGATCTCGTATTTCCACGGCAAGGTCGCGAATGTGCGCGACCGCGCGCGCTCGGCCTCGACGCAGAAGGGCATGAGCGGGCAGGCCCGGATCAACTGCGCCGTCGTGCGCGTCGCCGCCTGACACAGG
>NZ_RCHI01000051.1 GCF_003664585.1 Paenirhodobacter hankyongi
TGTCCGGGATCGGCACCGCCTTCTCGGCGCTCTCGCTCGGCATGAGCAACTTCGCGGGCTCGATCATGTCCTCCGCCTGGGGCTCGATCTCGGGCGCCTTCTCGGCGGGGCTTGCCGGGCTCTCGACCTCGGTCACGACGGCCTTCGCGAACCTCACCGGCAACGTCGGCGCGCTCCTGAGCGGGGCCGGCGGCTCGATCGCCTCCTCGCTCGGCGCGCTCGGCTCGGCGATCGGCGCCATCGCCGGCCCGGTCGCGATCATCGCCGGGCTGGTCAGCTTCTTCGGGACGAAGACGAAGCTCCTCGACGCCGGCATCAAGGCGGTGATCACCGACACCGATGTGCTGGTCTCGACCTACAAGCGGGTGAAGAAGACGAAGTTCTGGGGGCTCAGCTCCTCGACCAGCACCAGCACGAAGCCGGCGTCTGCCGAGGTGGCTGATCCGATCACTCAGGCGATCAACGCCACGCAGGCCTCGATCCTGTCGATGGCCTCGGTTCTGGGCATCGCGACCGAGACCTTCGACGCCTTCGCCTATGAGCTGAAGGTCTCGACCAAGGGCTTGTCGGATGAGGAGATCGGCAAGGCGCTTGCCGCGGCGATGTCGGACGCGGCCGACGCCTATGCGCTGATGATCGGCGGTCTCGACGAGCTGATCGCGACGGGCGAGACCGCGACCGAGGCGCTCACCCGGCTCAGCACCGCGCTGACCACGGTCAACGGCGCCTTCGACACCCTCGGCTATACGCTGCGCTATTCCGGCCTTGCCGGCGCGGCGGTGTCCTCGGCGCTCGAGGATCTGCTCGGCGGCGCCGACGGCTTCACCTCGGCGGTCTCGACCTATTGGGGCACGTTCTACTCGGCGGCCGAGCAACAGGCGATCCTGACCCGGCAGGCGGCGACGGCGCTGGCCGCCTATAACGCCGCGCTGCCGCGCTCGCGCGAGGAATATCGCGCCCTGATCGACGCGCAGGACCTGACCACCGAGGCGGGCCGCGCGCTCTGGGCCGAGCTCGTGGGCATGGCGGGGGT
>NZ_RCHI01000052.1 GCF_003664585.1 Paenirhodobacter hankyongi
GCGCGAGGAATATCGCGCCCTGATCGACGCGCAGGACCTGACCACCGAGGCGGGCCGCGCGCTCTGGGCCGAGCTCGTGGGCATGGCGGGGGTCATGGACCAGATCCTGCCGGCGGTGTCGGGGCTCACGGCCGAGCTCGAGACCCTGCTCGGCGCGGTCTCGACAAGCCTCGATGCGACGATCAACGCGGTCACCGAAAGCCAGAAGGCGGCGGCGACGGCCGCGGGAAACTGGTACAAGGCGGCGGACAGCATCGCCGAGTTCATCCGCACGATGCGCTCGACCTCGGGCGCGCTGGTCTCGCCGACCCAGGCGACGGCCTTCAGCCAGGCGCAATACCAGACCCGGCTCGCCTCGGCGCTGGCGGGCGACCTCGATGCGGTCAACGGGCTGACCGGCGTCGCGCAGACCTATCTCGACGCCGTGGGGGCGACCGCGGGCTCGGCGACCGAGCTGGCGCTGGCGCAGGCGCGGGTGCTGTCGGATCTCGGCACGGTGCAGGGCGCCTCGCAGATCGAGGGGGCGCGGTGGGACGTGATCCAGGGGCTTTACCAGGATCAGGTCGACCTGATGCAGGAGGTGGCCGACACGCTCGCCGCCGGCAATGCGCTGAGCGAGGCGCAGATCGCCACGCTGACCAGCCAGCTCGGATCGCTCGACGACGCCATCGCGGCCGCGGCGGCGATCAATTATGCGAGCCTGCAAAAGCAGATCGACCTGAGCATCACCGCGGTCGAGGATGCGCAGATCCCGGAGTATCTCAAGGCACTGCTGCGCAATGCCGACACCGGCATCACCAGTTATGTCGACTTCGTCACCCGCTCGGATCTGACGCCGGATCTCAAATGGCTGGCGCTGACCGGGGCGAGCGAGATGGTGAAGACGGTGACCTATGCCGCCGAGAACGACCTCGGCGCCGATCTGACGCGGCTGGCGGTCGACACCGTCTCGACGCTGCGCAAGACGGTCCATCTGCTCGCCGGGGCCGGGCTCGATGCCG
>NZ_RCHI01000006.1 GCF_003664585.1 Paenirhodobacter hankyongi
TCGTCGAGCTCGCCGATGGCGTGACCGAGGAGCAGCTGCGCGCCGCGACCGAGGCGACGATCGTCGACTGATCCGACCGCCGCCCCCGATCCCGCAAGGCCCCGCCCCACCGCGGGGCCTTCGTCCTTTCTCGCCCCCGGAGCTCCAGTCGCCGCAGATGTCGCCGCAGATATCGACCGCGCAAGCCGAAGGCCGAGGGGGCAGCGCCTCCTCTCCTCAGCCCCGAAAGCCCCGATGCGGTCCTGGCCATCCGATGATCGCACGGGCCGGGGCACGGCAGCGGCGTGACATTCCCCCCGCGCTGCCCGAAGATGCGGCAACTCAGACGGTGCAGGAGGTTGCGGTGCCGATCCAGGACGAAGCGGGCGTGACGAATGGCCTGAACCTGCTGCTGGTCACCCTCGATCAGCTGCGCGCCGATGTGGTTTTCGGCGCGCTTGCGGGGATCGTGCCGACGCCGGCGCTCGACCGGCTGCGGGCCGAGGGGGTGAGCTTTGCCAATTGCTTCACCGCCGCGGTGCCCTGCGGCCCGTCGCGCGCCTCGCTGCTGACCGGGCTTTACGCCTTCAACCACCGCGGCATCCGCAACGGGGCGCCCGTCGCCCGCCATCACGCCACGCTCGCGACCGAGCTGCGCCGCCTCGGCCGCGAGCCGCTGCTGTTTGGCTATTGCGACATGGCCGCCGACCCGGCCGAGCGCGACCCGCGCGACCCGGACCTCGCCACCTACGAGCTGCCCGCCCGCGGCTTTCGCGAAATCGTGGAGATGCGCTTCGAGGCGCCGCTGGCCTGGATCGGGCATCTGCGCCGGCGCGGCTACGACCTGCCCGAGCCGCTGCCGGCGCGCTGGTTCGACCTCTATCGCCCGATGGGCGAGGGGCTGCGCGCGCCCGCCTTCTACCGCGCCGAGGACAGCGACACCGCCTTTCTCACCGACCGCACGCTCGAGGCGCTCGAGGCGCGGCGCGACGGGGTGTGGAGCGCGCATCTGACCTATATCCGCCCGCACCCGCCGCTGGTCGCGCCGGCGCCGTGGAACCGGCTTGCCGAGACCGCGCGCATCCCGGCGCCGGTGCCGGCGGGTGCCGCGCATCCGTTCCGCGACGCCTGGTTCTCGGCGCCGTCGCAATTCGGGCTGCACTGGGGGTTCGACGGCCGCTGCGAGGCACTCCCCCCCGCCGCCACCGCCGATCTGCGGGCCGTCTATCTTGGCCTCGTGGCCGAGGTCGACGCGCATCTCGGCCGCATTCTCGACTGGCTCGACGCGACCGGGCAGGCCGGGCGCACCGTGCTGGTGCTGATGGCCGATCACGGCGAGATGCTGGGCGATCAGGGCTATTGGGGCAAGGACAACGTCCTGGCCGCGGCGCATCACGTGCCGCTGGTGATCCGTGCGCCGGGCGCGCAGGCGGGGCGGGTGGTCACGGATGTGGTCTCGACCGTCGATGTCACGCCGACGCTGCTCGACCTGCTGGGGGGCGTGCCGCCCGCGGCGATGGACGGGACGCCGCTGACGCCCTTCCTGCGCGGCGAGCGGCCGGAGGACTGGCGCGGGGTTGCGCTGACCGAGATCGATCTGGCCGAGCCCGGCGCCCCGACCCGCTTCCAACGCGCCTTCACCCTGCCCGAGACCCGCTGCAACGCCGCGATCCTGCGCGATGCGACGCATACGCTCGTGCATTTCAACGGCGGGCTGCCGCCGCTTCTGTTCGACCGTCAGGCCGACCCCGCCGAGACGCGCGACTTTGCCGAGACGCCGGAAGGGCGGGCGCATGTCGCGCGGCTGCGCGCTGCGATGCTCGACCTGCGGATGGAGCGCGCCGACCGGCGCCTGACCGGGATCAGCGCCTCCGGCTGAGCGGGCGGGAACCGCCGCCCCGCCCCGCGCGTTCCCCGCCCGGGAAAACCGGGGGAGGGTGCGATGAGCGGCAGCGACGGGATCAGCGAACAGGATCTGGCGGCGATCGAGGAGGCGACGCCGATCTCGGCGCCGGTGGTCTTCGAGCTCATCCGCCGCGAAGGCGTCGAGGAGCTGCAGCGCCCGGCCTCGGCGCTGATGATGTCGGCGCTGATCGCCGGGCTGGCGCTTGGCTTCTCGGTGCTGGGCAAGGCGCTGCTTCATGCGCACCTGCCCGAGGCACCCTGGCGGCCGCTGGTCGAGAACCTCGGCTACAGCATCGGCTTCCTGCTGGTGATCCTCGGCCAGATGCAGCTGTTCACCGAGAACACGATCACCGCGGTCAGCCCCTGCCTCGTCGATCCGCGGCGGGCGGTGCTGTTGCGGTTGGCGCGGCTGTGGGGGCTGGTGCTGGTCTTCAACCTGATCGGGGCCGCGGCCTTCGGGGCGGCGCTGCTGGGCTTCGAGGCGCTGAACCCGCCGCTTTTCGCCGCGCTGCTCGAGATCTCGCGCCATGCGCTGGCGCCCGGGCCGCTCGAGACCCTGCTTCTGGGCGTCGGGGCGGGCTGGCTGATCGCGGCGCTGGTGTGGATGCTGCCAAATGCCGGGGGCACCGGGGCGTTCCTGATCGTGCTGGTGACCTGGCTGATCTCGCTGGCGGGCTTCTCGCATGTCATCGCCGGCACCTGCGAGGCGGTGCTTCTGCTGCTGGCGGGGGAGGTGAGCCTTGCCCGCGCGCTCTTCGGCTTCACCCTGCCGGCGCTGGCGGGCAACATCCTCGGCGGCACCGTGATCTTCACGAGTCTGATCTGGGCGCAGATCCGAATCGAGCATGCCCGCCCGGAACCCGAGTTCAGCTATGAAAGATTCTGGCATCGGCGTGACCGCCCCTGATAACAATTCATGAAAAATCCGTTATCGGAATTGGATTGAGCGGAAATCCGCTTGTGCATTGAAACAGTTTCGGCCGTTTCTCGCCCGCTTTCCGGCCGGCGGGACATCTTGGCTTTGCTTGCGGAACCCGATCTGGAATTGCTGTGCACACGGTTTCGCCGCGATGCGGCAGGCCGTTCCTGTCGACCGATCTGCGAGAGCGAACTGATGACCTTGAAGACGCTTGTTGCGACCGCCGTTCTGGGCTGTGCGATGTTCCTGTCCGGCATGACGCCGGTTCATGCGGAAAACCGTCATCAGCAGCGGGAGCAGCAGCAGGAGCAGGTCGTGCGGGTTGCCGCAGTCGCGCCGGAGGAGCTGAAGCAGGCCGTCGCGCAATCTTCGGCGATGCAGACCCGGCGCGGCCGAATCTGGTGCGTGCCCTTCGCGCGCGAGGTGAGCGGCATCAATCTGCAGGGCAATGCCAAGACCTGGTGGCAGAAGGCGACGAACCTCTATCCGAAGGGGCAGCGCCCGGTTGTCGGCGCGGTTCTGAACTTCCGCGCCACCCGCGGCATGCCGATGGGCCATGTCGCGGTCGTCTCGCGCATCGTCTCCGAGCGCCGGATCCTCGTCGATCACGCGAACTGGCACCGCAACAAGGTGTCGCTCGACATGGCGGTGGTCGATGTCTCGCCGGCGAATGACTGGTCGCGCGTGCGGGTGGAAACGCTGCCGAACACGCTGGGCAGCGTCTATCCGACCTATGGCTTCATCTACAAGGCCGCGGCGAACGGCTGAGTTCAGCCGATCCGGGTTCACATCACGCGTATTTTTGCCGCGGATTGAACGACTCGGAACCTTTTTCCGGCAGATATGCTTATATCCCGATAACCGGCGGCCCGTGGCCGTCGTGACGGGAGTTGAGTCATGAAGATCCTCAGGATGACCACGGCGCTGGTCGCCGGTCTTTCGATCCTGCAGCCGACAGTGATCGAGGCGCAGAGCAGCATGGGGTCGGCCTGCATCGCGGCCCAGATCGCTGCCGGCAAGTCCGCAAAGCAGGCGCGGCAGATCTGTGGCGGGGGGGGTGGTGGGGGTGGTGGTGACACTGCCATGAAACCGCCGAAACAGCAGCAGCCGAAGCCGCCGAAACAGCAGCAGCCCCCGGCGCGCGCGATCCCGGCAATACCTGCCAACCCCGGGCTGAGCCCGGCGCAGCCGGCGAAACCGCCGAAGCTGCAACAGCTGCAGCCGCAACTGGTGCAGCCGAAGCCGGCAAAGCCGCAGCAACCCAAGCCCGCGAAGCCGCAGGCCTCGCAGGGCAACGGGGTGGGGTTGCAGAACCAGAACCGCCTGCCGGTGCCCGGCCAGCAGCCGCGCCCGCAGGGGCAGCAGGGCACGCCCGTGCCGACCGCCCCGACCTGGCAGACGCCGCCGCACAGCTCGCTGCAGGGTCTGCAGCAGTCGCCCGACAGCCGGAAGCCGAAACCCGCGAATCCGCAACCGGGGCTGCAGCCGCCGACCGACCAGCTGCCGGGCAACCCGCCGCCGGTGCAGCCGAAACCCGGGAAACCTCAGCCGGGCAATCAGCTGCCGGGCACGCCGCCGATCCCCGGGCAGGTCCGTCCCGGGCTGCAGCAGCCGCAGCCCGAGCGCCTGCCGCCGAACCTGCGCGATGCGCTTGATGCGCAGCAGGGCGGGCGCCGACAGCCCGGTCTTCAGGGGCTGGTGCCGGTGCCGCCGCCGCGCAACGAGGCGCTCTCGGCCGGGATCGACCCGAAGGCCCGGCCGCGCGATGGGGTGCGCGTCGAGCGTCAGGTCTTCACCCGCGACAACACCCGTCGCGCGGGGCAGGACTTCTATACCAACCTTTACGGCCAGCCGCGCGCCCGCAAGAAGGACCACGGTCTGTCCGATCTTGAAAAGCTTGCCATCCTCGGCATCGGCGCGATGGCGGTGGGGGCACTGCTGAGCAACGGCAGCCGCGTTGCCGCGAACTCGGGCGACCGGGTCGTGGTGCGCAACCCTGACGGCACCTATTCGGTGATCAAGGACGATGACGTGCTGATGCGTCAGCCCGGCACGTCGATGAGCTCGGAAAGCTATCCCGACGGCTCGCTGCGCACGGTCGCGACGAAGCCCGACGGCACGCAGATCGTGACCCTGTACGACCCGATGCGCCGGATCGTGAAGCGGGTGCGGATCGACCCCGACGGGCGGCAATATGTGCTGATCGACGATTCGCGCGACCTGGAGCCGGTGGATTACGCCACGCTGCCCTCGCCCACGGGCTATTACTCGTCGAGCAACAACGAGGCGGCGCTGCGTGAGGCGCTGGCCGCGCAGAACCCGGCGAACCGGGCCTTCAGCCTGGCGCAGATCCGCCAGATCGAGCAGGTGCGCGCGCTGGCCCCGGCGGTGACGGTGCAGAACGTCACCTTCCCCTCGGGCTCGGCCGCGATCGGGCCCGACCAGGCGCCGGCGCTGGCCGAGCTGGGCCGCACGATGCAGGACATGATCGCCGCGAACCCCGAAGAGGTCTTCCTCGTCGAGGGGCACACCGATGCGGTGGGCGATCCGGCCTACAATCTGACGCTCTCCGACCGGCGCGCGGAATCGCTCGCCCTCGCGCTGACCGAATATTACGGCGTGCCGTCGGAAAACATGGTCGTGCAGGGCTATGGCGAGGAAGAGCTGCTGGTGCCGACCTATGGATCGGAGCCCGCGAACCGCCGCACCGTGGTGCGCCGCATCACCGGGCTGCTCGACGTGCCGCAGAACTGAGCGCACGGATGAAACCGAAAGGCGGGCCTTGCGGCCCGCCTTTCCTTTGCCCGCCGTGGCGGGCTCGCTCCGAACCGGGCCCGAGTGGTCGGCCCGTCTCCTCCGGAGCTTATCCCTTCTTCGTCGCCTTCAGCTTGTCGATGCCGAGCATCTTCATCGCGGCCTTCTCGTAGAAGGTTTCCGAGGTGCCCTTGCGCAGCTTGTGCATGAAGTAGCGCTCGAACCCTTCCTTCGCCCAGTGCACCCACTTGCCCTGCGCCGACCAGTTCACGTTGCGCGGCGGGATCTGCGGCTGCGCCACGAAGGCGATGCCCTGATCGCCGAAATCGGCCAGGCAGACCGCGTTCCAGGTGCCGACCTCGTCGGGCTCGCTGCCGCGCACGAGGTTGCCGATGTTATGCGCGGTGGCGGCGACCATCGACTCGATCATGAAGCCGGTCTTCGGCACGCCGACCGGCACCGGGGTGGCGGCGACGGGCGGGATCGCGACGCAGACGCCGACGCCGAAGACGTTGCGGTATTTCGGGTTACGCTGATACTTGTCGACGATCACGAAGCCGCGCGGGTTCACCAGCCCCTCGAGCCCGATCAGCGCCGGGATGCCGCGGAAGGCGGGCAGCATCATCGCATAGCCGAAGGGCACTTCCTTCGTTGCCTTGACCGAACCGTCGTCGGCGATCTCCTCGACGGTCATCTTGCCGTCCTCGACCTTCTGCACCTTGCACGACGTCATCCACTTGATGTGCTTGTCGCGCAGGTTCGATTCCATCAGCCCCTTGGTGTCGCCCACCCCGTCGAGGCCGAGATGGCCGACATAGGGTTCCGAGGTGATGAAGGTCATCGGCACCTGATCGCGGATCTTCATCTTGCGCAACGCGGTGTCGAGGATGAAGCAGAACTCGTAGGCCGGGCCATAGCAGCTCGCCCCCTGCACCGCGCCGATGATGATCGGACCGGGATTTTCGCAAAAGCGCTCGAAGGCGGTGCGGGCCCTCTCGGCATGATCGACGTGGCAGATCGACTGGGTGAAGCCCTCGGGGCCGAAGCCCTCGATCTCGTCGAAGGCCAGTTCGGGGCCGGTGGCGATGACGATGTAATCGTAGGAGATCGAGCGGCCGTCGACCAGCTCGACGCGGTTCTCGTCGGGGTGCAGACGGGCCGCGGCGACGGGGACGAAGTCGATGTCCTTTCGCGCCATTGTCGGCGCGAGGTCGACGGTGATGTCGGTGCGGTCGCGCCAGCCGACGGCGACCCAGGGGTTCGAGGGCACGAAATGGTATTTCGGGTCCTTGGTGATGACCGTGATCTTGTCTTCCTTGCGGACGTTGTCGCGCAGCTCGTAGGCCATGATGGCGCCGCCAAGCCCGGCTCCGAGAACCACGATATGTGCCATTCCTCTTCCCTCTCTCCCTGAATGCCGCGACGGTACACGGCAGTATACATGCGCATACCTGAATGTGATGAATTGTTCTGTCAAGCGCAATGATGCAGGTCAATTCGGGAAAGTCCCAATGAAAAAAGGCGGGCCAGAGGCCCGCCTTTCGGTGCGGCAAGGGCCGCGGATCACTTCGGCAGTTCGGCCTTGATGCCTTCGACGAAGAAGTTCATCCCGGCGAGGGTGCCGTCGTCCGGGGTCGCGCCCGCGGCGAGCCAAGCCGAGCCGTCCTGCTTGTTCAGCGGGCCGGTGAAGGGGTGGTACTCGCCCGAGGCGATCTTGGCCTCGAGCGCCTCGACCTCGGCCTTCACCTCGGCGGGCACCGCCGAGCTGATCTCGCCGATCTTCACCATGCCGGTGCCGATCCCGCCCCAGGTCGATTCCGAGGTCCAGCTGCCGTCGAGCATCGCCGCGACGCGCTTCTTGTAATAGGGCTCCCAGTTGTCGATCGTCGAGGTGACGCGCGGCATCGGCGCGAAGGCCGCCATGTCCGAGGCCTGACCGAAGGTGATGACGTTGCCGGCTTCCTGGGCCTTGGCCTGCGGCGCGGTCGAGTCGGTGTGCTGCATGATCACGTCGCAGCCCTCGGCGATCAACGCGGCGGCGGCGTCGGCCTCCTTCGCGGGGTCGAACCAGGTGTAGGCCCAGACCACCTTGATCTCGACATCCGGGTTCACCTTCTTGGCGTGGATGTAGGCCGAGTTGATGCCCTGCACCACTTCCGGGATCGGGAACGAGCCGATGTAGCCGATCTTGTTGCTCTTCGTCATCCGGCCGGCGATGGTGCCCTGGATCGCGCGGCCCTCGTAGAAGCGCGCGTCATAGGTGGCGAGGTTGTCGGCGCGCTTGTAGCCGGTGGCGTGCTCGAATTTCACCTTCGGGAATTTCTTCGCCACGTTCACGGTGGCGTCCATGAAGCCGAAGGAGGTCGCGAAGATCAGCTGGTTGCCTTCGAGGGCGAGCTGGGTCAGGGCGCGCTCGGCGTCCGGGCCCTCGGGCACGTTCTCGACATAGGTGGTGACGATCTTGTCGCCGAATTCCTTCGCGATCGCCTGGCGGGCCTGATCGTGCTGATAGGACCAGCCCATGTCGCCGATCGGGCCGACATAGATGAAGCCCACTTTCAGCGGATCGGCGGCGCGGGCGGGCAGGCCCGCGGCAGCGGCGACGGCGGTCGCGGCGGTGGTCTGAAGGAAGGTTCTGCGGTTCATGGGAACTCCCCGTGGTTGAGGCCCGAAGGCCCGGATGGCTGCCTCAGGTCGAGGCATGGAACGACCGGCCGAGGGCGGCAGGCGCGGCCTGCACCCCGCGGCGGTGGATGGCGGACAGGACGACCAGCACGACGATGGTCAGCACATAGGGCGCCATCGACAGCAGGTGCACCGGGATCGCATAGCCCGCGGCCTGCAGCTGCAGCTGCAGCGCGGTGATGCCGCCGAAGAGATAGGCGCCGATCAGCACCCGCCCGGCGCGCCAGGAGGCGAAGACGACGATGGCGAGCGCGATCCAGCCGGCGCCGGCGGTCATCCCCTCGGTCCATTGCGGCACGCGCACGAGGCTGAGATAGGCGCCGCCCATCCCGGCGAGCGCACCGCCGAAGGCGAGCGCCATCAGCCGCACCGCGACGACCCGGTAGCCAAGCGCATGCGCCGCCTCGGCATTCTCGCCCACGGCGCGCAGGATCAGGCCGGCACGGGTGAACCTGAGAAAGGCCCAGACCGCGACGACAAGGGCAAGCGACAGATAGACCACCCAGTCATGCGAAAAGAGGATGCGGCCAAGCCCCGGGATCTCGCTCAGCGGGCCGAAGGGCACCTTGCCGGTGGCGGGCGGGCGCACCCCCTCGAAGCCCTTGCCGAACAGCGCCGACAGGCCAAGCCCGAACATCGTCAGGGCAAGGCCGGTTGCGGTCTGGTTCGACAGGAACACCTGGGTCAGCACGGCAAAGAGGGTGGCAAGCAGCGCGCCGGCAAGGGCGCCGCCCAGAAAGCCCAGCACCGGGCTGCCGGTGCCGACGGCCGCGGCAAAGCCCGCGACGGCGCCGATGATCATCATCCCCTCGACGCCGAGGTTCAGCACGCCCGATTTCTCGGCCACCAGCTCGCCCGTTGCCGCCAGCAGCACCGGGGTCGAGGCCGCCATCAGCGTGGCAATCAGCGTGACGATGTCGATGCCGCCGAGGATCATGCGCGGGCCCTCCCGATGCGGACACGGTAATTGGTGAGCAGGTCGAAGCCCAGCAGGAAGAACAGGAGCATCCCCTGGAACACCTGGATCGCCGCCGAGGGCAGCGACAGCATCAGCTGCGCCATGTCGCCGCCGATATAGGTCAGCGCCATCAACAGGCCGGCAAGAAGGATGCCGATCGGGTGCAGCCGGCCGAGGAAGGCGACGATGATCGCGGTGAAGCCATAGCCCGCGTTGAAGCTGTCGGTGATCTGCCCCGAGGGGCCCGAGACCTCGAAGAGCCCGGCAAGACCCGCGAGCGCGCCCGAGAGCCCGAGGCAGAACACCACCAGCCGCGCCGGCACCACGCCGGCAAAACGCGCCGCCCGCGGCGCCTCGCCCGCGACGCGGATACGGAAGCCCGCGATGTGGCGGTGCATCAGGATATAGGCGCCGATCACCGCGATCAGCGCCGCGACCACGCCCCAATGCGCGCCGGTGCCCATGATCAGCTCGGGGTTATGGGCCGAGGCATATTGCTGCAGGTTGCGCGAGCCCGGAAAGCCATAGCCCTCGGGGTTCTTCAGCGGCCCGAAGGCCATGTAGGCAAGCAGGTTCTGCGCGACATAGACCAGCATCAGCGAGACGAGGATCTCGTTCGTGCCGAAGATCACCTTCAGAAGGGCGGGGATCAGCCCCCAGAGGAACCCGCCAAGTGCGCCGAGGATCACCATCGCCGGGAACAGCCACGCACTTTCGGTGGGATAGACGGCGAGCGCCAGCGCCGCGCCGCAGATCGCGCCGATGATGTACTGGCCTTCCGCACCGATGTTCCAGATCCCGGCCCGGAAGCCCACGGCAAGCCCCGAGGCGATCAGGATCAGGGGCGCCGCCTTCACCAGCAGCTGGCCGCGGAAATAGCCCGCGTTCGGGCCGAAGAGCGGGTCCCAGAAGATCACCCGGATCGCCTCGACCGGGTTCTTGCCAAGCGCCGCGAACAGGATGCCGCCGGCGATCATCGTCGCCAGAACGGCAATCAGGGGCGTCGCCCAGGACCATGCCTTCGAGGGCACGGGCCGTTTCACCAGCCGGATCATTGCGCCGCCTCCGCCATTCCATGGGCCCCGCCCAGCATCAGCCCGATCTCGTCGATCGTCAGCCCCTCGGTCGGGCGCGGATCGCTGAGCCGCCCCTCGTTCAGCGCGCAGAAGCGGTCGGCAATTTCCATCAGTTCGTCAAGGTCTTGCGAGATCACGATCACCGCCGCGCCCTTCGCGGCAAGGTCCAGAAGCGCCTGCCGGATCGCCGCGGCCGCGGCCGCATCGACGCCCCAGGTCGGCTGGTTCACGATCAGCACCTCGGGCGCCTGCAACACCTCGCGGCCGATCACGAATTTCTGCAGGTTCCCGCCCGAGAGCGCGCGCGCCGCCACATGCGGGCCCGGTGTGCGCACGTCGAAGGCCTGGATGATCTCCTCGGCGAAAAGCCGCGCCGCGGTCATGTCGAGGAAGCCCTTGCGGGTCAGCGGCCGGCGCACCGTGCCGGTCAGCAGCGCATTGTCGGTCAGGCTCATGTTCGGCACGGCGGCATGGCCGAGCCGCTCTTCCGGCGCCCCCTGCAGGCCCAGCCGGCGCCGGTCGTTCGGCCCGAGGTCGGAAATGTCCTGCCCGTGCAGTTTCACCGTGCCGGGGGCCGACGGCACCTCGCCCGAGAGCGTGGCCAGCAGTTCCTCCTGGCCGTTGCCGGCGACGCCGCCGATGCCCAGCACCTCGCCCGCGCGCAGCGACAGCGACACCTCGCGCAGCGACGGGCCGAATTGCGACATCGAGGGCAGGGAGAGCGCCTTGACCTCGAAGATCGTCGCGCCAAGTGCGCGGCCGCTGCGGTCGGTGGTGGTGAACTCGCCGCCCACCATCATCTCGGCCAGCTCGCGCGCGGTCTTCTCGCGCGGCACGCAAGAGCCCACCACCTTGCCGCCGCGCAGGATCGTCGCGCCGTCGCACAGGCTGCGGATCTCCTCGAGCTTGTGGCTGATGTAGAGGATCGCCGTGCCCTCGGACGACAGTTTGCGCAGGGTGTGAAAGAGGATGTCGACCTCCTGCGGCGTCAAGACCGAGGTCGGTTCGTCCATGATCAGCAGCTTCGGGTCCTGCAGCAGGCAGCGGATGATCTCGACGCGCTGACGCTCGCCCGCCGACAGATCGCCCACCAGCCGCTCGGGGTCGAGCGGCAGCCCGTAGGCAGCGGAAATCTCGCGTATGCGGCGCGCAAGGTCGCGCAGCGGCGGCGGGTTCTCCATGCCGAGGGCGACATTCTCGGCGACGTTCAGCGCCTCGAAGAGCGAGAAGTGCTGAAACACCATCGCCACACCGGAAAGCCGCGCCGCGCGCGGTTCGGCCGGGGTGTAGGGGGCGCCGTTGAAGGTCATCGTGCCCGAATCGGGCTTCACGAGGCCGTAGATCATCTTCACCAGCGTCGATTTGCCGGCACCGTTCTCGCCCAGAAGCGCGTGCACCTCGCCGCGGCCGACCTCGAATCCGACGCCGTCATTGGCCACGACCCCGGGATAGGCCTTGGTCAGGCCCTCGATCTTCAGAAGTGTTGTCCCCATCACCCGGCGCGTCCTTCCAATCTGCTGGCCGTTCCGGCTCTTGTGGCGCTCAACTCTCTCAGTAGCGCGGCGGCGACCGAAATCGCAATGGCCTGCGGTGCCTTCCCGAAGGTCGGATCGCCTATCGGACAGGCAATGCGGGAAATTTGGGCTTCGGAATGGCCCAGATCTGCCAGTCTGGACCGGAACCTTGCCCATTTCGTCGCCGAGCCGATCAGCCCGCAGGCGGCAAAGCCGTGGTCGAGCAGGCGGTGGCACAGCTCGAAATCAAGCGCATGGGAATAGGTCAGGATCAGGTGGCGCGCGCTCAGGGGGGCAAGCGGGACAAGATCGGCCGGGTTTTCGGCGATCAGCGTCTCGACGCCCTCGGGGATCACCTCGGGAAAACGCTCGGCCCCGGTGTCGGCCCAGCGAAGCCGCAGCCCGGGCAGCGGGGCCAGCACGCCGGCGAGCGCCCGCCCGACATGGCCCGCGCCCCAGATCCACAGCTCGGTCGCGCGCGGCGCGACCTC
This sequence comes from Paenirhodobacter hankyongi, assembly GCF_003664585.1. Classification (GTDB taxonomy): domain Bacteria; phylum Pseudomonadota; class Alphaproteobacteria; order Rhodobacterales; family Rhodobacteraceae; genus Rhodobacter; species Rhodobacter hankyongi. The sequence goes on from NZ_RCHI01000006.1 coordinate 12,282, forward strand.
CTCGATCAGCCAGCCCTCGATCAGCAGGGCAGGGGCCTCGCCGCGGCCGCGGGCGCGGGCAAGGGCCCGGCGCAGCGCGAGCGGCATCTCGGCCGGCCCGCCCACCGGGCGCGCATGCCAGCCCGGGGCAAGGGCGGCGACCGTCGCGGCCGTCATCGGCTCATAGGCCAGTACCACGGCGCCGCCGCAGCACTGCCCCATCGCCGGCCCAAGCGCGATGCGCTCGAGATGCGGCGCCGGCGTCGCGCGGGCGCGGGCGATCGCCTCGAATTCCAGCCGCCCGCCACCGATCGTGCCCTCGGTCCGGTCGGGCCAGACCAGCATCGCCGCGCCCGGCTCGCGCGGGGCGGAACCGCGCACCTCGGCCACGGTGATGCGCACGAAGGGGCCGCGCGCGGCGGCCCGGATCAGCGCGTCGGGATCGAGGCTCATGCTGCCGCGCCCCGGGCCCGGGCGACGGCGGCCAGCACCGCCTCGGCTGTCGCCGGCGCCTGCAGATCGGGCCAGGTCGGGCCACAGGCCGCGCAGGCCGCGTTCAGTGCAAGGAAGGCCGAGATCCCCAGCATGAAGGGCGGCTCGCCCACGGCCTTCGAGCGGAACACCGTCTCCTCGCGGTTCGGCGCATCCCAGAGCCGCACGTTGAACACCCGCGGCCGGTCGGAACAGGCCGGGATCTTGTAGGTCGAGGGGGCGTGCGTCGTCAGCTGCCCCTTCGCGTTCCATACCAGCTCCTCGGTGGTCAGCCAGCCCGCGCCCTGCACATAGGCGCCCTCGACCTGCCCGATGTCGAGCGCGGGGTTCAGCGACGATCCCGCGTCATGCAGGATGTCGGTGCGCAGGATCCGGTTCTCGCCGGTGAGCGTGTCGATCACCACCTCGGTCACCGCCGCGCCATAGGCGAAGTAATAGAACGGCCGGCCGCGCCCGGCGACGCGGTCCCAGCTGATCTTCGGCGTGGCATAGAAACCGGTCGCGGACAGCGACACCCGCGCGCCATAGGCGGCCAGCGCCACCTCGGCAAAGGACCAGTCCTTGCCCGGCACCGCGACGCGGCCCCCGGCAAAGACCACCTCGCCCGGCGCGCAGCCCTCGCGCGCTGCCAGGAACCCCGCCAGCCGCTCGCGCACCGTCTCGCAGGCGGCCTGGACCGCCATGCCGTTCATGTCGGCCCCCGACGAGGCCGCCGTGGCCGAGGTGTTGGGCACCTTCGCGGTGTCGCTCGCGGTGATCCGCACGGCCTCGCTGTCGATGCCGAAGACCCGCGCCGCGACCTGACAGACTTTGCGGTGCAGCCCCTGTCCCATCTCGGTGCCGCCGTGATTGAGCAGGACCGAACCGTCGGAATAGACATGCACCAGCGCGCCGGCCTGGTTCAGATGGGTGAGCGTGAAGGAGATGCCGAATTTCACCGGGCTCAGCGCGATGCCGCGCTTCAAGGTTCGATTTTGGCTGTTCCAGACGGCGATCTCGGCCTTTCGGGCGGCGTAATCGCTTGATTTCTCCAGGTCCGCCAGCAGCCCGTGCAGGATGAAATCCTCCACCTCCTGACCGTAATGGGTCGCCTGCTTTTTCCTGGCCGAAATGCTCTCGGGGGGGCTCGGGGGGGCAGACGGCCCCGCCGCCGGCGACAGGGGCGTGGCCTCGTCATAGAAGTTGCGACGGCGCAGCTCGGCGGGCTCGATGCCGATCACATGCGCCAGATGCTCCATCGCGCGCTCGATACCCAGCATCCCCTGCGGCCCGCCGAAGCCGCGATAGGCGGTGTTCGACTGGGTGTTGGTGCGCAGCCGGTGGCTCTCGACCCGCAGCGCCGGGATGAAATAGGCATTGTCGGCGTGCAGCATCGCCCGGTCGCAGACCGGCAGGCTGAGATCGGGCGACCAGCCGCAGCGGGCCAGCTGGATGAACTCTGCCCCCAGCAGCTTGCCCTCGGCATCGGCGCCGATCCGGTAGTGGATGCGGAAATCGTGGCGCTTGCCGGTGATGACCATGTCATCGTCGCGGTCGTAGCGCATCTTGCATGCCCGCCCGGTCAGCCGCGCCGCCACCGCGCAGGCAATGGCCAGGTGATTGCCCTGGCTCTCCTTGCCGCCGAAGCCGCCGCCCATGCGCCGCATCTCGACCCGCACGTCGTGCATGTGCAGGCCGAGCGCCTCGGCCACCTTGTGCTGCACCTCGGTCGGGTGCTGCGAGGAGCAGCGGATGGTGACGCCCACGTCCTCGGGCAGGGCCAGCGCCGCCTGACCTTCCAGATAGAAATGCTCCTGACCGCCGATCTCGACCGTGCCTTCGGCGAGATGGGGGGCTTGGGCCAGCGCCGGTTCGACCTCGCCGCGCGACCACACCACCGGCCCGCCCTCGAACCGGCTGTTCGCCGCAAGCGCCGCGTCGAGTGTCAGGATCGGCGTGCGGGGCGCATAGCGGATCCGGCCCTTGCGCGCCGCGATGCGGGCGGCGCGGTGACTTTCGGCGACGACGAGGAACATCGGCTGGCCGATGTAATGCACCTCGCCCTCGGCCAGAACGGGTTCGGGCAGCGGCGCGGGCGAGGCATCGTTGGCAAAGGGCATGTCGGCTGCAGTCAGCACCGCGACGACGCCGGGGCTTTGCCGCACGGCGGTGAGATCCATCTCCTCGATCGCCGCGCTTGCCTCGGTCGAGAGACCGAAGGCCAGATGCAGCGTGCCTGCCGGGCAGGGGATGTCGTCGACATAGCGCGCGCGGCCGGTGACGTGCAGCTCGGCCGAGTCATGGGGCAGGGGGGCGCCGACGCTCATGCCTGCACCTCCAGCACCGAGACAGGCTCGCCCGAGCGCTCGCGGAGATAGCGCAGCGCCATCGCCTGCGCGGCCTGCATCCGATAGGCGGCCGAGGCGCGCATGTCGCTCATCGGCGCGAAATCCTCGGCCAAGCTGGGCAGAGCGGCGGTGACTGCCTCTTCGGTGAAGGGCGCGCCGGTCAGCGCCGCCTCGAGCGCCGAGGCGCGTTTCGGCACCCCGGCCATGCCGCCGAAGGCGATCCGCGCGCTTGCAATTTTCGAACCTTCCACGGTCAGATTGAAGCAGCCGCAGACAGCGGAAATGTCCTGATCGAACCTTTTCGACAGTTTGTAGCAGGCAAGCCCCGGCGCCGATTTCGGCACGCTGATGCTCTCGACGAATTCGCCCGGGCGGCGGTCCTGCTTGCGGTAATCGAGGAAGAACTCCTCGAGCGGCAGGCTGCGGCGGCTGTCGCCAAGGCGCAGGGTCAGGGTGGCACCCATGGCAATCAGCGCCGGCGGGCCATCCCCGATCGGCGAGCCGTTGGCGATATTGCCGCCGATCGTCGCGGCCTGGCGCACCTGTTCCGAGGCGAAGCGGCGCAGCAGCCCCGCGAGCGCCGGGTGTGGCCCGGCGGCCCAGGCCCGCAGCGCGGCGATGGTGACGCCGGCGCCGATGGTGAAGCTGGTCTCGGTCTCGGTGATCTCGGCAAGATCGGTGCAGCCGCCGAGGAAGGCAACCTCGGGCAGGGTGCGGAGCTGTTTCGTCACCCACAGCCCGACATCGGTCGCACCGGCGATCAGCACCGCCTCGGGGTGGGCGGGATACCAGGCGGCCAGCTCGTCGGCGGAGCGGGGCAGGAAGGCGGGGGCTGTCTGCCCCCGCGCCCCCGAAGGTGTTTCAGGCAAGGTGAAGGCGCGGTCGGCCGCGAGCCAGTCGGCGGCGGGGGCGTCCTTTGCCGCCTCGGCGGCGCGGATGATCGGCGCATAGCCGGTGCAGCGGCACAGGTTGCCGGCAAGGATGTCGTCGTGATCGGTGCGGCGGTTCAGGTGCGCGGTCGCCATCGAGACGACGAACCCCGGGGTGCAGAAGCCGCACTGGCTGCCGTGGCACTCGACCATCGCCTTCTGCACCGGGTGCAGGGTGCCGTCGGGGGCGGCGATGCCCTCGACCGTGCGCAGCGCCTTGCCGGCGATCTGCGGCATCATCATCAGGCAGGCATTCACCGCGCGCGCCCCCGTGGCGTCGCTCACCATCACCGTGCAGGCGCCGCAATCACCCTCGTTGCAGCCTTCCTTGGTGCCGGTCAGCCCCTCGGCGCGCAGCCAGTCGAGCACGCTGAGGGTGGGCTCTTCGAACCGCGCCACCCGGGTTTCTCCGTTCAGAAGAAACGAGATTTCCATGGTCATGTCCGCCGCGATACCGATGTTTTCGACCCCGCGCCCGATGCGGCATAGAGCGGGGGGCTCTCCCATCCGACCAGCAAAACCCAAGCGCCGGGTCTTGGCAAGGGCAGGGGCGCAGAATGCTGCGAGAATTTTGACCTGTTGATTAAATTTCAGGCATGCCGGCGGCGGCGCGCCCTCTTCCGCCCGCCGCCGCACCCGCTTATCGTGCCGCCATGGCCGATCCCCGATTCATCCACCTGCGCGTGCACACCGAATATTCGCTGCTCGAGGGCGCGATGCCGGTGAAGAAGCTGATCAAGATGTGCGATGCGGCGAAGATCCCCGCCGTCGCCGTCACCGACACCAATGTCATGTTCTCGGCGCTCGAGTTCTGCACCACCGCGAAGGAATACGGGCTGCAGCCGATCATGGGCTGTCAGACCGATGTGACCTTCGAGGAGAGCCGGCCGGGCGAGAAGCCGAAGCTACCCGCCCCCGTCGTGCTGCTGGCGCAGTCCGAGGCGGGCTACATGAACCTGATGAAGCTCTCGACATGTCTCTACATCGACAAGAACGGGATGCTGCCGCAGGTATCGCTCGAGGATCTGCAGGCACATTCCGAGGGGATCATCTGCCTGACCGGTGGCGCCGAGGGGCCGGTGGGCAAGCTCATCCAGTCCGGCCAGCTGCCGAAGGCGCGGGCCTTCCTCGAACGGCTCGCCGCGATCTATCCCGACCGGCTCTATGTCGAGCTGCAGCGCCATCCGGGCGAGGGCGGGAGGCTGATGGACGGCGAGCGGGCGACCGAGCGGCCCTTCCTGGAGCTGGCCTATGAGATGGGGCTGCCGATCGTCGCGACGAACGAGGTGTTCTTCCCGAAGACCGAGATGTTCGAGGCGCATGACGCGATGCTGTGCATTGCCGAGGGCACCTATGTCGACCAGATCGAGCCGCGCCGGCGCCTGACGCCGCAGCATTACTTCAAGTCCGAGGCGGAGATGGTCGCGCTGTTCGCCGACCTGCCGGAGGCGGTGGAGAACACCGTCGAGATCGCGAAACGCTGTGCCTTCGCCGTCTACAAGCGCCCGCCGCTGCTGCCGAAATTCGCCGATAACGAGGTCGAGGAGCTGCGCCGCCAGGCCTGGGAAGGGCTGAAGAACCGGCTTGCGGTGATCCCGCATGCCTGCCCGGTCGAGGAATACGAGGAGCGGCTGAAATTCGAGCTGGGCATCATCGAGCAGATGGGCTTCCCCGGCTACTTCCTGATCGTGGCCGACTTCATCAAGTGGGGCAAGGCGCATGACATTCCGGTCGGACCTGGGCGTGGCTCGGGCGCGGGCTCGCTTGTCGCCTATGCGCTGACCATCACCGACCTCGACCCGATGCGCTATGCGCTGCTGTTCGAACGCTTCCTGAACCCGGAACGCGTCTCGATGCCCGACTTCGACGTCGACTTCTGCATGGACCGCCGCGAAGAGGTGATCAAATACGTGCAGCAGAAATACGGGCGCAACAAGGTGGGCCAGATCGCCGCCTTCGGGGCGCTGCTGTCGAAGGCCGCGGTGCGCGACGTCGGCCGCGTGCTGCAGATGTCCTATGGTCAGGTCGACAAGCTGTCGAAGATGATCCCGGTCGAGGGGGTGAAGCCGGTCTCGATCGAGAAGGCCCTGGCCGACGAGCCGCGCCTGCGCGAGGCGGCGAAGGAAGAGGTCGTCGGCCGCCTTCTGAACTATGCCCAGCAGATCGAGGGGCTGTTGCGCAACGCCTCGACCCACGCCGCGGGCGTGGTGATCGGCGACCGGCCGCTCGACGAGCTGGTGCCGCTCTATCAGGATCCGCGCTCGGACATGCCGGCCAGCCAGTTCAACATGAAATGGGTGGAAAAGGCCGGTCTGGTGAAGTTCGACTTCCTCGGGCTGAAGACGCTCACCGTGATCCAGAACGCGGTGAACCTGATCCGCAAGTCGGGCCGGCCGCTGCATGTCGATGCCGCGGGCAACACGCTCTACGAGCCCGCCGAGGGCGCCGAGAACCAGATCAACGCGATCCCGATCGACGACGCGAAGACCTATGACCTCTATGCCCGCGCCCATACCGTCGCCGTGTTCCAGGTGGAATCGACGGGGATGATGGACGCGCTGCGGCGCATGAAGCCCACCTGCATCGAGGACATCGTGGCGCTTGTGGCGCTCTATCGTCCGGGCCCGATGGAGAACATCCCGGTCTATTGCGAGGTCAAGCACGGGCTGCGGCCGCTCGAATCGCTGCACCCGACGATCGACCCGATCCTGAAGGAAACGCAGGGCATCATCGTCTATCAGGAACAGGTGATGCAGATCGCCCAGGTCATGGCGGGCTATTCGCTGGGCGGCGCCGACCTGCTGCGCCGCGCCATGGGCAAGAAGATCGCCGAGGAGATGGCGAAGGAGCGTCCGAAGTTCATCGAGGGCGCGAAGAAGACCCACAACATCGACGCGAAGAAGGCCGGCGAGGTCTTCGACCTGCTCGAGAAATTCGCGAACTACGGCTTCAACAAGTCGCACGCCGCGGCCTATGCGCTGGTCTCCTATCAGACCGCCTGGCTGAAGGCGAACCACCCGGTCGAGTTCATGGCCGGCGTGATGAACTGCGATATCCATCTGACCGACAAGCTCTCGACCTATATGGGCGAGGTGCGGCGCGCGCTTGGCATCACCGTGGTGCCGCCCTGCGTGAACCGCTCGCTCGCCACCTTCGACGTGGTGAACCAGCAGCTCGTCTATGCACTCGGCGCGCTGAAGAACGTCGGTGTCGAGGCGATGAAACTGATCGTCGAGGCGCGCGACGACATGCCGTTCCGCGACCTGTTCGACTTTGCCCGGCGCTGCGACCTGAAGCGGATCGGCAAGCGGCCGCTCGAGATGCTGGCCCGCGCCGGCGCCTTCGACCAGCTCGACCCGAACCGGCGGCGGGTGTTCGAAAGCCTCGAGGGGCTGATGGCCTGGTCCGCCGCGGTGGCCGAGGCCAAGGCCTCGGCGCAGGTGTCGCTGTTCGGTGATGCGGGCGACGACCTGCCGCCGCCGCGGATTGCCGATGTCGACGACTGGCTGCCCTCCGAGCGGCTGGCGGAAGAGCACAAGGCCATCGGTTTCTATCTGTCGGGCCACCCGCTTGACGACTATCTGCCTGCGCTGAAACGCAAAAACGTGATGACCCTGGCCGAGATCGCGGCCAAGGCGCAAGGCGGGCCGTTCATCGGCAAGATCGCGGGCCAGGTCGCCGTGCGGCAGGAACGGAAGTCCGCGAAGGGCAACCGTTTCGCCTTCGTCTCGATGTCGGACCCGACCGGCCCCTTCGAGGTGACGGTGTTTTCCGACACGCTCGAGGCCACGCGGCAATACCTCGAACCCGGGCAGGCGGTGGTGCTGACGGTCAAGGTCGATGTCGAGGGCGAGACGGTGAAGATGCTGGCGCAGGGCGCGCAGCCGATCGACCAGGTCACCGCCGATGCCGGCAGCACCGGGCTGATGATCCATGTCGAGACGCCCGAGGCCGTGGGCTCGATCGCGTCGCTGCTCGAGCGGATCAGCGGCGAGGGCAAGGTGCGCTCGCGCGGGCCGGTGCATTTCACCGTCTACGACAGCGAGCGCAATTGCCGCTATCAGCTGTGCGCCGGCAAGGAGTTCCCGGTGAACCCGAAGGTGAAGGGCGCGATCCGCTCGCTGCGCGGCGTGGCGCTGGTCGAGGAGATCTGAGCCCGGGGCGGGGCGGGGCGGGCCGGGCCCGGGGCCAGGCCGGCCGTGCATCAGTAATGCGGCGGCTTCTGGTCGGCGAGCGGGATCTGCCCGCCGTCCGAAAATTCGCGCTCGGCCTCGCGCTCCATCAGCATCCCGAGACCGCGCGACAGGCGTGCAATCTCGCGCTCCTGCCGGGCGACGACGTCGCTCAGCTCATCCACCGTCTTCACGAGGAACGCCATCTGTTCCTCGAGCCGCTCGATCCGGTCCGTCATTTTCCCTCCGGCGCTTGCCGCGCGGCAGCCCATCCGCTACACCCTCGCCCGAGAAACGATCGGGTGCAAGACCATGTCCAGCGAGAAGAAACCGCGCCGTCCGCGCGCGGAAACGCCGAAGGGGTTTCGCGACTATTTCGGCTCGGAAGTGACCGAGCGGACCGAAATGCTCGCCACCATCGCGGACGTCTATCGCGCGCATGGCTTCGATCCGCTGGAAACCTCGGCGGTCGAGACGGTCGAGGCACTGGGCAAGTTCCTGCCCGATGTCGACCGGCCGAACGAGGGCGTTTTCGCCTGGCAGGACGAGGGCGGCGACTGGCTGGCGCTGCGCTATGACATGACGGCGCCGCTCGCGCGCGTCGCGGCGCAGTTCCGCAACGACCTGCCCAGCCCCTACCGGCGCTATACGATGGGCCCGGTCTGGCGCAACGAGAAGCCCGGCCCCGGCCGCTTCCGCCAGTTCTATCAATGCGACGCCGACACCGTGGGCGCGCCCTCGGTCGCGGCCGATGCCGAGATCTGCGGCATGCTGGCCGATGCGCTGGAGGCGGTGGGCATTCCGCGCGGCGACTATGTCGTGCGGGTGAACAACCGCAAGGTGCTGAACGGGGTGATGGAAGTGGCGGGCGTGCTCGACCCGACCGACCCCGAGAAATTCGCCGAGGAACGCGGCATCGTGCTGCGCGCGATCGACAAGTTCGACAAGTTCGGCGAGACGGGCGTGCGCGCGCTGATCGGCAAGGGGCGGCTTGACGAGTCGGGCGACTTCACCAAGGGCGCCGGGCTGACCGACGCACAGGCCGACGTGGTGATGGGCTTCATGGAGGCGAAGCGCGACACCGGCGCCGCCACCGTCGCGCGGCTGCGCGAGCTGGTCGCGGGCTCGGCCCTTGGCGCCGAGGGGGTGGACGAGCTTGAACTCATCGCCGCGCTTCTCGACGGGCAGGGCTATGGCCCGGACCGCATCGTCATCGACCCCTCGGTGGTGCGCGGGCTTGGCTATTATACCGGCCCGGTGTTCGAGGCCGAACTGACCTTCGAGATCCTCGACGAGAAGGGGCGCAAGCGCTCCTTCGGGTCGGTCGCGGGCGGCGGGCGCTATGACGACCTCGTCAAGCGCTTCACCGGCCAGACCGTGCCGGCGACCGGCGTCTCGATCGGCGTCGACCGGCTGCTGGCCGCGCTGCGCGCCAAGGGGCGGATCGGTGGCACGGAACAGGGCCCCGTCGTCGTGACGGTGATGGACCGCGACCGAATGGGCGATTACCTCGCCATGGCCTCCGAGCTGCGTCGCGCCGGGCTGCGCGCCGAGGTCTATCTGGGCAATCCGAAGAACTTCGGCAATCAGCTCAAATATGCCGACAAGCGTGAAAGCCCGGTCGCGATCATCCAGGGCACCGACGAGGCCGCGCGCGGCGTCGTGCAGATCAAGGACCTGGTGCTCGGCGCGAAGATCGCCGCCTCGGCCAGCCTCGAGGAGTGGAAGAACCAGCCCGCGCAGGTCGAAGTGCCGCGCGACGAGATGGTCGCCACGGTGAAACGCATGCTGGGGCTGGGCCTGTGATGGCGTCGAAACCCCGTTCCCGCGAGATCGGCGAGCGCCTTCTGGGCGCCTTCCTGCGTGCCGGCGCCGCCGAGGTCACGCCCGACATCCTGCAGCCGGCCGAGACCCTGCTCGACCTTTACGGCGAGGATATCCGCGCCCGCGCCTATGTCACCTCGGACCCGCTGCGCGGCGAGATGATGCTGCGTCCCGATTTCACCGTGCCGGTGGTCGAGGCCCACATGGCGGGCGGGGCGGAACCTGCGCGCTATTGCTACATGGGCGAGGTCTTCCGCCGTCAGGATCACCGCGGCGCGGCGCGGGCGAACGAATACCTGCAGGCGGGCTATGAGGTCTTCGACCGCGAGGACCCCGAGGCCGCCGATGCCGAGGTCTTTGCGCTCTTCGCCCGTCTGCTGGCGCATCTGCGGCTGACCAGCACGATCGGCGACATCGGCATCCTGCGCGCCGCGGTCGAGGGCATCGACACCATTGCGCCGCGCAAGGCGGCGCTTGCCCGTCACATCTGGCGGCCGCGTCGCTTCCACGGCCTGCTGCAGCGCTATGCGGGGATCACCCCGGTGCCGGGCGGGCGCGCCGCGCTGCTGTCCGCCGGGGCGCCCGAGGGTGCGCCCTGGATCGGGCTGCGCAGCCCCGAGGAGATGGCGGCGCGTATCGCCGTGCTGCGCGCCGATGCCGCCGCCGCGCCGATCCCGACCGAGGTCGTCGCACAGCTTGACGCGCTTTTCGCGCTGAGCTGCCCGGCCGAGGAGGCCCCCGCGCGGCTGTCGGCGCTTGGCATCGCCGCGCTGCCGCCGGCGATCGCCCGGCTCGAGCGGCGCCTGGCCGCGATGGCCGCGCGCGGCATCGACACCTCGGCGCTGCGCTTCGAGGCGAGCCACGGCCGCACCACGATGGAATATTACGACGGCTTCGTCTTCACCTTCACCGCCGCCGATCCGGCGCTGCCGCCGGTGGCCTCGGGGGGGCGCTATGACGCGCTGACCCGCTTCCTCGGGCAGGGGCGCGAAATTCCGGCCGTGGGCGGGGTGATCCGTCCGGGGCTGGTGGCCGATCTGGAGGCGCAGGCATGAGCGCGATCAAGCTGGGCGTGCCCTCGAAAGGGCGGCTGATGGAGAAGACCTTCGACTGGTTCGCCGAGCGGGGCATCCGCCTGCGCCGCATCGGGTCGGAGCGCGAATATGCGGGCGCGGTCGATGGCGCCGAGAAAGTCGAACTGGTGCTGCTCTCGGCGGGCGAGATCCCGCGCGAGCTGGCCGCGGGGCGCATCCATCTGGGCGTGACCGGGTCCGACCTCGTGCGCGACAAGCTCGCCGACTGGCAGACGCTGGTCGAGGAGCTGGCGCCGATGGGCTTCGGCCATGCCGATCTGATCATCGCGGTGCCGGCCTGCTGGGCCGATGTCGACACGCTCGAGGATCTGGACGCCGCCGCGCATGCCTTCCGCGCGGCGCATGGCCACCGGCTGCGGATCGCGACGAAATATCACCGTCTGGTGCGCGAGTTCCTGACCCGCGAGGGGATTGCCGACTGGCAGTTGGTCGACAGCCAGGGCGCGACCGAGGGCACGGTGAAGAACCTGACCGCCGAGGCGATCGCCGACATCACCTCGTCGGGCGAGACGCTGCGGGCGAACCACCTGAAGATCCTGTCGGACGGGCTCATTCACAGCTCGCAGGCGACGCTCTTCGCCTCGCGCATGGCCGATTGGGCGGGGCTCGAGGCGCCGCGCGCGGCGCTGATCGCACAGCTCGGGGTCTGAGCGCTATTTCCGCCGCGCCGCGCTGTCCCATCCGGTCAGAGCGGCGCGCAATGCGGGCAGCAACGGGGCGGTGAGCGCCCCGAGCCGCCGCCCGTCCGGGGCGAGAAGGCGCAGCGCGACAAGCGCGCGACCGGGCATCGCCTCGATCCCCCAGAACACCTCCCGCGCGGCGGGCCAGTCGCGCAGCCGCGCGTTCAGATCGGCCGCCACCGCCCGTGCATCCGTGCAGCCGGCAAGGTAGAAGGTCGCAAGCGCGCCGGCGCAGCGCCGGGCCCAGTCGGCACCGCCTGTGCATTGCCGGTCGATCAGCCCCGCGGCCCCTTCGGTGCGGATCGAGACGGTGGTCTCCAACGCCTCGAACAGACCGCCCGCGCCCGCGGGATCATGGGTCAGGAAGCTGTCGCACAGGATCGCCCGCGCGCCGGGGGCAAGGTCGAGCTCGAGCGCGCCGCAGAAGGCCGCGCCCGGAAACAGGATCAGCGGGTCGGGCAGGTATTCGGCATGGGCCCCCGCCCCAAGCCGCAGCCGGCACGATTGCCGCGCCACACCGCCGCGCCCGGCATGGACGACGCTCGAGGCCTGGGTGGTCAGGTGCAGCCGCGCCCCGGGCTCGAGCGTCACCGACAGTCGCAGGTCGTCGTCGCCGTAAAGCCCACCCGAGGAGGATTGCAGATACAGGCTGGCCAGCCCCTCCGGATCGCCCGGCAGCGCGAAGGGGCGGGTGATGTGGAACGGGTGCGGGGTCAGCTGCGCGCCAAGGAAGGTGCGCCCGTCCAGGCAGCGGAACGCCAGCCGCGCCTCGAGCCGGCGGCCCGGCGGGCGCGACGGCAGGTCGCGCGCCATCAGCCCGCATCCTGCCGCGCGGCGCGGGTGAACAGCACCTCGCGGTCGATCAGGTCGACGATCGCGTCGATGCCGTCGGTGCCGTCCGCCCCGTCGCGCCCATAGGGACGGCAGCAGCAGCCAAGCACCGGACGCGCCGCGCGGATCGCCCGGGCCTCGCGCAGGATCGCGGCGGCATCGACATGGACATAGGGCGCCAGGTCGAGCTTGTTGATCACCAGCAGGTCCGATTGCATGATCCCCGGGCCGCGCTTGCGCGGGATGTCGTCGCCCTGGCCGACGTCGATCACGAACATCCACCAGTCGACCAGATCGAGCGAGAAGGTCGAGGCGAGATTGTCGCCGCCGCTTTCGAGAAGGATCAGGTCGAGCCCGGGGAAGGCGGCGTCGAGATCCTCGGCCGCCGCGAGGTTCAGCGTCGGATCCTCGCGGATCACCGTATGCGGGCAGGCGCCGGCCTCGACCGCGCGCACCCGCGCCGGGTCGATCAGCCCCGAGCGGCGCACGCGCTCGGCATCCTCGTCGGTGACGAGGTCGTTGGTGATCACGGCGAGCGAGATCCCGCGGCCGGTCAGCGCGGGGATCAGCCGCTCGATCAGCGCGGTCTTGCCCGAGCCGACGGGGCCGCCGATGCCGATCCGGGCCGGGCCCGCGGGGGCGGTGAAATCGGGGAAGGGATGGGTCATCGCAGCATGTACCTTTGCGCCAGGGGCACCTCGCGGGCGGGCTCGCAGGTCGCCAGCTCGCCGTCGACGAAGACGTCGAAGGTGGCGGGGTCGACGGTGATCTTCGGGCAGGCGTCGTTGAACAGCATGTCGGATTTGGCCAGCTTGCGGGTGCCGCGCACCGGCAGCAGCCGCTTGCGCAGATCGAGCGTGCCGGCAAGATCGGCCGCAAGCGCCAGCGGATGCACGAAATTCACGCCAAGCGCCGGCGCGGCGCGGCCGAAGGCGCCCCATTGCGGGCGCTGGATCAGCGGCTCGCAGGTCATCAGGCTGGCGGCGCTGTCGCCCATGGCGCCCCAGGCGATGAAGCCGCCCTTCACCACGATCTCGGGCTTGATCCCGAACAGCGCCGGCCGCCACAGCACGACATCGGCGATCTTGCCGGTCTCGAGGCTGCCCACATGCTCCTCGATGCCGAAGCAGCGCGCGGCGTTGATCGTGTATTTCGCGATGTAGCGCTTGATCCGGGCGTTGTCGCCGCGCAGGGCGGTCTCGCCGGGCAGGCGGCCGCGCTGGTCCTTCATCTTCGAGGCGAGCTGCCAGGTGCGGCAGATCACCTCGCCGATGCGGCCCATGCCCTGACTGTCCGAGCCCAGCATCGAGATCGCGCCGATGTCGTGCAGCACGTCCTCGGCGGCGATGGTCTGGCCGCGGATCCGGCTTTCGGCGAAGGCCACGTCCTCGGGGATCGCGGGGTTCAGGTGATGGCACACCATCGTCATGTCGAGGTGTTCCTCGAAGGTGTTGACGGTGTAGGGGTTGGTCGGGTTGGTCGAGGAGGGCAGGCAGTTCATCTCGCCCGCGACGCGGATGATGTCGGGGGCATGGCCGCCGCCCGCGCCCTCGGTGTGATACATGTGGATCACCCGCCCGGCGATGGCGGCGAGCGTATCCTCGACAAAGCCGCTCTCGTTCAGCGTGTCGGTATGCAGCTGCACCTGGAAGTCGAGATCGTCGGCGACCGAGAGGCAGCAGTCGATCGCCGCCGGCATCGCGCCCCAGTCCTCGTGGATCTTCAGCCCCATGCAGCCGGTCTTCATCTGCTCGACCATCGCCTCGGGGCGGTGCGCGTTGCCGCGGCCGAGGAAGCCGAAGTTCATCGGCCAGTGTTCCGAGGCCTGCAGCATCTTGCCGGTGTTGAACGGCCCGCCGCTGTCGATGCCGACGGTGATCGGGCCGAGCGAGCCGCCGAGCATCGTGGTGATGCCGCTGGCAAGGGCGTGCTCGACCAGCTGGGCGCTGTCGAAATGCACATGCACGTCGATCGCGCCGGCGGTGGCGATCATGCCCTCGCCGTCGCGCACCGTGGTTGCGGCGCCGACGATCAGGTTCGGGTGCACGCCGTCCATCACCGCCGGGTTGCCGGCCTTGCCGAAGCCCGCGATGCGGCCGTCCTTGATGCCGAGATCGCCCTTCACGATGCCCAGCACCGCGTCGATCACCACCACGTTCGAGATCAGCATGTCGAGCACGCCGTCGGCGCTGGTCCACCCGGCCGCGAGCCCCATCCCGTCGCGCAGCGTCTTGCCGCCGCCGTGCAGGCATTCCTCGCCCGGGATCGCGTGGTCATGCTCGATCTCGGCCAGAAGCGAGGTGTCGCCAAGCCGCACCATGTCGCCCGTCGTGGGCCCGTAAAGCGCGGCATAGGCCGCGCGGGTCATCGTCGCCATCGCTCAAGCTCCCCTGAAACCGCCCTGCCGCGCCCGTTCAAGCGCAGCTGCCTTCACCGCCGGATCGCGGCTGTCGCCATTCGTCAGCCCGTTCAGCCCGCCGACCTCGGCCCGCCCGCCGATCGCGACGAGCGTCACCTCGCGGCCATGGCCGGGCTCGAAGCGCACCGCGGTGCCGGCGGGGATGTCGAGGCGCATGCCGAAGGCCGCGGCGCGGTCGAAGTCGAGGGCGCGGTTGACCTCGAAGAAATGGAAATGGCTGCCGATCTGCACCGGCCGGTCGCCGGTGTTGGTGACCGCGAGCGTCACCTTCGGGCGGCCGGCGTTCAGCTCGATCTCGCCCTCGGCGGCGATGATCTCGCCGGGCAGGGGGCCCGGGGCGGGGGCGGTGGCGCCCGGCCGGATCGGGTCATGCACGGTGACGAGCTTGGTGCCATCGGGGAAGGTCGCCTCGACCTGCAGCATCGGCATGATCTGCGCCACGCCCGGCATCACCTCGTCGCTGGTCAGGATCGTCGAGCCGAAGGAGATGAGCTCGGCCACGCTCTGCCCGTCGCGCGCGCCCTCGAGGATCTCGTCGGCGATCAGCGCCGCGGCCTCGGGATAGTTCAGCAGCCGGCCGCGGGCGCGGCGGCGGCGGGCGAGTTCGGCGGCCGTGAAGATCGTCAGCCGTTCGAGTTCCGTCGGGGTCAGTTGCATCGGATCCTCCTGTTCAGACGGCGAAAAGCCGCAGCGGGGTCTGCCCGTGGCGCATCGCGGCGATGTCGGCGCGCGGGCTGAAGGTGAAGGGGGCGGCGGGCGGCGGGGCGGCGAGCAGCGCGGCCATGGCCGGGCGGGCGGCGGCAAGGATCTGCTGCGCCTGCATCGCGCCAAGCGCGCCAAGCCGCACCGCGGCCGAAAGCGTGGCGAGTGCGAGGGCGTGGAGCGTGCCGGCCTCGAGCGGGGCAAGCGCCAGGCCAAGGCCGTTTCCGGCCAGCCCCTGCACCACCGCCGCGTGCCCGGGCGTCTGCCCGGCGCGCACCTGCGCCAGAAGCGCGGCACAGCCCGGGGTGCCAAGCCGGGTGTGGGTCGAGAGCGCCGCCCGCCCGGTCCGGCGCGAGGCCGAGGCAAGGCTTTCCACCGTGCTGTGCAGCTCGCAGTCGGCGTCGATCCGGGCGATCTCCTCCAGGTCGCGGGTGGCATGGGTGCGGCGCAGGAAGACCCGGTCGAAGCCGGCCCAGCGGGGCAGGACCTCGTCGGTCAGGAAATCGCCGACCTGTGCCGCGCCCTGCACCCGGCCCTCGCCCACCAGCGCCTCGAGCCCGCCCGAGAAGGCGAAGGCGCCGGAGGGGAAGGCGGTGTCGCACAGCTGCAACAGGGCGAGAAGCGCGGTGTCGCTCATCCGGCGGCCTGTTCCACCTGCTGCACGCGGCCCTCGGCCAGCCGGTCGCGCAGCCGCTCGAGATAGGTCGCCAGCGGGTGCTCGACAGCGACGAGCAGATCGCCGCCCTCGAACCGCGCGCGCCAGTGCAGGTTGCCGGCGAAATAGCCCAGCGACAGTGCCTCGGCCCCGTCACGCGGGCGCAGCCGCAGCCAGTTTTCGGCCTCGACGCGCAGGATCACCGCCCGGTCGGGATCAAGGAGCAGCACCGCCCGGTCGACCAGCGCCACCTCGCGCGGCAGGGCGATCGCCAGATCGCTGCCGCGGTCGGTGCGCAGCCGCAGCCGGCGCCGCGCCAGGTCGGCGCGGGGCAGGGTGACGGTCTCGACCGCGCCGCGGTGTTCGAGCCGGTGCACGGCCTCGCCAAGCCAGGGATCGGCAAGCGTGCCGAGAAGGCGGTTCACGAGCAGGGTCATCGCGATGCTCCGGCGCAGGAAAGGGGGGGGGCGGAGGCCGCCCCCGGCTCAGATCGTCATGTGTTTCGAGATCAGCGCTTCGGTCAGGTCGGCGGTGGCGCCGGTCGCGACCGAGCGGCCGTTTTCCATCATCACGAAGCGGGTGGCGGCGGCGCGCACGAAGCGGATGTTCTGCTCGACCAGCAGGATGGTCAGGCCGAGCTCCTTGTTCAGCCGGATGATCGTCTTCTCGATCTGCTCGACGATATTGGGCTGGATACCCTCGGTCGGTTCGTCGAGCAGCAGCACGCTCGGTTCGGTCGCCAGCGCGCGCGCGATGGCGAGCTGCTGCTGTTGCCCGCCTGACAATACGCCCCCGGGCCGGTCGAGGTTCTCGATCAGATAGGGGAAGATCTCGTAGACGATCTCGGGGATGTCCTTGCGCCCGTCCTTCGCCGCGAAGCGCCCCATCAGGATGTTCTCGCGGATGGTGAAGTCAGGGATGATCTGGCGGCCCTGCGGCACATAGCCGAAGCCCGCGAAGGCGCGCTTGTTGGTGGGCTCGCCGATCAGCTCCTGACCGTTCAGCTTCAGGCTGCCGGTGGCGCGGGTGGTCATCCCCATGATCGTGCGCAGGAGCGTCGTCTTGCCGGTGCCGTTGCGCCCGAGGATGCCGACAAGCTCGCCCTTGCCGGCCTCGAGGCCGACGCCGTGCAGGATGTGGCTTGCGCCGTAGTAGCTGTCGATGTCGGTGATCTGCAACATCAGTGGATGCCTCCGCTTCCGAGATAGGCCTCGCGCACGGCGGGGTTCTGTTCGATCTGCTCGACCCGGCCCTCGGCCAGGTGCTTGCCCAGGTGCATGACGGTGATCTTGCTGGCGATCTCGCGCACGAAGGCCATGTCGTGCTCGACCACCAGCATGGTGTAGTCGCCGCGCAGCCGGTTGATGAGCGCCGCGGTCTTCATCGTCTCGCCCACGGTCATGCCGGCGGTGGGTTCGTCGAGCAGCATCACCCGCGCGCCCTGGCCGATCAGCATGCCAAGCTCCAGCCATTGCGTCTGGCCGTGCGAGAGCACACCCGCGACGCGGTCGAGCACGTCGCCAAGTGCCGTCAGCTCGACCACCTCGTCGAAGCGGCGCCTCTCGGCGGCGTTGCGGCGCAGGCGCAGGTTGCCCAGCACCGAGGGCTGGCGGGCGCAGGCGACGATCAGGTTCTCGCGCACCGTCAGGTCGCGGAACACCGAGGGGATCTGGAACTTGCGGCCGACGCCGGCCTGCGCGATCTGGTGTTCCTCGAGATTGGTGATCTCGCGGCCGAAGAGATGGACCGAGCCTTCGGTCGATTTCGTCTTGCCGCTGATCAGGTCCATCAGCGTGGTCTTGCCGGCGCCGTTCGCGCCCAGCAGCACCCGCACCTCGCCCTCCTCGATGACGGTGGAAAAGCCGTCCACCGCCTTGAAGCCCGAGAAGTCGACGCCGATGCCGTCGATGACCAATGCGTTCTGCGCCATGGCTCACTCCGATTTCTGAAGGGGTTGCGCGGCGGGGGTGCCGCGGCCGAGGAGCGCGGCCAGACGCATCGCGATGTCGCGGGCAAGCCCGGCGATGCCGCGCGGCAGGAACAGCACGACCAGCACGAAGATCAGCCCGATGATCGCCTTCCAGGCTTCGGCCAGCATCTCGCTTTCGCTCACCGTGGCCTGGATCGTGTTGATCAGGATCGCGCCGATGCAGGCGCCGAGCAGCGAGTTGCGCCCGCCGACCGCGGCCCAGACCACCATCGAGACCGAGAAGGTCAGATCGAGGAAGGTGGGCGAGGCGAATTCCGAGGCGATCACGTAGAAGGCGCCGGCGATCCCAGCGATCAGCCCGGAGACGGTGAAGAAGAACACCTGATAGCGCGCCACGTCATAGCCGAGATAACGCGCGCGGTTCGCGTCGTCGCGCGTCGCCTGCAGCACCAGCCCGGCGCGCGTCGCCACCAAGAGCCGGGTGAGCAGCAGCACCGCCACCGTGCCGAAGGCGACGAGGTAATAGGTCGGCACCACATAGGGGTCGAACTCGAAGCCGCCGAAGGTCAGCCAGCCAAGGTCGGTCAGCCCGTTGAAGCCGTTCGTCACCGGTTGCCAGTCGACGATCAGCAGCCGCACCAGCAGCACGAGGGCGAGGGTGATGATCGAGATGAACACGCCCGAGATCCGCAGCCGGAAGATCGACCAGCCGATCAGGAAGGCGACCGCGGTCGGCACCAGCAGCACCATCGCGATGCCGAAGGCCTGCGACTGGAACGGGATCCACAGCCAGGAGCCGGGGGCGATGCAGCACAGATCCTTGAGTGCGCCGGGCTGCGAGTTCCAGGCCATGAAATCGGGGATCGGCGTGTCGGCGCCCTGCTGCATCGAGGTCTCGCTCTGCAGCTTCAGCGTCATCGCGACCATGTAGGCGCCAAGGCCGAAGAACAGCCCCTGACCGAGGTTGAGCACCCCGGCATAGCCCCAGGACAGCGCCACCGCGATGCCGAGCATGCCATAGACCAGATATTTGGCGAAACGGTTCAGCCAGAACACGTCGGCGACGGTGGGCAGCAGCAGGATCACGAGGATGAAGGTGCCGTAGGCGGCGGCCTCGAGCGCGCCGCGGGTCGTGAGTCTGAGTTTCATCGCCTTCAGCGTCCCTTGAAGTTGAAAAGCCCGGTGGGCTTCCACATGATCACCCCGATCACCAGCGCGAGGACCACGGCGCGGGCGAGGATGTCGTTCGACACCAGCGACACGATGCCGTTGATCTCGCCCAGGATCCCGGCCGCGGCGGCGGTGCCGACGAGGCTGCCGACGCCGCCCACGACGACGACCATGAAACCGTCGACGACGAGGGTCGCCCCCATCTCGGGCGAGACGGTCTTGAAGCCCGCAAGCAGCACGCCCGCGACGCCGGCAAGGCCCGAGCCATAGGCGAAGGTCATCGACGAGACCTTGCGCACGTCGATGCCGCAGGCGGCGGCCATCTCGGGGTTGCGCATGATCGCGCGCACCTGGATGCCCCAGCGGGTCTTGTAGAGCAGCGCCCAGGTGGCCACGGCGAGGGCGATGGTGACGAGGATGATGAAGCTGCGATAGGGCTGGATCACGAAATCGCCGATCTTCCAGGACTGCTGGAAGAAGGCGGGCAGGCTGACGTTCTGCAGCCCGGTGCCGAGCCCCGGGATGTTGACGCCGAAGAAGGTCGCGCCGAACTGCAGCCGGATCGCCTGCTGCAACAGCAGCGCGATGCCCCAGGTCGCCAGCAGCGTGTCCATGATCCGCTTGTAGAGATGGCGGATCACCAGCCGCTCGATCAGCCAGCCCACCCCCGCGGTGACGAGGAAGGCGAGCGGGATCGCCGCGATCAGGTTCAGGTGCAGATAGATGCCGGACAGCACCGCCGTATAGGCGCCGATCATCGCCAGCTCGCCATGCGCCATGTTGATGACGCCCATCGAGCCGAAGATGATGGACAGCCCGAGCGCGACGAGCAGCAGGATCGACGCCAGCGACAGGCCGATGAAGAGGGTGTCAGCCATGGAGGTCCCCGTGAATGCCTGGGCCGGAGGGCGACGTCGTGCCGCCCTCCGGGACTTGGATCAGAGCTTGGTGGAATCGAGCCCCGAGCCGGTGCAGAACAGGTTCTCGGCGGTCTCGCCGTAGGCGCTGTAGGGCAGCGGCTTGATCGGGGCGGGGGCGGCGTCGACGATCTTGCTCTGGCCGTCGGCCTGCCACTGCGCGATGCGCGGGGTCAGGTAGAGGTGCAGGTTGTCGGGGTCGACCTTGACCTTGCCCACCGGCGCGTCGAACTCGACACCGCCGATCGCGCCGATGATCGCCTTCGGCTCGGTCGCCGCGGCCTTCTCGGCGGCAAGCTTCCACAGATAGACCTGCATGTAGCAGCTCATCATCGCGAAATGGGTCACCGCCTTCGGATCATTGGTGAACTTGCGGTAGTTCTCGACGAAGGTCTGGTTCTCGGGCGTGTCGATCGACTGGAAATAGGGGAAGGAGGTGTAGCTGCCCGCGGCATATTCCGGCCCCATCGCGGCGATCTCGATTTCCGAGGTCACCGAGGCGCAGATCGGCAGCGTGGCGTGATCGAGGCCCTGGTTCTTGAACTCGCGGTAGAAGGCCACGACCGAGTCGCCCACCACGTTCGACAGCACCACGTCGCAGCCGCTGTCCTTGATCTTCGAGACCATCGCGCCCCATTCGGAATGGCCGAGTTCCAGATATTCGTCGGCCACCCATTCGGCGCCGTTCTGCTCGATCAGGATCTTGCAGACCTTCGACATCTCGCGCGGATAGATGTAGTTCGAGCCGACGATGAAGAACTTCTTCTTGCCCAGCGTCTTGATGATCCAGGGGATGAAGACGTCGAGCTGCTGGTTCGGTGCCGAGCCCGTGTAGACCACGTTCTTCGAGCATTCCGAGCCTTCGTAATAGGTCGGGTAGAAGAGCAGGTTCTTGCGCTTTTCGAAGACCGGCAGCACCGCCTTGCGGCTGGCCGAGGTGTAGCAGCCGAAGACCGCCGGCACGCGGTCCTGCAGCACCAGTTTCGAGGCCTTCTCGTTGAAGGTCTTCGGATCCGAGGCGCCGTCCTCGATCACCGGCTTGACCTGCATCCCGTTCACGCCGCCCGCCGCGTTGATCTCCTCGATCGCCATCAGCGTGGCCTTCTGCATGCTGTCCTCGATGATCGAGAGCCCGCCGGTGGCGGAGAACAGCACGCCGACGTCGATCGTGCCGGCGGCGAAGGCGCGGCTGCCGAGGAACGGCGCGGAAAGCGCGCCTGCGCCGAGCGCCGAGCCGGTCTTCAGGAACTGTCTGCGGGAGAAGGTCATTGTCAGGTCCTCTGCTGGAGGGCGGCCCGCAAGGGGTCGCGATGGGATGTGGGGAATGGCATTGCGGTCCGGATCGCGAGATCTGGCCGGCACGGATCGAAACGGAGCCAGCGAAACCGCCTGCGGCGCGCGACGGGGCGCAGGTGCGGGCAGAGTGCCGATGGCTCGGAGATGAGACGATGGAAGTGCCGGAACAGTTTCGGTCCGGGAGCGGAACACGGGAAGGCGGGTCCGCAGCGGCAGCGTCCTTGGTGCCGTGAAGAAAGGCTAGCGACACCGATTTTCGGTTTTCAAGGCCGGGCCGGGATGGGCGGGCGGAAAAGACGCGTTTTTCGGATCTGCGTCACGAAATGATTAATTTCTGACCGGCGTGGCCGGGGGAAATCTCGGTAACTGTGCGTTTTCCGAAAGATCCGGGTGGCGAATCGCGGCTCGGTTCCCCCTCGCACAGGCGCGTGCGTGCACGCGCGGGCGTGCAACCCGCGCGCGAAGTTCCTTTTCCAGGTGCCGTCGCCGCGGCCGAATCGCATCGGTGGCATCCGGGCTGGGCCAGGGGCGCTTCGACGATGTTGTCGGGGTGTTTATTTCAAGTATTTGATATTAAATGATATATTTTTCTTGAAAAATCATGGATTCGGGGTCGTAATGAAGCGGCAGGGATCAACAGCGATCCCTCGGACAGCGAGCAAGAGGGCTCTCTCACACGTCCCGATCCGGGCGTTGAGGAGCCCTTTCTTCATTCCGGACCATGATCGGCCCCGGTCCAGCGAGACCGGAACGCGCCTTGCCGCGTGCCCGCCGCGTGTTCCCCGACATCACCCATCCGCCAACAGGAAAGGTTCGCATCATGCGACACGGAGATATCACCAGCACGGACGACACCGTCGGCGTCGCCGTCGTCAACTACAAGATCCCGCGGCTGCACACCCGCGCCGAGGTTCTGGAGAACGCACAGAAGATCGCCGACGTGGTCGTCGGGCTGAAGCAGGGCCTGCCGGGGCTCGATCTGGTGATCTTCCCCGAATACTCGACCATGGGCGTGATGTATGACGGCGACGAGATGATGGCGACCGCCGCCTCGATCCCCGGCGACGAGACCGAGATCTTCGCCCGCGCCTGCCGCAAGGCCAACACCTGGGGCGTGTTCTCGATCACCGGCGAGCGGCACGAGGAACACCCGAAGAAGGTGCCCTACAACACGCTGATCCTGATGAACAACAAGGGCGAGATCGTGCAGAAGTATCGCAAGATCCTGCCCTGGACCCCGATCGAGGGCTGGTATCCCGGTGCCGGCACCTTCGTCAGCGAGGGCCCGAAGGGGATGAAGATCTCGCTCATCATCTGCGATGACGGCAACTATCCCGAGATCTGGCGCGACTGCGCGATGAAGGGCGCCGAGCTGATCGTGCGCTGCCAGGGCTACATGTACCCGGCCAAGGAACAGCAGATCACCATGGCGAAGGCGATGGCCTGGGCCAACGTCTCCTATGTCGCCGTCGCGAACTGCACCGGCTGGGACGGGGTCTATTCCTTCTTCGGCCACTCGACCATCTGCGGCTTCGACGGGCGCACGCTGGGCTCCTGCGCCGAGGAAGAGATGGGCGTGCAATATGCGCAGCTGTCAATCTCGCAGATCCGCGACGCGCGGCAGAACGACCAGTCGGCCAACCACCTCTTCAAGCTGCTCCACCGCGGCTATACCGGCGTCTACAACTCGGGCGACGGCGACAAGGGCGTGGCCGATTGCCCGTTCGATTTCTACAAGACCTGGGTCACCGACGCGAAGAAGGCGCAGGAGAACGTCGAGGCCTTCACCCGGTCGACCCTGTCGACCGCCTGCTGTCCGATCGGCGGGCTGCCGAGCGGGCTGAAGGAGGAAGAGGCGCAATAATCCCCGACTGGCGGAGCGGACCCCGCCGCTCCGCCCCTTTTTCCCTTTCTTCCCGAGACGACCATGCCTTTTCTCACCGACCGCATTGCGCAGACGCAGCGCGCGCAGAAACTTGCCGCTGCAATGAACGACGAAAACCTCCTGCCGGCGGAGGCTGCGCCCCGCGCCGCCCCGCGCTTCATGCCGGCCTCGCGCTTCACCTTCGATCTGACGATGATCGAGCGGGAGCTGCGCGGCAATATCGTCGGTCAGGACGAGATGATCGCCTCGGTGATGCGGATCATGACGGTGATCTGCGCCGACATCGGCGACCCGCGCAAGCCGCTGGCCTCGTTCCTGTTTGCCGGGCCCACGGGGGTCGGCAAGACCGAGACGGTGCGCGTCCTCGCCCGGGCGCTGCACGGCGATGCCGACGCCTTCTGCCGGGTCGACATGAACACCCTCGCCCAGGAGCATTATGCCGCCGCGCTGACCGGCGCGCCTCCGGGCTATGTCGGCTCGAAGGAGGGCACGACGATCCTCGATCAGGACAAGATCGAGGGCAGCCATGACCGCCCCGGCATCGTGCTGTTCGACGAGCTTGAAAAGGCGAGCGACGAGGTCGTGCTGGCGCTGCTCAACGTGCTCGACAACGGCATCCTGACGGTCGCCTCGGGCGAGCGCACCTATTCCTTCCGCAACGCCATCGTGTTCATGACCACGAACCTTGGCGCAAGCGAGCTGATGGAACGGGCGGGCGTGACGAAACCCGCGGGCCGCGGCAAGCGCGTACAGCCGCAAACCGGGCCCGAGCTGGTGCTCGAGAAGCTGCTCAAGCGCTTCCCGCCCGAATTCGTCAACCGCATCGACCAGATCGAGACCTTCAACGCGATCGGCACCGACTTCCTGCCGGCGATCGTCGAGGTCGAGATCGGCAAGCTGAACCGGCGGCTTCTGAAGCACGACTGCCATCTCGAGGTCGGGCCCGAGGTGATGCGCCATCTGGCCGAGCTTGGCTATGACAAGCGCTTCGGCGCGCGCGGGCTGCGCCGCACGATCCGCAAGCATCTCGAGTTTCCGCTGGCCGAATATCTGCTTTCTGCCGCCGCAACGGGCAGTTCGGTGAACCGCCGCATCATCACCGCGGTGCTCGAGGGGCAAACCTTGACATTCGTCGAGGGGGACGCCTGAGTGAGACTGCGCCAGGGGAATATCAAGGGCGTCATGTCTGACTGTTGGAAAGTTGGGATCCTGTTCTCGGAAACCGGATCGACCGCAAATGTCGAGCTGTCGCAGCTGCATGGCGCGATGCTGGCCATCGCGGAAATCAACGCGGCGGGGGGGGTGCTCGGGCGCCCGATCGAGGCGGTGCGCTATGACCCCGGCTCGGAGCCGCGCGACTATGGCCGTCTGGCCGAGAAGCTGATCGTCGAGGACCGGATCAACACGCTCTTTGCCTGCTACAAGTCCTCGGCGCGCAAGGAGGTGCTGCCGGTGGTCGAGCGGCGCAATGCGCTGTTCTTCTACCCGACGATCTACGAGGGTTTCGAGTTCTCGCCGAACGTCTTCTATGGCGGTGCCGTGCCTAACCAGAACAGCGTGCCGCTGGCGCGCTATCTGATGGCGAATTACGGGCCGCGGATCTATTTCGTCGGTTCGGATTACATCTATCCGCACGAGTCGAACCGGGTGATGCGCCATGTTCTGCGCCTGTCGGGCGGCGAGGTGGTCGAGGAGGAATATGTGCCCCTCGACAGCGGCCCGGGTGCCTTCGACGCGATCGTCGCGCGCATTCTCGAGCAGCGCCCCGATGCGATCTTCTCGACCGTGGTCGGGCAGGACAGTGCCGAGTTCTATCGCGCCTATCACCGCGCCGGCGGCCGGGGGGGAGATATTCCGGTGGCCAGCCTGACCACGAACGAGGCCGATGTCGCCGAGATCGGCGCCGAGGTGATGGCGGGGCATCTGACCGCCGCGCCCTATTTCCGCACGCTCGAGACGCCGCGCAACGCGCAGTATCTGGAAAGCTATGCCCGGCTGCACGGCGATCTGACTGATGTCACCAGCTGCGGCGAGGCGGCCTATATCCAGATGCATTTCTTCGCGCAGGCGCTGCGCGATTGCGGCTGCGACGACACCGATGCGCTGCGCGCGACGCTGGTCGGGCAGTCGTTCGAGGCGCCGCAGGGCCGGGTGACGATCGATCCCGACAATCAGCACACCTACCTGCATTCCCGCATCGCGCGGATCGACGAGGAGGGCGAATACGTGATCGAGCACGAGGTTCCGATGGCGATCAAGCCGGACCCCTATCTGGTGATGCCCGCCTCGGCCGACCTGATCGTGCAGGGGCGCAAGATCAGTCGCGGGTGAGGGGGAGATGACCGACTTCGTCCGCACCCTGCGGGACCTGAACATCGCCGTCGTGCACCCGTTCGACCGCACGGCGGAAGAGCTGCGCCAGCAGCTCAGCCGCATCGGCTGCGTGCACGACGCCTTCTGGCCGCCGCCGAAGACGCTCGCCGAGAAATACGATGTCGTCTTCGTCGACATGGCCGAGGGCAGCGCGAAATACCTGCGCGCGATGATCACGCGCGCGCGCACGGAGCTGCCGACGATCATCGCCATCGTCGGTTACGAGAACCCCTCGGTTCTGGCGCAGCTGAGCGAGATCGGCGCGCATGGCATCCTGACCAAGCCGCTGCGCGCGATCGGGGTGATGAGCGCGATCGTCATGGCGCGGCAATGCTGGAGCGAGCAGAACGCGCTGCGCGAGGAAAACGAGAAGATCCGCCGCAAGCTGGAGACCATGCAGACGATCAGCGATGCGAAACGGATCCTGATGCAGCACCATGGCGTCGACGACCGCGAGGCCTATGAGATCATCCGCAAGCACGCGATGTCGCGGCGCACGACGACGGTCGAGATCGCGCAGGCGATCATCACCGCCGATGACATGCTGAGCAATCTCAAGCCCGCGCCGGGTGCCGCCGCGCGCAAGACGCGCATTCCGAAACCAGAGCAGGACTGAGCGCCCAAGAGGCGAGGCTCAGAGGCGTCTGGATACGCGGAACCAGCCGCATCGCGATTGCTTGTCTTTGATGTTCTGGGGAAGAAGTGGCAGCCCGTAGGGGAGTCGAACCCCTCTTTTCAGGTTGAAAACCTGACGTCCTAACCGATAGACGAACGGGCCACCGTTTCCGCTTCAGCGCGTTGCTGCGCGGCGTGGAGCGGTGTTTAGGCGAGCTTCGGGTGACTCGCAAGAGGGTTTTTTCAGTTTATCGCAACTTTCTTCACGGCCGCGCGATTTTCTTGAAAAACGCCTTTGCTCAAGGGCTTGCCGATGGGCTCAGGCACGCGCGGCATCGTCGAGGCGCAGCTGCACCTTGCGCCGCCCGCCCCAGGTGTTGATCTCTAGCTTGCCCGCGAGGTGAAAGCGCCCCGCTCCGCCCGCGCTCAGCGTCGGGCCGAGCGGGCCGTCGAAGGCGCCGAAGGCCACCGCTTCGATCCGCGATCCGAGCCCGTCGCCCAGCGAGAAGCGCAGGTGGCTTTCGCCGATCCGGCGCGGGCCGGTCACCTCCATGTCGGGGAAGGCGAAACGCGGGGCAGGGGCGCCCTGGCCGAAGGGGCCGGCGCGCTCGAGCTCCTCGATCAGCTGGGCGGTGGCGGCGCCGGGCATCAGGAGCCCGTCGAGGCGCAGATCGCGCGGCCCGCCGGCGCCGGCGCCCTGCCGCGCCAGCAGCTCGCTCAGCCGCGCCATGGCGGGTTCCAGCTGCTCCGCCGCGACGGTGAGGCCGGCGGCCATCCGGTGCCCGCCGCCCTTCAGCAGCAGCCCCTCGGCCGCGACGCGCTGCACCGAAGCACCAAGGTCGACGCCAGCGACCGAGCGGGCCGAGCCCTTGCCGATGCCGTTCTCGAGCCCGATCACCACCGCCGGACGGTTCGTCGCCTCCTTCAGCCGGGCGGCAACGATGCCCACCACGCCCGGGTGCCAGCCCTCGCCCGCCGCCCAGACGAGCGGCGCGTCAAGCCCGCGCTCCTCGGCCTGGGCAAGGGCGGCATCGCGCACCCGGTTCTCGATCTCGCGGCGCTCGGAATTCAGCTGGTCGAGCCGGGCGGCGAGCGCCTCGGCCTCGGCCCGGTCGTCGGTCGACAAAAGCCGCGCGCCAAGATCGGCCGCGCCGATCCGCCCGCCCGCATTCACCCGCGGGCCAAGGACGAAGCCCAGATGATAGGCCGAGGGCGCCTGATCGAGCCGCGCGACGTCGGAGAGCGCGACCAGCCCCGGCCGCTCGCGCCGCGCCATCACCTTCAGCCCTTGCCGCACCAGCGCCCGGTTCACCCCGATCAGAGGCGCGACATCGGCCACCGTCGCCAGCGCCACGAGGTCGAGAAGCCCCATCAGGTCGGGCCCCTTCACGCCCTTCTCGCGCAGCTGCCGGTTCGCCTCGACCAGCATCAGGAAGACGACCGAGGCGGCGCAGAGATGACCGAGCGAGCCGTCCTCGTCGAGCCGGTTCGGGTTCACCACGGCCAGCGCCTCGGGCAGGGTCTCGGCGCCGAGGTGGTGGTCGAGGATCACCACGTCGGCGGGTTTCGCCGCGGCCACCGGCTCGTGGCTGAGCGTGCCGCAGTCGACGCAGACGATCAGCGGGTGGTCCTTGGCCAGCGCCTGCATCGCCGGCACATTCGGGCCATAGCCCTCGTCGATGCGGTCGGGGATATAGAGCGTCGCCTCGCGGCCTATGGCGCGCAGCCAGGTCAGCAGAAGCGCCGCCGAGGACCCGCCGTCGACGTCGTAATCGGCAAAGACGGCGATGCGCTCGCGCCCGTCGATCGCGCGCAGGAAGCGGGCGGCGGCCTTTTCCATGTCGCGCAGGCTGCGCGGGTCGGGCAGCAGCTCGCGCAGGGTGGGTTCGAGGAAGCCCGCGGCCTCTTCGGGGGCGACGCCGCGGGCGACGAGCACGCGGGCAAGCGGCAGGGGCAGGCGCGTCTCGCGCGCCATCGCCTCGGCAAGGCGGTCGGCCTCGTCCGTGGGGCCGATCCAGCGCCGCCCGGTCAGCGACGCTTCGACATCAAGGAATGCACTCATGCCCTTCCCATAGCCGATCGGCGCGCGGCCTGCCAGCATTGGCTCAGGCGCCGACGGCCTTGCGCACCATGTCCCAATAGATCGCCTCGACGGTGTCGAGGCTGAGCCGCCCGCCCTCGCGATACCAGGTGTTCACCCCGGTCAGCATGGCGATGATCGCGAGCGTGGCAAGCTTGGTGTCGGGCAGGGCAAAGGCCCCTGCCGCGCGGCCGGCGATCAGGATCTTTTCCAGCTCGGTCTCGTAGGCGCGGCGCAGCCCCTCGATCACCGCGAAATTCCCGGGGCCGAGGTTGCGCAGCTCCATGTAGCTCAGGAACACCGCCTCGGCCCGGGTCAGGTTGAAGCGGATGTGAAAGCGCACGAAGGTTTCAAGTGCTGCAAGCGGCTCGCCCTGTGGCGCGACCTCGGCCCAGGCGGAGAGCAGCTCTTCCATGTGGCTTTTCAACAGGTCGAAAAGCAGCGCCTCCTTGTCGGGGGTGTAGAGGTAGAGCGCGCCGGCCTGCACGCCGACCGCCGCCGCGATCTGCCGCATCGAGACCGCGGCAAAGCCGTGGCGCGCGAACAGACGCTGCGCCTCGGCGCGGACGCGCGGGCCGGTGATTTCGGAATGGGAGCCTGTCTTGCGTGCCATCTGCGCAGATTATCTGAACATCTGTTCAATATCAAACCCCGGCTGCGGGGACGTCTTGCGGCTCTGGTCAGCGCCGGCGGGCGGGCTTATGGTCGGGCCGTTGACAGGAGCCGCCATGACCCGCCTTGCCCTTGCCCTCGGTCTTCTCGCGCTTGCCGGTTGCGGCGCCTCGGATGCGGACTATCCCGCGCTGGTGCCGATGGAGACGCTCCTTTCCGAGGCGCCGCTGACGCCCGATCCGGCGCCGGTGCTCGAGGCTCGGGCGGATGCGCTGCGCGCGCGGGCTGCGGCGATCCGCGCCGAGCAGCCCTGAGCCGGCTTCGACGCGTTGCAAGGTCGCGCCCGACAGGCTAACAGGGCTCAAGACCAATCCAGCGCAAGAGGTTCCCATGTCCGCCCCCGACGTTTCCCCGCTCCGCCTCGGCATCGCCGGGCTCGGCACCGTCGGCATCGGCGTGGTCAAGATCGTGCAGCGCCATGCCGATCTGCTGGCGGCGCGTTCGGGCCGGCCGGTGGTGATCACCGCGGTCTCGGCGCGGGACCGCACGAAGAACCGCGATGCGGACCTGTCGGGCTATGCCTGGGAAAACGATCCGGTGGCGCTGGCGCAGCGCGACGACGTCGACGTCTTCGTCGAGCTGATGGGCGGGCACGAGGGCGCAGCGAAGAACGCGATGGAAGCGGCGCTGAGCTCCGGCAAGGACGTGGTGACGGCGAACAAGGCGCTGCTGGCCCATCACGGCCAGGCACTGGCCGAAAGCGCCGAGGCGCTTGGCCGGGTGATCCGCTTCGAGGCGGCGGTGGCAGGCGGCATCCCGGTCATCAAGGCGCTGACCGAAGGGCTTGCGGGCAACGCGATCCGCCGCGTGATGGGTGTGATGAACGGCACCTGCAACTATATCCTGACCCGGATGGAAAGCGCGGGCCTGCCCTATGAGACGGTGTTCGAGGAGGCGCGCGCGCTTGGCTATCTCGAGGCCGACCCGAACCTCGATGTCGGGGGCATCGACGCGGGGCACAAGCTGGCGATCCTCGCCGCCATCGCCTTCGGCACCAAGGTCAGCTTCGACGCGGTGCAGCTTGAGGGCATCGGCAAGATCTCGATCGACGATATCCGCCGCGCCGATGACATGGGCTACAAGATCAAGCTGCTCGGCGTGGCGCAGATCACCGGCCGCGGGCTCGAGCAGCGGATGATGCCCTGCCTCGTGCCCTCGTCCTCGCCCTTCGGACAGCTGCAGGGCGGCACCAACATGGTGCTGCTCGAGGGCGATTCGGTCGGCCAGATCGTGCTGCGCGGTGCCGGTGCGGGCGAGGGGCCGACGGCCTCGGCGGTGATGGGCGACGTGGTCGACCTCGCGCGTGGGCTGCGGATGCCGACCTTCGGTCAGCCCGCGGCGACGCTCGCCGAGCCGGTCGCGGCGGTGGCCTCGGCGCCGGCGGCCTATTACCTGCGGCTCGAGCTGATGGACAAGCCGGGCGCGCTGGCCAAGGTCGCGACGGTGCTGGGCGAGGCCGGGATCTCGATCTCGCGGATGCGCCAGTACGGCCATGCCGATGCGACCGCGCCGGTGCTGATCGTCACCCACAAGACCACGCGCGACGCGATCGATCTTGCCATTGCAGGCTTCCCGGCGACCGGCGTTGTGGCCGGCGAGGCGGTGGCGATGCGGATCGAAGAGGTCTGATCGCCCCGGCGGCGGGGCAGGGGGCGGCGCTGTGCCGCCTGTGCGCCCGCCGTTAGCGTTCTCAGGGTTGTCTCTCGCGCGCGCTCGGGCTTAGCTGTTGGCGGCCCTTCGCATTCCGAGACAGGACACAACCATGACTCCCCCCATCGATTTCAACGACCGCATGCTCTCGCTGGGCCTTGCCCGCGTCTCCGAGGCCGCGGCGCATGCCTCTGCCCGGCTGATCGGCCGCGGTGACGAGAAGGCCGCCGACCAGGCCGCCGTGAACGCCATGCGCGAACAGCTCAACAGCCTCGACATCAAGGGCGTCGTGGTGATCGGCGAGGGCGAGCGCGACGAGGCGCCGATGCTCTATATCGGCGAGGAAGTGGGCACCGGCGAGGGCCCGGCCGTCGACATCGCGCTCGACCCGCTCGAAGGCACCACGCTGACGGCCAAGGACATGCCGAACGCGCTGACCGTCGTCGCCATGGCGCCGCGCGGCACGCTCTTGCACGCGCCCGACGTCTACATGGAGAAACTGGCGATCGGCCCGGGCTATGCCAAGGATGTCGTGAGCCTCGAGATGACGCCGACCGAACGCGTGCTGGCGCTGGCCAAGGCGCAGGGCGTGCAGCCCGGCGACATCACCTGCTGCATCCTCGAACGTGACCGCCACGCCGAGCTGATCCGCGAAGTGCGCGAGACCGGCGCCGCGATCCGGCTGATCACCGATGGCGACGTCGCCGGCGTGATCCACTGCGCCGAGCCCGATTTCACCGGCATCGACATGTACATGGGCTCGGGCGGCGCGCCGGAAGGCGTTCTGGCGGCCTCGGCGCTGAAGTGCATGGGCGGGCAGATGTGGGGCAAGCTGCTGTTCCGCAACGACGACGAACGCGGCCGTGCGGCCAAGGCCGGGATCACCGATCTCGACAAGATCTACACCCGCGACGAGCTGGTGAAGTCGGACGTGATCTTTGCCGCGACCGGCGTCACCAACGGCTCGATCGTGCGCGGCGTGAAGCGCGAACCGAACTACATCGAGACCGAGACGATCCTGATGCGCTCGAAGACCGGTTCGGTGCGGCGGGTGATCTATCGCAACCCGATCCGCTGAGCGCGTCCCGCGCAAGGCCGCCAAGATCGAACGCCGGGCCCGAGGGCCCGGCGTTTTGCACTCGGGCGCTGTCGGGAGGGGCGGACTAGTTGCTGTCGAACCACTTCGTGCGCGGTCCGCGCGGGCGGGTGACCACGAACTCGCCGAATTGCAGGTTCGATTTCAGCCCCATCTCGACGGTGTTGTTGCCGCCAAGCGACAGCGCCTTGTCGCCGATGTTGAAGATCGGCGAATAGAGATAGCCGGCCTCGACGATCGCCGCGGAATCCCCTGCGGCCATCATCGGGATGACGTTGGCCTTGGCGTCGAGTGTCGACTGGGTGTAGGCGGCGTGGCCGCCGGTGGCGAAGGAGGCAATCGAACCCGCCGTCGAGTCCGAGCTGCGCAAGGTCACCAGCTTGTTGGTGCCGTCGCAGGCCCGGGCATCCGTTTCGGTTTCGACGCAGGAGATCAGCGTCACCCGGATCCAGCTTTGCGCGTCGCCGCGCGAGCGGGTGGCGGCGTCGAAGATCGTCTTGATGCCGGCGACATAGGCGGGCCCGATCGGATCGCGCTCGCGCGAGATCAGGTCGGCCACGGTATAGGTGGCGCGCGACACCACCGCGCGCATGCGGAAGGCGTCGTAGATCTGGTAGGCGGTCATGAACCAGCCCAGAAGCAGCACGCTGCCGAACAACCCCTCGATCACGGCCGAGCCGCGGCTTTGTTTCAGGAACCGGCGCAGGAACCGCAACGTCGTCATCATTCCCTCGGCTCGTTCACATAGGCGGTCATCGCGACCAGGGCGAAGCGGCCGCTCGAATCCTTCACCAGCGCTGCGCCAAGCGGGTCCATGTCGGACATCGTCTTCAGCTTCAGACAGGCCCGCACCACCATCAGCTGGTTCGACCCGCCGTAATCGAGCGTCGGGTTCAGCACATCGGTGCTGCTCGAATCGGTGCACAGGGGGCGGCCGGTGTTGCTGAACTGCCAGGTCGTGGTATCGACCGGGAAGATCTCGACTGCGAGGTTCGCGGTGCAGTCGGGCACGAAGCGGATCGCCGCGCAGATCTTCTGCTTCAGCTGGTCATGCGTCAGGTTGACCATGTTGCCGATCCGCAGCTCGCGCGTGGCCACGTCGACGGCGCGCTCGAGCAGGAGCTGGCGCAGGTTCGTCACCATCATCTCGACGCCGGCCAGCATGATCATGAAGAACAGCGGTAACCAGAAGATCGTCGGGATGGTGACGGCGCCATCCTCGCGCCGCAGCCGGCGCAGCAGGGACGGTCCGGGGCGGTGTGTCGCGCGCATTCTCCGCCCCCTCAGTTCGTCAGTCGCAGCGCGTTGATCGCCGAGGCGATCGAGGAGAAGGCGTCGGTCAGGTCCTCGGCGTTGACGTCATAGGCATAACCCTCCGACGTCGCGCATTGACGCAGGATCGTCTTGCCCGCGGTCGGCGCATTCACCGCGACGGTGAAGATATAGATCCCGTGCAGATCGTTCTTGGCGACCTCGCACAGCTTCAGCAGCGCCGAGTCCTTCTGTGTGAACTCGGACTGCACGGACATGTCGTTGTAGATGCTGCCGGTCGTGACCGTCGAGTCGATCGCCTTCATCGGATTGTAGAGGAAGGTGTTGATCACGTATTGCAGCGTGTAGTTCTTGCTCCAGATCGTCTCCCAGGTGATCGGGTAGAGGGTGCCGCTCGGCGTGCTGTACCAGGTCTTGTCATAGAGGCGGTAATAGGGCTTTGTCCGGCCGGGAGCGTAGTAATAGAGCTTGCTCCACGCCGTGCTGTTCGAGCTGTCGGCGAAGGCCGTTGCGCTCGAGGTCGACACGAAGCCCGACGCGCCGGTGCGATAGGCGGATTTGGTCGAATAGGAACGGGTGTTCTGCCCGTCGGTCATCAGCACCAGCACTTTCATCGCGCTGTCGCTGACCGTCTGGCTGCCGGTGCTGTAGTCGAAGGGGCGTCCCGAGAGGTCGGAGCTCGCGTAGCCCTTGACGATCAGCTTGTCGAGAGCGGTGCGCGCGGCCGGATCGAGCAGCGCGAGGCCCCAGCGGGCGCCGACGTCGATCGCGGTGTCGCCGCCCGGGGTGAGGGCGTTGATCGCGCTGTTGATTGTCGTCTGGTTGTTGGCAAAGGCCAGGACTGCTGCCGCGGTGGCGTTCGGGCAGTTCTCGATATAGGTGGTCTTCTGCACCGACCAGGTGCCCTGGCCAAGCGCGGACTGCCCTGCATAGTCGAAGCTGTCGCCATACATCGTTCGCTGCAGCGCCCGCGACGCGGAGATGGCGAAATCGCCGTCGGACAGGGCCTCGATGTCGGCGCAGGTGTTCTTCGTGTGATCGGTCGAGAGGCTGAACGCGGCCGAGGTCTTGGTGCCGAGCGTCACCTGCTGGTTGTAGGGCACGATCGAGATCGAGAGCCGGCCGGCCGGTGCGCTTGAGGGCTGCACCGTGTCGAACATCTTCTGCACGAAGGCGAGGGCGGCCGGGCGCAGCTTGTCCATGCGCGTCGGGTAGCGGCCGTCATAGCTGCTGTTCGTCGGGTAATAGATGTTCTCGTTCATCGAGCCCGAGATATCGAGCACGAGCGAGATCTCGACGTTGCCGATCTCTTCCTGAGCGGTGCTGGCGACGGCCACCTCGAGCGAGTTGATGTTGATCAGCCCGCCGAAGATGGTGTGCATGTTGTCGGTGGCCTTGACGGTCACCCGGCGCCATTCGCCGAGACTGCCTTGCGCGACCTCGGGCGTCACGTCGAGATAGTCGAGCCCGGCCTTTTTCAGGTAGTCGTCGACCACCAGCGCCGGGTCGAGTTGCTGCGACAGCGAGGCGGCGGCCAGCGCGGCGCGGTCAAGCGTGTTCTGGATCTTGGTGCGCCGTTCTTCCTGGCGCACGAAATCGATCGAGATGCCGGTGCAGATCAGCATGACGAGGAAGATCTGCATCGCCAGGTGAATCAGCGCGCCGTCCTCCTCGCGCAGGAAGCGGGCGAGCCGACGGGCGGTTCTGCTCTCGTGCCGGAAAGTCACCATGCTGCTCTCTCCATCCCGTTCCGGCGGCGGACCGCAGGGCGCGAATAGTCTTTTCCGGGGAAGGGTATGCGCGTGCTTCGGGGCGGAATTGGGGCGCTGTTCTGGCAAATTCGCCCGATTGTCCCGGGTGGACGGGGCAATTGCCCGGATTCGCGGGCATCGTTTTGCTGGCATTGGGCAATGCGCCACAATTCCGGCATGCTCTGCCGGGGGCGTTGAGGAATTTCTTAACGTTTTCTTGCGCCGCCGCATGCGCCGATTCGCTGTTCCCCCCTCTCGACAGGGGGGCGGGGCGGGCCATATTAGGGGGCATGAGTCTTCCGCCCGGCTTCCTTGACGAATTGCGCAATCGCGTCTCGATCTCGCAGGTGGTCGGGCGCAAGGTCGTATGGGACATGCGCAAGTCGAACCAGGCCAAGGGCGACTTCTGGGCGCCGTGCCCGTTCCACCAGGAAAAGAGCGCCTCCTTCCACGTCGACGACCGCAAGGGCTATTACTATTGCTTCGGCTGCCAGGCGAAGGGCGACGCTCTGACCTTCCTGCGCGAGACCGAGAATGTCGGCTTCATGGAGGCGGTCGAGATCCTGGCGCGCGAGGCGGGGATGCAGATGCCGGCGCGCGATCCGGTCGCGGCGCAGAAGGCCGACCGGCGCAGCGAACTTGCGAAGGTGATGGAAGAGGCGGTGAAGCATTACCGGCTGCAGCTGTCGATGCAGGGCGGGGCCGTCGCGCGCGACTACCTTGCCCGCCGCCGCCTCGGCCCCGAGGCGCAGGCGCGTTTCGAGATCGGCTTTGCCCCCGACCAGCGCCAGGGCCTGTTCAACGCGCTGAAGGCGAAGGGGATCGCCCCCGACCTGATCGTCGAGGCCGGGCTTTGCGCCCGCCCCGAGGATGGCGGCGCGCCCTATGACCGCTTCCGCGGCCGCATCATCTATCCGATCCGCGATGCGCGGGGGCGGGCGATCTCGCTGGGCGGGCGGGCGATGGACCCGAACGCGCGGGCGAAATACCTGAACGGCCCCGAGACCGCGCTCTTCGACAAGGGCCGCAACCTCTACAACCACGGCCCCGCGCGCGAGGCCTGCGCGAAGGGCGCGCCGCTCATCGTCTGCGAAGGCTACATGGACGTGATCGCGCTGGTCGAGGCGGGCTTTGGCGGCGCCGTTGCGCCCTTGGGCACCGCGGTGACCGAGGAGCAGCTGCACCTGATGTGGCGCATCCACGACGAGCCGGTGATCGCGCTGGATGGCGACGCGGCGGGGATGCGCGCGGCGCTGCGGGTGATCGACCTGGCCTTGCCGCTGCTCGAGGCGGGCAAGGCGCTGCGCTTTGCCATGCTGCCGGGCGGGCAGGACCCGGACGAGCTTATCCAGGCGGGCGGACGCGCCGCGATGGAGCAGGTGATCGCCGGCGCCCGGCCGATGGTCGACCTGCTCTGGGCGCGCGAGATCGAGGGCAAGGTCTTCGACAGCCCCGAACGCCGCGCCGCTCTCGACAAGACGCTGCGCGCGACGATCAGCCGGATCAAGGATCCCTCGATCAAGGTGCATTACGGCGAGGAGATCAAGCGGCTGCGCGAGGATCTCTTCGGCATGAACCGGTCCCGCGGCGGGCGGGACGAGGGGCTCCGCTCTGCCCCGCGTGATGGCGGCGGATGGCAGCCCCCGCGCGAGGGCGGCGGCTGGCAGTCCGCACGCGGGCGGGGCTTCGGTCGCGCCCCGGCGCCCGCGCTGCCGCTGCCCGCGACCCGCTCGACGCTGCTCGCCGCCGCCCCGGACGAGCGCGTGACCGAGGCGCTGCGCGAGACGATGATCCTGGCGATTCTCGTCGCGCATCCGGTGCTGGTGGCCGAGTTCGAGGCCCGCCTCGATCGCATCGTCTTTGCCGATCCGGGGCACGAGCGGCTGCGCGGCCTGATCCTTGCCCATTGCGCCGAACCGCCCGAGGCGATCGCGGCGGCCCTTGCCCGGGCGGGCGATGACCTTGAAAAGCTGCTCGCCCAGCCCCATGTGCGCTCGGCCCCCCCGGTCCTGCGCCGCGACGACACCGATTTTGCGCGCATGTGCCTTGCCGAGGAGCTGGCCAAGCTGCAGGCGGCGCGTGCCGTGCGCAGCGAGACCGAGGAGGCGATGGAAGAACTGGCCGGCCTGGCCGACGAGGGGCTCACCTGGCGAATCACCCAGGCGACCCAGGCGCTGCATCAGGCCGGGAAATCGAGACTGGAGGACACCAGTGATCTGGGCGAGGACCGTGAAGCGATGTCTGCCTTTTTGCAGTCTCTTCTGGAAAAACATGGCGGTGGAAGCGGCAGCGCCTGAGACGCTGCGCAAAAGGGCCGATTCGGCCCTGTGATTCGACCCCGTGATTCGATAAGACAGATCAACCGATTCGATCCCGTCGCGCCCCGGCCCACCGGCGTGACGACGCCCGAGAGAGCCCGAGCAGGAGCGCACATGGCCGCCAAGGACATCGACGAGAACAAGCCCGACACCGCCGCGGACGAGGACACCTCCTTCGACATGAGCAAGGCCGCGGTCAAGCGCATGATCGCAGAGGCGAAGGAGCGCGGCTACATCACCTACGACCAGCTGAACGCCGTGATGCCGCCCGAGCAGGTGTCGGGCGACCAGATCGAGGATGTGATGTCGATGCTCTCGGAGATGGGCATCAACGTCGTCGAGGCGGAAGAAAGCGAAGAACCCGAGGCCGGCGGCGCCGTGGCCGAGACCGGCTCCGGCTCGCGCGAGATCACCGTCGCGACCTCGACGAGCGAGACGCTCGATCGCACCGACGACCCGGTGCGGATGTATCTGCGCGAGATGGGCTCGGTCGAACTGCTGTCGCGCGAGGGCGAGATCGCCATCGCCAAGCGCATCGAGGCCGGCCGCAACACGATGATCGCGGGCCTGTGTGAAAGCCCTCTGACCTTCCAGGCGATCACCATCTGGCGCGACGAACTTCTGAGCGAAGAGATCCTGCTGCGCGACGTGATCGACCTCGAGGCGACCTTCGGCCGCTCGCTCGACGGCGAGGAGGACGACCTGGAAGCCCCGGTCGAGGGGCTCGAGGTCGACGAGACGCAGGCGGGGGCAGCCACCGCGGCCCCGCGCCGCACCTCGAACGAGCCCGAGCTCGATGCCGACGGCAACCCGCTGATGCGCTCGGACGACGACGAGGAAGACGACGAAGGCTCGAACATGTCGCTCGCCGCGATGGAAGCGGCGCTGAAACCGAAGGTTCTGGAAACCCTCGAGGTGATCGCGCGCGACTATGCGACGCTCGCCGAGATGCAGGACCTGCGCATGTCGGCGACGCTGAACGAGGATGGCACCTTCTCGGTCGCCGAAGAGGCGGCCTATCAGAAGCTGCGCTCGGAAATCGTCGGCCTCGTCAACGAGCTGCATCTGCACAACAACCGCATCGAGGCGCTGATCGACCAGCTCTACGGCATCAACCGCAAGATCATGTCGATCGACAGCGGCATGGTGAAGCTCGCTGATGCCGCCCGCGTCAACCGCCGCGAATTCATCGAGGAATACCGCGGCTACGAGCTTGACCCGACCTGGGTCGACCGGATGCAGGCGAAGGGCGGCCGGACCTGGGCGACGCTGTTCGAGAAATCGGGCGACAAGGTCGACGATCTGCGCGCCGAGATGGCGCAGGTCGGCCAGTATGTCGGCGTCGACATCTCCGAATTCCGCCGCATCGTGAACCAGGTGCAGAAGGGCGAGAAAGAGGCGCGTCAGGCCAAGAAGGAAATGGTCGAGGCGAACCTGCGTCTGGTGATCTCGATCGCGAAGAAATACACCAACCGCGGGCTGCAGTTCCTCGACCTGATCCAGGAAGGCAACATCGGCCTGATGAAGGCGGTCGACAAGTTCGAATACCGCCGCGGCTACAAGTTCTCGACCTATGCGACCTGGTGGATCCGTCAGGCGATCACCCGCTCGATCGCAGATCAGGCGCGCACGATCCGCATCCCGGTCCATATGATCGAGACGATCAACAAGCTGGTGCGCACCGGCCGCCAGATGCTGCACGAGATCGGTCGCGAGCCGACGCCCGAGGAACTGGCCGAAAAGCTGCAGATGCCACTCGAGAAGGTTCGCAAGGTGATGAAGATCGCCAAGGAGCCGATCTCGCTCGAAACGCCGATCGGCGACGAGGAAGACAGCCAGCTCGGCGATTTCATCGAGGACAAGAACGCGGTCCTGCCGCTCGATAGCGCCATTCAGGAAAACCTGAAGGAGACGACGACGCGGGTTCTGGCCTCGCTCACGCCGCGCGAGGAACGCGTGCTGCGCATGCGCTTCGGCATCGGCATGAACACCGACCATACGCTCGAAGAGGTCGGTCAGCAGTTCTCGGTCACCCGCGAACGTATCCGCCAGATCGAGGCGAAGGCGCTGAGGAAGCTCAAGCACCCCTCGCGCTCGCGCAAGCTGCGCTCCTTCCTCGACCAGTGACACGAGGCGCCCCCGCAAGGGGGCGTTTTGCCATGCTGCCCGATTTCGCCGCCCCCGGCCTGCGCACGATCATCTGTGGCACCGCCGCCGGCCGCCGCTCGGCCGAGCTCGGGCGCTATTACGCCGGGCCCGGCAACAAGTTCTGGCCGGTGCTCTTTCGCGCGGGCCTTGTGCCCGAACCGCTCGCCGTCGGTGACGAGGCGCGGCTTCTGGGCTTCGGCATCGGCCTGACCGATCTCGCCAAGGGCGTGTCGGGCGGCGACGCCCAGATCCCGGTGCAGGCCTATGATCCCGCGCGGCTGCGGGCCTTTCTTGCGCAGCACCGCCCGTATAGCTTCGCCTTCAACGGCAAGAACGCGGCGCGCCGCTTCCTTGGTGCGCCCCGCGTCGGTTTCGGCCCGATCGAGCACGACGGCCTTCCGGTCTGGATCCTGCCCTCGACCTCGGGCGCGGCGAACGGGGCCTGGGACGAGGGCATCTGGCGCGCCTTCGGCACCTTCCTGCGCGAAATCCCCTTCTCCTTGCCGAAAATACCTCGGGGGTGAATTCGGCATAGCCGAAGAGGGGGCAGCGCCCCCTGCTTCCTCTTGGACTTCCTCTCCGGCAGGTCTACCCTTGCTCTGCCCGGCCATGCCGGGCGGCTTCAGGGAGTGTTCCATGCGTGCCCTTGCCCCATTGCTCACCGCCGCGGCTCTCGCCCTTTCCGCGGGTACCGCATCGGCCGGCGATTTCCTCGCGCTGAACGGGCTGCGCGTCGTGCCCGCAGGCGGGCAGGAGTTCCATGTCGCCTTCGGCGGCCTCACCGGCAATGATGATTTCTGGTGTGCCGCGGGCGATTTCGTCCTGCGCGG
The DNA here is from genome assembly GCF_003664585.1 of Paenirhodobacter hankyongi. Classification (GTDB taxonomy): domain Bacteria; phylum Pseudomonadota; class Alphaproteobacteria; order Rhodobacterales; family Rhodobacteraceae; genus Rhodobacter; species Rhodobacter hankyongi. The sequence continues at coordinate 52,389 of NZ_RCHI01000006.1, forward strand.
GCTCGGCCTGCCGCCCTCGACGCGGATCTACCGCACCTCCCCCCCGCCGCGCCGTGCGGGCGAGGGGGTGGATTTCTCGCTCAGCGATGCCAGGGCCGCCGACAGCGGCTTCACCCGCTTCGGTGCGCGGGACAAGGGGATGAGTGCCGCGGCCGCGCAGCATTTCTGCCCGCTGGTGCCGTTCTTCCCCTTCAACTAGGGCAGGGGCTCAGGCCAGCGCGCGGGCGATGGTCTCGGCCATCGGCTCGGTCGGATGCCCGATCAGCGCCGAGAGCGTGTGGCTTTCGTCGAAAAGCGCACCCTTCGCCGCCTGCGCATCGCTGTCGGCCAGGATCTTCGCAAAGCCCTCGGGCAGGCCCGCGCCGATCAGCGCCGCGGCATAGTCGGCCTCGGGCAGGTCGACATAGGTGACCGGCTTGCCCGCCGCCTGCGACAGCAGCGCTGCGAACTCGGCCAGCGTCACGCTCGCGTCGCCCGCAAGCTCATAGGTCTTGCCCTCGTGGCCCGCGCCCGCGAGCACCACCGCCGCCGCCTCGGCATAGTCGTGCCGCGGTGCGGTCGAGAACCGGCCTTCGCCGGCCGCGCCGAAATGCTTGCCAAGGCCCAGGTCGGTTTCGAGTGAGGCCAGCAGGTTCTCGGAATACCAGCCGTTGCGCAGGAAGGTATGCGCGATGCCGCTCTCGAGGATCATCGTCTCGGTCGCCTTGTGCTCGGCCGCCAGCGCCATCGCCGAGCCCTGCGCGTTCAGGATCGAGGTATAGGCGATGAAACCGACGCCCGCGGCCTTTGCCGCCGCGACCACATTGCCGTGCTGGCGCGCGCGCTGGCCCACGGCCGAGCCCGAGATCAGCAGCAGCCGGTCAACCCCCGCAAAGGCGGCGGTCAGGCTGTCGACGTCGTCGTAATCGCCAAGCCGCGCGCCGAGGCCCTGCGCCTCGAGCGCCGCCGCATCCTCGGGGCGCCGCACGAGGCCGATGATCTGGCCGGGCGCCACCCGCGCCCGCAGCGCCGCAATCACCAGTTGGCCCAGCTGCCCGTTGGCGCCGGTCACCAGGAAGGTCTGTTCGCTCATCTCCGTTTCCTCCGGTTGCGAATCGTGTATAAGTCTCTTTTAGAGACCGTATCATCATGCGGAAAGGAGGCAGGTTTTCCTGCCAAGGTTACCTGGAGGGAACCGATGCGCGACATGCTGGACCAGATGGACCTCGCCAATTGCCCGGTGCGCCACGTGCTCGACCATATCGCGGCGAAATGGACGACACTGATCCTGCTCGAGCTCGAGCCGGGCCCGTGCCGCTTCAACGCGCTCGCCCGCAGCCTGCCCGACATCTCGCGCCGGATGCTGACGCAATCGCTGCGCGATCTCGAACGCGACGGGCTGATCGCGCGGCAGGTCTTCCCGACGAAACCGCCGAGCGTCGAATATGCGCTGACCGATCTGGGCCGCTCGCTGCTCGGCCCGCTTTGCGCGCTGATCGACTGGGCCAAGGCCTCCGCCCCCGAGATCGCCACCGCGCGCGCGGCCTTCGCGGCGCAAGCCTAGGGCTTTCGCCGCGCGCGCGGGCCTGCTACCTCTGGGAAAAGACTTCCGGAGGATCCGATGACCGCGCGCCTGTTCCTGCTTTTCCCGATGCTGCTTGGTGCCTGCACGCTCGAGGGGATGTCGACCGACCCGACCGCGCCGAGCCTCGACAAGGCGGGCACCTGCTTTGCCCTGGTCACGGCCGAGCAGGATGGCAGCTATACCCTGATGACCGGTATCGCCGATGGCTCGAAAGCGCCGGTGGGCGTGCCGAAGGCCGGGCTCGATGCCGCGGCGGTCGACAAGGCCTTCGCCAGGGAACGCGCGATCATGGACATCAACCCCGAGTGTCTGGCGATCTATGCCAAGGGGCGCGAGGCCGCCCAGCCCGGCGCGTGATGCACCGCCGCGTCGAGATCCCGACACGCGGCCCCGGGCTTTACGAATTCACCGGCGCGCTGCGCGCCTGGGTCGAGACGGCGGCGCCCGAGGAGGCGCTGCTGACCCTCTTCGTGCGCCACACCTCGGCCAGCCTGGTGATCCAGGAGAATGCCGACCCGGAGGTGCGCCGCGATCTGACCGAGGCGTTGCACCGGCTGGTGCCGCCCTCGGACCGGCCGGAAAGCGCCTGGATGACCCACACCTACGAGGGGCCGGACGACATGCCGGCCCATGTGAAGGCGGCGCTGTTGCCGACCAGCTTGCAGATTCCCGTCATTTCCGGGCAAATGGCGCTTGGGACCTGGCAGGGAATATACCTTTTCGAACATCGGCGCGCGCCCCAGCGGCGCGAGGTGGTGGCGCTGCTGCGCTGAGTCCCGGCCGCCACACCCGGCCCACCGGATCTGGTGGTCTCACATTTATGCTACCCAAAAGCTCGCCTCCCCCCTATAGTCCTGTGGATAACCGGGGCACCAGACCCCACATGCGGCGGGAACAGGAAAAGGGAGAAGCCATGCGCTGCCCGTTTTGCGGAAATGTCGACACACAGGTGAAGGACAGCCGCCCGGCCGAGGACCATGTGGCGATCCGGCGCCGGCGCTTTTGCCCGGCCTGTGGCGGGCGCTTCACCACCTATGAACGCGTGCAGCTGCGCGACCTCGTGGTGATCAAGTCCTCGGGCAAGCGCGAGGATTTCGACCGCGACAAGCTGGAACGCTCGATCCGCATCGCCATGCAGAAGCGCCCGATCGAGCCCGATCGCATCGACCAGATGATCTCGGGCATCGTGCGGCGGCTGGAAAGCCTGGGCGATACCGACATCCCGTCGCGCACCATCGGCGAGATCGTGATGGAGACGCTGGCCCGGATCGACACCGTCGCCTATGTCCGTTTCGCGAGCGTCTACAAGAACTTCCAGGCTGCCGACGATTTCGACAAGTTCGTCTCCGAGCTGCGGCCGCAGACGGGCGAGAGCGAGTGACCGACGCCGACCGGCGCTTCATGGCGCTTGCGCTTGGCCTTGCGTCGCGCGGGCTGGGCAATGTCTGGCCGAACCCGGCGGTGGGCTGTGTCATCGTGAACGACGGCCGCATCGTCGGTCGCGGCTGGACCCAGCCGGGCGGGCGGCCGCATGCCGAACGCCGCGCGCTCGACATGGCCGGGGCGGCGGCGCGGGGGGCGACGGCCTATGTCACGCTCGAACCCTGTTCCCATCACGGCAAGACACCGCCCTGTTCCGAGGGGCTGATCGCCGCCGGCATTGCCCGGGTGGTCAGCGCGCAGGAAGACCCCGACCCGCGGGTCTCGGGCCGTGGCCATGCGATGCTGCGCGCGGCGGGGCTTGCGGTCGATGTCGGGCTGATGGAGGCCGAGGCGCGGGCGCTGCAGGCGGGGTTTCTCAGCCGCATCACCCGTGGCCGGCCCTGGCTGGCGCTGAAGCTCGCCACCAGTTTCGATGGCCGCATCGCGCTTGCGAATGGCGAGAGCCAGTGGATCACCTCGGCCCCGGCGCGGGCGCGGGTGCATGCGCTGCGTGCGCGCTTCGATGCGGTTCTGGTCGGCGGTGGCACGGCGCGGGCGGACGACCCGCTGCTCACCGTGCGCAGCTTCACCCCGCTGCGCCAGCCGGTGCGGGTGGTAGCTTCGGCCGGGCTTGACCTGCCGCGCGACCGGCTGGCGGGATCGGTTTCCGAGGCGCCGCTGTGGCTGGTGCATGGCCCTGCCGCGCCCCCCGAGGCGCGCGCCTTCTGGGCCGGGATCGGCGCCGAGCTGATCGAGGTTCCGCTGTCCGGTCAAGGGCTTGATGTGGTCGCGCTGAGCGCGGCGCTTGGCGCGCGCGGCCTGACCCGGGTGTTTTGCGAGGGCGGCGGCCAGTTCGCCGCGGCGCTGATGCGGGCGGGGCTGGTCGACGAGCTGATCGGCTTCACCGCGGGTGTGGCGCTTGGCGCTGATGCCCGCCCGGCGCTTGGCCCGCTGGGGCTGGCGCATCTGCCGGATGCGCCGCGCTTCACCCTTGCCTCGGTCGAGACGCTGGGCGGTGACGTGCTGCACCGCTGGCGGCGCTAGCGCCAGAGGAAGGCCCAGGCGGCGAAGGCCCCCTGCAGTTTCGCGAGGCTGCGGTTCAGCGGCCCGGGCGCAGGCAACGGGCCGTTCGCCAGCCGGTCGAGCACGACCTCGGGCGGGCAGGGGCGGCGTGAGACCGGGTCGAAATAGCGGGGATAGGCGATCAGCACGGCATGAACGAAGGCGAGCAGGTCGGGCCGTGCGCTGCGTCGGGCCGGGACCCTGCCCAGGTCGCGGGTCAGCCCCCAGCCGGCATAGAAGGGCGCGCCGGTCACGGTGACGGGCACGCCGCGGATCAGCGCCTCGAAGCCGAGAAGCGAGGTCATCGTCCAGACCTCGTGCACCGCCCCGATCAGGGCGACGGGATCGGCCTGTTCGACGATCTGGTCGGCGAACCGCAGCGCTTCGGACGGTTCCACGCGGCCCGGGCGCAGACCCGCCTCGACATCGGGGTGAGGTTTGAAAAGGATAATCGCAGTCGGATTTTCGGCCCTGGCACGGGCTAATAATGCCAGATTAGTGCAGGTCTCGCCAGCGCCCAGCCGGATCGAGGCATCGTCTTCGACCTGTCCGGGCACCAGGATCCGGTGGCCTTCGGGCAGCGGGGGCAGGGTGCCGCCGAGGTTGTATTTCGACACCCCCGCCTTGCGGATCGCGGCGAGCAGGCGCTCGGCCCGGAGCCGCCCGCTGGGGGGCGGTTCGCGCGAAATCAGCGTCTCGAGATCCGAGGGGCGGGTGGGGTCGTAATAGATGCCCTGCGCATCGGTGACGAGCGAGAGCGGCGGGATCAGCTCGGCGCCCAGCCCGCGCGAGCGCAGGAAACCGTCCTCGACCCGCAGCGCGGATAGGTCAGGGGCCGCCTTGCCGGCCCAGACCAGCAGACTGCGGCCGGTATCGCGCGCCACCTGCGCGGCGCGGGCGGGCGGATCGACGAAGCGCAGCGGCGTCTCGCGGCCGAAGACCTGCTGCAGCGGGCGTCGCTTCCACAGCCGCATGCCGCTGGCGACATGACCGGCGCGGTCCTGCCGCCAGGCGCGGACCTCGGCCTCGAGCTGATCGACCGCCTCCTCGAAGCTGCAGATCCGCTGCCGGCACGGGTCGAACCAGGTCGGGGCAAGGAGGTGGCTTGCGGCGAACAGCTGGGCGCGGGTCAGCTGACGTTCGCGCCGGGCGACGGGATTCTCATCCTGCGTCAGGCCCCAGCCCGCATAGAAGGGCTGGCCGAAGACGCGGGGGCGGTGGCCGGCGAGGATCGCCTCGAACCCCATCAGCGACGAGACGGTATAGACCGCGATGGCGCCGTCGAGCAGCTGCCAGGGCGAGACCGGATCGGCGAACAGCTGCGTGCGGGCGTCGCAATGCTCGGGGCCGTAATGGCCGGGGCGCAGGCCGGCGCGGGTCTCTGGGTGGGTCTTGATCAGGATCCGCGCGCCCGGATGCTCGATCTGCGCGACGGCGAGCATCTCGCGGAAGGTGCGGGCGCTGGCCCCGCCATGGGGGATCGAGGCATCGCCCGCGGTCTGGTCGATCACCAGCACATAGCCCGGTGGCGGCGGTTCGAGGCGTTCGTCAAAATTGTTGTATTTTGACAGCTCAAGTGCCTTCAGTCGGCCGATCCCGTCGCGGGCACGTTGCAAAAGGTAAGTGTCGTCGAGCGGATGGCGGGCCAGGAGGCGCTCCAGCATCGACGGGCGGGCGCTGTCGAAATGCACGCCCTCGGGGTCGATCAGCAGGCCGAGCGGGCCGTCCCTGCCCGCCCTCCCGGGGTGCACGCTGCGCAGGAAGGCGTCCTCGAGCCGCACCAGCCCGACGCCGCGCCGCGCCGCCACCGCCTCGCCGCGGCCCGCATAGCGCGACCGGCCCCAGACCACGACGCGGTCCTCGGGACCGGGCAGGCCCAGATGCAGAGACCAGCTCGCGGCGCGCAGGATCTGCCGCAGCCGGCGTTCGCGCAGGAAGCCGCCGTTGTAGAAGAAAAGCCGCCGGGAAGGCTCCCCGGCGGCCGGATCGGGCGTGACCCCGGGCATCAGTTGCCGGCGAGGCTGCTGACCGAATTGACCGGGCCGAGCGAGCCGGTAATCGCCGAGAGCGATTTCTGCCACTGCACGTAGGGCGCTTCGGTCACATAGACGGTGTCGCCGTCGCGGATGACGAAATCGCGCGCAAGGAACATGCCGTTGGGGCTGGTCAGGTCGAGCAGGTAGACCATGCGCTGGTCGCCCACGAGGTCGTTGCGGCCAAGCACGACCGAGGCGATCTCGGCCGGTTCGTTGCGGAACACGAAGACGCCGGTCGGGTCGGCCAGGCCGGTCTGCAGCCCGCCCACGGTGGCGATCGCCTCGAGCGCGCTGAGCGTCTGCGTCTCGAAGGGCACGCGCGCCTGCGCGCCGGTGGCGCCGAGCGAGGTGAAGGAGCGGGTGTCCTGCTCGACGAGGATGACGTCGCCGCCGCGCAGGGCGATGTCCATCTTCGGGTTCTCGTAGAGATCCTTGAGCCAGACCGTGCCGGTCTTGGTGCCGCGGGTGACGGTGATCTTCGCCACCTCGGGCTTGACGGTCACGCCGCCGGCCCGCGCGATCATCGCCGAGAGGGTGCGGGTCGGCCGCTCGATCGCATAGACGCCCTGGCCGGCGATCGCGCCCATCACCGAGACGGTCGAGCCGTCGCCGGGCGCGCGCGCCACCGCGACCTGCGGGTCCGGCGTCTGCGCGTCGAGTTTCTCGGTGATCACCTTGCGCAGCGCGTCGGGCGAATTGCCCGCGGCCTTGATGCGCCCGGCGTAGGGGATGAAGATATAACCCGCGCCGTCGACCTGCACCTCGGTCAGCTGGGTCGGCACGCCCTTCTTGCTCATCACGCCGTCGTCGACGTTTTCCCAGATCGTCAGGGTCAGCGTGTCGCCGGGGTTGATCGTGTCGGAGCCGAGCACACCCGCATTGACGAAGGACGAGGTGAAGCCGAGCGCCGGCTGCACCGCGGTCGCCCGCACCACGTGGTCGTTGACGGTGACGACGAAGGCATCGCCCTGTTTCATCACCGAGCCGGCGAAGATCTCGCGCTTGTTCGGACCGGACCGGGGCAGACCGCAGGAGGCGGTGCCAAGAAGGGCCGCAGACAGACCCAGAAGCAGGGTCCTGCGGGACGGTTTGACGTTCACTGCTCGTGCTCCTCTCGCGGGGGCGCTTTTATGCTTTTGCGGCTGAAGTTAACGAAAACGGCAAGAAAAAACCAGTCTGTTCAGCGCACCACCCGCAACTGTTGCCGGGGTGCCGCGTTGCCGGCCGTCAGCGCGTCATAGGGGTCCTCGGGCGACAGCATCATGTCGACGACCTGGCGCAGCAGGATCCGTCGCCCGCGGGTGGAGTAGAACCCTCCCGGCACCTGGCTGGTTTCCAGCAGGTAGTGGCGATAGTCGCGATAGGCGCGGGTGTCGGGGCGGCGGGGGCTGGCGAAGAATTCGGCGATCGGCTGGGCCGAGACGAATTCGGGCTTGTCGAAGACCGCCCGGCCGAAGGCCTTGAGCGGCAGGCCGCGCCACAGCACCTGCTGTGCGGCGGTCGAGTTCACGGTGACGGCGCTGCGCGCCTGCGCGAGCAGACCGGCCAGCTTGCCGCCGCGGATGAAATGCACCCGGCCCGTCAGGCCAAGCCGCGCCGTCGCCTCGCGGATCGCGCGGGTGATCGGCGCGCGTCCGTCCTCGAGCGGGTGGGCCTTGAAGACGAGATGGTGATGGGCCGGGGCGCCGGCGGCGAAGCCCTCCATCACCAGGGTCACGAACTCGGTCTGCGAGGCGAAGGAGGAGTGCATGCGGAAGCTCGAATCATGTTCGAGCTGCATCAGCACCAGATGCACCGGAAAGCCGCCCCGCCGCACCCGCAGCGTGGCAAGTGCCCGCTCGATCCGGTGGACGGGCATCAGCAGCAGCCGGTGCAGGTAGAGGCGAAACTCCTCGATCACGGTGATATCGCGATGCGGGCGGAAGCCGCGATAGCGCCGGTTCAGCGCCATCACGAAGAAATGGTAGAGCGCGCCATAGAAGATGTGGTGGCGCATGTCGCCCCAGCGGGGCGGGGCCTCGGGGAACTCGATCTCGCTTTGCGCAAGCGCGGCGCGCATCTCGGCGACGCCGAGGGTCATCAGCCGCGAATTGCCGTTCGAGCCGCCGCGCTCGTAGGTCACCCAATAGGGGCGCAGATAGCCTTCCTCGAAGACATGCACGGTCACCCCGGCGGCGCGGGCGGCCGCGATCGCCTCGGCATGGATCGGGCGGGTGTCGCCGTAAAGGACAAGGTCGGTCACGCCCTTCTCGGCGATCAGCGCGGCGATGCGGGCGGGCCAGTCCTCGGGCGTGTCGGTGTAGCGGATCAGCGTGGCCGCATCGAACCAGAACGCCTCGTCGCCGCGGTTGAAGGCGACGCGCCAGATCCCGGCGCCCGCAGCCGCCAGCATCCGCCCCAGCTGGTGGAAGAAGGGGCCGTGCGGGCCCTGCAGCAAAAGGAAGGTGCGGTCGGCGTAACGATGCATCGGCGGTTCCGGAACTGTTCCCCTTCTGGGGCGAAATCCCGGGGCTGTCACGGGAATTCGCCGATCCTGGAGGGCAAGCGCGGCCGCAATGGGGCGAAAGCGTGGCCGCGATGTCCATTTCGCGCAGGCGCTGTGCGGCGCCGGCCTTGCGTGAACGGGCGGTGCGGGCTAGGCAGGGTGCGCCAGAGCAAGGGGATAGGAATGTTCACCGGAATCGTGACCGATATGGGAGAGGTCCGGGCGCTCGATCAGGCGGGCGACCTGCGCGCGCGGATCGGTTGCCATTACGACATGGAGGGCGTCGACATCGGCGCCTCGATCGCCTGCGACGGCGTCTGCCTGACGGTGATCGCCAAGGGCGCGGACTGGTTCGACGTCGAGATCTCGGCCGAGACCGTGTCGAAGACCAGCATCGGGCGCAATTCCTGGCATGTGGGCAGGCGGCTCAACCTCGAACGCGCGCTGAAGGTGGGCGACGAGCTGGGCGGGCATATCGTCTCGGGCCATGTCGACGGCGTGGCCGAGATCGTCGCGATGCGCGACGAGGGCGACAGCACCCGCTTCACCTTCCGCGCCCCCGAGGCGCTGGCGAAATACATCGCGCCGAAGGGCTCGGTCGCGCTCAACGGCACCTCGCTGACCGTCAACGAGGTCGAGGGCACGACCTTCGGCGTCAACATCATCCCGCATACCAAGGCGGCGACGACCTGGGGCGCGGCGCAGCCCGGCTACCCGGTCAATCTCGAAATCGACACGCTCGCACGCTATGTCGCGCGGCTGCAGGAGTGGAACGCATGACGCAACCGGTGGACAAGTCCGGCCTTCACGATACGCCCGGTCCGGTGGAAAAGCGCTATTCCGACGTGATTTCCTCGATCGAGGAAATCATCGAGGACGCGCGCAACGGCAAGATGTTCATCCTTGTCGACCACGAGGACCGCGAGAACGAGGGCGACCTCGTGATCCCGGCGCAGATGGCGACGCCGAACGCGATCAACTTCATGGCGATGCACGGCCGCGGGCTGATCTGCCTGGCGCTGACCGGGGCGCGCGTCGATGCGCTTGGCCTCAGCCTGATGAGCGCGAACAACTCGTCGCGGCAGGAGACCGCCTTCACCACCTCGATCGAGGCGCGCGAGGGCGTGACCACCGGGATCTCGGCGCATGACCGCGCCCGCACCATTGCCGTCGCGATCGACGCCGGCAAGGGCGCGGCCGATATCGCCACGCCGGGCCACGTCTTCCCGCTGCGCGCCCGCGAGGGCGGGGTGCTCGTCCGCGCCGGCCATACCGAGGCCGCGGTCGACATCGCGCGGCTTGCCGGGCTGAACCCCGCCGGCGTGATCTGCGAGATCATGAACGAGGATGGCACGATGGCGCGCCTTCCCGACCTCGTGGCCTTCGCGCAGCGTCAGGGGCTGAAGATCGGCACGATCTCCGATCTGATCGCCTACCGTCGCCGCTATGACAACCTGGTGCGCGAGACAGCGCAGAAACCGGTGCGCTCGGCCTTCGGCGGCGACTGGTCGATGCGCGTCTTCAGTGACGAGACCGAGGGCGCCGAGCACATCGTGCTGACCAAGGGTGACATCACCACGCCCGAGCCGGTTCTGGTGCGCATGCACGCGCTCGATCCGATGGCCGACGTGCTGGGGCTGAACCCGGCCAAGGCCGGCGAGATGGGGCGCGCGATGGAGGCGATCGCGGCCGAGGGGCGCGGCGTCGTCGTGCTGCTGCGCGAGACCTCGATGAAGATGGCCCAGCCCGGCGAGACCTCGCCGCAGACGCTGCGCCAATACGGGCTCGGCGCGCAGATCCTGTCGGCGCTCGGCCTGTCGAAGCTGATCCTGCTGACCAATTCGGGCCTGCCGAAGGTGGTGGGGCTGGACGGCTACGGGCTCGAAATCGACGGCACGCGGGGGTATTGAGATGGCGGCGAACGAACAGCACTACACCCTGCCGCTGCCGGTCTTCGACAAGCCGGTGCGCCTGCTCATCGTCGTGGCGCCCTATTACCGCGACATCGCCGACAACATGATCGCCGGCGCGAAGGCCACCGCGGCCGAGGCCGGCGCGAGTGTCGATGTGATCGAGGTGCCCGGCGCGCTCGAGATCCCGACGGCGATCGGCATGGCGGCGCGGATGGCCGATTACGACGGTTTCGTCGCGATCGGCTGTGTGATCCGCGGCGAGACCACGCATTACGAGACCGTGTGCAACGACAGCTCGCGCGGGCTGACGATGCTCGGCCTGCAGGGCGTGTGCATCGGCAACGGCATCCTGACCGTCGAGAACCGCCCCCAGGCCGAGGTCCGCGCCGACCCGGCCGATCAGAACAAGGGTGGCGGTGCTGCCGCTGCGGCCTTGCATCTTGTCGCGTTGTCGCGCAAATGGGCAGGCCGGACGCAGGGGATCGGCTTCCGCCCGCAGGGTGAGTCGTTCCGCCTGGCCGGCGAGACCGAAGGACCGAGCCAAGCATGACCGACACCGCCCCCGAGACCCCGCAGAAGCTGACCCCCGAGGAGAAGCGCCGGATGAAATCCGCCGCGCGACTCTATGCGGTGCAGGCGCTGTTCCAGATGGAAGCCGCGGGGCAGGGGGTGGACCGCGTCGCGCTCGAGTTCGAGAACTATCGCTTCGGCCTTGCCCTCGAAGAGGGCGAGGAGGCGCTGGCGGAAGGCGACATGAACCTGTTCCGCCGGCTGCTTGACGATGCCGTCATGTGGCAGGCGAAGATCGACCAGGCGACCGACCGCGCGCTGGTGGCGAAATGGCCGATCGACCGCATCGACCCGGTGCTGCGCGCGCTGTTCCGTGCCGCCGGGGCGGAACTGGTGAACCCGGCGACCCCCGCCCGCGTGGTGATCAACGAATTCGTCGAGGTCGCCCGCGCCTTCTTCCCCGAAGGCAAGGAGCCGAAATTCGTCAACGCCGTGCTTGACCACATGGCGCGCGAGATCCGGCCCGAGGCGTTCTGAGCCAGCTGGCCCGCCCGACCGGCGGGCCTTCGCCGCTTCGGGAAAAGAATTTTCCCCTGCGGCATTCCGGACTGTTTGATTTTGTCAGACATGCGTTACATTGCATGTAGCGAAAGGGGAATCGTCATGCCCGAACTCGTCCGGCTCTATATCCGCAATGTCATCTTCGGCGCCGGCCTCTCGGCCGCCTTCGTCGGTCTGCTGCTTGGCTTCGACGTCGCGCATCTGCGCCATCTGATCCTGTCGTCGGATATCGGCTATATCGCGGTGGCCATCCTCTTCCTGGCGAACACGGTGGTCTTTGCCGGCGTGCAATTCGCGATCACCATCATGCGCATGGCCGAGGACGAGACGCCCCCGGGCGGCGGCAAGCGCGACGGCATCCCGGCCGGGCTCGACACCGCGGTGCAGCTGGCGCCGATTCCGGTGCCGGTCGAGGCGAGGGCCAGCCGCAAGGTGCAGCGCCTGCCGCGCTGATCCGCGCGCGCGTCCCGGAACGAAAAAAGCCCTCCGCGCTGCGGGGGGCTTTTTCATTGGGTGGCGGAAACCGCAGCAACCGTCGGGGCGTGAATTTCCCGAGAGCCTGACAAGTCAGGTGGGGGCCAGGTAACGAGACCAGGATCTCGACAGAGCCAGCCCCCTCAGGAATGGTTATCGGCCACTGGAAAAGGGCCCCATTGACGCGAAGAGCAGTAACCGCCACGGCCAGAGATAGGCGTGTGACCGCGCTTCGGCAAGGGGGCAGGGGCTGGCTTTGCGGGCTGGACAAATGTTTACGTTTCGTTCACATTCGCCCCATGTCCCAGGATCTCACCCCCGGTCAGCTTCTCGCCTGCGGCGCCTGCCGCTGCCTTGTCGATCACGGCTTCGCCTGCGTGACCGAACTGGTGCCGAAGCCGGGGCTTCGCGTCGACGTGATGGCGCTTGGCCGCAAGGGCGAGATCTGGGTGGTCGAATGCAAGTCGGGGCGGGCCGATTTCACCTCGGATCACAAATGGCACGGCTATCTCGACTATGCCGACCGCTTCTTCTGGGCGGTGGATGCCGATTTCCCGGCCGAGATCCTGCCCGCCGACACCGGGCTGATCCGCGCCGACCGCTTCGGCGGCGAGATCGCGCGCATGGCGCCCGAGGTGCGGCTGGCGCCGGCGCGGCGCAAGGCGGTGACGCAGGGCTTTGCCCGCACCGCGGCGCTGCGGCTGCAGGGCCGCACCGACCCCGGCCTGCCGCTGGCGCCGGGGCCGGCGGGGGTTACTTTTTACCCTTAGGCTTCTGGCCCTTGCCGGACTTGCCGCTCTGGTCCTCGGCGATGGCGCGGGCCTGCTCGGCCGCAGCCATCAGTTCCTCGGCGATGTCTTCGGCCTCTTCGGGGTCGAAGTCGAAGGGGAACTCGAAATCCTCGCCGACGATGTAGATGCGCACCATGCCGTGATCGGTCGGCCCGATCTGCAGGTCACCGGCGATGTCGCTTTGCTTGTTGATGCTCATGGGGTGGCCTCCGCAACTGTCGAGCACGTTGGCTAACGCCAAGCCGGGCGCGAAGCAACGGAAAATGCCGAAAGGGGCGTTTCCGCCCCTTGCAATCCCGCGCGTCTGCCGCTAAATCCCCGCGCAGTGCCGCCTTAGCTCAGTTGGTTAGAGCACCAGATTGTGGATCTGGGGGTCTCCCGTTCGAACCGGGAAGGCGGTACCATTCATCTCACTGAACTCCTTTGGTTTTGCGGTCGGTGCCGGCGCTCGCTTGCGCATTGGTTTGCAGCCGGTTTGCAAAAGCTGTTTCCGGTGCGTTCTCGAAACGCAGAATCGCGGCCTTCGCGATCGCTTCCGTCGATGCCAGATAGTGCCGCAGGATGCGGTTCGCGCTTTCCAGCGTGTGCCCGGTGATCGAGCACACTTGCGGGATTGTGCAGCCGGCCTCGGTCAACAGCGTCACGGCCGTTCCGCGCAGGTCGTTGAAGTGCAGGAACCCCTGCTTCTCTTCCTTGCTCAGGTCCTCGAAGGGCTTCGGATAGAAGCCCGCGGCCTGCATGTGCCGGCGCCAGGCCTTGCCAAGTTCCTTGTCGTTTCGCTCGGTGTGCCAGGGGCGGCCATCGGCTCGGGTGAGGATGAAGGGGCCCTGCTTGGGCATGGCGTCCAGCATCCGTTTCAGCGCGGCCGAGGCGGGGACGGGCACCTTGGCCTTCGTCTTCGACTGAACCAGGCGGATGACCTCACCGTCAAAGTCCGACCAGCGCAGGCGGATCAGGTCGCCATACCGCTGCCCGGTGTGGATCGCGAGGATAAGTGCCTGTTGCAGCGGTAGGGGAGCACCGGCCATGAACCGAGCAATGTCAGCCTCGGTCCAGATGATTTCGGAACGGTCGCCCGTATAGGCGCGCTCGAAGCCATCCAGAGGGTTGCGGGCAATCTGCCCGCGCCGCTTCGCCTCGTTGAACACCGCGCACAGGACCGTCATGCGGTTGTCGGCCTCCCGCGGGCGGTCGAAGGCGATCTCCTCGTGATAGTCGATGAAGACCGCATTCACCCTCGGGCTTTCGAGCGCCTTGATCGGCAAGGTGCCGAGGCGCGCCTCGATCGCCGTCAGCATCCGCAGATATTCCCGCTTGGTCGCTTCCGACTTCGGCTTGCCCTTCTTGGTGTGGGTGAACTTGCGCCCAGTCGTGTATTCCCGGATCAGCGCGGCAACGGTGCCGGTGTCTCGGGCCGGGGACTTTTCGGCTTCGAGATAGGCCGCCAGGAACTCGGGGCTGCCCTTCTCGCCGGGCAGGCGCGCGCCTGTGGCCCGGTGATACCAGTAGGTGCGCCGGCTGCCATCGGCCAAGGTCTTGTAGGTCGGGAACACGCCCTTGATCGTCACCTTAGCCATTGTTCCTCATCCAGCGTTCAAGCGTGGCGTCAGCTTCGTTTTCCTTCGCATCCATCGTCTTGATGTGAATGCTGCCATCCGGCCCGACAACAATGCCGGTGACGGGCAAGCCCATGTCCTGGGCTGCCTTCACCAGCTTCTTGAGGTCGGGAACACGGAACGGCAGAGGCTCAGCCACGTCACACCCCCTTTGAGCTCGAGAACCTGACCACGTTCGAGGTGAGCGAGGTGCCGGTGGCGCGACGAATGCGTACCTCCAGATCACCAAGGGCCGCAGCCATCTGCTCGTCACTTCTGAACTCGATGCGTTCCCGACCGCACTCGACCACCTTGACCCCCTTGCCGCGGGCAAGGATCAGCCTGTCACGCATGTCGATCAGTTCGGACAGATCAATGGCCATCACACACCCTCGTTCTTCTGCCAGCCGCGGAAGTCGAGCCAGCCGGCACCGAAGTCGAGGCGCACCTTGAACTGGACACCATCGACCTCGAAGCCGGTGCGCGTTTCGACCTGCGGGCCCGGCGCGCCTTCAAGGTAGGCATATTCAAGCCCATCGATCGTGGCGGGGTCGGCCGCCAGATACCATTCCGTGCCATTCAGACGCGGCTCGACGATCAGCGACAGGTTGCCGAAGGGGTTCACGTCCTCCGTCTTCGTCGCGTTGATCTGGGTCAGGATCTGCTCGGCGAGGGTCTCTAGCTCGGGGCCGACCAGCAGGAAGCGAGGCGTCGCGTTGATCAGGACGCCGAGCGGGGTGGTCTGCCGGCGCATCGCCAAGCGGCGAGCCGAAAGCGTGGTGAGGCTCGGCGCCGCGCCGGTCTCGGCGAGGTTGCCGCGGTCGGCGTGAAACACCGGCTTGCCGTCCGACATGGCCGGGTTCTTCGTCACCATGCCGACCAGAATGTCAGCCTGGAAAGCGCTGGCGGCAGTGCCGATCTTGTTCGGGATCGTGGTGAAGGCGCCGAGGTCATCGTTCACGATGGCCTGACGGGTAATCCCGAAGATCTTGCCGAAGGTCTCGATCTTGTAGCTCTCGGCGCTTTCGTCGATCGTGCTGCTCTTGAATTCGCCACCTTCCGGGACCTTTTCGAGCGTCGAGAACTCCCCCATGGCAATCGAGCTCTTGGCGCGGAAGTCGCGGGCGGAGGACTGACGCGCGAGTTGGCGGATACCCGAGGGCGCCGCCTCATAGGCGCGGCGCAACTCGCGGCCGACGGCATCGCCCAGGATCAGCGGGAAGTCAGAGGTGCCGTGCAGCCCGGTCATGGCGCGGTTCAGGATCGCGTCTTGCGACAGGCCGGTGGTCGCCTGGCCGGAACGCTGCACCGATGCACGGGCGTGATCCATGATGCTCATATGCGCGAAATCCCGCGCGGCGCCGGAAAGATCGTGCTCGGGGTGAGACCGCGCAAACAGCGCCTCGCCGGCGCGGGCGGCGATCACGGCAGGGTCGGTGTTGTCGGTGCCGATCGTGGCGCGGGTGGTGCGCGTGGCCGAGGCGGCCGACCGGCGCTGCATCTCATCGAGGGCGGCGGCGCGAACGTCATCGAGGCTCGCCTCGGCGTCGATCTGGGCATCCGCCCAGGAGCGCGTGAGGCCGGCGGTCTCGGCGATGGTGCGGATCGCGCCATTGATCTCGGCGCGGGTCTGCATGGTCTGTTCGAGGGTTTCGGGCATGGTGGTGTTCCCCTTGCGGAAATGGGCACCGGCATCGGCCGGCACCGGGACAACGGACACCTCGATCGGTGTCCAGCGGATTGCGGCGCGGATACGGTCGTTGCCGCGCCTCTCGTCTTTCCACTCGGCCACGCTGTAGCCGATGGACAGGCCGCGCAGGGTGCCGTCCGCAATATCGGTCAGCACCGCCTTGGCGGCATCGTTGCTGCGGAAGCGCATCCGCACCCACAGCCCTTCCGAGCGGATCTCGGCCGCCTCGACAACGCCGAGCTGGTCGCTGGTCGAGGCGGAGCGATGCGCATCGAGAACCGGGGCCCCGATCAGCCGCGACAGGTCGGCGCCGGCGAGGTCCAGCCGCTCGATGAAGCCCGGGCGGCGGACTTCGGCCCCGGTCGAAACGATCGCCTCGACGGTGCGGGCCTCGGTGTCGACGGTCGAGGCGGCGGGGGCGGCGGCGCGAAGGTGAAGCGTCATGCGGGCACCTCCGCGGCCTGCGGGCGCATCGTGTCGCGGGCGCGCTCCTCGTCCAGCTCGTCAATGTCGCGGCCGCGGCCGGCCACGACCTCCTCGCGCGATTTCAGGCCGGCGGCGATTGCCGCCACATCGGCCGTCACCTCGTTCTGCGGATCGACCCAAGCCCAGCCCGGCGCCACGAAGCGCACGGCGTGGTAATCGGCGAGGTCCGTGGGGGTGACGGGAAGTTCCCCGGCAAGGGCGCGGACGTCGGTCCAGCGCTTCCACAGCGGGCGGAGGAACTGCGCCTCGATCAGGTTTTGCTGCATCGCCTCGGCGCGGCGGCGGAACTCCAGCATCCCGACGCGGGCCGAGCTGTAGTTCGCTTCGCCCAGATCGCCGGTCAGCGCCTCGAAGGTCAGGCCGACGCCGGCCGCGATCTCGCGGTCCTGGGCGCGCAGGAACTCGATTGCCTGGGCGAGCCCCTGACCCGGCTGCGAGAAGGTCACGTCCGCGCCCGTCGGCAGGATACGCATCGCACCGGGTTCGAGGGCAACGTTCATCGTCCCGTCCTCGGCCGCGAAGCCGGCCGCGCTGCCGTCGGGGTCATGGATGAAGCCGGTGATCAGCGAGGCAACCTTGAGCTGCATCAGCATGGCGTCCGAGGCCTCGTCGCGGTCGCGCAGCTTGAGCAGCACCGGCGTGAGCCAGCTCAGGCCGCGCACCTGGCCGGGAAACAGCGTGTCGAAGATGTGCAGCATGTCCTGCGCCGGCACGCGGACCGCGGCGCTGTAGGTCGCGAACGGCGTTCCTGGGGCATCGCGCAGAACGTGATAGGCCACGACCTGATCGGCCGCATCGAACTCGATCCCGGCGACAATCCGCGCCCCGTTGCCGAGGTCGCGGGTCAGGGACGGGTCAATCTGGTCGGCGGCCAGCAGCTTCGGGCGGAACGTGCCGCCCTCGCCCACGACCAGCTGAACGAAGGCCTCGCCGTCGCGGACAACGCCGCGGGCAAGCGGCAGCATGATGGGGCGGGTCACCGCCTCGAAGGCTTCGGAGAGGGCGCGGCGCTCGGCCGGGTCGGGGTGCTGCGGGCGCGCCTGCCAGCCCTTGCCGACCAGCGCCGACGCCAGACACTCCACGATCCGGTTGCCAAGTGCGGTGTTGAGGTAAAGCGCCGCCGCCCGGGCCTTCGACGCCCCGCGGGCGGCAAGCGTCTGCTGCTGAGGGGCCGTCAGCACAGCAGCCCCCTTCCAGCGATCGCCGCCGCCCCCCGCCTCGATCCCGGAGCGCTTGAACAGCCTCTCGATGATGTTGAAAAGGAAGGCCATTTGCCGTTACTCGTCCCGGTCCCAACCGTTGAGGAGCGCGCGACGCGCAGTTTCGGCTTTCTTGAACCACTCCGGATAGCCGGTCAGGTCTTCGGGCACCGAATGCACTTCGCCTTCCGGCAAGCCGAAGTCACGGGCTTCGCGCAGAACCTTGTGCGCGATCTTCGTGGCGGAAAGCGTCAGAACCGACCGCACGCGGATCGTGGGGTCGATCATCTCGGGCAGCTTCTCGAGCTGGTCCTTGATGTCCTGCCAGCGCCCGGCGAGCACGTAGGTGCAGGTCCAGTCCTCGGGCGCATCGTCCCAGTCATAGCGCACCAGAGCAATGAACAGCTCCTCGTCCCCGGTGTAGGCGAACGGGCTCAGCGGATAGAGCTTGTCGATGGCCTGTTTCGCAAGGGTGGAGGCGCCGGCGAGGTCGGTCCCGTCGGCGGCATCCAGAAGCGCCTGGAGCTGGAAGGCGTTGCCGATCGTGTAATCCGACCAGTTGCGCTCTTCGATGATGAACGGGAGGAAGCCGCGGGCGGAATACATCTCGAAGGCTTTCGGAGTGCAGCCGGTGACGGCCAGGAGTGCTTTGCGTTTCATGTTAAATCCCCTCTAGGTGTGTGGAGAATACAGGAATGCAGGTCACCACTCAAGACGTGTGCACTCTTTTTGTGTGGATCTTTGGTCCCGCTCAGTGCCACCCGCCCCCGCCCGGAAACCAGTTCAGCGCCCCGGCGTAACCGATCATGCGGCAGTCGTTCGGGCCCATGGGGATGCCCGGGGCGTCCTGAATGGTGATGGCGTAGCGCTCGACCCCCTCGGGCAGGGTCGGGCGGAAGTGCTGACGCATCATCTCGGCGATTTCCTCGGCGCGCTCTTCGAAGCTTGGCGCGGGAAGGGCGAGCATGGGCGCGGGAAGGCCGATCAGGCCGAGGGCCGGGGCGGCGGCGAGGAAGCTGCGGCGTTTCATGCCCGGGCCTCCATCAGCTTGCAGGTCTGGCGCAGGGCCGAGCGGATGTAGGCACGGGCCTCGCGTTCGGTCTGGCTGTAGCCGGCCGGGCGCTCGGTCGCGTCGAGCGCGAGCGCGAGGCAGTCGTGGATGACGTCAAGGCGGGCGGCAGGCAAGCCGGGGGCGGCTGCCGGAACATGGTTCGGCATTACGGGCTCCGTTGAGTGTTTTTCCTATTCTTGATATAAATCGCTCAATCTGACTGAAAGTCAATAGGTATCAATCAGAATGAGCGAAAACACTCACCCAACGGGGCGCCAGATCGCAGCGGCACGCACTTTGCTCGGGATGCCCCAAGCAGAGCTCGCGGCTGCCGCGAAGGTGTCTGTGCCAACGCTGCGCAGGATGGAAGCCAGCGAAGGGCCTGCGTCAGGCATGGCGAACAATGTTGATGCCGTGTGCCGGGCCCTCGAAGCCGCCGGCGTCGAGTTCATCCCGGAGAACGGCGGTGGTGCTGGGGTGCGGTTGCGGAAAACGTGATCACATTTTGGTCAAAAGTGGGCGGAACTCTGCACCGATGGCTTGATGTTTCACGTATTTCTAACATTTCGTTGTCAAGATCAGTTAGCTTACGTAAATAGCCGCTCACAAAAGAGCGGTTGATTCTTCACTGCTGTCGAGGAGGGGATGACATGCTTGACACCATTCCCGGGCGCGTTCGGTGGGACGTCGCGAAGGCGAAGGCCGATAGCCTTACCTGCAAGTTCGAGCGTCCACCTATTCCGGTTCGGGCTATCGCTGAAGGAACTGGCGTTGATGTTGTGTTTGCTGACTTTGGGAAGCATTCCAACTCAGTGGCGGGCTTCTGTGACTTCCGAGGGGAGCGTCTGTATGTGAACCGGGACGACAAGCCGGAACGCCAGACCTTCACCATCGCGCATGAACTCGGTCACTGGCTGTTGCATAAGGAGCTTTTTGAACGATCCCCAGATGCCTATGCGGTTCTGCCGCGGCATGCTGTGGCGAATAATCGTTCTGTGCTAGAGAAGGAAGCAAACCACTTTGCTGCGCACTTGCTTGTGCCTAGCCGGTTGCTCCGCCCTGTCATGCGGGCGTCGACTGTTTCCTCTTTGGCCGAGGCCTTCGGGGTATCCTACACCATGATGAGCTTCCGCGTCGCGAATGAAGAACGATGACGTGAGCGAGACAGAGACGGCAGCACCTAGTGGGCTGCCGTCCGTTGAGGATCTCCTCCAAGAGGCTGTAGCTAAAAATGATGTGGCTGCGGCTGCACAAAGGGATGCAGAAGACGACTATGATGAGACGATCAAAGCACAGTCCATCAAGAATGAGACTGCTTATGCTCATCTAAAGGGCGTTCAAGACCACTATGCGAACAAGACCGAATGGTCAGGGTTTCTCAGGAACCTCCTGTGTGGGATGATCGCCTTTCAATGGCTTTTGCTAGCGCTCGTCGGCTTCGGCATCTGGGATTTCACGAAATATCAATGGCTTTTGCCGATCTTGCTTGTCCAGAACCTGGGGCAGATCATTGGGCTTGCCGTTATTGTTGTCCGCTCACTGTTCAAAGACATTGCGCCTAAGCAGTAATCACCGCCTTCGCATCCAGTCCGACTGCAGCACTGGCCCCTTACGCGTGGTCGGCGCCGCCTCGGCCCGGGCCAGTTCCTCGCGCCGCACCTCGGGGTTGATGTTCACCATCTGCCGCGCGGCGAAGGCGTAGACGGTGCAGTCCAGCGCCTCGGCCCGGCGCCCGGGGATGCGCTCGAAGTTGCGCAGCGGCTGGCCGCGGGAATAGCGCACCACCGCCCGTTCCGAGGCCACCTGCTCATACCAGACCGCGGGCAGATCCTGCGAGAACCGGACCTGACCGGGGCGCGGCAGGCGGGCGAAGAGCTGCGTCTTGACCGTGTCCACGCCGACGATCCACAGCCGGGCGCCGGTCTTCGTCTTCGAGCCGGCCCGCTCGATCACCGGGCGGTTGCCCGACGCGCCCTTGATCGCGAAGACCTTGCGCGCGGTCCGGGGGCGGCAGAAGCCGGTGACCATGTTCATCGAGGTGCCGTCGCCCGCGTCGATCGCGGTGGCGTCGATCGCCATCTTGCCGCCGAGCGCGTGCGGGAAACGCTCGCGCAAGAGGGCATCGAGTTCTGCCCAGGTCCCTTCCGCGTCGAACGGGCCCCAGATCACGCGATGGCCGAGCACCAGCATGGCGCCGCTTTCGGTCCAGCCGACATAGGTCAGTTCCAGCCGGTCGTGCTGCACGTCGCAGCCCAGGGTGAGCACCAGCACCTCGGCCGGGATCTGTGCCAGGCCGAAGGGCTCGGCCCGCGCCGCCATGCTGTTCTCGTCGAGCTCGTCGCCCTCCGAGCGCCAGCCCTGGCCGAGGATCGTGTTCACGAAGGTCTGCAACAAGGTGGGATCGTCCTTCGAGGCGAGGAACTCGGTCGCCAGCTTGCCCCATGCCGCGTTCGCGTGAAGGCTGATCAGCGCATTCATGCGAAAGCCCGCGTGGCCCTCGACCTCGGGGCGGGTGACGCGCCAGCGGCCGGCCTCGATCATCGCGGGCTTGTGGCGCTCGCTCACCTCGGCCGCGCAATGCGGGCAGCACCAGAAGGCCGCCTCGGGCCGCCCCTCGGGCCAGCTGATCTGCGCCCACTCGATTTCCGTGAAGGTGCCGCAGTGCGGGCACGGCACCTCGAAGACGCGCTGATCCGACTGGGCGTAGGCGCGCAGGACGTGGCTCGTTTCCTCATGCACGGGGGTGGAACCGAGGATGATCTTGCGATCGGGGAAGGACAGGGTGCGGCGTTCGGCCAGCAGCAGCGGCGAGCCTTCGGGCGTGGGGGCCATGCCGTCCACCTCGTCCATCAGCAGGAAGCGGACGTTGTGCCGGCGCAGGTTGCGCGGCGCCTTCGCGGCAACCACCTTGAGCGAGCCGCCCGGGAAGCGGCGCGACAGGAGGGTGTTGCGGCCGGCCTCGTCCTGCTCGGTCCCGAGGGCGCTCGCCACGGCCGGCGAGGCCGCGAAGATCGGCTCGATATCCGACACCACGTAGTCGCGGCAGTCGCTCTCGGCCGGAAGCAGGCAGAGGATGGGCGCGGGGTCGTTCGCCACGAAGCTTGCCACGGCCGAGGACAGGAGCGTGGTGAAGCCGACGCGCACCGGCTTGACCAGGGTAACGCGCTCGATCAGCGGGTCACCGATCGCGTCGGCAATCTCGCGCTGGAAGGGCCAGAGGCGGACGGGGCCGGGCTGGCTTGAGACGCCCTCGGGCAAGCGAACCTCGCGCTCGATCCAGTCGGAGAGGCGCAGACGCGGCGGGGGCGTCAACGAGGCGAACGCGGCGGCGCAGAGCTCGTCAATCGTGGGCATGGGCAAGTTCCTCCAGGGCGGTGCGCAGTTCGCGGTCAATCGTCTCGACCTCGGCCGCGTCGAGGTGGGGCAGCGCCGAGCGGACGCGCGAGGGCACGGCGAGGATGCGCGATCGCACCTGGCGCAGGATCTCGGTCCAGCCGCGCAGCACCTCGGCGGCCTCGACCAGCTCGCCCCGGGCCACGGCGTTGCGGCGCGCGGCCTCGTCGGCCTTCTCGCGGGCAAGGCGGGCGCGGGCGGCAGTCAGGCTCTCGGCCTGTTCCTCATTGCCCCACCGCGCCGCCGTGCTGCGAAGATGCGCGGCATAGGCCCGGACCGTGGCGCGCAGGTCGTAGCTGTCGTGCGCGAGGTGAACCGCGATGCCGCGTTTCTTGAGGTCGGTCAGGGTGGCGGGCGAAATATCGAGAAGGTCGCACAGATCGGCGCCGCCGATCCGCTGGACCGCGCGCCCGCCGAGCTCGAACTCGTCCAGGATCTTCATGAATTTAACCCTTTGATTTTATTGTGCATAGGCTGAAACGTCGGGGTGCGAATTACCCGCGGCGTGAGGGTGTGGAAGGACCCGTGCGGGCTGTTGGGGCGGGAAGCCGCCTCGCTCGTGGCGGCGCAGGCGGTCGGCCAGCTGGCCGATGTGCTGCCATCCGTCATCGGGCGGGATCTGCGCAGAAGCCATCGCGGCTTCGTTGTCTCTGTTGTCGCTCATGTGTGTGCCGTCTCTCATCTCTTAACCTTTCCTGTTCTGCTCGATGGTGAGGCCATTGTGACGGGCATAGGGCGACCAGCCCGAGGCATTGCCTCAGGTTGGTCCCTATCCCGCCGCGTGAAGTCCTGCTCGACGGAGCCGGCCACCGCTTAGGGCGCCCGAGGTCGTTTGACCCCGCCTCGGGCTTGCTCGCGACTTGAAGGCGCCGGGTCTGGCACCTGATCCCCCGCTTCGAGCTTTCGGGCTGCGGTTGGCCTATGGGATCGCCCCGTGGCAGGCCTGTAATGTGTCGAACGCCACCGTCTGAACCGTCCGATCGACACATGGTTTCGGTCAGGCGCCGGTGCCCTCCTCGTCCTCCTCGATCGGGTTCCAGTCGTCATCGTCTTCGGGGCGCTGCTCGCGGTAGAGGTCGGCAACCATGCGCTGCATGATGCCGAGCTGCTTGGCCGAGGGCGCCCAGTCCTTGCGCCGGGCTTGCCGGGCGATGCTGAGTGCGAAGTTCCGTGCCCACCCCTCGGGGGCGCTACGGATCACCGCCTTCCAGCTCCAGAGCAGTTCTTCGAGGCTCGGCGCATTCGCGGAAATCTGGCTGTGCATCGTCATGGTCAGAACTCGACCTCGCTGATGTGAAACCAGAACTTCGCCTGATCCTGCGGGGTCATCGCCTCGAAGGCGGCGAGGGCGTAGGCCTTCAGCTCGTCAACGCTCGCGGCTTCGGCCCAGCTGCGGGCGGCGCGCATGGCGTCCTTGCCGTGGAGTTGCTGCCGATCGGTCATGCGCGGCCCCTCCCGTTCACCTGGGAGAGGAAGGCGCGGCGGTCCTCCGGGCCGAAGCTTTTCCAGATCGCCCAGAACAGGCGCTTGCGGGCGTTGCGGGCGAGCGCGAGCCCACGCAGCCGGTCGAGCCCCGCGGCAACATAGGCCGCGAGTTCGTTGACCGGGGCGCTTTCCGCCCAGATCATCGCTTCGCCGGCCGTGGTGCCGAAGGGGACGCCGAGCGCAGGCCCGCCCGTGCTCAGCGTGTCGAGGTATCCCGCGCAGACCTGAGCCGCGTCCTCGGGGTGGCAGTGGTCGAGCGCGAACCAGACGGCCCTTGCCCACTCGGCACGCAGCCGGTAGCCTTCCCCCTTGAAGCGAGCCGCTTCGAAGTCCGCCCCGGTCGCGCCCGCCAGCGCGCCGGGGTTTTTCATTTTCAGCGGCTGCGGAGCCTGCGGGGTGGTTTGCGGGCCTTCGCTAACCGATTGATTTGAAAGGTTGTCGTTGAAGAGCGGTTTGCGAAATTCTCGTTGAAGATCAACGGGAGCGCAAAGCTTGTGGATCTGGGGGTCTCCCGTTCGAACCGGGAAGGCGGTACCATCTCCCCTCGCGCATTGTCCTGCCAGCTCCGGCGCTATTGCGCCGCTTTGGTGCAGGTTTCGGCACCGGTGACACTGCCGCCCGGCGCCTGCTCCGAACACGCTCGAGGGCGTGGCCTATCGGGCGCGCGGGCGGCGGCCGATCCGGCCGCTTGCCAGCAGCACGCCAAAGATCGCCACCGCGACGCCAATCACCTGCGTCAGATGCGGCATCCGGCCGAAGGCCGCGGCGATCAGCAGCGCCGAGACCGGCACCAGGTTGAACAGCACCGAGGTCGCCGCGGGGCCGCGCACTGAGATCCCGACCTGCCAGAACAGATAGGCCAGCACCGAGCCGATCAGCGCCATCCACAGGATCGCGCCCCAGGCGGTGGGCGAGGCTGCGGCGGCGATCGCGAGCGGGTCTTCGAGGGCGAAGGCGGTGATCAATAGCGTCACGGCCCCGGCAAGCATCGTCCAGGCCGAGGTCTCGAGCGGGCTGGCGTCCCGCACCCAGCGACGGCAGCCGATGGTGTAAAGCGCCCAGGCCAGGCTGCCCGCGAAGATCAGCAGATCGCCCGGGGCAAAGCGCGCGCCGGAAAAGGCGCCGACGGTCAGCGCCACGCCGATCAGGCTGATCGCCATGCCGAAAAGCGCCCGCCGGGCTGGCCAGCGTCCGCCGATCAGCGCCTCGAGCAGGTTCGTGGTGAGCGGGCTCGTCCCCATGATCAGCGCCGCGGTGACCGGGCTCGAGGTGCGCATGCCAAGGAAAAGTGCGGCGTTGAAGCCCGCGACCCCCACCACGCCCAGCACGAGGAAGGCCAGGGCATTGCGCCGCAACGCCCGCAGCCCCGGTCCCTCGGCCAGGCGCAGCCACAGCAGGATGCCGAGCGCGGCAAAGACGAAGCGCCCGGCGGCGGCGCTCCAGGGCGGCAGCTCCTGCAGAACGATCCGCGTCGCTTCGAAATTCGAGCCCCAGAACACCGCGGCCAGCGCGCTCAGCACCAAGGCGGAGCCTTCGATGCGGCGGGTCTCGGCGTGGGGGTTTTCGGTCAGGTCGGTGAGGGACATCTCGGGTCTCCATCAGGTGGGAATGCCCCTGTCTGCCATTCCGTTCATTCGCTGAATATGGCAGGCTTCTTTCACCTGTTTTCCGAAAACGGAAAGACCATGGATCGGCGGAACTGGGACGACATCCGCATTTTCCTTGCGCTGGCGCGGGACGGCACGCTGTCGGGGGCGGCGCGACAGCTTGGCATCGGGGTTGCGACGATCTCGCGCCGGATCGAGCGGGTCGAGCAGGGCATGGGCCTGCCGCTGTTCCTGCGCCATCAGCAGGGCTATGACCTGACCGATCAGGGCGCGGCGCTGCTGCCGCGGGCCGAGGCGATGGAGCTTGCCGCCCAGCAGATGCGGCGCGAGGCCGAGGCGCAGGTCGAGATTCGCGGCCTTGTGCGGCTGGCCAGCATCGAGAGCCTGATCTCGCCCTTCGTGGTGCCGGCGCTCGCCCCGCTTCTGGCCGCGAATCCGGGGCTCGATGTCGAGATCAGCTTTTCGCCGATGACGGTGAACCTGCACCGCCACGACGCCGACCTTGCCCTGCGCATGGTCGAGCCGGAAAGCGGCAATCTGACGGTGCGGCGGCTCGCGGTGATGGGCTTCGGGCTGTATGGTCCGGCGGACGGGGCGCGGCCCGTGCGGCAGGTCAGCTGGCCCGATCTTGCCAGTCTCGGCACGCCGCTCGCCTGGTCGCGCGCCTTCGGGGCGGGAGAGGGCGGCCGCTTCGCCGTCAACACGCTCGAGGCGCAGGTGACGGCGGTGGCGGCGGGGCTGGGGGTCGGCGTGCTGCCGCATTTCCTGGCCCGCCGCGCCGGGCTCAGGCTGCTTGCCGAGACCCTGCCGCAGGGCGGGCGGATGGCGCGGCCGGTGCTGCTGGCGATTCACGCCGATCTCGCCGCCTCGCGCCGGGTGCGGGCGGTGGCCGATGCGATCGCCTCGGCGATCACCGCGCAGCGCCGCGCGCTGGAAGAGCCCTGACGGGGGCGACAGGTCCGTAAGACTGTCCTGTGCTGGGCGGATGTATGTTCCCCTGCAGTTTCAGGAACTTGACCTTGAGCACATCGCTGCGCTGATCGAGGTCGCGCCACTTGCCTGCATCGTGGCGCAGACGGAGGACGGACTGATCGCGAACCACATCCCCGTGTTGAGGGCGCCTGACGGGGCGCTCATCGGTCATGTCGCGACGGCGAACCCGATGCACCGGCTGATCCCGGAGGGGGGGCGAGGTTCTGGCGATCTTTCGCGGCGAGGATGCCTATGTCTCGCCCGGCTTCTCCCCCTCGAAGCCCGGGCATCACCGGCATGTGCCGACCTGGAATTATGAGGTGGTCCATGTCCATGGAACGATTACCTTCCAGCAAGACGAGCACGCCAGGCGCGCGACCGTCGGGCTGCTGACGCGCAGCCACGAGCGGCGCGTGAACGGCAAGGACGCCTGGCGGATGGCCGATGCGCCGGCCGATTACATGGCGCAGATGCTGGCAGGCGTCATTTCCTTCCGCATCGTGGTAACGCGGACCGTGGCGAAGGCGAAGCTGAGCCAGAACCGCGAGGCGCGCGATTACCTCGGCACCATCGAGGGCCTGCGGCGCACCGGCCACGCCGCGATGGCCGCCGACATGGAGGCCCGCCTGCCCCGAAGCGAGTGACCCGCCCGGATCTGGCGGTTTCGGGCCGTTGCCTTGCCGCTGACCCGGTCGGCCTGGTGCGGTTGCCTCGCCCGGCGACGCGACGCGCCGGCGGCGCACGATTTCGACTTGCCGATGCTGCGGCGTGTCGCTAAACGGGTCGGCGGAGACGTGGCCGAGTGGTCGAAGGCACACCCCTGCTAAGGGTGCAGGCCCGGAAGGGTCTCGAGGGTTCGAATCCCTTCGTCTCCGCCACCTATCATTGAAATCACTGACAGATGCGCGGCAGCGCCCCTTGACGCGCCAAGACACCTGCCAACCTATTTGCGCTTGGACGCGATTTGGTGCGGCAGTCAGGTGCACCACGGCCGGGCAAAGCGACAAGCTGATGGCGGTGCGGGGCTCGCCGAAGCCCGGCGTCTCCTCGGGCGAGGCGCTGGCCGAGATGGAGCGTCTGGCCAGCCAGCTGCCGCCGGGCTTCTCGCTGCAGTGGTCGGGCCTGTCGCTCGAGAAAGGGAAGCCCGGCAACGGCGCGATGATGCTCTCTGCGCTGTCGCTTGCCGCGGTGTTCCTGTGCCTTGCCGCGCTTTACGAAAGCTGGGTGATCCCGATCGCGGTGATCCTGGCGATGCCGGTCGGCATCCTCGGCACGCTCACCGGGACGGCGCTGACCATCTTCTTCGTGCTGAGCAACATGATCTTCGGAGGGCGCAAGAGAGCGGTCCGAGGGCAGGAAACGCGCTGCGCACGATCATGTCGGGCGGTCCTTTGGGGCGGCCCGGTGATCTGCGGCAGCCTTGCCGGGCACCGGTGTTTCGCTTGGGCCCGGGAAGGCTGGAAAGCTGCAGGAAGGCCGAGGCAGAGATCGGAGGAGGCACGGAAGCCCTCCCCGGACTTGTCTTTGGGCAAACGCGGCGCGATCCGGCGGCGCCGGTGCAGGCCGACCTCAGGCTGCGTCGACGAAGGCCGCTTGCAGCCGTTCCGATTCCATCAGAACCGCTGCCGTCTTGCGCAGATGCGCCTCGATGAGGTCGCCGGCTGCGGTGACATCGCGATCGAGCGCGGCGCGCATCAGCGCGGCATGTTCCGCATTCAGATCGCGCCCGCCCACCGGGCTGCCGCCCTGGGTGAGACCGGAGAGCTGACGGTAGCGCTCGGACTGAATGAAGAGTTGCTGGCGGAACCGCAACCACCAGCGATTGCCGCAGGCACTGGTCAGCGCGTCGTGAAAGGCCGTGTGCAGGGTCTGCCAGTGCAGGATGGCCTCGCGATCCGAGGTCGTGTCCAGGGCCCGGGTTGCTGCCGCGAGCCGGTGCTCCGCGGCGATCAGCTCGCTTTCCCAGTTCACGTCGCCGCGTGCGATCGAGGCGGTCAGACAGTGCCGCTCGACATCGACGCGGGCGTCGGTCAGCTCGGTCAGCTCGTCGCGCGAGATCGGCGAGACGATGAAACCACGCTGCGGCAGGGCGGTCACCAGCCCTTCGGCGCTCAGCCGCGCCAGAACCTCGCGGACGATGCCGGTCGAGGAGGAGAAGCGCAGCGCCAGATCGTCGATCTTGAGCTTGGTCCCGGGCAGGAAGTCGCCCAGCACGATGCTGGTGCGGAGATCATCGGTGATTTGCGCCGTGAGGCTGGATTTGGGGCTCTTGTCTTGCATGAAACATTCTTAGCATCATTCGGTAGCGAGTAAAAAATTAATTTTATGTTGAAAAATTGACTGCGCGCCTCTAGACCTGAAAATGGTTCCAGCAGGAGGAAGATCATGAGGTTTCTGGCATTCGAGGCGCAGGGCGCGAAAGGCCTCGCCGTTGCCGAGGGGGAGGGCACGTATCACGGCCTGACCGAAACGGATCCGGCCTTTCCGGGCGATCTCGAGGCGCTGATCCGGGCAGGGCTGCCGCCGGCGGCGATCGCGGCGCTGCAGGCCGGGCCGGAGATCGACCCGGCGGCGGTGCGTGTGGCGCTGCCGCTGCGCCGCCCGGGCAAGATCCTTTGCGTCGGTCTGAATTACGCGGCCCATGCGAAGGAATCGGGCCACGAGATCCCGAAGGTGCCCACCGTGTTCGGCCGCTTCGCGAGCGGGCTGATCGCCTCGGGCGAGGGGCTGGTGCGGCCGCGGGTGTCGGAGCTGTTCGATTACGAGGCGGAGCTTGCCGTGGTGATCGGCAAGGCGGGGCGCGACATTCCGAAAGAGCGCGCGCTCGAGCATGTCGCGGGCTACACGATCTTCAACGACGGCTCGGTGCGCGACTGGCAGCTGGCGACGCCGCAATGGACGGTGGGCAAGAATTTCGACGGCACCGGCGCGCTCGGCCCGGTGCTGGTGACGCCCGATGAGCTGCCGCCCGGCGCTTCGGGGCTGCATCTGCAGCTGCGGCTGAACGGGGAGGTTCTGCAGGACACGAAGACCGACGATCTGATCTTCGGCGTCGCCGATCTGATCGCCTTCCTGTCCACCGCGATGACGCTGGAACCCGGTGACATCATCGCCACCGGCACGCCCTCGGGCGTCGGCGGCGCGCGCAAGCCGCAGGTCTGGCTGCAGCCGGGCGACATTTGCGAGGTCGAGATCGAGGGCATCGGCATTCTGTCGAACCCGGTCGTGCAACAGGAGTGAGGCCCGGAGGAGGGCCGAGACAAGGGAGAGAGAAATGGCGGAATTCAATCCGAAGACGGTGGGGCTGGGCTATGTCGCGCTCGGCAGCACCGATCCGGCGCGGGCGGTGGCGCATTACCGCGACGTGCTCGGCCTGACTGAGACCGGCAGCGAGGGGGGCGCGACCTATCTGTCGCTGTGCGGCGCGCATCACGACATCGTGGTGACCAAGGCCAGCGAGAAGAGCTTTGTGCATCAGGGCTATCAGCTGCGCGAAGACATCGAGCTTGCGGGGTTCGCGCGGGAGCTGGAGGCGGCGGGCTTTGCCGCGCAGATCAAGTCCGACAGCCAGCCGGGCGTTGCGAAGCTCGTCGAGATGGTCGGACCGGGCGGCGTGACCTTCCAGTTCTACAAGGAGATGGCGCGCACCGTTTCCCCGGCCACACCCGCGGGGATCGCGCCGCTGCGGCTGGGCCATATGGCGATCATCAGCCCGGAGGCGGCGAAGCTCTTCGCCTTCTACCGCGACGTGCTCGGCTTCCACTACACCGACGACATCGCCGGGCTCGCCTTCTTCCTGACCTGCAACCGCGACCACCATGTGGTGAACCTCGTCGGCCTGCCCGACAGCCGGGTGCATCACATCGCCTTCGAGCTGCGCGACGGCGGCGATCAGGTGCGCGCCGCCGATATCCTGTCGCGGACCGGCAATCCGACGCTCTGGGGGCCGTCGCGGCATGGCGCGGGGCACAATCTGGCCGGCTATCACCACGACCCCGACAAGGTGATGATCGAGCTTTACACGCAGATGGACGTCTACCTTCCCGCGCTCGGCCAGCACGAGCCGCGGCCCTGGCATGGCGAATATCCGATGGTGCCGAAATCCTGGCCGATCGAGAAGATGTCGATCTGGGCCACCGCGTTCGATTTCAACATCGCGATGGGCTGAGCGTCGCCCAACAGCAAAAGAAGAGAGCCGGGGAATTCCCGGCTCTCTTTCGTTTCGGGGGGGCGTGACTGCGGCAGGCCTCAGCCCGCCGCGATCTCGAGCTTGAAGGTGAAGGGCTGCAGCGCCTCGCGCAGCGCCGCCGCGTCGCCCTGCGCGAGGGTGACATGGGCGACCATGCCGCGCGCCGGATCCTGCTCGACGCGCACGGCGGCGAGCGGGATCGCCGCATCGGCCGCGGTGTCGCGCAGCACGCTCTCGATCTCGCGCATCACCAGCGCCGGCTTGAAGATCTTGCCGACCGCGGTCACCGGCATCGCCTCGATCACATGGATCGCCTTCGGCCGGGCGGCGCGTTCGCCGATCTCGGCCTCGGCCCAGGCGGCGATCTCGGCCACGCTGAGCGTGGCGCCGGGCCTGGGCTGGACATAGAGCACCGGCACCTCGCCGGCATGGGCGTCGGGGCGTCCGACCGCGGCGGCAAGGGCGACCTGCGGGTGGTGGTGGATCGGGTTCTCGATCGTCGCGGGGTCGATGTTGTGGCCGCCGCGGATGATGAGTTCCTTGCGCCGGCCGGTCAGCCAGAAGAAGCCGTCGCCATCCTCGCGCCCGAGATCGCCGGTGTTGAACCAGCGCCGGCCCTCGACCTCGACCCAGGCCGCCGCGCTCTGGCCCGGATCGACATAGCCGGCAAAGACATTCGGCCCGTCGAGCAGCAGGCTGCCGGCCTCGTCGGTCGCGCACCAGCGCCGGAACCGCCCCTCGGCGTCGAGCTCGGCCGCGCGCATCCGCTGATAGGGCAGGCGCATCCCGATCGAGCCGATCCGCGGCGCGCCATTGGCCGGGTTCAGCGAGGAGACGCAGGCCCCCTCGGTCAGCCCGTAGCCCTCGAGGATGTTCAGCCCGGTCGCGGCCTCGAACGTGCCGAACAGCGCCGCCGGCATCGGCGCCGCGCCGCAGACGGCATATTCGAGCGAGGACAGGTCATGCCCCTCGACCGGCGTCGCCAGCAGCGCCGAGAGGATCGTCGGCACCGAGGAGAAGAGGGTGACGCGGAATCGCTCCACCACCTCCCAGAACCGCGCGAGCAGGCCGGGCGTGCGGTAGCCTGCCGCGCCGCCAAGCACCACCGCGCCGCCCTGCATCCAGACCGCGAGCCCGGTCACGAGCTGGGCGTTGACGTGGAACAGCGGCAGCCCGCAGAAGGCGACGGTGCCCGGGTGCAGCAGCCGCGGATGCGCCGCGGCGATCGCCCAGGCGTCGAAGATCTCCGAGCGCTGGCTGCGCCGGGCGATCTTCGGCAGGCCGGTGGTGCCGCCGGTGCAGAAATAGGAGGAGATGTCGTCGGGCCCGGGGGGCTCGAAGGTGAGCGCCTCGGCGGGATGGGCGGCGCGCAGGCGGTCGAAGTCGCGTACCGGGATCGCACCGACGGCCTCCGGCGCCGCTCCGGAGCCGACCACCAGCACCTGGCGCACGCAGCCGCTCGCGCCGGCCGCTCGGGTCGCCTTGTCCCAGATCTCCGGGTCGATCCCGGGCCCCGCGGCGACCAGCATCTTCGCCCCCGCGGCGGCGAGCAGCGCGCCGAGTTCCTCCGCGCCGAGCGCGGGGTTGAGCGCCATCACGATCCCGGCGGTCTCGCCGCCCCAGATCGTCCAATGCGTCTGCGGCAGGTTCGGCAGCAGATAGGCGACCACGTCATCGCGCCCGATCCCCTCGGCGCGCAGCATGTTGGCGGTGCGGGTGATCTCGGCGAGGAGCGCGCCCCAGGACCAGGTCTCGGGACGGTCGAGCGCCGCCAGTACCGGAAAGAAGCTCAGCGCCGTCTGCCCGGGCCGGGCGGCCGCGACTTCGCGCAGCGCCGCATAGGTGCTCGCGGGCAGCGGGCGCTCCTCGAGCGGCGTCGCCTCGATCCGAAGGATGTCCGCAAGCTCCGAGATGCCCCGGGGCAGGTCTTTCATGGTCATGCCGCGTTCTCCAATGTGAGGGGGGCTGCGGGGGTGATGCTGTAGGCCTCCGCAAGCCAGTCAAGCTGTCCGTCGCCGGCCCCGGGCAGAAGCTGGTCGGCGATGATCCGGTCCGGGCGCACGAGCAGCATCGCCGGCCCGGCGCCGAGCCAGCGTTCGAGCGCGCGGTCGGGGTCGCGCAGCGGCCCGCCGGCGTCGATCGCAACGATCCGCGCGTCCAGCCGGGCGAGCGTGGCGCGGTCCTTCGGGCCGAGCCGCGTCCCGGGATCGACGCCGAGGCCGACAAGGGCGAAACCGCGCCCCATCAGCGCGTCGAGCCGCACCGGCGCATCGCCGTCCGAAAGCTCGGGCGTCTCGATCAGCCGGCCGACCTTCCGGCCGGCCTGCCTTCGCACGAGGGGCGAGTGGCGCAGCACGTTGTGCGGCACGGGATCGTTGCAGTCGACATGGTTGCGCAGCGGCGGCAGGCTCCAGATCAGCCGCATGATCCCGTCGCGCAGCCGCGCGCGGGCCGGCTGCGTCGTCATGATGAAGCCGCCGAGCCGCACCGCGAACCCCGTCGCCTTCTTCAGCTGCGGCAGGCGCTCGCTGTAGTAGCTGTCGAGGATCTCTTCTCCGAACCGGCCCTGCAGCACGCCGGCCAGTTTCCACGACAGGTTGCCCGCGTCGCGCACCCCGCCGACCAGCCCCTGCCCGGCGAAGGGCGGGGTCACATGCGCGGCGTCGCCGGCAAGGAACACCTGCCCGACCCGGAACTGCGAGGCATAGCGGGCGTGGAAGGTGTAGATCACGCAGCGCTCGATGCCGAAGCCGGTGCCGCCGCGCCGCTCGGCGATCCGGGCGCGCACCCAGGCCTCGGAGGAGACCTCGGCCTCGTCGTCGCCCGGCATCACGAGGAATTCCCAGCGTCGCCGGCCGCCGGCATTGGGCAGGGTGAGCGCGGGCCGCGCCGGATCGCAGAAGAAGAAGATCCCGTCCTCGGGAAAGCGATCCTCGAGCGTGTCGACCACCACCCACTTCTCGGTGAAGGTTTCGCCCTCGAAGCGGAGCCCGAGTGCCGCGCGGATCTGGCTCGAGCCGCCGTCACAGGCGACGGCATAGCGCGCCCTCAGCGTGCTGCCGCCAAGATCGAGCGTCACCCCCCCGGCATCCTGCGCGAGCGACCTCACTTCGGTGCCGCGCCGCAGGATGACATTGGGCAGCTCGGCGATGGCTTCGGTCAGGCCGCGTTCGAGATCGGGCTGGTAATAGGTTCCGCGCGAGGCAAAGCCGAAGGCCTGCGGGCAGCGGGTGAAGGCGCCCAGCACCTTGCCCTTCGCGTTCAGGTAGCGCACGCCGAGGTCGTGGACGAAGGAGGCCGCGATCCGGTCGAGTACCCCCACCGTCCGCAGGCTGCGCATCAGCTCGGCGTCATAGGCGATCGCGCGCGGCGTGGTGAACGGCTCCGCGCGCTTTTCGAGCAGGCAGACGCGCAGGCCCGCCTGTCCCAGTTGCAACGCCATCATCAGCCCGGTCGGGCCGGCGCCGACGATCGCGAGATCGCAATCGCATGTCCTGTCATCCATGGTCCTCTCCCTCCCTGCGTTCAGTGGTCGGCAAGCCCCTGCATCGCCACCCGCGCGGCGGGCCGCGCGAGCAGCGCGTCGGCATGGGCGGCAAGCGGGCCGGGCAGGGCGAGCCCCAGCGCCCGCGCCCAGACGAAGACGTAGAACAGCGCCGCGTCATCCGGGCCGATCCGGTCGGGGGTGCGCGGCACCGCCTCCCATTGCGCCGCGAGCGTCGCGAAGCCCGTCTCGATCTCGCGGCGTCCGAGCGCGCGCAACGCGTCCTGCGCGCCGGGATCGGCGGTGAATTTCTGCGGCATCGCAAGGAAGGTGAAGCCGCGCGCATGGATCGAGCCGACGATGAAATCGAGGCGTTCGAGCAGCCGCGCCTCGGCCATTGCGCTTTCGGGCCAGAGCCCGGGGGCGCCATGGCTGCGGCAGAGCCAGCAGGCGATGGCCTGGAATTCCGTCAGCACCGCGCCGTCGTCGAGGCGCAGCGCCGGAACCTTGCCCTTCGGGTTCGTCTGGCGGAACTCCGGGGCATGCTGCGCGCCCGTGCGCAGGTCGACCGGCGCAAGCTGATAGTCGACGCCAAGCTCCTCAAGCAGAAATACGATTCCCATCGAGCAGGCGCCCGGGGCGTGAAACAGTGTAAGCATGATCTCTCCTCCTGACTCCCTCCTACCCGAAAAAATCGGCAAAAAGAAGAAAAATTAATTTTTATTCGAATATTGAATTGACTTTGATTTCATATTGACCAAGTGTTCATTTCGAGATGTCGCGGCGACCGCCGGCGTCTCGTATCGCAGCGGATCCGCACGGCCCGGGCAGGGGAGGCCCAGGTTCCTCATCCGACCGGTTCGCCCGCAGCGGCGGGGCCGGCGGCGGGGCGTGCCGGGCTGCTTCACTCAGGGAGGAGAATTCGCAATGCCCACGAAAGTTCAAACCGCAGCGCCCGATCTCGAGGTTCCGGTGCTCATCGTCGGCGGGGGCGGCGCGGGCCTGACCAGCTCGATGCTGCTCTCGGGCCTCGGCGTCGAGCATCTGCTGGTCAGCGGGTTGCCGACCACCTCGATCCTGCCCAAGGCGCATGTGCTCAATCAGCGCACGATGGAAATCCTCGAGGATGCGGGCATTGCCGAGGCGATCTACGCCCGAAGCACCCCGGCGCAGAACATGCGGGCGATGGGCTGGTATGCCGGCCTCGCGGGCGACGACCCGGACATGGGGAAGACGATCGCCAGGATCGAATGCTGGGGCGATGCGCTCGACAACGTCAACTGGCAGCAGGCGAGCCCGCTGCGATCGGCCAACCTGCCGCAAATCCGGCTCGAGCCGATCATGAAGGCGCGGGCCGAGGCGCTGAACCCCGGCCGGGTCCGGTTCCATCACGAGCTGACCGCGCTCGATCAGGACGCGGAGGGTGTCACCGCCCGGATCACCAATCACGACGACGGCTCGGACTACACCGTGCGGGCGCGCTATGTGCTTGGCTGCGACGGGGGGCGGACGATCCCGCGCCTTGTCGGCATCGCGCATCAGGGGCTGGGCGTGGTCGCGCAGATGGCGACGGCGCATGTCTCGGCCGATCTGTCGCAGCTCGCCCGCGATCCCGACGTGCTGATCCGCTGGATCTGGTGTCCGGCGATCGGCGAGATGGCGGTGCTGGTGCCGATGGGGCCCGACCACTGGGGGCCGGAGAGCGAGGAATGGGTGTTCCACATCACCTCTCACGGCGACCGGCCGAGCGATTTGAGCGACGTGCAGATCGTGGCCAACATGCGGCTCGCGCTCGGCATTCCGGATCTGCCGGTGACGGTGCACAAGACCACGCGCTGGGCGCTCGAGGGCATGCAGGCGGAGCGGTTCCGCGCCGGGCGGGTGTTCCTCGTCGGCGACGCGGCGCATCGCCATCCGCCGACCGGCGGGCTCGGGCTCACCAGCGGCATTCAGGACGCGCACAACCTGTGCTGGAAGATCGCCGCCGTGCTGAAGGGGGAGGCCGGCGCGGCGCTGCTCGACAGCTACGAGCCGGAGCGCGCCCCGGTCGACGGTCGCAACATCCAGCGGTCGATGGAGAATTCCGTCGCGCATATGGCGATCGGCCAGGCGATGGGGTTGTCGCCCACGGCAACGGCCGAGCAGAACTGGGCGCAGGTCAAGCGCGTCCTGAGCGACCGGCCCGAGGATGCCGCGCATCGCGCCACGGCGCTGCGCGCGATCCGGGCGCTCAGCATGGAGGCGAACGAGCTGAACATCGAATACGGCTATCGCTACGCCTCCGGCGCGATCGTCGGGGACGGCAGCGTGGCCCCGGCGAATGTCGACGAGATCCGGCTTTACGAGCCGAGCACCTTCCCGGGCAGCCCGCTGCCGCATGCCTGGCTCGATGACGCGCAGGGGCGGCGCCTGCCGATCAAGGATCTGGTGCGCCCCGGTCGCTTCCTGCTGATCGCCGGCGAGAACGGCGCCGCGTGGTGCGCCGCCGCCGAGGCGCTTGCCGTCGCGAACGGCCTGCCGCTCGATGCGCTGAGGATCGGTCATCTCGATGGCGACCTGTATGATCCGCGGCTGATGTGGGCGCGGGCGCGCGGTATCTCGGAAAGCGGTGCGGTGCTGGTGCGTCCCGACCGGGTGATCTGCTGGCGTCAGGCGGAAGCGGGGCAGGATCCCGCCGCTGCGCTGGCCGCGGCGCTCGGGCAGGTGCTGGGGCGCACGCTGGCCGCCGGTTGACGGCACGAGCACCGACCCCCGCCCGGCTGCGACCGGGCGGGGGTGTCGTGCGGGGGGTTGACCCCGGGCGGATTCGAAGCGCAGCTCGGCAGGCGAAGCAAGGGCTGCGGAAAGGATCTGCGATGGCGCGGGTGAACCTCGAACGACGGGCCGAGATCGGCCGGGAACGGCGGGCGCGCACGCGCGCGACGATCCTTGACGCCGCCCGCAGCTGCTATGCCCAGCCGGGCGTGCAGCCGGTCACCATCGAGATGCTGACCCAGGCCGCGGGGGTCGCGAAGGGCACCTTCTATGTCCATTTTCCCGATCTCGCGACGCTGGAGGCGGAGCTTGGCGACGAGATTCTCGGCGCGCTGGCCGAACGCCATCAGGCGGCGCTCGGGCTGGTGGCGGACCCGCTGACGCGGATCGCGACGGTGGTCACCATCCTGCTGCTTGACCTCGCGCAGCGGCCGGTGCAGGCGCGGCTCGTGGCGCGCGCCATCGCCGTCCTGCCGGATTTCGCACTGGCCGTTCAGGACCGGCTGCGCAACGACATCGTCCAGGTCCGGGATGCAGGGGTGCTGCAGATCGGATCGCCCTGCCTTGCCGCGCATGTCGTCGTGGCGATCGTCGCGCAGGCGGCGCAGCTGATCGGCGCGGGCGAACTTGAGGCGACCGGCATCGGGGACCTGGTGCGTGCCATCCTCCGGTCGCTTGGCTGTGCGCCGCAGGACGCCGCGCGGCGCGCCGAGACGGCGCTTGGCCACGCCGAGGCGATCATCCGCACCAGGCTGGACTGAGCCGGCGCCGTTCTGGGCCGGCTGTCGCCGATCGCGTGGTTGTCTCGCCAGATGTGTTCGTTCCCGCGCAGATGGACCGGTCTCCCACGGCTGAAAATTTTTAAAAATATAAAAAATTAATTTTAATTGAGAAAATTGACTTAACCTGTTACGCAGGGGAAGGCCGTGAGGGAGCGCGGCCGCCGGCCGCGGGCGCCGTGCGTCCTGAAAGGCCGGGCGAATGCAGGGAAGGTGCCGCGGGGCACCGGGGGAGAAAACATGAAGAAGATCACGATGACGGCGCTTGCCGTCGCGTTCAGCGCGGGTGCCGTTCACGCCGGGGGGGTGGAACGCGCCGATCCGTCAGTTGGGATTCTGTTCGAGCAGGGCCGCTACGTCGAATTCGGTTTCGGTGCGGCGCAGCCCAGGGTTTCGGGAACCGGGATCGACGCGACGACGACGGGGGTTGCGGGCTCGGGCGATCTGGTGCCGGGCTTTGGAACCTATGGCTTCGCCTACAAGGAGCCACTGAACGAAAAGCTTGATCTGGCGATCATCGTGAACCAGCCAATCGGGGCGTCGTCGCATTATCCGGACGACAGCGATTTCCTGCTGCGCGGGGTCACCGGGCAGATCGAGTCCACGGCGCTCACTGCCCTGCTTCGCTACCGGATGCCGAACAACCTGTCGGTCTATGGCGGGCTGCGGATCGAGCAGACCTCGGGCAGCACGACGGCGCCGCTTGCGGCCTACCGGATGGCCACCTCGACCGAGACGGATCTTGGCTATCTCCTTGGCGTCGCCTGGGAAAAGCCAGAAATCGGGGCGCGGGTCGCGCTGACCTACACGTCGAAGATCACCCACGAGTTCCGGGCGACGGAGCAATTCGGGGCCACCACGATATCCGACCGGTTCTCGATGACGGTGCCGGAATCGGTCAACCTGGAATTCCAGACCGGGCTGAACCCGAAGACGCTTCTGCTGGGGGCGTTGCGCTGGACGCACTGGACCCAGTTCGACATCACGCCCCCGGCCTACGCGGGGGCGATCAACCCGCTGACCTCGCAGCCTTTCGGCTCGCTGGTCAGCTTTGGCTCGAACGTGACGACGCTGCAGCTCGGGCTCGGTCGCAAGTTCAACGAAAGCTGGTCGGGGGCGGTGATGCTGGGCTACGAAGCTGACAGTGGCGATATCATGTCCAATCTCGGTCCGACCGATGGCTACAGCTCGATCACGGTCGCGGCAAACTGGCAGGCAACGGACCGCATCAAGATCTCGGGCGGGGTGAGCTATTTCGACATCGGCGACGCGCGAACGGCGGTCGGCAGGTTCCGCGGCAACCATGCCTGGGGTGCGGGGCTGCGCATCGGCATGAATTTCTGAGCCGGTTGGTGCCGAGCCTGCAACGAGCTGCGGGCCCGGTTGCGCAAGTCCCCTGAAGGCCGAATGCCGCTTTCCCGATATGGACATATCCTGCGCATCCTGGGTTCGGGCCCATTGATTTCAGGCATCTTGCGTGATGCGGGTCCTGCAAGGAGATCTGCTCGATGGGCAACCTTTACGGGCTGTCCGACGCCCGGATCGAGCGCCTCAGGCCTCTCTTTCCGAGAAGCCATGGCAAGCCGCGCGTCGGTGATCGGCGCGTCCCAGGCTGCATAGTCTTCATCAATCGCAAGGGCTTGTGGCGGTGCGACGCGCCGAGGGAATGCGCCCTGGCGAAGATCCTTTACAACCGCTGAAAGCGCGGGAGCGACACCGGCGTCTTCGCTCGGATCATGGGGGGCCTCGCGGTCGAAAGTGTTGAGCACCAGATGGCCAGGATCGACGCGACCTCTCTCATGGCGCACCGCTCGGCGTCGAGACTGCGGGCAAAGGGGGCGCTCAGGCCGGCGCGGTCGAACCACGCACGATCAGCTCGCCCGCCAGCACCACCCGCCGCGGCCGCATCTTGGCCGAGCCGATCCGGGCGAGCAGCGCCTGCATCGCCTCGCGGCCGAAATCCTCGACCGGCTGGCGGATCACCGTGATGCCCGGATCGACGAGGTCGGTCCAGACCTCGTCGTCGAAGCCCGCGATCGCCAATTGGCCCGGGATCGCGATCCGGCGCTCGTGGCACAGCTTCAGTGCGGCGCGCACGAAGAGGCCGTTCGACAGGATCAGCGCATCGGGCATCTCGCGCTCGAGCAGTTCCGCAAGCGCCGCGTGTCCGGCATCGAAGCTCGGCAGCGAGAGCGCGCTGCGCACCGGCAGGCCGTGACGCTCGAGCGCCGCCTCGACCTCGGCGCGCCGCTCCATGCCGGTGGCGGAGGTCGAGCCGAACAGCCCGGCGATCCGTCGCCGGCCCGAGGCCACCAGATGATCGACCAGCTCGGCCGAGGCGCGGGCATTGTCGAGCACGACGCTGTCGAAATCGGTCTCGGGCATGGCGCGGTCGACCAGCACAACGGGCCTGTCCACGCGGGCCAGCGCGGCGGGCGAGAGATGGCGCGTCGGCGTCATGATCAGCCCGCTCACCCGTTCCTCGGCCATCAGCTCGAGATACATCGCCTCGCGCGCCGGGTCCTCGTCGGTGTTGCACAGCAGCACCCGCATGCCCGCGGCATAGGCGGCATCCTCGACCGCCCGGCTGAGCTGGGTGAAGAACGGGTTGCGGATGTCGGCGACGATCAGCCCGACCGCCATCGAGCGCTGCGAGCGCAGCTGTCGCGCGGCAAGGTTCGGTCGGTAGCCGGTGGCGGCAACGGCCGATTCGACGCGGCGCAGCACCTCGGCGCTGACCGGCCCCTTGCCGAGCGCGCGAGAGACCGTCGAGGTCGAAACCCCCGCGGCCCGGGCGACATCCTTGATGCTGACGCTCATGTCACTGCAAACGTTTCCAGTTTCTGGCTGCGCGGAACATGCCATGTTTTCAGTGATTTCGCAATGAAATAGCGCGGGTATGTGGAGGGCCTTCGCAGGTGCAGCGGAAAATATTGTGGGAACGTTCCCACAGGCGTGTTAATGTGCCCTCACACGGTGGCTGGAGGAGCGCCAATGTCCCTTTCCCATGATCCCGGGCTTTTGCCCCGCGAATTGATCCGTCTGGATGCGAAGGTTGTCGACAAGGCCGACGCGCTGCGACAGGCGGCGGCGCTTCTGGCGGCCGCGGGCTGCACCCGGCCGGGCTTCGAAGCCAGCATGGCCAAGCGCGAGGCGGCGGCGGACACCTTCCTTGGCCGCGGCATCGCGATCCCGCATGGCATGCTCGACGAGCGCGATCTCATCCAGCGCGACGGCATCGCCGTGCTGCAGGTCCGCGACGGCGTGCGCTGGAACGAGGGGCAGACGGCGCAGCTGGTGGTGGCGATCGCGGCGCGCTCGGACGCACATATCGGCATCCTGCGCCGGCTGACCCGGCTGATGCAGGACGTGCCGCGGCTTGAACGCCTGTCCCGCACCGAGACTGCCGACGAGATCATCGCGGCGCTCGCGGGCGACGAGGGCGCGGCGCCGGCCGCCGCCCCGGCGACCGACCTCGGGCAGAGCTTCGACTGGGTGCTCGATTATCCCTCGGGGCTGCATGCGCGCCCGGCGACCGAATGGGCCGAGACGGCGCGGCGCTTCTCCTCGCGCATCCGCGTGCGCCACGGGGCCGAGGCGGCGGACGCGCGCAACATGCTGTCGCTGCTGCAGCTCGGGCTGAAGGCGGGCGATGCGCTGACCTTCTCGGCCGAGGGGCCGGATGCGGCCGATGCGCTCTCGACCCTGCGCATCGTCGTCGCGGGCCTGTCGGCGCGCGAGAAGGCGCAGGCCGCACAGGCCGAGGCGAAGCGGGCCGCGGCGCAGGCGGCGGGTGGCTGGCAGCCGGTTCACGCCCCCGATGTCGACGATGCGCGAGTGATCGACGGGGTGTCGGCCGCGCCGGGGCTGGCGATCGGGCGGCTCCATCGGCTCGAGACCGGGCCGACCGAGATCCCCGATGCCGAGCCCGGCAAGCCCGAGGATCTGGCCCGCGCCGCCGACCGTTTGCACGCGGCGCTGGCCCGGGCCCGTGAACAGCTGCGCGCGCTCGCCGATGACACCGCCCGCCGTCTGGGCGAGGCCGACGCCGGCATCTTCCGCGCCCAGGCCGAGCTGCTCGGTGATCCGGCGCTGGTGATCCATGCTTCGCAATCCCTGGTCGACGGCCATGGCCTTGCCTGGTCGTGGAACCGCGCGATCGAGGAGGCGGCCGAGCCGATGCGCCGCTCGGGCAATGCGATCCTCGCCGGCCGCGCGGCCGATCTGCGCGACGTGGGGCAGCGGGTGCTTGCCCTGATCGATCCGGTGCTGGCGCGTCCGACCCCGGCCGAGCTGCCCGAAGGCACGATCCTGATCGCCGACGACCTGACGCCCACCGACACCGCCGGGCTCGACCCCGCGCGGGTCCGTGGCCTGGTGACCGCGCAGGGCGGGCCGACCTCGCACAGCGCGATCCTTGCGCGCACGCTCGGCCTGCCGGCGGTGGTCGGCGCGGGCGCGGCGCTGTCGCGGCTGACCGATGGCGCCGAGGCGATCGTCGACGGCACCGGCGGGCGGCTCTATCTCGAGCCCTCCGAGGCGGATCTGGCTTCGGCCCGCGCCTGGATCGCGGCCGAGGAGGGGCGGCGCGAGCTGGATGCCGCCGCCCGCGCGCTGCCGGCGGCCACCACCGACGGTCACCGCATCGAGATCGGTGCGAACATCAACCTCGCCGAACAGGCGCCCTTCGCGCTTGCCCAAGGGGCCGAGGGCGTCGGGCTGATGCGCACCGAGTTCCTGTTCCTCGAACGCGCCGAAAGCCCGACCGAGGAAGACCAGTATCAGGCCTATCGCGCGATGGCCGAGGCGATGGGGGACCGGCCGCTCGTCATCCGCGCGCTCGACATCGGCGGCGACAAGCAGGTCTCCTATCTGGACCTGCCGCGCGAGGAGAACCCCTTCCTTGGCGTGCGTGGCGCGCGGCTTCTGCTGCGCCGGCCGGAACTGCTGGTGCCGCAGCTGCGTGCGCTCTACCGCGCGGCGCGCGATGGCGCCCGGATCTCGGTGATGTTCCCGATGATCACCTCGGAACCCGAGCTGATCGCGCTGCGCGAGACGGCGGGGCGGATCCGCGCCGAGATGAAGGCGCCCGAGATCCCGCTCGGCATCATGATCGAGGTGCCCTCGGCGGCGCTCCTGGCCGACCGGCTGGCGCGGCATGCCGATTTCTTCTCGATCGGCACCAATGACCTGACGCAATACACGCTGGCGATCGACCGGCAGAACCCGGTGCTGGCGCCCGAGGCGGACAGCCTGCACCCCGCGGTGCTGGCGCTGATCGCGGCGACGGTGAAGGGCGCGCATGCGCATGGCCGCTGGGTCGGTGTCTGCGGCGGTATCGCGGGCGATCCCTTCGGGGCGGGGCTGCTGGCCGGCCTTGGCGTCGACGAGCTGTCGATGACGCCGCGCGACATCCCGGCGGTGAAGGCGCGGCTGCGCGGTGCGGCGCTGCCCGCGCTGCAGGCGCTGGCCGAACGGGCGCTGGCGATGACCGACGCCGATCAGGTGCGCGCGCTCGCCCTTGATCCGCAGGTGGCGTCATGAGCGCCGCCGACCTTCACAGCGCCGACCTTCACACCGTCGCGCTGAACCCGGCCGTCGATCTGACCGTGGGGCTTTCGCAGCTGGTGCCGGGCGAGGTCGCCCGCGCCCGCTCGGCCCGCCACGACCCGGGCGGCAAGGGGGTGAACGTCGCCTCCTGCCTCGCGGACTGGGGCGCGCGGGTCGCCATTCATGGCCTGCTTGGCGCCGAAAACGCCGCGCGCTTCGAGAAGCTTTTCGCCTCGAAGGGGATTGCCGACCGCATGGTGCGGCTCGCGGAACCCACGCGCACCAACATCAAGCTGCTGGAGGAGGGCGGGCGCACCACCGACGTCAACCTGCCGGGCTTTTCCGCCTCGGCGCGCGATCTGGCGGCGGTGGCCGACAGCCTTGCGGATGTGGGCGCGGGCGCGCTTGTCGCGATCTCGGGCAGCCAGCCGCCGGGGCTTGAGGACGACGCCTCGGCGCGGCTTGCGGGCGGGTTGGCCCGGCGCGGCGCGCGGGTGATGCTCGATGTCTCGGGCGCGCCGCTGCGCGCGGCGCTGGCGCTGCCCGCCGATGCCGCCCCCTTCGCGATCAAGCCGAACCGGCACGAACTCGAGGAGTGCCTTGGCCGGCCTCTGGCCGTGCGCGCCGATCTGGTTGCCGCGGCGCGGGGGCTGCTTGATCGCGGCATTGCGCTCGTCGTCGTGTCGCTGGGCACCGAGGGGGCGATCTTCGTCGGTCGTGACGCGGCCGTCCACGCGGCCCCGGTCGCGCTCTCGCACGGATCGACCGTGGGGGCGGGCGACGCGATGGTGGCGGGGATCGTCTCGGCGCTGGCCGAGGGGTTGACGCTCGACCGGCTGGCACAGCGCGCCACCGCCTTTTCGGTGGGCAAGCTGCGCAACGCCGGCCCTCACCTGCCCGAAAGGACCGAGCTGCGCTCGCTTGCCAGCGCCGTGCCGGTGCGCCCGCTTTCGGCGTGGCTCGCCGAGGGCTGAGCGGGATTGCGGCCGGGGAGGGAGACCCGGCCGGACGAAAAGGGCGCACCGCCCACGGGCGGTCGCCGATGCGGGAGGCCCGGGCCCGGATGGGGCCGGGCGGAGAAGACACTGGAGGACAGGAGGAAGAAATGTCCGATATCGTGGCCGTGATCGGCGCCGAGACCCTGGCGACGCACGGGATGCTGGCGCGCGAAGCGCTGAAGAAGGCCGCGGCCGGGCTGGGCCGCGCGATCCGGATCGAGCTGCACATGCCCGAGGGCGTGAGCGACCCGCTCGACGCCGCGACGGTGGCGGGTGCGGCGAAGGTGCTGCTGGTGGGCGAGCTGCCGCCCGATCCGCGCTTCGAGGGCAAGCAGGTGCTGCGCGCGACGCTGCAGGAGGTGCTCGATGCGCCCGCCGCGGTGCTCGGCCGGCTCGAGGGCGCTGCATCGGCGCCGGGCATCGGCGCCGGGCTGAAGATCGTCGCGATCACCTCGTGCCCGACCGGCATCGCGCATACCTTCATGGCGGCCGAGGGGCTGCAGCAGGGCGCGAAGGAAATCGGCGCCGAGATCCGGGTCGAGACCCAGGGCTCGGTCGGTTCGGAAGACGCGCTGACGGCGGCGGAGATTGCCGCGGCGGACCTCGTGGTGATCGCCGCCGACCGCCAGGTCGAGCTGAGCCGCTTTGCCGGCAAGAGGGTGTTCCAGTCGCAGACGAAACCCGCGATCAACGACGGCGCCGGGCTGATCCGCCGCGCCATCGCCGAGGCCGCGGTGCTGAGGGCCGGGCAGGACGAGGCCCCGGCAGAGGCGCAAAGCGGTGCCGCTTCGGCGAAGGCCGGTGGCGCGGCGGGTGTCTACAAGCACCTGATGACCGGCGTGTCCTTCATGCTGCCCTTCGTCGTGGCGGGCGGCATCCTGATCGCCAT
Source organism: Paenirhodobacter hankyongi (assembly GCF_003664585.1). Classification (GTDB taxonomy): domain Bacteria; phylum Pseudomonadota; class Alphaproteobacteria; order Rhodobacterales; family Rhodobacteraceae; genus Rhodobacter; species Rhodobacter hankyongi. The sequence continues at coordinate 97,328 of NZ_RCHI01000006.1, forward strand.
CGCCTTCGCGCTTGGCGGCATCTATGTCTATGACGACGCGCATCAGGGCACGCTTGGCTGGACGCTGTTCCAGATCGGCGCGAAGGGGGCCTTCACGCTGATGGTGCCGGCGCTGGCTGGCTATATCGCCTTCTCGATCGCCGACCGGCCCGGCATCGCGCCCGGCATGACCGGCGGCGTGATCGCCGGCACGATCGGCGCGGGCTTCATCGGCGGCATCCTCGCGGGCTTCATCGCCGGCTATGCGGTGCTGTGGCTGAACCGCGCGATCAAGCTGCCGAAGACGCTGCAGGGGCTGAAACCCGTGCTGATCCTGCCGCTTCTGGGCGTCTCGATCACCGGGCTGCTGATGTTCTATGTGATCGGCAAGCCGACGGCGGAACTCCTGGCCGCGCTCACCGCCTGGCTGCAGGGGATGCAGGGCGCGCAGGCGGCGGTTCTTGGCGCGCTGCTCGGTGGGATGATGGCGGTCGACATGGGCGGGCCGATCAACAAGGCGGCCTACGCCTTCGGCACCACGCTGATCGCCGCGAACGTGACCGAGCCGATGGCCGCGGTGATGTGCGCCGGCATGACGCCGCCGCTCGCGCTCTCGATCGCGACGAAGCTCTTTGCCAACCGCTTCACCCCCGAGGAACGCGAGGCGGGCAATGCGGCCTTCGTGCTGGGCCTGTCCTTCGTCACCGAAGGCGCGATCCCCTTCGCCGCGCGCGACCCGTTCCGGGTGATCCCGTCGCTGATCGCGGGCTCGGCGGTGGCCGGTGCGATCTGCATGGCGATGGGGGTTCAGCTCAAGGTGCCCCATGGCGGCATCTTCGTGCTGCCGATCCCGAACGCGGTGGGCAACCTGCCGGGCTTCGTGATCGCGATGCTGGCGGGCACGGCGGTCTCGGTCATCGCGCTGCGGATCGTCAAGCCGCGGCTTGCGGCGGCGGCGACCTCCGCCCAGCTGAAGGCCGCCTGAGCGCGGCCTTCGGACAGATCCTCCCCGGTCGCCCGGGCGTCTTGCGCGGATCGCGTGCAGGGCGTCCGGGCGGCGCCTTTGGCGCCCCCCGGGATGTCCGTCCCGGATGGGCTCAGGCGTTGAACAGGAAGTGCAGCACGTCGCCGTCCTGGACTTCGTAGGTCTTGCCCTCGACGCGGAACTTGCCCGCCTCCTTGGCGCCGGTCTCGCCCTTGTATTTCACGTAATCCTCATAGGCCACGGTCTCGGCGCGGATGAAGCCGCGCTCGAAATCGCCGTGGATGACGCCCGCCGCCTGCGGCGCAAGCGTGCCCTTGCGGATCGTCCAGGCGCGGGCCTCCTTCGGGCCGACGGTGAAATAGGTCTCGAGGCCCAGAAGCTGATAGCCCGCCCGGATCAGACGGTCGAGGCCGGCCTCGTGCAGGCCGAGCTCCTCGAGGAACATCTTCGCTTCCTCGTCGTCGAGCTGGCTGATCTCTTCCTCGATCTTGGCCGAGATCACCACCGAGGCGGCGCCCTGTTCCTGCGCCATCTGCGCCACCTTCTCGGACAGCGCGTTGCCGGTCGCTGCCTGCGCCTCCTCGACGTTGCAGACATAGAGCACCGGCTTCGCCGTCAGCAGCTGCAGCATGTTCCAGGCCTTGCGGTCGTCCTCGACGATCTTGACGGTGCGCGCGGGAAGGCCCTTTTCGAGGACCTCCTTCGCGGCCAGCATCAGGCGCGCGTCTTCCTTCGCCTGCTTGTCGCCGGCGTTGATCTTGCGCGAAAGGTTCGCCAGCCGCTTTTCCAGGCTCTCGAGGTCGGCGATCATCAGCTCGGTCTCGATCGTCTCGGCATCGGCGATCGGGTCGACGCGGCCCTCGACATGGGTCACATCGCCATCCTCGAAGCAGCGCAGCACATGGGCGATGGCATCGACCTCGCGGATGTTCGCGAGGAACTGGTTGCCAAGGCCCTCGCCCTTCGAGGCGCCCTTCACGAGGCCCGCGATGTCGACGAAGGTCATCCGGGTCGGAATGAGCTGCTTCGAGCCGGCGATCGCGGCCAGCGCCTCGAGCCGCGCGTCGGGCACCGCGACCTCGCCCACGTTCGGCTCGATCGTGCAGAAGGGGAAGTTCGCCGCCTGCGCCGCGGCGGTCTTGGTGAGCGCGTTGAACAGCGTCGACTTGCCCACGTTCGGGAGCCCGACGATCCCCATCTTGAAGCCCATGATCTTGCCCTCTCGCTCATCCGCTGTTGCGGGCCTCTTACGCGGGCGCGCGTTGCATGGCAAGCCGCGCCCCTTTCGGCATTGATTTTCCCGCATCCATGCCGCAAACCCGGGCGGACAGAGCAGGGGACCGCACATGACTCGCATCGATGCCAGATTTGCCGCGCTGAAGGCCGAGGGGAAGAAGGCCTTCGTCGCCTATATCATGGCGGGAGACCCGGATATCGAGACCTCGCTCGCGGTGATGAAGGGGATGCCCGCGGCGGGCGTCGACGTGATCGAGCTGGGCATGCCCTTCACCGATCCGATGGCGGACGGTCCGACGATCCAGCTTGCCGGTCAGCGCGCGCTGGATGGCGGCCAGACCCTGCAGAAGACGCTCGACATGGTGGCCGAGTTCCGCAAGACCGACGACGTCACGCCGATCGTGATGATGGGCTATTACAACCCGATCTATAACCGCGGCAGCGAGAAGTTCGTGGCCGATGCGCTGAAGGCCGGTGTCGACGGGCTGATCGTCGTCGACCTGCCGCCCGAGGAGGATGCGGAGCTCTGCATCCCGGCGAAGAACGCGGGGCTGAATTTCATCCGTCTCGCGACGCCGACGACCGATGACAAGCGCCTGCCGAAGGTGCTGCAGAACACCTCGGGCTTCGTCTATTACGTCTCGGTCACCGGCATCACCGGCAGCCAGGCGGCGCAGGCGGGCGATGTCGGCCCCGAGGTGGCGCGGATCAAGGCCTCGACCGATCTGCCGGTGGTGGTGGGCTTCGGCATCTCGACGCCCGAGGCCGCGCGCACCATCGCGGGCGTCGCCGACGGCTGTGTCGTCGGCTCGGCGATCGTGAAGCTGGTGGGCGAGGGCAAGTCCCCGGCCGAGGTTCTGGCCCGCGTGGCCGAGCTTGCCGCGGGCGCGCATTCGGCCTGAGGGCGTTCCGGGCCCTGCGCAGGGGGGCCGTCTGCCCCCCTCTGCCTTCGGCATTCACCCCCCGAAGGTATTTTCGGCAAGGAGAAAGCCGGGCGGGAGAGTCGGGGCTTTCCGGCGGATTGATCTTTCCCGCTTGAATTGGTAAGGCGACATTACCAGAAGCGGAGGTTTTCCCATGGCCGTCATCACCTGCATCGCCGATCTGAAGGAGCTGCACCGCAAGCGCACGCCGAAGATGTTCTTCGACTATTGCGAGAGCGGCTCCTACACCGAACAGACCTTCCGCGAGAATATCTCGGATTTCGCCCAGGTCCGGCTGCGGCAGAAGGTGGCCGTGGACATGTCGGGGCGCAGCACCGAAAGCGCGATGATCGGCCAGAAGGTGGCGATGCCGGTGGCGCTGGCCCCGGTCGGGATGACCGGCATGCAGCGCGCCGACGGCGAGATCAAGGCGGCGCGGGCGGCGGCGAAATTCGGTGTGCCCTTCACCCTCTCGACGATGTCGATCTGCTCGATCGAGGATGTGGCGGCGCAGTCGCCGGCGCCGTTCTGGTTCCAGCTTTACGTGATGCGCGACGAGGACTTCGTCGACGCGATCATCGAGCGGGCGAAGAAGGCGGGCTGTTCGGCGCTGGTGCTGACGCTCGATCTTCAGATCCTCGGGCAACGCCACAAGGACCTGAAGAACGGCCTGTCGGCGCCGCCGAAGCTGACCCTGCCCAACATCGTCAACATGGCGACGAAGGTGCAGTGGGGGCTCGAGATGCTGGGCACGCCGCGGCGCTTCTTCGGCAATATCGTCGGCCATGCGAAGGGGGTGAACGACCCGTCCTCGCTGATGACCTGGACCGCCGAGCAGTTCGACCCCAAGCTCGACTGGTCGAAGATCGCGCGGATTCGGGACCAATGGGGCGGCAAGCTGATCCTGAAGGGGATCCTCGATGCCGAGGACGCGCGGATGGCGGCCGATTTCGGCGCCGATGCGATCGTGGTCTCGAACCACGGCGGCCGGCAGCTCGATGGCGCGCTGTCGACGATCCGCATGCTGCCCTCGATCCTCGCCGCGGTCGGCGACAGGACCGAGGTCTTCCTCGACAGCGGCATCCGCTCGGGGCAGGACGTGCTGAAGGCGCTGGCGCTTGGCGCGACCGGCACGATGATCGGCCGGGCCTTCATCTATGGTCTCGGCGCCATGGGCGAGGCGGGGGTGACCACGGCGCTCGAGATCATCCGCAAGGAGCTCGACACCTCGATGGCGCTGTGCGGGGAGCGCGACGTCAAGGCGCTGCGGCGCGAGAACCTGCTGGTGCCCGAGGGCTTCTTCGACAGCTACGCCTGAGCGAGGCGCTTCTCGAAGAAGACATCGGGGTAGGGATCGTCGTTGAAGCGCGCGATCTCGGTCCAGCCGGTGGCACGGTAGAGCGCGATGGCCTCGGGCAGGGCGCTGTTGGTGTCGAGCCGCAGCAGCGCGATGCCGAGACCCTGCGCCGCCGCCTCGGCGCCGTCCATCAGCCGGCGGGCCAGGCCGAGCCCGCGTGCCGCCGGGGCCACCCAGAGCCGCTTGATCTCGGCATAGCCCGCATCGGTGCCCTTCAGCCCGACGCAGCCGAGCGGCAGCCCGTCCGACATCGCGACGAGGAAGGCGCCGCGGGGCGCCATCATCGCCTCGGCCTGCGGGTCGCAGGAGAGCGAGACGTCGAAGCTGTGCGGCAGGCGCGCGGCCAGCTCGGCGTAATAGGCCTGCAGGCAGCGGAGCGCCTCGGGGCTGCGCGGGTCGCAGACCTCGAGCGTGATCCGGTCGCGCCCGAGCGCCGAACCGATCAGGTCCATCGCGGCGAGCAGTGCCCCGGGATCGGGGTGAGTGGCAAGGATGCCTGCGGCCTGGGCGTCCGACAGCCGCTCGTATTCGGCGAATTCCGCGGCGCCGGCCGGGGTCAGGTGCACCACCCGGCGGCGGCTGTCCTGCGCGTCGGCGGCGGTCGCGACCAGCCCCTCGGCCTCGAGCCCGCGCAGGAGCCGGCTCATCAGCCCCGAATCGAGGCCGAGATAGGCGCGGATCTCGCCCAGATCGCTGCGGCCCTGACCGATCGCGTTCAGCACCCGCGCCGCGCCAAGCGGCCGGCCACGGTCGAGGAACGAGGTGTTGAGCGCGCCGACGGCACGGGTGATGGCGCGGTTGAAGCGGCGCACGCGGGCGACGGCATCGGGTGGGGGCAGGTTTGCGGGCATGATGTCTGACCTTTGTCCGGTATTTTACCTGACTTATGTCAGATGAACTCCGCATGCAATCCCCGCCCGTGCGGGGCCGGGGCGGGGCCGGCGTCGGCGGGCCACTTTTGCCTTGCCAAACTGGGCTTTTCGGCTTATCCGCACCGCCTCATGGGCCGGCACCCTTGGAGGCGGCCCGAAACGCCAGATGTAAGGAATTCCCAAATGGCTAAAGAGATCGAAACGATCGAAGCCGTCGTGCGCACGGGGACGGGCAAGGGGGCCGCTCGCGCTGCACGTCGTCAGGGCATGGTGCCCGGCATCGTCTACGGTGACGGCAAGGAGCCGGTCGCTCTGAACTTCGACTACAACAAGCTGCTGACCCGCCTGCGCAAGGGCCGCTTCATGTCGACCCTCTTCAACCTGAAGGTTGAAGGTCAGGAAGATGTGCGCGTGATCTGCCGCGGCGTGCAGAAGGATGTGGTCAAGGATCTGCCGACCCACATCGACTTCATGCGCACCCACCGTGCCTCGCGCATCAACCTGTTCATCCACGTGAACTTCGACAACGCCGAGGCCGCGCCGGGCCTGAAGCGTGGCGGCACCCTGACCGTCGTGCGTCCGGAAGTCGAACTCGAGGTGCTGGCCGGTGACATCCCGGATCACATCACCGTCGACCTGACCGGCAAGCTGATCGGTGACGTCATCCACATCAATGACATCGCGCTGCCGGAAGGCTGCAAGCCGACCGTCGATCGCAACTTCGTCGTCGCCAACATCGCGGCGCCGTCGGGGCTGATCTCGGCCGAAGCCGCCGAAGGCGAAGCCGAAGCCTGATTTCGGCTCACATGCTTTGCACGAACGCCGGGCCCTGTGCCCGGCGTTTCGCATTTCCGGGGGGCGGATCTCCAAATCCGACTGTTTTTCTTTCCCTGGAAACCCTGATGAAATCAGTCAACTAATTGGAATCGTTGAATTTTTCTTGACGATGGCGAGTCGGGGGCGTAGTCTGCCTTCAGACAGCCAGCCAGCCTTGATGCCCGCCAGCCATCCGCGACCTGCAATCCAGCAAGCCAAGGAGGCGATCATGGCGCATCAATCCTGCAACGCCTGCGTGTTCTACGAAGACCACGTGGCAAACTCCCCCAGCCAGCTCGACGACGGCGGCCTGTGCCGCGCGAATCCGCCTGTCACCCAGAAGGATGACAGCAGCCGCGGCCTTTGGCCGGTGGTGAAGCCGAACGACTGGTGCGGCAAGTTCACCAACCTCTTCGCCGCCGAGTGACGGCAGCGCAGGCGGCCCCCTCGGGGGCCGCTTCGTGCCGTTTGGGCCAGAGGGTCAGGCGGCGGGGGCGGTGGCGAAGGCGAAGCCCTCGAACTCCCAGCCCAGGATCCCGCCCAGCATGATCTTCACTGGCCGGCCGAGCCGCGCCAGCGCCAGCGCCGCCTGTTCGGCCGCGTTGCAATGCGGGCCCGAGCAGTAGACGACGAAGAGCGTGTCCGCGGGCCAGCCCGCCAGCCGTTCGGCCGTCAGCTGCCGGTGCGGCAGGAAGATCGCGCCCGGCACATGGCGGCGGGCATAGGTCTCGGGCGTGCCCATCACATGCAGCAGCACGAACCCCGGATCGGGCAGGGCCATCGCGTCATGCACGTCGTGGCAATCGGTGTGCAGCGCGCATTGCAGCGCAAGCGGCGCGATCAGGCTTTCGGGCGCGGGGGCGGGGCGGGCAAGGACGGGGTTCATCGGGCTCTCCTTCTCTCGATGACCGGATCTTGGCAGCCGGCACCCGCGCGCGTAAGCTGGCAGCATGACAACGATCGCGCAGATTCTGCCAAACCTTGCCTTGCCGCCGATCGGCAACCCGCGCGTCGCGGTGCTGGCCTATGACGGGCTGTGCACCTTCGAGTTCGGCATCGCGACCGAGATCTTCGGCCTTCCCCGCCCCGAGATGGGGCCGAACTGGTATCGCTGTGCGACCGCCGCGGCCGATCCCGGGCCGATGCGGGCCGAGGGTGGGCTGCGCATCGGCTGCGATGGCGGGCTGGAGCTTCTGGCGGAGGCCGGGCTGATCGTGGTGCCGGGCTGGCGCGGCCTTGACGCGCCGGTGCCCGAGGCGCTGATCGCGGCGTTGCGGGTGGCGCATGCGCGGGGGGCGCGGCTCGCCTCGATCTGCTCGGGCGCCTTCGTGCTGGCCGCCACGGGGCTGCTCGATGGCCGGCGGGCGGTGACGCACTGGCGCTATGCCGAGGCGCTGGCCGCGCGCTTTCCGGCGGTGCGGGTGGAGCCCGATGTTCTGTTCGTCGACGAGGGGCAGATCCTGACCTCGGCGGGCTCGGCCGCGGGGATGGACCTTGGCCTGCATATCGTGCGCCGCGACTTCGGGGCCGAGGCGGCGAACCTTGTGGCGCGGCGCCTGGTCATGCCCGCCTCGCGCGAGGGCGGGCAGGCGCAGTTCCTGTTGCGCCCGGTGCCGCGGGCGGGGGAGGGAGGGCGGCTTGCGCCGATCCTCGAGGCGCTGGCGCGGGATCTGGCCGAAACCCCGCCGGCGCGGGCGCTGGCGGCGCTGGCGGGGATGTCGGAGCGCACCTTCCTGCGCCGCTTTGCCGAGGCGACGGGCACCACCCCCGCGCGCTATCACGCGCAGGCGCGGCTGGCGCGGGCGGCTGAGCTGCTCGAGTCCTCGGAGGCGCCGCTCGAGGCGGTCGCGGAGGCAGCGGGCTTCGGCTCGGCCGCGGGGCTGCGCCGCGCCTTCCACGCCCGCTATGGGCTCTCGCCCGGGGCGTGGCGGCGGCAGTTCGGCCGCGCTCTCAGGTGAGGAACAGCACCAGCCCCGGCACCAGCGTCAAGAGCGCGATGCGGATGATGTCGGCGACGATGAAGGGGCCGAGGCCGCGGAAGATCGTGCCGAGCGCCACGTCCGGCACCACCGAGCGCAGAACGAAGGCATTCAGCCCGACCGGCGGGGTGATGTAGGAAATTTCCGTCACCACCACCACGAAGATGCCGAACCAGATCAGGTCGAACCCCTGTGCCGCGACGATCGGGTAAAACACCGGCACCGTCAGCATGATCATCGACAGGCTCTCGAACACGCAGCCGAGCACCAGATAGATCAGCAGGATCAGCACGATCACCCCCCAGCGGTTGCCGCCGAAGGCCTCGAGAAAGGCCTGGATGTCGCGGGTCATGCCGGAGAGGTTGACATAGTTCGAGAAGGTCAGCGCGCCAAACAGGATGAAGAACATCATCGCCGTCGTCTTCATCGTGTCGTAGAGCACGTCGATCAGCGCGCCCCAGCTGAAGCGCCGCGACAGGATCGTCAGAAGCAGGGCCCCGCCCGCGCCCATGCCCGCGCTTTCGGTGGGGGTGAAGACGCCCAGATAGATCCCGCCCATCACATAGACGAAGAGCAGCAGCGCCCCCGCCGTGCCCTTCAGCGCCAGGATGCGGTCCCTGAGCGGCAGCTTCGGCTCGACCGGCAGATCGTCCTTGCCCGTGGCCACGGAAAAGCGCACCGCCATCGCATAGCCGAAGATGCCGAGGAGGCCGGGGATGATGCCCGCAAGGAACAGCTTGCCGATGTCCTGCTGTGTCATGATCCCGTAGAACACCAGGATCACCGAGGGCGGGATCAGGATGCCGAGCGTGCCGCCCGCCGCGATCGAGGCGGTGGAGAGCCGGTCGGGATAGCCGAAGCGCCGCATCGAAGGGAGCGCGATGCGCGTCATCGTCGCCGCGGTCGCCATCGACGAGCCGCAGACCGAGCTGAAGGCGCCGCAGGCGATCACCGTCGCCGTCGCGAGCCCGCCCTTGCGGTGGCGCAGCCAGGCATAGGCGGCATTGTAGAGCTCGCTCGCGATGCCCGATTGCACCACGAAATTGCCCATCATCAGGAACAGCGGCAGCACCGACAGCGAATAGTCGCGGCCATTGTCGAAGAAGGTCGAGCCGAGCAGCGCCATCGCCGGCGCCCAGCCGATGATCGAGATCGTGCCGACGAGCCCCACCGCGGTCAGCGCAAAGGCGATCGGCACGCCGCCCAGAAGCAGCACGAGAAGGATCGCGATGCCAAGCTGCCAATGTTCCATCATGTCCCCGTCACTTGCGACGCAGGCCGCGCAGCGCGGCGTAAAGGGTGAAGGCCGCGCCGATGGCGCAGCAGGTCGCGGCCAGATAGCCGAGCGGCGCGATCGGCAGGCGCAGCGAGTTCGTCGCCCCGCCATAGCCCGCGATCTGCCCGGCATAGACCCAGATCCGCCAGCTGACGACAGACAGCATCGCCGCCGAGACCAGCGCCGCCAGCAGCTCGCGCCAGGGCTGCAGCCGGTCGGGCAGGTGCTCGGTCACGATGTCGACGGTGACATGGTCACGGTCGAGGCTGACCGCCGGCAGGCCGAGGAAGATCACCGCGGCCAGCATCATCTCGGTCAGCTCGGTCGCGCCGGTGATCGGCGCGCCGAGCAGATAGCGGCCAAGAACGTCGGCCACGGTCAGCCCCATCATCGCCAGCAGCATCGCGCCGCAGATCGCGGCCAGCACCAGCCGCGCGCGGGTGCGGCGCACCGGCACGGGCTCGGGGTGGCGGCCCGAGGACGGGTCGGTCTCGGGGGTGCGGAGGAAGACCTCCGCAGCCTTGTCGTTCACTTCGCGGCCTCTTCCTTGGCGATCTCGTCCTTCAGCATCGCCTCGGCGGCGTTCGCGTCGATCCCGGCCGAGGCGGCCTCGGCGAGCTTTGCGTCGACGAGCGGCTGCAGCGCGGTCTTCCAGGCGGCGATCTGCGCCTCGGTCGCGGGCTCGATCGCGATCTTGCCTGCCATCGCCTCGCGACCGATCGCATCCTGACGGTCCCACATCTGCCCGGCCATCCGGGCAAGCGCCTCGCCGGTGACGCTGTCGATCTGCGCCTGTTCCTCGGGCGTCAGGCTGTCCCATTTCGCCTTGTTCATCACGATGTAGAACGAGGTGTTGAACAGCCCGCCCGGCACCGCCACCGCCTTCTTCAGCTGCGGGATCAGCTTGAAGTAATTCACCGATTCATAGGGGAAGGTGATGCCGTCGGCGACGCCCTGGCTGAGCAGCTCGTAGGCCTTCGACGACGGCCCCTCGACCGGCGCCGCGCCAAGCGCCGAGACGATCTCGTGCACGATGCCGCCGCCGACGCGGATCTTCTTGCCCTGCAGGAAGTCGGGCGAGGAGACGTCGCCGTCCTTCATGAAGATCTCGCCCGGGCCGTGGCTGAACACGGCGAGCACCTTGACCTGATCGTATTCGCCGGCGGGCTTGAGGTATTTCTCCCACACCTTCCAATAGGCGACCGAGACGTCCTCGGCGCTTTCGCCAAGGAACGGCAGCTCGACCACGTTCGTGGTCTTGAACCGGCCGGGGTTGTAGCCCTGCACACCGAAGGTGATGTCGGCGACGCCGTTCACCGCAAAGTCGAAATGCGCGCCGGGCGGCCCGAGCGGGGCGGGCAGGATCGTCGCCTTCACCTCGCCATGCGTCGCCTCGGCGATCTTCTCGGTCATCGGCACGATCACCTCCGACACCAGCGGATGCGACGGCGGCAGCCAGTTCGCCACGGTCAGCGTGGTTTCGGCGCCGGCCGGCGCCGCCAGTGCCAGAAGGATCGCGGTGCCGGTGGTAAGAAGGTGTTTGCCCATGTGTCGGTTCCCTGCTGCATGTCGCCGGTACGTGGCGCGCGGGGGAGCCCCGGCGCGCGTCCGGCATGATCTTCACGACAAGTGTTAGAGCATGAATTCGCAAGGGTCCATGGCACGGATGCATCCGCAGCATCCCTGTGCCGTTTTGTGCGGCGCTGCACAGTCGGACGGCCGAACCCGCCCTTGCATCGGAGGATGAGAGGCTTCATGAAGGTGGCCGAGGCGCGGCCGGCAGCGGCGGCACTGGAGGAGAGCGAGGCGCAGCCCGCGGCCGAAATTCCGGCGGCCCGGGAAAGCGCATGGCGGCATCTTCGGCAGATGGCGGATCCGGTGCGGGTCCTGCGCCCGGCGACGGGCGTCGGCATTTTCGGCCGCGGCGCCCCCGTCGCGGCGAATGGGGATGGTCTCCGGGGCGCGCGGGGCCGCACAGAGGGGCACGGCGGAACCGGCAGGGGCCGGGATCGCCGCGGAAAGGATTCTGGATGAAGGGTGCGCTGAAACCGGAGGCCGCGGCAGAGCGGATTCCCGACGGCTCGAGCCTGCTGATCGGCGGGTTCATGGGGGTGGGCACGCCCGAGCGGATGATCGACGCGCTGGTGGCGCGGCAGGCCCGCGAGCTGACGGTGATCGCCAATGACACGGCGAATCCCGGGCGCGGGATCGGCAAGCTGATCACCGCGGGCGCGGTGCGCCGCGTCGTCACCTCGCATATCGGGCTGAACCCCGAGACCCAGGCGAAGATGCTGGCGGGCGAGATCGCGGTCGAGCTGGTCCCGCAGGGCACGCTGATCGAGCGGATCCGCTCGGGGGGCGCGGGGCTCGGCGGGGTGCTGACGCCGACCGGGCTCGGCACCGAGGTCGAGGAGGGCAAGCGGGTGATCGAGGTCGAGGGCAAGCGCTTCCTGCTCGAGCTGCCGATCACCGCCGATTTCGCCCTGATCGGCGCGCATCAGGCCGATTACATCGGCAACCTGACCTATTCCCTGACCGCGCATAACTTCAACCCGATCATCGCGCTTGCCGGTCGGGTGGTGATCGCCGAGGCGGAACATTACCTGCCGGTGGGTGCGATCCCCCCGGATGCCGTGAAGACGCCCGGCGTGCTGGTCGATCACCTGCTGATGCGCGGCTGAGGAGGAGCAGAGATGAACGCGAAGGAACTGATCGCGCGGCGCATCGCGCGGGAAATCGCGCCCGGGGCGCTCGTCAACCTGGGCATCGGCCTGCCGAGCCTGGTGGCGCGCTATGTGCCAGCCGAACGGGGCGTGTTCTTCCAGGCGGAGAACGGGGTGATCGGGCTCGGTGGCCTGCCGCCCGAGGGGCTCGAGAACCCGAGCCTGACCGACGCCGGGGCGGGTTTCGTCGCGCTGGTGCCGGGGGCGGCCTCGATCGACAGCGCGATGAGCTTTGCTCTGATCCGCGGCGGCCATGTCGATGCCACGGTGCTCGGCGGGCTGCAGGTCGACGAGGCGGGGCATCTGGCGAACTGGATGGTGCCGGGCAAGATGGTGCCGGGCATGGGCGGGGCGATGGACCTGGCCACCGGCGCCGCGCGGGTGATCGTCGGCATGCAGCATTCGGCCAAGGGCGAGTCGAAGATCGTGCGGCGCTGCACGCTGCCGCTGACCACGCTGCGCCGGGTCGATCTGGTGGTGACCGAGCTGGCGGTGATCGAACCGACCGACGCGGGGCTGGTTCTGCGCGAACGCGCGCCGGGCGTTTCGGTCGAGGCGGTGCTGGCCGAGACCGAGGCGGCGCTGGTCGTGCCGGACGAGGTGCCCGAGATGGTTCTCGCCTGAGGCCTGCCCGGGGCCGGGGGCGCGGCGGGACGCCGGCTTGCCCCCGCCCGCCCGGCGTGCTTTGCTTGTGGCGAAACAGAGGAAGACCCCGATGCGCGCCCTGATGCTGATCGCCCCGCTCGCCCTTGCCGCCTGCCTGCCGCCTGCCGCCGAGCGCGTGCCGACGCCCGCCGAGGATTACGCGAGCTATTGCGCGGGCTGTCACGGCAATGGCCGCGATCCGGGCCCGATCGCCCAGGAGCTGAAGCTGAACCCGACGCCGCTTGCCGATCTGACCACGCTGAACGAGGGCGTCTTCCCCGAGGCGCGGGTGATGTCGAAGATCGTCGGCTACAAGCAGCACGGCGAGATGGTCGGCGCGCAGGCGGGCGACATGCCCCCCTTCGAGGCGCTGACCGAGGGCCAGGTGGTGCTTTACGACAGCGGCGACGGCATCCCGACGCCCACGCCGCTGCGGCTGGTCAAGCTGATGGAATACATCAAGGCGATGGAGAAGTGAGGCGGCGGAGCGTAGCTGCAAGGCAATACGCTTTTGCCTAAAGCTTCAAATCAACGATCTGCCGGTCTTGAGTTTGCAAAATGCTTTAAACTAGAAAAACCAATCACTTCTTTTTGTGGGAGGGTCTTCTAGGAGCGTGGAATTTCCCAGAGAGGGAATTTGCTTCCCCGGCCTTTTCCGGGCCCAAGTTATGAGTTTTTTAACTGCGCAGTGATTTCTGCAAAATGTGTCGTAATCCAGCGCCATGTAGTTGATGTTCTTTTGTTCTGCGTAGTCCTGGTGGATGGCGGAGTCGCGTGGGTCTATGACATCTGTATTTAACTTTATCAGAGCTTTTTTATTAGTGTATGATTCTTCGAATAATTCGCTGGATGCGATATTGCGCCAAGATCTTTCCGCGGAATTTTGTTTTTTAAATTCCGCAGAAAAGACCCCTTCGTAAAGAGCGTAAGCGTCACATATGAAGGCGCGGATGAACCCTTTTTCTATGGAGGGACTAAGCGTTTTTGCGGCGTTTCCGCCAGCGTTTTCAGCTTCCGCATTTGCTATGATAAGCGCTGCGTAAACCTCTAGGGCCATACAATAGTGCTTTGCATTGTTCCTGATGGCAGAAAAATCACTCCCTGGGAAAACGCCCTCCCAGAGTTCTTTCCAGTTCGTACTGTAGGAGACTGTATAGCTGTCCCCGGACGGGGCAGTTTTCCCTGAAGGCTCAAGGTAGAGCCTGCGCATTCCAGCTATTGAGCTCTTCCCCTCACACATCCAGCTCTTCCACGAAGCGCGCGTTCTCGGTGATGTACTGGAAGCGCAGCTCGGGCTTCTTGCCCATCAGACGCTCGACCAGATCGCCGGTCTCGCCGGCGAAATCGTCGTCGATCGTCACCCGGATCAGCTTGCGCGTCTCGGGGTTCATCGTCGTGTCCTTCAGATCCTTGGCGTCCATCTCGCCCAGACCCTTGAAGCGCTGCACGTCGATCTTGCCCTTGCCGCCCAGGCCCTTGGCCAGCATCGCCTCCTTCTCGGCATCGTCCGAGACATAGACGCGCTTTGCCCCCTGCGTGAGGCGATAGAGCGGCGGGCAGGCGAGGTAGAGGTGGCCCTTGTCAATGAGTGGCCGCATCTGGGTGAAGAAGAAGGTCATCAGCAGCGAGGCGATATGGGCGCCGTCGACATCGGCGTCGGTCATGATGATGACCTTGTCATAGCGCAGATCGTCGACGCGGAACTTGGTGCCAAGGCCGACGCCAAGCGCCTGCGCGAGGTCGTTGATCTCCTGGTTTTGGCCGAGCTTGGAACTGGCCGCCCCCAGAACGTTCAGGATCTTGCCGCGCAGCGGCAGCAGCGCCTGATGGGTGCGGTCGCGCGCCATCTTGGCCGAGCCGCCGGCCGAGTCGCCCTCGACCAGGAACAGCTCGGTCCCCGAGCGGTTGGTGGCCGAGCAGTCGACGAGCTTGCCGGGCAGGCGCAGCTTCTTCGTCGCGGTCTTGCGCGAGGTTTCCTTTTCCTGCCGGCGCCGCAGCCGCTCCTCGGCGCGCAGCACCAGGAAATCGAGGATCGCGCCCGCCGATTTCGGGTCGGCCGCCAGCCAGTTGTCGAAATGGTCGCGCACCGCGCTTTCGACCCATTTCGCGGCCTCTTCGGTCGAGAGCCTGTCCTTGGTCTGGCCGACGAAGGAGGGCTCGCGGATGAAGATCGAGATCAGCGCGCAGCCGCCCGTGAGCATGTCCTCGCGGGTGATCTGCGCGGCCTTCTTGTTGTTCGAGAGTTCCCCATAGGCGCGGATGCCCTTCAGGATCGCGTTCCAGAAGCCCGCCTCATGCGTGCCGCCCTCGGGCGTGGGAACGGTGTTGCAATAGCTGTGGATGAAGCCGTCACGCGCCGGCGTCCAGTTGATCGCCCATTCGACCGAGCCCGGCACGCCGAATTTCTCCTCGAAGGAGACGCGGCCGGCGAAGGGGCGGTCGGCATAGGTCGAGGTGCCGGTCAGCACCTCATTCAGGAAGTCGGAAAGCCCGTTCGGGAAGTGGAAGGTCGCCTCCATCGGCGTGTCGCCATCCGCAAGCGCGCTTTTCCAGCGGATCTCGACGCCCGAGAACAGATAGGCCTTCGAGCGTGTCATCTTGAACAGCCGCGAGGGCTTCAGCGCGAGCGAGCCGAAGATCTCGGGGTCGGGGTGGAAGGTGACCGAGGTGCCGCGGCGGTTCGGCGCGGCGCCCAGTTTCTCGACCGGCCCCTGCGGCACGCCGCGCGAGAAGCGCTGTTCGTAAAGTTCCTTGTTGCGCGCGACCTGCACCACCATCAGGTCGGAGAGCGCGTTGACCACCGAGGAGCCGACGCCGTTCAACCCGCCCGAGGTCGAATAGGCCTTGTTCGAGAACTTGCCGCCGGCGTGCAGGGTGCACAGGATCACCTCGAGCGCCGACTTGCCGGGGAATTTCGGATGCGGATCGACCGGGATGCCGCGGCCGTTGTCGGTGACGGTGACCGAGCCGTCGGCGTTCATCTCGACGCCGATGCGGGTGGCGTGGCCGGCGACCGCCTCGTCCATCGCGTTGTCGAGGATTTCGGCGACCATGTGGTGCAGCGCGCGCTCGTCGGTGCCGCCGATATACATGCCCGGACGCTTGCGCACCGGCTCGAGCCCTTCGAGCACCTCGATCGAGGAGGCGTCATAGGTCTCGGACGGCTGCGCGGAGAGAAGATCGTCGGCCATGCTGCTCGCTTTCCTTCTTGGGTATGGAGGTCAGGGATAGCGCAGCTTGGGGAGGGGGGGCAAGCAGGGGGGCGCTGCCCCCCGCGGCCGGTGGCGGCCCCCCCGGAGTGTTTCGGCCAAGAAAAAGGCAGCCGGGCCGTTCCGGCTGCCGATGCAGGCAGGGCGGGTATGCGTGGCTTACGCGGGCTCGGCCTCGCGCGTGCTCCACATCTTGCGGAAGGCGGGGCGGTCCTGGCAGAGCTTGAGCCAGCCCGCGACGCGCGGGAAGCGCGCCATCAGCGGCGCGTGGCCCTGGGCGTAGCGCAGGATTTCCGCCATGTTGATGTCGGCCACGGTGAAGCGGCCGCCGACCATGTGGCTGTGCGCGCCGAGATGGGTTTCGAGCACGGTGAGCGGCCGGTTCAGCCGGTCGACGGCGCCGGCGATCGCGCCCTCGGCGCCATCGGGCTTGCCGGCGGCAAGGGCGAACTGGATCGCGAGGGCGGGCTCCTCGATCGAGGTCGCGCCGTAAAGCGCCCATTGCATCATCAGCGCCTCCTCGCGGGCGTCGCGCGGGCTCAGCGGGCCGCCGGCCTTCTTCGCGAGGTAGAGGTTGATCGCGAGCGACTCGGTCAGCAGCAGGCCGGCGTCCTCCATCACCGGGATAGCGCCCGCGGGCGAAAGCCGCAGGAAATCGGGCGAGCGGGTGTTGAAGGGCGCGCCCGGGGATTTCGGGTCGATCCCCTTCGCCTCGAGCCGGTAGGCCTGGATGACCGTCTTCAGCTGCCAGGGCAGGCCGAGCTCCTCGAGCGCCCAGATGTTGCGCGACGCGCGCGAGCGATAGACGCCATAGAGCGTGATCATGGCGGTTCTCCCTGTCCCTGCCTGTTCCGGAGGGGCATCCTGCCCGAAGCGGACGGGGAACGGAAGGGGGCCCGTGCACGGCGGTTTCGTGACGGTTTCTTGACACGGGTCAAGGACAGTTTCGCTGCCTTGCGGCAAGATCACGCGGATCAGACGGAGGGACGCGCATGGAAGATCAGAGCATCGCAGACACGCTGGCGGGGGCAGAGCCGCAGCAGGAGCCCGCACCGGCGGCAGAGGTCGTGCCGGAGGTGGCGGAGCCGGTCGCGGCGCCCGTCGAGACCGAGCCGGGCGAGGATGCGCTGAAGGGGCCGCAGAGCTTTCCGAAGCTCGATCCGAACGCGATCCGGCTGGCTTTCGAGAGCGGGAAATACCCCTATCCGCACCGGATGGGCCGCCCCGCCTACGAGAAGGAGAAGGCGCTGTTGCAGGCCGAGCTGCTGAAGGTGCAGCTCTGGGCGCAGGAGACCGGGCAGAAATTCGTCATCCTCTTCGAGGGGCGCGACGCGGCCGGCAAGGGCGGCACGATCAAGCGCTTCAACGAGCATCTCAATCCGCGGTTCGCGCGGGTCGTGGCGCTGAACAAGCCCTCGGACGAGGAGCGCGGGCAATGGTATTTCCAGCGCTATGTCAACTGGTTGCCGACCTCGGGCGAGATGGTCTTCTATGACCGCAGCTGGTACAACCGCGCGGGAGTCGAACGGGTCATGGGCTTTTGCTCGCCGACCGAATACCTCGAGTTCATGCGCCAGGCCCCGGAATTCGAGCGGATGCTCGTGCGCTCGGGGATCCGGCTTTACAAATACTGGTTCTCGGTCACCCGCGAGGAGCAGCGCCGCCGCTTCACCGAACGCGCGAGCGACCCGCTCAAGCGCTGGAAGCTGAGCCCGATCGACCTCGCCTCGCTCGACAAGTGGGACGATTATACCGAGGCGAAGGAGGCGATGTTCTTCTACACCGACACCGCCGACAGCCCCTGGGTGATCGTGAAGTCGAACGACAAGAAGCGGGCGCGGCTGAACTGCATGCGGCACTTCCTGTCGACGCTCGACTATCCCGACAAGGACCCGGCGATTGCCACGCCGCCCGACCCGCTGCTTGTGGGGCATGCGAGCCATGTGATCCATCAGGCCGACCATATCCTGGGGGCCGCGCTGCATCCGGCCACGCGGCGGGTGGTGCCGGCAAAGCCCTGACCGAGGGGGAGGGGGCGGGGGCGGCGGTTTCCTGCCGCCGCTCCCGCCCCGGTTGAAAATCTCGTGAAATCCGTCTCCTGCGGGCTGGACCAGCCGCACGGCGGCATGGCACGTTCCGAAGATGCGATATGTCGCGTCGGAAATGGCGCGCAGATGCGTATGATCGGGTGCCAGCCCAACAACAGGAGTCGTTGAATGCGCAAGCTCTTTACCGTGACCCTTCCTGCCGCCATGGTCCTTGGGGCCGTCACCCTCGCGGTGGCCAGCCCGATGGAGGCCGTCGGCGCGCGCCAGACCTATTTCAAGAAGCTCGGTTATGAGATGAAGAAGATGGGCGAACTCGCCAAGGCCTATGACCCGGCCGCGGCGAAGACCGAGGCGGAGGCGCTTGCCCCGCTTCTGACGAGCGATTTCAAGGATTTCTTCCCCGAGGGCAGCTCGGCCGCCGAGATCCCCGACGACAACCGCGCCAAGCCCGCGATCTGGTCGAATTTCGATGACTTCCTGGCCAAGGAAAAGGCCTTCAAGGACGCCGGAGCGGCACTGGTCGCGGCGGCCGGTGGCGAGGATGCGGGCGCCTTCGCCGCGGCCTTCGGCAAGTTCGGCGGCACCTGCAAGGCCTGCCACGACGAGTATCGCCTGCCGGAATGACCGGAGTGCAGATCTGAAATCGGCCCGGGCGGCGGCGCCCGGGTCATCTTTTGCGACGGAGCGGATGATGAGCGACACCCCCGAGACGAGCCGGCAGATCTGGGACCCGGCGCTGCGGCTGTTCCACTGGCTGCTGGCGGTCGCCGTGATCGGCGCCTGGCTGCTTGGCCATTTCGGGCCGCTGCAGATGACCTGGCATTTCTGGCTGGGCTACACGGTGATCGGGCTGCTGATCTTCCGCCTGATCTGGGGCCTCGTCGGGCCGCGCAATGCGCGCTTTGCCTCTTTCGTGAAAGGGCCGAGGGCGGTTCTCGCCTATGCCCGCACGCTGCCCGCGCGCCGCGCGGTGCAGGTGACCGGCCACAACCCGCTGGGTGGCTGGTCGGTGCTCGCGCTGCTTCTGGCGCTGAGCGCGCAGGTGCTGACCGGGCTGTTCCTCGACCCCGAGGACTACATCAACACCGGGCCGCTCGCGGGCTGGGTCTCGACCGACTGGAACCGCTTTGCGCTCTCCTGGCACCACCGTCTTGCCTGGCTGGTGGCGGCGCTCGTCGTGCTGCACATCGGCGCCATCGCCTTCTACCGGCTGTGGAAGCGCGAGGATCTGGTCACCCCGATGATCACCGGCCGGCGTCGCGACTGAGCATCCGCCTTGCCGCGGCCGGCGGGCTCGGCTAGCGTCCGCCCATGTCTTCACCGCAGGCCCAGATCCCCCCGGCGCGGCTTTCCGTCGTCGCCCATGTCCGTGCGCTTCTGGCGCTCGGGCTGCCGCTTGTCGGCTCGAATCTCGCGCAGATGGCGCTGCATGTCACCGACACGATGATGCTTGGCCGCTATGGTGTGGCCGAGCTGGCCGCGGCGGTGCTGGCCTCGGGGCTGTTCTTCATCCTCTTTCTTCTCGGCTCGGGGTTTTCCTATGCGGTGATGGGGCTGATCGCCGCGGCGCTTGGCGCCGGCGACGAGACCCAGGTGCGCCGCGACGCGCGCATGGCGCTGTGGCTGTCGATCCTGTTCGGGCTGGCGGTGATGCCGGTGCTGGCCTTCGCGGGGCCGCTGCTGCGGCTTCTGGGCCAGGCGCCCGGCACCGCGGCACTGGCGCAGGACTATCTGCGCGTCGCGATGTGGGGCATGGTGCCGGCGCTGATCATCGCGGTGCTGCGCGCCTATCTCAGCGCGCAGCTGCGCACGCAGATGGTGATGTGGGTGACCCTCGCCGGCGTCGGGCTGAACGCCGCGCTGAACTGGGCGCTGATCTTCGGCCATTGGGGCGCGCCCGAGATGGGGCTGCGCGGCGCGGCGCTGGCCTCGGTGGTGGTGCAGATCGTCACCGCGGTGCTGCTGATGATCTACGCCGCCTGGCTGCCCGAGCTGCGCCGCTTCCACCTGTTCCAGCGTTTCTGGCGACCCGATTGGGAGGCCTTCCGCGTCGTCTTCCGCGTCGGCATGCCGATCGGGCTCACCGCGCTCTTCGAGACCGGGATGTTCCAGGCCTCGGCGGTGATGATGGGCTGGATCGGCACCGAGCAGCTCGCCGCGCATGGCATCGCGCTCGAGCTCGCCTCGATCGTCTTCATGGTGCACATGGGGCTGTCGAACGCGGCGACGGTGCAGGTGGGGCGGGCGAGAGGGGCACGCGATTTCGCCCGGCTGCGCGGGGGCGCGGCGGTGGCGCAGGCGCTGTCCTTCCTCTTCGCGTTGCTGTCGGTCGGCCTGTTCCTCGGCGTGCCGGAGCTGCTGATCGCCCCCTTCCTCGACACGGCGAAACCCGAGGCACAGGCGATTCTGGGCTTCGCCACCCGCCTGCTTGCGGTGGCGGCGCTGTTCCAGCTTTTCGATTCGACCCAGGTGATGGCGATGGGGCTGCTGCGCGGGGTGCAGGACACGCGTGTGCCGATGTGGGTGGCCGGCGCCTGCTACTGGCTGATCGGCATTCCGGCGGGCTATGTGCTGACCTTCCCGCTCGGGCTGGGGGGCGTGGGGCTCTGGCTCGGGCTGGCCTGCGGTCTGGTCTGCGCCGCGACGCTGCTCTCCTTGCGGTTCTGGCGCGGTCCCTGGCTGCATGCGGCGTGAGGGGGCGCCGCCCCCTCGCGGCCTGCGCCGCTCACCCCCGAGGTATTTCGGGCAAGGCGAAAGCCCCGGGTCTTCGAGAAAACCGGCACCTTCCCGCTTCCAATTGCTGAAAATATCCCGGGGGTGAGCCGCGGTACGCGGTGAGGGGGCGGCGCCCCCTTGCGGCCGGTTCAGTCGGTGTTGCCCTCGGAGGGCATGCCCTTCATCAGCCGCTCGGCCTTCTTGCGCACCAGAACCGTGCGCAGGTCATGCATCGCCAGCAACAGGCTGTCGGTCACCTCGTCGAGCTGCGCCTCGCTCGCCTTGGTCTGCACCCAATGCGTGGTCAGGTTCAGATAGTCGACGGCGCGCAGGATGTCGTCGATGTCGCGCGCGGCCAGAAGGGCCACGCGCCTTGCCATCCAGGCCTCGATCTCGGCCAGGTCCTCGGGAGTAAGCCGCCGGTCGCCCTGCGGCTTGATCTCGCCGTTGCGGGTGTTGACGACGGCGATCTGGTCCATCTCGATCCGGCGCTGGCGGTTCTCGGTATCGACCTTGAACACCGCCGCGCCGTTCTCGCGGATGCGGAAATAGTAGTCCGGCAGATCGCCCGCCATCATGCCCCCTGTTACTTCAGCCCTTCGCAGAAGGCCTTGATCCGCGCGCAGGCCTCGGTCAGCGCGGCGTCCGAGGTAGCGTAGCTGATGCGGAAGTTCGGCGAAAGGCCGAAGGCCGCGCCGAAGACGACGGCCACGCCGGCCTCCTCGAGCAGCGCCGCGGCGAAGGCCTCGTCGTTCTCGATCTTCACGCCGCCGGCCGAGGTCTTGCCGATGCAGCCTTCGATCGAGGGATAGACGTAGAACGCGCCCTCGGGCGTCGGGCAGGTGATGCCGGGGCAGGTGTTCAGCGCGGCAACCACCAGATCGCGGCGGCGCTCGAAGGCCTTGCGGCTTTCGATCACGTAATCCTGCGGCCCGTTCAGCGCCTCGACCGCGGCATATTGCGAGATCGAGCAGGGGTTCGAGGTCGACTGCGACTGCACCTTGCCCATCGCCTTGATCAGCGCTTCCGGGCCGCCCGCGTAGCCGATCCGCCAGCCGGTCATCGCATAGGCCTTCGAGACGCCGTTGCAGGTCAGCGTGCGGTCGTAGAGGCCCGGTTCGACCTGCGCTGGGGTGACGAATTCGAAATCGCCGAAGGTCAGGTGTTCGTACATGTCATCCGACATCACCCAGACCTGCGGGTGACGCATCAGCACGTCGGTCAGCTCCTTCAGCTCGTCGCGCGAATAGGCGGCGCCCGAGGGGTTCGAGGGCGAGTTGAAGATCACCCATTTTGTCTTCGGCGTGATCGCCGCTTCCAGCTGCGCGCCGGTGATCTTGTAGCCGGTCTGCATCCGGCCCTCGACGAAGACCGGGGTGCCGCCGGCGAGCAGCACCATGTCCGGGTAGCTCACCCAGTAGGGGGCGGGGATCACCACCTCGTCGCCGGGGTTCAGCGTGGCGACGAGCGCGTTGTAGAGCACCTGCTTGCCGCCGGTGCCGACGGTGATCTGCGAGGGCTTGTAGCTCAGGCCGTTCTCGCGCTCGAACTTGGCGCAGATCGCCTTCTTCAGTTCCGGGATGCCGTCGACGGCGGTGTATTTCGTCTTGCCGCTCTCGATCGCGGCGATCGCGGCGCGCTTGATGTTCTCGGGCGTGTCGAAATCGGGCTCGCCCGCGCCGAGGCCGATCACGTCGCGCCCGGCCTCCTTCAGTTCGCGGGCCTTGTTCGTCACCGCGATCGTCGGCGAGGGTTTCACGCGCGCAAGCGTGTCGGAAAGGAAGGCCATGGGAGAGCTCCGGTTTGAATCTGCCGGGTGCATCCTTTACGCCTGCCCCCGCATGCGATCAAGAGACGCAGGCAGGGCAGGGGTTGACGTGCGCCCCGCCGAGGTGGCACAGCCCGTGACGGGTTCATGACAGGGGGGCGGCTATGATCGTCGAGACGAGCGAAGCGCGGCTGAAGCGGATGCGGATGCGCAGCTGGCGGCGCGGCACCAAGGAGATGGACCTGATCCTCGGCCCCTGGGCGGACGAGAAGCTTGCCGTGCTCGACGAGGCGACGCTGACGCTTTATGACGCGCTGCTCGAGGAAAACGACCAGGACCTCTATCTGTGGGTGTCGGGGGCGCTGCCCTGCCCGGAGGTCTATGCCGACCTTCTGGCGGTGATCGCCGATTTCGCGCGCTCGCGGCACCTGAACGTGCGCGCCTGAGCCGACGGACCGGGCCGGTTTAACGGAAATTTGTCTTTTCTTCGCGAGTCTCGATGCGGGAACGAGCGGCGGGAGAGACGGATGACCTTTCAAACCCCCATGACGACGCTGCGCGACGAGGCGGAGCGGGATTGCCCGCCGGCGCTTCTGGCCGGCTATCTCGACAGCCTGTCGCTGCTCGAGCGGTTGCACCGGCTGCTGCTCGACGTGATCAAGGACGAGTTCGAGCGCACCGCTGTGCTCGACATCAACCCGGTGCAGGCCTTGCTGCTGTTCAACATCGGCGAGAACGAGGTGACGGCGGGCGAGCTGAAATCGCGCGGCTATTACCAGGGCTCGAACGTCAGCTACAACCTGAAGAAGCTGGTCGAAGCCGGCTACATGCACCATCAGCGCAGCGAGGTCGACCGGCGCTCGGTGCGGGTGCGGCTGACCTCGAAGGGGCGGCGGATGCGCGACGCGGTGGCCGAGATCTTTCGCCGTCAGGCGCGCGGCATGGAGGCGCGCGGCACGCTCGACCTTGCCCGGATCGAGGAGATGAACCGCACCCTGCGCCGGATGGAGCGCTCGTGGAGCGAACAGATCCGCTACATCTATTGACGCGCGACTGACGCCGGGGCGGGCTTGCCGGGCCCCGGCGCGCCGTGCTTCCCTGCATCCGGGCTGCGGGAGGGCGGCCGGCGCGGCAGGGAGGAACGGATGCGGCGGATGATGCGGATCGGGGCGCGGGTGCTGCTTGCGGTGGTGGTGATTGCCATCGCGGCGGGGATCTGGAAGCGCGAGGAAATCACCCGGCTGATTGCGGTGAACGGGCTGTTTTCGGAACAGCGGATCGTGCAGAACTTCTCGCACATGGATCGGCTGTTCCGCTCGCGCGTGCTCGATCGCGGCACCGGGCCGGTCTCGCCGCTGCCCGCGGGCGTGGCGGAACCGATCGGCCCGGTCGAGCGCGACTGGATCACCCGTCGCGCCGTCACCGCGGTCGTGATGCTGCGCGCGGGGCAGATCGTGCAGGAGGACTATTTCCTCGGCACCGGGGCGGACGATCTGCGGATCAGCTGGTCGATGGCGAAATCGGTGCTGTCGGCGCTCTTCGGCACGGTGGTGGCCGAGGGCAGGATTCCCGATCTCGATGCGCAGGTGACGCAATATGTGCCGGCCCTGAAGGGTTCGGCCTATGACGGCACGACGATCCGCGACGTGCTGACCATGTCCTCGGGCGTCGCCTTCAACGAGGACTACATGGACTTCGGTTCCGACATCAACCGCATGGGCCGGGTGCTGGCGCTTGGCGGCTCGATGGATGCCTTCGCGGCCTCGCTGAAGACGCGGGCGACGGCGCCCGGCAGCCACATGCACTATGTCTCGATCGACACGCATGTGCTGGGCATGGTGATCCATGGTGCCACCGGGCGCGATCCGGTCGAACTGATGCAGGAGCGGATCATCGCGCCGATGGGGCTCGAGGCGAGCCCGGTGATGCTGACCGACGGCGAGGGCACGGGCTTCGTGCTGGGCGGGCTGAACCTGCGCACCCGCGATTATGCCCGGATCGGCCAGATGTTCCTGCAAAAGGGCTTCTGGAACGGCCGCCAGATCGTGCCGGCCGATTGGGTCGCGGCCTCGACCGCGCATCAGGCGGTGGACGGGGCGGGCTATGGTTTCCAGTGGTGGGTGCCGGTCGACAATGCCGATCACGGCGGCGACTACATGGCGCGCGGGATCTATGGCCAGTACATCTACGTGAACCCCGCGGCGGGCGTGGTGATCGCGGTGAACAGCGCCGATCGCGGCTTTGATGCCGAGGGCGTCAACGAGGAAAACCTTGCGATGTTCCGCGCCCTCGCGCAGGCTGCTCCCTGAGGGGGAGCGCGCGATGGAGATGGAGCCTTCGGTCAACGTGCTGGGCGGGCCGCTCGAGCTGTGCTCGGGGGCGCCGCGCACCGGCTTCTTCCGCGACGGGCATTGCAACACCTGCTGGGAGGATGCCGGGGCGCATACCGTCTGTGCGGTGATGACGGCCGAGTTCCTGGCCTGGTCGAGCTATGTCGGCAACGATCTCGTCTCGCCGCGGATCGAACTCGGGTTCACCGGGCTGAAACCCGGCGACCGCTGGTGCCTGTGCGCGGGGCGCTTCCTCGAGGCGCATGACGAGGGCTGCGCGCCGCCTGTCGTGCTCGAGGCGACGCATGCGCGCACGCTCGAGCTGGTGCCGCTCGAGGTGCTGCGGCTTTACCGGGTGCTGTCGCCGTTCTGAGCCGGATCGGCGACCGGGGTCCAGAGCACGTCCTCGATCCGCGGCGCCGAGGTGGCGAGCATCACCAGCCGGTCGAAGCCGAGCGCGATGCCGCTGGCCGCGGGCATCTGGGCGAGGGCGGCGAGGAAATCCTCGTCGATCGGGTAACGCTCGCCATAGATCCGGGCCTTCTCCTCCATCTCCAGCTCGAAGCGGTGGCGCTGTTCGGCGGCATCGGTCAGCTCGCCGAAGCCATTCGCCAGCTCGACCCCGCAGGCATAGAGCTCGAACCGCTCGGCGACGCGGTCGTCATCGGGGGCGGGGCGGGCGAGCGCCGCCTCGGCGGCCGGATAGCGGTCGAGGATCGTGGCGCGGCCATGGCCGAGATGCGGTTCGACCTTCTCGACCAGCACCTTCGACAGCATCAGTGACCAGGTGTCGTCGTCGCCGACCCCGATCCCCACGGCGCGGCACTGCGCGCGCAGGGCTTCGGCGTCGGTCTCGGCGCCGCGGCAGGTGGCCAGCAGGTCGATGCCGGCATGGCGGGCAAAGGCCTCGGCCACGCTCAGCCGCTCGGGCGCGGCGAAGGGATCGCAGTCGATGCCGCGATAGCGGAACACCCGCACCCCCGCCGCCTCGGCCGCCAGCCGCAGCATCGCCGCGCAATCGTCCATCAGCACGGTGTAATCCTCGCCCACCCGATACCATTCGAGCATGGTGAACTCGGGGCTGTGGCGGCTGCCGCGCTCGCGGTTGCGCCAGACATGGGCGAAGGCGAAGATCCGCCGCTCGCCCGCCGCGAGCAGCTTCTTCATCGCGAATTCGGGCGAGGTGTGCAGATACATCGGATGCGGCAGCCCGTCATTGCCGATCGCGGTGGTGGTGAAGGCGTGCAGATGCGCCTCGTTGCCGGGGCTGATCTGCAGGGCCGAGGGATCGACCTCGATGAAGTCGCGCGCCTCGAGCCAGTCCCCGATCGCGCGCCGGGTCCGGTTGCGCGCGAGCAGGATCGGGCGGCGGTCGGCATGCCGTTCGGCGTTCCACCACGGGGTCTCGGACATGTTCTGTGGCTTTCGACTGGAAATTCCGTTGCGGATGGTTTAGGCGCTCAGCCATCCGGGCGCCAGAGCCTGCCTTCTACAACCAGGGACCGCAATCATGGCCAAAGTCATCGCCTCCTCGATCCGCAAGGGCAACGTCCTCGATATGGACGGTGTTCTCTACATCGTGCTCACCGCCGAAAACGTTCACCCGGGCAAGGGCAACTCGGTGACCCAGGTCGAAATGCGCCGCATCTCGGACGGGGTGAAGGTGTCGGAGCGCTGGCGCACCGTGGACAGCGTCGAGAAGGCGCATGTCGACGAGGCCGAGTATGACTTCCTCTACGAGGACGGCGAAGGCTATCACTTCATGAACCCCGAAACCTACGACCAGATCGCGGTGAGCGAGGATGTCGTGGGCGACGCCAAGGTCCACCTGCGCGACGGCATCCGGGTGTGGATGCTGACCCACGAGGGTGTGGCGCTGTCGATCGAGCTGCCGCAGAAGGTCACCGTCGAGGTCGAGGAGACCGAGCCGGTGGTCAAGGGCCAGACCGCCTCGTCCTCCTACAAGCCCGCGACCTGCACCGGCGGCATCCGCGTGATGGTGCCCCCGCATATCGGCGTCGGCACCAAGATCATCATCAACACCACCGACAACTCCTACGTCGAGCGTGCGAAGGAGTGATCCTTCGCCCCGACCAGTTTCAAAGGCGCCCTTCGGGGCGCCTTTTGCGTTTTCCGGAGGCTTCCATGGAACAGATCCTTCTGCGCCCGGCCCGTCCGGCGGACGCGGACGCTATCGCCCAGATCTGGCACGCCAGCGCGGGCCACGGCGGGGCGCCGAACCTGCCCTCGCCCGCGTTTCTGCGCGAACGGGTCGGGGCGGCGCTCGGCACGCTCTGGCCCGAGGTGACGGTGGCCGAGGAGGCGGGCGAGATCGTCGCCTTCCTGGCGCTCGCCCCCGCGCGCGGCGTGCTCGAGGAGATCTTCGTGCGGCCGGACCGGATCGGGCGGGGGCTTGGCCGGCAGCTCCTCGATCTGGCAAAGCGGCGGATGCCCGGAGGGTTCACACTCTACACCTGGGCGCAGAATGACGCCGCGCGCGCGTTCTACGAGCGGGCCGGGCTGGTGCTGACGCAAGAAGGGCGGCATCCGGAGCGCGGCCATCCGGTCGTGCATTACGCCTGGATGCCGGCAGGGTGAGCGGGCTCAGCCCTTGCGGCGCAGCCGGATCACCACATCGACGCGGCTGATCTCGGTGCCGGCGGGGGGCTCGGGCAGATGCGCGATTTCCAGCTCCTCGGGCGAGGCATCCGACAGGCGGTTGTCATCTTCCCAGAAGAAATGCGGGTGATCGTCGATCCGGGTGTCGAAATAGCTGCGCGTGCCGTCGACGGTGATCTCGTGCATGATCCCGGCCTCGCAAAAGGCGCGCAGGGTGTTGTAGACGGTGGCGAGCGACACTTTCTCGCCCGCCTCGAGCGCCGCGGCATAGAGGCTCTCGGCGGTGACGTGGCGGTTCAGGCCGTCGCCCACCAGCAGCGACGCCAGCGAAAGCCGCTGCCGCGTCGGGCGCAGCCCGCCCTCGGTCAGCCAGCGCTGACCCCGCTCATGTGCAAGCATCGTTGTCACGGTCATGTCTCCCAGCCCCATCTATATTTCATGAAAGCCGAGGCTTTCAATGGACAATCGCCCCGCGACAGGGCGCGCGGGGGCTGCAATGGCTGCGCCTGCGGCGGGGGCGGCCCTTGCACGTGCGCCTGCGCGGGTGATAGAGGGGAGGGGCAAACCACTGGGGGGATACGTGCCGATGGCTGGCTTTCCGACAAGCTTCGGGAAAGAGGATCTGCTGAAATGCGCGCGCGGCGAACTGTTCGGGCCGGGCAATGCCCAACTGCCGGCGCCGCCGATGCTGATGATGGACCGCATCACCGAGATCTCGGCCGATGGCGGGCTGCATGGCAAGGGCCATGTCGTCGCCGAATTCGACATCACCCCGGACCTGTGGTTCTTCGACTGCCATTTCCCGGGCAACCCGATCATGCCCGGCTGCCTCGGCCTTGACGGGCTGTGGCAGCTGACCGGCTTCAACCTCGGCTGGCGTGGCTGGCAGGGGCGGGGCTATGCGCTCGGCGTCGGCGAGGTCAAGCTCACCGGCATGGTGCGCCCGGACCGCAAGATGCTGACCTACAAGGTCGATTTCACCAAGGCGCTGCTGACGCGCCGGCTGACCATGGGCGTCGCCGACGGGATCGTCGAGGCCGATGGCGAAGTGATCTACATCGTCAAGGACATGAAGGTCGCGCTCTCCGAGAGCTGACCCCCGAACATTGAGGAGGCCACCATGCGCCGCGTCGTCATCACCGGTCTGGGCATCGTCTCGCCGATCGGCAATTCCGCCGACGAAGTCACCGCCAGCCTGAAGGCTGGCCGCTCGGGCATCGTCTTCGCGCCCGATTACGCCGAGCACGGCTTCCGCAGCCAGGTCAAGGGCGAGCCGAAGATCACGCTCGAGGATCACATCGACAAGCGCAACCTGCGCTTCATGGGGCCGGGCGCCGCCTATGCCTTCCTGTCGATGGAACAGGCGATCGCCGATGCCGGGCTTGAAGAGAGCGACGTGTCGAACCCGCGCACCGGGCTGATCGTCGGTTCGGGCGGGCCCTCGACCTCGAACTTCTTCGAGGCGCACCAGACCGTCATCACCAAGGGCGCGCCGAAGCGCATGGGGCCGTTCATGGTCACGCGCTGCATGTCCTCGACCGCCTCGGCCTGCCTTGCCACGCCCTACAAGATCAAGGGCGTGAACTATTCGATCACCTCGGCCTGCTCGACCTCGGCGCATTGCATCGGCAACGGCACCGAGCTGATCCAGATGGGCAAGCAGGACATCGTCTTTGCCGGCGGCGGCGAGGAGCTGCACTGGACGCTCAGCTGCCTGTTCGACGCGATGGGGGCGATGAGCTCGAAATACAACGACACGCCCGAGACCGCGAGCCGTCCCTTCGACGCGACCCGCGACGGCTTCGTCATCGCCGGCGGCGGCGGCATCGTGGTGCTCGAGGAGCTCGAACACGCGAAGGCGCGCGGTGCCAAGATCTATGCCGAGGTCACCGGCTATGGCGCCACCTCGGACGGCTACGACATGGTTGCGCCCTCGGGCGAGGGCGGCGAGCGCTCGATGCGGCTTGCGCTGAGCACCCTGCCCGAAGGCCGGCAGGTCAGCTACATCAACGCGCATGGCACCTCGACCTCCGCGGGCGACGTCACCGAGATCGAGGCCGTGCGCCGCGTCTTCGGCGAGGGGGCGGTGCCGCCGGTCTC
Source organism: Paenirhodobacter hankyongi (assembly GCF_003664585.1). Lineage (GTDB taxonomy): Bacteria > Pseudomonadota > Alphaproteobacteria > Rhodobacterales > Rhodobacteraceae > Rhodobacter > Rhodobacter hankyongi. The sequence continues at coordinate 126,908 of NZ_RCHI01000006.1, forward strand.
CTCGACCAAGTCGCTCACCGGCCACAGCCTGGGCGCGACCGGTGTGCACGAGGCGATCTATTGCCTCCTGATGATGCAGGGCGGCTTCATCACCGCCTCGGCCAACGTCACCCAGCTTGACCCGGCGATCCGGCCCGAGGAAATTGCCACCTCTCTGCGCGAGAACGTGGAGTTCGACTCGGTCCTGTCGAACAGCTTCGGCTTCGGCGGCACCAACGCGACTCTGGTGATGAGCAAATATCAGGACTGAACGGGACAGGCAGGACATGGCAGACTTGATGAAGGGCAAGCGCGGCCTGGTGATGGGGGTCGCGAACGACCGCTCGATCGCCTGGGGCATCGCGTCGGCGCTGGCGGCGGAAGGGGCGGAGCTTGCCTTTTCCTATCAGGGCGAGGCCTTCGGCAAGCGGGTGGAGCCTCTGGCGGCTTCCGTCGGCTCGACGTTGCTCGTCGATGTCGACGTGAACGACGACGCGAGCCTAGATGCCGCCTTCGCGCGGCTGAAGGAGGAATGGGGCACGATCGATTTCCTGATCCATGCCATCGCCTATTCCGACAAGCACGAGCTGACCGGGCGGTTCATCAACACCAGCCGCGAGAACTTCAAGAACTCGATGTGCATCTCGGTGTTCAGCTTCATCGACGTGGCGCGCCGCGCCGCCGAGCTGATGCCCGAGGGCGGCTCGCTGGTGACGCTGACCTATGGCGGTTCGAACCGGGTGACGCCGTTCTACAACGTAATGGGCGTGGCGAAGGCGGCGCTCGAATCCTCGATGCGCTATCTGGCGAACGACCTCGGCCCGCAGGGGATCCGGGTCAACGCGATCTCGCCCGGGCCGATGAAGACCCTGGCCGGCGCCGCGATCGGCGGCGCGCGCAAGACCTTCCGCCACACCGAGGCGAACAGCCCGCTGCGGCAGAACGCGACGCTCGAGGCCGTGGGCGGCACCGCGGTCTGGCTGTGCTCGGACTATGGCGCGTGCTCGACCGGCGATATCGTGATGGTCGATTGCGGCTATCACGTGCTTGGCATGCCGCAGCCCGACAACCTCTGAGCTGCATCGCGGCACAGGATGCGAGGGGCCCTTCGGGGCCCCTTTTCGTTGCGGCTCAGTCCTTCGCGGGCGGCTCGACCTCGCGCAGCTCGCGCCGCAGCCGCGGCGTTTCCTTCTGGAACGCCTCGGCATCGCCGAAATCGCAGAACTCGCCGTAATAGCCATGCGCGCCCTTCATCCGCCGCGCGTGCTTGATCGGGCACCAGTATTTCTCGGTCCGCGCCGCCACCTCGCGGACATAGGCGATGACGCCGTTGCCATAGCTGCAATACATGCAGTTCAGCTTCTGGATCCCGTTCAGATAGGCAAGGTGATGGCGGTCGATCACCACATGGTCGCGCCGGCGCACCTTCTGGATGCCGTAGACTGGAAAGCAGATCGTCTGATAGATCGTCACGAAGAGGTCGAGCAGCGCGAAGGGGATCACCACCGCATAGATCAGCGGCGCAGTCAGCACGACCAGCGGCCGGGTGCGGCGCAGGAACAGCCACAGGTTGACGCGTGCATGGCGATGCGCCTCGCGCACGCCCTCGCCAAAGACCACCCGCCCGCGGTCGAGGTGGTAATTCAGCCGTTCGCGCCGGTTTTCCCATTCCGCCTCGATCTGCGCCTCGAGCTCTGCGAGGCGCGCCTGCATCTTTTCCAGCGTCTCGGGCATGGTCTTCTCCTTCTTTGTCGCTAAGGTAGCGGGGCAGGGGCCGGTGCCAAGAGGGAAAACATGACCGAAGTTCAGTTCTTTACCGCCGATGACGGGGCGCGGATCGCCTATCGCGACGAGGGCGAGGGGCCGGCGGTGCTGGCGCTGGCGGGGCTCACCCGCACCGGGCGCGACTTCGACTATGCGATGCCGGCGCTGACGGGCTGCCGGGTGATCCGGATGGATTACCGCGGCCGCGGCGACAGCGCCTGGACCGGCGCCGCCACCTATACCGTGCCGCGCGAGGGGGCGGATGCGCTGGCGCTGCTCGACCATCTCGGGCTGGCCTCGGCGGCGATCCTCGGCACTTCGCGCGGCGGGCTGATCGGCATGTATCTGGCCGCTGTCGCCAGGCCGCGTGTCACCGGGCTGTGCCTGAACGACGTCGGCCCGGCGCTGGAGAAGGACGGGCTGATGAAGATCTTCGCCTATATCGGCCGCAATCCGGTGGCGCAGACCTTCGACGAGCTGGCGGCAAAGCTGCCTTCGGTGATGGCGGGGTTCGAGGGCGTGCCGGCAAGCCGCTGGCGCGAGGAGGTCGAGCGCCATTACCTCGAGACGCCCGAGGGGGTGACGATCAACTATGACCCGGCGCTGCGCGACGCCTTCGTCTCGGCCTTCCCGGCCGATGGCAGCGTGCCCGAGGCCTGGCCGCTGTTCGACGCCTGCGAGGGGCTGCCGCTTGCGCTGATCCGCGGCGCGAATTCCGATCTGCTGGGCGCGGGGGCCGCGGCCGAGATGCGCCGCCGCCGCCCCGACATGCTGTTTGCCGAGGTGCCGGGCCGCGCCCATATCCCCTTCCTCGACGAGCCCGAGGCGGTCGCGGTGCTCAGGGACTGGGTGGCGCGGCTGTGAGCGCGGCGCGGGTGAGCGGGCAGCGCTCACCGGCATAGAACGTGTCGAGGAGGCGCGCGAAGACCGGCTCGCGCCCCTCCGAGGCCGCCTCGAAGAGCGTGGCGCAGGAGCGCAGCTTCAGCGCATCGACGGGGCCCATGATGTCCACGATCGGCGTGTCGGGGTGGGTGAGCACCGCCTCGGCCGCCGCGATCAGGTTCGCGCGCAGGGTGGGGTCGGCCAGATAGGCGCGCGCCTCGGCGAGATCGCGCAGCCCGTATTCCAACGCCCGCGACGAGCGGCCGAGGGCGGCGAGCTGCGGGAAGATCCACCAGATCCAGTGCGTGAGCTTCCGCCCCGCGCGGAGCTCGCGTAGGGCAATGGGCAGGTCACGGGATTGCGGGGCGTGGAAGCGGTGGGGCATGGGGGGAGCTGACTCAATTGGCTTCATATTTAAGGGGATATACAGCTACCCATTCTGTCCATGGTTAAATGGGGGCTGACGGTTAAGTGTTCCTCGGCGTTTTGAGATCCAGACCTCTTCCGGAGGGAGGCACTTCACGCATTATCCTGTTTTCAATCATGTGGGATGCTTCTCTGAATAAAAAATAGAGGTCTTTTGATTCGGAGAGGTCTCTAATGATAGGGGAATCTCTCTGCATTATTTCCAAAAGATCGCGCAACTTCTTATGTGCGGAAATTCGCCGGGCCTTGCTATTTTCCTCCAGATCTCTGTTTATATCTAGGAGAACCTCAGATATCCACGGGGCGTCATCTCTGAAAAATCCCGCGAGCATGGGGAGGAATATTGATGAGCTCGCTTCGCTGTGTCCCAGCTCCATTATCCTAAACATCATTTTCGGATTCTGTCGAGGCCGTCTCGCTGAGTTGAGAGAGCCATCTTGTTGAGATAAGGAAATCTCGCGAAACTTGTTCTCCAAAGAACGCACGGTTGCCACGAGCTCCTCGAGAACTTGGGACTGCGTCCTTTTGCTTTTTTCAGATGTTTCCTTTGCTGGGACTTTCTTTAGGTCTTCTTCGAATGTTGCCCACAGGGGATCGAAACGCTTGCTGAGCACCTCGTCAGAAGTCGGATTATCAGAGTGTTTATTGATTGATATTACCACCTCTCTCATCGAGTCCTTTTCAAGTTTTTTTGCTTGAAACTGAGCTAGAGGCCCGGAGATGTCGCTGAAATCAAGGTCGAACAGAAGCGGGATGACTCGCGCATCTTGCATTGATTTTGAAAGTGCTCCCGACTCAAATAAGATCCAGTCTGCATTCAGATTTTCGGGTGTTATGCAAATTATCCCAAAGTTAGCGGCCTCGAGCTCCCCCGCTACGGACTGGGCCCAACGTTCACCCGCAGAAATATCTTTGTCAGAAACCCATGGCTCGACCCCTTCTAAGATGATTGGAAGCCAGTCTTTTAGTGCTGTGGCGACTGCTCTGCTGCGAGTGCCGCTCCAGCTGATAAATACTTTCATTTTATCCCCACACCCCCACAAATTCCCGCCATTCGCCCTTGCTCATGCCAGACGTCTCCTGCGTCACCGCTTCCCCGGCCAGCCGGCGTTTCAGCACCTCGACCGCCTTCCCCGACAGGGTCTGCCCGCCCAGACGGTAATCCTCGAAGGCCTCGTAGGCGGCGGGGACCCAGTCCTTGACGATCGCGCACATCGTCTCGGCATAGACCCGGATCTCGTATTGCGCATGGGTATCGGCGCGCAGGCGCAGGAAGTGGAAGAGGTTGTGCAGGTCGATCTTCCAGTACCATTGCGTGTAGATGTTCGCGGGCAGGTTCATCCGCGCGAGTTCGCGCGCAAGGCCCAGCTTGCCGGCCTCGGCGTCGGGCGTCAGCATGTCCTCGTAATGGTCATAGCTGCGCATCGCATCCTCGCGCAGCAGGTCGAGCACGCGCGCGGCCTCGGCCCCTTCCAGCACCTGACCGCGGCCCTGGTTGTTCACGGTGGACTGCGCGGCAAGGTTCTCGGGCGCGGGGATGTAGAACTCGCGGTCGAGGATCGAATAGCGCGCCGAATATTCGTTCACGTTGGCGGTGCGGTGGCGGATCCATTGCCGGGCGACGAAGACCGGCAGCTTGACGTGGAACTTGACCTCGCACATCTCGAACGGCGTCGAGTGCCAGTGCCGCATCAGATAGCGGATCAGGCCGCGGTCGTCGCTGACCGCCTTGGTGCCGCGGCCGTAACTCACGCGCGCCGCCTGACAGATCGCCGCGTCGTCGCCCATGTAGTCGATCACCCGCACGAGGCCGTGGTCGAGCACCGGATGCGCGGTATAGAGATGCGCCTCCATCCCCGGGGCGGTGGCGCGCAGGGTGGGGGAGGCGGTGGCGCGCTGTGCGGCGATCTCGGCTTCCTGTTCGGGGGTGAGCGGCATGGGGTCCTCCGGGGATAGATTCGGCTCGTACTATATCTGGCGGGGCGGGTGCGCGGAACCGCGACATGATGCGGGTGTTTCTGGCTGGCCACGGCGGGCGGGCACGACTCTCGCAAACGTGTGCAAGAATTGACTTTCCGGGGGGGCTTGGGCACCCTTCGCGGCGAGGCAGGCTCACAGAAAGACATCCATAATGTGCAGGTTCATTTTGCCGCTGGCGGCGGTTCTCATGATTTCGGCATGCGGCGGGGCGGCCGTGGTCGGACCGGGGGGAGGGGGAACCGGAGGCGGCAGCACGGACAACGGGCCGATCACCTCGGCCGCCGATATCCCCGCCGATCTGCGGGTGAACGTGAATGCCATCGCCTATGACCCCGCGGCCCAGACCCTGAACGTGCAGATCGCCTCGCTCGATTCGACGCCGACAACCGTGCAGTATCGCCGCACCGCCGCGCTCGACGTGGCGGGCTATCAGGCCTATTCGGTGCAGGAAGACGCGCTCGACCGGCTGTTCATCGCGCTTGCGGCGCAGTCGCCCGACGGTTCGGTCTCGGCCACGACGGTGGCGGATGGCGGGCAGTTCAACAAGTATTTCGCCGGCGGTGTCTACACCCGCAAGGGCGCCTTCGAGCGGCCCGAGATCGGCACCGGGCCGGGGGCCGGTCAGGTGTCCTATGCCGGCAACTATGCCGGGTTGCTGAACGGTGGCATCTCGCAGGGGGATCCGACGAGCGTGCTTCTGCCGACCGAGCCGGGCACCGATCCGTCGCTGCTGCCGTCGCAGTCGGCGCGCGTGTCTGGCAACATCTTCCTGAACGCGAACTTTGCCGACAACAGCGTCAACGGCTCGATCTACAACCGGATGGTGGTGGACACGAATACGGCGCTGAGCAACGTGATCCTCGTGGCGACCGACATCACCGAGAACGGCACCTTCGAGGGCAGCGCGGAAGATTCCGACAAGAACCAGATCGGGGCCTATGGCGGCGCCTTCGGCGGGCGCGGGGCGAATTCGGTGGCCGGGCTCGTGCACCTGACCGAGGTCATCCGCGACGTTGACGACGAGCAGGAACATGGCGTCTTCGTGCTGTCGCGTTGCGGCGGTCCGAACGATCCGGGTGGTGTCTGCTCGCAGACTGCGCCGCGCTGACCGCGATGGTCCTGGGTGCGATCCTGCGGCCCGGCCTTCTGGCCGGGCTGTTTGCCGCGGTCCTTGCCGCAAGCGCCGCGGCGCAGGCCCCGCAGGCCCGGGTTCCGGTCGATCAGGCGACGATCCCGCAGCTCGAGATTGCGGCGTCGCAGCTGGCCGCGGCGGGGCGCACGGCCGAGGCACTGCAGCTGGCCGAAGTGCTGTTGCTGCGCGATCCGAAGAACCCGCTCGCGCATTTCATCGTCGGCCAGATCACCTTCCGGGCGGGCAATACCGAGACCGCGCGCCGTGCCGCGCGGGCGAGCTTTGACAGTGCCGAAACGGCGCGTCAGCATTACGAGGCCGCGCGCCTGGCCGCGCAGGTCGCGCTTGCCGACCGGCGCTGGTTTGCGGCGCAATACTGGGCGCGCCACACCATCCAGTATGCGCCGGACGCGAGACACCGCGCCGTGGCGATCGAGGATTTCCGCCACCTGCGCGCCGACAACCCCTGGGACGGGCGGTTGCGCTTCGGCATCAAGCCGTCCGACAACGTCAATGGCGGCGCCGACGGGCGCACCAATGTCATCGATGGCTATGACGCGGTGGGCTGGCTCAGCGGCGATGCGATGGCGCTGCGCGGGGTCGCCGCCACGCTGAATGCCGATGTCAGCTATCGCCTTGCGCGCGATGCGGCAAGCGAGACCCGCCTTGGCGCCGTGGCCTATGCCCGCGCGGTCGAGCTTGCCGGGCGGCCGCAGATGGTGCCGCCCTATCTGCCGGGAACACCCGCGCCCGATCCGGTCGAGATCCACAATTCCGAATTCTCCTCGGCAGCGCTTGGCATGATGCTGGTTCATGCCCGGCGCCTCTCGGCCGATCTGACCGGCCGCGGTCAGCTCGAGCTCGGCCGGTCCTGGCAGGGCGGACGGCCGAATTACGATTACGGTCAGCTGCGCGCCGACCTGATGCGCAGCCTGGGGGCGGGCACCACGCTGAGCTTCGGGGCCTCGTTCGAGCGGCGCGATTGGGTCGATTCGTCGCGGGACGATTTCCTGCGCGCGCTCAACTTCGGCATGAGCCGCGGGCTCGCCGGCGGCACGCTCGGCTTCGGGGTCTCGGCGAGCGAGCTGGACAGCTCGAGCGCGATGGCCCGGTCCTGGGCGGTGTCGGGCTCGGTCAGCTACGAGCCGGGATGGACCCTCGGCCCGGTGCATCTGAGCCTTGGGGCGGGGCTGGCGACGACGGTCTATCCCGATTACTCGATCGCCGGGATGCGGCCGGCGGGCGGGCGGCAGGATGACATGGCCTGGGCCGAGCTGGGCCTGTGGTCGCCGAAGATCGGCTATGCCGCCTTCACCCCCGAGCTGAAGCTGCAGGCGCTTGGCGTCACGAGCAACGTCAGCCGCTTCACCCGCAGTGAGGTGTCGGTGGCGCTTGGCTGGCGTTCGGCATTCTGACTGGACAGGCGGGCGCCGCGCCTTAGCTTCGGCGCGACAGGAGGTGAGACATGAAAATCCGTTATCTGCACACCATGGTCCGGGTGCTCGACCTTGAAAGGAGCATGGCCTTCTTCGAGCTTCTGGGCCTGAAGGAAACGCGCCGGATCGACAACGAGGGCGGCCGCTTCACCCTCGTCTTCATGGCGCCCGAGGGGCAGGAAGACTGCCCGGTCGAGCTGACCTGGAACTGGGACGGCGACGCCGGTCTGCCCTCCGACAGCCGCCATTTTGGCCATCTCGCCTATGGCGTCGAGGACATCTATGCGATGTGCGAGAAGCTGCAGGCGGCCGGGGTGACGATCAACCGCCCGCCGCGCGATGGTCACATGGCCTTCGTGCGCTCGCCCGACAACATCTCGATCGAGCTGTTGCAGATCGGCGCGGCGAAGGCGCCGGCCGAGCCCTGGCTCAGCATGCCCAACACCGGGCACTGGTGACCCGGCTCACCGCTTGAAGCGGTCGGCAAGCTTTTCGAGCGGCGTGCGGGGGTCTTCCCCGGGCGCCGCCTCCCGTGCCGCTTCGGCTGCGGGTTTCGCGGTGGCCGCGCCCTCGGTCTTCGGGGCCTTCGTCCCGGCCGAGCTGCGCGGCGGCGCGGTGCGCAGCGACACCGCGTTCAGGAAGCGGCTCTCGTCGCCCGCGGCAAGCGCCGGCGCCCCGTCCGAGATCCCGCGCAACAGGTCGTCGAGCCACGCCTGTTCCGCCTTGGCGAAATCGGCCAGCACGTAATTCGCCACCCGCGCCTTGTCGCCCGGATGGCCGATGCCAAGCCGCACCCGGCCATAGGCCTCGCCCAGGTGGGCGTGGATCGAGCGCAGCCCGTTGTGCCCGGCATGCCCGCCGCCGTGCTTGAGCCGGCACTTGCCGGGGGCGAGGTCGAGCTCGTCGTGGAAAACGGTGATCTCCTCGAGCGGGATCTTGTAGAAATCCGCCGCCGCCCGCACCGAGCGGCCCGAGTCGTTCATGTAGGTCTCGGGTTTCAGCAAGATCACCCGGCTCGAGCCGAAGCGCCCCTCGCTGACCTGGCCGTGATAGCCCTTGCGCCAGGGCCCGAAGCCGTGGTCCGCGGCGATCCGGTCGACGGCCATGAAGCCGATGTTGTGCCGGTTGCCGGCGTATTTCTCGCCCGGATTGCCGAGCCCGACCCAAAGCTTCATGCGCGTTCTCCTTTCGCGCCTTCTAGCCCGGTCGGGGTCCGCGTTCCAGCCCCGGCGGGGGCAGGGCGCGCGCGGCGGATCCTTCGCCTTGCGGTTGCCCCCCGGCCGGGTCCATTCTGCCGCGCAGGGACCGGGCCGGAGCGGCCGGGCAGGAGGAGGACGCAAGGATGGGCGAGCATTTCACCGCGATGGTGATCCGCGATCACGAGGGCAAGCCGAAGGCGGGGTTCGAGGAACTGACCCTCGCCGATCTGCCCGACAACGACGTGCTGGTCGAGATCAGCCACTCGAGCCTGAACTACAAGGACGGGCTCGCGGTCAGCGGCAAGGGCCGGATCGCGCGGCGCCTGCCGATGGTGGCGGGGATCGACCTTGCCGGCACGGTGGTCGAAAGCCGCGCGCCCGACTGGGGGCCGGGGGACCGGGTGGTGGTGAACGGTTGGGGTCTGTCCGAGACCGAATGGGGCGGCTACAGCCGGTTCCAGCGGCTGAAACCCGGCCAGCTGACGCGGCTGCCCGCGGGCTTCACGGCCGAAGAGGCGATGGCGATCGGCACGGCGGGCTACACCGCGGCGCTGTGCGTGCTGGCGCTCGAGGACTGGGGCGTGATCCGGCCCCGCGCGGGCGAGGTGCTGGTCACCGGCGCGGCGGGCGGCGTCGGCACCGTGGCGATCGCGCTTCTGGCGGCGCGCGGCTATGCCGTCACCGCGGCGACCGGCCGGCCCGAGCAGCACGACTTCCTGGCGGGGCTTGGCGCGACGGGTTTCGTCGACCGCGCGGACCTCGCCACGCCGGGCAAGATGCTGCAGGCCGAGCGCTGGTCGGGCGCGGTCGATACCGTGGGCAGCACGACGCTGGCGAATGTGCTGGCGCAGACCGTCTATGGCGGCGCGGTCGCGGCCTGCGGTCTTGCGGGCGGTGCCGATCTGCCGGCTTCGGTCATGCCGCATATCCTGCGCGGCGTGGCGCTTCTGGGCGTCGATTCCGTGATGGCGCCGCAGGAGAAGCGCCGCCGCGCGTGGGACTTCCTCGATGCCCATCTCGACCGGGCCAAGCTTGCCAGCCTGACCACCACCGCGCCGTTCTCGGATCTGCCCGAGCTTGCCCGCCGCATCGTCGCCGGCGAGACCCGCGGCCGCACCGTGATCGTGCTCAAATGACCGTGCGATTGTAACCGTCGCAATCGCAGCCCTTCCGGTCCGCCTGCGGCGGGCGTAAGCAGGCCGGACACGGACCGGAGGGCGGATATGAAGGTCTTCATCAACGGGTTTGGTCGGATCGGGCGCTCGGTGCTGCGGGCGCTGATGCGCGAGCGGGCGAAGGGCGGCGGGCGCTGGCCCGGGCTCGAGATCGTCGGCATCAACGACATCGCCAAGGCCGAGATCAGCGCCTATCTCTTCGCCTGGGACTCGGTCTTCGGCCCCTGGCCGGGCGAGGCGCGGCTTGATGGCGCCGCGCTGGTGATCGACGGCGTGGCGATCCCGCTGCATCACGAGCCCGACCTCAGCCGGCTCGACCTGTCGGGCGTCGACGTGGTGATGGAATGCACCGGCCGCGCCGACACGGCCGAGATCGCCGGCCGCGGCCTTGCGGCCGGGGCGCGGCGGGTGCTGATCTCGGGCCCCTCGAAGGCGGCCGAGCTGACCGTGGTTCTGGGCGCGAACGAGGAGAAGCTCGGCGCGCAGCGCATCGTGTCGAACGCCAGCTGCACCACCAATGCGCTCGCGCCGCTGCTGCGGCTGATCGACCGGGAGTGGGGCGTGGTCACCGGCTCGATGACCACGGTGCATTGCTACACCGGCAGCCAGCCCACGGTCGACGCGCCGGCGGCCGATTTCGCCCGCTCGCGCGCCGCGGCGCTGTCGATGGTGCCGACGACGACCTCGGCCGGGCGGCTTGTCGACGAGGTGCTGCCGCATCTGGCGGGCCATGTCATCGCGCAGGCGGTGCGGGTGCCCACGGCCTCGGTCTCGGCGGTCGATCTGGCGCTCGTCACCGAGCGGCCGACGACGATCGAGGCGGTGAATGCCGCCTTCCGTGCCGCGGGGGGCGTGATCGGCGCGACCGACCTGCCGCTGGTCAGCACCGACCTGCGGGCGCGGCCCGAAAGCGTGGTCATGGCCTGCCCCGAGACGAAGCGCACCGCGGGGGGCATGCTGCGCGTCTTCGGCTGGTATGACAACGAATGGGGCTTCTCGAACCGGATGCTCGACGTGACCTGCCGGATGGCGTGACGCGCGCCCCGGAGACGGCAAATCCCCGACAGCAAAAGCCCCGCCAATGGCGGGGCTTTCGCATGTCCGGATGTCCTGCGCCGGTTAGCGGCGGTCGCCCATGAACTGCAGCAGGAACATGAACAGGTTCAGGAAGTCGAGGTAGAGCTGCAGCGCGCCGAGGATCGCGGCCTTGCCGACGAAATCGTGGTCCGAGGCCGCGAGCTGCAGGTAGGTGTTCTTGATGTTCTGCGTGTCATAGGCGGTCAGCCCGGCGAAGATCAGCACGCCGATCACCGAGATCGCGAACTGCAGCGCGCTCGACGCGATGAAGAGGTTGAGCAGCGAGGCGACGATCAGACCGATCAGGCCCATCATCAGGAACGACCCCATCGCCGACAGGTCGCGCTTGGTGGTGTAACCGTAGAGCGACAGACCCGCGAAGGAGATCGCGGTGACGAGGAAGGTCTGCGCGACCGAGATGCCGGTGTAGGCGGCAAAGATGAAGCTGATCGAGAGCCCCATCAGCGCCGAATAGCCCAGAAAGACCATCTGCGCGGTCGAGGTGCTCATCTTGTTGATCATCGCGCCGAAGGCGAAGACCACCGCGAGCGGGGCGAGCATCACCACCCATTTCAGCCCGGTGCCGAAGATCGCGGCGACGAGCTGCGGGTTCGAGCCCACGCCCCAGGCGACCGCGCCGGTGATCAGCATCGCCACCGACATCAGCCCGTAGACCTTGTTCATGTGGGTGCGCAGACCCTCGTCGATATAGGCGGAGCGCTGGCCCGCCGCGGCCCTGCGCATCGTGTCGAACTCAGCCATGAAAACCTCCGTGCATGTCCCTTTGGCGGCCCCTGAGGCCGCTTTCCGCCCCGATATTGGAAGCGGGGCGGCGCATTTCAAGCGCTTTCCGGCCGGAAAATGCAGGCGCAGAAACACGATGGCGGGAGCGGGGGCCGGGATCGGCTCAGTGGCCGGGCCGGTCGAACCAATGTGCCGGCGCATCCCAGAACGGCCGCTCGGTCTCCTGCATCGCCTCGCGCGGGTCGATGCCGGCATCGGCCATCAGCCGCGGATCGAGGAAAGTCAGCGCACGCCGGCTGCGGCGCAGGCTCTGCCAGCCGAGCAGCGTTGCAAGCAGGCTGCGCGACCGGCGCAGCGGGGCGAAAAGGCGCAGGGTGCGGATCATTTCCGTCTCCTTTCGTGAACTCGGTGTCCTGATCTTCACGAAAGTTGATACATCTTGACGTATCCATCAGCATAACGAAAGATTGTGCGGGTTACTATCAAGGATCGTGATGATGCCCCGCAACCTTGACCTTGCCGCGCTGCGCGCCGTGCTGGTTGTCACCGAAGCCGGTTCGGTGACCCGTGCGGCCGCACTGCTCAATCTGACGCAATCGGCGGTCTCGATGCAGATCCGCCGACTCGAGGAGGCGTTGGGCGTCGCGCTCTTCAACCGCCGCGCGCGTCGACTCGAGCCCACGGTCGAGGGGCAATGCCTGGTCACCTATGCGCGCCGGATGCTGGCGCTGAACGACGAGGCGCTCGAGGCGCTTGGCCTGACCGAGGAGGTCGAGGAGATCCGCCTCGGCGTGCCGCCCGACATCGTGGCGCCGCAGATTCCGGCGATCTTGCGGCTGATGGCGGTGCAGGCGCCGCGGCTGCGCATCACCCTGACCACCCATGCCAGCCGCGAGCTGCGGGTGCGGCACGAGGCGGGCGATCTCGACCTGATCCTGACCACGGAAACCGCACCGGGGCCGGGGGGCGAGGTGCTTGACGAGCGCCGCCTCGTCTGGCTGGGCGCGCCGGGGCTGCGCGCCGAGCACGAGCGGCCGCTGCGCATCGCCTTCGCCGAGATCTGCGCCTTCCGCCCGATCGCGATTGCCGCGCTTGACGGGGCGGGCATCGCCTGGCGCAACGCGATGGAGGGCGACAGCGAACAGGTGGTCGATGCGACCGTCGCCGCGGGGCTGGGGGTTTCGGTGCGGCTCGAGGGCTATTACCCGCCCGGCTGCATGGAGCTCGGCCCCGAGGCCGGGCTACCCGATCTCGGCCGGTCCTGCATCTGTCTGTATGATGGCGGCCGCGCCCGGGGCGCGATCGCCGATGCGCTGCGCGCCGAGATCGTGCGCGCCTATCGCCCCTCGGCCATCGCCGCCTGAGGCGCGGTCAGCACCACCACCTTGCCGGTCGAGCGCCGCGTGCGCAGCATCTCGAGCGCCTCGGCGGTCTGCTCGAGCGGGAAGCGGGCCGAGATATGCGGCGTCAGCCCGCCCTCGGCGAACCAGCCGAAGAGCGTCGCCATCGACGTGGTCAGCACCTTCGGATCGAGCGTGAGATAGCCGCCCCAGTAGAGACCGTGGATCTCGAGGTTCTTCACCAGCGCGTGGTTCAGCTTCAGCATGGGCGGCTCGCCCGCGGCAAAGCCGATCACCAGGAACCGCCCGCCCGGCTTCAGCGCGGCAAAGGCGGCCTCGCCCGCGGCCCCGCCAAGCGCGTCATAGACGACATCGGCCCCGCCCGCGGCCTTCAGCGCGGCCTTGAGATCGGGCGTCTCGCTGTCGATCAGCACATCGGCGCCGGCGGCCTGCGCCACGGCCAGCTTTTCCTGCCCACGGGCCAGCGCGATCACCCGCGCCCCCATCCGCTTGCCGATCTCGACCGCGGTCAGCCCGACGCCGCCGGCCGCGCCCAGCACCACGAGCGTCTCGCCCGGCGCAAGCCGCGCGCGGGTCGACAGCGCGACATGCGAGGTGCCATAGGCGATCTGGAACGCCGCCGCCGCCTCGAAGCTCATCGCCTCGGGCAGGGGGGTGCAGCGCGTCTCGGGAAAGACGCCGGCCTCGGCCAGCCCGCCTTGGCCCGAGAACACCGCAACCCGGGTGCCGGGCGCGATCGTCGTGCCCGGACCGGCCGCGGTGACGGTGCCGGCCAGTTCCATTCCCATCACGAAGGGGCAGGCGGGGGTGTCCTGATATTTCCCCTCGATCATCAGCAGGTCGGCGAAGTTGAGCCCGCAGGCGGCGATCGCGACGGAAAGCTCGCCCGGACCCGGGGCGGGCAGGGGCAGCTCGGTCAGGGTCGGGGCGGTCTTCGTCTCGCTCAGCAGGATGGCGCGCATCGTCTCCTCGGGTCGCTTGGTCGGGCCGGGTGGGCCGGCCGAAATCGGTGTCAGGATAACGGCGGGAGGCGGAGCCGACCAGACCGCCGTTCGTCGGAGCGACGAATCAACCGCGTTGCAGGCTGAGAGGATTTCCCTCGGGGAATTTGCAAATTGCATTGCAAAATGCAAAACACGCTGAGCGCGAAATCAGTTTCTCGACTGCGCCCTTGGGCTGATTTCTTTGAACCTGACCAAAAGGACAAGTCGGCTTGCGGCGGGGTGCCGACGAGACCTGTCTTTTTGGATAGGTTTGCGGTTTTGCGCCGGATTCCCCGCTTTGAGCCGTGATATCCAGAGAAAATAAAGTGGCTTGAGGACGATTGAATGACACACCCGGTTGATGTCCACGTGGGCAAGCGCATCCGCCATCGTCGTTGGATGATCGGCATGACCCAGCAGCAACTGGCCGACAAGGTCGGTATTAAATTTCAGCAGATTCAGAAATACGAAACCGGGATGAACCGTGTGTCGGCCTCCCGTCTTTGGGACATCGCCGACGCGCTCGAAGTGCCCGTCTCCTTCTTCTTCGAAGGTCTTGCCGGCGAGGCGCCGGTGACCGGCGCGGCCGCTCCGGCAGCCGACCTGATGGCCGACAAGGAGGCGCTTGCGCTGGTGCGCTCCTATTATGCCATCCCCGAGGCGCAGCGCCGCCGCCTGTTCGAGCTGGCGAAGGTGCTGTCCGACGCGGCCTGAAAGCCGCCGGCGGAACCGCGGGGTTGACCCGATGCAGGGGGGCGGTTACCGCTCCCCTTGTCATTTGGAGGGGTGCCATGTCGCCGCAACTGTCGTCCACCGAAACCGCCGATCTGATCGCCACCGCCGAGGCGCTGGCCGATGCCGCCCGGCGCGAGAGCCTGCGTCACTTCCGCACCGCGGGCGGGCTTGCCGCCGAGACCAAGGAGACCGAGCGCTTCGACCCGGTGACCGTGGCCGACCGCGCCGCCGAGCGGGCGATGCGCGAGATCCTGGCCGTACGGCGGCCGAAGGACGGCATCTATGGCGAGGAATACGGTGTCGTGCGCGGCGAAAGCGGGCTGACCTGGGTGCTCGATCCGATCGACGGCACCCGCGGTTACATGTCGGGCACGCCGACCTGGGGGGTGCTGGTCGCGCTCTCCGAGGAGACCGCCGAGGGGCCGGGCCAGCCGCTGCTGGGGGTGATCGATCAGCCCTATATCGGCGAGCGCTTCGTCGGCGGTTTCGGTGCGGCGCAGGTGACCGGTCCGCTGGGGCGCGCCGAGCTTGCCGTGCGCGCGCCGCGCAAGCTGTCCGATGCGATCCTGTTCTCGACCTTCCCCGAGGTCGGCACCGCCGAGGAGGGCGCGGCCTTCGCCCGCCTGTCGCGCGAGGTGAAGCTGACCCGCTATGGCACCGACTGCTACGCCTATGCGCTGATCGCGGCGGGGCAGATCGACCTGGTCGTCGAGGCCGGGCTGCAGCCCTATGACGTCGGCGCGCCGATCGCGGTGATCGAGGCCGCAGGCGGCGTCGTCACCGACTGGGAAGGCGGCCCCGCCTGGCGCGGCGGCCGCGTGCTGGCCGCGGCGAATGCCGAGATCCATGCCGCCGCGATGGCGGTGCTCAACGCCTGAGCGGGCCACCGGCCGCGGTCGGGCGAGGGGGCCTTCCGCCCCCACTTTCGCTTGCGCGAAATTCACCCCCCGAGGATATTTGAGGCAATTGGAAGGGGGAGGGAGCATGCGTGAGATCGTGATCCGCGGTGCAGAGGTCGTCGTCACCATGGACGGCGCGCGCCGCGAGCTGAAGGGCGCCGATGTGCTGGTCCGCGGCGGGGTCATCGCCGCGGTGGGCGAGGGGCTGGGCAGCGCGGGCGAGGTGGTCTCGGCACGCGGCTGCGTGGTGACGCCGGGGCTCGTGAACACCCACCACCACCTTTACCAGAGCCTGACGCGGGCGGTACCGGGCGGGCAGGATGCGCTGCTCTTCGGCTGGCTGACCACGCTCTATCCGATCTGGGCGAAGATGGGGCCCGAGGAGATCCGGGTCTCGGCGCTGACCGGGCTGGCCGAACTTGCGCTGAGCGGCTGCACCCTGACCTCGGATCACCTCTATCTCTTCCCGAACGGTGCGCGGCTCGAGGACACGATTGCCGCGGCGGGCGAGATCGGGCTGCGCTTTCACCCGACGCGCGGCGCGATGTCGATCGGCGAGAGCGCGGGCGGGTTGCCGCCCGACAGTCTGGTCGAACGCGAGGAGGCGATCCTGAACGACTGCATCCGCGTCATCGACGCCTTCCACGACCCGCGCCCGGGGGCGATGGTGCGGGTGGGGGTGGCGCCGTGCTCGCCCTTTTCGGTCTCGCGCGGGCTGATGCGGGACGCGGCGCTTCTGGCGCGCGACAAGGGGGTGATGCTGCACACCCATCTGGCCGAGAATGACGAGGACATCGCCTATTCTCTGGCGCAGTTCGGCTGTCGGCCCGGGCAATATGCCGAGGATCTGGGCTGGACCGGCGATGACGTCTGGCACGCGCATTGCGTCAAGCTCGATACGGCCGAGATTGACCTGTTCGCCCGCAGCCGCACGGGTGTCGCGCATTGCCCCTGTTCGAATTGCCGGCTCGGCTCGGGCATCGCGCCGGTGCGGGCGATGCGCGACGCCGGCGTGCGGGTCGGGCTGGGCGTCGACGGCTCGGCGAGCAACGATGCCGGCAATCTGATCGGCGAGGCGCGGCAGGCGATGCTGCTGCAGCGCGTGCAGAACGGCGCCGATGCGATGTCGGTGCGCGAGGCGCTGGAGATCGCGACGCTCGGCGGTGCGCAGGTTTTGGGCCGCGACGATTGCGGCAGTCTGGCGCCCGGGCAGCGCGCCGATATCGCGGTCTGGGATGTCTCGGGGCTTGAGGCGGCCGGCGCCTGGGACCCGGTCGCGGCGCTGCTTCTCGCGGGGCCGCCGCGGGTCAGGCACCTCTTCGTCGAGGGCCGGCAGGTCGTGCGTGACGGCCGTCTGACCACCATCGATCTGCCGCGGGTGATCGAGGAGCAGACCCGCCTTGCCCGCGCGCTGGCGGGCTGAGGCCGCTCAGAGCAGCCCGCGCCGCGCCGCCTCGATCGCCGCCTCGGCGCGCGAGGCGATGTTCAGCTTGCGGTAGATGTTCTTCACATGCGTGCCCACGGTCTGTGCGCCGATGCCGAGGGCATGGGCCGCCTCGGGGATGGTCAGGCCGCGGCCGATGGCGCGCAGCACCTCGGTTTCGCGCTGCGTCAGGGCGACGGCGGGGTCGACCGGGGCCGGCGTGGCGGGGCTGCGCAGCCGCTCGAGCAGGCGCCGTGCGATCCGCGGCGAGATCGCCACCTCGCCGCGTTCGAGCCCGGCAAGCCGCGCCTCGATCCCGGCCAGATCCTCGCCCTTCAGCAGATAGCCATGCGCCCCCGCGCCAAGCGCGCGCAGCACCGTGCCGTCATCCTCGAAGACGGTGGTGACGATCGCCGTGGCGTTGGTGTCGCCCGCCAGCTCGGCGATCAGCGCATCGCCCGAACCGTCGGGCAGGCCGAGGTCGACAAGCGCGATCAACGGCCGGTCGATGTCGCGGTTCCGGCGCAGCCAGTCGCGCGCCTCGGCGAGCGAGCCGGCCTCGCCCGGGCGGGCGCCGAAGATCCGCGCCGCCAGCTCGGCCATCGCGCGGCGCAGCGGCGCCATGTCCTCCACGATCAGCACCTGTCGGTCCCCGTCCATCGCGCCTCCCCTCGGTTCGTTTGCGGCAGCTGGCGCATCCTGCAGCGCGGTGCGCGCCCGCGCCATCCCTCAGCCACGGGACGCGAGCGGCAGGCGCAGCTCGACCGCCGTGCCCGTGGCCGCGCTGTGCAGCGCGATCTCGCCGCCCGTCTCCTCGATCCGGCGGCGGATGTTGCGCAGCCCGTTGCCCGGCCGCGCCGCGCCCTCGGCCGCCAGGCCGCACCCGTCATCGGCAAAGCGCAGCGCCAGCGTCCCGCCCGAAAGGCTGCAGCCGACCTGCACCTGTGCCGCGCCCGAGTGGCGGATGGCGTTGCTTGCCAGCTCGCGCAGCACCGAGACCAGCACCCGGCCAAGCGGCGCGGGCACCGGGCGGGTGTCGTCGAAGGCCGCGCCCGCGGGCCAGTCGGCGCCGATCCCCGCCAGCGCCAGCCGGCTCACCGTCTCGTGGCGCAGATCGGCGAGCAGCTCGCCCAGGGGCCGCTCGGGCCCGGTCATGCCGTCGATGATCTGGCGCATGTCCGACATCGCCTCGCGCAGCTCGGCCCGCACCGCGGCCAGATCCTCGCGGTGCAGCGAGGTCATCAGCCGTGCGCCGACGTCGTCGTGCAGATCGCGCGCGATCCGGGCGCGCTCGGTCGCGACGCCGCGGTCATAGGCGGCGCGCGCCTCGTCCATCTCGCGCACGAGGGTCAGCAGCGCGGCCGCGACCGCGCGGTCGGCACTGCCGAAAAGCTGCCGGCCCTGTCCGGCAAAGCCGAGCAGCAGCCCCGCGCCGCCGACCGGCGAGGGCACGGCCAGCCGGCGGCCGTCGTCGCGGATCTCGAGCGCGTCGCAGCCGCAGGGGGTGATCTCGAGCGGCGCGAACTGCGCGGCCAGAAGCGCCTGCCAGCGCGCCGCGCGGTCGGTCGACGAGACGGCGAAGGCCACCTCGCTCGCGCCGCGCAGAAGCAGGATGTCGCGCCGGTTGCGTCGCGCGTCGAGGCGGCGCAGCAGGATCTCGCGGGCGGGCAGCCAGGCGATGACGGCGGCCAGGAACGGCAGCGACAGGGTCCAGCCCGCCCCCGTCGCCAGCACGAGGACCAGATCGAGGACCAGCACCGCGAGCAGCACCAGTGCTGCGACGGTGGCCTTCACCGCCCAGCTGCCGAGATCGAAGAGCCGATAGCGCGAGATTGCCACCGCCAGCGCCAGATAGACCAGAAGCAGCGCGCAGGCCGTGACCTGGATCGGCAGCAGGTCGCGTCCGATCAGCAGCTGCGGCACGAAGTTCAGCGCGGTGAACAGGCTGATGCAGATGACGAGCGCCGCGCCGACAAGACGGAAGGCCGCGCGGTGGGCCGGGTCGGTGCGCGCGCGTCGCGCTTGCAGGCCCGCGGTGGCCAGGATCGCCACGCCGAGGCCGAGCGCATTGAGCAGATGCAGCGTCGGCACGTCGCGCCAGGGCAGGGCGACACCGGCGACCCAGACCCCGACAAGCCAGAGCGCGACGGCGTAAAGCGCCCCGCGCGGCACGATCGGGAAGGGGTGGCGGGCAAACAGCACAAGCAGCGCGAGTGCCCACAGATAGGTGGCAAGGTAATTCGCCTGCGTGTTCCAGTAATGCAGCGCCGGCCCGCTGGCGGGGCTTGCCTGCACGTTGATCGCCAGCGTCACCGTCACCACGGCCAGCGCCGCCCCGTTCGCGAACAGCGCCCGGGAGGTCCAGTCGCGCGGTCGCACCACCCCGGGCCAGAGCCCGATCAGCAGCGCGCAAAGCCCCATGCCGAGCGAGAGCACCGCGCTTGGCGCCAGTGTCGCGAGCCCCCCCGGAAGCGCCCGCGCCGGCACAAGCCGCCCGTCGGGCAGGCGCAGGGCAAGGCCGGGCTCGGTCAGCAGCGCGGCAAGCCGGGCACGGTCGCGCCATTCGGCGGCGTTCTCGGCCGGGCTGCCGCGGAATTCGCTCGTCGACAGGAACCGCACCATCGGCGCCAGCAGAGGCGCGCTGCCATCCGGCGCGACGATCGCGGCAGGGGCGGTCTCGTCGAAGGGGCCGGCGCCCGTGACCTCGACCATACCGGCCGCGCCAGGGCGGATCTCGAAGCTCGTGCGGGGCAGCTGTGCCACGGCAAGGGCCGCGAGGGCCATGCAGGCCAGCGCCAGCGCCGCGAAAAGCGCGAAGGCCGTGGCGGGGCTTTTCAGAAGCGAGATCGGCATCGTACCTCCCGGGGCGCCTGCTTTTGATAGCGGCGCGCCAGAGCTCCCGCCAGTGGTCTTGCGGCGCGCCTCCCGTGATCCGGGGATGCCGCGGCGGGGGGCTCGCGGCTAGGCTCTCGCGACGGCAGTCTTTCGGGGAAAGTCCTTCATGCGCGCAACGGCGTTTTTCAGGTTCGGGGTTTCGGTCGCGGCGCTGTGCGCCGGCACGGCGGGGCTTGCCCAGCAGGCGGGGGTGATCTCCGACGATGCGATCGCGGGGCGGCCTGTGGGGATCATCGGCACCGCCTTCATGGATCTGTCGCCCGACGGGCAGGGGGTGGCGGCGACGGTGCGTCTCGACACCTACACCTGGCATGCCTATCGCGTCACCGCGGCGGGGTTCGAGCTGCTGCCGGGCCGGCCGGGGGATGCCGCGGTCGAGGCGTGGGGCATCGCCGATGACGGCACCGTGGTCGGCGTTTCGCGCCCCGACTATGCCGCGCGCGGTGTCGCGGTGATCTGGCACGGCACGACGCTGACCGAACTTGACCACCTCGCCACCAACACCGCGCTGCAAAACAGCGTCGCCTATGGCATCTCGGGCGACGGCCGGGTGGCGGTCGGGGCGAGCATTCCCGACAGCTACGGGCTCCATGCCGTGCGCTGGGTCGATGGCGGTCCGGCCGAGGATCTGAACGGCGGCGGCTTCGTGGGGTCGCAGGCCATGCGCGCCAGCCGCGATGGCAGCGTGATCGTCGGGCACGGCTCGACCGCGACGCGCGCGACCGAGGCCTTCGTCTGGCACGCGGGGCAGGGGATGCAGGCGCTTGGCGTGCTGCCCCGCCACGAGGGCATGCAGTACAGCGCCAGTCTTGCCACCGATGTCTCCTCGGACGGGCGCGTGGTGGTCGGTTTTTCGAACGACGTCAGCGGCAATGGCGAGGCCTTCCGCTGGACCGAGGCGGGCGGGTTGCAGGGGCTTGGCCGGCTGCCCGACGGCAACGACAGCCGGGCGCTGGCGACGAATGGCGACGGCAGCGTGATCGTCGGCTCGGCCCGGCGCCCGTCGCAATGGGTGCCGACGCTGCAGGACACCGTCGCCATGCGCTGGACCGAGGCCGATGGCATGGGCACCGTTGCCGACTGGCTCAGCGCCAGCGGCGTCGCGGTGGGCGAGGACAGCTTCACCGATGCGCGGGCGATCAGCGACGCGGGCGACGTGGTGATCGGCACCGGTCAGATCAACGGCATCACGCAGGAATACATCGCGCGCGTGACCCCGGGCGACGGTGACGGCGGAGGCGACGGTGGCGGTGACGGTGGCGGAGGTGATGACGGCGGTGACGGCGGTGGCGGAGATGGCGGCGGTGATGGTGGTGGCGGTGGCGGCACCGGCGTTATCGGCCTCGACGAGTACCGCGCCACGCTGGCGGGCGCCGGCGCCGCGATCGACGGGGTGATCGGCGCCGCCGGGATGACGCTGTTCGGCGCCCATCACCGGCCGCTGACCGACTTTCCGCAAGCCTCGAAAACCTGCAGCTGGGTCACCGGCGACCTTGGTGCGGGCAAGGACAACCGCCGGATCTACAGTGCCGAGGCCGGGCTCTGTGCCGATCTCGGCCCGTCGGTGCGGGCGGGGATCGGGGCGGGTGTCGACCGCACCGAGACCGACCTTGCGCTTGGCGGCACCAGCGCGGCGACGGGCCGGCATCTGGTGGCCGAGCTCGATTTCCGCCCGGCCGGCACGCCCTTCACCTACAGCCTGACGGGCTATCGCGCCGACTGGGATCTCGACCTCGACCGCGCCTATCGCAACGGCGGCGGCATCGACCACTCGCGCGGCAAGACCAGCGCCGACGTGCAGGCGCTGCGGCTGCGCGCCGACTGGGCCGAGATGCTGCGCTTCGGCGAGGGGCAGAGCTTCTCGCCCTGGATCGCCTTCACCACCGGCACCGCGCATGTCCGCGGCTATACCGAGACCGGCGGCGCCTTCCCGATGCAGGTGGCGGCGCGCGACAGCGACGTCGACGAGGCGCGGCTTGGCGGCCGCTTCGGCTTCCGGGTGAACGAGACCACGCGCGCCCAGCTGACCGGCGAATGGGTGCACCGCTTCAATGGCGCGCCACCGGCGATGACCGGCACGATCCTCGGTGTCGGCGCGGTGTCGGCGGCGGTGCCGGCGCCGGCGCGGGACTGGGGCCGGATCGGCGTCGACCTCGACGTGACCCTTGCGCCGTCGACGCTGCTGTCGCTGTCGGGCAGCACGATGATCGGCAACGGCAGCGATGCACAGCTTGCCGGCAGCGTCAGCCTGCGGGTGGAGTTCTGAGATCACGAACGTCCGGCGCTGCCCGCCCCGCAGCGCCGGCGCAAGGGCCGCGTCCCGTCTCGGCAGGGGCGGGGGGCGGCCCGGAAATCGAAAGGACGGCCCCGCGGGGCCGTCCTTGTCGTTTTGTGCCGATGGGCTCGCGGCGGTTCAGGCCGTCTTCCGGCCGAAGCCGAGCAGCTGATAGAGGAGCAGCGCCGCCAGCGTCGAGGTGCCGATGCCGCCAAGCGCGAACTCGCCGATCCGCAGGGTGAAGTCACCGCCACCGAAGATCAGCGCGACGCCCGCGGTGAAGAGGTTGCGCGGGTCCGAGAAGTCGACCTTCGCCTCGATCCAGATCCGCGCCATCGCCGAGGCGATCAGCCCGAAGACCGAGACCGAGAGACCGGCCAGAACCGGCGCCGGGATCGTCTGCAGGAGCGCGCCGAATTTCGGCGACAGGCCGAGCAGGATCGCGACCAGCGCCGCGACCACGAAGACAAGGGTCGAATAGACCTTGGTCATCGCCATCACGCCGATGTTCTCGGCATAGGTGGTGACGCCGGTGCCGCCGCCCGAGCCCGCGACCATCGTCGCCAGCCCGTCGGCGACGAAGCCGCGGCCGATGTAGCGGTCCATGTTCTGCCCGGTGATCGCGCCAAGCGCCTTGATATGGCCGAGGTTCTCGGCCACCAGCACGATTGCCACCGGGGCGATCAGGGTCACCGCCGACCAGTGGAACTCGGGCGACACGAATTTCGGCAGGCCGAACCAGGCGGCCTCGCCGACCTTGGCGAAGTCGATCCCCGGCACGAAGCCAAGTCCGTTGCCCAGCACCAGCACCAGCGCATAGCCGAAGGCGAGCGCCAGGAGCACCGAGACCCGGCGGGTGGCGCGCGGGCCATAGCTCGAGATCAGCGCCATGCACAGCACGGTGAGCAGGGCGACCGTCAGGTGCCCGGCAGTCGGCGTGCCGAAGGCGTTGAGCTGGTTCACCGCGACTGGCGCGAGGTTGAGCCCGATCGCCATGCCGATGGTGCCGGTGACGACCGGCGGCATCAGCTTCTCGACCCAGCCCGCGCCCACGGCCATCACGATGAGCCCGATCAGCGCATAGATCGCGCCGCAGGCGACGATGCCGCCAAGCGCGGTGGCGATCGTCGCGCCGGGCTGGGCGGTCACCGCCAGCACCACCGCGATAAAGGCGAAGGACGAGCCGAGATAGCTCGGCACCCGGCCGGCAGTCAGGATGAAGAACAGAAGCGTGCCGATGCCGGAGAAGAACACCGCCACATTCGGGTCGAAGCCCATCAGGATCGGCGCGACGATGGTCGAGCCGGACATCGCCAGCAGGTGCTGGACGCCCATGGTGAGCGAGGCGGCAGCCGGCAGCCGTTCGTCCGGCATCACCACATTGCCCGTCGCGGGGCGCCATGTCGGGAAATAGGACATTGATTCCTCGGGGTCTGTGTTGCGTTGCCCCGCCATACTGCCGCGGCGGGCGCTTGCGCCAGCCCCGATGGCGGTTCCGCCCCGTCACCGGCTGCGACGAATGGGCCGGGCCGGGGATCGGCGTTGCGCCGGCGGGGTGCGCCGGCCTATCTTGCGGGCGAAGTCAGGCAGGGGCGGGCGATGCGGGAACGGCACAGGCGAAACGGGCGGCAGGCGGGATGCGGGGGCGCGGCATGAGCGCCGCGGGCCTGATGCGCGTGCCCGAAGGCGCCTTCCGCTTCGTCGCGCTCGATGTCGAGACCGCCTGTTCCGACGCCGCCAGCATCTGCCAGATCGGCATTGCCTGCGTGCGGGCGGATGGCGGCATCGAAAGCTGGGTCACCCTCGTCGATCCGCAGGTGCGCTTTTCGTCCTTCAACGTGCAGCTGCATGGCATCGGCCCCGAGCAGGTGCTGGGCGCGCCCGATTTCGCCCGTGCCATCGCGCCGCTCGAACCCTTGCTGTCGCGCCACCTCATCATCCAGCACAGCAGCTTCGACCGCCGCGCGATCGAGGGCGCCTATGGCGTCGCCGGGCGGGTGGCGCCCGGCTGGCGCTGGGGCGACAGCGTGCGGATCGCGCGCCGCGCCTGGCCCGAGTTCATCGGCAATGGCGGGCACGGGCTTGGCCATCTGAAGGCGCAGCTCGATTTGCGCTTCGAGCATCACGACGCGGGCGAAGATGCGCGCGCCGCGGCCGAGGTCGTGCTGCAGGCCGAGCGCCGCACCGGGCTGGATTTCGAGGCGCTTCTGGGCCCGGCCCGCGCGCCTGTTGCGCGGCGCGTGCAACGCGGCTAGTCAGGACCTGTTCGGTGCCCGGGCGCGTTGCGTCGGGGATAATCGGGAACACGGTGCAGATCCGTGACGTGCCCAACGCTGTAAGGTGGACCGGGCGGCATGGCCACTGGCTTCGGCCGGGAAGGCGCCGCACCGGGGCGAAGCCAAGTCAGAAGACCGGCCGGACGCCACAGACCCCGACGCGCGGACGGCGGCGGGGCCGCAGGTCTGTCAGGCAGGGGATTTGTCATGCAGCCAATCGGACTGAAGCCGGCCGGAGCCTTCTCCGCGCCCGAACGCGAGGCCGTCTATCGGGCCATTCATGAAAGGCGCGACGTGCGCGGGCAGTTCCTGCCCGATCCGATCGACGATGCGGTGCTGGCGCGGCTTCTGGCCGCCGCCCATGCCGCGCCCTCGGTCGGGCTGTCGCAGCCGTGGAACTTCCTCGTGATCCGCGATGCGGGCGTGCGCGGCGAGATCCGCACCGCCTTCGAGCGTGCGAATGACGAGGCCCGCGAGATGTTCGAGGGCGGCCGCCGCGCGCTGTATTCGGCGCTGAAGCTGCAGGGGATCAGCGAGGCGCCGCTCAACCTGTGCATCACCTGCGACCGGCGCCGCGGCGGACCGGTGGTGCTGGGCCGCACCCATGACACCGACACCGACCTCTATTCGACCGTCTGCGCGGTTCAGAACCTGTGGCTTGCGGCGCGCGCCGAGGGCATCGGCGTCGGCTGGGTCAGCATCTTCCGCGATGCCGATCTGCGCCGCATCCTCGGTCTGCCCGAGCATGTGGTGCCGGTGGCCTATCTCTGCCTCGGCCATGTGACGGAGCTGTTCGACGCGCCCGAGCTCGAGGCGCGGGGCTGGGCGACGCGCCACGCGCTTGCCCAGATGACCTGCACCGACCGCTGGGGCGGGCCGGCGTGGGAGCCCGCCGCCGGGTGAGCCGCGGCGCCTGACCGTTCGGGTGCTTGACAGCGGGCGGGCCGGATGCGAGGTCTTTGGCCATAGCGACAGGGGCGCTCGGGCAACCGGGCTGAGAAGAACCCTTAGAACCTGAACCGGATAATGCCGGCGGAGGGAGGCGCGCGGAAGACCCGGAGCGCATCTGCCCTCCGCTGTCTCTCCCGATCCCTCCCGGCCCCGGCGCATGTGGAGGAGATCACGATGGAAGACCCGGGCAAATTCCTTGCGGTGATGCGGCAGACCGCGCCCCTGGTGCACAACATCACCAATTACGTCGCGATGAACGTGATGGCGAATGTGCTGCTGGCGGCGGGAGCCTCGCCGGCGATGATCCATGCGCGCGAGGAGGCGGCCGAGTTCGCGGGCCTCGCTCAGGCGCTGACCGTCAACATCGGCACGCTCTCGCCGCCCTGGGTGCAGGCGATGGAAGAGGCGGCGGCGGCCGCCGTCGCGGCGGGGCGCCCCTGGGTGCTTGACCCCGTGGCGGTCGGTGCGACCGGCTATCGGCGCGAGGTGGGGGCGCGGCTCGTGGCGCGCGCGCCCACGGTGATCCGCGGCAATGCCTCCGAGATCCTGGCGCTGGCCGGGGCGCAGACGGCAGGGAAGGGGGCGGATGCGACCGATGCCGTGGCGATGGCCCATGCCGCGGCACGCGACCTTGCCCGCCGCAGTGGGGCCGTCGTCGCGGTGACCGGAGCGGTGGATTTCGTCACCGATGGCCGGCAAAGCGCCGAGGTGGCGAATGGCCATGCGATGATGCCGCGGGTGACGGCGCTTGGCTGCGCGCTGACCGGGGTCGTCGGCGCCTTCTGCGTCGGGCAGGAGCCCTTCGCGGCCACCGTCGCGGCGCTGGCCTTCTATGGGCTTGCGGGGGAAGAGGCCGGGGCGGTCGCGGCCGGGCCGGGCTCGTTCCAGGTGGCCTTCCTCGACGCGCTTGCCGCCCTCACCGCCGAGGCGCTCACCTCCCGCGCGCGGATCGTGTGCGCATGATCCCGCCGCTCTGCTTCATCACCGACGCCCATGCCCCGCACGACGTGATCGCGCAGGCGCTGGCCGCGGCGCGCGGCGGCGCGGGCTGGGTGCAGTTGCGTGACAAGACCCTGCCCGATGCCGATTTCGCCGCGCTTGCGCGCCGGCTGATGGCCGAGCTGGCGCCGCTTGGCGCGCAGCTCGTCATCAACGACCGGGTCGAGGTGGCGCGCGAGACCGGCGCGCCGGGGCTGCATATCGGGCAGGGCGACGGCGACCCCACCGCGATCCGCCGCCGCATCGGACCGGGCGTAGTGCTGGGCCTGTCGATCGAGGCCGAGGCGCAGCTGGCGGCCGTGCCCGAGGGCGTCGATTACCTCGGCGTCGGGCCGGTGCATGCGACGGGCTCGAAACCCGATGCCGCGCCGCCGATCGGGATCGCGGGCTTTGCCGCGATCGCCGCGCGCAGCCCGCTGCCCTGCCTGGCGATCGGTGGCCTCACCGCGCGCGACGCCGCCGCGATCAAGGCCGCGGGCGGCGCGGGGCTCGCCGTGATCTCGGCCATCTCGCGCGCCGGGGACATGGCCGGCGCCGCCCGCAGCCTTCTGACCGCATGGAGAGACGCATGATCCCGAATATCCTGTCGATTGCCGGCTCGGACTGTTCCGGCGGCGCCGGCATCCAGGCCGATCTGAAGGCGATCTCGGCCAATGGCGGCTATGCGATGACCGTGATCACCGCGCTGACCGCGCAGAACACCCGTGGCGTCACCGCGGTGAGCCTGTGCCCGCCCGAACTGATCGCGGCGCAGATCGCGGCGATCCGGGACGACATCGCGATCGACGCGGTCAAGATCGGCATGCTGGGCGATGCCACGGTGATCGCCACCGTGGCCGAGGGCATCGCGGGGCTTCGCTGCCCGGTGGTCCTTGATCCGGTGATGGTGGCGAAAAGCGGCGACCGGCTGTTGCAGGCCGAGGCGGTGGCGGCGCTGCGCGCCCTGATCCCGCGCGTCAGCCTCATCACCCCGAACCTGCCCGAGGCGGCGGATCTGCTCGGCCTGCCCGAGGCCACCAGCCTTGACGAGATGCGCGCACAGGCGCAGGCGCTGCGCGCGCTTGGCCCGGCGGCGGTGCTGCTCAAGGGCGGGCATCTCATCGGCGCCACCAGCCCCGATCTGCTGCTCGACGCCACCGGCGAGACCTGGGTCGAGGCGCCGCGGATCGCCACCCGCAACACCCATGGCACCGGCTGCACGCTGTCCTCGGCGCTGGCCACGCGGTTGGGCGCGGGCGTGCCGCTTGAACGCGCGGTGCGCGAGGCCAAGGCCTATCTCAGCGCCGCGCTCGCCAGTGCCGACCGGCTGTCGGTCGGCGCGGGGCATGGGCCGGTCAACCATTTTTACGCCCTTCAGGAGAGTGCAGAATGAGCTTTACCCAAGACCTTGCCGCGCAGACGCAGGGGCTGCGCCGGCAGATCCACGAGATGCCCTTCAACCGCGAGCTGGCGGCGGGCACGCTGCCGGCCGAGGTGTTCCGCGGCTATATCATCCAGGACGCGCATTACCTCGAGGGCTTTGCCCGCGCGCTGGCGCTGGCCGCGGCGAAGGCGCCCGACGGGCAGGCGGTGGCGCAGCTCGCGGGCTCGGCCACCGGCGCGGTCGCGGTCGAGCGCGGGCTGCACGCGCATTACATGGGGCTCTTCGGCGTCTCGGCCGAGGCCTTCGCGGCCAGCGAGGTCTCGGCGGCCTGCGACCACTATGTCTCGTTCCTGCTGCGCAGCGCGGCGCTTGGGGATTTCGCCGAGGCGGTGGCGGCGCTGCTGCCCTGCTTCTGGATCTATCGCGACATCGGCCGCGAGATCGCCGGCCAGTCGGGGCCGGAAAACCCCTATGCCGCCTGGATCGCCACCTATGCCGGCGAGGCCTTCGACGACAGCGTGGCGCGGATGCTGGCCCTTGTCGACCGGATCGGGGCGGCGGCGGATGCGACGACACAGGCGCGGATGCACCGCGCCTTTCACCGCGCCTGCTGGCACGAATGGCGGTTCTGGGACAGCGCCTATCACCGCGAGCTCTGGCCCGAGGTCGGGCGGGTGGCCTGAGGAAACAGCGGCAGGAAACGGGCGGCGGCGCTCAGCGCTGCCGCGTGCCGCCGACCCAGACCCCGGCGATGGCGCGGTCATCGCCCATCATGATCGTCGGGAACAGCTCTTCCCAGAAGCTCTCGGCCCGCACCGCGCGCTGCGCGATGAGCGGCGTCGAGGCGAGGTCGACGGCGATCAGGTCGGCCTCCATCCCCGGTGCGATATTGCCGACGAATGTGTCGATCTTCAGCGCCCGGGCCGAGCCCTGCGTGGCCAGCCACCACAGCTGCGCCGGATGCAGCGGATGGTGCCGCAGCTGCGCCACCTCATAGGCCGCGGCCATGGTGCGCAGCATCGAGAAACTCGAGCCTCCGCCGGTGTCGGTGGCAAGCCCCACCCGCAGCCCGGCGGCGGTCATCCCCGCCATGTCGAAAAGTCCCGAGCCGATGAAGGTGTTCGAGGTCGGGCAATGGGCGAGCGCCGCGCCCACCTCCTTCAGCCGCACGATCTCGCGCGGCTCGAGATGGATGGCGTGGCCATAGACCCCGTTCTCGCCCAGAAGGCCGAAGGCCTCGTAGGTGTCGAGGTAGTCGCGCGCCTCGGGGAAGAGGCCCTTCACCCAGGCGATCTCGTCGACCTGTTCGCTCAGATGGGTCTGCATCAGGCAGTCCGGATGCTCGGCCCAGAGCGCACCAAGCGCGCGCAGCTGCTCGGGCGTCGAGGTCGGTGAGAAGCGCGGCGTGATGACATAGCCGAGCCGGTCGCGCCCGTGCCAGCGCGAAAGCAGCGCCGCGCTTTCGTCATAGGCCGTCTGCGCAGTGTCGCGCAGCCCGTCGGGGGCGTTCCTGTCCATGCAGGTGCGCCCGCCGAGCACACGCATGCCGCGCGCACGGGCCTCCTCGAAATAGGCGTCGACGCTCGCCGGATGGATCGTGCAATAGCTGCACATCGAGGTGGTGCCATGGCTCAGCGCCAGATCGAAATAGAGCGACGCGACGTCGGCCGCGTGGCGCGGATCGGCAAAGCCGGTCTCGGTCGGGAAGGTGTAGCTGTTGAGCCAGTCGATCAGCCGCTTGCCCCAGCTCGCGATCATCTGCGTCTGCGGGTAATGCACATGGGCGTCGATGAACCCCGCCGAGATCAGCTGCCGGCCGAGGTCGGTGACCCTGGCGCCCGGATGGGCGGCGCGCAGCGCCTCGGCCTCGCCCACGGCGGCGACCTTGCCGTTCTCGACCGCCACCGCACCGCGGGCGAGATGGCGCGCCGCGGCGGGCCCCTCGGCCATCGGGTCGCCCTCGAAGCGGATCACCTGTCCGATCAGCAGTTCCATCGCCGGCTCCTTTGTTTGCGCTTCACCCTAGGCGTGCCGCTGTGCGGCGGCAAGCGGCAGCCCCCCGGCCGCATTGCGCAGGCGCACTCATTCGATGAGGTCGTCTCGCGCATCCTTTTTGCCGATCAGAAAAACACGCGCCCGGGGCCAGTCGTGCAGGGGAAGCAGGAAAAGCCCCGCCTCCCGCTTCATCATCGCGTGCAGCTCGGCCCGGCCGGTCTTTTCCTTCCGTTGCTCCGAACTGGGCTTCCAGGTGATCCGGGGCGACAGGTGCCCGCCCCGGCGCCAGGCGATCCAGCCATCTGAATCGATCTGCTGGCTGCCGAAATGCGCGGCGCAGGCCGGATCCCCATCGATCTGCTGCGCATGGGCGCGCAGCCGGGCGGCAAGATCCAGCCATTCTGCAAAGTTGTCCTCGGACCAGATCGGAAATGTGCGCGCATTCTCGAGTACGGCCCGGTCCTCATACCCGGGCGCGGTGCCGGCCGCGACCGCCACCGGATAGCGCGCGCCTGTCGTGACCATCTGGCCAAGCGCCGTGAAGTGTTCCGCATCGCCGGCGTTCGGGGAGAACTCGATCTCCTTTGCGATGTCTTCGTATCGGTGGCCGAAGGACCGGAGGCATTTGTCGAGCGAGGCTTCCGAGCATCCGGCAAACGCCTTCACCACCCCCGCCTTGAGATACATCTCGACGGCATAGGCGAGAAGCAGCACCGAGGCGCGGGGCATCCCGGTGATCGCGGTCCAGTCGCGGGCAATCACCGGCCCGGTCTTGCCGCCGGACGCGCTCAGGGCCGTGTCGAACGCTGCCTTTCGCGCGCGCCAGAGCTCGCGCATCGCCTCGGCGCTTGTGCGCAGCCCGTCGCCTTCCGCGATCCAGGCAGCCGCATCAAACGTGCCGAAGCCGTGCGTGCCGACATGACCGTTTCGCATCTGCGCCTCCTTTTCTCCGATCCTTCCCCGCCGGCGCCGGAGATGCAAATCCGACGGTGCCCCTTGACCGTGGGCGCGGGTCTTTTTCGCCATGGCCCCTCGCGCCTGCCGCGGCCCCGGGCTAAGGTGCGGCCAGATCGGAACGGGGGTTTCATGGCGGAAGAACGGGCAGAGGACATCGAGCGCGAGGAAGAGGATTACGGCCTTGACGGGGAGCTCGTCGACCGCATCCTTGCCGCGGCCGATGCGGGCGACGCGGAGCGTCTGACCGAGCTGCTCGAACCGCTGCACGCCGCCGATATCGCCGACCTTCTGGAACAGGTCGGCGGCAGCGAGCGGCGCGAGATCGTCCGGCTCTGGGGCCGCGAGATCGACGGCGAGGTGCTGACCGAGCTTGACGAGTCGATCCGCGAGGAGGTCATCGCGGCGCTGCCGCGCGAGGTCCTGGCCGAGGCGGTGCGCGAACTCGATTCGGACGACGTCGTCGACCTGATCGAGGATCTCGAGGAGCCGCAGCAGGAAGCGATCCTGAAGGTGCTCGACGAGCCCGACCGCGCCGCGGTCGAGCAGTCGCTGACCTATCCCGAATATTCGGCCGGCCGTCTGATGCAGCGCGAGGTGGTCACCGCCCCCGAGCACTGGACGGTGGGCGAGACCATCGACTTCCTGCGCCGTGACGACGAGCTGCCCGACCAGTTCTACCACGTCATCCTGGTCGATCCGGGCCATCACCCGACCGGCTATGTCACGCTTGGCAAGCTGCTGGCCTCGAAGCGGGACATGGGGCTGCGCGAGATCACCGAGGACAGTTTCCGCACGATCTCGGCCTGGCAGGAGGAGGGCGACGTCGCCTATGCCTTCAACCAGTATCACCTGATCTCGGCCCCGGTCGTCGACGATCACGACCGGCTTGTCGGCGTGATCACCATCGACGACGCGATGTCGGTTCTGGATGAGGAGCACGAGGAAGACATCCTGCGCCTCGCCGGTGTCGGCGACGAGAGCTCGATTTCCGACACCGTGGTCGAGACCGCGCGTCAGCGCCTGCCCTGGCTCGCGATCAACCTGTGCACGGCGCTGCTCGCGGCCTCGATCATCAACCTCTTCCAGGCCTCGATCGGGCATCTGGTGGCGCTGGCCGTGCTGATGCCGATCGTCGCCTCGATGGGCGGCAACGCCGGCACGCAGACGCTGACCGTCGCGGTGCGGGCGCTGGCCACCAAGAACCTGACCGACAGCAACATCTGGCGCGTGATCCGCCGCGAGGTGCTGGTCGGCCTGATCAACGGCGGCACCTTCGCGCTGTGCCTCGGCATCGTCGCCTGGATCTGGTTCGGCACGCCGGCGCTCGGGCTGGTGATCGGCGCGGCGATGATCATCAACCTGTTCATCGCGGCGCTTGCGGGCATCGTGGTGCCGATCGCGCTGGAACGGCTTGGCGCCGATCCGGCGCTCGCCTCGGGCACCTTCGTGACCACGATGACCGATGTCTTCGGCTTCTTCTCCTTCCTCGGCCTGGCAACGGCGGTGCTGCTGTGACGCTGGCCGAGATCAAGGCCTTTGCCCGCAAGGCCGCGTTTGCCGCGCGGCGCGAGGCCTTCGCGCGGGGGCAGGGCACGGCCTGCGCGCGGCTCTCCGAGGCGCTCGAACCCTTCGCGGGCGCGCCGCTGGCGGGCTACATGCCGATCCGCACCGAGATCGACCCGCGCCCGGCGATGGCCGCCCATTTCGGCCCGGTCGCGGTGCCGGTGATCGAGGGCACCGGGCTGCCCCTGCGCTTTCACCGCTGGACGCCTGACTGCGTCATGTGTGACGGCCCCTTCGGTGCGGCCATCCCCGCCGAGGCCGAGGAGGTCACCCCCCGCGTGCTGATCGTGCCGCTTCTGGCCTTCGACCGGCGCGGCTTCCGGCTCGGCTATGGCGGCGGCTTCTACGACCGCACGCTCGAAGGGCTGCGCGCCGCGGGGCCGGTCACCGCGATCGGCTTCGCCTTTGCCGCGCAGGAGGTCGAGGAGGTGCCGACCGAGCCCACCGACGCGGCGCTCGATCTGATCGTCACCGACGCCGAGACGATCGTGCCCGATCCGGCCTGATCCGCGGCTCCTGCGGCAAGCCTTGCGGGCTAAGCGCGCGGACCGCCGCCGGGGGCTGTCTGCCCCCGGACCCCCGAAGGTATTTCGGGCAAGATGAAGCGCGGATCGGGAAAGGAATTGCCCTTTTCGGCGCTTGCGCCTATGGCTTCGGCATGAAGATCCTGTTTCTTGGCGATGTGATGGGGCGCGCGGGACGCGCCGCGGTGGCGGAGCGGCTTCCGAAGCTGCGCGCCGAATGGGGGCTCGATTTCGTCGTGGTGAACGGCGAGAACGCCTCCTCGGGCATGGGGCTGACGGGGGAGCACGCCAAGCTGCTGCTCGCTGCCGGCGCCGATGTGGTGACGCTCGGCGATCATGCCTTCGACCAGAAGGACATGCTGCGCTTCATCGAGACCGAGCCGCGGGTGATCCGGCCGCTCAATTACGCCAAGGACGCGCCGGGCAAGGGCGCGCGCCTGTTCGAGGACCGGCGCGGGCGCAAGGTGCTGGTCACCCAGGTGCTCGGCCAGGTGTTCATGAAGCGCCCCTTCGACGATCCGTTCTCGGCGATCGAGGCGACGCTGCGCACCCATCCGCTGGGCGGGCTGGCGCAGGCGATCCTCGTTGACGTGCATTGCGAGGCGACATCCGAGAAGATGGCGATGGGGCATTGGTGCGACGGCCGCGCCTCGGTCGTCGTCGGCACCCATACCCATGTGCCGACGGCCGATGCGATGATCCTGACCGGCGGCACCGCCTATCTGACCGATGCCGGCATGTGCGGCGATTATGACAGCGTGATCGGCATGGAAAAGGCCGAACCGATGCGCCGCTTCATCACCGGCATGGCGCGCGACCGTTTCACCCCGGCTGGCGGAGAGGCGACGCTGAGCGGGCTTTATGTCGAGACCGACGACCGCTCGGGCAAGGCCACGCGCGTGCTGCCGGTGCGGGTGGGCGGACGGTTGCCTCCTTCGACGCCGGTCTGAGCCGAAATCGCCGGCAATCGAGGCACTGCCTCCACGGCGCCGAGAATTCCCGTGTGCCCCGATTTGTGCGCTTGCAGGGCGCCGGGGCACTTGTAGTATCGCCGCCATAACAGGGGGCAGCCAAGAGGCATTCAGTGATCGATCTCGGGCTCAGTCAGGCCGCCCAGGCCTATCTCACACTTGCCATCGTCGCGGGGATGTTCGCGCTTTTCATGCGCGAGATCTTCGCCACAGAGGTGATCGCGATCGGCGGGGCGGCGCTTGTGCTTCTGCTTGGCCTCGTGCCCTACAAGGAGGCGGTGGCGGTGCTGTCGAACACCGCCCCCTGGACCATCATCATGATGTTCCTGCTGATGGGCGGGCTGGTGCGCACCGGCGCGCTCGACTGGCTGACCCGCCAGGCCGAACGCCACATCGACGACCGCCCGGTGCTCGCGGTGATCGGCATCTTCATCGCCATCGCCGCCGCCTCGGCCTTTCTCAACAACACCCCGGTCGTGGTGATGATGATGCCGGTGATGATGATGCTGGCGCGCAAGCTCGGCGTCTCGCCCTCGAAGCTGCTGATCCCGCTGTCCTATGCGGCGATCC
The DNA here is from genome assembly GCF_003664585.1 of Paenirhodobacter hankyongi. Classification (GTDB taxonomy): domain Bacteria; phylum Pseudomonadota; class Alphaproteobacteria; order Rhodobacterales; family Rhodobacteraceae; genus Rhodobacter; species Rhodobacter hankyongi. The sequence continues at coordinate 161,442 of NZ_RCHI01000006.1, forward strand.
TCGGCGGCACCGTGACGCTGATCGGCACCTCGACCAACCTGATCGTCGACGGCGTCGCCCGCAACAAGGGGATGGAGCCGTTCTCGATGTTCGAGATCACCGGCTTTGGCCTGATCCAGGTGGTGATCGGCGGGCTCTACATGGTGCTGATCGGGCGCCACATCCTGCCCGACCGCACCTCGATGGGGGCGCTGCTGCGCGATCGCCGCAAGCTCAAGTTCTTCACCGAGGTGGCGCTGCCGGAAGGCTCGTCGCTGATCGGCCAGCCGGTGCTCGAGGTCGAGCTGTTCAAGCGCGAGGGGATGCGGGTCATCGATGTGCTGCGCGGCGATGCCTCGCTGCGCCGCGATCTGCCCAATGCCGTGCTGGCGGCGGGCGACCGGGTGGTGTTGCGCACCGAGATGGCCGAGCTGATGGGGCTGCAGCAGAACGCCGACCTGCGCATGGTCGACAAGCTGAGCTCGGTGCAGACCGAGACCGTCGAGGTGCTGATCTCGCCCGGCTGCCGGATGATCGGCCGCTCGCTCGGCGAGCTGCGCCTGCGCCGCCGCTATGGCGTCTATGTGCTGGCCGCGCATCGCCGCAACCAGAACATCGGCCGTCAGCTCGACGATCTCGTCGTGGTGGTGGGCGATACGCTGCTGCTCGAGGGCGCGCCCGAGGATATCGCGCGGCTGGCCGCCGAGATGGACCTCGTCGATGTCTCGAAGCCCACGGTGCGGGCGTTCCGGCGCAACCGCGCCTGGATCGCCGTCGGGGCGATGATTGCGGTGGTGGTGCTTTCGGCCTTCGACGTGGCGCCGATCCTGCTGCTCTCGACGCTTGCGGTGGCGGTGATCCTGCTCACCCGCGCCGTCGATGCCGACGAGGCGCTGTCCTACATCGAGGGCTCGACCCTCGCGCTGCTGTTCGGGATGCTTGTCGTCGGTGCCGCGCTCGAGCATTCGGGGGCGGTCGAGGTCATCGTGGGCCTCGTCTCGCCCTGGCTGCAGGACCTGCCGCCTTTCCTGACCCTGCTGGCGATCTATGCGCTCGGCTCCTTCCTGACCGAGATCGTGTCGAACAACGCCGTGGCGGTGATCCTGACCCCGATCGCGATCCAGCTCGGCCACACGCTCGGCCTCGATCCCCGGCCGCTTGTCGTCGCGGTGATGTTCTCGGCCTCGGCTTCCTTCGCGACGCCGATCGGCTATCAGACGAACACCCTCGTCTATGGCCCGGGCGGTTATCGCTTCTCCGACTATCTGAAGGTCGGGGCGCCGCTCAACGTGCTGCTGGCGATCGTCGCCACTTTCATCATCCCTCTCTTCTGGCCGCTTCAGGGGTAACACCATGCGCCGCCCGCTTTTCTTCATCCTTCCTCTCGCTTTGCTCGCGGCCTGTGCCGCGGGCTCGATGCCGCCCGCCAACCCGTCGCGGGTGACGCTGCTCTCGGACACGCTTGCGGTCCATTTCTTCGATGGTTCGGTGTGCAGCGCCGACATCCGCACCGCGCCCTCGGGCCGCTTTGCCGATTGCCCGCAGGGGATGGATTACGCCGTCGTGGTGCACCATCCCTCGATCGCGGCGAACACCGCGCTTGCCCCGCTGTTCGAGCCCTATGCGACGATCACCCTCGATCGTCCGGCCGACGGGCGGCACTGGGTCTGGCAGACGCCGCAGCCCGGCGAGAGCTCGGACAACCGCTCGCACACGAGCACGATCCATTATTTCTGAGCCCTGCCGGGGCGCGCCGAGGGGGCGGGTGCTTGCAGCCCGCCCCCTCGCTGGCATATAGAGGCCGGGATTTCACGGAATTTCCACGGAGACGGTCATGGCAGGCCATTCGAAATGGGCGAACATCCAGCACCGCAAGGGCAAGCAGGATGCGATCCGCTCGAAGATGTTCTCGAAACTGGCGAAGGAAATCACCGTCGCCGCGAAGATGGGCGACCCGGACCCGGACAAGAACCCGCGCCTGCGTCTGGCGGTGAAGGCGGCCAAGGCCGTCTCGATGCCGAAGGACGTGATCGACCGCGCGATCAAGAAGTCGCAGATGGGCGATGCGGCCGACTATACCGAGATCCGCTATGAGGGCTATGGCCCGAATGGCATCGCGATCATCGTCGAATGCATGACCGACAACCTGAACCGCACCGCCTCGAACGTGCGCAGCTACTTCACCAAGGCGGGTGGCAACCTTGGCCAGACCGGCTCGGTCAGCCACGGCTTCGATCGTCTGGGCGAGATCAGCTATCCGGTTTCGGCGGGCGATGCCGACACGGTGATGATGGCCGCGCTCGACGCGGGCGCCGATGACGTTGAAAGCGACGAGGACGGCCATTACATCTACTGCGCCGTCGAAGCCCTGTCGGACGTGTCCGAGGCGCTGGAGAAGACCCTTGGCGAATCGACCGAGTCGAAGCTGATCTGGAAGCCGCAGGTGACCACCGAGGTCGACCTCGAGACCGCGCAGAAGCTGATGAAGCTGATCGACACGCTCGAGGAAGACGACGACGTGCAGACGGTGACGCACAATTTCGACGTCCCCGAGGACGTGGCGGCGCAGCTCTGAGCGCGCGGCAAATGACGAACGACCGGCCCGGCGGAAACGTCGGGCCGTGAGTATTTCTGCCGGGAAAAACCCTGTTGCTTTTTCCTGGCACAAAGACTCGAATTTCAGGATCAGCGCCGGGAGGCACAGATGGACTATTCGAAATCGGGCGGGGCGAAGGTCGGCAAGAACACGCCGCGCCATGCCGAACACAACGCCAAGGGCTCGGACAAGAACCCCTTCGGCACGGGTGGCAACACCAAGGCCGAGCTTCTGGCGCGGATGAAGGCCGCGGCGGCCGCGCGCAAGGCGGACAGCGCCGAGGAGTGATCAGCCGGGCAGCAGCACCCGGCCGGCCGCCGCCCGCATCGCGCGGGTGAGCGGGGCGAGGGGGCCTGCAAGCCGGCGTGCGCTTTGCCAGTAAAGCGCCACGGCGAGCGGTTCGGGGGCAAGCGCCGCGAGCCGGCCCGCCGCGATTGCGCCGCGCACCAGCACCTCGGGGTTCATCCCCCAGCCAAGGCCCAGTTCCGCCGCCTCGACGAAGGCGGTGGTGGAGGCGATGCGATGCGCGCGCAGCGGCGGGCTCTCGCCCGTCACCTGCCGCAGCCAGGCCGCCTGCAACCCGTCCTTCTCGTTGAAGACCAGCGCCGGCGCACGGGCCAGCGCCGCGGTGCTGAGCCCCTCCGGGAAATGCCGTGCGATGAAGGCGGGGGAGGCAGTCGCAAGATAGCGCAGCGCGCCGAGCGGGCGCACGTCGCAGCCCGGCACCGCCCGCGCCGAGGATGTCACCGCCGCCACCACCTCGCCGCGGCGCAGCCAGTCGGCGGAATGGTCCTGATCGTCGATCACCAGATCGAAGAGCCGGTCGGGCACCGCGGCAAGCGCCGGCAGCACCCAGGTCGCCAGACTGTCGGCATTGACCGCGATGCGCAGCACCGGCGGCGCCTCGGGCGGGGTCAGCTCGGCCTCGAGCAGGGCCACCGCCTCGGCGTGGCGCGCCAGGCGCAGCCCCGCCTCGGTGCCGGTGCAAGGCGTGCCGCGCACGACCAACACCGCGCCCATCCGGTCCTCGAGCGTGCGGATGCGTTGCGACACCGCCGAGGGGGTGACATGCAGCCGCGCCGCCGCCGCCTCGAAGGAGCCGGTGGCAAGCACGGCCGAAAGCGCCTCGAGCGCGGCATAGTCGAACATAAGCATTCCTTCATCTGGATTAGATCAATTCAGTAGCGCTGAAGGCGCGACCATGCGAGGGAATTCGCCGGAGGTGCCCGATGACCCAATCTCTCGTTGCCGCGCTGGCGGGCTTTCGCCTTGGCCTTGGCCTGATCGTCGCGATCGGCGCGCAGAATGCCTTCGTGCTGCGCCAGGGGCTGCGGCGCGAGCATGTGTTCGCGGTGGCGCTCTTCTGTGCGCTGTCGGATGCGGTGCTGATCGCGCTTGGCGTCGCGGGCTTTGCCGCGGTGACGGCGCGGCTGCCGTGGCTGGCCGAGGCGCTGCGCTGGGGCGGTGTCGCCTTCCTCGGCTGGTATGCGATCCGCGCCGCGCGCGCGGCCTGGGTGGGCGGCGCGGCGCTTGATGCGGGGCAGGGGGCGGCGCCGTCGCTGGCCGCGGTGCTGGCGACCGTGGCCGCGCTGACCTGGGCGAACCCGCATGTCTGGCTGGATACCGTGGTGCTTCTGGGCGCGGTCTCGGCGCAGTTCCCGGGCGAGGGGCTGGCCTTCGGCGCGGGGGCGGCGACGGCCTCGGTCCTGTTCTTCTTTGCGCTCGCCTATGGCGCGCGGCTGCTCGCGCCGCTCTTCGCCCGGCCGGCGGCCTGGCGGCTCCTTGATGCGGGCGTCGCGCTGATCCTCGCCTCGGTCGCGGCGCGGCTCGCCCTGGGCGGCGTGTAAGCATACAATCGCGGCCTTGCGGCCGTCTGTCGCAGGTCGCAGAAAAGGGCATGAGCACGACATCCGCCCCCGCTTTCGATGGACAGGACCGCCCGGTACAGGGCGTTCTGTGGATGCTGGCCACCACGCTCAGCTTCACCGGGGTGAATGTGATCGTGCATTTCCTGGGCTCGACGGTGCCGGCGGCGCAAAGCTCGTTCATCCGCTTCCTCTGGGGCTGGGTCTTCGTCGCCCCGGCGATCGTGCAGATCGCGCGCAGCCGCTTTCCGGCGCGGGTCTGGGCGCTGTTCGGGCTGCGCGGTTTCCTGCAGGCGACGGCGGTGTTGCTGTGGTTCTATGCGATGGCGCGGATCCCGATCGCCGATGTCACCGCGATCGGCTATCTCAACCCGATCGTGGTGACGATCGGCGGCGCGCTTCTGCTCGGCGAGGGCTTTGCCTGGCGGCGCGGACTTGCCGTGGCGGTGGCGATCCTCGGCGCGCTGATCATCCTGCGCCCCGGTGTCCGCGAGGTGGCGCCGGGCCATCTGGCGCAGCTGTGCGCCGCCTTCTTCTTCGGCATCGCCTATCTGGTGATGAAGCGGCTCACCACGCTTGCCCCGGCGAGCGTCGTGGTGGCGATGATGACGGTGATGGTCACGCTTTACCTCGCGCCTTTCGCGTTTGCGGTGTGGAAGCCGATGACACTGCCCGAGGTCGCCTGGCTTGGTGCCACCGCCGCTTTCGCGACGCTCGGCCATTACTGCATGACCCGCGCCTTTGCCGCGGCACCGGTTGCCGTCACCCAGCCGGTGGCCTTCCTGCAGCTGGTCTGGGCGGCGTTGGCGGGGGCGCTCTTCTTTGGCGAGCGCATCGACCCCTGGGTCATTCTGGGCGGCGCGCTGATCATCGGCGCGATCAGCTACATGACCTGGCGCGAGGCACAGCTGAAGCGCCGCGCCACGCCGAGCGTGCCCGAGACCAAGGTCTGACCCGGGACTGAGCGCCCGGCACCGGTGCATGCCCCCGCCGTCGCGCGCGGATCTGGCCCAGGAAAAAGCCGGGTCCGAACAGCAAAACCCCCCGTCCGGGATGCGAACGGGGGGCTTTTTCCTGGCAGAAATACTTGGGCCCTCAGCCGGCTGCGCTGCCCTGCGGCGCGATGAGCCGGGCGAGCACGCCTTGCCGGGTGATCCGGCGCCCGCCCTCGATCGCCACGGCATCGACGGCGCAAAGCTGCTCCATCACCGTCTTCACCGGCGTGTCGGGCGAAAGCGGTGTGCCCTCGGCCGGGCCCGGCTCGGCCAGGTCATCGGCGGTCAGCACGCCCAGCGGGTTCATGTGCGCGACGAAATCGGCAACGTAATCGTCGACCGGGTTGGCGATGATCTCGTGCGCGGTGCCGCATTGCACGATCCGCCCGCCCTCCATCAGCGCGATCCGGTTGCCGAGCTTGAACGCCTCGTCGAGGTCGTGGCTGACGAAGATGATGGTGCGGTGCAGTTTCGCCTGCAGCTCGAGCAGTTCATCCTGCAGCTTCGCCCGGATCAGCGGATCGAGCGCCGAGAAGGGTTCGTCCATCAGGAGAATCGGCGCCTCGGTGGCGAAGGCGCGGGCAAGGCCCACGCGCTGCTGCATGCCGCCCGAAAGCTCGCCCACCTTGCGGTTCGCCCAGTCCGACAGCCCGACGAGGGCAAGCTGTGCATCGACCTTCGCCTGTCGCTCGGCCGGTTTGATCCCGGCGAGTTCGAGCCCGAGGCCGACATTCTCGCGCACCGTGCGCCAGGGCAGCAGGCCGAATTGCTGGAACACCATCGCGACGCGGGTCAGCCGCAACCGGCGCAGCGTCGCGGCATCGGCATGGGTGACCGAGGTGAGCGTGGTGTCGCCATCGAGGATGCGCACCTCGCCGCGGCAGACCGGGTTCAGGGCGTTCACCGCGCGCAGGAGTGTCGACTTGCCCGAGCCCGAGAGGCCCATCAGCACGAGGATCTCGCCCTCGGCGACCTTCAGCGAGCAATCGTGCACGCCCAGCACCTGGCGCGTGGCGTTCTTCACTTCGGCGCGGCTCTGGCCCGCATCCATCAGCGGCAGCGCCGCCTGAGGCGCGTCGCCGAAGACGATCGAGACCTTGTCGAATTCGACGGCAATGCGACGGGGGGTATCGCTCATTTCCGGGCCTCCCGGCGCAGCATGCGGTCAAGGATGATGGCGACCACGACGATGATGAAGCCCGACTCGAAGCCGAGCGCGGTGTTGACCGAGTTGAGCGCCCGCACGACCGGCACGCCAAGCCCGTTCGCGCCGACGAGGGCGGCGATCACCACCATCGAGAGCGAGAGCATGATCGTCTGGTTCAGCCCCGCCATGATCTGCGGCGTGGCCCAGGGCAGTTCCACCTTCCACAGCACCTGGCGCGGCGTGGCGCCGAAGGCGCGGGCGGCCTCGAGCAGCGACTCGGGCGTCGAGACGACGCCGAGATGGGTCAGCCGGATCGGGGCCGGCAGCACGAAGATCACCGTGGCGATCAGCCCGGGCACCATGCCGATGCCGAAGAACACGATCGCCGGGATCAGATAGACGAAGGTCGGCAGGGTCTGCATCAGGTCGAGCACCGGCTGCAGCGCCTTGAACAGGCGCGGGCGGTGCGCGGCGGCGATGCCGATCGGCACGCCGATCGCCATGCACACGACACAGGCCGACAGCACCAGCGTCAGGCTCTCCATCGTCGCCTTCCAGTAGCCCTGGTTGAGGATGAACAGGAACCCCGCGAAGACCAGCGCGGTGGTGCGCCAGCTGCGCTGCACCAGCCAGGTGATCGCGGTGAACACCCCGGCCACGATCAGCGGATGTGGTGTTTCGAGCACCCACAGGATGCCGTCAATCAGCGCCTGCATCATTGCGGCGAGCGTGTCGAAGAAGCCGCCGGCATTGTCCTTGAGCCAGTCGAAGATGGTCTTCGCCACCTTGCCGACCGGAATCTTGTTGGCTGTAAGCCAATCCATCGCGCGATCTCCCTTCGCCGCGGTTGGATGGAGGGGCCCTTCCGGAGGCCGGAAGGGCCGGCGAGTGCTGCGCTTATTTCAGCGCGCTGGCGACGGCGGCCGTGGCGTCGCCGCCGTCCTTGGTCGTCACGCCGTCGAGCCAGGGGGTCACGACATCGGGATGGGCGGCAAGCCATTCCTTCGCGGCCGCGGCGGGCTCTTCTCCGCCGTCGAGGATCTTGCCCATGATCTCGTTTTCCATCGGCAGCGAGAAGGACAGGTTCTTCAGGAACTTGCCGACGTTCGGGCAGTCCGTGACATAGCCCTTGCGAACGTTGGTGTCGACCACCGCACCGCCGAAATCGGGGCCGAAGAAGTCGTCGCCGCCGGCCAGATAGGTCATCTTGAAATTGGCGTTCATCGGGTGCGGTTCCCAGCCGAGGAAGACCACCGGCTTGCCAGCCTTGTCGGCGCGCGCGACCTGGGCCAGCATCCCCTGTTCCGAGCTTTCGACCAGTTCGAAGCCCTTCAGGTGGAAGGCGTCGCCCTCGAGCATGTCGAGGATCAGCCGGTTGCCGTCATTGCCCGGCTCGATGCCATAGATCTTGCCGTCGAGGTCGGCCTTGTGCGCGGCGAGATCGGCAAAGTCCTTGATCCCGAGCGCGGCGCCCGCGGCATTGGTCGCAAGGGTGTATTTCGCGCCGGTCAGGTTGGTGCGCACCGTCTCGACCGTGCCGTCCTCGCGATAGGGCGCAAGGTCCGCCTCCATCGAGGGCATCCAGTTGCCGAGGAACACATCGACGTCGCCCGAGGCGAGCGCAGAATAGGTCACCGGCACCGAGAGCACCTTGATGTCGGTCTCGTAGCCGAGCGCCTGCAGCACGGTGGTCGCAACGGCGGTCGTCGAGGTGATGTCGGTCCAGCCGACATCCGAGAAGGTCACCTTGTCGCAACCCGCAGCCACGGCGCCCGAGGCAAGGGCGAGCGTGGCGGTGCCGGCCAGAAGAAGGGAACGAAGGATCATGTTGGTCTCCCGTTGGTAGCCCAGATTCAGGGTCAGGCGTTTTTGTTGATTGACGAGTCAATAAACTTGCCTGTAGCTCCGGATGGCAAGGACTTTTTTCAAGGTGGGTCGCAAACCATGCCGAAGCTGGGGGCAGAGCCTATTCGACGGGCAGCACTGGTGAAAGCCACGATCGAGACGGTGGGCGAGGCGGGCTCGCTTGAAGTCACGGTCGCGCAGATCGCGCGGCGGGCGGGGATGAGCTCGGCGCTGGCGCATCATTACTTCGGCTCGAAGGAACAGATCTTCCTTGCCGCGATGCGCTCGATCCTGACGCTCTATGGCGCCGAGGTGCGCGGGGCGCTCTCGACCGCGACGACGGCCGAGAGCCGGCTGCGCGCGATCGTCTCGGGCAGCTTCGCACCGGGCAGCTTCCGCCGCGAGACGATCTCGGCCTGGCTGAACTTCTACGTTCTGGCGCAGACCCTGCCCGAGGCGCACCGGCTGCTGCGGGTCTATCAGCGCCGTCTGCGCTCGAACCTGCGCCACGAGCTGCGCCCGCTGGTGGGCGCGCGGGCCGAGGCGGTGGCGCGCGGTCTGGGCGCGCTGATCGACGGCGTCTATATCCGCGCGGCGCTGGCCGACGGCGCGCCGGACCGGGCCTATGCCCTGAAAATCGTTACGGAATATCTGGATCGTGAACTGGAGGTGCGGGGATGAAGGCACAACCGAAGGCAAGCCATTTCGTCAATGGCGACTGGCTCGAGGACACGGCCGGGGCGCCGATCGAGGTGATCTATCCGGGCACCGGCGAGGTCATCGCGCGGCTGCATGCGGCGACGCCTGCGGTGCTCGAGGCGGCGATTGCGGGCGCGGTCGCGGCGCAGGCAGACTGGGGCCGGCGCCGTCCCATCGAGCGGGCGCGGGTGCTGATGAAGGCGGTCGAGATCATCCGCGCGCGGGGCGAGGAGCTGGCGCTCCTCGAGACCCTCGACACCGGCAAGCCGATCCAGGAAACGCGCGTCGCCGACTGGCCCTCGGGCGCCGATGCGCTCGAATATTTCGCCGGGCTCGCGCCCACGGTGACCGGCGAGACGATCCCGCTGGGTGGTGATTTCGCCTATACGATTCGCGAGCCACTGGGTGTGTGCGCGGGCATCGGCGCATGGAATTACCCCAGCCAGATTGCCTGTTGGAAAGCCGCGCCGGCGCTCGCGCTTGGCAATGCGATGGTGTTCAAACCCTCGGAAGTCACGCCGCTCGGCGCGCTGAAACTTGCCGAGATTTTGATCGAGGCCGGGATGCCCGCGGGTCTCTTCAACGTCGTGCAGGGGCGCGGCGAGGTCGGCGCGGCGCTGGCGACCGATTCGCGAATCGCCAAGGTCTCGCTCACCGGCTCGGTGCCGACCGGGGCCACGGTCTATGCCGCGGCGGCCGCCGGGATGAAGCACGTGACGATGGAGCTGGGCGGCAAGTCGCCGCTGATCGTCTTCGAGGACGCCGATCTCGACAGCGCGGTGGGCGCCGCGATGCTGGGGAATTTCTATTCCTCGGGGCAGATCTGCTCGAACGGCACGCGGGTCTTCGTGCAGCGCTCGGTGAAGGAGGCGTTCCTGAGCCGGCTCGCCGCGCGCACGGCGAAGATCGTCGCCGGCGATCCGCTGGCCGAGGACACGCAGTTCGGGCCGCTGGTCTCGGCCGCGCAGCACGAGAAGGTGCTGGGCTATATCGAGAAGGCCAGGGCCGAGGGCGCGCGGCTCGTCTGCGGCGGGTCCGCCGGCAACGAGGGGCCGCTTTTCGTGCAGCCCACCGTTTTCGCCGATGTCACCGACGCGATGACGCTCGCGCGCGAGGAGGTCTTCGGCCCGGTGATGGCGGTGCTTGATTTCGAGACCGAGGACGAGGTGATCGCGCGCGCGAACGGCACCGAATTCGGGCTGGCGGCGGGGGTCTTCACTGCCGATCTCGCCCGCGGGCATCGGGTGATCGGGCAGCTTCAGGCCGGCACCTGCTGGATCAACGCCTACAACCTGACCCCGGTCGAGATGCCCTTCGGGGCGGTCAAGGCTTCGGGCCTCGGGCGCGAGAACTCGCGTGCGGCGGTCGAGCATTACACCCAGGTGAAAGCGGTCTACGTCGGCACCGGGCCGGTCGACAGCCCCTATTGAGCGGTGGCCCGGGACGGGGACGTCCGGGGGCGCCGCCCCCGGGCCCCCGAGGTATTTCGGGCAAGATGAACAGGGGCCCCGGGCCCGGAGGGATGCGTGATGGAAGCGGATTATGTGATCGTCGGGGCGGGCTCGGGTGGTTCGGCGCTGGCCTACCGGCTGACCGAAGCCGGGCACAAGGTGGTGATCGTCGAGCATGGCGGCTCGGACGCGGGGCCGTTCATCCAGATGCCGGCGGCGCTGTCCTATCCGATGAACATGGCGCTCTATGACTGGGGCATGAAGAGCGAGCCCGAGCCGGGCCTTGGCAACCGGTCGCTGGTGACGCCGCGCGGCAAGGTGATCGGCGGCTCGTCCTCGATCAACGGCATGGTCTTCGTGCGCGGGCACGCCTGCGATTTCGACCATTGGGCGGAGAGCGGCGCGACGGGGTGGAGCTATGCCGACGTGCTGCCCTATTTCAAGCGCATGGAAAACTGGCATGGCGGCGATGACGGCGGCGATGCCGCCTGGCGCGGCCATTCCGGGCCGCTGCATGTCACCCGTGGCCCGCGTGCAAATCCGCTCTTCGGCGCCTTCGTCGAGGCGGGCGCGCAGGCGGGCTATCCGGTGACCGGTGATTACAACGGCCGTCAGCAGGAAGGCTTCGGCGCGATGGAGGCGACGATCTGGCAGGGGCGGCGCTGGTCGGCGGCCAATGCCTATCTGCGCCCGGCGCTGAAGGGCGGCAATCTGACCATCCTGCGCGGCCTTGCCCGGCGCGTGGTGATCGAGGACGGGCGCGCCGTGGGCGTCGAATACGAGCGCGGCGGCAAGGTCGAGGTGCTGCGCGCGCGCGCCGAGGTGGTGCTGGCGGCAAGCTCGCTCAACACGCCGAAGCTCTTGATGCTGTCGGGCATCGGGCCGGCGGCGCATCTGGCCGGGCACGGCATTGCGGTGGTGGCGGACCGGCCCGGTGTGGGGGCGAACCTGCAAGACCACCTCGAGGTCTACATGCAGTTCGCAGCAAAACAGCCGGTGACGCTTTACAAATACTGGAACCTCTGGGGCAAGGCGGCGATCGGCGCGCAATGGCTTTTGACGAAGCGCGGTCTCGGCGCCTCGAACCAGTTCGAGGCCTGCGGCTTCATCCGCTCGGACGCCGGGGTGAAATACCCCGACATCCAGTATCACTTCCTGCCGATCGCGGTGCGCTATGACGGGCGCGCGGCGGCCGAGGGGCATGGCTTCCAGGTCCATGTCGGGCCGATGCGGTCGAAGTCGCGCGGGGCGGTCACCCTGCGCTCGGCCGATCCGCGCGAGAACCCGGTGATCCGCTTCAATTACATGTCGCACCCCGACGACTGGGCCGAATTCCGCAAGTGCATCCGCCTGACGCGCGAGATCTTCGCCCAGCCGGCGATGGCCGGTCATGTGAAGCACGAGATCCAGCCGGGACGGGCCGTCGCCTCGGATGACGAGATCGACGGCTTCATCCGCGAACATGCCGAGAGCGCCTTCCACCCCTGCGGCACGGCGCGGATGGGGCGGGCGGACGACCCGATGGCGGTGGTCGATCCGGAGGGGCGGGTGATCGGCGTGCGGGGCCTGCGCGTCGCCGACAGCTCGGTCTTCCCGCGCATCACCAACGGCAACCTGAACGGGCCCTCGATCATGACCGGCGAGAAGATGGCCGATCACATCTTGGGGCGGCGCCTTCCCGCCGAGAATCTCGAACCCTGGGTCAACCCCGCCTGGGGCCACGCGCAGCGGTAAGGTGGCCCACAGGATCTGGCTTGCATCCCGGGGGCGTTCCGCCATATCTGGGGCATGTTCAGGTTTTGTTTACTCCTTGCCCTCTGCGCGGGACCGGCTTTCGGGGCGATGCTCGACGGCCCGGTGCGGGTGATCGACGGCGACACGCTGGAGATTTCCGGCGAGCGGGTGCGGCTTTTCGGCATCGATGCGCCCGAGCATGACCAGCGCTGCACCGATGCGGCCGGCCGGCCCTGGGCCTGTGGCACACGCGCGACCGAGGCACTGCGCGACCTGGTCCAGGGCCGGGCCGTGCGCTGTTCGGGCGAGGAGCAGGACCGCTACGGCCGGCTTGTGGCGCGCTGCACCGTCGCCGGGCGCGACCTTGGCGCGGAGATGGTGCGTGACGGCATGGCCTTCGCCTATCGCCGCTATTCGCTCGATTACGTCGCCGAGGAGGGGCGGGCGAAGGCGGCCCGGCGCGGGATCTGGGCCGGTGCGGCCGAGAACCCCGCCGCGGTGCGCGCGGGCGCCCGGCCGGTGCAGGCGGCGCCCAAGGACTGCGCGATCAAGGGCAACATCTCGTCGCGCGGGCGGATCTATCACCTGCCGGACGACCGCAGCTATGCCAGGACCCGGATCAACACTGCGACGGGCGAGCGCTGGTTCTGCACCGAGGCCGAGGCACGCGCCGCGGGCTGGCGCCACGCCGGCGACTGAGGCACCGCGACGGCGGCGTGGACAAGGGCCGCGCCGCAGCGCAGAGTTGCCGGACGTCGTTTCGGGAGACTGTCATGGATGCAAAGCTGCGCGCGCTGGCCGAGCGCCTTCTGGGCAAGCCGGTCGAGGCGCTGAGCGAGCGCGACCGGCGCGTGTTGAAGCGGGTGGCCGAGAAGGCGACGATCTCGCGCGATCTGAGCGTCGAGCACGGCAGCCTTGGCGAGCGCGTCGCCGACCGGGTGGCGGCCTTCGGCGGCTCCTGGACCTTCATCTTCATCTTCCTCGGGTGCCTCGTGGCCTGGGTGGTGCTGAACGCGGTGCTGCTGATGGCGCCGCCCGACCCTTACCCCTTCGTCTTCCTGAACCTGATCCTGTCGATGGTCGCGGCCTTTCAGGCGCCGGTGATCATGATGTCGCAAAACCGTCAGGCCGAGAAGGACCGCGAGGCGGCGGCGCATGACTATGAGGTGAACCTGAAATCCGAGCTCGAGATCATGCGGCTGCACGAGAAGATCGACGACATGCGGATGGTGGCGATCGAGGGGCGGTTCAAGGAACTCGAGGGGCGACTCGACGAGATTGCCGCGGCGTTGCGCAATCCGCCGCAGGTTTGACCCGGGTCAAGGCGGGGCGGGCGCTTTCCGGCTAGGGTTCTCGTGACTTTAAGAGAGGGAGAGGCCAGATGTCCAACACGCCGCACACGCTGCAGGAAGAATTCCCCTTCGCGATCGAGAAGCTGCGCGCGCTCAAGGGCGCGGACCCGCGCTTTGCGAAGCTGCTCGAGGATTATGACGCGATCAATGACCGTGTGCACCGCGCGGAAACCCATGTCGATGCGATGGACGAGCTGGCCGAGGTGGCGCTGCGCAAGCAGCGTGCCGCGATCAAGGACGAGATCGCGCGGGCGCTGGCCTTGGCCGACGTCTGAGACGACGGGCTGGCGAAACGGCAAGGCCCCGGGGAAGCCCGGGGCCTTTTCCGTCAGGCGATGTCATAGGGCAGCAGGCCGCGCCGGTCCGGGTCGACGCGCAGCCGCCGTTCCAGCGGCGGCACCGAGCGCTGGTGGCAATCCTTGCGCTCGCAGATCCGGCAGGAAATGCCGATCGGCTGATAGGCGCGGGGGTTCGTCAGTTCCATGTCGTCGGCATAGACGAGGCCGCGGGCATGGCTGACCTCGCAGCCAAGGCAGATCGCATAGCGCCGCACCGGCGCGGTGAAGGAGCCGCCGGGTTTCGACACGTCGCGCGCCAGGCACAGATAGCGCACGCCGTCGGGGGTCTCGGCAAGCTGGCGCAGGAAGCGGGTCGGCGTCTCGAAGGCCTGGTGCACGTTCCACAGCGGGCAGGCGCCGCCGAAGCGGGCGAATTGCAGCCGTGTCGCCGAGTGGCGCTTGGTGATCGTGCCGGCCTGATCGACGCGGACGAAGAAGAAGGGGATCCCCTTCGCGCCCGGCCGCTGCAGCGTCGAGAGCCGGTGCGCCACCTGCTCGATCGAGGCGCCGAAGATGTCGGCGAGGCGCTCGAGGTCGTGGCGGGTCTCCTGCGCGGCCTCGAGGAAGGCGCGGTAGGGCATCAGCGCGGCGCCGGCGAAATAGTTCGCCAGCCCGATCTTGGCGATGGCGCGCGAGGTTTCGGACTGGAAGCGCGCAAGGTCGAGCGTGGCGTCGATCAGCTCGTTCTGGGTGATGAGCGCGACCTGATGCAAAAGCTGGAAGGCCTGGGTCGGGCGCCCGGCATGGGAGGAGATGCGCAGCGTTTCGCCTTCGCGGGTGCGCAGGGCCGAAATGTCGGAAAACTGCACGTCGACGCCACGCTTCGCCAGCACCTCGATGGCCCGGGAAATCGGGTCCATCCTGTTGCCGCCGGGGCAGGAAAAGCGTTCCGCCGCGCGGTCGACCGCATCGAGGTAATTGTCGCAATAGTGAAAGAAGTCGCGCACCTCTTCCCAGGGGCTTACGACCGTCTGCGCGCCCTCGCGGCCCAGGGCCTCGTCGAGCGAGGCAAGCCGTTCATGCGCCTGCCGATAGGCGCGGTGCAGCTCGAGGAACGAGCGCGCCAGCGCCGGCGCGTTCGAGGCGGCGAGCCGCAGATCGGCGAGCGGCGGGGCGCCATCGGCAAAGACCGGATCGGCGAGCGCCTCGCGCATGTCGCTGACCAGCCGCTCGGCATCGCCCGCCGAGAGCTCGGTCACATCCAGCCCGAACTCGCCCGCCAGCGCCAGCACCACCGTGGCCGAGACCGGGCGGTGGTTGTTCTCCATCTGGTTCAGATAGGGCAGCGAAACGCCCAGCCGGTCGGCGAAGGCCTTCTGCGTCAGACCGAGTCGCGCCCGCGTCTCGCGCAGCTTCACCCCGGCGTAGAGTTTCTGAGTCGCCATCGCGCCCTCCCTTTGCAAAGCGAGTGGTAGCTTTGCAAAACTTCGGCGTCAAATCCCGAGGCGGCGACGGCGGTGATAGACCCAGCCGATCGCCGCGACCGAGCCCGCCGAGCACAGCCCCATCAGCACGACAAGCGGCAGCGCGCCGGTGCCCGGGCCGAGGATCAGCCCCGCGGCCGAGGAAACGATGGCGCCGCCACCGATCGTCAGCGTCGCGCCAAGGCCCGAGGCGGTGCCGGCAAGCTCGGGCCGCACGCTCATCATCCCGGCATTGGCCGAGGGCAGCGACAGCCCGTTGCCGATGCTGGTCAGCCCGACGGTGCCGAAGAAGAGCACCGGGTGGTGCAGGCCCGCCGCCTCGGCGGCAAGCGAGAGCGCGAGAATGGCAGTGGCGAAGGCGGTGCCGATCAGCACCATCCGGTCCATGCCAAGCCGCGTGGCGAAGCGGCCCGAGAGGAAATTGCCGATCACATAGCCGCCCGCGGGCACTGCGAAGAAATAGCCGACTTCGGCCGGGCTGAGCCCGAAGACCTGCGCGCCGACGAAGGGGGCGCCGCCGAGATAGGCGAAATAGACCGCCGAGGCGAGTGCCGCGGACAGGCTATAGCCCCAGAACCGGTGCGAGCGCAGCAGCACCGGATAGCCCGCCAGCTGGTCGCGGAAGGGAACGCCGCCTGCGCTCAGCGTCTCGCCCAGATCGGCCCAGACAAGGGCAAGGGTGAGCGCGCCGAGAACGAAGAGCAGCAGGAAGCTCGACCGCCAGCCGAAGGCGACGTCGAGAAAGCCGCCGACCACCGGCCCGACCATCGGCACCAGCGCCATGCCCATGGTGACATAGCCGATCATCGAGGCCGCCTCGGGCCCCGGGAACATGTCGCGCACGGCGGCACGCGACAGCACGAAGGAGGTGGCGATCACCGCCTGCGCGAAACGCGCGGCCAGGAAGGTCTCGGCCGAGGGCGCCAGAAGCGTGCCGAGCGAGGCGAGGGTGAAGACGGCATAGACCGCGAGCAGCACCCGGCGCCGGCCGAAGCGGTCGGAGATCGGCCCGATCACCAGTTGCAGGAGCGCCGAGACCCCGAGATAGGCCGAGACGGCGAGCTGCATCACCGCGTAATCCACGCCGAAATGCTGCGCCATGCCGGTCAGCGAGGGCAGGAACACGTTCATGCTGAGCGCGGCAAGCCCGGAGACAAGCACGAGGGTGACGATCTGGGGCGGGGAGCGACGGTTCAGAAAGGCCATGGCTCAGCGCTAGGGGCCGGGGCGGGCTTTGTCCATCGCGGAAATGTGTCGGCACAAGAGCCGGGTGCGGGGCAGGGGCGCTCAGCTGCGGCCGGTGAAGATCACCGCGACGCCCGCGACGATCAGCACGAAGCCCGCGACGGTGCGCCAGGTGATCGCCTCGCCCAGCCAGACGGCGTTGAACAGCACGAAGATGGTGAGCGAGATCACCTCCTGGATGGTCTTCAGCTGCGCCGCCGACAGGGCGCCATAGCCGATCCGGTTCGCCGGCACCTGCAGCAGGTATTCGAAGAAGGCGATGCCCCAGCTGACCAGAATCGCGACGATCAGTGGCGCCGACTTGAAACGCAGATGGCCATACCAGGCGACCGTCATGAACAGGTTCGAGGCGGTGAGCAGAAGCACGGTGATGAGCGGAGCGGGAAGCGACATGGCGGACCTGCGACGAGGGGAGACAGCTCGGCTTAGCGCGCCGCGGCCGCTCTCGCCAGAGCCTTTGCAGCGGCGGAGAGCGATGTGCAAGCAAGGGGTTGCATGTCCTTTCCGGCAGGATCACCTTGCGTCAGGTCGAAGCGGAAGGCGGGAGGAGTCGGCGCCGAAATTCGCGAATATGCAATTCGCACGCAAGGCGCTGCCAACAATTTGCAAATTTTCGCAAATCCGCTTTGTAATAATCTTGCGCAAGTATAGGGTGCGCCAAACGTCGGAGGGGACCCCATGAAAGATATCCTGAGCGAGCTTGAAGATCGGCGCGCGGCTGCGCGTCTTGGCGGCGGGCAGCGCCGCATCGACGCCCAGCACAAGAAGGGCAAGCTGACCGCGCGCGAGCGTATCGAACTGCTGCTGGACGAAGGCTCGTTCGAAGAATTCGACATGTTCAAGACGCACCGCTGCACCGAGTTCGGCATGGAAGCCGATCACGTCTCGGGCGACGGCGTGGTCACCGGCTGGGGCACGGTGAACGGCCGCATGGTCTATGTCTTCTCGCAGGACTTCACCGTGTTCGGCGGTTCGCTCTCCGAAACCCACGCCGAGAAGATCTGCAAGATCATGGACATGGCGCTGCAGAACGGCGCGCCGGTGATCGGCATGAACGATTCGGGCGGTGCCCGCATCCAGGAAGGCGTCGCCTCGCTCGCGGGCTATGCCGAGGTCTTCCAGAAGAACATCATGGCCTCGGGCGTGGTGCCGCAGATCTCGCTGATCATGGGGCCTTGCGCCGGTGGCGCGGTCTATTCGCCGGCGATGACCGACTTCATCTTCATGGTGAAGGACTCGTCCTACATGTTCGTGACCGGCCCCGACGTGGTGAAGACCGTGACGAACGAGATCGTCACCGCCGAGGAACTGGGCGGCGCCTCGACCCATACCCGCAAGAGCTCGGTCGCCGACGGCGCCTATGAGAACGACGTCGAGGCGATCGCCGAGACCCGCCGCCTGATCGACTTCCTGCCGCTGTCGAACCGCGAGAAGGCGCCGGTGCGTCCCTTCTTCGACGACGTGAAGCGCGTCGAGGAAAGCCTCGACACCCTGATCCCGGCGAACCCGAACCAGCCCTACGACATGAAGGAACTGATCCTGAAGATCGCCGACGAGGGCGATTTCTTCGAGATCCAGAAGGATTACGCCGGCAACATCATCACCGGCTTCATCCGCATCGAGGGCCAGACCGTGGGCGTCGTCGCGAACCAGCCGATGGTTCTGGCGGGCTGCCTCGACATCGACAGCAGCCGCAAGGCCGCGCGTTTCGTGCGCTTCTGCGATGCGTTCGAGATCCCGATCCTGACCTTCGTCGACGTGCCCGGCTTCCTGCCCGGCACCGGCCAGGAATATGGCGGCGTCATCAAGCACGGCGCGAAGCTGCTCTTCGCCTATGGCGAGGCGACCGTGCCGAAGGTCACCGTCATCACCCGCAAGGCCTATGGCGGTGCCTATGACGTGATGGCCTCGAAGCACCTGCGCGGTGACTTCAACTATGCCTGGCCGACCGCCGAAATCGCGGTGATGGGCGCCAAGGGCGCGGTCGAGATCCTCTATCGTTCGGAACTGGGCGATGCCGAGAAGATCGCGGCGCGCACCAAGGATTACGAGGACCGCTTCGCGAACCCCTTCGTGGCGGCCGAGCGTGGCTTCATCGACGAGGTGATCCAGCCGCATTCGACCCGTCGTCGCGTCGCCCGGGCCTTCGCCTCGCTGCGCTCGAAGAAGCTCGCGAATCCCTGGAAAAAGCACGACAACATTCCGCTCTGAGGGGCGCGGAATGGGGCGCGTGGCCGGGCAGATGCGACGCCTGAGCAGGGTGGCAGCCGTCATCCTGACCGGGATCGCGCTTGCCCGGCCCGCCTCCGCCGGGGCGGCGGGGGAGGGTGCGCCGGTTCCGGTGCCTTCCGGCGAGGAGGTGCACTGGATCGAGACGATCCGGGATTCGCAGGGGCCCGCCGGGCTGACCCTTCGGTTCCGCTTTCTCGCTCCCGCCATCGGGGGCGAGAACCCGATCTCGCAGGAGGCGGCCCAGGCGGACATGCAGGCGTTGTGCGACGGATTCGCGCTGTCTCGCGTGCCTGAAACCGGACCGACGCCGGCGCAGATCATCATCAGCCTGTCGGACCGGCTTGTCCCCTTCGGGGAGACCGACGACGACGCGGTGCAGTATTTCGAGGCCTATTCCATTGAGGACGGGGCCTGTGTTTGGGAGTTGTTCTGATGCGTGGCGGGAGGAGCCGGAAAGCAGGGCAGGGGGCGGGCGCGCTGGCGCCGCGCCGCGTGCCGGCGTGCCGCGTGGCTTTTCCGCATCGGGATGATGCGGCCGTGCCACAGCGGCCGCAGATTGCATCTTGCCACTTCTTCGCCCTGAAAACGCAAGATATTGTGACTCGGGGCCGGAATCATCCGGCTCTTGGCATGATCGGGGAAAAGGAACCGCGGGAGATTTCGCCGCGGCAGCTCCAGCCCCATTGGAGAACAAAATGTCGAAAGCTCTCATCGCTGTTGCTCTGCTCGCCTTCGTCGCCGCCTGCGCCCCGAAGACCGAGCCGGCCGCTCCGGCCGTCACGACCGAACCGACCTACACCGGCAAGTACAAGTGATCTGATCCGGGGGCGGGGCGCCGCTGCCGCCCCCGGCTTTTCGCGGGTCGCCGCCCTGGCCTTGCGCCGCGGCGACCTGCTGCCCTCCCGTTGCGTGTTGCAACGGTTGCCTTCGGGCCCGCGGACGTGCGAACTGATCCGTCAGGAGGGCAGAACATGCTGAAACATCGCGGATTTCCCGGGCGTTTGCCCGGCACCGACTATCACTTCACGATCCGGCGGGCGAACAAGGAAGGCCCGACGAAGATCGTGCGGCGCGAACGCTACAAGGATCGCGCCCCGGCCGACCGCCGGGCCGACGCGGGCTTCATGGCCGCGCTGTGGGACTATTTCGGCGAGGAACCCTTCGAGCGCGGCAATCTCGACGCCGGCCGGCTGAGCTGGCTGATCGGGCGCGAGGTCGTGGCCGCCGAGGAACCCTTCGACCCGGCGTCCTATGACCAGCTGCTGCAGATCGACGTGAAACGCGCGCAGGCCTCGTTCCCCGAGGTCTTCTCCGATCCCGACGCGTTCAGCTGGGACGCGGACGACGAGGAGGACGACTGGGCATGAACACGCCGCTCCTTCCGCACCATGGGCAGCTTGCCGCCGACCGGCTTTTCGCCGGGCGGAATGGCTTTGCCAAAGCCGTGCGGGCGGCGCAGTCTGGTCCCATGGCCGGCCCCCGTTTCCAGGCGGGTGACCGGCCTCACATCCCCACCCTTTCCTTGACGTCGCGGTTCGGCCTTGCGGCCGGACCGCACCCCCGTTTCCGCGCCGATCGGCGCCGCCTTGCCGATGCCGACGCGCATCGGCGGTGGCTTGCCGATCGGGCAGAGGGGCGGCGCGAATTGCACTTTTCTTCACATCGGGCTGCGCTAGGTTCCGTCGCAATAACAACCCCCGATGGAGGCAGTGTTCCGACATGCGCAAATCCCCGATTCTTCTCGCCCTGCTCGCTGGTGCCGCTCTGGCCGGCTGCATGGAAACCGACGGCCAGCGCGCCCTTGCCGGCGCCGCGGCGGGTGCCGTCGTCGCCGATGCGACCGACAACAACGCGATCGCCGGTGCGGCGATCGGCGCGGCCGGCGGTGCGCTGTGCGACGACATGGGCCTGTGCAACAAGCGCGGCTACTGAGACCATTCTGACGGCCCGCCCCGGCGCGGCCGCTCGACGCCATCCGACCAGCAATGCCACCGGGGGACAGCCCCCGGTGGCATTGTGCGTTCTCGGGGATCACATCACCAATCATGTTGAGAAGGCGCGGAACGATTTCCCGCGCCTGGAGGGAAGGGACTGACATGTTCAAGAAAATCCTGATCGCAAACCGCGGCGAGATCGCCTGCCGCGTGATCAAGACGGCGCGCAAGATGGGGATCAAGACGGTTGCCGTCTATTCCGACGCCGACGCGAACGCGCTGCACGTGAAGATGGCCGACGAGGCGGTGCATATCGGCCCGTCGCCGGCGAACCAGTCCTATATCGTGATCGACAAGATCATGGACGCGATCCGCAAGACCGGCGCCGAAGCGGTGCACCCGGGCTATGGCTTCCTGTCCGAGAACATGAAATTCGCCGAGGCGCTGGAGAAGGAAGGCGTCGTCTTCATCGGGCCGCCCTCGGGCGCGATCGAGGCGATGGGCGACAAGATCACCTCGAAGAAACTGGCCAAGGAAGCCGGCGTCTCGACCGTTCCGGGCTACATGGGGCTCATTGCCGACGCCGAGGAAGCGGTGAAGATCTCGAACGAGATCGGCTATCCGGTGATGATCAAGGCCTCGGCCGGCGGCGGCGGCAAGGGCATGCGCATCGCCTGGAACGAGCAGGAAGCCCGCGAAGGCTTTGAAAGCTCGAAGAACGAGGCCGCGTCGAGCTTCGGCGACGACCGCATCTTCATCGAGAAGTTCGTGACCCAGCCGCGCCACATCGAGATCCAGGTGCTCGGCGACAAGCACGGCAACTGCGTCTATCTGCACGAGCGCGAATGCTCGATCCAGCGCCGCAACCAGAAGGTCATCGAAGAGGCGCCCTCGCCCTTCCTCGACCCGGCGACGCGCAAGGCGATGGGCGAGCAGGCCGTGGCGCTGGCGAAGGCCGTGGGCTACACCTCGGCCGGCACCGTGGAATTCATCGTCGACGGGCACAAGAACTTCTACTTCCTCGAGATGAACACCCGTCTGCAGGTGGAACATCCGGTCACCGAGCTGATCACCGGCATCGACCTGGTCGAGCAGATGATCAACGTCGCCTATGGCCGCGAGCTGCCGTTCAAGCAGACCGACCTGAAGATCAACGGCTGGGCGATGGAAAGCCGGCTCTATGCCGAAGACCCCTATCGCAAGTTCCTGCCGTCGATCGGCCGTCTGACCCAGTACCGCCCGCCGGTCGAGGGCCCGACGCCGCGCGGTGGCATCGTGCGCAACGACACCGGCGTGTTCGAGGGCGGCGAGATCTCGATGTATTACGACCCGATGATCGCCAAGCTCTGCACCTGGGCGCCGACGCGTCTCGAGGCGATCGAGGAGATGCGGCTTGCGCTCGACACCTTCGAAGTCGAGGGCATCGGTCACAACCTGCCCTTCGTCGCGGCGGTGATGGACCATGACCGCTTCATCAAGGGCAACATCACCACCGCCTTCATCGCCGAGGAATATCCGGACGGCTTCCACGGCGTCGAGCTCGACGAGGAAACGCTGCGCAACGTGGCAGCGGCGGTCGCGGCGATGAACCGCGTCACCGAAATCCGCCAGACCCGGATCTCGGGCACGCTCGGCAACCACGAGCGCAAGGTCGGCGACGAATGGGTGGTGACGCTGCAGGGCCGCGAATACCATCTGAACGTGGCGGCGGACCGCGACGGCTCGACCATCACCTTCGAGGATGACGGCGGCCACAAGCGCGTCACCTCGGACTGGGTGCCGGGCCATTCGCTCGCCACGCTCGACGTCGGCGGCCACCCGCTGGTGCTGAAGGTCGGGCTGATCCCGATGGGCTTCCGCGTGCGTGTGCGCGGCGCGGATCTGAAGGTGCATATCCGCACCCCGCGCGCCCACGAGCTTGCCCAGCTGATGCCCGAGAAGCTGCCGCCGGACACCTCGAAGTATCTGCTCTGCCCGATGCCCGGCCTGATCGTGAAGATCTCGGTCGCCGAGGGCGAGGAGGTGCAGGAAGGTCAGGCGCTGGCCACCGTCGAGGCGATGAAGATGGAGAACATCCTCAAGGCCGAGCGTGCGGGCGTGGTGAAGAAGATCAACGCGGCGCCCGGCGCCTCGCTCAAGGTCGACGACATCATCATGGAGTTCGAATGATGCAACGGCGGTCGCCGCGGAGGAGGGGGGCCGAGTGCCCCGCCGCCCCGGCGGCCGCCGGCGCATGCGTTCCGACCTGCCGCGGGGCCGCAAGGCCCCCGGCGTCATTTTCGGGTCAGTATCCCGTGGTCATGCCGCTGCCGGCACCGCGCCGGATCTCCTCGCGCCGGATCGGCATCTTGTCGATCGCGCCGATGATCTCGCGCCCGCTCCAGGGCAGGGGCTTGCGCGCCGCGATGGTGCCGTCCTTCTCGATCAGCACCAGCGAGAAGCCGCGCGGGCGCAGCTTGCGGCGCAGCGCGCTCATCGGTTCGGGCGTGGTGTCGGCGATGACGACGACGTCGCGCGCCGCCAGATCCGGCCAGCGCTCGGCAATCGCGGTCATCTGCTCGGCGAAGGCCGGGTCGGCCGTGCTGTCGGCAAAGACGACGACGGGGCGCTTTTTCCAGACATACGTGGCAAGATCGGCTTCCGCCCCGGGCACCGGGGCGAAGGCGGGCGCGGCCGCGGGGGTGTCGGCGGGGTCTTCGGCACGGGCCGGGGCCAGCACCGTCATCAGCGCGAAAGATGCTGCTGCCAAAAGGCACAAGGGTCTGATGCGGGGTCTCATGCGGGGCCTCCTCAGGGCAACTATAGGGGCTTGCCGGCGCGGGGGCCATGGCCCGGCGCGGGGGCCGAAGGATTTTCCGGCCGCCCGTTGACGGGGCCGGGGGTGAGGAGCGTGACCGTGGCGCAAGGCGTCGCCGCGGCTGCAGGGTTGAAGGGACGCCACCCGGCCCCGGCCGGGCGGTGCTGAGAGAAGGGATCGTTCGATGACGAACAAGAAAGAGGATTGGGCCAAACTTGCCCAGAAGGAGCTCAAGGACCGGCCGCTCGACAGCCTGACCTGGAACACGCTCGAAGGGATCGAGGTGAAGCCCCTCTATACCGAGGAGGACACCGCAGAGCTGCCGCATCTGGGCACGCTGCCGGGCTTCTCGCCCTTCACCCGCGGCGTGCGCGCCACGATGTATGCGGGCCGTCCCTGGACGATCCGGCAATATGCGGGCTTCTCGACCGCCGAGGAGAGCAACGCCTTCTACCGCAAGGCGCTGGCCGCCGGGCAGCAGGGCGTCTCGGTCGCCTTCGACCTCGCGACGCACCGCGGCTATGACAGCGATCACCCGCGCGTCGTCGGCGACGTCGGCAAGGCCGGTGTGGCGATCGACTCGGTCGAGGACATGAAGATCCTGTTCGACGGCATCCCGCTCGAGAAGGTCTCGGTCTCGATGACGATGAACGGCGCCGTGATCCCGGTGCTGGCGAACTTCATCGTCACCGGCGAGGAGCAGGGCGTGCCGCGCGAGAAGCTCTCGGGCACGATCCAGAACGACATCCTCAAGGAGTTCATGGTCCGCAACACCTATATCTATCCGCCCGAACCCTCGATGCGGATCATTGCGGACATCATCGAATACACCTCGAACGAGATGCCGAAGTTCAACTCGATCTCGATCTCGGGCTACCACATGCAGGAAGCCGGCGCGAACCTGGTGCAGGAGCTTGCCTTCACCATCGCCGACGGCCGCGAATATGTCCGCACGGCGCTCGCCCGCGGCATGGACGTCGACGCCTTCGCCGGCCGTCTGTCGTTCTTCTTCGCGATCGGCATGAACTTCTTCATGGAAGTGGCGAAGCTGCGCGCGGCGCGACTGCTCTGGTCGCGCGTGATGGCCGAGTTCAACCCGAAGAAACCGGGCTCGTCCATGCTGCGCACCCACTGCCAGACCTCGGGCGTCTCGCTGCAGGAGCAGGACCCCTACAACAACGTCGTGCGCACCGCCTATGAGGCGATGGCCGCGGCGCTTGGCGGCACGCAGTCGTTGCACACCAACGCGCTTGACGAGGCGATCGCGCTGCCGACCGAATTCTCGGCCCGCATCGCGCGCAACACCCAGCTCATCCTGCAGGAAGAGACCGGCATCACCCATGTCGTCGATCCGCTCGCGGGTAGCTACTACGTCGAAAGCCTGACCGCGCAGCTGGTCGACGAGGCGTGGAAGCTGATCGAGGAAGTCGAGGAAATGGGCGGCATGACCAAGGCCGTGGCCTCGGGCATGCCGAAGCTGAAGATCGAGGAATCGGCGGCCAAGCGCCAGGCGATGATCGACCGCGGCGAGGAAGTGATCGTCGGCGTGAACAAGTATCGTCTCGCCAAGGAAGAGCCGATCGACATTCTCGACATCGACAACGTCAAGGTCCGCGAGGCGCAGATCGCGCGGCTGACCAAGATGCGGGCCGAGCGGGACGAGGCGGTCTGCGCGGCGGCGCTCGCCGAGATCACCCGGCGTGCCAAGGAAGGCGGCAACCTGCTCGAGGCCGCGGTGGATGCGGCGCGTGCGCGCGCCTCGGTTGGAGAGATCTCGATGGCGATGGAAGAGGTGTTCGGCCGGCATCGGGCCGAGGTGAAGACGCTCGCCGGCGTCTATGGCGCGGCCTATGAGGGCGATGCGGGCTTCGAGCAGATCCAGAAGGACGTCGAGACCTTCGCCGAGGAAGAAGGCCGCCGTCCGCGCATGCTCGTCGTGAAGATGGGCCAGGACGGCCATGACCGCGGCGCCAAGGTGATCGCGACGGCCTTTGCCGATATCGGCTTCGACGTCGACGTCGGGCCGCTGTTCCAGACCCCGGAAGAGGCGGCGCAGGACGCGATCGACAACGACGTGCATGTCGTCGGCATCTCGTCGCAGGCCGCGGGCCACAAGACGCTGGCGCCGAAGCTGATCGAGGCGCTGAAGGAAAAGGGCGCGGGCGACATCATCGTGATCTGCGGCGGCGTGATCCCGCAGCAGGACTACGACTTCCTGAAGGTCGCCGGGGTGAAGGCGATCTTCGGGCCCGGCACCAACATCCCGGCCGCGGCGCGCGAGATCCTCGACATCATCCGCACCGCCCGCGCCTGAGGGCAACGGGCCAGACTGTGACGCCCCCGCGCGGGGCGTCCCCGAAACAGGAAGAGGGGGGCGCTGCCCCCCTCTTTGCTTTCAGCAAATTCACCCCCCGGGATATTTCGGGCAATTGGAAGCGGGAAGGGCGCCTGCGCCCCGGTCCCGTCCCGGGCACCTCAGGCGTCCTCGTCCTCATCCGCGGCATTGGGGGCGGTCCTTGCGATGCGCAGCACCGTATAGCCGAGCACCGCCGAGATCAGCGAGCCCGCAAGCACCCCCATGCGCACCGCGTTCATCTTGTCGTCGGTCTCGAAGTTCAGCGAGCCGATGAAGAGCGACATGGTGAAGCCGATGCCGGCGAGGCAGGCGATGCCGTAGAGCTGCACCCAGGAGGTGGCGGCGGGCAGACGGGCGACGCCGAGCTTCACCATCGCCCAGGTCGCGCCGAAGACGCCAAGCTGCTTGCCGAGCACGAGGCCGAGCGCGATGCCGAGCGGCAGCGGCTGGAACAGATCGCCGATGCCCATGCCCGACAGGTTCACCCCGGCGTTCGCATAGGCGAAGATCGGCACGATCAGGAACATCACGTAAGGGTGCAGCGCGTGTTCGAGCGCATGCGCGGGCGATTTGCCGTAGCGGTCCTTGAGCGGGATGAAGAAGGCGGTGACGACACCCGCGAGCGTGGCGTGCACGCCCGATTTCAGCACCAGCACCCAAAGCACGGTGCCGAGGATCAGCGTCGGCGCCAGCCGGTGGCCACCGGTCAGGTTGCGCAGCAGCATCAGCGCGATCGGGATCAGCGCGAGCAGCAGATAATGCGTCTTCAGATGTTCGGTGTAGAAGATCGCGATGACGAGGATCGCGCCGAGGTCGTCGAGGATGGCGAGGGTGAGCAGGAAGATCTTCAGCCCCGCCGGCACCCGGGTGCCAAGGAGCGCGACGACGCCCACGGCAAAGGCGATGTCGGTCGCGGTCGGGATCGCCCAGGCCTTTGCGGTGCCGCCATCGCTCCAGTTGAAGGCGAGGAAGATCAGCGCCGGGACCAGCATGCCGCCAAGCGCCGCCACCCCGGGCAGCACCACGTTCGCAGGCTTCTTCAGCCGGCCCTCGACGATTTCGCGCTTCAGTTCCAGCCCGACCAGCAGGAAGAACACCGCCATCAGACCGTCGTTGATCCACAGGATCAGCGGCTTCGACAGGCCGTCATCGCCCAGCAGGACGGAAAACTTCGTATCCAGCACATCGGTGTAGAGCGTCGACAGGCTCGAATTCGCGGTCAGGAAGGCGAGTACCGTCGCCAGCATCAGGACGATGCCGCCTGCCGCCTCGTGCTGAAATAGTTTCTCGATACGAAGTAGCGCCTTCATCCTGTCCCCTCGGTCGTTTTTGGAATAGTCCCCCCGCAAATGGGCGTGAAAAGGGTCGGATTTCAACCCTGCGATGACGAAAACTGGCCTCGCGCGCGGGAAAAAGCGGGATTGCACAGTCCTCGGGCAACGGGCAGTGTCGCGCCCGAACAGCGGCCGCGGGGATCCGCGCCGCTCTTGCGGGCCCGGCGCCGGCGGTCGGCGGCCGATTTCCGGGGCGGGCAGGTGCGGAGCGGGTGCAAAGGCGTCGCGGAACGGATAGGATCGGGCCATGGACAAGCCGCTTTCCCTCTGGGGCCGCATCGCAGCGGCGGTCGGCGCCCTTGCGCGGGGCGAGGGGCTGTCGTCTGTCTTCGATCAGCTGCGCAGCCCGCCCGAGCGCTCGGTCGCCTTCACCATCGCGGTGATCGCGCTCGGCGCGAAGATGGCGAAGGCCGACGGGCAGGTGACGCGCGACGAGGTCGCGGTGTTCCGGCGCATCTTCCAGATCCCGCCGGGCGAAGAGGCGAACGCGGCGCGGGTCTTCGACATGGCGCGCACCGATGTCGCGGGCTTCGACGCCTATGCGCGCAAGATCGCGGCGATGTTCGGGCCGGGCAATCCGGTGCTGAAGGACCTGCTCGAGGGGCTGTTCGCCATCGCCATGGCCGACGGCAGCTATCACGAGGGAGAGGATGCCTTCCTGCAGGAGGTGGCGCGGATCTTCGGGCTCGAGGACTGCTGCTTTGCCGCGCTGCGCGCCGCTTTCGTGCCCGATGCCGAGCCCGACCCCTGGACCGTGCTCGAACTGCCGCCAGGCACGCCGCTGCCCGAGGTGCGGGCGCGCTGGCGTGAGCTGGTGCGCGAGGCCCATCCCGACCGGGCCATCGCGCGCGGCCTGCCCGAGGAGGCGGTGCGGCTGGCCGAGGCGCGGGTGGTGGCGCTGAACCGCGCCTGGGAAGATCTGCAGGCACGAGGTGGGCAGGCAGGGGGCAGGGATGCGGATCGCCACCTATAACGTCGAGTGGTTCACCAATCTCTTCGACCGACGCGGCCGGTTGCTCGACGACGATCAGTGGTCGTCGCGCTACAACGTGACGCGGGCGCAGCAGCTTGGTGCGCTTGGCATTGTCTTCACCGCGATCAATGCCGATGCGGTGCTGATCGTCGAGGCCCCCGACGACAATTCCCGGCGCAAGACGGTGCCGATGCTGGAAAGCTTCGCCGCCTATTTCAACCTGCGCCAGCGCCGCGCGCTGATCGGCTTCTCGAACGAGACGCAGCAGCAGATCGCGCTGCTTTACGACCCCGATGCGGTGAGCGCCGTCTTCGACCCGCAGGAGGGGACCGAGGACTGTCCGCGTTTCGACCGCAGCCTGAAGATCGACCTCGACATCGACGACACGCTCGACACGGTGACCTTCTCGAAGCCGCCGCTCGAGGTGGCGCTGACCACCAGGGCGGGCAAGACGGTGCGGCTGATCGGGGTGCACATCAAGTCGAAGGCGCCGCATGGCGAGATCGACGCAACGTCCGAGGTGCGGATCGCGATCGAGAACCGGCGCAAGCAGCTGGCGCAGTGCATCTGGCTGCGCCGGCGCATCGACGCGCATCTCGATGCGGGCGACAGCCTGATCGTGCTTGGCGATTTCAACGACGGGCCGGGGCTTGACGAATACGAGCAGCTCTTCGGCCGTTCGGGGCTCGAGATCGCGGTGGGCGAGGGCAGTCCGCCCGAGCGGCGGATGCGCGACCCGCATGCGCGGCTGCGGCACAGCCATTCGCTGGCCGCACAACCGGCCTCGGCCCGGTTCTGGCTGCCCGAGGCGCATCAGTATTTCTCGGCGATGCTGGATTACGTGCTGCTCTCGCCCGACCTGTGCGTCGACGACCCGGCCTGGCGGATCTGGCACCCGTTCGACGACCCGGTCTGCTATCGCACGCCCGAGCTGCGCGAAGCCTTGCTGCAGGCCTCGGATCATTTCCCGGTGACGGTGGACATTCCGATCTGAGCCCCCATATCGGGGGCATGACGCGGATCGCCCTCATCGCCCTGCTGGGCAGCCTGTCCCTGACCCCGGCGCTGGCCGAGGAGGCCCCCGCCGTGCCCGAGGCCGCGCCTCCGGCGGCCGAGGAGGAGGCGCCCGGCCTGATCGAGCAGGGCGCACGGATGTTCCTGCGCGGGCTGATCGAGGAGATCGGGCCGCAGGTCGACGAGATGACGTCCGGCATCGAGGAGGCGGCGCGCAAGCTTGGCCCCGAGCTCGAGCGGCTGATGGCGCTGGTCGATGACGTGAAGAATTACGAGCCGCCCGAGCGGTTGCCGAACGGCGACATCGTGATCCGCCGCAAGCCCGGCGCGCCGCCGCCACCACCGCTGCCGGACGGCACGGATGAGGCTCCCGACACGGATGCCCCCGCCGCACCCGAGGGGCCGCAGATCGATCTCTGATCTGCCCCGCGCCGTTTCCGGCCTGCTCAGCCTTCGGGGCGCAGCACCACGGGCGTCGCCTTCATCGCCGCGGCAAGCGATCCGAAGCGCGCCTCGACCACCTCGCCGAACAGCCCCGCGCCGCGCTTCGTCAGCTTCAGCTCGAGCGCGTTCTTCTTCGGCTTGTAGTCGAGCGAGCCGACCTCGGCCGGATCCTCGATGGTGAACATCGCGGCAAAGCGCATCGCCTTGCCCAGCACCTCGGCCTCCTGGATCTGCTCGGGGGTGAGCAGCGCGAAGAGCGGCTCGAAGCGCGAGCCCGCGCGCGAGTTCTTGTAGCGGTGCAGCAGCGCCAGCCCGACGAAGACGCGCTCGGGGTGGCTGAGCGCGGCAAGGTTGGCGCGGGTGACGTTGTCGAAGCACGCCTCGGCGCGATAGTCGGGATGGGTGCGCCAGGTGGTGTCGTGCAGCAGGCAGGCAGCACGGTGCAGGCGGAAGATCTCGGGCGGCACCGGGCCGAACAGCGGCGCGATGAAGCTGTGCAGCTTCTTCCCGAAACCGGGCATCCGCGCCATCACCTTTTCCGAATAGCGGCAGGCCTCGACCAGCGGGTCACGCTTGCGCAGGCGTTCGGGCATCTGTTCATAGAGCAGCCCCTCGCGGATGCCGTAGGAGGAGGTGTCGATCTCCTTCGGACGGAAGGTCTCGATCAGCTCGCGCAGCACGAGGGCCGCCAGCGGCACGAGATCCATGCGCGCCTGCGAGGTGCCGGTGCGCGCGCGCAGCGTCGCAAGATCGCTCTTCTCGATCCACTCGAGCGTCTTCAGCAGGTTTTCGGGCTCCATCCGGTATTCGTGCAGCACCAGAAGCGGATAGTTGCGCCGCTCCATGTCGAGCCGGGCAATGGCGCGCCAGGAGCCGCCGACCAGATAGATCCGGTCGTGGTCGGTGCCGACGGCCGTCGCCAGCTCGGCGACGGCGGCGCGGATATGCGCGACCAGTTCCTTGCGGCCGCCCTTCACCTGCTGCAGCCGGAACGGGCCGAGCTGCGAGGTGGCGCGGCGGCCGACCCGGCCGTCGCCCACTTCAGCGAGCTCCATCGAGTTGCCGCCGATGTCGCAGATCAGCCCCTGCGCCTCGGGCCAGCCCAGAAGCACGCCCTGCGCGGAAAGACGCGCCTCCTCGGCGCCGTCGATGACATGCAGATGCAGTCCCGTCTCGGCCTCGACAAGGCGCTGGAACTCGGGCCCGTCCTCGGCATCGCGCACCGCGGCGGTGGCGACGCAGGTCAGCGGGCCGATGTCCATGCCCTTCGCCAGCAGCGCAAAGCGCTTGAGTGCGGCGAAGGCGCGCTCGCGCCCCACGGGGTTCAGCCGGCCGGTCTCGGCCAGCCCCTGACCGAGGCCCGCCATGACCTTCTCGTTGTAGAAATAGGCCGGGCTGCGCGCCGCGCCGTCGAACACCACCATCCGAACCGAGTTCGAACCGACATCCACGACGCCCACGCGGGAGAGCGCGCGGGCGGAGGGGTCGTCAAACAGCGGCTTGCCGAATGCATCCCAGTCGTCGGCCAGTGCCTGGCGCGGGGCTTCGGTCTTTCCGATCATCTTTCGTCCTGCCGTGAGACGCGCCTGTGCGCGCCGGTCCAAACTAGCGCCTAGTCGGTGCTGTGGGCAAGCTCGGGCACGTCTTTCGCCCCCGCCGATCCACGCCCGGAGAGCGACGGGTTCTCCATGAAGAAGCGGTGGCAGGAGAACAGGTCCTGACCCTCGGGCAGGTGGCGGATGAAGCGGCCGTCGGGCTGCAGGATCCAGCTTTGCGCCTCGTCGGCCATGTTCGCGGCCATGATCTGGCTGAGGATCTGCGCCTTCACCGTGTCGTTCTTCGCCTCGACCAGCGTTTCCACGCGGCGGTTGAGGTTGCGCCCCATCCAGTCCGCCGAGGAGAAGAACACCCGCGCCTTCTTCGAGGGCAGGCCGTGGCCGTTGCCGAAGCAGACGATCCGCGAATGCTCGAGGAAGCGCCCGACGATCGACTTGACCCGGATGTTCTCGCTCAGCCCCTTGATCCCCGGCCGCACGCCGCAGATGCCGCGGATGACGAGCGAGATCTTCACCCCGGCCGCGCTAGCGGCATAGAGCGCGTCGATCACCTCGGGGTCGATCAGGCTGTTCATCTTCGCCCAGATCTCGGCCGGGCGGCCGGCCTTTGCGTGTTCGCCCTCGGCGCGGATCAGCTCGAGCAGCCGCGGCTTGAGCGAGATCGGCGAGATCGCGAGATTCTCGAGCCCCTCGGGCTGCACATAGCCGGACAGATAGTTGAACACCTTCGTCGCATCGCGGCCAAGCGCCGGATCGCAGGTGAAGAGGCTCAGGTCGGTGTAGATCTTCGCAGTGATCGGGTGATAGTTGCCGGTGCCGAAATGGGTGTAGGTCACCAGCCGGTCGCCTTCCCGGCGTACCACCGTCGAGATTTTCGCATGCGTTTTCAGGTGCATGAAGCCGTAGACGACATGCGCGCCCGAGCGTTCGAGCCGGCGCGACTGGCGGATGTTCGCGGCCTCGTCGAAACGCGCCTTCAGCTCCACGAGTGCCATCACCGACTTGCCGTTCTCGGCCGCCTCGCACAGCGCGTCGACGATCGGGCTGTCCTTCGAGGTGCGATAGAGCGTCTGCTTGATCGCGAGCACGTTCGGATCGTTCGCCGCCTGCTGCAGGAAGCGGATGACCATGTCGAAGGTCTCGTAGGGGTGGTGCAGCAGCATGTCCTTCTGCTGGATCGCAGCGAACATGTCGCCGTCGTGATCCTCGACGCGTTCGGGCACGCGCGGGGTGAAGGGCGGCCAGAGCAGGTCGGGACGCGAGGACAGCACCAGTTCCTTGAGGTCGGCGACGCCCAAGAGGCCCTTGACCTCGACCACCTCGTCGCGGTCGACGTGCAGCTCGTCCATGACCAGCGAGCGCAGGCTTTCGGGCGCGCCCGAGGTGATCTTCAGCCGGATCACCTGGCCGCGGCGGCGTCGCTTCAGCGCGGTCTCGAACTCGCGCACCAGATCCTCGGCCTCGTCCTCGACCTCGAGGTCGCTGTCGCGCAGCACGCGGAAGGCGCAGGAGCCGGTGTCGGTATAGCCCGGGAAGAGCGAGCCCAGATGCAGCATCAGCAGCTCTTCGAGCGGCAGGAAGCGCGCCTCGCCCGGCAGCCGCACGAAACGGTCGATCTGTTGCGGGATCGGCAGCAGCGCCTGCAGCCGGCGCTTGTCGGTCTGGCGTTCCAGTTCCAGCGCCAGGCAGAAGCCGGTGTTCGGGATGAAGGGGAAGGGGTGCGCCGGATCGATGGCGAGCGGCGAGAGCACCGGGAAGACCTTGGCCAGGAAGTGTTCTGCGAGGAAGTCGCGGTCCTCCTTGGTCAGCTTGCCGCGGCTCAGGATGTGGATGCCCGCGGCCTCCATGCCCCGGCGCAGCGCGTTCCAGGTGGTCTGCTGCGTTTCCATCAGGCGGCGCGCGTCGGCGTTGATCAGCGCCAGCTGTTCGGAGGGCGTCAGCCCGTCGTCCGAGGGGATGACGTTGCCCTCGCGCACCAGTTCCATCAGCCCCGCGACGCGCACGGTGTAGAACTCGTCGAGATTGGTGGCCGAGATCGACAGGAAGCGCAGCCGTTCGAGCAGTGGCACCCGCGGATTCGCGGCCTCTTCCAGAACGCGCCAGTTGAAGGCCAGCCAGCTCAGCTCGCGATTGAAGAAACGACGCGGGCCGGCGACCTCCTCGGGCGGGAGCTCGACAGCGGCGGGGAACGGGGTCTTGAGGAAATCTGCCTGGGTCATGGAGCGCTTATGGATCTGAAATGTAATGGCTCTGTGACAGTGTGCGCGTCTCAGCCGAGACTGTCCAGCACCTCGGCGGCCATTGTGCGGGTGACCGGCCGGCCCTCGGCGACGGCGCGGGCGTCAAGGGCCGCGACGAGCCGCCGCGCGGTGCCGAGCGAGCGGTCCATGCGGGTGACGAGCCAGGGGATCAGGCTGTGCGGCACCTTGGTCTGGCGGTCGGCGAAAAGCTTGACCAGCACCGCGGACAGAAGCGCATCGTCGGGCGGCGTGATCCGGACCGAGGCCGTGGCCTCCATCCGGCTGGCAAGGTCAGCGAGCGTCAGGCCCCAGTCGCGCGGCGGCGCGGCGGCGGTCAGCAACAGCCGCCCGCCCTCGGCCTGCATCAGGTTGTGCAGGTGAAACAGCGCGGCCTGTGCGACGGGGCTGGTCGTGACGCGCTGCGCATCCTCGACGACGCAGGCGCCGGCGCGCACAAGGGCAGGGGCCGCCTCGTCGGTCAGGGTGGCGGCGGCGACGATCGGCGCGCCGCCCTGCGCCTCGGCCCAGATCGCAGCGAGATGCGACTTGCCTGCGCCCTCGGGCCCGATCAGCAGCATCCGCCCCGAGGGCCAGCTTTCGGGCGCATCAAGCGTGGCGAGCGCGAGCGCGTTCGCGGGGGCGACGAAGAAATCGTCGCGGCCCCGTGCAGAGCGCACGGGCAGGTCGAGGATCAGCTGGCGGATCATCTCAGGCGCCTTCCGTTTCGTCGGCGAGGGTCGCGGGCTGGTCCTGCAGCGCCTCGAGCCCCCGGTAGAGCCGGCCCTCCAGATACCGGTCAAGCGCGAAACGGGCAAGCACCCCGATCACCGCGGCGACCGGCACCGCGACCAGCATGCCGACGAAGCCGAAGATCGTGCCGAAGGCCGAGAGCGCGAAGATCAGCCACAGCGGGTGCAGCCCGACCGACGAGCCGACGAGGCGCGGGGTGATGACGTTGCCTTCGAGGAACTGGCCGGCGACGAAGATCCCGGCGACGATGCCGATCGACATCCAGTCGCCCCAGAACTGGTAAAGCGCGAGCCCGATCGACAGCACGCCGCCGATCACCGCGCCGACATAGGGAATGAAGGTCAGCCCGCCGGCGATCGCCCCGGCGATCAGGCCGAAGTTCAGCCCGGCGAGCATCAGCGCGATGGCATAGAAGCTGCCGAGGATCAGGCAGACCGAGACCTGCCCGCGCACGAAGCCCGAGAGCACCTTGTCGATCTGGCGCGCCACGGCGCGGATCTGTCCGGCATGGTCGCGCGGCAGCCAGCCGTCCACCTTGGCGACCATCCGGTCCCAGTCGAGCAGCATGTAGAAGGCGACGACCGGCACCACGACGATGAAGACGACGAAGTTCACCACGCTCATCGCCGAGCTGAGCACGGTCTGTGCAAGCTCGCCGCCGCGCGCCTTAACCGCCTCGCCGAGCGACAGCAGCGTCTCGTTCACCACCGAGCCCGGCTCCATCATCGAGGGGAAGCGGGCGGTGAGGAATTCCTGCAGATGCAGCGCCATCTCGGGCGCGGTGGCGACCAGCTGGCTGAGCTGGCGCACCAGCATCGGGATGACGGCAAGGCCGATCACCACGAAGACGAGGGTGGCAATCAGCGCGATTGTGGCGGTGGAAAGCGTCCGCGACAGGCCCATCCGCTCCAGCCGGTCGGCGACCGGGTCGAGGAAATAGGCGATGGCGCCGCCCACGAGGAAGGGCAGGATCACCGCGCCCAGCCACCACAGCGCGGCGAAGAAGATCACCGCGGCAATCCCCCAGTACGTCAGTTGCGCGCGTGCGGGCAAGGCCATGGCTCCTCCGGTCGGGCAGTCTTCCCCAGATTGCCGTTCCGGCGCGGATTTTCAAGCCCATGCCGCGCCGCGGCGTCAGGACAGGCGTTCGATCGCCATTGCTGTGGCCTCGCCGCCGCCGATGCACAGCGAGGCGACGCCGCGGGCAAGCCCGTAGGTTTCGAGCGCGGCGAGCAGCGTCACCAGCACCCGTGCGCCCGAGGCACCGATCGGGTGACCAAGCGCGCAGGCCCCGCCATGCACGTTGACCTTGTCATGCGGCAGGTCGAGATCGCGCATCGCCGCCATGGCGACGACGGCGAAGGCCTCGTTCACCTCGAAGAGGTCGACATCGCGCAGGTCCCAGCCGGTCTTCTGCGCCAGCTTGCGCATCGCGCCGATGGGGGCGGTCGGGAACAGGTTCGGCCGGTCGGCGTGGGTGGTCTGCCCGACGATGCGCGCGCGCGGACGCAGGCCCCGCCGCTCGGCCTCGGAGGCGCGCATCAGCACCAGCGCCGCCGCCCCGTCGGAAATCGACGAGCTGTTCGCCGCGGTCACCGTGCCGCCTGCACGGAAGGCGGGCTTCAGCCCGGCGATCTTGTCGGGCCGCGCCTTGCCGGGCTGTTCGTCGGTGTCGATCTGCGCCTCGGTCCGGCCCTGTCTCACCGTGACCGGGGCGATCTCGCCCGCGAAGCGGCCCTCGCGGATCGCCGCCTGCGCCCGGGCCAGCGAGGCGAGCGCGAAGGCGTCCTGCGCCGCGCGGCTGAACTGATAGGCCTCGGCGCACTCCTCGGCGAAGGTGCCCATCAGTCGGCCGCGGTCATAGGCGTCCTCGAGCCCGTCGAGGAACATGTGGTCAAGCACCGCGCCATGGCCCATGCGCAGCCCGCCGCGCGCCTTCGGCAGCAGATAGGGGGCGTTCGACATGCTCTCCATGCCGCCCGCGACGATGATCTCCGCCCCGCCCGCGATGATCTGGTCATGGGCGAGCATCGCGGCCTTCATCCCCGAGCCGCACATCTTGTTCACCGTGGTCGCACCGGCGCCGAGCGGCAGCCCGGCGCCAAGGCCCGCCTGCCGCGCCGGGGCCTGGCCCTGGCCCGCGGGCAGGACGCAGCCCATCACCACCTCCTCGACCGTCTCGGGGGCAAGCCCCGCCCCGGCCAGCGCCGCGGCAATCGCCGCCGCGCCCAGCTCGGCCGCCGTCGCGCCGGCCAGATCGCCCTGGAACCCGCCCATCGGCGTGCGCGCGGCGCCGACGATCACGATCGGATCTGCGCCGCTCATTTCGGGGCCATCCGCAGCGCGCCATCAAGGCGGATCACCTCGCCGTTCAGCATCCGGTTTTCGCAGATGTGGCGCACCAGCGCCGCATATTCCGCGGGCTGGCCAAGCCGGGCCGGGAAGGGAACCGAGGCGCCAAGGCTCGCCTGTACCTCCTCGGGCAGCCCGGCCATCATCGGCGTGCGGAAGATGCCCGGCGCGATGGTGACGACGCGGATGCCGCTGCGGGCAAGCTCGCGCGCCGCGGGCAGGGTGAGTGCCGCGACGCCCCCCTTCGAGGCGGCATAGGCCGCCTGACCGATCTGCCCGTCGAAGGCCGCGATCGAGGCGGTGTTGACGATCACCCCGCGCTCGCCATCCTCGCCCGCCGGGTTCTGGGCCATCGCGGCGGCGGCCAGACGCATCATGTTGAAGGTGCCGATCAGGTTCACCCGGATCGCGCGCTCGAAACTTTCCAGCGCATGCGGGCCCTCGCGGCCGAGGATCTTCTCGCCCGGGGCGATGCCCGCACAGTTCACCAGCGCATCGACCCGCCCGAAGGCGTCGCGTGCCGCTGCAAGAGCCGCCTTCCCCTCGGCCTCGCTCGTCACGTCGGTGCGCTGGAACCGCGCGGCATCGCCCAGCTCCGCTGCGCTCGCTGCCCCCGCCTCGGCGTTGACATCGAGCAGGACGGCCCTCCCGCCGCCAGAAACCACCATCTGCGCCACCGCGGCGCCGAGCCCCGAGCCCGCGCCGGTGATCAGGAACACCCGATCCTCGATCTGCATTGTCTCCTCCCTCTCGTGGCCCGGGCGCCGCAGCGCACCGAGCCGGGGACAGGATCGCGCGGTGCAAGGGTTGCAGACAATGACATTGCAGATCACATTGCGTGATCGGAAATGCCATGGGCGACGGGGAGGGGAGGAGGCGATGGAACGGCGGATGATCGCGCCCGGCTTTGTCGAGGATGTGCTCGCCTGTCTGGCGGCGCAGGGGATCGAGGCGGCGCCGCTGCTGCGCAAGGTCGGGCTGCCCGCGGTGGTGGCAGATCCGATCACCGGGGCCGAGTTCGGGGCGCTCTGGCTCGCCATGGCCGAGGCGGCGCGCGACGAGTTCTTCGGCCTGGGCGCGCGGCCGATGCGGCCGGGCAGCTTCGCGCTGATGTGTCAGGCGGCGCTGCACACCGGCACGCTCGGCCATGCGCTGCGCCGGGCGCTGCGCTTCCTGAACGTGGTGCTCGACGAGCCGCAGGGGCGGCTGGTGGTGCAGGGCGCCGAGGCCGAGGTGGTGCTGTCCTCCGCCGCGCCGCGCAGCGCCTTCGCCTATCGCACCTATTGGCTGATCCTGCTCGGCCTTGCCTGCTGGCTGATCGGGCGGCGGATCCCGCTGCGGCAGGTGGAATTCGCCTGTCCGGCGCCGGCGCATCGGGTCGATTACCGGCTGTTCTTCGGCGCGCCGGTGCATTTCGACCGCAAGGCGAGCCGGCTGAGCTTTGATGCGGCCTATCTGGCGCTGCCGGTGATCCGCTCGGAGCGCGCGCTGAAGGTGTTCCTGCGCGGGGCGCCGGCAAACCTTCTGGTGCGCTATCGCCACGATGCGGGGCTGGCGGGGCGGCTGCGGGCCGAGCTGCGCGCCGCGCCGCCCGGGCAATGGCCGGGGGTCGAGGAGGTGGCGGCACGCTTCGGCCTGTCGCCCGCGACGCTGCGCCGGCACCTGAAGGCCGAGGGACAGGGCTTTGCCGCGATCCGCGACGAGGTGCGCGCCGTCGCGGCGCAGCGGCTGTTGCGCGACAGCGACCGTCCCATTGCCGCGATCGCGGCCGAGCTGGGCTATAGCGAGCCCGGCGCCTTCCACCGCGCCTTTCGCAAATGGACGGGGCTCAGCCCGGGCGGGTTTCGTGCCGCGGCGGGCTAGCGGGCACACTGCAAAAGGCCCCCGGGGCTGTCCCGGGGGCCTTTCCCTGGTCTGTCGGCGCTTGCGCTCAGAGCTTGCCGGCGCGCTGCTGGATCATCATGAAGGTGTCGTAGTTGTAGTCCGCCACCTGCGCCCAGAGGTAATGCTCGGCGCGGAAGTCCTTGATCGAGCCCCAGATCTTCTTGAACATCGGGTTCGAGGCTTCCATCTCGGCATAGACCTCGTTCGCCGCGTCGAAGCAGGCCGAGAGGATCTCCTGCGAGAACGGCCGCAGCTGCGCGCCATTCGCGATCAGCGATTTCAGCGCCTTCGGGTTCTTCCAGTCGTATTTCTGCAGCATGTCGGCGTCGGTCGCCCGGGCGGCCGTGTGCAGCAGCGACTGATAGACCTTCGGCAGGCCCTCGTAGGCGGCCTTGTTGAACATGAAGTGGACGGTCGGGCCACCTTCCCACCAGCCGGGATAGTAGTAATAGGGCGCGACCTTGTAGAAGCCGAGCTTCTCGTCGTCATAGGGGCCGACCCATTCGGTGCCGTCGATCGTGCCCTTCTCGAGCGCCGGATAGATGTCGCCACCGGCGATCTGCTGCGGCACCACGCCAAGGCGCTCCATCACCTTGCCGGCGAAGCCGCCGACGCGCATCTTGAGCCCCTTCATGTCGGCGACGGTGTTGATTTCCTTGCGGAACCAGCCGCCCATCTGGGCGCCGGTGTTGCCGCCGGGCAGCGCGTAGAGACCCTGCAGAGCCATGAACTCGTTGTAGAGATCGATGCCGCCGCCGTGATACTGCCAGGCGTTCATGCCGCGCGCGTTGAGCGCGAAGGGCACGTCCGCGGCCAGCGCCCAGGTCGGATCCTTGCCCCAGTAGTAATAGGCGACGGTGTGACAGGCCTCGACCGTGCCCGCGGCGGCGGCATCGGCTGCCTGCAGCCCGCCGACGATCTCGCCCGCGGCGAAGACCTGGAGCTGGAAATTGCCGTCGGTCGCTTCCGAGAGCATCTTCGACAGCACCTCGGCGCCGCCATAGATGGTGTCGAGCGATTTCGGGAAGGACGAGGTCAGCCGCCAGGTCACCTTCGGCATCGACTGCGCGAGAGCGGGGGCGGCAAGGGTGGCGGCCGCGCCGCCGATGGTGCCGCCAACCGCGGCCTTGGTCAGAAATGAACGACGATCCATGAAACTCCTCCCGGGTATCCGTTCCGCCCTTCGGTCCGTTTCCGGCTCCTCTCCAGAAGGGCTTGCGGTGGTCACTTTACTTGACCGCGGGAGGCTGTCCAGCCCGGCGATGCGCGCGCAGCGTGAAATCCGCAAGAAAGTTTCGCGTCCCCGGAACGAGACCGCCCCGGCGCGGCGAAGGCCGGCACCGGGGCGGTCGTTTTGTCGGGGCATCTGCCGCAAGTGCTGGCAGATGCTGTATTTCTCAGCGCTCAGAGCTTGCCGTTGCGCTGCTGGATCATCATGAAGGTGTCGTAATTGTATTCCGCCACCTGCGCCCAGAGGTAATGCTCGGCACGGAAGCCCTTGATCGAGCCCCAGATCTTCGCGAAGTCGGGGTTCGAGGCCTCGAGCTCGGCATAGGTCTCGTTGGCGGTGTTGAAGCAGGCCTCGAGGATCTCGGCCGAGAACGGGCGCAGCTGCGTGCCTTCCGCGATCAGCTTCTTCAGCGCCGTCGGGTTCAGGTAGTCATACTGCTGCAGCATGTTCGCATCGACGCTCTGCGCCATCGAGCGCAGCAGCGACTGATAGTTCTTCGGCAGCTCGTTCCACTTGTCGAGGTTGATCATGAAGTGGACGGTCGGGCCGCCTTCCCACCAGCCGGGGTAGTAGTAGTAGGGCGCGACCTTCACGAAGCCGAGCTTCTCGTCGTCATAGGGGCCGACGAATTCGGTGGCGTCGATGGTGCCCTTCTCGAGCGCGGCATAGATGTCGCCGCCGGCGATCTGCTGCGGCACGACGCCGAGCTTCGCCATGACCTGGCCGGCGAAGCCGCCGATCCGCATCTTGAGGCCCTTCATGTCCTCGAGCGTGTTGATTTCCTTGCGGAACCAGCCGCCCATCTGGACGCCGGTGTTGCCGCCCGGGAAGCCGATCAGGTTCTGCTTGGCGAGGAACTCGTTGTAGAGCTCGATGCCGCCGCCGAAATAGTGCCAGGCGTTCATGCCGCGCGCCGACAGGCCGAAGGGCACGGCCGAGCCAAGCGCCCAGGCCGGGTTCTTGCCCCAGTAGTAATAGCCCACCGTATGCGCCATCTCGACGGTGCCCGCCTGCACGGCGTCCGCCGCCTGCAGGCCGCCGACGAGCTCGCCCGCGGCAAAGGACTGGATCTCGAAATTGCCGTCGGTCGCCTCGGCGATGCGTTTGCCGAGCGCTTCGGTGTTGCCGTAGAGCGTGTCGAGCGATTTCGGGAAGGACGAGGTCATCCGCCAGGTGATCTTCGGGTTCGACTGCGCGATCGCGGGGGCGGCAAGGCCGGCCGCGGCGCCGCCGATGGTGCCGCCGATCGCGGCTTTGGTCAGGAAGGAACGGCGATCCA
The DNA here is from genome assembly GCF_003664585.1 of Paenirhodobacter hankyongi. Classification (GTDB taxonomy): domain Bacteria; phylum Pseudomonadota; class Alphaproteobacteria; order Rhodobacterales; family Rhodobacteraceae; genus Rhodobacter; species Rhodobacter hankyongi. The sequence goes on from NZ_RCHI01000006.1 coordinate 202,488, forward strand.
TCTGGATCCTCATGTGCAAATTCGGTGTGTCAGCGCTGCGGGAGGGCAGGCAGGCCCCTGCGCGGCGGCGCGAACCTGTCAGGTTGACGTGGCCAAGTCCAGAGACCGGGAACAAGATTTTTCGCAAAACGCGCAATAAAATGTCAAATATACCCCCGTTGCGCGCAAGAGTCGCAGTATCAGCCGCGGCTGTCGGGCAGCTGGATACGCGCGACTTGCTCGGCAATCGGATCGACGGACAGGGGGTGGGTCTCGCCGCTGTGGTCCTCGGGTGCGCCGATATCCTGCCAGCGGCCGCCCTTGTAGATCTCGAGCGCGCCGAAATTCGCCTTGTAGCCCATCTTGCGCGAGCCCGGCACCCAGTAGCCGAGATAGACATAGGGCAGGCCGGCGCGCCGCGCGATGTCGACGTGATCGAGGATCAGGAAGGTGCCCAGGCTGTCCTCGCGCCGGTCCGGGTCGTAGAAGCTGTAGACCATGCTCAGCCCGTCATCGAGCACGTCGGTCAGGCACACGGCGGCGAGTGCGCGGGTCGAGCCGGGCGAGGCCGCGGTTTCGCGGTATTCGACGACGCGCGACTTCACCGGCGTCTCCTCGATCATCGCGGCGAATTCGAAGATGTCCATGTCGGCCATGCCGCCGTCGGCGTGGCGCGCGTCGAGATAGCGGCGGAAGAGGGCGAACTGCTCCTCGGTGGCCCAGGGGCTGGTGGCGGTGCGCTTGAGATGTGCGTTGCGTTTCAGCACCCGGCCCTGCGTGCGTGTCGGCTCGAAATCCGCCACCCGGATCCGGGCCGAGAGACAGGCCGTGCAATCGGCGCAGGACGGGCGGTAGAGCACGTTCTGCGAGCGCCGGAAGCCCTGGCGCGAGAGCGCGTTGTTCAGCTTCTCCGCGCCCTCGCCCTGCAGCGCGGTGAACAGCTTGCGCTCCGAGCGCCCGTCCAGATAGGGACAGGGCTGCGGCGCGGTCACGTAGAACTGCGGTGCAAGCGGAAGCGAATGGCGCATGTCGATGACTGTTGACGGGGTTGAGGTGGCGGGGCTGGGTGGCAGGTCCCTGGCAATCTGCAGGCAGGCTAGCAAGATCGACCCTCGCCGCCAAGCCTTTCATCGGCCTGCATGATATGCGAAGCCCCGCCTTTTTCAAGGCGGGGCGGCAAGAAGCGGCACTCTGCCCGCCCCGCGGTCAGCTGCGGGGCGCCTCGGGGGCATCGTCCGCGGTGCGGGCGGTTTCGGGCATCGCGGCGGCGGCGCGGGCGCGTTCGTCCATGTACTGGTCGAACTCGGCCTTGTCGCGGGCCTCGCGCAGGCGGGCAAGGAAGGCCTCGAAGTCATCCTGCTCGCGCTCCAGCCGGGCCAGCGTATCGGCCTTGTAGGCGTCGAAGGCGCGGTTGCCGGTCGGGCGGCTGGCGTGGAAATTCATGCGCGGCGCGCAGGCGGCAAAGCGCTCGGCGTTGCGCCGACAGCCGCGGCCGAAGCGGCCGGTGATCAGGATGAAGCCGAGAACCACCAGGCCGAGGGGGCCGGCGAAGATGAAGGAGCCGACCATGACCACGATCCACGAGATCGGGCCGCGCTCGTCAAGCCAGTTCAGCGTGCGCGCAATCCAGCCCGGACGGGCGGGAACGTCGGTGTAGGCGTAGGCGGACATGGGAACCTCCGGGTTGGGAATGTGAATGCCTTTCACATCCCGGGAGATGGGGAACCCCCTGCCGCCGATCAAGGGATGATGTAAAAGATTTTCACATCATCCCGTCGCCGCCAGTCCGCCCGGTCACTCGGTGAAGTCGGCGGGCTCGGCGCCGGTGATGCGCAACAGCTCGGCCGGTGCGATCGAGAAGATGTGGCGCGGCGTGCCGGCGGCGGCCCAGATCAGATCGAACTCGGCCAGACGCGGGTCCCAGAACAGCCGCACCGGCTTCAGATGACCGACGGGCGAGACGCCGCCGATGGCAAAGCCGGTCTCGGCGCGGATCAGCTCGGCATCGGCCTTGCCGAGCGGCTGACCGGCGACGGCGCTCGCCTTTTCGGCGCTGACCCGGTTGCCGCCGGCGGTCAGGAACAGCACGACATGGCCGCTTTCCTCGCCGCGGAAGATGATCGACTTCGCGATCTGGTCGACGGTGCAGCCCGCGGCCTCGGCCGCCTCGGCGGCGGTGCGGGCCTGACCCACCTCGCGGATCTCGGCCTTTGCCCCGGCCGCGGCCAGCGCCGCCTCGACCCGTTTCAGCGATTTGCTCATCTCGCCCTCCTTCGTTCGTGCCCCCGCGGGTCTAGCGCCCGGGGCCGCGACAGGGAAGGGCATTGACCGGCGCGGGCGCGGGGCTAGTGTGCCGCCATGAGCTTTGCATCCCGCCTGACCCGCTGCCCCATTCCCCATGACACCGACCGCGGCGCCGATCTGGCCGCGCGCTTTGCCGATCTCGCGCCCGAGCTGCGCGCGCTGATCTCCGGCACCGCGGGCTGTTCGCCCTATCTGGCCGGGCTGATGGAGCGCGAGGCCGACTGGCTTGCACCGGCGCTGGCGGGCGCGCCCGAGGACGCGCTTGCGGCCGAGCTGGCCCGCGTGGCGGCGGAGCCCGGCGAGGCGCTCGGCAGCGAGCTGCGCCGGGCGAAGCGGCGGCTGGCGCTGCTGACGGCGCTCGCCGATCTCGGTGGGGTCTGGCCGCTCGAGACGGTGACCGGGGCGCTGACGCAGCTGGCCGATGCCGCCGTCGATCTGGCGATGAAGCATTTCGTCGCCGAGGAGATCCGCCGCGGCAAGATCCCCGGCGCGGGGCCCGACGACATCGCCACCGCCGCCGGCATGGTGGCGCTCGCCATGGGCAAGATGGGGGCGGGGGAGCTGAACTATTCCTCCGACATCGACCTGATCTGCCTCTTCGACGAGACCCGCTATGCCCCCGACGACCGGATGGAGGCGCGCGCGGCGCTGGTGCGGGCGACGCGGAAGATGGCGGCGCTGCTGAGCGATCACACCGCCGAGGGCTATGTCTTCCGCACCGACCTGCGGCTGCGCCCCGATGCCTCGGTGACGCCGGTGTGCCTGTCGATGGGCGCGGCGGAGCTGTACTACGAGGCCGAGGGCCGGACCTGGGAGCGCGCGGCCTATATCAAGGCGCGGCCCTGCGCGGGTGACCTTGCGGCGGGCGCGCGGTTTCTCGAGACGCTCACCCCCTTCGTCTGGCGCAAGCACCTCGACTTCGCCGCGATCCAGGACGCCCATGACATGCGGCTGCGGATTCGCGATCACAAGGGGCTGAACGGGCCGCTGACGATCCCCGGCCACAACATGAAGCTGGGTCAGGGCGGCATCCGCGAGATCGAGTTCTTCACCCAGACCCGGCAGCTGATCGCCGGCGGGCGTGACCCCTCGCTGCGCGAGCGCACCACGGTGGGCGGTCTGGCGCGGCTGGCGGCCCAGGGCTGGGTGCCCGAGACCGTGGCGCAGGAGCTGACGCGGATCTACCGCGCGCATCGCGAGGTCGAGCATCGGGTGCAGATGGTGAACGACGCCCAGACCCATCTGCTGCCGACCTCGACCGAGGGGCTCGACCGCATCGCGCGGATGATGGGCGAGACCGACACCGCGGCCTGGGAGGCGGGGCTGCGGGCGCGACTCGAACGGGTCGAGACCCTGACCGGCGCCTTCTTCGCGCCCTCGGAAGGCGAGGTCCGGCCCGATCTCTCGCCCGCTTCCGAGGCGCTGGTCGAGGGCTGGCGCGGCTATCCGGCGCTGCGCTCGGACCGCGCGCAGGCGATCTTCCGCCGCATCGAGCCCGAGATCCTGAAGCGGATGACCCGCGCGGCGAACCCCGAGGAGGCGCTGCGCCAGTTCGACGGCTTCCTTGCGCGGCTGCCGGCCGGGGTGCAGCTGTTCTCGCTCTTTGAATCGAACCCGCAGCTGATCGACCTGATCGTCGACATCTGCGCCACCGCGCCGGGGCTTGCGGCCCATCTGTCGCGCAATGCGGGGGTGCTCGACGCGGTGATCGGCGGCTCGTTCTTCGCCCCCTGGCCGGGGGGCACGGCGCTGACCGCGGCGCTGGCGGAGGTGCTCGCGGCGGCGCCCGATTACGAGAAGGCACTCGATGCGGCGCGCCGCTGGGCGAAGGAATGGCGCTTCCGCGTCGGCGTGCATCATCTGCGCGGTCTGGTGGATGCGGCCGAGGCGGCGAAGCAGTACGCCGATGTCGCGGGCGCCGCGGTGGCGGCGCTCTGGCCCGTGGTGGTGGCCGAATTCGCGCGCAAGCACGGGCCGCAGCCCGGCCGCGGCGCGGTGGTTCTGGGCATGGGCTCGCTCGGCGCCGAGCGGCTGAACGCGGCCTCGGACCTCGATCTGATCGTGATCTACGACGCCGGCGGCGAGGATGCCTCGTCAGGCCCGAAACCCTTGCCGGCGCGCACCTATTTCGCCCGGCTGACGCAGGCTTTCATCACCGCGCTGACCGCGCCGACGCCCGAAGGGCGGCTTTACGAGGTCGACATGCGGCTGCGGCCCTCGGGCAAGCAGGGGCCGGTGGCGGTGTCGCTGCAAAGCTTCCAGACCTATCAGATGGAAGAGGCCTGGACCTGGGAGCATCTGGCGCTGACCCGCGCGCGGGCGCTTGTGGGCGCGCCGGATCTTGCCGACGAGATCGAGGCGGTGCGGCGCATCGTCCTGCGCACCAAGGGCAGCGAGGCGCGGGTGGTGCCCGATCTGGCCGAGATGCGGGCGCGGATCTTTGCCGCGAAGGCCCCCGATGGTGACTGGGAGGCGAAGATCGGCCCCGGCCGGCTGCAGGACATCGAGCTGCTTGCGCAAAGTTTCGCCCTGCGTGCGGGCGATCCGGCGCGCCGCGTCGAGGCGCAGCTGCGCGCGGGGCCGCGCGCCGGGCTGATCGACAAGGCCGATGCCGAGGCGCTGGCCTCGGCCTATCGCTTCCTGTGGCGGTTGCAGGCGGGGGGGCGGCTGCTCACCGACCGGCCGCTCGACATGGAGGCGATCGGCGAGGGCGGGCGGGCGTTCCTGCTGCGCGAGGCGGACGAGGCGGACCTCGACGCGCTGGCCGCACGGCTGGCCCGCACCACCGGCGCGGCCGCCGCGATCATCGAACGCGCGCTCGCCTGAGCGCGCCTCAGCGCGGCAGTGCCGCGGCCTCGCGCGCCAGCGCCTCGATCCCGGCCCAGTCCCCGGCCTGCACCTTGGCGTCGGGGGCGACCCAGCTGCCGCCGGCACAGGCGACGTTCTTCAGCGCAAGGTAGTCGGGCGCATTCGCCAGGCTGACGCCGCCGGTCGGGCAGAAGCGCACCTGCGGCAGCGGCCCGCCAAGCGCCTTGATCGCCGCCGCCCCGCCCGAGGTGCCGGCGGGGAAGAACTTGAGCATGTCATAGCCCCATTCCATCGCCCGCATGACCTCGGATGCGGTGACGGCGCCGGGCAGCAGCGGCAGCCCCTCGTCCTCGCAGGCCTTCACCAGCCGCTCGGTCAGCCCGGGCGACACGCCGAAGCGCGCGCCGGCGGCCTTGGCGGCCTTGACGTCGGCGGGGGTCAGCAGCGTGCCGGCCCCGACGACACCGCCCTCGACATCGGCCATCGCCCGGATCGCCTCGAGCGCGCAGGGCGTGCGCAGGGTGACCTCGAGCGCGGGCAGTCCACCCGCCACCAGCGCGCGGGCGAGGGGGGCGGCATCGGTCACCTGCTGCACCACGATCACCGGGATGATCGGGGCCAGCGCGCAGATCCTGCGCGCGGCGGCGGATTGTTCGGCGGGGGTCATCGGCGCTCTCCTTCGGTGGCCGCGCGCGGGCGGCGGGGGCGGGATGCCTCCGGCGGGAGTATTCGGGCCAGGAAAATCGGCATTTCCCTGGAGAAATACGCCCGCCGGAGGCAAGAAACTCAGACCACGACGGCGGCGCCCTCGGTGGCGGGGCCGACGTTGCGGCGGAAGGCGGCGAAAAGCTCGCGGCCGAGGCCATGAGCGTTCTTCGTCAGATCAGCGGTCACCGGCGTGCGCGCCTCGAACCCGGGCGTGAGGCAGGTGAGGGTGCCGGCCGCTGCATCGAGACGCAGGAGGTCGCCGTCGCGCAGTTTCGCCAGCGGGCCGCCGCAGGCCGCCTCGGGGCTGACGTGGATCGCCGCCGGCACCTTGCCCGAGGCGCCCGACATCCGCCCGTCGGTCACCAGCGCGACCTTGAGCCCGCGGCCCTGCAGCACCGAAAGCGTCGGGGTGAGCGAATGGAGTTCCGGCATGCCGTTCGCCTGCGGCCCCTGGAAGCGGACAACGACGATGGTGTCGGTGGTGAATTCGCCCGCCCGGAAGGCGGCCTTCACCTCTTCCTGATCGGCGAAGACGCGGGCCGGCGCCTCGATCACGTGATATTCGGGCGCGACGGCCGAGATCTTGATCACCCCGCGGCCGAGGTTGCCCGACAGCTGCTTGAGCCCGCCCTGCGGCTGGAACGGCGTTGCGGCGGGGCGCAGGATGCGGTCATTGAGGCTGTCGCTCGGCCCCTCGACCCAGTCGACACCGCCGTCGTGCAGCTTCGGCTCGCGGGTATAGGCGGCAAGCCCGTCGCCCGCCACGGTCTTCACGTCGGGGTGCAGCAGCCCCGCGCCCAGAAGCTCGCGGATCAGGAATTGCAGCCCGCCCGCAGCGTGGAAATGGTTCACGTCGGCCAGCCCGTTCGGATAGACCTTGGCCATCAGCGGCACCGCCGAGGAGATCTCGTCGAAATCCTCGAGGTCGAGCGCGATCCCTGCCGCGCGCGCCATCGCCGGCAGGTGCAGCACCAGGTTGGTCGAGCCGCCCGTCGCCATCAGCCCGACGATGCCGTTGACGAAGGCGCGCTCGTCGAGCACCTCGGCCACCGGGCGGAAGTCGTTGCCAAGCGCGGTGATCTCGGCGGCGCGGCGCGCGGCCTGGGTGGTGAGCGCGTCGCGCAGCGGCGTCTCGGGGTTGACGAAGCTCGCGCCCGGCAGGTGCAGGCCCATCACCTCCATCAGCATCTGGTTGGTGTTCGCGGTGCCGTAGAAGGTGCAGGTGCCCGGCCCGTGATAGGAGGCCATCTCGGCCGCCATCAGCGCCTCGCGCCCGACCTCGCCCGCGGCGAATTGCGCGCGGATCTTCGACTTTTCGTCATTGGGCAGGCCCGAGGTCATCGGCCCGGCGGGCACGAAGACGGCGGGGATATGGCCGAAGGTGGCGGCGGCGATGACGAGGCCCGGCACGATCTTGTCGCATACGCCAAGATAAAGGGCCGCATCGAAGCAGTTGTGGCTGAGCGCGACGCCCGCGGCAAGCGCGATCACGTCGCGCGAAAAGAGGCTCAGCTCCATCCCCGGTTGGCCCTGGGTGATGCCGTCGCACATCGCGGGCACACCGCCCGCGACCTGCGCCGTGGCGCCCACGGCGGCAAGGGCCGCGCGGATCTGGCCGGGATAGGTTTCATAGGGCTGATGCGCCGAGAGCATGTCATTATAGGCGGTGACGATGCCGATGTTCGGGGCGCGCCCTTCGGCCAGCTGCACCTTGTCCGGGCTGGCGGCATAGGCATGGGCCTGGTTGCCGCAGCTCAGGTGCGTGCGGGCCGGCCCCGCGGCGATCGCGGCGCGCACCCGTGCCATGTACTCGCCCCGCATCCCCTCCGATCGCGCGCGCACCCGGTCGGTCACTCGGGCGATGGTGGCGTTCAGCAGCGGGCTGGTCTGGGTCATGGTCTCTTCCGTTCGGATGGGCGAGTGCGGTGGGGGCGGCGGCGCCCTTGCTCTATACCGTTAGCGCTAACAAATCAACTCGTCTGGAATGTTTCAATTTTGGCGTCAGTTCTCGCGACCGCAAGCGGCATTCCTTCAAAATACACGACAATTTGCCTGTTCCTGCCACAATCCGCGGCGAGTTTCAGCAGCAAGAACAAAGCTGACGGAGTATCGGGCATGAAAACGCTGCGCTTTCCCGCTGTCCTTGCCGGTCTGACGCTGCTCGCCGCCTGTACGCAGGTGACGCCGGCGACGCGGGCCGCGACCGAGGTCACGGCGCTTGACGAGATCGTGGTGAGCGGCGCCCCCGCGGTGACGCAGCCGCGCTATGACGTGCGGGATGTGCGGGTCACGGTGCCGCGCACGCTGCATGTGTCCGAGGCAAACCTCTATTATCCGATCGCCGATCTCGTCTGGCGCGGCGATCCGCGCGGCGACCGTTACGCACAGGTCTCGGCGATCTTCACAGAGGCGGCGGACCGCGCCACGGCGCAGATGCACGAGGGCCGGCCGGTCAGTGTCGACATCGAGGTGCTGCGCTTCCATGCCCTGACCGAGAAGACCCGCTACAGCGTCGGCGGCAGCTATGGGGTGAAATTCTCGCTCACCGTGCGCGACGCGCAGACCGGTGCGCTGATCGACGGGCCGCGGGTGGTGAAGGCCGGACATCCGGCCTCGGGCGGGCAGAAGGCGATTGACGAGGAGGCGCGGGGGCTGACCGAGAAGGTGGTGGTCACCCAGTTCCTCGATGACCTGCTGCGCGCCGAACTGGCGAAGCCCGGCGTGCCCGCGCCCGCGGCCGAGGAGCGGATCTCGCTGCTCTCGCCGGGGCAGTGAGGCTTTCCTCGCGGGCCGCGGCGCGCTAGAGGGGGCGGCAACGCCCCTTTTTTTTCACGCGAGGCCTTCCGATGTCCGACACCGATCTTCCGCAGACGCGTCCCGTGGTGCGGCTGCGTCCCAAGGCCGAGGCGCGTGCGATCCGCCACGGCTTCCCTTGGGTCTATGCCGATGAGCTGGTCACCGACCGGCGCACGCAGGCGCTGACCCCCGGCACCATCGCCACGCTCGAGGATGCCGAGCGCCGGCCGCTCGCCACCGTCACCGTCAACCCGAACTCGAAGATCATCGGTCGGGTGCTCGACCGCAATGCCGAGGCGGTGATCGACCGTGCCTGGATCGCGGCGCGCATCGCCCGTGCGCTCGAGCTGCGCGCGCGGCTGTTCGATGCCCCCTTCTACCGCCTGGTCCATGCCGAGTCGGATGGGCTGCCCGGCGTCATCATCGACCGTTTCGGCGATGTCGCGGTGGTGCAGCCGAACGCCGCCTGGTCCGAGGCGATGATCGGGGACATCGCTGCGGCGCTGACCGAGGTCGCGGGGGTGACCGCCATCGTCAAGAACGGCTCGGGCCGCTCGCGCAGCCTCGAGGGGCTGAACGAGGAGACGGTGGTGCTGCAGGGCGCGATCGAGGGTCCGATCGAGGTGCCGATGAACGGCGCGATCTACATGGCCGACGTTCTGGGCGGGCAGAAGACCGGGCTGTTCTTCGATCAGCGCCCGAACCATGCCTTTGCCGCGCGACTGGCAAAGGGGGCGCGGGTGCTCGATGTCTTCTCGCATGTGGGCGGCTTTGCGCTGGCCTGTCTTGCGGGCGGGGCCGAGTCGGCGCTGTCGGTCGATGCCTCGGCCGCGGCGCTGGGGCTGGCCGCGCAGGGCGCCGAGGCGATGGGGCAGGGCGCGCGTTTCGCGACCCGTCAGGGCGACGCCTTCGCCACGCTCGAGGCGCTGGCCGCCGAGGGCGCGCAATTCGATCTGGTGATCTGCGACCCGCCGGCCTTCGCGCCGGCGAAACCCGCGCTGCAGGCCGGGTTGCGGGCCTATGAGCGGGTGGCGCGTCTGGCCGCGCCGCTCGTCGCGCCGGGCGGTTTCCTGGCGCTGTGCTCGTGCTCGCACGCGGCCGATCTCGAACAGTTCCGCGCCGCCTCGAGCCGCGGCATCGGTCGCGGCGGGCGCCGGCCGCAACTTCTGCACACCGGCTATGCCGGCCCCGATCACCCGATGCTGCCGCAGCTCGCCGAGTCGGGCTATCTGAAGGCACTGTTCTTCCGGCTCGACTGATGAAGATCCTGCTCGACGCCTGCGTGCTCTATCCGACCGTGCTGCGCGAGATCCTGATCGGCGTGGCGCGGCGCGGGCTCTACACGCCGTTGTGGTCGGCGCGCATTCTGGAGGAATGGGCGCGCGCCGCGGCCCGGCTGGGGCCGGCGGACGAGGTGATCGCGCGCGGCGAGGTGGCGGCGCTGCGCGCGGCCTTCCCGCGCGCCGAGGTGGCGCCGAAACCGGCGCTCGAGGCGCGGCTCGTGCTGCCCGATCCGAATGACGTGCATGTTCTGGCGGCCGCGATCGCGGGTTCGGCCGATGCCATCGTGACCTTCAACGCCGTCGATTTTCCGCGTGCGACGCTGGCCGCCGAGGGGATCGAGCGGCGCGACCCGGACGGCTTCCTCTGGGCGCTGTGGTCGGACAGCCCCGAACCCGTGGCCGAGGTGGTCGAGGCGGTGCGGGCCGAGGCCGAGCGGCTGTCGGGCGTGCCGCAGCCGTTGCGGCCGCTGCTCAAACGCGCCAAGCTGCCGCGGTTGGGCAAGGTGCTGGAGGCGTGATGCTGGGCTTCGTGACGATTGCCGAGAGGGGCGAGGCGGATCGGCTGCTCGCCGATTTCGCCGCGGATCTCGAGGCCGCGGGGCGCCCGGTCGTCGCCATGGTCCGCGCCGAGCTGCCGGCCGCGCGCGCCTGCGAGATGGCGCTGCGGCTTTACCCCTCGGGCGAGGTCGCGCCGATCTCGCAATCGCTGGGCGCGGGCGCCGATGCCTGCACGCTCGATGCCGGCGCGCTTGAGGCGGCAGTGATGACCACCACCGCGGCGCTTGCGGCGGCCGCGCCCGGTGCGCCGCTGATCCTGAACAAGTTCGGCAAGCAGGAAAGCGAAGGCCACGGCAGCCGCGCGCTGATCGCCGCCGCGCTCGAGGCCGGGCATCCGGTGCTGATTTCGGTGCCGCCGGCGACGCGCACGGCCTTCCTCGACTTCGCCGGCGATCTGGCGACCGAGCTTGCGCCCGATCCGCGTGCGCTTGGCGACTTTCTGGCGCAGGTCGGCACCTGACCTTTCAAACCGCTTTGAACTCGGCTGCGGCAGGACTAGACTGTTGCGCAAAGCGTCGCTAGAACGCTGACAGTTAGCGCTAACATCGGAGAGGTTCATGGTTTCGCGCGTCATCCCGGTGGACCCGTTCGACGTGGTGGTCTTTGGTGCCACCGGCGATCTGTCCACCCGCAAGATCCTGCCCGCACTCTACCGGCGCTTCTTCGCCGGGCAGATCCCGCCCGAGGCGCGGATCATCGGCGCTGCCCGCACCGATCTCGATGCCGAGGGGTTCCGCGCCCTGACCCGGACCGCGATCGCCGAACATGTGGGGGCGGCGAAACGTGACCCCGAGCAGATCGAGGCCTTCCTGCGCTGCGTCGACTATGTCCCGGTCGATGCCAACGGCACCAGCGGCTGGCAGGAGCTGAAGGCGCTGATCCGGCCGGGCGTGGTGAACGCCTTCTACTTCTCGGTGGCGCCGTCGCTGTTCGGCGATCTGGCCGAGCGGCTGCACGGCCATGGCATCACCACCGACGACTCGCGCATCGTGGTCGAAAAGCCCTTCGGTCGCGATCTGGCCTCGGCGCAGGCGCTGAACGCCACGCTGGCCGCGCATTTCGACGAGCATCAGATCTACCGCATCGACCATTACCTCGGGAAGGAGACGGTGCAGAACCTGATGGCGGTGCGCTTTGCCAACATCCTGTTCGAGCCGCTGTGGAACAGCCAATATGTCGACCACGTGCAGATCACCGTGGCCGAGACCGTGGGCGTGGGCGGGCGTGGCGGCTATTACGACCGCTCGGGCGCGATGCGCGACATGGTGCAGAACCACATGATGCAGCTCCTGTGCCTGATCGCGATGGAGCCGCCCTATCACTTCGACCCGGACGCGGTGCGCGACGAGAAGCTGAAGGTGATCCGCGCGCTGCAGCCCGCGGCGCAATCCGACATCGTGCGCGGCCAATACCTGCCGGTGAAGGGCGACCCGGCGCGGCGCGGCTATGTCGAGGATGTCGAGAACCCCGACAGCCGTTCGGAAAGCTACATCGCGCTGAAGGTGCAGGTGGCGAACTGGCGCTGGCAGGGCACGCCCTTCTATCTGCGCACCGGCAAGCGGTTGCGCGCGCGCACCTCGGAAATCGCCATCACCTTCAAGCAGCCGCCGCATTCGATCTTCGACGAGGCCGACGACAGCTGGCGCGAGAATGTGCTGGTGATCCGGCTGCAGCCGAACGAGGGGATGAACCTCAAGGTGATGATCAAGGAGCCGGGGCCGGGCGGCATGCGCCTGGTGCAGGTGCCGCTCGACATGTCCTTCGCCGAGGCTCTGGGCGAGGAGGGGGCCGATATCCCCGACGCCTATGAACGCCTCATCATGGATGTGATCCGCGGCAACCAGACGCTGTTCATGCGCGGCGACGAGGTCGAGGCGGCCTGGGCCTGGACCGACCCGATCATTGCCGGCTGGGAGGCGCGGGGCGACCGGCCGCAGCCCTATGATTCGGGCTCCTCCGGCCCCGAGGACGCGCTGATGCTGATGCACCGCGACGGCCGGCGCTGGCGCGAGATCCGCGAATGAACCTCGTTACCTACCCCGACCGCGAGATGCTCATGGTGGCGCTGGCCGACACCATCACCTCGCAGCTGCGCGAGGCGCTTTCGCGCGAGGGGCGGGCGGTGCTGTGCGTGCCGGGCGGCACCACGCCGGGGCCGGTCTTCGACATCCTCTCGGGGGTGGCGCTCGACTGGGAAAACGTCTCGGTGCTGCTCAACGACGAACGCTGGGTGGCCGAGGACAACCCGCGCTCGAACACCCGGCTTGTGCGCGAGCGGCTCTTGCGCGACCGCGCGGCCGCGGCGCGGCTGGTGCCGCTTTACGCCCCCGCGCCCCGCCCCGAGGACCGGCTTGACGCGCTTGCCGCGGGCGTCGCCGCGGTGCTGCCGATCACCGTGCTTCTGCTCGGCATGGGGGCGGACATGCACACCGCCTCGCTTTTCCCCGGCGCCGACCGGCTCTCCGAGGCGCTTTCGCCCGAGGCGCCGGTGCTGATGGCGCTGCGCGCCGAGACGGCGGGCGAGCCGCGCATCACCCTCACCGCTCCGGCCTTGCGCACGGCGATGCACTGCCACATTCTCATCACCGGCGACGAAAAGCGAGCCGCCCTCGACCGTGCGGCGCATCTGTCCGAGGTCGAGGCCCCGGTCCGCATCGTTCTGAACACCGCCACCATCCATTGGGCCCCATGATGAACCGCTTTGACGACCTGCTCTCCCACGCTGCCGCGACGAAAGACCGGCAGATCCGGGAATTGTTCGAAAATGACAATCGCGCCGCCGAGTTCAGTGCGGAATTCGGCGAATTCCTGTTCGATTATTCCAAGACCTCCATCGACGAAACCGCGCGCGACCTGCTGGTTGCGCTGGCCGAACGCTGCGGCGTTGCGGAGAAACGGGCCGCGATGTTCTCCGGCGCGAAGATCAACGAGACGGAGAATCGCGCCGTCCTGCACACCGCCTGGCGCAACATGGCGGCCGAGGTCTCGGTCGACGGGCGCGACGTGATGCCCGAGGTGCGCGCCACGCTCGGCCGGATGCAGACCTTCGCCGAGGAGGTGCGTGCGGGCCGCTTCACCGGGCAGGGGGGCGCGATCACCGATGTCGTCAATATCGGCATCGGCGGCTCCGACCTCGGCCCGGCGATGGCCACGCTGGCGCTGTCGTCCTTCGCCGACGGGCCGCGCTGCCATTTCGTCTCGAACGTCGATGGCGCGCATATCCATGACACGCTGAAGGGGCTGAACCCGGAAACGACGCTCGTCATCGTCGCGTCAAAAACCTTCACCACGATCGAGACGATGACCAACGCCGAAACCGCGCGCAAATGGATGGCGGCAAAGGTCGCCAACCCCGCCGCGCAATTCGCCGCGATCTCCTCGGCCGTCGACAAGACCGCCGCCTTCGGCATCGATCCGTCCCGCGTCTTCGGCTTCGAGGATTGGGTCGGCGGGCGCTATTCGGTCTGGTCGCCGATCGGGCTGAGCCTGATGCTCGCCGTCGGCCCGGGCTATTTCGCCGAGTTCCACGCCGGCGCCGCCGCGATGGATCGCCATTTCCGCGAGGCACCCTTCGCCGAGAATCTGCCGGTGCTGCTCGCCCTCGTGGGCATCTGGCACAATCAGGTTCTGGGCCATGCCACCCGCGCTGTGCTGCCCTATGAACAGCGCCTTGCCCGGCTGCCCGCCTATCTCCAGCAGCTCGAGATGGAGAGCAACGGCAAGCGCGTCAGCATGGATGGCGCGGACCTGCCCTATAATTCGGGCCCGGTGGTCTGGGGCGAGCCGGGCACCAACGGCCAGCACGCCTTCTATCAGCTGATCCATCAGGGCACACGGGTGATCCCCTGCGAGTTCCTGGTGGCCGCGACCGGGCGCGAGCCCGATCTCGAGCATCAGCACCTGCTGCTCGTCGCGAATTGCCTCGCGCAATCGGAGGCGCTGTTGCGCGGCCGCTCGCTGGCCGAGGCGACCGAGATCCTGCGCAAGAAGGGGCTGACCGGCGCCGAGCTCGAGCGTCAGGCACGCCACCGCGTCTTCCCGGGCAACCGGCCCTCGACGACGCTGCTGTTCAACAAGCTGACGCCCTTCACGCTGGGCGGCATCATCGCGCTTTATGAACACCGGGTCTTCGTCGAGGGGGTGATCCTCGGCATCAACAGCTTCGATCAATGGGGCGTCGAGCTTGGCAAGGAGCTTGCGCTCGCCCTCGCCCCGGTGCTCGACGGCCGCTCGGACGGCGCCGGCAAGGACGGCTCGACCCGCGCGCTTGCCGCCCGCATCCGCGCTCTGCGCGGCTGACCCTACAGGGCGGGGCGCGCCCTCCGCGCCTCGCCAATCCTCCGGCGCGATCGGGCCCGGGGCCAAAGTCCCCTCAGGTCTTCCAATCGCAGCAATATCCCGGGGGGCAGGCCGAGGGGGGGCAGCGCCCCCCCTTTCTTACCGCGTTTCCTTCGGTCGCAGCACCAGCCAGATCAGCGCCGCACCGGCCAGCGTCAGGAAGGGCAGCATGGCCAGGTTCACCGCCTGCCAGCCCGCCTGCGGATCGCCCGCCGAGGCGCAGTTCATCAGGCTGCCCGAGCTGAGCGAGGCGAGGAACACGCCGCCGAAGACGACGAAATCGTTCATCCCCTGCACATGGCCGCGCTCGTCGGCGGTATGCGCCGAGGCGAGCATCGCGGTCGAGCCGATGAAGCCGAAGTTCCAGCCGAGCCCCAGCAGCATCAGTGCCAGGAAGAACTTCTCGATCTCGACCCCGCTCATCGCCACCGCGCCCGAGGCGGCCAGGATCACCAAGCCGATGCCGACGATCATCTCCTTGCCGAAGCGCGCGATCAGATGGCCGGTGAAGAACGAGGGGATATACATCGCCCAAATATGGGCAGAGACAATAAATGCCTTTTGTTCTCCGAAGCCGCAACCAACAACGGCGAGCGGGGTCGAGGTCATGACCAGGTTCATCAGCGCATAGCTGACCATGCCGCAGATCATCGCCACTGCGATCACCGGGTCCTTCAGGAGCTCGCGCCGGCTGCGGCCCGGATGGGCGACGCCCTTCGCCCGCCGGCCGGGGGCCGGGATGTCGAGAAAGGCGAAGAGGACCGGCCCCAGCAGGTTGATGACGATGATCGCGAGATAGGTTGCCATGAACGGCACCACCATCGCCTGCTCGGTATACTGTGCCAAGAATGGGCCGATGATCGCCGCGGCGAGCCCGCCGGCCATCACGTAGGAGATCGCCTTCGGCTGGAACTCGGGGCTGGCGCCATCGGTCGCGGCAAAGCGATAGAAGCCCTGCGCCGACATGTAGACGCCGGTGAGCGCCGATCCCGCCATGAAGAGCGCGAAGGAGCCGATGTAGAGCGCATAGGCCGCGATCGCCGCGCCGATCCCGCCCGCCACCGTCGACAGGATGAAGCCCGCGCGCCGCCCCTTCGCCGCCATGAATTCCGACATCGGCTGCGCCGAGAGCACCGAGCCGAGCACGATCATCGACAGCGGCAGCGTCGAGAAACACGGGTTCGGCGCCAGCGACTGGCCGGCAAGCCCGCCCACGGTGAAGATCATCGACATCTGCGCGCCAAGGAAAGCCTGGGCGAGCACGAGGACGGCGACATTGCGCTTTTCGCGCGCGTCGGGGCCGGCGGGGGAGGAGGCGAGATCGGTCATGGCGAAAGGCCTAGCCTTCCGCGCGGGGGCTGGCAAGCGTCGCGACAATCGGGCAGGGTGGGCGCCATGGTTGGACGGATCATCACCACCGAGGACGACGTGGCCGAGGGCGCGGCCTGGCTTGCGGCGCGCGAGCCGGCCTTTGCGCGCGCGCTCGAGACCACCGGCCCCTGGCCGCTGCGCCGCCGTGCCGACGGGTTCGAGGCGCTGCGCGATGCGATCATCGGCCAGCAGGTCTCGGTTGCGGCGGCGAACGCGATCCGGGCCAAGGTGCTGGCGGCGGGGTTCGGGGGCGAGGCGGCGCTGGTCTCGGCCTCGGAGGACGCTCTGCGCGGCTGCGGCCTGTCGCGGCAGAAGGTGCGCTATCTGCAGGCGCTGGCGGGCTCGGGCATCGACTTCGATGCGCTGCGGATGCTTCCGGACGAGGAGGTGATCGCGACGTTGCTGCCGCTTCCCGGCATCGGGCGCTGGACCGTCGAGATGTATCTGATCTTTGCGCTTGGCCGGGCCGATGTCTTTGCCGTCGACGATCTGGCGCTGGCCGAGGCGGCGCGGCTGCTCTTCGGTCTGCCCGAGCGGCCGAAGCGGCGCGCCTTCAATGACCTTGCTGCCGCCTGGTCGCCCTGGCGGGCGGTTGCGGCGCGCGGGCTCTGGGCCTGGTATGCCGCGATGAAACAACGAGAAGGAGTGGCGCCATGACGCGCGAGCTGAAATCGGGGCGCGTCGCGCCGCAATCGGGCGAGGTGAAATCGCTCGTCGTCTTCCTGCACGGCTATGGCGCCGACGGGGCGGATCTGCTTGGCCTCGCCGAGCCGCTCGCGCCGCATCTGCCGGACACGCTCTTCGTTGCCCCCGACGCGCCCGAGCCCTGCGCCGGCAATCCCTTCGGTCGGCAGTGGTTCCCGATCCCGCGGCTCGACGGCTCGACCATGGAGCAGGCGGCCGAGGGGGCGGCGCGCGCGGCCGAGGATCTGAACGCCTTTCTCGACGGTCTGCTGGCGGCCGAGGGGCTGAGCCCGTCGCAGCTGGCGCTGGTGGGCTTTTCGCAGGGCACGATGATGTCGCTCGAGGTCGCGCCGCGGCGGGCCGAGCCGGTCGCCTGCGTCGTCGCCTTCTCGGGGCGGCTGCTGCGGCCCGAGGCGCTGGCGGCCGAGGCGGTGTCGAGACCGCCGGTGCTGTTGCTGCATGGCGACGCCGATCCGATGGTGCCCTTCGAGGAGATGAGCGTGGCGGGCGACGCGCTGGTGGCGGCCGGGTTCGAGACCTATGGGCATGTGATGAAGGGCACGGGCCATGGCATTTCGCCCGACGGGCTGAGCGTGGCGCTGGCCTTCCTCAAGCAGTATCTGCCCGGCTGATCCGCGCCTTGCCCGGAAAACGGGCAGCTGTCATATCCCTGTCGCGCTGCCATGCCATCCATGCTGCATGGCGGCGAGGTCGCAGATCGCGATGCTTGCCAGACTCGGAACGCCATATATAGTTGAGGTATGGCAGGGGCGGGGCTCCCCGCCCCGGTGCCGGATCGGCGACAGGGCGGAAGTGGGGTGCGCATGCTGGACCATGGAGACAGGTCGGATTTCCGAACGCAATTCGTGCGCGAGCCATCGGCGCTGCGCCATTATCCGGCGCTGGTGCTGAACGCCGATTTCCGGCCGCTCAGCTATTACCCGCTGTCGCTCTGGCCCTGGCAGGAGACGATCAAGGCGGTCTGCCTCGACCGGGTCGCGATCCTCGCCGAATATGACGAGGTGGTGCGCTCGCAAAGAGAGGCGATACGCATCCCCTCGGTGGTCGTGCTGAAAGAATATGTCCGTCCCCAGAAGCGCGTGGCTTTCACGCGCTTCAATCTTTTTCTGCGGGACGGTTTTTGCTGCCAGTATTGCGGTTCGAAGGGGGATCTGACCTTCGACCATGTCGTGCCGCGCTCGAAGGGGGGCGTGACGAGCTGGGAGAATGTCGTCGCGGCCTGTGCGCCGTGCAACCTGAAGAAGGCGAACAAGCCGCTGCGCGCCTCGGGGTTGCGGCTGAAGCGGGTTCCGCGGGCGCCGACGCCCGCAGAGATGCACGAGGCCGGGCGGCGCTTCCCGCCGGGGCACCTGCACGACAGCTGGATCGACTTTCTCTATTGGGATGCCGAGCTCGACGAATGAGACGGCCCGGCCCGGGCTATTCGACCCGGGCGAGCAGCCGCGCCAGTGCCGCCGCGCCCAGAAGCGCGATGGCCAGAGCCGCAAGCGGCACCCCCGCCTTCGCGGCCATCCACAGCGTCGCGCCGGCGGCCAGGATCACGGCGCAGATCAGCAACAGGAAATGGGGCAGGGGTATCGGTTCCATCGCGGGCCTCCTGCCGTTTACTATGGGCGCGCGCGAGGCAAAGGAAAAGCCCCCGGTGCACCCGCAGCATCAGATTGCGCTTCACGCTTGAGTGCGCGCGAATCGACTTGAAAACGTTCTTGTTTCGTTCCAGATTCCGCGCATGACCGAGCTGCCCCTGATCCTGCCTCCCGCCGATCCGCGCACGCGCCTCAAGGCGCGCGGCGCCGCGAGCCGCCCCGCCGGCCGGTTCGAGCCCTACGAGCGGCTGTGGGAGCCCGACGGCTGGGATCTGCCCGAGGATGAGGTGCTGTTGCGCACCGAGGTCAGCATCGAGCATCCGCGCAGCATCATCACCCGCAACGACAGCCCCGATCTGGCCTTCGACCGCTCGATCAACCCCTATCGGGGCTGCGAGCATGGCTGCATCTATTGCTTCGCGCGGCCTTCGCACGGCTATCTGGGCTTGTCGGCGGGGCTCGATTTCGAGACCCGGCTGGTGGCCAAGCCCGAGGCGCCCGCGGTGCTCGAGCGAGAGCTGCGGCGCAAGGGCTATCAGGTGGCGCCGATCGCCATCGGCACCTCGACCGACCCCTATCAGCCGATCGAGTCGAAGATGGGGGTGATGCGCGGTCTGCTCGAGGTGCTTGATGCCTTCAACCACCCGGTGGCGATCACCACCCGCGGCGCGGGCATCCTGCGCGATCTCGACCTTCTGGCCGGCATGGCAGAGCGCGGCCTGGTGCATGTGGGCGTCAGCCTGACCACGCTCGACGACGAGCTGGCGCGCAAGATGGAGCCGCGCGCGCCCGCGCCGCGCACCCGGCTGCGGATGATGCGCGAGCTGTCGCGTGCCGGGGTGCCGGTGCGGGTGATGGCGGCGCCGATCATCCCGGGGCTGACCGATCACGCGCTCGAGGCGATCCTGACCGAGGCGCGGCGGGCGGGGGCGCAGGCGGCAGCGATGATCCCCTTGCGCCTGCCCAACGAGGTGGCACCGCTCTTTGCCGACTGGCTGCAGCGCCAGTATCCGGCGCGGGCCGAGCGGGTGCTGAACGCGATCGCGGCCTTCCGCGGCGGGCGGCTGAACGACCCGCGCTTCGGCAGCCGGATGACCGGCGAAGGCACCGAGGCCGAGCTGCTGGCGCAGCGCTATGCGCTCTCGTGTCGCCGGCTCGGGTTCGACCGGCCGCTTCCCGCGCTCGATGTCACGCGTTTTGCGCCGCCGCCGCGGGCGGGCGATCAGCTCGAGCTGTTCTAGGCGCGGCGCGCGGCAGTGATCGGCTGGGCCGCGCCAAGCCGCGCGGTGATCTCGTCATGCGTCGGGCGCGCGTCGCGGGCGGTGGTTTCCAGCGCCTCGCGCATCGCCCCGAGATGCGCCGCCGTCAGCCCGGCACCGCCGCCGATGATCCGCGCGCCCGCGTCTCGCGCGAGTCGGGCGAATTCCGCCATCCGCCGCGGATCGCTTTCGGTGCCGTCCTCGGTCAGCGCATCGGCCTGCGCATCGGCCTGGGCAATCAGCGGGTGTTCGACGCCCGCCGCGCAAAGGGTGAGCAGCGTGTGCAGCAGCCGCGCCGGCCCCGGCCCTTCGGCGCCAAGCGCCTCGGGCTGCGGCGCCAGCGCGCCGGCCTGCGCCGCGAAGGGGGCGGGGGCAAGGCCCATCAGCGTGCGCCCGGCACTGTCGAAGCGCATCGTGCCGCACCAGCTGAGTCCGGCGCGCTGCGCAGCCTCGGCCGCCGCCGCCAGTTCCTCGAGCGCGGCGAACCCGCCCAGCCACAGCACGCTGGCGCCGCCGTCGCGCAATGCCTCGGCCTGTTCGTGGAAGATCTCGACGGCGAGCGCGTGGCGCAGCGTGCCCATCGGCGCGAAGATCTCGCCCGTCGGCCCGATCGCGCCGGCGACGACTACCCGACGCTCGCTGCGCTCGGCGGCCTCCTGCGCGATCTCGGCCGCCATGCGGCTGAGCACCGCCGCGCGGGCCTGAGCGCCGTGGGGGCGCAGCCGCGAGGCATTGGCGCCGGCCGAGTTCGTGCGGATCAGGTCGGCGCCCGCGTCGATCGCGGCCTTTGCCACCGCCTGGATCCGGGCGGGGGCGGCGAAGGCCGCGGGCGCGCCGCGCTCGAGCGCGAGGCCTGCGGGGCCGCGCTCGGGCAGGCCGTCGGTCAGCAGCACATCGCGCGCGGCAAGCAGGCGGGCGAGGGTCTCGGCAGGCATGGTGTCACTTCCTGTGCGGCGCGGAGGCCCGACCTTGCGGGGCAGGGGACACGGGCGCGGATGTGAAAAACCCTCCGGCAGCTGCGCCGGAGGGCGTCTTGCGCAATCGACGGAGCCTCGGCTCCGGATCAGCCCTCGGCGATCTGCTTCGCGGCGGCGGCGAGCGCCTCGGCGAGTTTCGCCCGCACCGTCGCCTCGTCGGCGCGCGGGCCGAGGTCAGCCACCAGCTTGCGCACCACGTCTTCCTTGCCGGCCTCGAAGAAGTCGGCGGTCAGCAGCGAGGTGACATAGGCATCGGCCTCCTCGTCGGCCTTGCCCATCATCTCGGCGGCCCAGAGTGCGACCATCTTCACCGCGCGTGCGCCCTCGCGGAAGCGCTTGTCGGTGTCATGGGCGAACTTGGATTCATATGCCTGTTCGCGGTCGTCAAAGGTGGTCATGGCCGTGTCCCCCCGGGAAATTGGTTGCCCTTAGGTTGACATATGCCCGCCTCGGCGGGCCACTTCAAGGGTGCAGATCGGCGCAGCGCGACCGCTAGCGCTAATGCTGCGCACGCGAATGTTGGCGGCCAAAACCGCAAGGCCGCGCGCCTTTGCCTTGCGGCGCCGCAAGCCTTGTCCTATAGGGGCCCAAAGGGCCCTGCGCCCGTTCGCCCGGTGCGGGCCCAGGGGAGCTGCCCCCGGGGCAGCCGGGCCGCAGAAGGAACCATGCCCATGTCACCGCGCCGCAAGAAGATCTACGAAGGCAAAGCGAAGATCCTGTATGAAGGCCCGGAGCCGGGCACGCTCGTGCAGTACTTCAAGGATGACGCCACCGCCTTCAACGCGCAGAAGAAAGCGACGATCGAGGGCAAGGGCGTGCTGAACAACCGCCTGTGCGAGTTCTTCATGCAGGGGCTGACCAACATCGGCATCCCGAACCACTTCATCCGCCGCCTGAACATGCGCGAGCAGCTGATCCGCCAGGTCGAGATCATCCCGCTCGAGGTGATCGTGCGCAACTTCGCCGCCGGCTCGATCGCGAAACGTCTGGGCATGGAAGAGGGCACCGCCCTGCCGCGCCCGATCGTCGAATACAGCTACAAGAACGACGCGCTCGGCGACCCGCTGGTCCCCGAGGAATACATCGTCGCCTTCGGCTGGGCGAACCAGCAGGATCTTGACGATATCGTCTCGCTTGCGCTGCGGGTGAACGACTTCCTCGCCGGCGTGTTCTATGGCGTCGGCATCAAGCTCGTCGATTTCAAGATCGAGATCGGCCGGGTCTGGGATGGCGATTTCATGCGCCTGGTCGTCGCCGACGAGATCTCGCCCGACAGCTGCCGGCTGTGGGACGTGAAGACCGGCGCGCATCTCGACAAGGACGTGTTCCGCCGCGATCTGGGCAGCCTGACGGATGCCTATACCGAGGTGGCGAAGCGTCTTGGCGTGCTGCCGACCAATCCCGAGCCGATGAAGCCCACCCTGATCAACTGAGGAGCGCCCGCGATGAAGGCCCGTGTTCATGTCATGCTGAAGGATGGGGTGCTCGACCCGCAGGGCGAGGCCGTGCGTGCCGCGCTTGGCCACATGGGCTTCTCGGGGGTCGCGGCCGTGCGTCAGGGCAAGGTGATCGAGCTCGATCTCGCCGCGACCGACACGGCCGCGGCGGAAGCCGAGGTCAAGGCGATGTGCGAGAAGCTGCTCGCCAACACCGTGATCGAGAAATACACCGTCGAGATCGCCTGATCCCCGGCGGGCGGGGGCGCTGCCCCCGCACCCCCGAGGTATTTTGGGCAAGATGAAAGCAGGAGTGCCCCCGCGATGAAAGCCGCCGTCATCACCTTTCCCGGGTCGAACTGCGACCGTGACCTCTTTGACGCCTTTGCCAAGGCGGGCGACGAGGTGGTGAAGGTCTGGCACAAGGAGACCGAGCTGCCTGCGGGGATCGACGTCATCGGCATTCCGGGCGGGTTTTCCTTCGGCGACTACCTGCGCTGCGGCGCGATCGCCTCGCGCTCGCCGATCGGGCAGGCGGTGGTCGATTTCGCGCAGCGCGGCGGTTATGTGCTGGGCGTCTGCAACGGCTTCCAGGTGCTGACCGAGATGGGGCTGCTGCCGGGCGCGCTGATGCGCAACGCCGGGCTCAAGTTCATCTCGAAGCCCGTTGCGCTGACGGTGACCACGGCGGACAGCGCCTTCACCTCGGGCTATGACAAGGGGCAGGAGATCCTGATCCCGATCGCCCATGCCGAGGGCAATTACCAGATCGACGCCGAGGGGCTGAAGCAGCTTCAGGGCGAGGATCGCGTGGCTTTCCGCTATGTCGAGAACCCGAATGGCGCGACCGACGACATCGCCGGCGTGCTGAGCGCGAACCGCCGGGTGCTGGGCATGATGCCGCACCCCGAGCGGGTGGTGGAGCCCGCGCAGGGCGGCACCGACGGGGCGGCGCTTTTCCGCGCGTTGAGCTCGGGGATGGCGGCGGCGTGATCGCCCCCGCCTTGTTGGCCCGGCGCCTTCGGCCTAGATTGGCGCCATGCCCGCAAGACGCATGAGCACAGATCAGACGAGCCCCCCCGAGCCCGACCGGCGCGGAAGACGCCGATTTGTCAGCCGCATTGCCGCTGTCGGTGTGGTCATCGTCGCGGTGGCGGTGATCTGGTCGACCAACGCCTGGCTGACCGAGCGCTTCACCGAGACGACACGGGTGCGCACCGAGCTGCGTCTGGCGCTTTACTCCGGCAACATCCTGTCCGAGCTGCAGCGCACCTCGGTGGTGCCGCTGCTGCTGGCGCGCGATCCGGTGCTGACCAATGCGCTCGAGACCGGGGATTTCTCGAAAAGTTCGGCGCAGCTGATCTCGGCGCGCGAGGATATCGCGGCGGCCTCGATCCGGCTTCTCGACATGAGCGGGCGGGTGGTGGCGGCGACGAACCGCAACCTGCTGGGCACCTCCTATGCGAGCGAGCCGTTCTTCGTCGAGGCGCAGCGCTCGCGCGAGACGATCTTCACCGCGGCCTCTGCCGCGACCGGAGCGACGGAGTTCGACTATTCCCGCGCGCTGGTCGCCGATGGCAAGGCGATCGGGGTGATCGTCGTCGAGGCCGAGCTGTCGAAGTTCGAGCGCTCCTGGGCGGGGATCTCGGACGCGGTCGCGGTGACCGACAGCGAGGGGCGGATCATCCTGACGACCGAGCCGAAATGGCGCGGGCTGACGGTGGCCGAGGCGCTGTCGGCGCGCTCGGCCCCGACCGCGATCGAGCGCGCGCTGCAGGTCACCGCCGATTGGGCGAACGAACCGCCCGACGCCTATCTCAAGGGCCAGGCGGTGATGCGCACCGAGACCCGCATCCCCTTCCGCGGCTGGCGGATGATCGCCTTCACCAGCTACGAATCGGTGCGCGAGAAGGTGAATGCCGTCCTCGCGATGGAGATCATGGGCTTTGCGATCCTGCTCGCCGCCGGGTTCTACGTGCTGTCGCGGCGCGCACGGGTGCAATCGCTCGCCTATCGCCGCGAATCGGCCGATCTGCGGGCGCTGAACGCACGGCTGAGCCGCGAGATCGCCGAGCGCGAGAAGGTGCAGAAGGATCTGGCCGTCGCCGAGCAGACGCTGGCGCAATCCTCGAAGCTCGCGGCGCTTGGCGAGATGTCGGCCGCGGTCAGCCACGAGCTGAACCAGCCGCTTGCCGCGATGAAGACCTATCTTGCCGGCGCGCGGCTGTTGCTTCAGCGCGCCCGCACCGAAGAGGCGCTGAGCTCGTTCCAGCGCATCGACGACCTGATCGAGCGGATGGGCGCGATCACCCGGCAGCTGAAATCCTATGCCCGCAAGGGCGGCGAGGCCTTCGAGCCGGTCGATCTGCGCGCCGCGATCAGCTCGGCGCTCGCGATGATGGAGCCGCAGCTGAAGGCGCGCACGGTGCGCATCACCCGGGTGTTGCCGCGCGAGCCGGTGATGGTGATGGCCGACCGGATCCGCCTTGAACAGGTGATCATCAACCTTCTGCGCAACGCGCTTGATGCGACCAAGGGGCGGGCGGAGCCGGCGATCGAGCTGATCCTCGCCACCGGCGAGACGGCGGTGCTGGGCGTGCGCGACAACGGGCCCGGGATCTCGGATCTGCAAAAGCTGTTCGAGCCGTTCTGGACGACGAAGAAACCGGGGGAGGGGACGGGGCTGGGCCTTGCGATCTCTTCCTCGATTGTCAGCGATTTCGGCGGTCGGCTGACCGCACATAATGCCGAGGAAGGGGGCGCGGTCTTCGAGATGCAGCTGCCGCTGATCTCGGAGGACACGACGGCGCCCAGGGGCGCAAAGGCAGCGGAGTAGCACATGGCACGGATGATGAAGGTGGCGATCGTCGACGACGAGGAAGACATGCGCCAGTCGGTGAGCCAGTGGCTGGCGCTCTCGGGCTTCGACACGGAGACCTATGCGAGCGCCGAGGAGGCGCTGAAGGTGATCGGCACGGACTGGCCGGGGGTGGTGATCTCCGACATCCGGATGCCGGGGATGGACGGGATGGCGTTTCTCAAGCGCCTGATGGGGATCGACAGCGGGCTGCCGGTGATCATGATCACCGGCCATGGCGACGTGCCGATGGCGGTCGAGGCGATGCGGCTTGGCGCCATGGACTTCATGGAGAAGCCCTTCAACCCAGACCGGATGACCGAGCTTGCCAAACGCGCGACGCAGGCGCGGCGGATGACGCTCGACAATCGCGCCTTGCGCCGCGACCTCGCCGAGGGGGCGCAGGTGATGGGCAAGCTGATCGGCACCTCGGCGGCGATGGAGCGGCTGCGCGAGGACATTCTCGACCTCAGCCAGGCCGACGGCCACGTGCTGATCGACGGCGAGACCGGCACCGGCAAGTCCCTTGTGGCGCTTGCCCTGCACGCGACCGGCCCGCGCGCGGGCAAGAAATTCGTCGTGGTCAGCTGCGCCGCCTATGCCGAGGAGGCGCTGACGGCAAAGCTCTTCGGCCCGGTCGAGGAAGGCGGCTCGCTGCCGCTCGTCGAGGAGGCGCGCGGCGGCACGCTGGTGCTCGAGGATGTCGAGGCGCTGAGCCAGTCGCTGCAGGCGCGGCTCCTGACCTTCATCAACGAGCAGGGCACGCCGGCCGAGACCCGGATCCTTGCCGTGTGCAACGCCCATGGCGAGGGCCGCACGCTCGAGGACGCGCTGCGCCCCGACCTCTATTTCCGCCTTGCCGCGCACAAGATCACCCTGCCGCCGCTGCGCGCGCGCGGCGAAGATATCCTGACCATCTTCACCCGCATGACCGAGCAATTCGCCGAGGAATACGGCTGCGACGCGCCCGAGGTCTCGGCGCAGGAGGCGGCGCAGCTCCTGCAGGCGCCCTGGCCCGGCAACGTGCGCCAGCTGATCAACGTGGCCGAACGCGCCGTGCTGCAGGCGCGTCGCGGCTCGGGCTCGATCGCCTCGCTGCTGATGGCCGACAACGAGGAGGCAGGCCCGGCGATGACCACCGAGGGCAAGCCGCTGAAGGAATATGTCGAGAACTTCGAGAAGATGCTGATCGACAACACGATGCGCCGGCACAAGGGCTCGATCTCTGCGGTGATGGATGAACTCTGCCTGCCGCGCCGCACGCTGAACGAGAAGATGGCGAAATACGGCCTGACCCGTCAGGACTACATCTGAGGGGCAGGATCTGAGGGGGCGGTGCGGCCCACGGTCCGCGCTGCCCCTTCCGCTTCCAATTGCCGCAAATATCCCGGGGGTGAGGGCGCAGCCCGAGGGGGCAGCGCCCCCTTCTTCGGCAGTCGTGGGGCGCGTGCCCCGCTCCGCCGCCCCGCGACGAAAAAGCGATTGTCATTGCCGCGGCCGCGCGGCTATTGTCGTTTCATGTCGGCGCGGCGCTGCCTCTTGGCGTTTCGCCCACGGATTTCGCTGATTTCGGGGCCAGGAAGTGCGCGATGGCGCCTTCGCGCCCGGATCAACCGATTGGCCGAAAGGCCGCTCTCTTGCCCCCAAGGCCTTGATCCGCGGGGGTTTCAATTGGGTGACGGGGCTCCCCCCCGCACTTGGGAAAGAACCGCGATGACGCGTGGACAGGACGGGCTGGTGATGACGGGCGGGCCTTTGGCCGCCGCCGCCGGCTTTTCGGTGCCCGCGCTCGCCTCAACGAAAAACCA
The DNA here is from genome assembly GCF_003664585.1 of Paenirhodobacter hankyongi. Classification (GTDB taxonomy): domain Bacteria; phylum Pseudomonadota; class Alphaproteobacteria; order Rhodobacterales; family Rhodobacteraceae; genus Rhodobacter; species Rhodobacter hankyongi. The sequence goes on from NZ_RCHI01000006.1 coordinate 229,261, forward strand.
TGTCCGTGCCGCCTCTCCCCCCGGGGAGGGGCGGCCGCGGGCATGTGGAACCTGGATACATGGCAAAGAAAATGCTCATCGATGCCACCCACGCGGAGGAAACCCGCGTCGTGGTGGTGGACGGCAACAAGGTCGAGGAATTCGACTTTGAGACCATCAACAAGCGGCAGCTCGCCGGAAACATCTACCTGGCAAAAGTGACGCGGGTGGAGCCTTCGCTCCAGGCCGCTTTTGTCGATTACGGCGGCAACCGCCACGGCTTCCTGGCCTTCGCCGAAATTCACCCCGATTACTACCAGATCCCGGTCGCCGACCGTCAGGCCCTGCTCGAGGAAGAGCGCGCCTATGCCGAGGCCGAAGAGGCCGAGGAGACGAAGTCGCGTTCGCGCCGGTCGCGGTCGCGCTCGCGCAGCTCGGCCAAGGCCGAGAAGGTGGCCGAGACCGATGCGGTCGTCCGCTCCGAGGATATCCCCGGCATGGCGCTGGTCGATCTCGACACCGAGGCGGCCGAGGGCGAGGCGCTGATCGCCGCGCCGCTCGCGGCAGAGGTCGTGGCCCCCGAGGTGGAAGCGCCCGTGGCCGAAGACCTCGCGCCGGTCGCGCAGCCGGAGGAGGTCACCGAGGCCGCCGACGAGGCGGGTGACGAGGACAGCAGCGACGAGGACGGCGCCGCCTCGGCCGATGACGGCATCGAATCCGTCGCCGAGGAAGACGTCCACGAAGAGATCCACGCGCCGCGCAAGCCGCGTCCGCGCCGCTACAAGATCCAGGAAGTCATCAAGGTGCGCCAGATCATGCTGGTGCAGGTGGTGAAGGAAGAGCGCGGCAACAAGGGTGCGGCGCTGACCACCTATCTGTCGCTCGCCGGCCGCTATTGCGTGCTGATGCCGAACACCGCCCGGGGCGGTGGCATCTCGCGCAAGATCACCAATGCCGCCGACCGCAAGAAGCTGAAGGAGATCGCCTCCGAGCTCGAGGTGCCGCAGGGCGCCGGGCTGATCATCCGCACCGCGGGCGCGCAGCGCACCAAGACCGAGATCCGCCGCGACTATGAATACCTGATGCGGCTGTGGGAGCAGATCCGCGAGCTCACGCTGCGCTCGATCGCGCCGGCGCCGATCTACGAGGAAGGCGACCTGATCAAGCGCTCGATCCGCGACCTCTACTCGAAGGACATCGACGAGGTGCTGGTCGAGGGCGAGCGCGGCTATCGCGTGGCCAAGGACTTCATGAAGATGATCATGCCGTCCCACGCGAAAAGCGTCACCAACTACCGCGAGCAGCTGCCGCTCTTCGCGCGCTTCCAGGTGGAAAGCTATCTCTCCTCGATGTTCAACCCGGTCGTGCAGCTGAAATCGGGCGGCTACATCGTCATCGGCGTGACCGAGGCGCTGGTCGCCATCGACGTGAACTCGGGCCGGGCCACCAAGGAAGGCTCGATCGAGGACACGGCGCTGAAGACCAACCTCGAGGCCGCCGACGAGGTCGCCCGACAGCTGCGCCTGCGCGACCTGGCCGGTCTGATCGTCATCGACTTCATCGACATGGAAGAGCGCAAGAACAACGCCGCCGTCGAGAAGCGGATGAAGGAAAAGCTCAAGACCGACCGTGCCCGCATCCAGGTGGGCCGGATCTCGGGCTTCGGCCTGATGGAGATGAGCCGGCAGCGGCTGCGTCCGGGGATGCTGGAATCGACCACGCAGCCCTGCCCGCATTGCCACGGCACCGGGCTCATCCGCTCGGACGACAGCCTCGCGCTGCAGGTGCTGCGCGCGATCGAGGAAGAGGGCACCCGCAAGCGTTCGCGCGAAGTGCTGGTGAAATGCCCGGTCGCGGTGGCGAACTACCTGATGAACGCCAAGCGCGAGCATATCGCCGGGATCGAGGCGCGTTATGGCATGGCGGTGCGGCTCGAGGCTGACCCGACGCTGGTCAGCCCCGACTTCTCGATCGAGAAGTTCAAGACCGCGACCCGTGTCGTGCCCGACCCGATGAGCCAGGCGGTTCATGCAACCGCCGAGCTGATGGCCGAGATCGACGAGGCGGAGATCGACGAGGACGAAGATCTCGAAGAGCTCGAGGCGGAGGTCGAGACCGAGGCCGAGGCGGAGATCGAGGAGGGCGCGGCCGAGATCGGTGAGGGCGACGACCAGCCGAAGAAGAAGAAGCGCCGGCGTCGGCGGAAGAAGAAGTCTGGCGCGGGCGCAGCGGCGTCGGGCGAGGCCTCTGAGGCCGAGGACGAGGGCGAAGAGGGTGCCGAGGCGTCCGACGAGGAGGCCCCGGAAGACGATGACGAGGCCGCCGAGGACGCGGCGCGTGCTGCGGCTGCCGCGGCGCTGGCCGAGGTGAGCCTGCCCGAGGTGCCGACGCAAGCGCCGGTCGAGGCTCCGGCCGAAGCGCTGGCCGAAGTGGCGGAAACTGCTCCGGTCGAGGCGCCGGTGGCCGAGGCCGAGGTCGCCGAGGCTCCGGCCGAAGAGGCGCCGAAGAAGTTGACCCGCTCGCGCTCGAGCAGCGCGAAGTCGTCGACCTCGAAATCCGCGGCGCCGAAAACCTCGTCGTCGCGCAAGAAGACGGTGAAGGCCGAGGGCGAGGAGGGCGAGGCCGCCCCCGCGCCGAAGAAGACGAGCAGCCGCTCGCGCAAGAAGGTGGTCGAGCCGGTCGCGGACGCGGCGCCCGAGGCGGGCGCGACCGAGCCCGCGACGCCGGCCGAGACCCCGGTCGAGGCGCCCGTCGCCCCGCCGTCGGAGGCGCCTGTCGAGGCCCCGGTCGAGGCGCCCGCCGCGCCGATGATCGAGACCCCGGTCGAGGCTCCGGCCGAACTGCCGGCGGAAATGCCCGGCGAGGACGCCGCGGCCGAGACCGGACCGAAGCGCCGTGGCTGGTGGTCGGCCTGATCCGATCGCAAATGAGATGATGAACGCCGGGCCCAGTGCCCGGCGTTTTTCGCTCCGCGTCAACCCTTGCGGACGAGGTAGCGCAGCCCGGGCCTGTCCTCGGCCGAGATCAGGACGTGCCCGCCCTGGGTGCAGAAATGCGGCACGTCGATCCAGCTCGCGCCATCGGTCGCCAGCAATTCGACCACCGCGCCCGCGGGCAGGGCGGCAAGCACCTTGCGCAGGCGCAGGACGGGCAGCGGGCACAGCAGGCCCCGCGCGTCGATGGTGGTGGCGATGTCCATGCAACCGGGCTAGCCGCGGCGTGCCGATTTGTCCACGCGCTTGTGAGTGGTGCGCGGGTGACGGGCGGAGGCGGGGATGCTAAGGAGAGGCATGTTCGGAATTGACCTCATCGACGCCGCCTTCCTGCCCGCCGCGCTGGTCGCGCTGGTGGCGGGGCTCCTGTCCTTCCTCAGCCCCTGCGTGCTGCCGATCGTGCCGCCCTACCTTGCCTATATGGGCGGGGTCAGCATGGGCGATCTGCGCGAGGGGCGCGGCTCGGCCGTGCTGCCGGCGCTGTTCTTCGTGCTGGGGCTTTCGACCGTCTTCCTGCTGATGGGCTTTGCCGCCTCGGCCTTCGGCCAGTTCTTCCTGTCGAACCAGGAGCTCTTCGGCCGCATCGCAGGGGCGGTGATCATCGGGCTCGGGCTGCATTTCCTTGGCCTTTACCGGATCCCGATCCTCGACCGCGAGGCGCGGCTCGACGCGGGCGAGCAGGGCGGCTCGAGTCTCGGCGCCTATGTGCTGGGCCTTGCCTTCGCCTTCGGCTGGACCCCCTGCATCGGGCCGCAGCTGGGCGCGATCCTGTCGATCGCGGCACAGGGCGGCGATCTTGCACGCGGCACCGGGCTGCTTGCGGTCTATGCGGCGGGGCTGGGCATTCCCTTCCTGCTGGCCGCGATCTTCATCCAGCGCGCAATCGGGGTGATGAACCGGATCAAGCGCCATATGGGGCTGATCGAGAAGGGCATGGGCGCGCTTCTGGTGATCGTCGGGCTCTTGCTGCTGACGAATGCCTTCTCGGCAATCAGCTTCTGGCTTCTGGAAACCTTCCCGGGGCTTGCGCAGCTGGGCTGAGGCGGAAAGGACGTCGTCCTTTCGCGACCACGCAGGGTCTCCGCGGGAGGGGGCGCATTTTCTCCTTGCCGGAAATACCTCGGGGGTGAGGCCCGTCAGGGCCGAGGGGGCAGCGCCCCCTCGCGGCCGCGGTTTCAGACCGCCCAGTCGGGTTTGCGCTTCTCGATGAAGGCGCTGATCCCTTCCTCGGTGTCGCGCCAGAGCATGTTCTCGACCATCACGGCGGCGGTGTGTTCATAGGCTGCGGCGAGATCGAGGCTCATCTGGTCGTAGAAGGCGCGCTTGCCGATCTTCACCGCCGCGCCGAGCTTGGCGGCGAGGGTTTCGGCCAGGCGTCCGGTTTCGGCCGCGAGCGCCTCGTGCGGGGCGATGCGGTTGATCAGGCCGACCTCGCGGGCGCGGGGCGCGTCGATGAATTCGCCCGTCGTCAGCATCTCGAAGGCGACCTTGCGCGGCACGTTGCGCGACAGTGCCACCATCGGTGTCGAGCAGAAGAGCCCGATGTTCACCCCGTTCACGCCAAAACGCGTGCCCTCGGCGGCGACGGCGAGGTCGCAGCTGGCGACAAGCTGGCAGCCGGCGGCGGTGGCAATGCCATGCACCTCGGCGATCACCGGCTGCGGCAGCGCGGGGATCATCTGCATCACCTCGGCGCAGCGGAAGAAGAGATCGGCGAAATAGGCCCGGCCCTTGTCGGGCGCCTGCCGGCCCGCCTGCATCTCCTTCAGGTCATGGCCGGCGCAGAAGGCCTTGCCGGCGCCTTTCAGCACCACGACCTTGACCGAGCCGTCCTCGCCCAGCTCGGTGAAGCGCGCCTTCAGCGCGGCGAGCATCGCGTCCGACAATGCGTTCAGGCTGCCCGGGGCGTTCATCGTCAGATGCGCGACGACGCCACGTCGCTCGAGTTCTACGAGATCCGTCATTGAAATTCCTCCCTGTCGGGAAAACTCTAGGGAGGGAGATCCGGGGAGGAAAGATGGAAATCGCGATGGACGAGGCGCGGCTTGCCGCCTTCATGGAAGAGGAATTCCCGCAGGTTGCGGAGGATTTCGTGATCGAGAGCGTGGGCGAGGAGCTGGTCGTGCGGCTGAAGGTGGGCGAGCTGCACCTGCGCCCGGGCGGCACGGTCTCGGGGCCGACGATGTTCGCGCTCGCCGATGTCTCGGTCTGGCTCGCGATCCTGAGCCGGATCGGACCGGTGGCGCTTGCCGTCACCACCGGCGCTTCGATCGACTTCATGCGCAAGCCCGCGGCGGGGCGTGACCTGATCGCGCGGGCGCGGCTTCTGAAGCTTGGCCGGGTGCTCGCTGTGGGGGATGTGCTGATCTTCTCGGAAGGGGAGGCGGCGCCCGTTGCGCGGTCGTCGATGACCTATTCGATCCCGCCGAAGGGGTGACTCGCGGCGATTTTGTGGGGTATCTTGATACCAATTTTTTAAGCCACTGATTTCGCGTTGAAAAATGGCGCGCAGTGGGCTTGATTTTCGGACGCCGATCGCGCAAAAGCCGGCATCCGAATTCCACAACCCTTCAAAGGGCGATCGAAATGAAAACCTATACCGCGAAACCGGCGGAGATCGAGAAGAAGTGGATCCTGATCGACGCCGAGGGCGTCGTTCTGGGCCGCCTCGCCACGATCGTTGCCATGCGCCTGCGTGGCAAGCACAAGCCGACCTTCACCCCGCACATGGACATGGGCGACAACGTGATCATCATCAACGCCGACAAGGTGCAGATGACGGGCACGAAGCGTGAAGACAAGCGCTACTACTGGCACACCAACCACCCGGGCGGGATCAAGTTCCGCACCGCGCGTCAGGTGCTCGAAGGCGCTCACCCCGAGCGCGTCGTGATCAAGGCTGTCGAGCGCATGATCTCGCGCAACCGCCTTGGCCGTGCGCAGATGTCGAACCTGCGCGTCTACGCCGGCACCGAGCATCCGCATGAAGCCCAACAGCCTGAAGTTCTGGACGTCAAGGTCCTGAACAAGAAGAACACCCGGAGCTGATCATGGCCGAAGAACTCAAGTCCCTCGACGATCTGAAGTCGGCCGTGTCGGGCGTCGCCGTGGCGACCGCCGAAGCCCCGGTCACCCGCGAAGCGCAGCGCGATTCGCTGAACCGCGCCTATGCCACCGGCAAGCGCAAGGACGCGGTCGCCCGCGTCTGGGTCAAGCCCGGCTCGGGCAAGATCACCGTCAACGGCAAGGACATGGCGGTGTATTTCGCCCGTCCGGTGCTGCAGCTGATCGTGAACCAGCCGTTCGGCGTCGCTGGCGTCGAAGGCCAGTATGACGTCGTCGCGACCGTCGCCGGTGGCGGCCTCTCGGGCCAGGCCGGTGCGGTGAAGCACGGCATCTCGAAGGCGCTGCAGCTGCACGAACCGGCGCTGCGCGCGCCGCTGAAGGCCGCTGGCTTCCTGACCCGCGACTCGCGCGTCGTCGAACGCAAGAAGTACGGCAAGGCGAAAGCCCGTCGGTCCTTCCAGTTCTCGAAGCGCTGATCTTCAGACCATTGCATTCGGAAAACGCGGTCCCTCGGGGCCGCGTTTTTCATTGTGCCGCAGCGGCCGCGGGGCAGGGGACGGCCTGGCTGTTTCCATGATCCGCGCTTTGCGGTAGAAACAGGGCAAAAGAACCATAACACAAGGCAGGCGCATGTCCGTATCGATGCTTTCCACCTTCATCAAGCCGATGCACCCGGAGGGGCGGAAGTTCGTCGCCATCTTCGCCGGCATCACGCTTGTGCTGTTCCTGATCTGGGGGCCGCTCGGCTGGCTTGGCACCGGGCTGACGGTCTGGTGCTATTACTTCTTCCGCGACCCGGTGCGGGTGACGCCCGCGCGCGAGGGGCTCATGGTCTCGCCCGCCGATGGCGTGGTCTCGCTGCTCGAGCCCGCGGTGCCGCCGGCGGAACTGGGGCTTGGCGACGCGCCGATGACCCGGGTCTCGGTCTTCATGTCGGTGTTCAACTGCCATGTGAACCGGCTGCCGCTCGCCGGCCGCATCACCCGCATCGCCTATCGGCCGGGCAAGTTCCTGAATGCCTCGCTCGACAAGGCCAGCTCGGACAACGAGCGCAACGGCCTTGCGGTCGAGACTGCCGACGGGCGCCGCTATGGCGTGGTGCAGATCGCGGGCCTCGTGGCGCGGCGGATCCTGTGTGAGGTCAAGGAAGGCCAGGCGCTGATGAGCGGCGAACGATTCGGCCTGATCCGTTTCGGCTCGCGGCTTGATATCTACCTGCCCGAGGGGGTGAACCCGCTCGTCTGCATCGGTCAGACGATGATCGCCGGCGAGACGGTGATCGCCGATCTTGCCTCGGACGAGGCCGCGCGCACGGGCGGGGAGCGCTGAGATGGAGCCGCGCGAGCGCGAACAGATGCCGTTCCTGTTGCTTCTGCCCAACCTCGTGACGATCGCGGGGATGTGCCTCGGGCTCACCTCGATCCGCTACACGATGGTGGCGCAGTTCGAGACGGCCGTGGTGCTGGTGCTGCTGTCGGCGCTGATCGACGGCATGGACGGGCTGATCGCGCGGCGGCTGCGGGCGACCTCGGAATTCGGGGCCGAGCTCGACAGCCTGTCCGACTTCCTGTGCTTTGGTGTGGCGCCGGGCCTCCTGGTCTATCGCTTCGCGCTTGGCGAGGTGAATGCGATGGGCTGGGTGCTGGTGCTGGTCTTCGCCGCCGCCTGTTGCCTGCGCCTGGCGCGGTTCAACGTGATGCGCGGCGAGGATGGGGCGGGCAAGACCCATTTCACCGGAGTGCCGGCACCGGCCGGCGCGATGCTGGCGCTGCTGCCGGTCTATCTGAGCTTCTCGGGGCTCCTTGATGCGCGAGGCGCACCGATGGTCGTGGCTTTCTGGCTGGGCCTCGTGGGGGTTCTGATGATCTCGCGCCTGCCGACCTTCTCGCCCAAGGCGCTGCGGGTGCCGCGCTGGGGCGTGGGGGCCCTGCTGATGGGCACGGTGATCGGCATGGGGATGATCTTCACCCGCTTCTGGCTGCTGATGGTGATCGTCGACCTGATCTATGTCGCGATGCTGCTGCCCGGGGCGTGGAAGGTGCGCGGTCGCCTGCTGCGCTGAGCTGCGACTCGAGGGACGAATCTGGCCGGGCCTTGTGCCCGGCTTTTTCATTTTCCGGGGGGCGGGGAAGGGGCCTGCGCCGCGCGGCGGCGTGGACTCGGCGAGTCGTCAGGGGGCGATTCCGGGGGCTTCGGCCGGCGAAGTTTGCCCGTCCCCTGTGGATAAGTCGCGCATTCCATGCCAAGACTGGCCTCGCGAAATGCAGGCCGCACAAAAAACGCACAACAAAACAAGGGTTACCCGGGAAAAATGACAGTTCTGCAAAAAATCCGCTTGCGGAGGTCGGCGTGCAGCCGTAGAACGCCCCTCACCGAAGCGGAACACACCGCGACGGTCGCTGAAAGCCTCGAAACGGAAACGGATCGGCGCTGACGGTTGAAGGGATCGACAGATCAAGCCTTTGATGGCCGCGTTTGCCTTTCCGTGCTCTTTGACATTGACGGATATCTGAAGAGATATGCGGGCGGTTTGGTCGCAAGCGACGCGGACCGTAGCATATCGCTCACTAGGG
>NZ_RCHI01000007.1 GCF_003664585.1 Paenirhodobacter hankyongi
CAAGGAGCAATGCGTTCATCGCCATCGCTTCGAGAGCATCCAGCACGCGACCCGCGTCATCGGTGACTGGATCAGCTTCTACAACAACCGCCGCCCTCATCAGGCCCTTGCCATGCGCACACCTGCCGAGGCATTCAGATTAGCGGCTTAAACTGAGCAGATTCCGCTGGGTCGATACATGGCTCTCGGGGATCCGGCTGAGCAGATCGGGTAGCACCGGCGCATCGCCGATGTGGCTCCCGGTGATCTCAACGGCCCGGACCTCCAGTGTTTGCTCGTCGACCCCGAGGTGGATTTTGCGCCAGACCCGCCGTTTGGGGCCGCCATGTTTGCGCGCGTGCCATTCGCCTTCACCTTGGACCTTGATCCCTGTGCTGCGGACAAGAAGGTGCAATGGCCCCTTGGAGCCGCGATACGGGATGTTCACAGCCAGGCTCTTCTGGCGACGAGACAGGGTGCTGAAGTCGGGCACCGCCCAGTCGAGACCGACCAGCCGTAGCAGACTCTCGATGAACCCGGTTGTCTGCCGAAGAGCCATGCCGAACAACACCTTCATCGAAAGGCCAATCGTCGGGAAAACAGTCCCCCGGACTGTTTTCTGATCCTCCTCATATCTGGATGGCGGCGTCGCTATAGCTCTGCTAGCGGCCACGCCTGCCGGTCGGCGCGGCCTCCCAAATCATCTCGGGGTCGAACCAGATCGTCAGCGAGCCCCGCCGCTTGAGCGCTTCGTTATAGGCTGGCCAGTTTCTGGTCTTGTAGGTCGGTGGTGTCGGTCTGCTCATGCTTCCCAGCTACCATGCTGGATTCACAAGATGAATCCCTCACAGGATTTGCGCAACAGAGCCCTTGGACGGGGAAAGTGCTGTGAAGTTCGCTGAGAGTTTTGCCATGCTTGATATCCGGACCAGCCGTGGATTCGCGTTATCAAGCCTGACCAGAACCATCCGTGACTGGCACGAAAATGAACAGCAATGAGAATTCGCCTACGTTTGCTGGCCTCGGTTGTGGGGCCACTGATCTGGGAGCCGGGCCGGGGCTGCGTGAATGCAGAAGCGGATGCCCCGATACGGATTGGGGCGCTGGCAGATCAGCGAGCGCTCGCTCTGAGCACGGGCTCGCGGATCTAAGATTGCTCGGGTCAGCCCGCTTTGCGCAGATGCTCCGGCCCGCGAGCCCTCGATTGCTCAACGTGGCCTTCCGAGCACGTCCCAATGCATCGCTCCACTTAGCCAAGCTGAACCGTTCGGCTTGATCCTGACGATTTACCGCCTGCGAGCCAGGCCTTCTGCCAGCTGTAGTAGGCTGACAGGCTGATCGGCGGCCCATCGAGTGCCCTTAGAAGGCTTAAGACAGATTCGCCGCGTTTCCCCTTGGCGAGCATCTGTGCAGCTACGGTTTCCCGCTCGGCGGTCATGACTTTCGGGCGACCTGGAGCCGCCTGAGGGTGCCGAAGATACCCCGCAGGTGTTCGCGCGCCCGAACACCGAGGGCAAGCTGCAATGAGTTTCGTGAAGCCCGGCACAGCCTCGGCCCTCGTCGCTCTTCGGGGCGCCCATTATGCCTTCCCGCGCGCGGATCTACTGCGCGAAGGGCTCGAGTGGATGCTGACCGACTATTGGTCGAAGGCGGCGCTCGATCGCCGGTTCGAGGCGCGCGGCCTTCTCGTGACCGGTCCCTGCCGCACCGGAAAATCCGCCGAGATCCAGCACCTGTTGGCGCAGGTCAATGATGGCCAGACACGGATGCCCGACGGCCGACCGGCCCGGATCGTCAGTGTCGTTCTGGCCGGTTCGCTCACCTGGAAGGATCTCGGGGTTCATACCCTGCGCGAAGGGTTGCAGATGCCCACGCGCGGAAAGATGACGCAACGGCAAATCTGGGATCTCGTCTGTTTTCAGGCTCGCGCCCAAGGCGTGCACGGGATCCATTACGACGAGTGCCAGCATATCTTTCCCAAGCGGAGTGCTGAGGGCAGGGCGATGATTCTCGACAGCTTCAAGTCCCTGCTGAAAAACCCGGACTGGCCGCTTATGCTGATCCTCTCCGGCGTCGATGAGTTGGTGGGTCACATCAATACCGAGGAACAGCTCGCCTATCTTCTGCGCCCCATCGCGTTCCAGGAAATCTCACTGGCGCGTGCCGAGGATCAGGCCGAGCTTAACGCGCTTTGCTTCGCCTATGCCGATCGCGCGGGATTGGATTTCTCGGGACTCGCCGCACTCGACTTCTTTCGCCGCCTTGCGATCGCCTGCGGACATCGGTGGGGCCTGGTGATCGAGCTTCTGATCGAAGCCTGCGTCGAAGCCACGCAAGCCGGAGAGCGAGACCCTCTGTCTGAGCACTTCTGCCGGGCCTTCACCGCGCGCACCGGCCTCTCGCCGGGATATTCGCCGTTCTCGGTCGAGGAGTACGAACGGCTCTTCAAGGGGGAGAACATGTTCGAGCTTTGGGAGAGGCAAAAGGCGCCCGAGCGGAGGTAATTCACGCCTCAGACTGAGGTGCTTTTGGTCAGGCACGTGCGAAAGCACGGGCTTTTTCTTGCGCATAGGCTCGGGCTGAATCTGCACGCAAATGCTCCAAATCGGCACGTAATTGGGTAAATTTGTGCGGCGCTCTGAAAACACATTTTAGTTCAATGTATTACGTGTGATTCGAGCGGGCTTTCACGAGGATCGGCATACATATGGGTTCAGCGACATTCCACCGAAAATCAGAAAGCGATTTCAACGCCATCCGGCGTTGATGGTGTTTTCAGCGGATGACATTCAGGCCCCGTCGCGGCACGCCCGCCCGGGGCCGTGTCACGTCCGGGCCACTGTGTCAGCGTGTCTTGCGCGCGCCGCGGATGGTGCGGTTGAACTTCGTCGGGGCGGTGCCGAAACGCGCCTTGAAGCTCTTCGAGAAATGCGCGACCGAGCCGAAGCCGCAGGCCAGCGCCACCTCGAGCAGCCCCATGTCGGTGGTCGACAGCAGCGTGCGGCCGTGGTCGAGGCGGATCCCGCGATAGAACTCGCCCGGGGTCTCGCCCAGGACCGACAGGAACATCCGCTCGATATGGCGCCGCGAATAGCCCGCCACGCGCGACAGGTCGTCAAGCGTCAGCGGGTCCTCGATATGGGCATTCATCAGCGTGACGATGTTCAGCAGGCCCGGATTGCGCGAGCGGATCAGCACCGAAAGCGAGCTGCGCTGTTCCTTCTCGATGCCGACCATCACCTTGCGCAGGCACATCTCGGAGACCATCGCGGAAAACTCCGCCCCGTGGTCCTCGGCAATGAGCGACAGCATCATGTCCGTCGCCGCCGCCCCGCCGCCGCAGGTCATCACCGGGCCCGAGATCTCGAAGCGGTTGGCCGAGGGGCAGAGCGCGGGGAAATCCTCGCGGAAGGTGGGCTGGTTCTCCCAGTGCAGGGTGAAGGCGTGGTCCTCGAGCAGGCCGGCCGCGGCAAGTGCCACGGCGCCGGTGCAGATCCCGCCGACGGCGCCGCCGAAGCGGGCGTGGCGCTGGATCGCGGCCACCACCTTCGGCGCGGCCGCGGCCGAGGGCGGATTGCCGGCGCAGACGAAGGCGCGGGTGGCGCGGTCCATCGGTCCGATCGGGGCATCGACGCAGACCGAGATTCCGGACGAGCTTGCGACCGGTGCGCCGGTTTCCGACATCAGCTGCCAGCGGTAGAGCGGCTGCTGCGAGAGCTGGTTGGCGATGCGCAGGGGCTCGACCGCCGAGCTGAAGGCGAGAAGGGTGAAGCCGGGCACGAGCAGGAAGGCATAGGAGCGCGTCGGGCTGCCCGCGGGCACCGGGAAATAGGCCGCCCCGAGGGGTACGATGGTGTCGTCTGTGGGCATGACCGCTCCCCTTCCGCCTGTCCTCACCGCTCTAGCACCTCGGCGGGCGCGGTGACAGGGGATCGGGCGGGGGAGGTGGCCGGCGCCCCGTGGGCCGCCGGCCTGTTGCGGGTGACGGGGCTTACTTCGCCGAGAGCAGGTCCGGCACCGAGAGCAGGATGAACTCGTTGTTCGCCGCCGTGCCGACCTCGCGCCCGCCCGAGAACGGCAGGTTGTTGTCATTCGCCACCAGGATGTGGGTCTCGTCCACCCGCGCCACGTCCTCGATGGTGAAGAACGGGAAGGTGAAGGGGCCCGCGGCGGGCTTCATCCCGGCGAGCGCCTTGCCCTCGGGATCGGCGATGTTCAGCAGGTCGATATGGCCGATGCGGCGGATGTAGCCGTCGGCGTCGATCGAGGCGGTGTCGAGCAGAACGATGTTCTTCACCTTCGCCGGGATCGGGTAGCAGGCCGAGGTGTCGGTCGCGCCCGCGGCACAGGCCCTGGCCGCATCGCCCTCGCCGTTGTCGCGCTCGATCACCAGCGCATGGGTGGCGTCGATGAAGTTGAAATCGCCGATCGCCGTCGCGCCTTCGGAGAGGCGGAACTTGAAGCTGTCACCGGTCCAGTCCTTCTTCGCCGGATCGAAGGTCATCACCCGCAGGAAATCGCCCTCGGTGCCGCCGCCGGCCACCAGCAGCGGCTTTTCCAGCATCGCCCAGAGCAGGTTGGTGCCGGGCTGCAGCGCCATGCCCTCGTACCCGCCCGAGCGCTGCACCTGATAATCCTTGCCCGCCTCGGCCGGAACCTTGACGCCGGGGGTGTCGGGGCCGGCCAGAACCGCGCCGTCAAGCCGCGTCGGGATCACGTCCAGGATCGCGCCGTCGCCCGCCACATGCAGCAGATAGGGGCCGAACTCCTCGCCGATCCAGAACGTGCCGTCGAGAGACTGCAGGCTTTCCGGGTCGAAATCGGCGCCGGTCAGATAGCGGCTGTCGGTGCCTTCGTTGGCGATGCGGAACGGCACCTTGTGGTCGGGGTCGTGCAGGAAGATGGTTTCCTTGCGGGTCACCGTGCCGGTGGCAAAATCGGGCGCCATGCGGTGGAAGAACAGCATCGCATCGGGGCTGTTCGCCTTCGAGCCGAAACCGTTGTCGGTCAGCGCGAACCAGCTGCCATCCTCGGCGCGGTTCATCGCGAAGCCCGACATCCCCTGCACCGGCTGGCCGATGAAGGGCAGGGCGATGCCGGTCTCGTGGCCGCCATAGCTCTTGCCGACATTGCCCATCACGCTCATCGGCACCTCGTTGCGGGTGGTGCCGGTGAACTTGCCCGAGACCCACAGATCGCGCGGCGCATCGGCGGGCGGCGCGACGAGCGACAGCGCCGGCAGGAAGGCGTGGCCGGCAAGCGTCGCCGGGAAGACCTCTTCGGCGAGGGCGGGGGTGGCAAGCGCGGTGCAGCTCGCCAGCAGGGCGATTTTGAAGGACATCCGTGTCTCCTGTGATTGATGAGGCAGGAGCTAGCGGTGCCAAATGACGATCACGCAAAACGTGAGCGATGATTTCTTGAAGGAAATGTAGCGCTTAGCCCGCACTCGCCTGGGCCGCGACGGCAGCGACCAGCTCGCGCAGGAACAGATCCTGCAGCGGCGTCGCCCGCACCCCGGCCCGCGTCGCCAGCATCAGCCGCGAGCTCAGGGGGAAGCCCGGGCCCAGGACGCGCAACTCTCCAGCCGCGACATGGGTCTTCGCGTAATGCGCCGGCAGATAGCCGATGTAGCGCCCCGAAAGCAGGAACATCGCCTGCGCCTCCATGTTCGCGGCACTGGCCGGCATCACCGCGCCCGGGAAGGGGCCAAGCTCGCGCTGGTTCGCATAGGGCCGGCCGACGAAGGGCCAGCGCGCGATCTCGGCGGTCTCGGTGACCTCGGCCGCGCGCGGGAACAGCGGATGGCCGCGGCCGCAATAGAGCAGGTGGCGCTCCTCGTGCAGCGGGCTCAGCCGCAGCCCCTCGGCAAGCCGTGTCTCGGGCAGGATCGCCAGATCGAGCGCACCGCCGGCCAGTCGCGCCACCAGCGTCTCGGGGTCGGCCATGGCGATGTCGAGCCGCGCCTCGGGCGCCCGCGCGCCGATCCGGCCGATCACCTGCGGCAGCGGCAATCCGCTGTCGGTCACCGTGTTGTCGATCATCCCGATCCGCAGCGTGCCGGTGATCCGGTCGCGCAGCCGGCCGACCTCGCTCTCGAAGGCGTCGAGCGAGAGGAACAGCGCGTCCGAGCGGGCATGGACCAGCGCGCCGCGCTCGGTCAGGGCAAAACCGCCGCGGCCGCGGCGGCACAGCGCGAAGCCAAGCCGCTCCTCGAGCGCCTTGACGTGAAAGCTGATCGCCGATTGCGACAGGCCAAGCGCGATCTGCGCGCCGGCGAAACCCTCGTGCTCGACCACCGCGCGGAACACGGCGAGGGCGCGCAGATCGGTGTTGGCAATCTTCATTCACATCAACCTTTCCGATGTGAAGATCATATGTTCCGTATTTTCGGGCGCAATGCCCCGTGTCATCCCTTGGTGCAAAGCCCTGCGGAAAGGACCCCCGATGGCACATGGTTACGAGAGCGGCCGGCTGAATCTGCCCTTCGTCGGCATCTCCACCTTCGCGAAATCGCCCTACGAGCCGGACTGGAGCCGGATCGACGCCGATGTGGCGGTGATGGGCGCGCCCTTCGACTGCGGCACGCAATGGCGCGCCGGCACCCGGTTCGGCCCGCGCGGCATCCGCGAGGCCTCGACGCTCTTCGCCTTCGGCCATGCCGGGGCCTATGATTTCGACGACGACACGACCTATCTCGACGGCGTGCGCATCGTCGACATCGGGGATGCCGACATCATCCACACCGACACCGCGGCAAGCCACGCGAATATCGAGGCCGGCGTGCGCGCGATCCTGCGCGCGGGTGCGCTGCCGGTGGTGCTGGGCGGCGATCACTCGATCAACATCCCCTGCATCAACGCCTTTTCCGACGAGGCGCCGGTGCATGTGGTGCAGATCGACGCGCATCTCGATTTCGTCGACGAGCGGCATGGCGTGCGGGTCGGCCACGGCAACCCGATGCGCCGCGCGGCCGAGAAGCCCTGGGTCGAGGGGATGACCCAGATCGGCATCCGCAATGTCTCCTCGACCGCGAAGGAGGGCTACGAGGCGGCGCAGGCGATGGGCTCGGACATCCTCTCGGTGCGGATGGTGCGCCGGCTCGGCATCGAGGCGGTGCTCGAGCGGATCCCGGCGGGGCGGCGCTATTACCTGACGCTCGACATCGACGGCTTCGACCCCTCGATCGCGCCGGGCACCGGCACGCCAAGCCATGGCGGCTTCCAGTATTACGAGGTGCTCGACATCGTCGCGGGGCTGGCCAGGCGCGGCACGATCGTCGGCATCGATCTGGTCGAGGTGGCGCCGGATTACGACCACACCGGCACCACCGCGATCCTCGCCGCGCAGATCCTGCTCAACACGCTCGGCCGGATCTTCGCGGCGCGCTGAAGAGGCGGGGCGGGCTCAGCCCGCCTTCGCCGCGCAATAGGCGCGCCAGCCGCCGAAGCCGGTGATCTCCTCGGCGCCCGCGAGCGCATGGGCCTCGCACAGGAAGCCCGTCACCTGCCGGCCGTCGTCAAGCGTCACCTTGCCGACGCCGAGCGGCGCCGGGATCGCGGCGACGAAGGTGCCGAAGGCGGCGGGCGGCAGCGCCCAGAGCTCGAGCGCAATGCCCGGGCCGGCAAACGCCGGGTCGAGCACCATCCCCGGTTTCGCCGGCACCGTGCCCGCCAGCGCATAGAGCCGATAGCCGGGCGCGCTGCGCGCCGTGCCAAGGCACCGCCCGCCGGGGCCGGTCAGCTCGCGGTTCAGCGGCATGCCGCTCAGATGCGCGCCGACGACGGCGAGCGTGCACCAGCCCTCGGGCAGGCGCGGCTCGGCCGGCGCGGGCACCGGCGCCGTGCGGTCGCGCCCCATGCCGCAGGCGGCGGCCGCGTGCATCGCGCCCGCGAAGGGCACCAGCGCCTCGTCCGAGAAGGCCGGCCCCACCAGCTGCACCCCCACGGGCAGGCCCGAGGCGCCGAACCCCGCCGGCACCGCGATCGCGGCGTATCCCAGAAGGTTCGCGAAGTTGGTGTAAAGGCCGAACTGGCTGTTCCGCCCGATCGGATCGGCCAGCATCTCGGCCACCGTCGCGCGGGTGGGCGAGGTCGGCAGCAGCAGCATGTCCACCGCCTCCCAGGTCGGCGCGACCTGCTGGCGCAGCTCGTTCAGGCGATAGAGGCCGCGGAAGGCCTCGACCGCGCTGCGCCCCTTCGCGCCCTCGATGATCTTGCGCACCGTGGGTTCGAAGTCGTCCGCGTTTGTGGCGAGGAACGCCTCGACCGCGGCCAGACGTTCGGCGACCCAGGGCCCGTCGTAAAGCAGCGCCGCCGCCTCGCGAAAGGGGGCATAGTCGAAGGGGACGAGCGTCGCGCCAAGCGCCTCGGCGCGGGCGCAGGCGGCGTCATAGGCGGCCGCGACCTCGGCATTGCCGTAGAACTCGCGCTCGGCCGCGGTCAGCACGCCGATGCGCGGACGGGCGGGCAGGGCGACGGGCGCGGCCTTGCGCGAGAACGGATCGGCGGGGTCAAGGCCCTCGATCAGCCGGCGCACCTCGGCCGCCTCGTCGACGGTGCCGGCGAAGACGGTGATGACATCGACCGAGCGGCAGGCCGGCACGCAGCCGGTGTTCGGCACGAGCCCGGGGCTCGGCTTCAGCCCGATGAGGTTGTTGAACATCGCCGGCACCCGGCCCGAACCCGCGGTGTCGGAGCCGAGCGAGAAGGCGCACAGCCCCGAGGCCACCGCCACCGCCGAGCCCGAGGACGAGCCGCCCGAGACATAGTCGGCATCGAACACGCAGCGCGGCGCGCCGAAGGGCGAGCGGGTGCCGTTCAGCCCGGTCGCGAACTGGTCGAGGTTGGTCTTGCCGATCACGATCGCGCCCGCCGCACGCAGCCGCGCGACGGTCGTCGCGTCGCGCGCGGGCGAGGTGCCGAAGGCCGGGCAGGCGGCCGTGGTCAGCAGCCCGGCGACGTCGATATTGTCCTTCACCGCGAAGGGGATGCCGTAGAGCGGCAGGCCCTCGGGGCCGCGCTCGGCCAGACGCTTCGCCTCGGCGCGCAGGCTCTCGGCCGGGGTTTCGGTGATGAAGACGGCGCGGTCGGCCAGCGCGTCGCGCCGGGCGATCACCTCCTCGATCACCTCAAGGGGCGTGGCGCCGGCGGCATAGGCCGCGCGAAGCGCCGCGATCGTCATCATGTCGGGGAGCTGCATCAGTCGGTCTCCAGAATGGCCAGCACGTCGCCGGCATGAACGGTGCGGCCGGGGGCGGCGCGGGTCTCGCGCAGGCGGCCGGCGGCGGGGCTGTGGACGGTGATCTCCATCTTCATCGACTCGACGATGGCGACGGGATCGCCCGCGGCAAGGCGGGTGCCGGGTTCGACGAGGTATTTCCAGACGTTGCCGGGCACCGGGCTTTCGACACCGGTGCAGCCCTCGGGGACCGCGGCCTGCTCGAAGACGCCGCCCTCGTCGGCGACGAACTGGTCGAGCCCCTCGGCCTTCCAGCGCGCCCGCTCGGCCTCGAAGGCGGCCTGCTGGCGGGTTTTGAAGGCGGCGGTGCCGGCGCTGTCCTGCGCGGCCTTCTCGGCCGCCCAGTCGAAGGTGCCCTCCTCGATGCGCAGGTCGTAGCGGCCATGCGGGAAGGCCTCGCGCGCCTCGGTCAGTTCCGCGTGGCTGACCGGGAAGAAGCGGACCTGATCGAAATGGCGCAGCAGCCAGGGCGTGTCGGCAAAGGCCGGGGTGCGCTGCCAAGTGTTCCACATCTGGATGGTGCGGCCGAAAAGCTGATAGCCGCCCGGTCCCTCCATGCCATAGATGCACATGTAGGCGCCGCCGATGCCCACCGCGTTCTCCGGTGTCCAGGTGCGGGCGGGGTTGTATTTCGTCGTCACCAGCCGGTGGCGCGGATCGACCGGCGTCGCCACCGGCGCGCCGAGATAGACATCGCCCAGCCCCATCACCAGATAGCGCGCGTCGAAGATCGTGCGCTGCACCGCGGCCTCGTCCGCAAGCCCGTTGATGCGGCGGATGAACTCGATGTTCGAGGGACACCAGGGCGCGTTCGGCCGCACCAGCTCCTGATACTTGCGCATCGCAAGTTCCGCCTGCGGGTCGTTCCAAGAGAGCGGCAGCCAGACCGTGCGGGTCGGCACCTTCACCGTCTCGGCCGCGGGCAGCCGGGCCTCGATCGCCGCCAGCTCGCGCAGCAGGTCGGGGCGCGAGATCTTCGCGGTGTCGTAGTGCAGTTGCAGCGAGCGGATGCCGGGGGTGAGGTCGATCACCGGCAGACCGGCCGCCTCGACCGCCTGCATCAGAAGCTGCACCCGCAGTCTGAGCCCGATGTCGAGGCTCATCGGCCCGTATTCGACCAGCAGGTTCTCGTCCCCCTGCCGGCGATAGGCGACAGGCACCGGGGCGTCGGGCAGTGCACCGACCAGCGGCGAGCCGAGCCGGGCGATTGCCGGGCCCGCGACCGGGTCGGCGCGGCGCGCGGCGGGGCGGAAGCGCACCCGGTCGCCGGGCTTCAGCTGACCCAGCTTCCAGCGGTCGGCGGTGCTGACCACACCCGGGCAGACGAAACCGCCAAGGCTCGGCCCGTCGGGGCCGAGGATGATCGGCATGTCACCGGTGAAGTCGATCGCGCCGATGGCATAGGCGTTGTCGTGCAGGTTCGAGGGGTGCAACCCGGCCTCGCCGCCATCCGTGCGCGCCCAGTCGGGCGCCGGGCCGATCAGCCGCACGCCGGTGCGGTCAGAGTTGAAATGCACCTCATAGGCGGTGGCAAAGAGGGTCTCGATGTCGCTCTCGCGGAAGAAGTCGGGCGCGCCATGCGGGCCGTAGACAAGCTCCAGCTCCCAGTCCTCGGTCAGCTCGGCAGGCTCGGGCGCGGCCGGGGCGTCCTGCGCCACGCGGCCCACATGCAGCACGTCGCCGGTCTTCAGCGTGCCGGTCGCATGGCCGCCGAAATGGCCAAGCGCGAAGGTCGCGCGCGAGCCGAGCACTTCGGGCACCTTGAACCCGCCGGCAACGGCGAGATAGGCGCGCTGGCCCGGCCCCGCGACCCGGCCGATCGCCAGCGTCGCACCGGCGGGCACCTCGAGCACCGGGCCCTCGACCGCCACGCCGTCAAGGGTCAGGGCCATCCGCGCCCCGGCAATCGCCACCCGGGCGGCGCGCAGGAAGCGCAGCGTCGGGCCGGCCACCGTCATCTCGAGCGTCGTGGTGTCGGGGTGCTGGCCGAGCAGGCGGTTCGCGTTGCGATGCGCGCGCGGGTCCATCGGCCCCGAGGGCGGCACGCCCACGCCCCACAGCCCGAGCCGGCCCGGCAGCTCCTGCACCGAGCTTTGTGCGCCCGGCGCCAGCACCTCGATCCCCTCGGGGGCGAAGGCAAAGCCCGCAAGCGCCGTCGTCGCCACCTTGCCCGAGGCGAAGAGATCCGATCCCGCAATCGCGCGCAGATAGTCGAGGTTGGTCTCGATCCCCGAGACATGGGTGGCGGCCAGCGCCGTGCCGAGCTTCGCGATCGCCTCGGCGCGGCTGGCGCCATGCACGATGATCTTCGCCAGCATCGGGTCGTAGAAGGGCGTCACCTCGGTGCCGGTGGCGATCCAGCCATCGACACGGGCGTCCTCGGGGAAATGCACCTCGGTCAGCCGCCCGGCCGAGGGGCGAAAGCCCGCATGCGGCATCTCGGCGTAAAGCCGGGCCTCGATCGCGGCGCCCTGCGGGGCGGGCAGGGTGGCCGGGATCGGGTCCTCGCCCGCCGCCTGACGCACCATCCACTCGACCAGGTCGATGCCCAGCACCGCCTCGGTCACCGGGTGTTCGACCTGCAGGCGGGTGTTGACCTCGAGGAAATAGAATTCCTCGCGCGCCGGGTCGTAGATGAATTCGACGGTGCCGGCCGAGGCATAGCCGACCTCGGCGCAGAGTTCCTCGGCGGCGCGGTGCAGCCGGGCGCGGATCTCGGGGCGCAGGCCCGGGGCGGGGGTTTCCTCGAGCACCTTCTGGTTGCGCCGCTGCAACGAGCAGTCGCGCTCGCCAAGCGCCACCGCCCGGCCGCGCCCGTTGCCGAAGATCTGCACTTCGACATGGCGGGCATCGGCGACGAAGCGTTCGAGATAGACGCGGGCGTCGCCGAAGCTGGCCTGTGCGGTGCGCTCGACGCTGGCGAAGGCCGCGCGCAGCGCGGCCTCGTCGGCGCACAGACTCATGCCGATGCCGCCGCCGCCGGCGGTGGATTTGAGCATCACCGGATAGCCGATGCGGGCGGCCTCGGTCGCGGCGGCCTCGGCATCGGGCAGAAGCCCGGTGCCCGGAAGCAGCGGCACACCGGCCCGCGCGGCGATCTCCCGCGCGGTGTGCTTCAGCCCGAAGGCCTCGATCTGCTCGGGGCGCGGGCCGATGAAGGCCACCCCCGCCGCCGCCAGCGCCGCGGCAAAGCGGGTGTTCTCGCTCAGAAACCCGTAGCCCGGATGCACCGCCTCGGCGCCGGTGTCGCGGCAGGCCTGCACCACGGCCTCGATCTGCAGATAGCTTTCGGCCGCCGGCGCCGGCCCAAGCCGCACCGCCTCGTCGGCAAGGGCGACATGGGGGGCGAAGCGGTCGGCGTCGGAATAGACCGCGACCGAGGCGATCCCCATCGTCTTCAGCGTGCGGATGATGCGCACCGCGATCTCGCCGCGGTTCGCCACAAGAACCTTCTGGAACATCGGCTTACCCCCGGATCACGACCTGGATCGGCGTCGGGTCGAAGCCGTTGCAGGGGTTGTTGATCTGCGGGCAGTTCGAGATGAAGACGAGCAGGTCCATCGCCGCCTCCATCTCGATGTAATCGCCGGGGTGGCTGATGCCGTCGTCGATGGTCATCGCGCCGTTCTGGCTGATCGGCACGTTCATGAAGAAGTTCAGGTTCGGCACGATGTCGCGCTTGGTCATCCCGTATTTCGAGAATTCCAGAATGAAATTCTCGCGGCAGGCATGCAGATACGAGGTCTCGTGGCCGAAGCGCACGGTGTTGCTCTCGCGCGAGCAGCAGCCGGCATTGGTGTCGTGCCGGCCCGAGGTCGCCTCGATGATCGTCGCCATCAGGTTGCCCTCGGACGAGATCAGCTGCGTGCCCTTCTCGATATAGGCGCCGTTCTGCACCCGCATCGTGTCCTGGCTCGAATAGCGCTCGGCGGTGTCGGCGGCGTTGTACAGGAGGGTGTCGATCGCCTGCTGGCCATAGCTGTCGATGATGCGGATGGTCTGGCCCTGTTTGACGAGGCCCGACCAGGGGCGGTTCGCGGGGATGTCGTGGATCTGTTCCATGGAGGGGACCTCAGGCGCGTGCGGTGTTCTCGAAGCCGCGGACGGCTTCGGCGGTGGCGGTGCGGCACAGGTCGTCCTGGGCGATCGGACGCGCGGCAAGGCGCGTCGCGCGGACGGAGGGAACCTCCGGACCCGTCGTCGGGTCAAGCGGGTGGCGGGTGTTCGACAGCGCGATCAGCAGATCCTGCTCGGCGCGCAGCTCGACCCAGTCGTCGCCGTTCAGGAGCGCCGGGTTCCAGAAGAACTGCCCCTCGCCATCGACGCGCACCGGCGCGAAGAAGGTCAGCAGCGCGGGCAGGTCGCGCTTGTCGAGGCCGAGCTTGGCGGTGGCGAGGATCATGTTCTCGCGCGTCGAGCGGAAGGCGGGGGTGAAGGGCGCGCGCGCCGGCATCCCGCCGCTCAGCGCGTCGTTTGCGCCCGCCGAATCCTCGGTGATCGAGAACAGCACCCGCCCCATGTCGGAAAACACCACGCGGCCCTTCTTCAGGTCGGTCGTCCATTGCAGCTTGCAGGTGTCGGGCAGGTTCTGCCGTTCCGAGCTGTCGGCGGCGGACCAGGCAGCCAGGCTGACTGAGCCGCCCAGCCCGCCCGCCTCGAGCCGCAGGCTCTGGCCGCGGGCGAGCCGGCAGGTGTAATACCAGCCCCCCGGCACGGTCTCGGCCCAGATCACGCCCTCGGGCGCGGGGGCGGGGCGGGGGCTTGGCGCCGGAAGCGCCTTCGGCGCGGCGTTCAGCCCCTTGCGCTGGTGCTCCTCATAGCGCGCGCGGTCGGCGGCGATGGCGTCAGCGGAGCGGGGGATATGCGTCAGCATCGGGTTCCTCCTTGGGCCAGGTCGTCCCGGCGATGGGCCCCGGAATGGTCGGGTCGTCCCGACCGGGCAGGAGATCTGCGTCCCAGATCGTGGTCTTGCCGGCACTGCGCGGCGGCCAGATCAGGATGTCCCTGGTGATCGTCGCGCCATAGCGCAGCCGTTCCTCGGGACGGTCGCGGGTGCGCTCGAAGGCGATGATCCGGGTGGCGAGGGTGAAGGCCTCCCTGAGGTCATGCGTCACCATCACCACGGTCATCGGCACCTCGTTCCACAGCCGCTTCATCAGCCGGTGGATGTCGGAGCGGATGCCCGGATCGAGCGCGCCGAAGGGCTCGTCCAGAAGCAGCACCTTCGGCTTCATCATCAGCGCCTGCGCAAGGGCAAGGCGCTGCTGCATGCCGCCCGAAAGCTGGGCGGGATACTTGTCTTCGCTGCCGGCGAGCCCGACCTCGGCCAGCATCGCGTGCGCCTCGTCTGCGATCGCGCGGCGGCGCACGCCGAAGGTGCGGCCGAGGAGGCGGCTTGCCCGCAGCTCGGGCCCGGCCATGACATTGCCGAGCACCGTCATGTGCGGAAAGACCGAATAGCGCTGGAACACCACGCCGCGGTCGGGGCCGGGCTCGTGCGGCAGCGGTGCGCCATCAAGGGTGATGGTGCCGCGCGTCGGCGCCTCCTGTCCCAACAGCATGCGCAGGAAGGTGGTCTTGCCGCAGCCCGAGGGGCCGACGAGGGCGATGAAGGCGCGCGGCGCAATCGTCAGATCGACGTTTTGCAGCACGACCTGATCGCCGTATTCCTTCCACAGGTTCCGGATCTCGATGCCGCTCATCTGCCGCGCTCCAGCTCCGACCAGGGGAAGACCCGCCGGCGCAGGGCGGTCAGGCCAAGGTCCATCGCCACGGCAAGCAGGGTGATCCAGGCCACATAGGGGAAGATCACGTCCATCGAGAGATAGCGGCGCACCAGAAAGATCCGGTAGCCCAGCCCCGAGTCGGCCGAGATTGCCTCGGCCGCGATCAGGAACAGGAAGGCCGGGCCGATCTGCAGCCGCAGGCTGTCGATCAGCCGCGGCAGCACCTGCGGCAGCACCACCCGGGTCGCGATGAGCCAGGTCGAGGCCGAGAGCGTCTCGGCCTTGATGATCTGCTCGCGCGGCAGCGCCTGCGCCGAGAGCGCAAGGTCGCGGATCAAGATCGGCGCGACGCCGATCACGATCAGCGTGACCTTCGATACCTCGCCAAGGCCCAGCACGATGAACAGGATCGGCAAGAGCGCGAGCGGCGGCACCATCGAGACGACGGCGACGAAGGGCGCCAGCACCGCGCGCACCACGGGCAGGATGCCGTTCAGTAGGCCCAGCAGCAGCGCGAGCGCCGTGGCGATGCCGATGCCGGCGAACAGCCGGCCAAGGCTTGCCGCGCTGTCCGACCACAGCAGATACAGCCCGGTGCGGCGATCGGCGGTGAAGGCGTAGAGCTTCACCGTCTGCACGATCGTCGACAGCGCCGGCAGCAGCTTGTCACTCGGGTTTTCCGCCAGCCGCACCGCCGAGCCCACCAGATAGGCGAGCGCCAGCACCACGAAGGGCAGGCAGGCGAGGAGGACTGCCGTCCCCCGTCGCGGTCTGACATTGATGAGCCGCATCGCCCGACCCGCTTACAGCTTGCCGTCCCGGGCGAGTTTCATGAACGCGTCGGTATAGCGGAACTTGACGTTCGCGCTGTCGCCCAGCACGGCGCCGCCGGGCATCTCGATGCCGATCGCATCGGCCGAGGTCGCACCGGTGCCGAGCAGCCCCTTGTCGAAGAGGAAGGTGCGCACATGGTCCATCGTGGTCGGCAGCTCGGCCGAGGTGACGAAGGCGACGCCATCGGCGGGCTTGTCGAAGAGGCGCGTCGCGGCAAGCTGTTCCTCGAACCCGGCCTGATCGGTGCCCGAGGCGGCGCCCATGGCGGCGCGCGCGGCGGCGCCCTCGGCGCTGTCCGCCTGCATCAGCGTCACGGTGTCATACCAGATCCCGGCAAGGGCCTTGCCGAAATCGGGGTTCTCCGTCAGCACCTCGGTGTTCGCCACCATCATGTCGATGATCTCGCCCGGGATCTTCGAGCTGTCGAAGACGACATGGGCATCGGGCAGCTTGGCGATTTCCGACACCATCGGGTTCCAGGTCACCATCGCGGTCACGTCCGGGGTCTGGAAGGCGCCGACCATGTCCGGATCGGCGGTGTTGACCACCTTGACGTCCTTCTCGGTCATGCCGGCGCTTTCGAGCCCGCGCACCAGCAGGTATTCCGAGACCGAGAACTCGACGAGGTTGACGCTCTGGCCCTTGATGTCGGCCAGGCTGTCCTTGCCCTTCAGGATCACCGCGTCATTGCCGTTCGAGAAATCGCCGATCACCACCGCGGTGGTGTCGACGCCGCCCGCGGCCGGGATCGACAGCCCGTCCATGTTGGTCAGCGTCACCGCGTCATAGGCGCCGGCGGTGTACTGGTTCATCGACTCGACATAGTCGTTGAACTGGGTGACCTCGATCGTCAGGCCGTATTTGTCGGCCCATTTCTGCACGATGCCATGGTCGGCGGCATAGCCCCAGGGCATCCAGCCGGCATAGATCGACCAGGCGACCTTGAAATCGGTCTTCGGAGCGGCAAAGGCGGGCGAGACGGCGAAGGCGGCCAGGGTTGCGAGCGAGCCGAGAAGGGTGGCGCGGCGGGTCGTCATGGGTCGTTCCTTTCACGTTCAAACTGCATACATGAAGGGACGAACGGACCATCGTTCCGCCAATCCCTTGGCTGGACGAGGTCTCCCGGGTTTTTATCCCGCCGTGCGCCGAACGGGGATGTCTCCCCCGCCGGTGGCAGCTCTCGGACCAGACGCATCTCTGCCGGAACCCTAGCCGCCAACTCTGGTCCCATGACGCCAAGCGGGGCGGGATGGGTCAAGGATTTCACCCGCCCCGCGCGGCAGTGCGGCGCGGGCGGGGGCGCCTTGCCCGTCTGCGCGACGCAATTTCCGGCCGGCGGGCAAAAATGCGGCAGTTCCGGCACGGGGCGAGGCGCGACTCGGCCCGGGGCTCAATGGAAGTCGCGGCTTGGAAACAGCCGTTTCGCCTGCTCGCGCGGGTGGCGGGCGCGCGGAGGCACGCGGGCGGGGCGGGGGGCATCGTCCGCCTCGGGCCGGGTCAGCCCGACCACCGTGTCGAGCGGATGGCCAAGCGCGGAAAGCCGCGGCGACAGATCCTCGATCGTCTCGGCGATCAGGTGCACGACGATGCCCTCGCGCTCGAGCCGGCCGGTCACCCGCAGCAGTCGCCCGCCGATCACCGCGCGGCGGAAGCGGGCATAGACCGCGCGCCAGACCACCACATTCGCGGTGCCGGTCTCGTCCTCGAGGGTGAGGAAGATCACCCCCGAAGCGGTGCCGGGCCGCTGTCGGGTGATGACGAGGCCGCAGACCGAGACCCGCTGCGGCGGCGCGGTGGCAAGATCTGCCGCCGGGATCAGACCCGCGATCCCGGGCCGCAACAGCTCCATCGGATGGGCGCGCAAGGTCAGGCGCAGCGCGACGTAATCCTCGACCACCTCCTCGCCCAGATGCATGGGCGGCAGCTCGACCGCAGGCTCGGCCCCGCCCTCGCCATCGAGCGGATCGGCAAAGAGCGGCAGCGGCGCCGGCGCCCGGATCGCCCGCACCGCCCAGAGCGCATCGCGCCGGGTGAGCCCCATGCCGGCGAAGGCGTCGGCCTCGGCCAGACGTTCGAGCGTGGGGGCGCGGGTGCCGGCACGTAGCCACAGGCTTTCGGGGTCGGGATAGCCGTTGCCGCGAGCGGCGACGATCCACTCGGCCTCTTCCGCGCGAAAGCCGCGGATCTGCCGGAAGCCGAGCCGCAGCGCCAGCCGGCCGTCACCGCGCCGCTCGAGGCTGTTGTCCCAGCCCGAGTGGTTGACGCAGACCGGCCGCACCTCGACCCCGTGCTCGCGCAGGTCGCGCACGATCTGGGCGGGGGCGTAAAAGCCCATCGGCTGGCTGTTCAGCAGTGCGCAGGCGAAGATTGCCGGGTGGTGGCATTTCAGCCAGGCCGAGACATAGGTCAGCATCGCGAAGGCGGCGGCGTGGCTTTCGGGGAAACCGTAATCGGCAAAGCCCTCGATCTGCGCGAAACAGGCCTCGGCCACCTCGCGCGGATAGCCGTTCGCCTCCATCCCGCCGACGAAGCGGGCGTGATGGGCGCCGATCGTGCCCATGCGGCGGAACGAGGCGAGCGAGCGGCGCAGCTGGTCGGCCTCCTCGGCGGTATAGCCGGCGCCGACCACCGCGATCTGCATCGCCTGTTCCTGAAACAGCGGCACGCCAAGGGTCTTTGCGGTGACCGCGGCCAGCGCCGGGCCGAAGGGTTCGGGCGCCTCGAGCCCCTGACGGCGGCGGATATAGGGTTTGACCATGCCGCCCTGGATCGGGCCGGGGCGGACGATCGCCACCTCGATCACCAGATCGTAGAAGGTGGCGGGCTTCATCCGCGGCAGGAAGTTCATCTGCGCCCGGCTTTCGACCTGGAACACCCCCACGGCATCGGCGCGCGACAGCATCCGGTAGGTGGCGCCGTCCTCCTGCGGCACGCTGGCAAGGGTGAGTGTGGGCCCGCCGGTCCCGGCGAGCAGCGCGAAGGCCTTGCGCAGGCAGCTGAGCATGCCGAGGCTGAGCACGTCGACCTTCAGGATGCCGAGCGCGTCGATGTCGTCCTTGTCCCATTCGATCACCGTGCGCCCCTCCATCGCCGCGTTCTCGATCGGGCACAGCGCATCAAGCCGGTCGCGGGTGATGACGAAGCCGCCGACATGCTGGCTCAGATGGCGCGGAAAGCCGATGATCTCGGCGATCAGCGCGACGGTGCGGGCGAGGCGCCGGTCGTCGGGGTTCAGCCCGATCTCGCGCAGCCGGGCGGGGTCGGGCCCGGCGTTCGAGCTGCCCCAGATCTGGCCCGAGAGCGCCGCCGTGACATCGGCCGAGAGCCCCATCACCTTGCCCACCTCGCGGATCGCGGCGCGGGTGCGGAAATGGATGACGGTGGCGCACAGGCCCGCCCGCTCGCGGCCATAGCGGGCATAGATCCACTGGATCACCTCCTCGCGCCGCTCGTGCTCGAAATCGACGTCGATGTCGGGCGGTTCGCCGCGGTGGCGCGAGATGAAGCGTTCGAACACCATGCCGATCATCTCGGGGCTGACATCGGTGATGCCGAGCGCCCAGCAGATGATCGAATTCGCCGCCGAGCCGCGGCCCTGACACAGGATCGCGCGCGAGCGGGCGAAGGCGACGATGTCGTGGACGGTGAGGAAATAGGGCGCATAGCCGAGCTCGCCGACCAGAGCGAGTTCCTTGCGGGCAAGGGCGTGGTAGCGCTCGGGGATGCCGTCGGGGCAGCGCCGGTCCAGGCCTTCGCGGGTCAGCCGCTCGAGCCGGGCCTGCGGCGGTTCGCCGTTCTCGACCTCGTCGGGGTATTGATAGCTGAGCTCGCCCAGATCGAAGGCGCAGCGCGCCGCGATCTCGAGCGTGCGGCGCAGCGCGGCGGGGTGGCGGCGGAACAGCCGCGCCATGTCGGGCGCGCCCTTCAGCCGGCGCTCGGCATTGGGCAGGGCGCGGGTGCCGATCGTGTCAATGGTGACGCCCTCGCGCAGGCAGGTGAGCACATCGGCAAGCGGGCGGCGCGCGGCGCGGTGCATCAGCACATCGCCCACGGCCACCATCGGCGCCGAGGCGGCGAGCGCCAGCGCCGCGCAGGCATCGAACCAGGTCTGATCGGAGCCGTCATAGCGCGGCGCGGCGCCGGTGAAGACCTGCCCCGGGAAGCGGCGCTGCACCCGGGTCAGGGGGGCAAGCGCGGCGGCCGTGTCGGCGGGCGGCAGCGCGATCAGCACGAGCCCCGCGCCGCGGGCAAGCAGGTCATCGAGCCCGAGCGCACATTGGCCCTTCGGTGCCCGCCGCCGGCCGAGGGTCAGAAGCTGCGTCAACCCGCTCCAGCCGGCGCGGTCGATCGGCAGGGCGAGCCATTCGACCGGGCAGTCGGTCAGCACGATCCGCGCCCCGGCGATCAGCCGCGGCAGGGTGACGGGGGGCGCCACGGCGCAGGGCGTGGCGGGCGACAGCTCCTGCCGCGAGGAGGGGTCGACCTGCCGCGTTGAGCGCACCGCCGCCTGCGCCTCCTCGCGCAGCACCTTCAGCGCGGTCCAGGCCCGCACCACGCCCGCGACCGAGTTGCGGTCGGTGATCGCGAGGGCGGCAAGCCCGAGCTCGGCCGCGCGCACCACCAGTTCCTCGGGGTGGGAGGCGCCGGTGAGGAAGGTGAAGTTCGAGGTGATGCAGAGCTCGGCATAGGCCGGGGGGGCGGTGAGGGGGGCGGCAGAGGGGGCGCTGCCCCCGGCGCCTGCCGGCGCCTCCCCCGAGGTATTTCGGGCAAGGAGAAAGCCCGGGGGCGGGGTGGTGGCGGCGTGGGGGGGCGGGACTGCGGTTCCGGCGGCCGCGGGCGCGTCGGCCGGCCGGGGCGGCCCGGGCGGGGGCGGGGCGGTCATGCGAATTCGCCCTGCACCCACCAGCCCGGTTCCTGCGGGGTGTGGAACAGCCACAGCCGCCGGCCCTGCCACGTCTCGATCCGCCAATAGTCACGCAGCCCGCTGCGCCAGGCGGGATCGTCGAACCACCATTCCGGGGCAAGCCGTTCCGGCCCCTCGGCGCGGGCGGTGCTGAGCGCCATCCGGCGCCAGCGGAAGGCGCGCGGCGGGGTGCTGCCCGCCGCGGCGACGGGTTCGGGCGGGAACAGGACGAGCGGGCGCGGCCGCGGGGCGTTCCAGCCGCTCGCGGGGCGCGAGAAGACGGCCGGCGCGGTGAGGAAGCCTCGCTCGGGCACATGGCTGTCGGCCGGCAGCAGACGCAGGATGTTCTCGAGCCCGATCCGGGTGCCGATCCGGCTGAGCAGGTCGCCAAGCCGGGTCGGGTCGCCCGGGGCGGTGGTCGTGCCGAGCTGCTCGGCGGGCAGGGGCTCGACCTGCACCGCCTCGAGCCGCAGCTGGTCGATGCCGAAGCCCGCGTCCACCGCCTCGATCCCGCGGGTGAAAAGCGGCAAGATCCGCGCCGGGTCGCGCAGCGCGGCGGCAAGGCGCAGCTCGACCTCCTGCGTGTCGCGGTCGACGCGGCGCAGGGTCAGGCGCAGCACCCGCGCTCCGGCCTGTTGCGCGGCGAGCCGCTCGCACAGCGCCGCGAGCAGCCGCGCGGTGCCGGCCTGCACGTCGGCCACAAGGCCGATCGGGTCGGGCAGGGTCAGGCGCAGCGCGAAGCGGGGCGGTTCGGCGCCCGGGGTCAGGGGCTCGGGCGTGGCGCCGGTCGCGGCATCGAGCCGGTCGAGCAGCGCGGCACCGAAGCGGCGCGCGAGGGGCGCGCGCGGGGTGCGGGCGAGATCGCCGACGTGGCGCAGGCCAAGCCGCTGCAGCGCCGTCACCGTCTCGGGCGCGAGCCGCAGCGCCGCGACCGGCAGCCCGGCGATCGCGGCAAGATCTGCGCCGGGCGGCGCCACCCCCTCGCCGTGATGGGCCAGCGCCCAGGCCGCGCCGCGGCTCGAGGCGAGGCCGAGGCAGGCAGTGAACCCCGCCCGCGACAGCCGCGCGCGCAGATCGGCAAGCACCCCCGCCTCGCCGCCGAAGAGATGCGCCGCGCCGGTGATGTCGAGGGCAAGCCCGTCCTCGCCCTCGAGCCCGACCCAGGGGCTGTAGCGCGTGGCCCAGCGGCGCAGCGCCGCCAGCAGCTGTGCCTCGCGGTGCAGATCGGCCGGGCGGGTCTGCAGCGCAGCGCAGAACACCCGCGCCTCGGCCAGCGCCATGCCGCGAAACAGCCCCGCCGCCTCGGCCGCGCGGTTCAGGCAATGCAGCCGCTCGGCATTGCCCTGGCGCAGGGTCAGCGCGAAGGGCCCCTCGAGCGGGTGCGCGCGCAGCGCCCCGTCACTCGCGAGACGGGGAAACCACACGCAGACGATGCGTCGCTGCTTCCCACAGAACATCCCAGGCCCCCGTTGTTCCTGATTTGTTCTTTATACTTTCCCAGCGGAACGGAGTCGAGTCCGGCCCCGGTTGCGGCGCAAGGCGGGGCGTGGCGCGCCAGCGCGTCTCGGCGGCGTTGCTGCCCATGCCCTCGGGGATCAGGCACAGCCCGGTGGCGCCGCCCGCGCCCGCGGCGAGCTGCAGCCGCCGCCCCTCGCGCAGATCGAGCGGGCGGGTGACGGCCAGCACGACCAGCGGCACGGTGCCGTCCTTCAGCGCCTCCTCGGCCACGGCAAGGCTGTCGGCCTGCGTGCGGGTCTGGGCGATCAGCAGGCGGGCGGGGTCGAGGAAGGGAAGCAGGCCCTGCGGGGTCAGCGCCTCGCGGCTGTGGGCCTCGCGGATCCACAGCACCGGCCCCGTGCCCGGGGCGGCGCAGATCGCGGCGAAGGCGGTGGCGCCGGGGCCGCAGACCTCGTGGACGCGGCCGGGGCGCAGCGGGTAACCGGGGATCGGGGTGTCACTCATGCGCGCAGGATAGCCGCGCGCGGGGCGACGGGGAAGGGCTCAGCCGCGGCCGCGCAGCTCGTGCCGGAAGACGAGCGCCGCGCCAAGCGCCACCACCGCGGCGAGCGCGAACCAGGTCAGCGCATAGCTCAGATGGGCGTTGCGGAAGGCCACCACGGTCTGCCCGCCGCGCGGCCAGGCGGCGGGATCGCCGAGCTCGGCATCGACGAAATAGGGTGCGGCGGGGCTGAGGCCCAGCGTTTCGGTGATCGAGCCGATGTCGCGGCGATACCATTTGCGTGCCGCCGGATCGTTCTCGCGCGAGAACAGCCAGCCGCGATCTTCCGAGATCCGCAGCAGGCCGGTCACTGTCACCGGACCCTCGGGCTTGCGGAAGTCGCCGACGCGGCCGAGGGCCTCGGGCAGGAGGCCGCGGTTGACCATCACCACGGTGCCGTCGTCGCGTGCAAGCGGGGTCAGCACCCAGAAGGCCGGGCCGTAATCGGACGGCGTGTAGATCAGCACCGTGTCGGCGTTGAGGAACTGGCCGGACAGGGTGACGCGGCGATACTCGGCGCTTTCGGCGCTGATCCCGGGCCAGTCGGCGGGGCCGGGGGCGGGCACCGGTTCGGCATGGATGCGGGCATCGACGCGGGCGATCAGGTCGAGCTTCCAGTGCAGGCGCTCGATCTGCCAGACCCCGAGCGCCGAGAAGGCGGCGATGCCGAGGACGGCAAGAAGGGCGGTCAGGATCAGGCGGGCAGGGCGGCGGGGGCGGGACATCGTCCTTCTCCTCATGCGAACGGGCCTCATGCAAACGGGGCCGGAAGACCGGCCCCGTCGGGATGCGTCACGCGGCGGGGCTCAGCCCTGCTGCGATTGCAGCGTCATCATGTGATCCATGTCGGGCATCGGCATCATGTTCTCGTTCATGTTGTGCATGACCCAGAGCGAGCCCGCGAGCACGATCACGAGGATGATCACCGAGAAGATCGAGGCGGCGAGCGTCCAGCCCCCCTCGGCCGAGCGGTTCACATGCAGGAAGAACACCAGATGCACGAGGATCTGCACCGCGGCGAGCCCCATGATCAGGCCGATCATCGCGATGCGGCTGATCTGCACCTCGCCCATCACCAGCGCGAAGGGAACGATGGTGAGCAGCGCCGCGAGGGCAAAGCCCGTCATCAGCGTGCCCATGCTGCCGTGGCTGCCGTGTTGCGTATGTGCGCTCATCAGATCAGCCTCACCAGATAGACGAAGGAGAAGACCCCGATCCAGACGAGGTCAAGGAAGTGCCAGAACATGCTGAGCGTCGAGAGCCGCTGCATGTTCGCCGGCACCAGACCGCGCTGGCCGACCTGAACGAGCAGGGTGACCAGCCAGATCAGGCCCGCGGTGACGTGCAGACCGTGGGTGCCGACAAGCGCGAAGAAGGCCGACAGGAAGGCCGAGCGGTCCGGCCCCGCGCCGATATGCACGAGGTGGCGGAACTCGTAGACTTCCATGCCGATGAAGCCCGCGCCGAAGAGCGCGGTGACCACCAGCCAGGCCATGGTGGCGCCACGCGCGCCGGCCTCGGCCTTCAGCATCGCGAGGCCGAAGGTGACCGACGAGATCAGCAGCAGCGCGGTTTCCACCGCGACGAAGCCGGGCTCGAACAGGTCCTTCGGGCCGGGCCCGCCGGCATAGTTGCCGCCGAGCACCGCATAGGTCGCGAACAGGCAGCCGAAGATGATGCAGTCGCTCATCAGGTAGATCCAGAACCCGATCGCGGTCGGGCTGGAATGGCCGGCGCCGTGGTCATGGTCATGGGCCTGCGCGGCGGCGAGGCCGGGGATCGCCCCGGCCCGGGTGGCGTCGAACGGGGTCATGCCGTCGCTCCTTTCGCTTCGGTCGCGGCAACGGTGGTCGCCGGGATGAAGTAGTCGCGGTTGTAGTTGAAGGTATGGCCGATGCCGATGGCGATCATCGCGAGGAAGGCAAGGCCGGCCAGCCACCAGATGTACCACACCATCGCGAAGCCGAAGGCGAGGGCGAAGGCTGCCAGCAGAACGCCGGTCGCGGTGTTCTTCGGCATGTGGATCGGCGCATAGCTTTCCGCCCAGGTGAAGCCTTCCTGCTTCATCCGCCAGAACTCGTCACGGCCGCGCACATGGATTTCCTGCGGGAAATTGTAGGGCGCGGGCGGCGACTGCATCGCCCATTCGAGCGTGCGGCCGTTCCACGGGTCGGGCCCGCAGGCGAGCTTCTTGCGGTTCAGGATCGAGTAGCCGAAGTTCGCGAAGGTGCAGAGGATGCCGCACAGGATCAGCAGCGCGCCGAAGGCCGCGACGATGAAGTAGGGCTGCCAGGCGGCATCGGCATAGGAGTTCATCCGCCGCGTCACGCCCATCAGGCCAAGCGCGTAGAGCGGCATGAAGGCGAACCAGAAGCCGATGAACCAGAACCAGAAGGTCGCCTTGCCGAGCCGGTCGTCAAGCTTGAAGCCGAAGGCCTTGGGCCACCAGTAGCTGACCGCGGCATAGACCGCGAAGACCACGCCGCCGATGATCACGTTGTGGAAGTGCGCGATCAGGAACAGCGTGTTGTGGAGCTGGAAGTCGACCGGCGGAACCGCCAGCAGGACGCCCGTCATGCCGCCGATGGTGAAGGTCACGAGGAAGCCGATCGTCCACAGCATCGGCACTTCGAGCCGGACCTGGCCCTTGTACATGGTGAACAGCCAGTTGAAGATCTTCACCCCCGTCGGCACCGAGATGATCATCGTGGTGATGCCGAAGAAGGTGTTGACGTTCGCGCCCGAGCCCATGGTGAAGAAGTGGTGCAGCCAGACGACGAAGCTCAGCACCATGATGCAGGCGGTCGCATAGACCATCGCCTTGTAGCCGAAGAGCGGCTTGCCCGAGAAGGTCGCGACGATCTCCGAGAAGATGCCGAAGCAGGGGATGATCAGGATGTAGACTTCCGGGTGGCCCCAGATCCAGATCAGGTTGATGTACATCATCGCATTGCCACCAAAGTCATTGGTGAAGAAATGCGTGCCGAGATAGCGGTCGAGGGTCAGCAGCGCGAGCGAGGCGGTCAGCACCGGGAAGGCCGCGACGATCAGCACGTTGGTGCACAGCGTCGTCCAGGTGAAGACCGACATGTCCATCAGCTTCATCCCCGGCGCGCGCATCTTCAGGATGGTGGCGATCAGGTTGATGCCGGAGAGCGTCGTGCCCACGCCCGCGATCTGCAGCGACCACAGGTAATAGTCCATGCCCGGCCCGGTCGAATAGGCGGCGCCCGAGAGCGGCGGGAAGGCGAGCCAGCCGACGCGCCCGAACTCGCCCACGAAGAGCGAGATGTTCACGAGGAGCGCGCCCGCCACCGTCATCCAGAACGAGAAGTTGTTCAGGAACGGGAAGGCCACGTCGCGCGCGCCGATCTGCGCCGGCATCACATAGTTCATGATCCCGGTCACGAAGGCCATGGCGACGAAGAAGATCATGATCACGCCATGCGCGGTGAAGACCTGGTCGAAGTGGTGCGGCGGCAGATAGCCCGTCGCGCCGCCCGCGGCCATCGCCTGCTGCGCGCGCATCATCAGCGCATCGGCAAAGCCGCGCACCATCATGATGAAGCCGAGCACCATGTACATGATGCCGATCTTCTTGTGGTCGACCGAGGTGACCCAGTCGCGCCACAGCGGCATCCACAGCCGGAAATAGGTCATCAGCGCCAGGACGGCGAGGCCGCCGAGCGCGACGCCCGCGAAGGTGCCGATCAGGATCGGCTCGTGATAGGGAATCCAGTCGAGGGTCAGCCGCCCGAAGATCGGGGAGATCACCTCGCCGGCGTTTGCAACTTCAGTTGACATGGATCGCAGCCTCCGTGCGGCCGGTGCCGCAGATCAGGTCGGGGTTGGTCAGGAAGGCCTCGTGGAAAGCCATCGGTTCGGGTGCGGGCAGGTCGAGCGGATTGCCGAAACCGTCGATCGCGCGGGCGCGGTCGTAGTCGTAGGCGGGCGCGTTCGCGATGCCGTTCAGCCCGCCGCCACCCATCTTGTCCTGCATCATCATGTCGCCGACGCAGACCTTGCCGGCCTCGACGCAGAGCCCGACGATGCGGGCGAACAGCCCGTCCTCGACCGAGCCGTAATGGCGCACCGGTTCGGCGATGGTCGGCCGCTCGAGCGCCAGATAGGTGTCGCGGGTCAGCGCCTCGGGGCTGGCCTTGGCGGCCGCGACCCAGGCGTTGAAGTCGTCGTCGCTCATCGCGCGGGTGTCGAAGGTCATCTGCGAGAAGCCCGGGCCCGAGTAATGCGCCGAACGGCCGGCGAAGGTGCCGGGATTGTCGGCGATCAGGTGCAGCTGGGTCTCCATCCCGGCCATGGCATAGACCATGCCGCCAAGTGCGGGGATCGAGAGCGTGTTCATCACCGTCGAGGAGCTGATCCGGAAGTTCACCGGCCGGCCGGCGGGAATAGCCAGCTCGTTCACCGAGGCGACGCCGAGCTCGGGATAGATGAACAGCCATTTCCAGTCGAGCGAGACGGCCTCGACCTCGATCGGGGTGCCGGCGTTCAGCGCGCTCAGGTCGCGATAGGGATCGAGCCGGTGGGTGTAGATCCAGGTCACCGCGCCAAGTGCGAGGATGATCAGGATCGGCACGCCCCAGACCACCACCTCGAGCTTGTTCGAATGGGTGAAGGTGGGATCGTAATCGGTGCTGTCGGGGCGGTCGGCGCGATATCGCAGCGGGAAGTAGACCGCCATGAACAGCACCGGCACGATCACGATCAGCATCAGCAGCGTCGCGATGACCAGAAGGTTGCGCTCTTGTCCTGCGACCCAGCCCTGGGGCGACAGAACGTCGAACTGGCAGCCGGAAAGCGCGAATGCGCCAGCCGTCGCCAGCAGGAGTTTCGGTGATCTGAGCAAGTCTTGCCTCTTGAGCTTGTCCGGGCGCGGCTGCGGGCCGGGGAGGCGGGCAGGCCGGGCGCGTTTGCGCTATCGGGCTAGGGCGCGATGCGACAATATGCGCCGCGACATTCTGTCGCACGGTCTTGAAACCCCAATATTGAGAAAAATCCTCGCGCATTCGTGACCGTGTGTGAGCGGCCGCGTGCGGCGGAAATGGGCCGATGCCCGGGTTTTGTGCGCGTGGGGGCAGAACTCCGGCCGTTCCGAGTCGGATCGCGCAGCTGCGCACGCTTGCGTGAGCAAGGCACCGCCGACGCCCCTGCGCCTTGCCCCGATGCGCCGCCCTGTCATATCAAGCCCCGACTCCCGTCCGTTGCGGGACCAGCAGGGGCAAGAGGACATGAGGACGCAGCAGATCGTCGATCCGACCCTCGCCGAGGGGCAGCCGGGCCCGCGCGCGGGCGATTACATCGTGCTGCTGAAGCCGCGGGTGATGTCGCTTGTCGTGTTCACCGCGCTCGTCGGCATGCTGGTCGCGCCGGGGCACCTTGATCCGCTGCGCGCCGCGATGGCGATTGCCTGCATCGCGGTGGGCGGCGGTGCCTCGGGCGCGCTGAACATGTGGTGGGATGCCGACATCGACGCCAAGATGAAGCGCACCGCCGGCCGGCCGATCCCGGCGGGCCGCGTGGCCGCACGCGAGGCGCTGGCGATCGGGCTGGCGCTGTCGGT
Source organism: Paenirhodobacter hankyongi (assembly GCF_003664585.1). Taxonomy (GTDB): domain Bacteria; phylum Pseudomonadota; class Alphaproteobacteria; order Rhodobacterales; family Rhodobacteraceae; genus Rhodobacter; species Rhodobacter hankyongi. The sequence continues at coordinate 28,260 of NZ_RCHI01000007.1, forward strand.
GCTGTCGGTCGGGCTGCTGGCGGTGGTGGCGAATGGCATCGCCGCGGCGCTGCTGGCCTTCACCATCTTCTTCTATGTGGTGATCTATTCGATCTGGCTGAAGCGCTCGACGCCGCAGAACATCGTGATCGGCGGTGCCGCCGGGGCCTTCCCGCCGATGATCGGCTGGGCGGTGGCGACGGGCGGCGTCTCGCTCGAAAGCCTCCTGATGTTCGCGCTGGTCTTCATGTGGACGCCGCCGCATTTCTGGGCGCTCGCGCTCTTCGTCAAGTCGGATTACGGCCGCGCCGGCATCCCGATGCTGACCGAGACGCATGGCCGCCGCGTCACGCGCAACCACATCCTCGGCTACACCCTGCTGCTGATCCCGACCTCGCTTTCGCTCGGGCTGACGGCGATCGGCGGGCCGGTCTATCTGACCGTGGCGGCGGGGCTGAACCTGCGCTTCCTCGCCGGCGCCTGGCGGGTCTTCCGCCGGCCCGAGGCCGCCGCCGAGGCCGATGGCCAGGCCGCCGAGAAGCGGCTGTTCCGGCTGTCGCTCTCCTATCTCTTCCTGCATTTCTGCGCGCTTCTGGCCGAGGCGGCGCTGCATGGCGCGGGGCTCGCCCGCTGGTAGGCGGTTGGCATCGGGGCGCGGGCCGGTCTAAATGCCCCTGAGCCCCGGGGTCGGGGCACAGCGCCGGGGCCGCCGATGACCGAGACACGCCAGCCCAGTTCCGCCCGCATCGCCGAGGAGCTGATCTTCCGCATCATCCGCGGCGAGCTGATCGCCGGCGAGCGGCTGCGTCAGGACCATATCGCCGAGGAATTCGGCACCAGCCATGTGCCGGTGCGCGAGGCCTTCCTGCGGCTGATCGGCAAGGGGCTGGCGGTGAGCGAGCCCAATCGTGGCGTGCGCGTCGCGCCGCTCGACCCCGCCGCGCAGCGCGAGCTGCGGGCGATGCGCGGCGTGCTCGAACCGTTGGCGCTGCGCCATTCGGTGCCGCATCTGAGCCCGGTGCAGATCGCCGAGGCCGAGGCTGCGCGGCGCCTTTGCGACGCGGCGCAGAACATCTTCGACTGGGAAGAGGCGAACCGGGCCTTTCACAGCGCCACCTATGCCGGCTGCGGCATGCCGCGGCTGCAGGAGGAGGTGGCGAACCTGCAACTGCTCGCCGCGCGCTATCAGCTGGTGCATTACAAGGAACGCTGGCGACCGCGCATCGATCCAGACCATCACGCGATCATGGCGGCGATCCGGCGGCGCGACCCGAAGGCTGCGGGCGCGGTGCTGGAACGTCACCTGTCGCGGATGAGCTGAGACGCGCGGCGCGCGACCAGCCAGCTTGCGGCATAGGTCAGCGGCACGCCCTCGGTCGTGGCAAAGCGGTCCTCGTAGGCGTGCAGGAACCGCAGCAGCGCGCCACGCGAGCGGATCTGCCCGGCCCGCGCATTCACCCCGGTCGCGCGCAGATGCTGCAACACCGCAAGCGCGCTGTCGAACTTCAGCGTGACCGACCAGTCGCCCGCGCCCGCGACCTGCCAGCCCGCGGGCAGAAGCGCGGCAAGCCCGGCCCCGCTCAGGCACGACGGCGCGCCCGCGCCGCTGCCAAGCGCGCGCAGTTCGGGGAAATGGTCGGGGCCGAAGCCCGAGAGCGCGAGGAACCCGCCCGGCGCCACCGCCCCGGCCAGCCGTGCGACGACCGCGCATGGGTCCTCGAGCCACTGGATCATCGAGGAGGAGGCGACGAGGTCGAGCTTGGCGGGCAGCGCGATCTGCGCGATGTCGCCGGGCAGCGCCACGGCGCGGGGCAGGGCAGGCGGCGTCGCACTGAGGTCGTTGAGCCAGAGCCGATCGGGCGCGAGGGTGCTCAGATGCCGGCTCAGATGCCCGCTGCCGCAGCCGGCCTCGAGCACGCGGGCGAACCGTTTCGGCCCGGCCGCGGCGCGCAGCGCGGCAAACAGCCGGGCGGCGATCTCGCGCTGTGCCACGGCCGCATCGTGATAGCTGCCCGCGCCGCGGGCAAAGCTGTGCGCGACGCGCGGGGTGAGGGCGCTCATGTCAGTGCCTCCGTCCAGTGTCGCCAGCCGGCGAAGGGATTGTGGCCGGTCTCGGTCCAGCGCAGCCGGTCGGCCTGCCCCTCCCAGGCAAGCGTCAGCGCCTCGGGGGCGAAGATCCGGTCGCGGCGGGCAAGGGTGATCCGGTCGAAGGCGGGCACCGGCGCGGGCGGGCGCGCGGCGACGGCATGCAGCTCGTCGCGCAGCGCGGCGATGTCGGGGACGGGGACGGGCGCACCGGCACGGCGGGCAAAGCGGGCAAGGCTTGCCTCCGACAGCCCCTCGGCCGTGGCGCGCAGCACCCCGGGCGCGATGCCGCGGCGCGCGTCGCAGGGGAAGGGCGAGCCGCAGACGGCATGGAGTTGCACGGGCGGGCGGGGCAGTTGCGCGAGCACCGCGCCCGCCGCCGCGACGCCGAAGGAATAGGCGACGAGGGTGACGCGGTCATAACCCGCCGTCACCGCGTCGCGCCAGTCGAGGGCGCGATAGTCGCTCAGCACCAGCACGTCGGCCGCGGTTCCAAGGTGCCGGAAGGGCTCGGCCCCGACCGCCCATCCGCCAAGGACCAGCAGCAGATCGGCCCGGCCCACGCGGCTCAGCCACTCGGCTCTCATGTCGCCTCCCGCGCGATGGCGACCATCGCGGTGGTGATGCGCGAGACGTCCTCGGGCCCGGTGACAAAGGGCGGCATGGTGTAGAGAAGCCGCCCGAAGGGGCGCAGCCAGACACCGGCCTTACGGCAAAACCCGTGCACCTGCGCGCCATCGAGGGCCGCGCGCATCTCGATCACCCCGATCGCGCCGAGGGTGCGGACGTCGGCCACCTCGGGCAGGTCGCGGGCGGGGGCAAGCTCGCGGGCAAGCTGCGCCCCGATCCGGGCAACGGCGCCCTGCCAGTCGGTCTCGGCCAGCAGATCGAGGCTTGCGCAGGCCGCCGCACAGGCGAGCGGGTTCGCCATGAAGGTCGGCCCGTGCATCAGCACCCCGGGATCGCCGGCCGAGATCCCGGCTGCGATTGCTGTGCTGGCGACGGTGACCGCGAGGCTCATCATGCCGCCGGTCAGCGCCTTGCCCAGACACAGGATGTCGGGCGTGACCCCGGCGTGCTCCATCGCGAACATCCGCCCGGTGCGGCCAAAGCCGGTGGCGATCTCGTCGAAGATCAGGATCACCCCGTGCCGGTCGCACAGCGCGCGCAGCCCGCGCAGGAAGGCGGGGTGGTAGAACCGCATCCCGCCCGCGCCCTGCACCACGGGCTCGAGGATGAAGCCGGCGATCTCGGCCGCCTTTTCCTCGAAGAGCGCGGCCACCGCGCCAAGCCCGTTTCGGGCCGGGTCCTCGGGCCAGTCGGCGCCGAAGGCCACCGGCGGCGCGGGGGTGAAATGCTGCACCGCCAGCGCCGCGCCGAAATGGCCGTGCATGCCGGTGACCGGGTCGCACAGGCTCATCGCCGACCAGGTGTCGCCGTGATAGCCGCCGCGCACCGTGGCAAAGCGGGTGCGGCCGCGGGCGCCGCGGGCGAGTTGTGCCTGCACCGCCATCTTCAGCGCCACCTCGACCGAGACCGAGCCGCTGTCGCAGCAAAAGATCCGGTCGAGCCCCGGCGGCAGCAGCGCCACCAGCCGCGCCGCCAGTCCGATCGCCGCGTCATGCGTCAGCCCGCCGAACATCACATGCGGCAGGCTGTGCAGTTGCGCCTCGAGCGCCGCGACCAGCCGCGGGTGGCGGTGGCCATGCGCCGCGCACCACCATGACGACATCGCGTCGATCATCGGCGTGCCGTCGTCGAGGGTGAGCCAGATCCCCTCGGCTTCGCGCACCCGGTGCACGGGCTGCGGCGCTGCCATCGAGGTGTAGGGGTGCCACAGGTGGGTGCGGTCGATCGCCAGCGGGTCCATCACCACACCTCGTGCAGCGGCGAGAGATCGAGCCCGGCGAAGGCCGCGGCGAGGGTGGTGGGCGTGAGCGGGTCGAGCCGCGGCAGGCGGCCGAGCGTCGCGACCCGGCCGATCTCGCAGATCACCGACTGGGTGTCGGCGACCTCCTCGCCCAGAAACACCACGCCGGCGACGCGCACGCCGCGCGCCCGCAGCGCCTCGAGCGACAGGAGCGTGTGGTTGATCGTGCCGAGGGCGGTGCGCGCGGCGAGGATCACCGGCACATCCCAGCCGGCGATGATGTCGAGGAAGAGGCTGCGGCGGGTCAGCGGCACCATCAGCCCGCCGGCGCCCTCGACCACCAGCGGCCCCGGCACCTCGGGCAGCGTCAGGCGGGCAGGGTCGATCTCCACCCCCTCGCGTTCTGCCGACAGATGCGGCGAGGCGGGCAGGCGCAACCGATAGGCCTCGGGCAGCACGGGCCGGCCGGAAAGCCGCGCGACGGTGTCGCTGTCGGTCGGGCCGTCAAGACCCGATTGCACGGGTTTCCAATAGCTTGCCTTCAGTGCGGCCGTGAGGCCCGCGCTGAACACGGTCTTGCCGATATCGGTATCGGTGCCGGTGACGACGACAGTTTCGGGGCGGCTCATGATTGGCTCCTGAGCTGGGCGAGGGTTTCGAACAGCGCGGTGATCTCGGCGGGGCCCACCGCTCCGGTGAGCGAGAGGCGCAGCCGCGCGGTGCCGCGCGGCACGGTCGGCGGGCGGATCGCGCGGACGTCGAAGCCGCGCGCCTGCAAGGCCGTGGCGCGGGCCAGCGCGCGGCCGTCCTCGCCCTCGATCACCGGCAGGATCTGGCTGGTGGCGGGGGGCAGGCCGCACAGCCGCGCGGCCTCGGCCCCGGCATGGGCAATGCGCGCCTGCGCCGCCGCCTGCAGTTCGGGGCGTTCGACAAGGCCGCGCAGCGCGGCGCGCAGGATCGCGGCCATCAGCGGCGCGGGGGCGGTCGCGAAGATGAAGGGGCGGGCGCGGTTCACCAGCGTCTCGATCAGCACCCGCTCGGCGCAGATCAGCGCGCCCGAAGCGCCAAGCCCCTTGCCGCCGGTGTGCAGCGTGACCAGCGCAACGTCGGTCAGCCCATGCGCAAGCCCCGCGCCATGCGGCCCGAAGACGCCGGTCGCATGCGCCTCGTCGACCACCAGCACGGCGTCATCGGCGCGGGCGAGGGTGGCAAGATCGGCAAGCGGCGCAAGGTCGCCCTCCATCGAATAGACGCTCTCGACCGCGATCCAGACCCGGCCGGTGCCACCCGCGCGCCGCCATGCGGCGATCAGGTCGGCGGCGTCGGTCACGTTGTTATGGGCGAAGGCGCGGGTCTCGGCGCGGCCAAGGCGCATCCCCTCATGCGCGCTCGCGTGCACCAGCGCATCGTGCAGGATCAGGTCGCCCCGCATCGGCAGCGTGGCAAAGATCGCCTGGTTCGCCTGAAAGCCGCCGCCCATGAACAGCGCCGCCTCGGCCCCGAAGAAGGCCGCGGCCTCGGCCTCCAGTGCCTCGTGCTCGGGATCGTTGCCGCGCAACAGACGCGAGCCGCCGGCGCCGATCGCCACGCCACGGGCCAGCGCCGCGGCGGCGGCCTCGCGCAGCAGGGGGGAGGCCGCAAGGCCCAGATAGTCGTTCGAGGCGAAATCGAGCCCCCGCGCCGGCGCCAGCGCCCGCCCCCGGCCGCGCGCGGCCAGCGCGCGCAGCGCCGCGGCGTGGCGGGGAAAGGCGCTCATGCCGCGCATCCGCCGCAGCAGCCGGTGCCGCAGCTGCCGTCGGGCGTCGCCTCGACCTCGACCTCGGGGCCGGTCTCGGCGGCCAGGCCGAGCTTGGCGAAGAGCATCGCGTCACGGTCCTCGCCGGGGTTGCCGGCGGTGAGCAGCCGATCGCCCACGAAGATCGAATTCGCTCCGGCGAAGAAACACATCGCCTGCAGCTCGTCGCTCATCTCGCTGCGCCCGGCGGAGAGCCGGACATAGGAGCGCGGCATCAGGATGCGGGCGGTGGCGATGGTGCGCACCAGCTCGATCGGGTCGAGCCGCGGCGCCGCGGCGAGCGGCGTGCCTTCCATCGGCATCAGCATGTTGACCGGCACCGATTGCGGCGGTTCGGGCAGATTGGCGAGCGTCTCGAGCATCGAGATCCGGTCCGCGGCGGTCTCTCCGAGCCCCAGAATGCCGCCCGAACACACCGAGATCCCCGCGGCGCGCACCGCCTCGAGCGTGTCGAGCCGGTCGCGGAAGCTGCGGGTGGTGATGATCTCTGGGTAGAAGCGTTCCGAGGTGTCGATGTTGTGGTTGTAGTAGTCGAGCCCCGCGCCGCGCAGCCGCACCGCCTGGTCGCCCGACAGCATGCCAAGCGTCATGCAGGTCTCGAGCCCGAGCGCCTTGACGCCGCGGATCATCGCCTCGACCGCGGGCATGTCGCGTTCCTTCGGCGAGCGCCAGGCGGCGCCCATGCAATAGCGCGTGGCGCCCGCGGCCTTCGCCCGGCGCGCCTCGGCCAGCACCCGCTCGACCTCCATCAGCTTCGAGGCCGACAGCTCCGACCCGTTGCGCGCCGATTGCGAGCAATAGGAACAATCCTCGGGACAGCCGCCGGTCTTGATCGAGACGAGCATCGAGCATTGCACCCGGTTCGGGTCGAACTGCGCGCGGTGCACGGTTTGCGCCTCGAACAGAAGGTCCATCAGCGGCTGGTGGTAGATCTCGGCGGCGGGGCGAGTCTTAAGGCTCATGCGCATCCTCCCTGCGGGTCTGTGGCGTCGATTATTGATAGCGATGCTGACTTTCCGGATTCATCCATAAAATAATCTATGATTTTGCCGGATGGGGCTTGCCGGACGGCGGCGGTAAGGCCGGAAGATCCACCGGAACTTGCATATTTCCTGAACTTTCGTTCAGAAAATATGCGTGACAAAATTATCTATGATTTTACATGAGGGTCCGGGTGCCCGGCGATCTCCGGCCGCTGTGCCGCCGCGCAGCGGGCCGCCGGCTTGCACCCCGGGTGGCAAGCGGGCAAAGCTCGGGCGAGAGCGAAGGAGCCCGCCCCGTGATCCGCAGACCGGCCGGTGAAACACAGCACGCCCTGATCGCCGCCGCGGTGGTGGTGACGCTGGCCGCCGCGGGCGGCGCCTTCGTCGCCACCCGCGAGACGGCGCTGACGGCCCTCGATCAGGAACTTGCCGACCGGCTGACGGTGACGCGCTATGCCGTCGTCTCCGAGATCGAGCGCTATCGTTACCTGCCCTCGGTCGTCGGGCAGGATGCGCGCATCCTGCGGCTGCTCGATGGCGGCGACGCGCGGGCGGCGGACGAGGCGAATGCCTATCTGCAGACCGTGCGCGACCTGTCGCATGTCGACGAGCTGTTCCTGCTCGACGCCTCGGGGCGCACGGTCGCGACCTCGAACTGGAACACGCCGGACAGTTTCCTGGGCCAGGTCTATGCCTTCCGCCCCTATTTCCGCGAGGCGCTGACGAGCGGCGAGGGGCGCTATTTCGCGGTCGGCGTCACCACCGGCAAGCCGGGCTATTTCCTCTCGGTGCGGATCGGGCCGGCGGCGCATCCGATCGGCGTGGCCGTGGTGAAGATCGAGATGGCCTCGCTCGAAAGCACCTGGGTGCGGGCGAACGAGGCGGTGGGGCTCGCCGATGGCTTGGGCATCGTCTTCCTCGCCGGGCGGCGCGACTGGCGCTATCGGCCGCTGCATGCGCTGTCGGAGCCGGCGGTGGCGCAGCTTGTGGCCGAGCGCCGCTATGAGGGGCTCGGCGTGGCGACGAGCGCGCCGCTGGTCGAGGGCGGGCGGCTTGTCGCGGGGGGCGAGCGGCTGCGGCTGGCGGGGCTGGGCCTCGAGCCCGACGGCTGGCAGGTGCTGGCGGCCGCGCCCGAGGCGCCGGCGACCGCGACCGCCTGGCTGGTCGCGGCGATGACGGCGCTTGGCGGGGCGCTTCTGTCGGGCGCGGGCCTGTTCTGGCGCCAGCGCCGGCAGATCGTGCGGATGCGGCTCGAGCAGGCCGATGTGCTGGAGCGCCGGGTGGCCGAGCGCACCGAGGATCTCGCGCGCGAGGTCGAGGAGCGTCGCCGCGCCGAGGAGGAGCTGCGCCGCACCCATGAAAGCCTTGTCCATGCGGCGAAACTGGCGGTTCTCGGGCGGATGTCCTCGACCATCGTGCATGAGGTGAGCCAGCCGCTCTCGGCGCTCGACAACACCCTTGCCGCGGCCGAGCTGCATCTGGCGGCAGGCGCGCAGGCGAAGGTGGAGAAAAGCCTTGCCTCGGCGCGCGGGCTGTTGCGGCGGATGCAGGAGATGGTGCGCAGTCTGAAACGCTTTGGCGCCCGCACCCGGCCCGAGCCCGCCGCGCCGGTCAGCGTGGCGGCCGCGCTCGACACCGCGCTCGAGGTGCTGGCGCCGCGGCTGCGCGAACTGGCCGTGCCGGTCACGGCGGATCTGCCCGCCGATCTGCCGCCCGTCGCCGGCAACCCCGGCCAGTTGCAGCAGGTGCTGACCAACCTCGTGCTGAACGCGGCCGAGGCGACGGCGGGGGCAGGGGGCACCGCCCCCGTCACCCTGAGCGCCGAGGTGGGGGCGGGGCGGCTGACCCTGATCCTTGCCGACCGCGGCCCCGGCATCCCCGAGGAGCTGCGCGACAAGGTCTTCGAGCCCTTCTTCACCACCCGCGTCACCGGCGAGGGGCTGGGCCTTGGCCTTGCCATCGTGCGCACGATCCTCGATCACATGGGGGCGGGGTTCAGCTTTCGCGCGCGCCCGGGCGGCGGCACGCTCACCGTGCTCGAGCTGCCGCTCTTCGCGCCCCGGGACGGAGGACAGCCATGACGCGCGGCACCATCGCCTTCATCGACGACGAGCCGCGGCTGTGCGAGGCGGCGGCTGACTGGCTCGAGGCCTCGGGTTTTGCCGTCGCCACCTTCACCGACCCGCACAAGGCGCTGGCCGCGATCGACCCGGCGGCGACCGATTGCGTGGTGACCGACCTGCGCATGCCCGGGATCGAGGGGCGCGACGTGTTGCGCCACCTGCGCGCGGCCGATCCCGATCTGCCGGTGATTTTGCTGTCCGGCCATGGCGATGTGCCGGTCGCGGTCGAGGTGATGCGTGAGGGTGCGCATGATTTCATCGAGAAACCCTATGTCGCCGAGCATCTGGTGGCGGCGATCGACCGCGCCGTCGAGCTGCGCCGGATGCGGCGCGAGGTGCGCGCGGCGCGCTGGTCCGAGATCGCCTCGGTGCGGCTGGAATCGCGGCTTGCGGGCGTGTCGCCGGCGATGGCGGCGTGTCGCGAGGCGGTGCGGGTGCTCGCCGATCTGCCGGTCGATCTGCTGATCCGCGGCGAGCCGGGGGTGGGCAAGGAAGAGATCGCGCGGGCGATGCACGACTTCGGCCGCCGCGCCCGCCGGCCCTTCGTGGTGATCGATTGCGCGCCGCGCCCCGAACAGGCCTTCGAGGCCGAGCTTCTGGGCCACGAGCGCGGCTTCGTCGCCGGCACCACCGCGGTGCGGGTCGGCAAGCTGGAACATGCGAATGGCGGCACTGTCTTCTTCGACGGCATCGAGCGGCTGAGCCCGGCGCTGCAGGCGCGGTTGCTGCGCGTGCTGCAGGACCGCACGATCGAGCGCATCGGCTCGAACGCGCCACGCCCCGTCGACATCCGGGTGATCGCCGCGACCCATGCCGAGATGGGGGTGGAGATCGCCGCCGGCCGGTTCCGCGCCGACCTCTATCACCGGCTGACGGCGATCGACCTCGCCGTGCCGCCGCTGCGCGAGCGGCGCGAGGACATCGCGCTGCTGTTCACCCGCTTCGTCGAGGACGCGGCCGAGCGCTTCGGCCGGCCGGTGCCGGTGCTGCTTGATGCCGATCTGCGGCTTCTCGAGGGGCAGGACTGGCCGGGCAACGCGGCCGAGCTGAAGGCCGCGGCCGAGCGCCATGTGCTGGGCCTGCGCCTGCCGGTCGCCGCCCCGATCCCCGAGGCCGGCACCCTGCCCGAACGCGTCGCGCGCTTCGAGGCGGAGGCGATCGCCGAGGCGCTTCGCCTGCATGACGGGCGCTCTTCGGAGGCGGCGGAAATGCTGGGCATCCCGCGCCGGACGCTGAACGAAAAGATCGCGAAATACGGATTGCGGGCGGATTGAGGTGGGCGGAAATCCGCCCGCAGACTTATCTCTGGCGATTTATTGCCCGTTTTGACGGTGGCGATCACATTTTGCTCCCGGAAAAGTGACGCAAAATCAGCCGATTGCATCATTGTGACGAATTCATTGCCGGGGTGCGAAATTTCTTTGCGCGACGGAGGCGCTCGGTCAGGCTTTCGCCCATCGAAGCCAATGCTAGGGGAGGAAATCGCATGATCGGTTTCAAGGCCAAGGTCTTTTCCGCCGCGATGACGGCAGCCGCGCTGATCGCGCCGGCGGCGCAGGCGGAATTCATCAACATCGCCACCGGCGGCACCTCGGGTGTCTATTATCCGCTCGGCGTGGCGCTGTCGGAGATCTACGGCGAGAACATTTCGGGCGCGCGCACCCAGGTGCAGGCGACCAAGGCTTCGGTCGAGAACCTGAACCTGCTCGGCGCGAAGAAGGCGGAGCTTGCCTTCGCACTTGGCGACTCGGTCAAGGCGGGGCTGGAAGGCAATGCCGAGGCGGGCTTCCCGAAGCCGCTGACCGACCTGCGCGCGCTCGCCGCGATCTATCCGAACTACATCCAGATCGTCGCCGAGAAGGATTCGGGCATCAAGACGATCTACGACCTGAAGGGCAAGACGCTCTCGGTCGGCGCGCCGGCCTCGGGCACCGAGCTCAACGCGCGCGAGATCTTCAAGGCGGCGGGCATGAGCTATGACGACCTCGGCAAGGTCGAATACCTGCCCTATGCGGAATCGGCCGAGCTGATCAAGAACCGCCAGCTGCAGGCAACGCTGCAGTCCTCGGGCCTGGGCGTCGCCTTCATCAAGGACCTCGCCTCGACCCATGACATCACCATCGTCGCGATCCCGAAGGAAGTCGTCGAGAAGATCGGCGCCCCCTATGTGCCGGCGGTGATCCCGGCGGGCACCTATCAGGGCCAGACCGAGGACATCCCGACCGCGGCCGTGGGCAACATCCTTGTGACCCGCGCGGGTGTCAGCGACGAGACCGCCTATCAGATGACCAAGCTGCTGTTCGAGAACCTGACCAAGCTCGAGGCGGCGCATTCGGCGGCGAAGAACATCAAGCTCGAGAATGCGGTCACCGGCCTCTCGATCCCGCTGCATCCGGGTTCCGAGCGCTATTACCGTGAAGTCGGCCTGATCAAGTAAACCGGGCAGGACCGGACCCCGGGCGGCGTGGCCGCCCGGACCTTCGGGCGCCCTCGGCGCCCGCTTTTCCCTTGCCCAGCCGGAGACCCCTGATGTCCGCATCCCAATCCATCCATGACACCGCACACCCCGAGCACGAAGAGGCGCTCGAGGGGCTGCCGCCCGGCTTCGGCGAGGGGCTGAGCGGCAAGATCGCGTTCTGGATCGCCTTCGCCTTCTCGCTGTTCCAGCTTTTCGTTGCCGCCTATGGCACCTTGCCGAGCCAGATCCTGCGTGCGCTGCACGTCGGCTTCCTCGTGCTTCTGGGCTGCGTCCTCATCTCGAACCTGGTGATGAAGACGAAGCTCGGCAAGATCTGGTACTGGATCGTCGGCCTCGCGGGCTTCGCGACCGGCATCTACAACTGGATCTTCTACACCGACATCATCCAGCGCACCGGCTATCTGACGACGGCCGACCTCGTCACCGGCACGGTGCTGATCGTCGTCGTCTTCATCGCCTCGCGCCAGCTGATGGGCTGGCCGCTGGCGATCATCGCCTCGCTGTTCCTGGCCTATGCCGCCTTCGGCGAATATGCGCCGGGCGTGTTCCAGACCCGCGGCTATGACTTCGCCCAGCTGGTCGAGAACTTCTCCTTCGGCACCGAAGGGATCTACGGCACGCCGATCTATGTCAGCAGCTCCTACATCTTCATCTTCGTCGTCTTCGCGGCCTTCCTCGAACGGGCGGGGATGCTGAACCTGTTCAACGACTTCGCGCTCGGCCTCGTGGGCCATCTGCGCGGCGGCCCGGCGCAGGTCGCGGTGCTGTCCTCGGCGCTGATGGGCACGATCTCGGGCTCGGGCGTGGCGAACGTCGTGGCCTCGGGTCAGTTCACCATCCCGCTGATGAAGAAATTCGGCTTCCGCTCGGCCTTTGCCGGCGGCGTCGAGGCCACCGCCTCGATGGGCGGGCAGATCATGCCGCCGGTGATGGGCGCCGTCGCCTTCATCATGGCCGAGACGCTGAACGTGCCCTATGCCGCGATCGTCAAGGCCGCGATCATCCCGGCGCTGCTCTATTTCGGCGTGGTGTTCTGGATGGTCTATCTGGAAGCCGGCCGGATGGGCCTCAAGGGCATGTCGAAGGCCGAACTGCCGAACCCCTGGACCGCGGTGAAGGAACAGTGGCCGCTGGTGCTGCCGCTTGCTGCACTGATCTACCTGCTGTTCGCGGGCTATACGCCGATCTTCGCGGGCACCATGGGCCTTGGCCTGGTCGTCGTGCTGATCCTCGGCACGCCGCTCGCCGCGCTGATCGGGCCCACCGCCTTCCGCGTGGTGTTCTGGCTGGCGCTCGGCCTCGGCTGCGCCACCTTCCTCGAGTATGGGGTGAAGGCGCTCTTCGTGGTGATCGGCGCGCTTGTCATCGCAACGATCCCGTTCAAGGGCGGGCGGCATACGCTTGCGATCGTGCGGGATGCACTGGCGCAGGGCGCGCGCAACGCGCTGCCGGTGGGCATGGCCTGTGCCATCGTCGGCATCGTCATCGGCACGCTGACGCTGACCGGCATCGCCTCCACCTTCATCGGGGCGATCATCCAGATCGGGCACAACAACCTGTTCCTGTCGCTGGTGCTGACGATGCTCACCTGCCTGGTCCTCGGCATGGGCATCCCGACGATCCCGAACTACATCATCACCTCGTCGCTTGCCGGCCCCGCGCTGCTGGAACTCGGCGTGCCGCTGATCGTCAGCCACATGTTCGTCTTCTACTTCGGCATCATGGCCGACCTGACGCCGCCCGTGGCACTGGCCTGCTTTGCCGCCGGGCCGATCGCCAAGTCGTCGGGGCTGAAGATCTCGCTGCAGGCGATCCGGATGGCGGCCGCGGGCTTCATCGTGCCGTTCATGGCGGTCTTCACCCCCTCGCTGATGCTGCAGGACGGCGGCTGGATGGCGCAGCAGTTCGGCTATCCGGTCGAGGTCGCTTATGTCGTGACGAAGACGGTAATCGCGATTGCGCTCTGGGGCCTTGCGGTGGTGGGCTATCTGAACATGCCGCTGCGCTGGTACGAGCGGGTGCTCGCGTTCGCCGGTGGCGTGTCGCTGATCGTGGCGCTGCCGATCTCGGACGAGCTGGGCTTCGGCATCACGGCGCTTGTCGCGGGGCTGATCTGGCTGCGCGGGCGCAAGGGCGCGCCGGCCGCGGCATGACGCTGTGCATCCTCGCCGGCGGCAAGGCGCTTGCCCTTGCCGTCGGCACCTTCACCCTGAGCTGGACCCATTCGGTCCAGCACACCACCTGGTGGGAACGCTGGGAGGTCACGGGCGCCGGGCTGCGCCCGGTCGAGGCCCGGGTGACGAGCGCGGGGGCGGGCATGGAAGCGCCGCCCGATGCGATCCTCGAACCCGACGGCTGGCACTATTTCCCGAAATTGCCGCTGCAGCGCGAGGTCTTCCTTGCCGCTTCGGGCGCCACGCTCGGCGGCTGGACGCTCTGCGCCGAGGGCAGCTGCCGCGAGATCGGCACGTCCGAGGGCGCGCCGATCCGGCTCTGGGTCGCGCCCGGCTGCGACGGCTGAGGCTCAGGCCGCGCGGCCGGTGACGGCGGGGGCGGTGATCTGCGCCGCCGCCTCGGCGAAAAGCGTGGCATCCGCCCCGCTCAGCCGCGCGCCAAGCCGGGCCAGCGCCGCGCTGCTGTGCCCGGGATCGGCCGGGAACCGTGCCAGTCGTGCCAGCACCGCCCGCGCCGCCCGCGCCGCGGGCACGCCCGCGGCCTCGATCTCATGCGCGCGCATCGTCGCCTGACCAAGGCCCAGAAGCGCCAGGCCGATCTCCATCGCCTCGCCGCTTGCCCGGGCCGAGCGCCCCGACAGCCGCACCAGCCGCAGCACCCGGTGATAGAGCCGCGCCCGCCACACCTGCCGGTGGCTGAGCGCCTGCGGATCGGCGGCCAGATCGCCAAGGTCGCGCCGCATCATCGCGATCAGCGTCTCCTGCCGGCGCCGCAGGCTCGTCGGATAGACGAAGCGATAGGCGATCATCGCCACCACCGGCCCGGCCAGAACCGCAAGCCCCGCCGCCAGCGAGGCGTTGAGGCTGCCGCTCAGCGGCCAGTGCGGCTGCAGCATCAGCATCAGCACCATGTTGTAGTCGAAGCTTGCCCCCACGGTGCGGCGATGGCCGACGAAGAGAGGCCCGATCAGGATGAAGGGCAGGGTCGAGAGGATCATCTGCAGCTCGCTGCCGGCGAGCGGCCACGCGAGCCAGCGGCAGGCAAGCGCACCGATCACGCCGAGGATCTGGCCGTAGAAGACGTTGCGCATCTGTGCGGTGGGGTTCTCGAAGCTCGAGAACAGCGACAGCATCACCGACAGGCCAAGCAGCATGTAGGCGCCTGCGCTCCAGCCGGTGAGCTGCCAGATCGCGCCGAAGAGCAACAGCCCGCCAAAGGCGCGCAGCCCCGCCTCGCGCGCGCCGATCCAGTCGCGGTGCAGCACGACGGGCAGGGCGGTCTCGGTCGGCGGGGTCTCGGGGCGCAGCCAGCCGTGCAGGGCGGCGGCGAGGGGCGCGAGGGTCTCGGCCAGGTCGGGTCGGCCGGCGCAGGCGCGGGTCAGCGCCTCGGCCGCGGCCTCGGGGGCATCGGCGCGCAGCAGCTGCGCCGCGCGCATCAGCTCGGCCGCGACGGCGGCGGGCAGGGTCTCGGCGGTGCGCCGCCACAAGAGCAGCGCCATCGCCGCGATCAGCACCGCGCGCACCGCCCGCACGTCGCGCCGCGAACGGAACGAGCCCGCGCCATGCGGGTCGAGCCCGTCCTCGATCGCCGACATCTCGGCCAGAAGGGCCGGCGCGCGCTCGTCGCTTGCGGGCGTCGCCGCGGCCTCGAGCAGGTCGGCGACCAGCGCGGCGAGGCGCGCGCGCAGTGCGCCGCGTGCGGCCGGCGGCGCGAAGAAGGCGCCCACCACCATCGCGGTGACGACCCCCGTCAGCACCGTCGCGAAACGGTCCGCGCCAAGGTGCAGCACCTGATCGGGGTGCGCGGCATCGAGCAGCGACACCATCGCCGCGGTATAGCCCGCAAGCACCGTGCCATAGGCGACAAAGCCGCGCTGCAGGTTGCCGATCGCGGTGCACAGCCCGACCCAGAGCGCAAGCCCGAGGACCAGCAGCGCCGGGTGGATCTCCATCGCCAGCACCAGCGCGATGCCGGCGAGCGTGCCGCTGATCGTGCCGGCGACGCGGAAGAAGCCCTTTTCCAGCAGCTGCCCGCGCGTCGGTTGCGAGGCGGCCCAGACCGCCATCGCCGACCATTGCGGATGTTCGAGCCCGAGCGCCCAGCCGATGACGAAGGCGATGCAGGCGGCGACCGCGGTGCGCCCGGCAAAGGCGGTGCGGGCGGCGTCGAAGCCATAGCGTTCGAGGGTGGCGGTCATTTCGAGGTCTCCCGGTCGAGCATGGCCTCGGTGCGGGCCTTGATCCGTTCCATCGCATCGAGCATCCGGCCGATCTCGGCCTCCTCGACATCGGCGAGCAGCTCGGTCTCGATCCGGCCGAGCTCGGTCAGGATGCGCTCGACCTCGGCGCGGCCGGCCTCGGTCAGCAGCAGCCGGCGGGCGCGGCGGTCGGCGGGGTCGACCTGACGCTCGACGAAACCGCGCTCGGCGAGCAGGTCGATCAGCCGCACGAGGCTCGAGCCGTCAAGGCCCACGCGCGCGGCCAGCTCGGTCTGGCTGATGTCGTCGCCGTGGCGGGCAAGGTTGACGAGCGGCGCCCAGGTGGCGTCGCTGAGCCCGGCCTCGGCCAGGTGCAGGTCGACGACGCGCCGCCAGGCGCGGCCGAGCGAGACGAAGAGATATCCGAAGCGGAGGCGGGGGGAATCGGGCTCGATGCGCATCGGCTGCCTGTGCCTCAAAATGATTTGCATTGCAAACTATTTTGAGGGCAAGCGATGTGGTCGAGGCCGGAACGGGCAGGGGCCGGGCATCGCTGCCCGGCCCCCTTCGGGTTTCCGTCCTGGCCGCAGGCCTCAGCGTGCGGCGAGCAGTGCCTTGCGGCGCTCGACCCGGGCGCGGATCGCGGCGATGTCGGTGACCGGCGTCGCGGCAAACAGCTGCTGGGTGTAGGGGTGGCGCGGGTTCGAGAAGATCTCGTCGCGCGTGCCCTGTTCCACCACGTCGCCCTTGTGCATCACCATCACGTCGTCGGCGATGTAGCGCACCACCGACAGGTCATGGCTGATGAAGACATAGGTCAGGCCGAATTCTTCCTGCAGATCGGCGAGCAGGTTCAGCACCTGCGCCTGCACGGAAAGGTCGAGCGCCGAGACCGGCTCGTCGAGCACCAGAAGCGCCGGGTTCAGCATCAGCGCGCGGGCGATGGCGATGCGCTGCCGCTGCCCGCCCGAGAACATGTGCGGGTAGCGGTTGAAATGCTCGGGCGCGAGGCCGACCTTGACCAGCATCGCCTCGGCGCGGGCGCGCCGCTCGGCCGCAGGCAGCGTGGTGTTCAGCAGCAAGGGCTCCATCAGCACGTCGCCGATCTTCTGGCGCGGGTTGAGGCTGCCATAGGGGTTCTGGAACACCATCTGCACCTTCGAGCGCAGGGCATGGTCAGGCTTGCGCCGCGCGATGTCGACCGCCTCGCCGGCGATCTTCAGCACGCCGCCCGACTGGTGGTCGATCAGCGCGATGATCCGGGCGAGCGTCGACTTGCCGGATCCCGACTCGCCCACGATGGCCAGGGTCTTGCCCTTTTCCACCGCGAAGGAGGCGCCCTTGACCGCGCGCAGCGTCCGGGCCTTGCCGAACATGCCGCCCGGGATCAGGTAGTCCTGGGTGAGGGCCACGCCCTCGACGACGATCTCGGTCATTGCACGCCCTCCGCACCGAAGAAGTCCGACACCGTGGGCAGCCGGTCGCCCGTGGCGTTCTCGGGCAGCGCCGAGAGCAGCGCCCGGGTATAGGCGCTTTGCGGTGCCTCGAAGAGGGTGAGCACGTCGGCCTCCTCCATCTTCCGGCCCTTGTACTGCACCACGACCCGGTCGGCGGTTTCCGCCACCACGCCCATGTCATGGGTGATGAGGATCAGCGCCATGCCGTAATCCTCCTGCAGCTTCATCAGCAGGTCGAGGATCTGCTTCTGGATCGTCACGTCGAGCGCGGTGGTCGGCTCGTCGGCGATCAGCAGGCGCGGATTGGTGGCGATCGCCATCGCGATCATCACGCGCTGGCACTGGCCGCCCGACATCTGGTGCGGGTAGGCGTGGATCTTCACCTCGGGTTCCGGGATGCCGACGGCACGGAAGAGTTCGAGCGCGCGTTCATGCGCCGCGTGCCGCTTGAGGCCGAGGTTCAGCCGCAGCACTTCCTCGATCTGGAAGCCGACGGTGAAGGAGGGGTTGAGCGACGCGATCGGCTCCTGGAAGATCATCGTGATCTCGCGGCCGATGACCTGGCGGCGCTCGGCCGGGGTCATGTGCAGCAGGTCGTGGCCGTCGAAGGTCATCTCGTCGGCGGTGACGGTGGCGGTGTCGGGCAGAAGCCCCATCATCGCCAGCATCGAGACCGACTTGCCCGAGCCGGATTCGCCGACGATCGCCAGCACCTCGCGGGCATCGACGCGCACGTCGATGCCGTCGACGGCGGTGAAGCTGCCGGTCGAGGTGGCGAAGCGGACGGTGAGGTTGCGGATGGTCAGGAGTGCCATGGAGACCTCAGCTCTTCTTTAGTTTCGGGTCGAGCGCGTCGCGCAGGCCGTCGCCCATCAGGTTGATCGCCAGCACCGAGATCAGGATGGCAAGACCGGGGAAGGTGACGACCCACCAGGCGCGCAGGATGAACTCGCGCGCCTCGGCGAGCATCGTGCCCCATTCCGAGGCGGGCGGCTGTGCCCCCATGCCGAGGAAGCCAAGCGCGGCCGCATCCAGCACCGCCGAGGAGAAGCTCAGCGTCGCCTGCACGATCAGCGGCGCCAGGCAGTTCGGCAGGATGGTCTTGAACATCAGCCGCATGTTGCCGGCGCCGGCAACGCGCGCGGCGGTGACATATTCGCGTTCCTTCTCGCCCATCACCGCGGCGCGGGTCAGGCGGGCGAAATGTGGCTGGTAGACGATCGCGATGGCGATCATCGCGTTCAGCAGCCCCGGCCCGAGGATCGCGACCAGCACCAGCGCCAGCAGCAGCGAGGGGAAGGCGAGGATCACGTCCATCACCCGCATGATGACGGTATCGACCCAGCCGCCGTAGAAGCCCGCGACCATGCCGATCACGATGCCGCCGACGAGCGCGATGGAGACCACGACGATGCCGATGAAGAGCGAATATTGCGCGCCGTAGATCAGTCGCGAGAGCATGTCGCGGCCGACCGCATCGGTGCCGAGCAGGAAGTCGGCGCGGCCGCCCTCCTGCCAGACCGGCGGCACCAGCAGCGCATCGCGGTATTGCTGGGTCGGGTCATGCGGTGCGATCACCGCGGCAAGGACCGCGGCCAGGACGAGCAGCACGAAGACGATCATCCCCGCGACCGCGCCCTTGTTCTGTTTGAAGTGGAACCAGAAATCCGCAAGCATCCGGCGCCGGATTGCGGCGTCGCTCAGCTTCACGGCCGGGGTGTTGGTGACGGTCTCGGTCATTTGTGGCGGATCCTCGGGTTGATCAGGCCATAGGTCAGGTCGACGAGCAGGTTCACCAGCATCACGATGGCGGCGATCATCAGCAGGCCCGACTGCACCACCGGATAGTCGCGGCGCGAGATCGAATCGATCATCCACTTGCCGATCCCCGGCCAGGAGAAGATCGTCTCGGTCAGGATCGCGCCGGCAAGCAGCACGCCCACCTGCAGCCCGATCGTGGTGATCACCGGGATCATCGCGTTGCGCAGCGCATGCACCATCACGACGCGCGAATAGGGCATGCCTTTCGCCTTCGCGGTGCGCACGTAATCCTCGCCCATCACCTCGAGCATCGCCGAGCGGGTCTGCCGCGCGATCACCGCAAGCGGGATCGTGGCCAGCACCACCGAGGGCAGGATCAGATGGCTGAGCGCGGAGACGAACGCGCCCTTCTGCCCCGACAGCAGGCTGTCGATCAGCATGAAGCCGGTGACCTGCGGGAAGAAGAACATCAGCGAGATCCGCCCCGACACCGGCGTCCATTGCAGGATGCCCGAGAACAGGATGATGAGCAGCAGACCCCACCAGAAGATCGGCATCGAGAAGCCGACGAGCGCGGCCGTCATCGACACCTGGTCGAACCACGAACCGCGCTTGATCGCGGCGAGCACCCCCACCGGCACGCCGACGAGGGTCGCGATGATG
Source organism: Paenirhodobacter hankyongi (assembly GCF_003664585.1). GTDB lineage: Bacteria > Pseudomonadota > Alphaproteobacteria > Rhodobacterales > Rhodobacteraceae > Rhodobacter > Rhodobacter hankyongi. The sequence continues at coordinate 47,827 of NZ_RCHI01000007.1, forward strand.
ATCGCCACGATGCCGAGCTCGACGGTGGCGGGGAAGAGGGTCAGGAACTCGCCCAGAACCGGCTTCTTCGTCACCAGCGAATTGCCGAGGTCGCCATGCAGAAGCCGCGTCAGGAAGTCGAAATACTGTGCCCAGACAGGCTTGTCGAAGCCGAGCTGGTGGGCAAGTTCGGCGTGGCGTTCGGGCGTCAGCCCGCGCTCGCCGGCCATCAGCAGCACCGGGTCACCGGGCAGCACACGGACGAAACCGAAAGCGACGATCGTGATCCCGAGGAAGGTCGGGACCAGATAGAGCAGCTTGGTGAGAAGGAAGCGTATCATGCGTTATATCCTCGACGGGCGCGCAAGGGGTTTTGCCCCTGCGCGCCCGCCTGTGATGTCAGCCGAGGATCACTCGGTGATGTCGACGTTTTCGAAGGTGAAGTCGCCCAGCGGGCTCATCGTGAAGCCGGTCACGTTCTTGCGCATCGGTACGAACTGGGTCGAGTGCGCGAGCGTGTCCCACGGCGCCTGCTCCTTGAAGATGACCTGCGCCTGCTCGTAGAGCTTGGTGCGCTCGGCCACGTCCGAGGTCTTCTTGGCCTGGGTCAGCAGGTCCGAGAACTCCTGGTTGCACCAGAAGGCGCGGTTCGCACCGCCGGCCTTGGCGCCGGCGCAGGACAGCAGCACCGACAGGAAGTTGTCCGGGTCGCCGTTGTCGCCGGTCCAGCCGAGGATGACGGCGCCGTCGCGGCCCTCTTCCATCGACTTCTTCAGGTATTCGCCCCATTCGTAGGAGACGATCTCGGCCTTGACGCCGACCTTGGCGAGGTCGGACTGCATCAGCTCGGCGGTGCGGCGCGCGTTCGGCATGTAGGGACGCTGCACCGGCATCGCCCAGATCTTCATCGACAGATCCTTGACGCCGGCGTCGGCGAGCATCTTCTTCGCCGCTTCCGGATCGTAGGCGTCGTCCTGCACGGCGTCGTTGTACGACCACATGGTCGGCGGGATCGGGTTCTTGGCGACCTGGCCGGCGCCCTGGAACACGGCGTCGATGATCGCCTGCTTGTTGATCGCCATGTTCAGCGCCTTGCGCACCTCGACCTTGTCGAAGGGGGCAACGGTGGTGTTGTAGGCGAGATAGGCGACGTTCAGGCCCGGCAGCTCGTCAAGCTTGAGGTTCGGGTCGGCCTTGATCGTGGCGAGGTCGGCCGGCGCCGGATAGGGCATCAGCTGGCATTCGTTCGCCTTCAGCTTCTGCAGGCGGACCGAGGCGTCGGGCGTGATCGCGAAGACGAGGTCGTCGATCTTCGGCGCCTCGCCCCAGTAGTCGGGGTTTTTCTGGAAGCGGATCACCGCGTCCTTCTGATAGGCGACGAACTTGAACGGGCCGGTGCCGATCGGCTTGTTGTTGAAGTCTTCCTTGGTGCCGGCCTTGGCCAGCGTGTCGGCGTATTCCTGCGACACGATGCGCATGAAGGGCATCGCAAGGTTGGCGATGAAGGGCGCCTCGGGGTGGTTCAGGGTGATCTTGACGGTCAGGTCATCGACCTTCTCGACCGATTTCACCAGATCGGGCATCTCCATCGAGGTGTAATACTCGTAAGTGATGCCGGGGATGTATTCGTGCCACGGGTTCGTCGCATCGCCCTGACGGACGAAGGAGAAGACCACGTCATCGGCGGTCAGCTCGCGGGTGGGCGTGAAGACGTCGTTCGACTGCCATTTCACGCCCTTGCGCAGGTGGAAGGTGTAGACGGTGCCGTCTTCCGAAACGTCCCAGCTCTCGGCGAGCGCGGGCACGACCTCGGTGGTGCCGGACTTGAACTCGACCAGGCCGTTGTAGACCGGGTGCGCCGAGGCGTCGAAGGTGGTGCCGGCGGTGTAGGGCGCCGGGTCGAAGCCCTCGGGCGAGGCTTCCGAGCAGTAGACGAAGGTCTTCGCCAGCGCCGGGGCCGCCGACATCAGCGCAAGCGCCGAGGCGGCCAGAAGGCTGCGGGAGAGGAGTTTCATGGGTGCTTCCTTTCACTCACTGTTGTTAGTGATTCGACATGCCGTTGTGATCCGGCAGTTTTTTCAAGGCGTTGCGGGTATTCTGCCGATGTCGCAAATTTGACCGCTCGTTCGAAAATCACAATATCGCGTTGCCGGTGCAATGGGCAACCCGACGTCAGTAAAGCCGATTCAGAACGGCGCGTCGAGGGTCATGGCCGGCGGGCAGAACCAGTGCGGGCCATCCTCGCCCATGTGCACGATATCCTCGAGCCGCACGCCGCATTCTCCATAGACGCACAGCATCGGCTCGATCGAGAACACCATGCCGGGGGCGAGGGGCGTCACATTGCCGCGCACGATGAACGGGTCCTCGTGGATGTCGAGGCCAAGCCCGTGGCCGGTGCGGTGCGGCAGGCCGGGCACGGCATAGTCGGGGCCATAGCCATCCGCGGCAAGCGAGGCGCGGGCGGCGGCATCGACCGCCTCGCAGGGCGTGCCGAGCCGTGCCGCCGCGAAGGCCGCGGCATGGGCGCGCCGCTCGGCGTTCCAGATCGCGCGCTGGCGCTCGGTTGGCGTGCCGAAGACATAGGTGCGGGTGATGTCCGAGCGATAGCCGTCGTTCAGGATGCCGCCGAGGTCGACCAGAACCATGTCGCCCTCCTTCAGCACCTGCGGATAGGGCACGCCATGCGGATAGGCCGTCGCCTCGCCGAACTGCACCGCGACGAAAAGCGGCGCGAGCCCCATCCGGCGGTGCGCCTCGTCGACGAAATCGCACAGCTCGGTGGTGGTGAGCCCGGGGCGCAGCAGGTCGTGCACGGTCTTCTGCAACCGCCAGCTCGCGTCCATCGCGGTCTGGATGATGGCGATCTCGGCCGCCGATTTCACCTGCCGCTGTGCCGCGATCATCGCCTCGGCCGGCACCACCGCACCCGCCATCGCCGCGCTCAGCCGGCCGGCAAAGCGGAAGGGCGTCGCCGGATCAAGCGCCAGCCCCGCGCCGGGGGCGGCGAGCTGACCCAGACGGGTGCCGATCATCGCGCAGGGGTCTTCGTGTTCCTCCCAGGGCAGGATCTCGCCGCCGATGCGCAGCATCGTCTCGAGCTTCGGCACCTCGAACTGCGGGCTGACATAGATCGGCGCGCCCTCGGCCGGGATCAGCGCGCCATGCACGCGTTCCGACAGCCCGATCGACAGACCGGTGTAATAGCGTAGCGAGGACGAGGCATCGAGCCAGGCGGCCTTCACCCCCTCGGCGCGCAGCCGCGCCTGCAGCCCCGACAGCCGCGCCGTCAGCTCCGCGTCGCCGATCGCCGGCGCGCTGACCTTCTCGAACCCGTCGAGAGCCTTGTCGAAATCATCCATCATCCACGTCCTTCTTCCGGCCGCGGCAGGTGTCCTGCCCCGCCCGCGGCTTGCGCGCGCGAGGATGGGCCTTGGCCGGGCGATGGTCCAGCCCTGACGCGATCGGGGGGGCAAGGCGGGGCGTTGCCGCGGCGATCCATGCGTTTTACACATGGTGTGCCGCGGAAAGAACGGTCGAACCCCGGGCCCGGCGGCGCTAGGTAGGGGACGGGGTGCCGCGACGGCATCGCGACGGAGACGGGAGAGCGGAATGGAGATGCGGGCAGAGGCGCCGCTGCGGGGCCTCAAGGTGGTGGAGCTGGCGCGGATCCTGGCGGGGCCGTGGATCGGGCAGGTGCTGTCGGACCTCGGCGCCGAGGTGATCAAGGTCGAGGCGCCCGAGGGCGACGACACCCGCCGCTGGGGCCCGCCTTTCGTCGAGCGCCCGCGCCCCGATGGCACGACCGAGACGGTGGCGGCCTATTACCACGCGGCGAACCGCGGCAAGCGCTCGGTCACCTGCGACTTCTCGAGCCCGGAAGACCTGAAGAAGGTCAAGGGCTTGATCGCCGAAGCTGATGTTCTGCTCGAAAACTTCAAGGTCGGCGGTCTGGCGAAATTCGGCCTCGATTACGCCAGCTGCGCGGCGCTGAACCCGCGCCTCGTTTATGCCTCGGTCACCGGCTTCGGCCAGACCGGGCCGCGGGCGAAACAGCCGGGCTATGACTTCCTCGTGCAGGGCATGTGCGGGATCATGGACCTGACCGGCGCAAAGGGCGGCGAGCCGCAGAAGGTGGGCGTCGCCTGGATCGACATCTTCACCGGGCTTTACGGCGTGATCGGCGTGCAGGCGGCGCTGGCCGAGCGGGAGCGCTCGGGTCAGGGCCAGCATGTCGATCTGTCGCTGCTCGACGTCGGCGTCGGCGTGCTGGCGAACCAGGCGATGAACTATCTGCTCGGCGGGGTGGTGCCGCATCGGCTGGGCAATGCCCACCCCTCGATCGTGCCCTATTCGGTCTTCCCCTCGGAAGACGGGCATTTCATCATCGCCTGCGGCAATGACCGGCAATTCCGCGCGCTGTGCGGCATTCTGGGGATGAGCGAATGCGACGATCCCGATTTCGCCACCAACCCGGCCCGGGTCGTGCGCCGCGACGAGATCTGCGCCCGCATCGCCGCGCGCACCGCGCTGCGCCCGAAGGCCGAGCTGATCGCGGCGATGGAGGCGGCGGGCGTGCCCGGCGGGCCGATCAACGACGTCTCCGAGGCGCTGGCCGAGCCGCAGGTGACGGCGCGGGCCATGCAGATCGCGCCCGAGGGCATTGCCGGTCTGCGCACGCCGATCGTCTTCTCGCGCTCGCCGCTGGCGCTCGATCACGCGAGCCCGGCGCTTGGTGACGGGGAATGGCACTTTTCCGTCGGTTGAGGCGTTGCACTTGCGCGCCGGCCCCCGCATATCTCGCGCGACCAAGCGCGTGAGGGGCCGGTGGCCGGGGAACTGAGTTTCGAATTCGATCGGGGGCCGGGCGGGGCTGGCGCGCGCTTTGCCGCGCCGCGCCGGGTGATCCGGGCCGAGGCCCCCGAAGACCTTGCCGCGGCCTTCGAGGCGATCGAGCGGGCGCGGGCGGACGGGCTGTGGCTGGCGGGGGTGTTCAGCTATGAGCTGGGCTATTGCCTGATCGGGCGGCTCGCCCCGCTGCTGCCCGCAGACCGCCCCCTGCCGCTGCTGCTCGTCGGCGCCTATGACGCGCCCGGGCGCCCGCGTCCGGCGGTCGAGCCCGCGGCCGAGGTGCCGGCCTTCGTCCCGGCGATCACACCCGCGGCCTATGCGGCGGCCTTCGACCGGGTGCAGGACTATATCTCGGCGGGCGACGTCTATCAGATCAACCTGACCTTCCCGCTGCACGCGCCCTGCGCCACCGATCCGCGCGCGCTCTATGCCCGGCTGCAGGCGAGCCAGCCGGTGGGCCATGGCTGTCTGGTCGAGGCTGACGATTTCGCGCTGCTGTCGCGCTCGCCTGAGCTCTTCTTCGCCGTCGATGCGCGGGGCCGGGCCGAGGTGAGGCCGATGAAGGGCACGGTGGCGCGCGGGGCGACGCCCGAGGCCGACCGGGCTGCGGCGGCGTGGCTGCGCGGCTCGGACAAGAACCGGGCCGAGAACCTGATGATCGTCGATCTTCTGCGCAACGACCTGAGCCGGATCGCGCATCCGGGCACGGTGAAGGTGCCGCGGCTCTTCGAGATCGAAAGCTATGCGACAGTGCATCAGATGACCTCGACCGTCACCGCGGATCTGGTCGAAAATCTCGACTTTGCAAGGATTTGCGCGGCGCTCTTCCCATGCGGATCGGTGACCGGTGCGCCGAAGATCCGGGCGATGGAGATCATCCGCGAGCTCGAGACCGGCCCGCGCGGCGCCTATTGCGGGGCGATCGGCTGGATCGCGCCCTCGGGGGCGATGGAATTCAACGTGGCGATCCGCACCGTGATGGTGCGGGATGGGCAGGCGGTGCTGAATGTCGGCGGCGGCGTGGTGCATGACAGCCGCGGCCCCGAGGAATGGGAGGAAGCGCTGTGCAAGGCGGCCTTCGTGAACGCGCCCCTGCCGGGCTGAGGCTGATCGAGACGCTCCGCTGGGAGCCCGCGACCGGCGCCGCGCGCCGCGCGCGCCACCTGGCGCGGCTCGATGCCGGCTGTGCGGCGCTTGGCATTTCGCGGCTGCCGGGCGAGGCCGAGGCGCGGCTCGATGCCGTGACCGGGCCGACGGCCCTGCGGCTGCGGCTGACGGTGGGGCTTGATGGTCGGGCGGAGCTGACGCAGGCGCCCCTGCCGGCCGCGAAACCGCTCTGGCGCGTGGCGATTGCGCCGGCGCGGGTCGACAGCGCCTCGCCCTGGCTGCGGCTGAAAACGACCGAGCGGGCGCTTTATGACACGGCGCGCGCCGCGCTACCCGAGGGGGTGGACGAGCTGATCTTCCTCAACGAGCGCGGCGAGCTGGCCGAGGGCACGATCACCAATCTCTTCGTCGCGCGCGGCGATGGGCTGCTGACCCCGCCGCTCGCCGCGGGCTGCCTGCCCGGCGTGCTGCGCGCCGAGCTGCTGGACGAGGGCCGTGCGCGCGAGGCGACGCTGCATCTCGACGACCTGAGCGAGGGGCTGTTCCTCGGCAATGCGCTGCGCGGACTGATCCCGGCCACGCTTGCGTGAGGCCCTTTCCTCTGCAGGCGCACTGTGGCACGGTCGCGCCCGCGAACGAGGGCAAGCAGGAGAACAAGATGCGCAAGCTGGAACTGGGCCGCACCGGGGTGATGGTGTCGGAAATCTGCCTGGGTTCAATGACCTGGGGCACGCAGAACACCGAGGCCGAGGGCCACGCCCAGATCGACCGCGCGCTCGACCGCGGCGTCACCTTCATCGACACCGCCGAGATGTATCCGGTCAACCCGGTCAGCGCCGAGACCGTCGGCCGCACCGAGGAAATCATCGGCAGCTGGTTCGCAAAGACTGGCCGGCGTGACGAGGTCGTGCTGGCAAGCAAGGTCTCGGGCATCGGGCTGAAGGCGGTGCGCGACGGCGACCCGATCACCCCCGCCTCGATCCGCACCGCGATCGAGGGCAGCCTGCGCCGCCTGCACACCGATTACATCGACGTCTACCAGTTCCACTGGCCGAACCGGGGCAGCTATCACTTCCGCCAGAACTGGGGCTTCAACGCCGCGAAACAGCCCTCGAAGGCGGTGATCGAGGCCGACATGATCGCCTGTCTCGAGACGCTTCAGGCGCTGGTGGCGGAAGGCAAGATCCGCCATTTCGGCCTGTCGAACGAAAGCGCCTGGGGCACCACCGAATGGCTGCGGCTGGCGGGCGAGGGCCACGGGCCGCGCGTCGCCACGATCCAGAACGAATATTCGCTGATGTGCCGGCTTTACGATCTCGACATGGCCGAGGTCGGCGTGCACGAGGCGGTGACGCTGCTCGCCTATTCGCCGCTCGCGGTGGGGATGCTGAGCGGCAAGTATTCGGGCGGCGCCGTGCCGGAGGGCTCGCGCCGGTCGATCGTGCGCGAGCTGGGCGGGCGCTCGAACGCGCGCGCCTTCGACATTGCCGATCTCTACGTCGACATCGCGCGCAAGGCGGGGCTCGACCCGGTGACGATGGCGATCGCCTGGGTGATGGGCCGGCCCTTCCCGGTGGTGCCGATCATCGGCGCGACCTCGGTCGAGCAGCTCGACAAATCGCTTGATGCGGCGGGGATGGTGCTGCCGGCCGAGGTGCTGGCGGCGATCGAAAGGGTGCATCATGCGCATCCGATGCCGTTCTGAGCTGGCGGCGCTGGTGCTGGTGCTGCTCGCCGCCTGCAAACCCGGGGGCGAGCGCGCCGCGGCGCCGCTGCCGCCGGTGGGCGAGGCGAAGGTCGCGCTGGAACGGGCGGCCTGTGTCAAGCGCGGCGGCGACTGGATCACCCGTGGCGATGCGCAGCTCTGCGCGACCCGCACCCGCGACAACGGCAAGGCCTGCCGCACCGCTTCTGACTGCCAGGGGGCGTGCCTTGCGCGCTCCCAGACCTGCGCGCCGGTGATCCCGCTCACCGGCTGCAACGAGATCATCACCTCCGTGGGAATGCGTGTGACCGAATGCGTCAACTGATCTGGGCCGCGATGCTGGCCCTTGCCGCCTGTGCGGCGAAACCTGCCCCCGAACCCGTGTCGCTGCGCGATCCGAAGGGCTGGATCTCTTCCGCCGTGATCTTCGATCCGGCGCGGTTCGGCGGCACATGGCATGTCGCGCAAAGCGGCGTTCCCGGCTGCGCCGGGGCACGGCAGGACTGGGCCTGGACCGGCACCGGCTATGCGCTGTCGGGCACCGACTGCTCGGGCACCAAGCCGCGCCGGCTCGAGGGGCGGCTTGCGATGACCGGGCCCGGCGCCCGCTTCACCCCGACCGAGGCCTTCGGCAAGGAGCCGGTCTGGGTGCTCTGGGTCGATCAGGATTACCGCATCGCGGTGCTGGGCACGCCGTCGGGTCACTTCGGCCAGGTGCTGGTGCGCGAGATGCCGGGCCGGGGCGATCTGATGACCGCGGCGCATGAGGTGCTTGACTTCAACAGCTACGACACCCGGCGGATCGGGCGCTGATGCTCTGGATCTGGGTGACGCTTGCCGCGGCGGCGGTGCAGACGGCGCGCTTCATGTTGCAAAAGCGGCTGGCGGGCGGCGGGCTGTCGACCGGCGGCGCGACCTTCTCGCGCTTTCTCTTCGGGGCGCCGATCGCGGTCACCGCGGCGGTGCTGACGCTTGCGCTGAGCGGGCCGGTGCCACTGCCGGGCGGCCGCTTTGCCGCCTTCGTCGCGCTTGGCGGCGCGGCGCAGGTGGCGGGCACCTTCCTGACCGTGGCGCTGTTCCAGCTTCGCAACTTCGCCGTCGGCGTCGCCTTCACCAAGACCGAGACGGTGCAGGTCGCGCTGTTCTCGGCGCTGATCCTGGGCGAGGGGGTGAGCGGGCCCGGCTGGCTTGCCATCGCCATCGGTCTTGGCGGCGTGCTGCTGCTGTCGCGCGCGCCGAAGGGCGGGTTCTCGCCGCGCGCCACGGTCTATGGCATCCTGGCGGGCGGGCTCTTTGGCCTCAGCTCGATTTTCTACCGCGGCGCGACGCTCGAGCTGATGCCGGCGGGGGTCTTTGCCCGCGCCGTCGTCACGCTCGCCTGCGTCACCACGGTGCAGGCGCTTGGCATGGCGCTCTATCTGCGGCTGCGCGAACCCGGAGAGCTGGGGCGCGTGGTCGGCGCATGGCACCGCACGATCTGGGTGGGGGTGACGGGCGTTGCGGGCTCGGCCGGCTGGTTCACCGCCTTCGCGCTGCAAAACGCCGCCTATGTGCGCGCCTTCGGCCAGGTCGAGATCGTCTTCACCCTGCTCGTCTCGGCGCTGGTCTTCCGCGAGCGGCTGAGCGCGCGCGAGGGCGCGGGGATCGCCCTCGTCATCGGCTCGCTGCTGCTTCTGGTGCTGACGGGCCGCTAGTCGAGGCGCGCAAAGACCGAACGCGGCCCGCGGTTGTCGAAGAACGGCACCGCGAGCGGCGCCCGGCCGCCCGCGGTCTCGGTCAGATGCGCCTGCACCTCGGCCAGCACCACCTCGGTGATGAAGGGCAGATTCAGCTGCCGCGCCTCGGCCATCGGCACCCAGTGCAGGTGGCTCAGCTCGTCGCAGGCGCGCGAGAAATCGTCGGGGTCCGAGGCGATCTGCGCCGCATCGACGAGGAAGAAGCGCGCGTCGAAGCGGCGGGGCCGGCCGGGCGGGGTGATCGCGCGGAAGACGAAGCTCAGCGCCGCGGCCGAGGGCAGGTGCCCGGTCTCGGCAAAGCCCTGCCAGTCGGCGGGCACATCGCCGCTCCAGCGCCCCGGCGTGCCGAGGACGAGGCCGGTCTCTTCCCAAAGCTCGCGGATCGCGGCGACGGCGAGCGCCGGGCCGATGTCCGCGGGGGCATTCAGCGCCAGCCGGCGCGCCGAGGTCTCGGGCAGCGGCCGGGCCAGCGGGATGGAGGCATCGCCACGGTCGAGCGCGCCGCCCGGGAAGACGTATTTCGACGGCATGAAGGCAGCCCCTGCGCCGCGCATCCCCATCAGCACCGCGGGACCGCCCGGCGCGTCGCGGCGCACGACCAGCACCGTTGCCGCATCGCGCAGCGCGCTCTTGTCGATCGTCTGTTGCGGAGCCGCCTCAGTCATGGCGCAACTCTCCCTCTCCGAACCCGTGCATCCGCCGCGACCACTGGATCGCGACCATCATTCCCTTCATCCGCGGCAGGAGCGCGAGCGACAGCGCCACGCAGCCGGTGGCGAAGATCGCGATCATCACCAGCGGCTGCGGCCGGAAGGCGATGAAGGCCCACAGGATCGCGGGCGCCATCAGGTGCCCGACGATCAGGATCGTCAGATAGGCCGGCCCGTCATCGGCGCGCTGTGCGGTGAAATCCTCGCCGCAGGCGGGGCAGGCGGGGCGCACCGTCAGGTATCCCGACAGCAGCCGCCCCTCTCCGCAGGCCGGGCAGCGGCACATCAGCCCCCGCGCGATCGAACGGCCAAGCGGCCGGTCGTCTTCCTCGACAAAGGTCTCCATCGCGCGTCCTCCCCTCCGCGTTTTCTCCGTTATCGGCTGAAAGCGGCGTGCGGGGAAGCGCGAATGTCGGTGCCCCGTCGCGGCGCGCGTGGTCACGGATGCGCGAGCGGCGACGGAACTGCGGGGCTGTGGCGTTTGTCTGATATCGGCGGCCGGGACAGAGGGCCGCACGCGAACGCAGGAGAGAGCGATGAAACCGATGTTCAAGACGACGATCCTTGCCGGGCTTCTCGCCGGTGTGGCGCTTGGTGCCGCGGTGCCGGTCATGGCCCAGCAGTCGCCCGTGCCGCAGGCCCAGGTGCAGAACGGCACCGGCCCGGTCGGGCAGGGCCCGATGGGCCAGGGCAATGGCAATGGCCCGATGATGGGCAACGGCCCGATGGGGCAGGGTGGCCAGATGGGCGCGGGGCCGATGGGCAACGGCCCGATGATGACCGATGACGCTCCGCTGGGCGGCGCCTGGCCGCGCATCGATCTGAAGCAGTTCGACGCGAATGGCGACGGCAAGATCAGCCTCGACGAGATCCAGTCGGGCCGCAAGGCCGAGGCCGCGGCGCTCGATGCGAACGGCGACGGCAAGCTCAGCGCCGACGAGCTGGTGGCGGGCGAGATGCGCCGGATCCAGACCGGTGTCGAGGCCCGGGTGAAGGCGCGGATCGCCGCGCTCGATACCGATGGCGACGGGATGCTCTCGGCCGCGGAACTGGCGATGCCGCCGGCGCCCTCGAAGATGTTCGAGCGGCTCGACGCCAACAATGACGGCGTGCTCAGCGAGGACGAGCTCGCGGCGGCGGGGCCGCGGATGCAGCCCGGCATGATGCAGCAGGGCCCGGGCCAGATGGGGTCGCAGGGCGAGCGCATGGGCCGCATGGGTGGGCATGACTGTGATCTGCGCGGCGGTCGCGGCGATCGTGGCGGCATGATGGGCGCGCAGGGCGGTCCGCGTGACGGCAGCGGCCCGCGCTGGATGCAGCAGCAGGGCCAGGGCCCGCAGGGCAATGCTCCGGCGGCTCCGGCGCCCGAGGGCAACTGAGCCACAAGACCCCGGCTCCGGGCAGATCCCGGGGCCGGAGGCCTGTCGGAAATTGCACAGGTCATGGTTTCACGCTAGGCGTGGGGAAGCATGAACATGGCACTCGACGCGCTGGATGATGTCTCGGACGAGACCTTGCTGGTCCTCTATGGCAACGGGGACCGGGCGGCTGCGCGTGTGCTGACGTTGCGGATGGGGCCGCTTGCCTTCCGGGTCGCGCAGCGGATGCTGGGCGACCGGGCCGAGGCCGAGGATCTGGCACAGGAAGCCCTGTTGCGGCTGTGGAAGATCGCCCCCGAGTGGCGGACGGGCGAGGCGAAGGTCACGACCTGGCTGTACCGGGTGGTGACCAACCTCGCCACCGACCGGCTGCGCCGGCGCCGGGGCATCGGCCTTGAGGAGGCGCCGGAGGTGCCCGACGGGGCGGCCTCGGCGGTCGAGCAGATGATCGACGGGGATCGCGCCGCGGCGCTCGAGGCGGCGCTCGCGCAGCTGCCGGCGCGGCAGCGCCAGGCGGTGGTGCTGCGCCATCTCGAAGGATTGTCGAATCCCGAGATCGCGACAGCGATGGAAATCGGCGTGGAGGCCGTAGAAAGCTTGACGGCCCGTGGAAAGCGGGCGCTGGCGGCGATCCTGGCCGGCCGGCGAGAGGAACTGGGGTATGGCCATGACTGAGATGCGGAAGGACGACGACACGGCGCTGGATCTCTTCTTCGCCGAGGCGCGGCAGAGCGCGCCAGAGCCTTCGGCGGCGTTCCTGGGCCGGATTCTGACGGATGCCGAGGCGGTGCAGGCGGGCTTTCTCGCCGTGCCGGCGCAGCCCGCGGTGACGCGGGGGGCGCGCTTCGGGGTGCTGGGCACGGTGCTGGCGCTGTTCGGCGGCTGGGGCGGTCTTGGCGGCATGGCGACGGCGGCGGTGGCGGGCGTTTGGATCGGCTTTGCCGGGTCGGACACGCTGGCGCAGGTCGCGGGCTTCTCGGCGACGACCGAGGCCGCGACGGCAAGCGCGCTGCTCGCCGATGGCGATATCCTTGCCCTGGCGGCGGAATGAGGGGCGAGGAGGGCGCGATGATGGAAACCAACACCCAAGCGGGCGGGCCGAAGCTGGCGATGAAGGGCTGGGTCAAGGCGGTCTTCGTCCTTTCGGTCACGCTGAACCTGCTGGTGGCCGGGGTTGTCGTCGGCGGCTTCCTGGGCACCGAGCGGCACCCGCCGCGGCCGCCCGCGGGCGACGTGACGCTCGGGCCCCTGGGCGACGCCTTCTCGCGCGAGGACCGCGACGCGATGCGCCGCGCGGCCGAGCGCTCGGGCACCGATTTCGGCTCCATGCGCACCGCCTTCCGCGCCGACATGGACCGGCTGATCGCGGCGCTGAGCGCCGATCCCTGGGACGAGACGGCGGTGCGCAATGAGCTTGCCGGGATGCGGGCGCGCACGCTGCGGCGGATGGAGCTGGGCGAGCAGGTGATGCTCGAACGGCTCGAGACGATGACGGCCGAGGACCGCAAGGCCTATGCCGCGCGGCTGCGCGACCGCACCGACCGGATGGACCGCCGCATCGGCAAGCCCGATGGCCGGCCGCTGCCGCCGCCGCTGCCGCCCGAAGACTGAAGCGGTCAGGCCGCGGCGTCGCGGCGGAAGACGCTGACCTGGTTGCGCCCGCCGGCCTTCGATCCGAGAAGGGCCCGGTCGGCGCGCGAGATCAGCGCCTCGACCGGGGCGCTGTCGGACAGCGGATCGCAGGGCGCCAGCCCGATCGAGGCGGTGATCCGCACCGCACGGCCCTGGGCCTCGGGTTCGGGGAGTGCGATCGGCGCCTCGGAGATGGCGTGACACAGCCGCTCGGCCGCGGCCTGCGCCGCCTCGGGGGCGGTGTCGGGCAGCGCCACAAGGAACTCCTCGCCCCCGATGCGGGCGAGCAGGTCGACCTGGCGCAGCTGGGCGCGCAGCCGCTGCGCCACCTCGACCAGAACCGCATCCCCCGCCGCATGCCCCCAGGTGTCGTTGACCGCCTTGAAGCGGTCGAGGTCGAGCGCCATCACCGCGAAGGGGCGACCCGTCGCCTGGGCGCGATCGGCCATCCGCGCCAGTTGCGACATCGCGTAGCGGCGGTTGTGCAGCCCGGTGAGCGGGTCGGTCATCGCCAGCCGCAGCCCGTCGGTCAGGTGATCGCGCAGCCGCTCGTGCCGGCGCTTGCGGGCGAGCGCGCGGTCGATCCGCAGCGCCGCCTCCTGCGCCGCGAAGGGCGCGCCCATCACCTCGGGCACGAGGTCCGAGGCGCCGAGGTCGAGCGCCATCGCCGCGCTGTCGCGCGCCCCCTCGGGCAGGGCGATGCAGATCACCGCCTCGCGCGAGCGGCTGCGCGAGCGCAGCTCGGACATCAGCCGCAGGCCGTCGCCCGGCCGGCCGAGATCGGCCGAGATCACATAGGCGTCATAGCCCTGCGCGAGGGCCACGTCGCCAAGTGCATCCTCGCGCGCCACGACCTCCACCACCGCCCGGCCCAGATGCCGGGCGAGGAAGCGCTTCCAGCTTTGTGCCTCCTCGCGGGTGCTGCCGATCAGTGCGATTAGCGACCGGGTCTCGAACAGCGCCGGTCCCTCGGCAAAGCCCAGATCGCGGAAGGTGCGCTCGCGCAGCTTCAGCTCCTGATCCGCCTCGCGCGTGCGCAGCAGGCCGCGCAGCCGCGCCAGCAGGATCTGTTCGTCGAAGGGCTTCACCAGGTGGTCGGCAGCGCCGGCCTGCAGCGCCGCAAGGCGGGTGCGCGGGTCGGGGAAGGCGGTGATCATCAGCACCGGGATCTCGGCCGTGGCCGGGTCCGCCTTCAGCCGCGCCAGCACCTCGAGCCCGGTCATGTCCGGCAGGTGCACGTCGAGCAGGATCAGATCGGGCGCATACTGGCCGACAAGGCGCAGCGCTTCGGCGCCCGAACCGGCCTGCATCGTCTCGTAGCGCGCTGCGGACAGCTTCACCTTGAGAACGATCCGGTTGGTCGCTACATCGTCCACGATCAGGATGCGTCCTGCCATGGCTCCGTGCGCTCCTTCAGCTGTGCTCGACTGTCTGCCTGATTTCGGACAAAAAGGTTAACAAAACCTTTTCAAGGATTGGATCGGTTCATCATGCAGCACGATGCAGCACAGGTCACGGGAATTCGCGCGCTCGGCTGGCTCGCCGCCCAGGACGAACTTTTCGATGCGTTTCTCGCATCTTCCGGGGCGGACGTGTCCCAGGTGCGCGCCGCGGCGGCCGATCCGGCCTTCCTCGGCGCGGTGCTTGACTTCCTGTCGCAGCGCGACGACTGGGTGATCGACTGCGCCGCGGCGCTGGACCTTGCGCCGCAGGACATCGGTCTCGCGCGGGCGGTGCTGGGCGGGCGCGGCGGGATGCACTGGACCTGAGGGCACGATGGGCACGATCACCGGAGTGCTGTTCGACAAGGACGGCACGCTTTTCGATTTCGACGCGACCTGGGGGGCCTGGGCGCAGGGCATGGCGGTCGAGCTGGCCGAGGGCGATCCGGCGCTGGCCGCGCGGCTGGCGACGGCGATCGGCTTCGATCTGCAGGCCGCGCGGTTCGAGCGCGCCTCGCCGGTGATCGCGGGCACCGTGGCCGAGGTCGCGGCGCTGATGCTGCCGCTGCTGCCGCGCCACGATCTGCAAAGCCTTGTCGCCACGCTCGACCTCGGTGCGCAGCGCGCACCGCAGGTGCCGGCGGCCGATCTGCCGGCCTGCCTTGGCGGGCTGAAGGCGCGCGGGCTTCGGCTGGGCGTCGCGACGAACGATGCCGAGGCCTCGGCGCGGGTGCATCTGCAAAAGGCCGGGGTCGGGGCGCTTTTCGACTATGTCGCGGGCTATGACAGCGGTCATGGCGCGAAGCCCGGGGCAGGGCCGCTTCTGGCCTTTTCGGCGGCCTTCGACCTTGCCCCCGCAACTGTCGCGATGGTGGGCGACAGCCTGCACGACATGGCGGCGGCGCGGGCGGCGGGGATGCGCGCGGTGGGCGTGCTGAGCGGGCCCGCGACGCGCGCGGATCTCGCCGGGGCGGCCGATGTCGTGCTCGGCACCATCGCCGAGCTGGCCGACTGGCTCGACGCCGGCGCGCCCTGAGGCCGCCCGGCCGCTCTGGCCTTCGGCGGCGCGCGCGGCTAGTCTCCGCCGGATGCCGCCGGTGCGGCGACAGGGAGGGCTTCATGGTCAGGCGCGTGCAATTCATCCTTCTCGGGACGCTGGCGGGGCTGGCCTTCTGGCTGCTCTCGGACCTGCCGCTCGAGCTGCGCCAGAGCCGCGGTTTCCTGGTCGTCGCGGTGCTGGCCTTCAGCTTCTTCGGCGGTGCGCTGGCGATGCTGAGCGAGCTGGGCCTGCGCCGCGCGCTGCTGTCGGCGGCCGTGATCGCGGCACCGCTCGCCGGGCTTTCGGCGCTGAAATCGCTGGGCTTTGCCGATGTCGGGCAGATGCTCGACAGCAGCCACGTGCCGGTGGCGCTGGCGGTCGCGGGGCTCGTGCCGGTGCCTTTCGCGATCGCCATCGGTCTGGGCGGCCGGCGGGGCTGGTCGAACTATCGGGTGCTGTTCCTCGAAAGCTGGAACATCGTCGTGCGCTATGCGGGCGCCTGGCTTTTCGTCGCCGTGGTCTGGCTGGTGCTGTGGCTGCTGGCGGCGCTTCTGGATCTCGTCGGCATCGACGCGTTCTCGGCGCTTCTGGGCCGCGCGCCGGTGGTGTGGATCCTGTCGGGCGCGGTGCTGGGGCTGGCGCTCGCCGTGGTCACCGAGATGTCGGACATGGTCTCTCCCTATCTGCTGCTGCGCCTGCTGCGGCTGCTGTTGCCGCTGGTGCTGCTGGTCGAGATCGTCTTCGTCGCGGTGCTGCCGCTGCGCGGGCTCGCCCATCTCTTCGGGCAGTTCTCGGTCGTGGGCATCCTGATCTCGACCGCGCTTGCCTCGACCGCGCTCGTCACCATCGCCGTCGATCAGGACGATGAGGACGCGGTGCATGGGCCGCTGCTCGCCTGGGCCGGGCGCGGGCTCGCGCTGCTGCTGCCGGTGCTCGCCGGGCTGGTGGTCTGGGGGCTGGTGCTGCGGGTGCGCGAATACGGCTGGACGCCCGTGCGCGTGACCGGGGCGGGGGCGGCCGCGGTGATCGCGGGCTATGCGCTGTGCTATGCCGGCGCGGTGCTGAGCGGGCGCGGCTGGATGCGCCGGATCCGGCGCGCGAACATCGGCATGGCACTCGCCACGCTGGCGCTTGCCGTGCTTTGGCTGACGCCGCTGATCTCGCCCGAGGCGATCGCGGCGCGCGCGCAGCTGGCCCGCTTTGCCGAGGGCAAGATCGCGGTCGAGCAACTGCCGCTGTGGGAGATGGCACATGACTGGGGCCTGCCCGGGCAGCGCGCGCTCGCAAGCCTGCGCACGCAGGCGGGGGAACCGGGGCAGGAGCTGCTTGCCGACTGGCTGGCGCAGCTCGACCGGGCCGAGAATCGCTGGGATT
This sequence comes from Paenirhodobacter hankyongi, assembly GCF_003664585.1. Taxonomy (GTDB): domain Bacteria; phylum Pseudomonadota; class Alphaproteobacteria; order Rhodobacterales; family Rhodobacteraceae; genus Rhodobacter; species Rhodobacter hankyongi. The sequence goes on from NZ_RCHI01000007.1 coordinate 64,781, forward strand.
TCGAACGCTATGCGCGCCCCGATGTCGCCGGCCGCGCGGTCGCGCTGCGCGAGGCGATCACCGTGCTGCCCGCGGGCGAGACGATGCCGACGGCGCTGTTGAACGAGATCGCGCGGCTTGGTGCCGATGACTGGGCCGCGGGCTGTGCCGGGCGCACGCCCGAAGGCCATCCGGGCTGCGTGCTGGTGATCGACGATTTCGTGCCGGCCCAGCCCGGACGCGAGGCGCTGTTGCTGCGCGTCGATGGCGTTCTGGCGCTGCACGAGACCGGCGCAAGCTGGAGCGTGGCGCGGGCGGTCTGGCTTGGCGGCGGAGTGCCGGCAAGCGGGGCGGCGATGATCGATTCGCTTTACGCCGCGGGCGGCGGTCCGGTCGCCACCGAACTGCGCGCGCTGCCGCTTGGCGGACAACAGCTGACGGTTCTGCCCTGACCTGCACCGGTTGGGATTTTGTTAAGGCCGTCGGGCTATGCTTCCTTCCGAACAGGAGGGATCATGTACGGTCTGATCAACAAAGCCCTGCAGGCGTTCCTGACGGAGAATTACGGGGCCGCGCTCTGGTCGCGGGTCGCGCATGCCCTCGGCCTCGGCCCCGAGGGGTTCGAGGCGATGCTGCGCTATGACGATCGCCTCACCGAGGAGCTGATCGACACCGCGGCCTGCGTGCTCGACAAGCCGCGGGCGGCGCTGCTCGAGGATGTCGGCGCCTTTCTCGCCACCATCGAGCCGCTGCGCCGGCTGCTGCGCTTCGGCGGTTCTGATTACTGGGAGTTCCTGTTCTCGCTCGACGAGCTGCAGGGGCGGGGGCTGATGACGCTGCCCGACCTCGAATTGCCGGAACTCTCGTTGCGCTCGGAAAGCGGCGGGCGCTTCGTGATCGAGGTGCGCGGCCCGATCGCCGGCTGGGGCGCGGTGATGGCGGGGCTGCTGCGCGCGATGGCCGATGATTACGGCGCGCTGGTGCTGATCGAGGCGGCCGCGCCCAGCGGGGGGCTCGAACGGGTGCAGGTGATGCTGCTCGAGGCGGCCTATGCCAGCGGGCGGCGCTTCGACCTGGCGTTGCCGCCGACGCGGGTGCCGGCATGAGCGGCGATCTCTCCCCCTGCATGTCGGTGCTGCAAGGCGGGCTGAGCCCCGCCGCGCTGGGCGAGTTGATGCCGATGTTCCTGTGGCTTGACCGGCACGGGGTGATCTGTGCGGCGGGGCCCACCTTGACGAAGATCCTCGGCCCCGGCCCGGTGGTCGGCACCGCCTTCGAGTCGCATTTCCACCTGCGCCGCGCTCGCGCCCGGCGGCACGAGCAGGACGAGACCCATCCGGGCGGGCGCAAGCTGATCCTGATGCTGCTCTCGCATCCCGAGATCGGCCTGCGCGGCACCGCGGTCGAGGTCGGTCCGGCAGGGGCGGAGGGGATGCTTCTGAACCTCACCTTCGGCATTCACCTGGCCGATGCGGTGCGCGAATTCGGCCTGACCGAGGGCGATTTCGCCACCTCCGATCTGGCGATCGAGCTTTTGTATCTGCGCGAGGCCAAGGCCGCTGTGATGGACGAGCTGCGGGCGCTGAACGGCCGGCTCGAGGAGGCGCGGCGCGCCGCCGAGCGGCAGGCGCTGACCGACCCGCTCACCGGGCTGGCGAACCGGCGTGCCTTTGACGGGGCGCTGCAGAAGGCGGTGCGGGCCCAGACCCAGGGCGGTGCGCCCTTCGCGCTCGTGCTGGTCGATCTTGACCATTTCAAGCAGGTCAACGACCGGATGGGCCATGCCGCGGGCGATCAGGTGCTGAACTGGGCCGCGGGGATCCTGACCGAGGAGGTGCGCCGCGGCGACGTGGTGGCGCGCACCGGCGGTGACGAATTCGTGCTGCTGCTGCGCGGCGCGATCGACCGCGCGGCGCTGCAGACGCTGGGCCGGCGGATGATCGCGCGGCTCGAGGAACCCTGTGTCGTCGACGGCACCCCCTGCCGGATCTCGGCCTCGATCGGCATCGCCTTCTCGCGCGATTACCCGGTGCCCGAGGCGGACCGGATGCTCGCCGATGCCGATGCGGCGCTTTACGATTCGAAGCGCGGCGGGCGGGGGCGCTGTTCGATCCATGCCGCGGGGGCGGCGGCCTGAGCCACAAGGCTGTCACATTCCGCTTCCCATTCCGGGCCGTGATCGGGTAGGGGGGGCTGCATGAGACAGGGCTTTCCCATCGCGTCACCGGGCATGCGGATCGGCATCCTGGGCGGATCCTTCGATCCGGCCCACGAAGGCCATGCGCATATCACCCGCGAGGCGCTGCGCCGCTTCGGTCTTGACCGGGTGTGGTGGCTGGTCAGCCCGGGCAACCCGTTGAAGGCGCATGGCCCGGCCCCGATCGCGCGACGCATGGCCGAGGCGCGGCGGGTGATGCCCGATCCGCGTGTCGACATCACCGATCTCGAGGCGCGGCTTGGCACCCGCTTTACCGCACAGACCCTGCGCCGGGTCACGGCGCTGTATCCGGGTGTGCATTTCGTCTGGCTGATGGGGGCGGACAACCTGCTGCAGCTCGACCGCTGGGACAACTGGCGCGCGATCCTGGGCCTGATGCCGGTGGGCGTGCTGGCGCGGCCGGGCGCGCGCTTCGTCGTGCGCCATGCCCGCGCCGCCCGCCTGTATGCGCCGATGCGGTTGCCCGAGGCCGAGGCGCGGCAGCTGCCCTTCGCGGCGCCGCCGGCCTGGTGTTTCCTGCAGATGCCGATGTCGGATCTGTCCTCCTCGGCGATCCGGGCGCAGGGCGCCTGGCGCGGGCGGGACTGAGCCTTGCAGCCGCGCGCGTCGGGGGGCAGTATGCCCGCCGAGACTCCCGATCACGGCGGCGGCAGGATGAAGATTTCACGGCGGGAAGCGATGACGGGCCTGGCGGCGCTTGGCCTGCTGGGCGGGCCGGCGCTTGGCCAGGGCACGGCGCTGCGGCCGGGCTCGGCCGAGGATCTGGTCGCGGCGGCGCAGCTCGGCGGCGAGGTCAGCTATGTCGTCGTCGATGCGCGCAGCGGGCGGGTGCTGGAACAGCGCGGCGCCGATCGCGGCATGCCGCCTGCCTCGACCGCGAAGACGATCACCTCGCTTTACGCGCTCGAGACGCTCGGGACGGACTACCGCTTCCGCACCCGGCTGATCGCGACCGGTCCGATTGCCGGCGGCAAGATCCAGGGCGATCTGGTGCTGGCGGGGGGCGGCGATCCGACGCTCGAGACCGACACGCTGGCCGAGATGGCGGCGCGGCTGGCGAAGGCGGGGGTGAGCGGTGTCACCGGGCGCTTCCTCGTCTGGGGCGGCGCGCTGCCCTATGCCGAGCAGATCGCCGACGACCAGCCGGTGCAGGTCGGCTACAACCCCGGGATTTCCGGGCTGATCCTGAATTACAACCGCGTCTATTTCGAATGGAAGCGCGCCGCGGGCGGCTATGCGCTGACGATGGATGCGCGGGGCGCGCGCAACGTGCCGCGGGTCTACAGCGCTGATGTCGGTCTCTCGACCCGGGCGGCGCCGCTCTTTACCTATGCGCGGCAGGGCGGCAAGGAGCACTGGACCGTGGCCTCGGGCAGCCTTGGCAAGGCCGGCAGCCGCTGGTTGCCGGTGCGCGATCCGGTGGCCTATGCGGGCGACGTGTTCCAGACGCTGGCCCGCGCGCAGGGCGTGCCGCTGCCGCCGCCGAAATCCGTCTCGACCTTGTCCGGCGGCACGGTGCTGGTCGAGCAGGTCTCGGACCCGCTGCCGGTGATCCTGCGCTCGATGATGAAATATTCGACCAACATCACCGCCGAGGCCGTCGGCATGACGACGAGCGTCGCGCGCGGCGTGCCGGCCGGCCGCGGCGCCTCGGGGGCGGCGATGAGCGAGTGGCTGCACGGCCGGCTGGGCGGCGGACAGGCGCGCTTCGTCGATCACTCGGGGCTGGGCGCCGACACGCGGATCTCGGCGATGGAGATGGTGCGGGCGGTGACGCTGCTTGGCCCGAAGGCGGGTCTGCGCGGGCTGATGAAGCCCTTCGCGCTGCGCGATGCGGGCGGCAAGCTGCAGCAGGGGCAGGCGCTGCGCGTCGATGCGAAGACCGGCACGCTGAACTTCGTCTCGACCCTGACCGGTTACATGACCGGGCCCGACGGCACCGATCTGGCCTTCGCGATCTTCACCGGCGACGTGGCGCGGCGTGCGCGTGCCGGCGCGAACGAGCAGCCGCAGGGCGGGCGGGCCTGGATCAGCCGTTCGAAGGTGCTGCAAAGCGCGCTTCTGGAACGCTGGGGCGCGCTTTACGGCAGCTGATCAGCGGTTCACGTAGAACCACACCACATCCTCGAGCTGCGGCAGCAGCAGCTCGTAATCGCGGGCGAGATCCTCGAGCGTGTCGAGATCCATCGGCTGGCCCTCGAGCGCGGGGTTCAGCATGCCGCGCATGTCCTGCCAGGTTTCCTGCACGGTATCGAGCGCGGTTTCGGCATCGGGGCCGGGCGGTGGCGCGATGCCGAGATCCGGATCGCCGCCGCGCAGCGTGCCGGCGCTGTCCTCGAACATCGTGACGCGGGTGTTGAGCGCGGTGACATGCGGGGCGGGGTCGATCCGGGCGATGCCGGCCGCGGTGATCAGGCAGGCCTCCTTCATCACCGCCTGCGACAGCGAGCGCTGGCGTGCGGCCATGTCGAGGGCGCGGGCCTCGGCGGCGCGGGTCGGGTCCTGTGCGCCGGTGGCGCCAAGCGCCGCGACAAGGTTCAGCGAGGCGGTGAGCAGCGCCGGTTCGGCCGCGGCGAGCGCGCCGATGCGTTCGGCCCCGGCATCGCCCGCAAGGATCTCGTCGATCACCGTCGAGACCGGCGCCCAGGCCAGACGGGCCTGGGTGATGGTCGAGCGCACCACCGGGTCGGAAACCGGCGGCAGCTGCATCGCCGGGCTGCCCTGTTCGAGCTGATCGAGGGTCGCGGCGAAGATGTCATGCGCCTCGACCAGGGCGAGTTCCTGGGTGCTGGGATCAAGCCCCAGCGACAGCAGGCAGGCGGCCGAGATCACCCGCTGTGACAGCAGCCGCTGCCGGCTGGCCATGTCGAGCTCGATGCGCAGGGTTTCCTCGGGGCTGCGCGCGCCGGCCGCGGCGAGGGGCAGGGGCGTGGTCAGCGCGATGGCGGCAAGCGCCAGCGCGCCGATGCGGAGGGGAAGGGGGGGCTTGGCCATGTCGCACTCCTCGCAAACCGGTGTGCGATGCGCATAGCAGCAGAGCGCAAGCGAACCGTTAACGGCCGCCCGCGCCCGCGCGAAAGAGGGCGAAAACTTTCGCCGGCCGGCTCAGAGCGTCAGGTGGCGCACCCGCGCGCCCCATTCGATCGCCACCGCATGCAGCCGGTCGATCGACAGCTCGCCGCGGATCTCCTCGAGCATGCGCAGTTCGGGCTGATGCAGCACGCCATCCGCCGCCGCGACGTCGCAGGCCAGTGCATAGGCGGTCTCGAAGAGCTTCTCGGGCAGGCCCGCCCGCACGAGGCCGAAGAGCGCCTCGATCCCCTCTTCCTCCTCGAAGAGCGAATAGACCGTCTGCGCCACCGGGCGGATGCGGTCGATGTCGTAATCGGCGAAGATCGGCATGTGGTTCACCATGCGCTCGATCGCGATGAGTTCGACGGTGCGGATGGTTTCATCCGAGGCCGACACCGCGACCATCACGGCGATCAGCGCGTCCTGCGGGGAAAGCGAGGAGAGGGGGTCGGTCACGGTCTGTCCTTTCATGGGTTTCGCCATGAATTATTGACGATGGCGCGCCCGTTCAATAGGTGAAGCGCGGATGGGCGCATGGTGTGCCCCGAAGAGGATGACGATGACCAACCTGCGCGACGCTGCGATGAACTCCAAAGCCTGGCCTTTCGAGGAAGCGCGCCGGGTGCTCAAACGTTACGAGAAGGCGCCGCCGGAAAAAGGCTACGTGCTGTTCGAGACCGGCTATGGCCCCTCGGGCCTGCCGCATATCGGCACGTTTGGCGAGGTCGCGCGCACCACGATGATCCGCCGCGCCTTCGAGATCATCTCGGACATCCCGACGAAGCTCTTGTGTTTCTCGGACGACATGGACGGCATGCGCAAGGTGCCCGAGAACGTGCCGAACCAGGACCTGCTGAAGGCGAACATCCAGAAGCCGCTGACCGCGGTGCCCGACCCGTTCGGCGAGTTCGACAGCTTCGGCAACCACAACAACGCCATGCTGCGCCGCTTCCTCGACACCTTCGGGTTCGAATACGAATTCGCCTCGGCCACGCAGTATTACAAGGCCGGCAAGTTCGACGACATGCTGCTGCGCTGCGCCGAGAAATACGATGACATCATGGCGATCATGCTGAAGTCGCTGCGCGAGGAACGCGCCTCGACCTATTCGTGCTTCCTGCCGATCCACCCGGAAACCGGTCGCGTGCTCTACGTGCCGATGAAGAACGTCGATGCCAAGGCCGGCACCGTGACCTTCGACGACGAGACCGGGCGGGAATGGACGCTGCCGGTGACCGGCGGTCACGTCAAGCTGCAGTGGAAGCCCGATTTCGGCATGCGCTGGGCTGCGCTCGGCGTCGATTTCGAGATGTACGGCAAGGACCACGCCACCAACACGCCGATCTATGACGGGATCTGCAAGGTGCTGGGCGGCCGCGCGCCCGAGCATTTCACCTATGAGCTGTTCCTTGATGCGAATGGCGAGAAGATCTCGAAGTCGAAGGGCAACGGGCTGACGATCGACGAATGGCTGACCTATGCCTCGACCGAAAGCCTGAGCTATTTCATGTACCAGAAGCCGAAGACCGCGAAGCGGCTGTGGTGGGACGTGATCCCGAAGGCGGTGGACGAGTATCACCAGCAGCTGCGCGCCTTCCCCGAGCAGCCGGTCGAGAAGCAGATCGACAACCCGGTGTGGCACATCCATGGTGGCAAGCCGCCGGTGTCGACGCTGGACGTGCCCTTCGCCATGCTGCTCAACCTGGCTTCGGTCTCGGGCGCGCATGACAAGGAAACGCTGTGGGGCTTCATCCGCCGCTACGCCCCCGAGGCGACGCCGGAAAGCCACCCCGACCTCGACGCGGCGGCGGGCTTTGCGGTGCGCTACTTCCAGGACTTCGTCGCGCCGACGCGGGCCTTCCGCCTGCCCACCGACAAGGAGCGCGCGGCGATGGAGGACCTCATCGGCCGGCTGAAGGCGCTGCCGGCGCAGGAGCTGCACGAGATCTTCCCGGACGAGGATCCGGCCGAGGGGCTGCAGACCATCGTCTTCGCCGTCGGCAAGGAGCATGACTTCGAGCCGCTGCGCGACTGGTTCACCGCGCTTTACGAGGTGCTTCTGGGCCAGAGCCAGGGGCCGCGTTTCGGCGGGTTCATCGCGCTCTACGGCGTGACGGAAACCATCGCGCGGATGGAAACCGCGCTCGCGGGCGGGCTCGCCAACGCCTGATCCGGGGCGGGGGACGGACCGGCCGCGGGCCGGTCAGTCCTCCGCTTCCTCGACCTCGGGCAGGGCCGGATCGCAGGCGTGATCCTCCTGCCGCCAGAGCGCATACCATGCCCCCCAGCGGGCGACGAGTGCCTCGGGCGCCTCGGCAAACAGTCGTTCTCCCAGAAAGAAGCTGAGCGTTTCCAGCCGCTTCTTCTCGTCCTCGATGCGGGTAGAGAGCGCCACCGCGGCCTCGGGCGAGAGGTGGTCGGGCATCGCGCGGGCCAGAACCGCAAGGTCGTGATGCTGGCCGAGCGCCTCGCCCAGCCGGTCGGCGATGTCGGCATGTGCGCTCATCATCTCGGGCCAGATCGGCAGCAGCAGCCGCGCCTGATACCAGTGATGCTTCACCCGCGACCGCCAGGCATGGAAATGCTCGTCATCGCCGTCGCGCGCGGCGCGCGCCATGCGCTTGCGCGCGTCGTGGAAGGTGGTGGCAAGGCCCGGGGCCAGCGCCTCCCAGCCCTTCTTCTCGAATTCCCAATGCGCGGCGCGGTCATGCACCTCGGCGATGCGCTCGCCAAAGGCGGCAAGGGCCGCCGTCGGGGGCGCGGCGGGCGGCTCGGGCGCGACCGAGGCCAGCATCTGCCGTGCGGCAAGCCCGGCGGCATCCTCGGCCGCGCCAAGGCGCAGCAGCGAGATCCGCATCACCTCGGCGTCGCGCAGCTCGGAAATTCCGGCGGCGGCGTCGCGCAGCACGGCATTCTCGCGGTGAAACCCCGGAAACACCGGCGCGACAAGGCGCAGCAGCCCGCGGGTCTTCTTGATGTGCTTGCGCAGCCCGTGCAGCAGCGAGCCTTCGCCGGGGGCGGCGGAGAGCCGGTCGAGCGCCGCGCGCAACTCATCGCGGGCGATATGGCGCACCGTCTTCGTGATGCGCGGGTCTTTCGGGTCGAACTGGAACGGCATGCGGGCCTCCTTGCAGCGACACCGGCCTAGCATGCGGCCATGGCCGTTCCGTGACAAGATGCTGCGTTGCAGCGACGTCACGGAAAGGGGCAGCGCACGCTGCTCTCGGCCTTCGTCAACCGTTTCGGCCTAGCTCTGGTCGCGCCCGGTGGTGGGCCGGTGCAGCCCCGGCGGGCGGGCCGGAACAAGGAGGATCCGCAGATGAACATGGCGATTACCGACGGGCTGGCGCTGATGCCGCCGGCCTTCGCGGAGGGGCTCGACGCGTGGTCGAGCGAGAATGGCACCGCGGGCTCGGCAAGCTACGACGGCGCGGTGAACGCGGCGCTGGTGCCGGCGGATGCGGATTTCGGCACCTGCCTCGAGCTGAGCAAGCTGCTGTCGGTGCAGAAGCTGCGCGCGATGGTGCACACCCCGATCGTGCCGGGCTGCTATCTGCGGATCCGCGCGCGGGTGAAGGCGGTCGCGGGCAACCTGCCCTCGGTGCGGATCGCGGGTTATGCGATGAGCGGGTCCGGCCATGTCGCGGGGCTGATCGAGACCGGTCCCGAGGTGGCGCTGCCGACCTATGGCACGGTCGTCACCGTCGAGGCGATCGTCGGCACCGGATCGCGCGGCGGGGTCGACATGCCCTGGGGGCTGGCGCCCGCCTATGGCCATTTCGGGCTCGACCTGACCGGGCTCAACGGCGGCGTGGTGCGGATCGAGGATCTGGTGATCGAGGACATCACCGAGGCCTTCCTGCGCGACATGATGGACTGGGTCGACGTACGCGACTATGGCGCCGCGGGCGACGGGGTGACGAATGACAAGGCGGCCTTCGAGGCGGCCGACGCCGCCGCGGCGGGGCGTTCGATCCTGGTGCCGGAGGGGACCTATTTCATCGGCGGCTCGGTCACCCTCACCGCGCCGATCCGCTTCGTCGGCACCGTCGTCACGCCGACCGAGGCGCGCTTTGCCCTGCGCGGCAGCTTCGACTTCCCGACCTATGCCGCGGCCTTCGGCGACGAGATGACGGGGTTCAAGAAGGCGCTGCAGGCGCTTTTCGGCTATACCGACCACAATGCGCTCGACCTGTGCGGGCGGCGGATCGAGGTGACGGAACCCATCGACGTCAAGGCGCTGTCGCCCGACATCAGCTCGTTCTCGAACCGGCGGGTGCTGCGCAACGGCCAGTTCAACGTCGTCGTGGGGCCGGCCTGGGACGACACCACCGTTACCTCGCAGGCGACCTATTCGACCGCGACGCCGCTGACGCTGACCAATGTCGGCAATATCGCCAATATCCCGGTCGGCGCGCGGGTCAGCGGCGCGGGCGTGGGCCGCGAGGTCTATGTGCGCGCGGTGAATGTCGCGGCGGGCTCGCTGACCCTGTCGCAGCCCTTCTTCGGCGGCTCGGGAACGCACAGCTACACCTTCACCCGCTACAAGTATGTCCTTGATTTCTCAGGGCTTGCGAAACTCGACCGGTTCAACATCGACGACATCGAGTTCCTGTGCAACGGCAAGGCAAGCTGCATCCTGCTGGCCCCCTCGGGCGAGATGTTCCAGATCCGCGACAGCTATGTGGTCAAGCCGAAGGATCGCGCCATCACCTCGATCGGGCATGGCTGTCAGGACCTGCTGGTCGACCGCTGCCAGTTCCTGTCGAACGAGGGGGCGATGGCGGCGACCGAGCGCAGCTCGATCGCGCTCAACGTCAATGCCAATGACAGCAAGATCCGCGAGAGCCGCTTCGTGCGCTTCCGCCACACCATGGTCCTGAACGGCTCGGGCCATCTGATCGTCGGCAACCACTGGTTCCAGGGCGACGACCTCGATGCCGCGCCGCGCCTGCCGGGGCTGATCTTCTGCCAGCCGAACGTGCAATCGGCAGTGACCGGCAATTACATCGACAATTCGACGATCGAATGGACGAACGAATATTCGGCCAACCCCGATTTCGGCGCCGAATATTCCTTCGGTGGGCTGACCGTCAGCGGCAACACCTTCGTCAGTATCGATGCCGCCCCCTGGTTCACCTGGTTCTCGGTCAAGCCCTATGGCAGCGGCCATTTCATCCAGGGGCTGAGCGTCGCGAACAACGTGTTCAAGGCGATCGACGGGGTGGTGACGCGGATCGACGGCGTCGACACCACCTTCGCCGCGCTCGACAACAGCCGGATGCGCAATGTCGTCTTCGAGGCGAACACCTTCAACGGCGTCACCCAGATGACGGTGAACCCGGTCAGCGTGCAGGTCGATCAGGCCAGCGCGCAGGCGGTCTGGACGGTGGCGGCGGGGGCCTATCTGCCCTTTGGGGGCTGGGCGCGCAACGTCGGCGCGCTCGTCGCCGAGGGGCCGATCACCAATGCCGCGGGCGGGCGGATCAACGGCATGCCCTATGTCACGGTCGAGCAGGGGGCGACCAAGCAGCTGGTCACCCTGACCTGGCAGGAGGCGGTGAAGGGGCGGGTGCACATCCGGCTGCGGATGGACAACCCGAACTGAGGCGCCCCTTCAGGGGGGATGCGGGCGCCTTCGGGCGCCCGTTTTCAGGCGAGGTCCTCGGCCGTCAGCCGGAAGGCGCGGCCGAAGCCGCCGTTCAGCGCACCGCCGATCAGGCGGAACTCGACGAAGAAGAAATCGCCGAGGTCGATGTAGATCTTCGCTTTCGGATGATCGGCCAGCCAGCGCGCCCGTGCCTCCGCCCGGCGCGGATCGCCGGCGGCGAGCGGCAGCGCCTCGGCCTGCAGGCTCAGCCGCGGATGGGTGAGCGGATCGCCCTTCGCCCCGGGCTCGCCCACCAGCACCGAGACCCGCGGATCGGCGCGCAGCGCCCGGGCATGGGCCGACAGCCCCGAGACGAGCGTCCACAGCCCGCCCTCGGGGCCCGATCCGAGCGCGATGCGGGTCACTGCCGGAAAGCCCGTTTCCGGGTCGATCACCCCGAGTGCGCCGAAGCGCGCGCCCGAGATCAGGCCGCGGGCGAGGGCGCGGGCCTCGTCATCGGTCGGGCGGATCGGGTCTGCGGGCGGAGCGGCGGGCATATCGGTCATCTGGCTTTCTCTTGACAATCGGTGGTGGCGGACGTCTGCTCGCGCCACATCAAGCGGTATGAAACGATGACAACCAACGCAAGCCTTACGGCGCGAGCGGGGGGTGACCCCCTGATTCCAATGTCCATCACGGCGCTGCGCGAGGGCTATGGCCCGGCGGCACTGCGCGCCGATGCGGTGGCCGGGCTGACGGTGGCGATTGTCGCGCTGCCGCTCTCCATGGCGATCGCCATCGCCTCGGGCGTCGGGCCCGAGCGCGGCCTGTTCACCGCCATCGTCGGTGGCTTCCTCGTGTCGCTCTTCGGCGGCTCGCGCTTCCAGATCGGCGGGCCGGCCGGCGCCTTCATCGTGCTGGTCAATGCCTGCGTGATGCAAACGGGCGTCGAGGGGCTGATGCTGGCCACGTTCCTGTCGGGGATCATGCTGACCGTGCTGGGGCTGCTGCGGCTTGGCTCGACCATCCGCTTCATGCCCTATCCGGTGACGGTGGGCTTCACCTCGGGCATTGGCGTCATCATCTTCGCCAGCCAGATCAAGGACATGATCGGTCTGCGCCTGAGCGGTGCCGAACCCGGCCCGATCGTGCCGAAGGTCGAGGCGCTGTGGGCCGCGCGCGCGACACTCAGCCCCGCGGCGGTCGGCGTGGCGCTGGCGACGGTGGGCGTGATCCTGGCGATCCAGCGCTTCCGTCCGCGCTGGCCGAGCCTGCTTCTGGGCATCGCGCTGGTCACCGCCGCCTCGGCGCTCCTCGGGCTGCCGGTCGAGACCATCGCCTCGAAATTCGGCGGTCTGCCGCGGCTTCTGCCGGCGCCACACCTGCCGCCGCTCAGCGCCGAGGCGGTGAGCGCGGCACTGCCCTGGGCGGCCTCCTTCACCCTTCTGGGCGCCATCGAGTCGCTGCTGTCGGCGATGGTGGCCGACGGCATGTCGGGCACGCTGCACCGCTCGAACATGGAGCTGGTGGCGCAGGGCATCGCCAACATGGGCGCGGCGATCTTCGGCGGTTTCTGCGTCACCGGCACGATCGCGCGCACCGCGACCAACGTGCGCTCGGGCGGGCGCACGCCGATGGCCGGCATGCTGCATGCGCTTTTCGTGCTGGCCTTCATGCTGATCGCGGCGCCGCTTGCGGGCTATATCCCGCTCGCGGCCCTTGCCGGGCTGCTGGGCATCGTCGCCTGGAACATGATCGAGCGGCACGAGTTCGCCGCGCTGACCCGGGTGTCGAAGGGCGATGCGCTGGTGCTTTGGGTGACCTTCCTCGTCGTCGTTTTCCGCGACCTTGCCGAGGGGATCGTGCTCGGCTTCGCGCTTGGCGGGCTGGTCTTCATCCGCCGCATGTCCGAGATGACCGGCCTGCGCGAGGGCGAGCCGGTGGTGCGCGACGCCGACACCCAGAGTGCCGACCTCGTCACCTATCACCTGCACGGGGCGGTGTTCTTCGGTTCGGTCGCGCGGCTTGGCACGGTGCTCGACCGCATCGCGCAGCGGCCGCGGGCGGTGCTGCTCGATGTTTCCGAGGTGACCTTCGTCGATTCGACCGGCGCGCGGATGATCCTGCAACTCGCGCAGAAGCTTTCCTCGCGCGGCGGGGCGCTGGTGATCGTCGGCGCGCGGCCTGCGGTCGAAACTGCGCTGAAGGCACAGGGGCTGACCGAGCCTGCGCTGCGCTATGCCGCCGATGCCGGGGCGGCGGGGGCGCTTCTTGCCCCCTGAGTCGCGGCAGGCGAATCACCTTCGGAACGGGCGTGGCAGGGGACTGCCGCGCCCGTTTGTTTTCTGCGCTGCGGCATGGCGACGCTGCGTTGCGGCTTTTCAGACGTGACGTCAGATCGCGACTCCGTGAACAGACAAGCGGTTGAAACAAAATGTCTATTTCTGGTCACTTTTCGTCACATTTACAAACTTACCGTATGCGCTGTGAAGTAATTTACAGAAAAATTCAATTATCATGAGGGCTTAACGGAAAGGGGCGTTCTGGTTTACAGTGGTCGCGGGTAGAACGCCTGCGGCCTCGGCTGTGGGCAGAGGGTGCGGCCGCAGGGCCGCTCGATTTCCAGGGAGGATTGGCTATGGCCGCTCAGGAACAGGCTGTCGTTGCGCCGGAGATGCGGGACATTCCGCCGGGCTTTGAGAACGCTCACGCGAACACGCAGAAATACCGCGAGATGTATCGCGAATCGGTCGAGAATCCCGATGCCTTCTGGGGCCGCGAGGGCAAACGCCTCGACTGGATGACCCCCTATACCAAGGTCAAGAACACCGATTTCACCTTCGGCAAGGTCTCGATCAAGTGGTTCGAGGATGGCGTTCTGAACGCCTCGGTGAACTGCATCGACCGCCACCTGAAGGATCGCGCGCTGCAGACCGCGATCATCTTCGAGCCCGATGATCCGAACGAACCTGCCGAGCACATCACCTACAAGGAGCTGTCCGAGAAGGTGAACCGGATGGCGAACGTGCTGCTCAGCCAGGGCATCATGCGCGGCGACCGCGTCGTCATCTACCTGCCGATGATCCCGGAAGCGGCCTATGCGATGCTCGCCTGTGCCCGCATCGGCGCGATCCATTCGATCGTCTTCGCCGGCTTCTCGCCCGACGCGCTCGCGAACCGCATCAACGACTGCGGTGCGAAGCTGGTCATCACCGCCGACAGCGCCCCGCGCGGCGGCCGCAAGACCCCGCTCAAGGCCAATACCGACGCGGCGCTGCTGCACTGCTCGGACAAGGTGCGCTGCCTCGTCGTCAAGCGCACCGGCGACCAGATCTCCTGGGTGCAGGGCCGCGACGTCGACCTTCTCTATCTGATGGATCACGTCTCGCCCGACTGCCCGCCGCGGCCGATGAACGCGGAAGATCCGCTCTTCATCCTCTACACCTCGGGCTCGACCGGCAAGCCGAAGGGCGTCGTGCACAGCACCGGCGGCTATCTCGTCTATGCCTCGATGACGCATCAGTACACCTTCGACTATCACGACGGCGACGTGTTCTGGTGCACCGCGGACGTGGGCTGGGTCACCGGCCACAGCTACATCGTCTATGGTCCGCTGGCGAATGGCGCGACCACGGTGATGTTCGAGGGCGTGCCGACCTATCCCGACGCCGGCCGGTTCTGGGCGGTGTGCGAGAAGCACAAGGTCAACCAGTTCTACACCGCGCCGACGGCGATCCGCTCGCTGATGGGGCAGGGCACCGAATGGGTCGACAAGTACGACCTCAGCTCGATCAAGGTCCTGGGCTCGGTCGGCGAGCCGATCAACCCCGAGGCCTGGGTCTGGTATGACCAGCACATCGGCAAGGGCCGCTGCCCCATCGTCGACACCTTCTGGCAGACCGAGACCGGCGGCCACATGCTGACCCCGCTGCCGGGCGCGACGCCGACGAAGCCCGGCTCGGCCACCAACCCGTTCTTCGGGGTGAAGCCGGTGGTTCTGGATCCGCAGACCGCGGTGCGCATCGGCGAGACCGAATGCGAGGGCGTGCTGTGCATCTCGGACAGCTGGCCGGGCCAGATGCGCACCCTCTGGGGCGATCACGAACGCTTCCAGGAGGCCTATTTCGCCCAGTATCGCGGCTATTACTTCACCGGCGACGGCTGCCGGCGCGACAAGGACGGCTATTACTGGATCACCGGCCGCGTCGATGACGTGATCAACGTCTCGGGGCACCGCATGGGCACGGCGGAAGTCGAGTCGGCGCTGGTGGCGCATCCGGCGGTGGCCGAGGCCGCGGTCGTGGGCTACCCGCACGAGCTCAAGGGCCAGGGCATCTACGCCTATGTCACCCTGATGAACGATCAGGAGCCCTCGGACGCGCTGCGCAAGGAGCTCGAGAAGTGGGTCCGCACCGAGATCGGCCCGATCGCCAAGCCCGACCTGATCCAGTGGGCGCCCGGCCTGCCGAAGACCCGCTCGGGCAAGATCATGCGCCGCATCCTGCGCAAGATCGCCGAGAACGACTATGGCAGCCTTGGCGACATCTCGACGCTCGCGGACCCCTCGGTGGTTCAGGAGCTGATCGACAACCGCATGAACCGGGGCTGAGGCATGGCAGAGACCGAAAACACTGTCGAGACCACCGCCGCGGTGCTGATCCTGCTGGGCCCGCCCGGCGCAGGCAAGGGCACGCAGGCGCGGATGCTGGAAGAGCGCTTCGGCCTGGTCCAGCTGTCGACCGGCGATCTGCTGCGCGCCGCCGTCGCCCAGGGCACGCCCGCGGGGCTCGCCGCCAAGGCGGTGATGGAAGCGGGCGGGCTCGTCTCGGACGAGATCGTGCTGGCCATCCTCAAGGACCGCATGGCCGAGCCCGACGTGGCGAAGGGCGTGATCCTTGACGGCTTTCCCCGCACCGCGGGGCAGGCCGAGGCGCTCGATACGCTTCTGGCCGATGCCGGCCAGAAGGTCACCGCAGCGGTGAGCCTCGAGGTCGACGACGAGGCGATGATCGCCCGCGTCGCCGGCCGCTACACCTGCGCAAGCTGTGGCGAGGGCTATCATGACGCCTTCAAGCAGCCCGCGGTGGCCGGGGTCTGTGACAAATGCGGCGGCACGGAGTTCAAGCGCCGGGCCGACGACACTGCCGAAACCGCGCGTGCCCGGCTGCAGGCCTATCACGCGCAGACGGCGCCGCTGATCGCCCATTACCGGGCGCTTGGCGTCCTCGAGGAGATCGACGCGATGGGCTCCATCGACGAGATCGCCGCGGGGCTCGGGTCGATCGTCGAGCGCGTCGCGTGACGAGAGCTGGCGCCTCCGCCTGGACGGAGGCGCCGGGACCACGGCTTCCGCCGGCACTGGACCGGCGGCGGCGCTGATCTGAAACGGTCTGTCAACGATGCGCGAAAGGGGCTTTCGCGTGCAGGATCGGCTTGTCCCGGCGTCGGGGCGGTCGAGGGGGCCTGCATCCCGCGCGCATCGCGTTCATCAAGGAGGAGGGAAACACAATGCAAGACACGATGCTGCAACGCATCGCAAACAGCCCGACCTACAAGGAGTTGCGCAGCAAGCGCCTCCGCTTCGGCTGGATGCTCACCATCCTGGTGCTGGTCGTCTATTACGGCTTCATCACCCTGATCGCCTTCCGCAAGGACATCCTGGCCACGCCGATCGGCGATGGCGTGATGTCCTGGGGCATTCCCGCCGGTTTCGGCGTGATCGTCTTCACCATCGTCGTCACGGCGATCTACGTCTTCCGCGCGAATGGCGAATACGACGAAATGACCGAGCAGGTGAAGCGCGAGGTGCTGAAATGAACCGACTGACCCAGGCCGGCCGGTCCCTCGGCCTCGCCGCCCTCATGCTGATGCCGGGCGCCGTCTTCGCGGCAGGCACCCTCGAGGGCGAGATCAAGCAGCAGCCCACGAACTGGACCGCGATCGGGATGTTCGCCGTCTTCGTGGTGATGACGCTGTTCATCACCAAGTGGGCGGCCGCGAAAACCAAGTCGGCGGCCGATTTCTACACCGCCGGCGGTGGCATCACCGGCTTCCAGAACGGGCTGGCGATCGCCGGTGACTACATGTCGGCGGCCTCCTTCCTCGGGATCTCGGCGGCGGTGATGACCTCGGGCTTCGACGGGCTGATCTATTCGATCGGCTTCCTCGTCGGCTGGCCGATCCTGACCTTCCTGATGGCCGAACGGCTGCGCAACCTCGGCAAGTTCACCTTCGCCGACGTGGCGGCCTTCCGCTTCGCCCAGACCCCGGTGCGCGTCTTCGCCGCGCTCTCGACCCTCGTCGTCGTGGCCTTCTACCTGATCGCGCAGATGGTCGGCGCGGGCCAGCTCATCAAGCTGCTGTTCGGCCTCGACTACCATTATGCCGTGATCATCGTCGGCGCGCTGATGATGGTCTATGTGCTCTTCGGCGGCATGACCGCCACTACCTGGGTGCAGATCATCAAGGCCTGCCTCCTGCTTGGCGGCGCGAGCTTCATGGCCTTCATGGTGATGTCGCACTTCGGCTTCAGCTTCGAGGGCCTGTTCGCGGAATCGGTGAAGGTCAAGTCCGAGCTGGCCGGCGCGGCCGGCAAGACCCCGGAAGAGGCGGCCAAGGCCGGTCTCTCGATCATGGGGCCGGGCAGCTTCGTGAAGGATCCGATCTCGGCGATCAGCTTCGGCATGGCGCTGATGTTCGGCACCGCCGGTCTGCCGCACATCCTGATGCGCTTCTTCACCGTTCCCTCGGCCAAGGAAGCGCGCAAGTCGGTGATGTGGGCGACCGTCTGGATCGGCTACTTCTACCTGCTGACCTTCATCATCGGCTTCGGCGCGATCGTCTTCGTGCTGACCAACCCCGACTTCCTCGAGCTGAAGGACGGCGTGAGCGGTCTCATCGGCGGCAACAACATGGCGGCCGTCCATCTGGCCCATGCGGTCGGCGGCAACATCTTCCTCGGCTTCATCTCGGCCGTGGCCTTCGCCACGATCCTTGCGGTGGTCGCGGGCCTGACGCTCTCGGGCGCCTCGGCGGTGTCGCATGACCTCTATTCGACGGTGTTCAAGAAGGGCAAGGCCGACAGCGCCTCGGAGCTGAAGGTCTCGCGCATCACCACTATCGCGCTCGGCATCGTCGCGGTCATCCTCGGCATCGCCTTCGAGAAGCAGAACATCGCCTTCATGGTGTCCCTGGCCTTCGCGATCGCGGCCTCGGCGAACTTCCCGGTGCTGTTCCTGTCGCTGCTGTGGAAGGGCATGACGACCCGCGGTGCGGTGATCGGCGGTCTGATCGGTCTCGTCTCCTCGGTGACGCTGACCGTGATCTCGCCCTCGGTGTGGGAAGCCACGCTCGGCCATGCCAAGGGCTCGGCGCCGTTCCCCTACACCTCGCCCGCGCTGTTCTCGATGGTGCTTGCCTTCGTCGGCGTCTGGTTCTTCTCGATCACCGACAAGAGCCGCCGCGCGGAAGAGGACAAGGCCGGCTATCTGGCGCAGCAGGTGCGCTCGGAAACCGGCATCGGTGCCGCCGAAGCTTCGGCACACTGATCCCGCCTGCATCCCGGCCTGCCCCTGACGGGGGCAGGCCACCCCGGGGAGGAAAGTCATGGACGCCGAAATCAAGGCCATCACCGCGTTTCTGGAAAGCGTCCATCCCTATGATACCCTGCCGCGTGACGAGCTGGCGTCTGTCGCCGGTTCCTTCCGCCGCATGGTCTTTCGCGCGAATTCGCTGATCTACGTGCATGACGCGCCGATCGGCGGGCTCTACCTGATCAAGCAGGGCGGGGTCGAGATCACCGACGGCAACGGCGCGCTAGTCTCGCTGCTCGGCCCGCGCAACTCGTTCGGCGAGCGCGGGCTGATGCGCGGCGGCATCGCCGTGACCCAGGCCCGCGCGACCGAGGATGCGATCATCCTCGTGCTGCCGGCGCCCACCTTCACCCGGCTGATCCGGACCTATCCGGCCTTCGAACGCTTCTTCAACCGCCGCCGCGGTGATCGGCCCGGGGCGGATCTGGCCACGCAGAAAGTGGCCGACCTGATCGCCCGTCGCCCGCTTGCCTGCGGCCCCGGGGCCACGGTGACCGAGGCTGCGCAGATGATGCGCGACGCGCAGGTCTCCTCGCTCGGCGTCACCGGCGCGGACGGGCAGCTGCTCGGCCTCGTCACCGTGCGCGACCTGTCGAACAAGGTGCTGGCCGAGGGGCGCGACCCGGCGACCCCGGTGAGCGAGGTGATGAGCGCCGATCCGGTCTCGCTGCCGCCCACCGCACTGGGCTCGGACATCCTGCACATCATGCTCGAGCGCCGCATCGGCCATCTGCCGATCACCGAGGAGGGGCGCTTCGTCGGCATGATCACCCAGACCGACCTGACCCGGTTCCAGGCGGTCAGCTCGGCGGTGCTGATCCGCGACGTGGTCTCCTCGGTCACGGTCGAGGAGATGGCGGCGGTGACCGCCCGCATCCCGCAGCTGCTGGTGCAGCTCGTCGGCAGCCACCAAAGCCACGAGGTGGTGACCCGCCTCGTCACGGACATCGCCGATGCCGTCACCCGCCGCCTGCTGGCGATGGCCGAGGCCACGCTCGGCCCGCCGCCGGTGCCCTATCTGTGGCTGGCCTGCGGCAGCCAGGGCCGGCAGGAGCAGACCGGCGTCAGCGATCAGGACAATTGCCTGATCCATGACGACAGCGCGACCGAGGAGGACAGTGCCTATTTCGCCGCCCTTGCGAAGATCGTCTCGGACGGGCTGAACGCCTGCGGCTATGTCTATTGCCCGGGCGAGATGATGGCCACCACCCCGCGCTGGTGCGCGCCGCTGCAGCGCTGGCGCGCCTATTTCCGCAGTTGGCTCGACACCCCAGACCCCGAGGCGCAGATGCTCGCCTCGGTGATGTTCGACCTGCGCCCGATCGGCGGCACGGCCCCGGGCCTGTTCCAGGCGCTGCAGGCCGAGACGCTGGAGCTTGCGGCACAGAACCCGATCTTCATCGCGCATCTGGTGTCGAACAGTCTCAAGCACACGCCGCCGCTCGGAATGCTGCGCGGCATCGCCACCATCCGCTCGGGCGAGCACCGCAACCACATCGACCTCAAGCATAATGGCGTGGTGCCGGTGACCGATCTGGCGCGGGTGCATGCGCTGCGCGGGCGGGTCACGGCGGCCAATACCCGCGCCCGGCTGCTCGGGGCGGAGGCGGCCGGGGTGATCTCGGCCGGCGATGCGCGCGACATGATCGAGGCCTATGACCTGATCGCGACGGTGCGGCTGGAAAATCAGGCCCACCTGATCCGCGCCGGCCGCAAGCCTGACAATTACCTCGCCCCCTCGGACCTGAGCGACCTCGAACGCTCGCATCTGCGCGACGCCTTCGTGGTGGTGCGCACGATGCAATCGGCGATCGCCCATGCCCGGCCGGCGATCGGTTGAGGAGGACGAACCCATGGCGGACGGAGCGCGCAAGCCGCGTGTGCTGATCATCGAGGACGAGGACAATATCGCGCTCGCGCTCGATTTCCTGATGAGCCGCGAGGGGTTCGAGCCGGCCCGTCTCGCCACCGGGGCGGGGGCGATCGAGCGGATCCGGCGCGAGCATCCCGATCTGGTGCTTCTTGACGTGATGCTGCCCGATGTCTCGGGCTACGAGATCTGTCAGGAGGTGCGGGCCGACGCGGATCTCGCCGATGTCCGGATCCTGCTGATGACGGCGCGGGGATCGGCCCTTGAGCGGCGCAAGGGGCTTGCGCTCGGGGCCGATGGATTCATCGCAAAGCCATTTGAAATCAATGAGCTGCGCGTCGAAGTTCAGAGGCTTCTCGGGGCGGGGGACGGGGGATGACGCTGTCCCGGCTCAGTCTGCGGCTGCGGGTCTTCCTGTTCTTTGCGGCGCTCGCGGCCGGGGGGCTCGCGGCGCTTGCCATCGGTGGCGGCGTCGCGCTGCGCGGGCTGTCCGATCCTGCCGCGGCCGCGGCGATCATCCGCGGCGGGGCGGTGGCGGCGGCCGTCCTCGTCGCGCTGCTCGTGCTGGTCGGCGCGCTCTTCGACCGCCACCTTGCCCGCCCGATCGAGCGCCTTGCGGGCGGCATCCGCGCCCGCACCGATGCCGAGATTGTCGCCGGGATCGATGCCGGCGCGGGGCGCTATCTCGGCGATCTCGCCCCCGCCGCGGCCGCGGTCACCGCCCGCCTCGCCGAGACCCGCTCGGCGCTGGCCGAGGCGGTGCAGCGCGAGACGACGCGGCTTGCGCAGGAAAAGGACCGGCTCGAGGCGCTTCTGTCCGACGTGCCGGTGGGGGTGCTCCTGTGCACGGCGGATCATCAGCTGGTCTTCTACAACGGCCAGGCGGTCGATCTGCTGGGCGGGGCCCATGCGCCGGGGCTCGACCGGCGCGTCTTCGATTATCTCGACGGCGCGCCGCTCGCCCATGCCCGCGAGCGGCTGCTGGCGACCGAGGACCCGGATGCGGCCTCGGACCTGCTCTGCGCGACGGTCGCCGACGGGCGGGTGCTGGCGGCGCGGATGCGGCTCCTGGCCGAGTCGGCGGATCACAGCCGCGCGGGCTATGTGCTGACGCTGCGCGATGTCTCGGCCGACCTGGCTGCGCATGCCCGGCGCGAGCAGCTGATCGACGAGCTCTTCGACCGCGTCCGCCGCCCCGCAGCCGCGGTGCAATCGCTGATCGGCCTGCTGGCCGAGGAGGCCGGTCCGACCGGGGCCGAGCGCGACCGGGTGCGGCTTGCGGCGCTCGAGGCTGCGGGCACGCTCGGCCGGGCGATCCACGCGCTTTCGGCGCGCCACGAGGCGAGCCGTGCCGACTGGTGGCCGCTCGCGCTTGTGCGCGCCTCGGACCTGGGCGAGGCGGTGCGGGTGCGGGTCGCGGCGGCCGGTGGCACGCTGCTGCCGGTCGCGGCGCCGCTTCTGCTGCGCTGCGAGGGGTTCGAGATGGTGGCGCTGCTCGCCGATCTGGCCGCCCATCTCTCCGACCGCGACGCGCTGCGGCTCGAGATCACCGAGGAGGGCGCGGGGGCGCTGGTCGCGCTCGAATGGGCGGGCGCGCCGGTCTCGGTGAGCGCGCTCGAGGCCTGGCTCGAGGCCCCGCTGCACGGTGTGGCCGAGGTCACCGGGAGGCGGGTGCTGGCGACGCATGCAAGCGAGATCTGGCCCGAGCGGCTGCCCGACGGCCGGGCGCGGCTGTGCCTGCCGCTGCGCGAGGCGCGCCGGGCGCTTGCCCGCCCCGTGCCGGTGCCGCGCAAGGTGGTCTATGATTTCGACCTGCTCACCCGTGCACGCGAGGCCGAGGTGGCGCAGACCCCGCTTGATGCGCTGACCTGCGTCGTCTTCGACACCGAGACGACCGGCCTCCTGCCGGCCGAGGGCGACGAGATCGTGCAGATCGCCGCGGTGCGGATCCTCAACGGCCGCCGGGTCGAGGGCGAGGTCTTCGACACGCTGGTGAACCCGGGCCGCCCGATCCCGGCCGCCTCGACCGCGGTGCATGGCATCACCGATGCGATGGTGGCCGACGCGCCCCCGGTCGCCGAGGTGCTGCGCCGCTTCCACCGCTTTGCCGAGGGCGCGGTTCTGGTCGCCCACAACGCCCCTTTCGACATGGACTTCCTGCGCCGCAAGGAATTCGTCGCGGGGCGGCTGTTCGA
Organism: Paenirhodobacter hankyongi; assembly: GCF_003664585.1. Classification (GTDB taxonomy): domain Bacteria; phylum Pseudomonadota; class Alphaproteobacteria; order Rhodobacterales; family Rhodobacteraceae; genus Rhodobacter; species Rhodobacter hankyongi. The sequence continues at coordinate 87,297 of NZ_RCHI01000007.1, forward strand.
CCATCCGGTGCTGGACACGGTGCTGCTTTCGGCGGTGGTGTTCGGCGCGCATGAGCCGCACAGTCTCGATGCGCTGACCCATCGGCTCGGCATCACCATCCCCGAGGAGGCGCGCCACACCGCGCTTGGCGACACGGTGGCGACGGCGGAGGCCTTTCTCAAGCTCTTGCCGGCGCTGAAGGCGCGCGGGCTCGTCACCTTCGGCGAGGTGGTGGCCGAGGTGCGCAAGCACGGCCGGCTGCTGCGCGACCTGAACGGCTGAGGGGCGCTGCCCCTCTTTCCCTGCGGGAAATTCACCCCGAGGTATTTGGGCCAAGATGAAAGCAGGGGCCGTGGCGCTTGCGTTTTTTCCGGGTGCAGATCCTCCGGGGGAGGCCGCAAGGCCGGGGGGCAGCGCCCCCCGCGCGCTCACAGGATGTCGAGCACCGCTTCCGGCGGGCGCCCGATCCGCGCGGCGCGGTCGGTGAGGACAAGCGGGCGTTCGATCAGCCGCGGATGGGCGGCGAGCGCGTCGAGGATCTCGGCCTCGGGCGCGGCCTTCGTCAGCCCGGCGGGCACATCGGCCTCTTTCCAGCGCAGAAGATCCGCCGCCGGGCGGCCGAGTTTTGCCAGTGCCGCGGCGAGTTCCGCGCGGGAGGGCGCGTCTTCGAGATAGAGCCGCACCGCGGGCGCAAACCCGCGGGCCAGCAGCAGAGCGAGCGTCTCGCGCGATTTCGAGCAGCGCGGGTTGTGCCAGATCGTCAGAGCCATGCGCCCCTCCCGGTGCCGACCGCCTCGGCGACCGAGGCGAAGCCGTCGCGGGCCAGAAGTGCGTCGAGGCCGCGGGCGATCTCGGGCACGAGCGACAGCCCGGCATAGACCATCGCCGAATAGACCTGCACCGCGCTCGCGCCGGCGCGGATCTTCTCGTAGGCCTGTTCGGCCGAGCCGATGCCGCCGACGCCGACGAGCGGCAGCCGGCCTTGCGTCAGCTGCGACAGGCGGGCGAGCACGCGGGTCGATTTCTCGAAGAGCGGCGCGCCCGACAGCCCGCCCGGCGCATCGGCCTGCGGGCTTGTCAGCCCCTCGCGCGACAGCGTCGTGTTCGTCGCGATGATGCCGTCGATGCCGGAAGTGAGCGCCACCTCGGCGATTTCCTCGAGCTCGGCGGGGGTAAGATCGGGGGCGATCTTCAGGAAGACGGGGATGCGGCGCTCGAGCTCGCCCCGCGCCGCGACGACGCCTTTCAGAAGGGCGCCCAGCGCCTCCTTGCCCTGCAGCTCGCGCAGCTTCTCGGTGTTGGGCGAGCTCACGTTCACCGTGGCGAAGTCGAGATGCGGGCCCGCGGTGCGCAGCACGGTGGCGAAATCGGCGGCGCGGTCGGCGCTGTCCTTGTTCGCGCCGAGGTTGAGGCCCACCGGAATCCCCGCCGGGCGCGCGGCGAGGCGGGCGGCGATCGCCTCCATCCCCTCGTTGTTGAAGCCGAAGCGGTTGATGACGGCGCGGTCCTCGGTCAGCCGCCACAGCCGGGGCTTGGGGTTGCCGGGCTGCGGGCGCGGGGTGGCGGCGCCGACCTCGAGAAAGCCGAAGCCCGCGCGCATCAGCTGCGGCAGGGCGACGGCGTTCTTGTCGAAGCCCGCGGCCAGCCCCACCGGATTGGGCAGTTTCAGCCCGGCGAGATCGGTGGCAAGTCGGGCGCAGTGCACCGGGCCCGGCAGCGGTGCCAGCCCCGCGCGCAGCGCCATCAGCGACAGCCCATGCGCGGTTTCCGGATCGAAGCGGTGCATCAGCGCAAGGCCCGTGCGTTCGACGAAATTCACAGCAGCACCTCGGGGAAGATATGGCCGGAGACGCCGAGCGGCAGGGAGGTGTCCCAGGCGACATCGGCAAGGGTGAGCGGGCGATAGAGATGCGGGAAGAGCGCGCCGCCGCGCGAGGGCTCCCATTTCAGCGCCGTGCCGAGCGGCTCGGCCGCGACCGCCACGAGGACGAGGTCGCTCTCCGTGGCGAAATGTTTCGCGGCGGTCTCGACGACCTGGGCGGAGGTCGAGAAATGGATGAACCCGTCGGCAAGGTCGACGGGGGCACCGGCGGTCTCGCCCGCGGCGCGGAAGGCATCCCATTCGGGGCGGCGGAAGATCTTGTAAATCAGCATGTCCTCTCATGCCCTCGGGCCGCGGGCCGGTCAATCCCGCGCAGCGCCGCAGGCCGGACTGTCACGCGGCTGTCAGCTGGCCAAAACAGGCTGATCCGCGTCAACGGCTTTGACTCGCAGGACCGTGTGACGCCACAGTAACGCCCATGTGACATTGTCCCGGAGGTTTTCATGAACGCCCGTCTTCTTGCCACGGTCGCCGCGCTTGCGCTCAGCGCGGGCACCGCGCAGGCCGAGTATACGCTGCACATCCTGCACACCAACGACCTGCACAGCCGCATCGAATCGATCAACAAATACGATTCCACCTGCAGCACCGAGGAGGAGGGCGAGGGCAAGTGCTTTGGCGGCATCGCACGGGTGGCGGCGAAGGTGGCCGAGATGCGCGCCGAGCTCGCCGGTCAGAACGTGCTGCTTCTCGATGCGGGCGACCAGTTCCAGGGCTCGCTGTTCTACACCACCTACAAGGGCAAGGACACGGCCGGGTTCATGAACGCGATCGGCTATCAGGCGATGGCAGTCGGCAACCACGAATTCGACGACGGCCCGGCGCAGCTGGCGGCTTTCACCGGCAGCATCGGGTTTCCGATGGTGTCGGGCAATCTCGATCTCAGCCGCTCGGACGAGCTGAAGGGCAAGATCCACAAGACGCTGGTGCTCGATGTCGGCGGCGAGAAGGTGGGGATCGTCTCGGCGCTGGCCGTCGACACGCCCGAGACCTCCTCGCCCGGGCCGAACGTGATCTTCCACGACGAGGCCGAGAGCCTGAAGGCGGATGTCGCGGCCCTTGAAGCCGAGGGGGTGACGAAGATCGTGGCGCTGACCCACACCGGCTTCGTCAAGGACAAGGCGCTCGCGGCCGCGGTGCCCGGCATCGACGCGATCGTCGGCGGCCACAGCCACACGCTCTTTGGCCCGGGCGGCGAGGCCTATCCGACGATGGTCGGCAATGTGCCGGTGGTCTCGGCCTATGCCTATTCGAAATATCTGGGCCATCTGGTGCTGACCTTCGACGACGCGGGCACCCTGACCGCCGCCTCGGGCGAGCCGATCCTGCTCGATGCTTCGGTGGTGCCCGATCCGAAGGTCGCGGCCGAGGTGGCCGAGATGGCCAAGCCCCTCGAGGAAGTGCGCGCCAAGGTGGTGGCCGAGGCCGCGGCCGAGATCGACGGCAGCCGTGACAGCTGCCGGGTGAAGGAATGCGAGATGGGCGACCTGATCGCCGAGGCGATGCTCGACCGGGTGAGGGATCAGGGCGTGACGATCGCGATCCAGAACGGCGGCGGCGTGCGCGCCTCGATCGACGCCGGGCCGGTGACGATGGGCGAGGTGCTGACCGTGCTGCCGTTCCAGAACACGCTGTCGACCTTCGAGGCGAAGGGATCGACGATCCGCGCGGCGCTGGAAAACGGGCTGAGCCAGGTCGAGGAGGGGGCGGGCCGCTTCCCGCAGGTCGCCGGGCTGAAATACACGTGGAGTGCCGAGAAGCCCGCGGGCAGCCGGCTGCTGTCGGTCGAGGTCGCGCAGGACGGGGGCTGGGTGCCGCTTGATCCCGAGACGGTCTATGGCGTGGTGACGAACAACTATGTCCGCAACGGCGGCGACGGGTTCAAGATGTTCGCGGCCGAGGGCATGAAGGCCTATGACTTCGGCCCGGATCTGGCCGATGTGACGGCGGAATATCTTGCGAAAGTCGGCCCTTACACGCCGAAGCTCGACGGGCGCATCACGCAGGAATGAGCCTGCGCACGCCGGAAGACGGGGGCCTCGGCCCCCTTTTTTTCTTGCGCGGCGGGGGCGTGCGGGCAAACCTGTGGCCCTGGAGGGATGCGATGACACGAGCGAAGACCTGCCTGACCACATCTTGCCGGAAGGCCTGTGCATGGCTGCGCTGACCCCGCCCGCGGCTCTGCGCGCGATGTTCGATGCGGCCGTGGCCGCGGCCGATCCGATGCGGGTGATCGCCGCCGCGCTGCCGCCGCGCCCGGGCGGGCGGGTGGTGGTGGTCGGTGCCGGCAAGGCCTCGGCGCGGATGGCCGAGGCGGTCGAGGCCGCCTGGGGCCCCTGCGAGGGGCTGGTCATCACCCGCTATGGCTATGGCCGGCCCTGCCGCGGCATCGAGATCGTCGAGGCGGCGCATCCGGTGCCCGACGCGGCGGGCGTCGCGGCGACGCGGCGGATGCTCGATCTGCTGGTCTCTCTGGGCGAGGGGGATTTCGTGCTGGCGCTGATCTCGGGCGGCGGCTCGGCGCTGCTGTGCGCGCCGGTGCCGGGGCTGACGCTGGCCGAGAAGCAGGCGGTGACGGCGGCGCTGCTGGCCTCGGGGGCGCCGATCGACCGGATCAACACCCTGCGCAAGCATCTGAGTGCGGTGAAGGGCGGGCAGCTCGCGGCCGCCGCCTGGCCCGCGCGGATGCTGGCGCTGGTGATTTCCGACGTGCCGGGCGACGACCTTGCCTTCATCGCCTCGGGGCCGACGGTGGGCGATGGCTCGACCGTCGAGGACGCCCGGGCGGTGCTGGCGCGCTATGGCATCGCGGTGCCAGAGGCGGTGCGCGCGGCGCTCTCGAAGGGCTCGGGGGTGCTCGCGCCGGGGGATGTGCGGTTGGCGCGCACCGAAACCCGGATCGTCGCGGCGCCGTCGCAGTCGCTTGCCGCCGCGGCGGAGGTCGCGCGGGCGGCGGGCTGCGCGGTGCGGATGCTCGGCGACGCGATCGAGGGCGAGGCGGCGGTGCAGGGCGCGGCGCAGGCGGCGCTGGCACGCCAGATCGCGGCGGCACGGCAGCCCGGCGACCCGCCGGTGGTGCTGCTCTCGGGCGGCGAATGCACGGTGACGCTGGCTGGCGCCGAGGGGCGCGGCGGGCCGAATGCGGAATTCGCGCTGGCGGCGTTGCTGGCGCTGGACGGCGCGCCGGGGATCTGGGCGATCGCCTGCGACACCGATGGCGTCGATGGCGCGGACGAGGTGGCGGGGGCGCTGATCGGGCCGGCGACGCAGGCCGAGGCGGCGGCGCGGGGGCTCGATGCGCGCGCGGCGCTTGCCCGCCACGATGCGCATGGCTTCTTCGGCGCGGCGGGGGCGCAGGTGGTGACCGGGCCGACGCTGACCAATGTCAACGATTTCCGCGCCGTGCTGATCGCCTGATCAGGGGGCGGTGACCGTCACCGGGGTGTCGAGGATCACCTCCTCGAGGTTCGCCGTGGTGCCGATCCGGTCGATCACCGCGAAAAGCCCGGGCTCGGCCAGCGGCGTCAGCACCCCGTGCCAGGTGCCGCGGCGGAAGTTGATCGCCTGCGCGCCCGAGGTGACGAAGGCGCGCGGCTGACCGGGGCGGCCGCCCACATCGGGGGCGACGATGACGAGGAACGGGTCCGCCGTCATCGGCACGAAGGCCTGGCTGCCCTCGGGGTGGCGCTCGAGCAGATCGAACGTATAGGGCAGGGCGCGCGGGATCGCCTTGAAGATCGAGATCCCCGGGCGGCCACCGGTCTCGGTGTCGAAATCGAGTGTCGCGCGGTCGTGGAAGCGGCCGCACATGCCGGCGTTGATGATCCGGTCGGGGGCGCCTTCGGCCTCCAGCACCTCGCCGAAGGGGGCGAAGGCCTCGGCGGTGAGGGGTTCGGTCATGATCTGCATGTCGGGCTCCGGTCCGGGCCGCCGGGGGCGTCGCGCCCCCGGACCCCCGCGAGGTATTTCGGGCAAGATGAAAGCGGGAACGAGGCCGATGGGCCCCGGCCCGGTCAGCGCGAAAACGGGCCGCGCAGCCGCGCGTGGCGGTTCACGTCCTTGTAGAGCAGGTAGCGGAACGGGCCGGGCCCCGCGGCATAGCAGGCCTGCGGGCAATAGGCGCGCAGCCACATGAAATCGCCCGCCTCGACCTCGACCCAGTCCTGGTTCAGCTTGTAGACCGCCTTCCCCTCGAGCACGTAGAGCCCGTGCTCCATGACATGGGTTTCCTCGAAGGGGATGAGCCCGCCGGGCTGGAAGGTGACGACGTTCACGTGCATGTCGTGGCGCAGGTCGGTCGGGTCGACGAAGCGGGTGGTGGCCCAGCGGCCCTGGGTGTCGGGCATCGCCACCGGGGCGATCTCGCGCTCGTTCGTCACGAAGGCCTCGGGCGCGGGCAGGCCGGGCGCGCGCTCGTAGAGCTTGCGGATCCAGTGGAAGCGCAGCGGATGGTCGGCGCCGTTCTTCACCCGCCACTCGGTGCCGGGCGGGATATAGGCATAGCCGCCCGCGGCGAGTTCGTATTCCTGCCCGTCGAGCGAGAGCCACATCTCGCCCTCGGTGACGAAGAGGACATGCTCGGCGCCGGGGTCGGCATCGGGCGCGTCCGAGCCGCCATCGGCGCCGACCTCCATCACATATTGGCTGAAGGTCTCGGAAAAGCCCGACATCGGCCGGGCGATGAGCCACAGCCGGGTGTCGGTCCAGCCCGGAAGATAGCTGGTGACGATGTCGGAGAAACAGCCTTTCGGGATCACCGCATAGGCCTCGGTGAAGATCGCGCGGCCGGTCATCAGCGCGCTTTGCGGCGGCAGGCCGCCTTTCGGGGCGTAATAACCGGTCACGGCAGCAACTCCTTCAGGCGCAGGGTGGCGATGCGTTCGACCTGACGGCAGGCCTCGGCGAATTCGGTCTCGGCATCATGGGCGAGGCGGCTTTCGAAGGCGGCGAGGATGCCGTCCTTCGTGTGGTCGCGCACGGCGATGATGAAGGGGAAGCCGAATTTCGCGGTATAGGCGGTGTTCAGCGCCTCGAAGCGGGCGCGCTCGGCGTCGGTCAGCGCGTCGAGCCCGGCCGAGGCCTGTTCGGCGGTGCTTTCGGCGGTGAGCCGCTTCGCCTGCGCAAGCTTGCCGGCGAGGTCCGGGTGGGCCTGCAGCACGCCGAGACGCTCGGCGGGAGTGGCGGTGCGGAACACCCGGGCGAGCGCATGCGCCAGCCCCACCGCGCTGTCATGCGCCGGGCCGAGTTCGAGCTCATAGGCGCGCTCGGCGATCCAGGGGCTGTGCTCGAAGATGCCGCCCCAGGCGGCGACGAAGCGGGCGCGGTCCATCTGCGAGGGGCGCTCGATGCGGTGATGCGGGTGGACGGCGGCCCAGTGCCGGGCGATGTCGCCGCGGCGGGCGAACCACACGCCCTCGTGCGCCTTGGCGTAATCGAGGAAGCGCTTCAGCCCGGCCATCTTGCCCGGGCGCCCGATCAGCCGGTTGTGCAGCCCGATCGAGAACATCTTGGCGCGGCCCTCGAGCCCCTCGGCATAGAGCGTGTCGAAGCTGTCCTTCAGATACTGGAAGAACATCTCGCCCTCGATCCAGCCCGGCGAGGTGGCGAAACGCATGTCGTTCGCCTCAAGCGTGTAGGGAATCACCAGCTGGTCGCGGTCGCCCACTTCGAGCCAATAGGGCAGGTCGTCGTCATAGGTGTCCGAGATCCAGTCGAAGCCGCCTTCCTCGGCGGTCAGGCGCACGGTGTTGGCCGAGCAGCGTCCGGTGTACCAGCCGCGCGGCCGCTCGCCCACCACCTCGGTGTGGAGCCGGATCGCCTCGGCGATCTGCCGGCGCTCCTCGGCCTCGGGCATGTCCTTGTGCTCGACCCATTTCAGCCCGTGCGAGGCAATCTCCCAGCCGGCGTCCTGCATCGCGGCAAGCTGTTCGGGGTTGCGCGCAAGCGCCGTCGCGACGCCATAGATCGTCACCGGGATCTGCATCGCGGTGAACAGCCGGTGCAGCCGCCAGAACCCGGCACGGGCGCCGTATTCATAGATCGATTCCATGTTCCAGTGGCGCTGCCCGGGCCACATCGCGGCGCCGGCGACGTCCGACAGGAACGCTTCCGACGCGGCATCGCCGTGCAGGATGCAGTTCTCGCCGCCTTCTTCGTAGTTCAGCACCAGCGAGATCGCGACGCGCGCGCCGCCGGGCCATTGCGCATCGGGTGGATTGGGGCCGTAGCCGCGCATGTCGCGGGGATAGCGGATCATCTGAGCCTCCGGGAATTTTTCGGGCGCGATCAAAGGACGATTGCCGGGCGGGCGCAAGGGGGTGCTTGCCGGCGCCGGGGACGCGCGCCATAGTCGGCGCAAAGGAGAGCCGCGATGACCGGATATCTGACCACCCATGTTCTCGACACCGCGCGCGGCTGCCCGGCCGAGGGGATCCGCATCGCGCTCTACCGCATCGAGGCGGGCGAGCGCGAGCAGATCGCCGAGGCGATGACCAACGCCGACGGGCGCACCGATGCGCCGATCCTGCCGGTGCAGGCCTTCGCGACCGGGGTCTACGAGCTGGTCTTCGAGGTCGGCGACTATCTGCGCGAAACCGGGCAGGCCGGGGCGGCGCCGCTGTTCCTCGACCATGTGCCGATCCGCTTCGGCATTTCCGAGCCCGCGGCGCATTACCATGTGCCGCTGCTGCTCTCGCCCTTCGGCTATTCGACCTATCGCGGCAGCTGATCTGACATCTGCCTGATTTTCCGGCGCCGGCGCCCGTTTGCGGGGCGCGCGTCCGAGGGGGGCGGGCTCAGGCCCGCCGAGGCTTGCGTGGGTGGGGGCGCAGGCCGATGCTGTCGGAAAAAGAACACGGGGACATGATGTTCGACTATACCTTCCTGCTCGAGTGGGCGCAGTTCGCGGTGCGCTGGCTGCATGTCGTCACCGCCATCGCCTGGATCGGGTCGTCCTTCTACTTCATCGCGCTGGACCTTGGCCTGCGGCCCGAGCCGGGCGCGCCGAAGGGGGTGACCGGGGCCGCCTGGCAGGTGCATGGCGGCGGTTTCTACCACATCCAGAAATACATGGTGGCGCCCGAGCGGATGCCCGACGAGCTGACCTGGTTCAAATGGGAAAGCTACATGACCTGGGTGTCGGGCTTTGCCATGCTGATGCTGCTTTATTGGGCGCAATCGCAGTTCTACCTGATCGACCCGCGGGTGATGGATCTGCCGACCTGGGGCGCGATCGCGATCTCGGCGGGCTCGCTGACGATCGGCTGGATCCTCTATGACCTGCTGTGCAAGTCGAAGCTCGGCGAGAACAGCACCACGCTGATGGTGCTGCTCTATGTCATCCTGGTGGCGATGGCCTGGGGCTATACGCAGGTGTTCTCGGGCCGCGCGGCGCTTTTGCACCTTGGCGCCTTCACCGCGACGATCATGACCGCGAACGTGTTCCTGATCATCATGCCGAACCAGCGCATCGTGGTGGCCGATCTGAAGGCCGGCCGCACCCCCGATCCGAAATACGGCAAGATCGCCAAGCAGCGCTCGACGCATAACAACTACCTGACGCTGCCGGTGGTGTTCCTGATGCTGTCGAACCATTACCCGCTGGCCTTCGCGAGCGAGTACAACTGGCTGATCGCCTCGCTGGTGTTCCTGATGGGGGTGACGATCCGGCACTTCTTCAACACCCATCACGCGCACAAGGGCGCGCCGTGGTGGACCTGGGGCGTGACCGTGGTGCTGTTCCTGATCTGCGTCTGGCTCTCGACCTTCACCGGCACCGGCGAGGGCGACGACACGGAAGCGGCGCTGAGCCCGATCGAGGCGCGCTTCGCGCAGGCCGCGGGCTTCGATCAGGTGACCGACATCGTTCTGGGCCGCTGCTCGATGTGCCACGCGACCGAGCCGGGCGGCTTTGACGCCATCACCCGCGCACCGAAGGGCGTGCATCTGGAGACCCCGGCGCAGATCGCGCGGGCCGCGCATCAGATCTATGTGCAGGCGGGGCTGACCCATGCCATGCCGCCGGGCAACCTGAGCTTCATGGAAGCCTCGGAGCGCAAGGTGATCCGCGACTGGTACGAGGCCGCCACCCGCGGCTGAGCCGCGCCTTACGGTCCGTTTTCGCGCCCGCCCCACCCGGGGCGGGCGTTTTGCTGTCGGCCGCAGGAGGCAGCTTTGCCGCGCTTGCGGCATCAACTGTTGCCGGCTGCCCTTGCAGCGTCCAGCCCGCGCCACTAAGACTCGGGTAAAGTTCCGCGTTCATCGTGACGCAAGACCGCAGGGAAGGCTGAGGAATGAAGGATCCGATCGACCTCTACATGAACACGCTGGTGCCGATGGTGGTCGAACAGACCTCGCGTGGCGAGCGTGCCTATGACATCTACTCGCGCCTGCTGAAGGAGCGGATCATCTTCCTCGCGGGCCCGGTGCATGACGCCATGTCGACGCTGATCTGCGCGCAGCTGCTGTTCCTCGAGGCGGAGAACCCGACCAAGGAAATCGCGATGTACATCAACAGCCCGGGCGGCGTGGTGACCTCGGGGCTGTCGATCTACGACACGATGCAGTACATCCGGCCGAAGGTCTCGACGCTCGTCATCGGCCAGGCGGCCTCGATGGGCTCGCTGCTGCTGCAGGCCGGCGAGAAGGGCATGCGCTTCTCGCTGCCGAACTCGCGCGTGATGGTGCACCAGCCCTCGGGCGGCTATCAGGGCCAGGCCACCGACATCATGATCCACGCCCAGGAGACGCAGAAGCTGAAGCGCCGCCTGAACGAGATCTACGTCAAGCACACCGGCAACGATTACGAGACCGTCGAGGCGGCGCTCGAGCGCGACAACTTCATGTCGGCCGAGGATGCGAAGGCCTGGGGCCTGATCGACGACATCCTCGAAAGCCGCGGCAAGGCCGAGGCGGAGAAGTGATCTTGCCCCGCGGCGGGGCAGGATTTTTGACATTGTGATGACCATGGGGCTGCCCTAAACTTCAGGGGCGGCCCACCAGGGACCCGCGTTCCGGGCCAGAGCAGAGGAAGACGATGGCGAACAATTCCGGCTCCGACAGCAAGAACACGCTCTATTGCTCGTTCTGCGGCAAGAGCCAGCACGAGGTGCGCAAGCTGATCGCGGGCCCGACCGTGTTCATCTGCGACGAATGCGTCGAGCTGTGCATGGACATCATCCGCGAGGAGACGAAGAGCTCGGGGCTCAAGTCGACCGACGGGGTGCCCACGCCGCGCGACATCTGCAAGGTGCTCGACGATTACGTGATCGGTCAGATGCATGCCAAGCGCGTGCTCTCGGTCGCGGTGCACAACCATTACAAGCGGCTGAACAACAGCGCGAAGTCCGACATCGAGCTGTCGAAGTCGAACATCCTGCTGATCGGCCCGACCGGCTGCGGCAAGACGCTGCTGGCGCAGACGCTGGCGCGCATCCTCGATGTGCCCTTTACCATGGCCGATGCGACGACGCTGACGGAGGCCGGCTATGTCGGCGAGGATGTCGAGAACATCATCCTGAAGCTGCTGCAGGCCAGCGAATACAACGTCGAGCGGGCGCAGCGCGGCATCGTCTACATCGACGAGGTCGACAAGATCACCCGCAAGTCGGACAACCCCTCGATCACCCGCGACGTCTCGGGCGAGGGCGTGCAGCAGGCGCTCCTGAAGATCATGGAAGGCACCGTCGCCTCCGTGCCGCCGCAGGGCGGGCGCAAGCACCCGCAGCAGGAATTCCTGCAGGTCGACACGACGAACATCCTGTTCATCTGCGGCGGCGCCTTTGCCGGCCTCGACCGGATCATCGCGCAGCGCGGCAAGGGTTCGGCCATGGGCTTCGGCGCCGCGGTCAAGGGCCCCGACGAGCGCTCGGCGGGCGAGCTCTTCAAGGAGCTGGAACCCGAGGATCTGCTGAAGTTCGGCCTGATCCCGGAATTCGTCGGCCGTCTGCCGGTGATCGCCACGCTCGAGGATCTCGATGAAGAGGCGCTGGTCACCATCCTGACCGAGCCGAAGAACGCGCTGGTGAAGCAGTATCAGCGGCTCTTCGACATCGAGGGCGTGAAGCTGAGCTTCACCCCGGATGCGCTGAGCGCCATCGCCAAGCGCGCGATCAAGCGCAAGACCGGCGCGCGCGGGCTGCGCTCGATCATGGAAGACATCCTACTCGACACGATGTTCGAACTGCCGGGCATGACCGGCGTGCAGGAGGTCGTGGTGAACGAGGAGGCGGTCGAGACCGCCGAGGCGAAACCGCTGCTGATCTACGCGGAAAACGCGAAGAAAGAGCCGAAGAGCGCCGGCTGAGCGCAGGGGCGGGCAAAGGCCCGCCCTTTTCGCAAGCGGCTCTGGACCTTGCCGCGCAACTGGCTATAAACGGGCAAAAGCCCGCGGAGGATGGCATGAACTTTCTGCTTCGCATTTTTACCTGGTGGAACCGGTCCCAGACCTCGGGGATCCGGCTGTTCACGGCCCGCAAGGGCGTGAAGGTGGGCGAGGACGCGGAAGGCAACGTCTATTACCAGACGGCCGACGGCAAGCGCCGCTGGGTGATCTACAACGGCGAGATCGAGGCGAGCCGGATTCCGCCGGAATGGCATGGCTGGATCCACTTCACCTGGGACGAGCCGCCGACCAAGGTCGCCGTCGCGCACAAGCCGTGGGAGCTGCCGCATCTGGCGAACCGCACCGGCACCGACGCGGCCTATGTTCCGGCGGGCTCGATTCGCCGCGACGCGCCGGTCGAGCGGCGCGATTACGAGGCCTGGCAGCCGGCCGAATGAGGCCGGGCCCGGTCGGGCATCCCTGCGGGAGAGATCATGAGCGAGAATCGCGTTGAAGTGCTGACCGGGGCGGTCGTTCTGGCCGTCGCCGTCGGTTTCCTGTTCTGGGCCGGCAAGGGGCACAGCTTCGGCACCGCCGCGGGCAGCTATCCGCTGCATGCCTCCTTCCGCTCGGTCGAGGGCGTGACGCCGGGCACCGACGTGCGCATGGCAGGCGTCAAGATCGGCACCGTCACCGACATCCGGCTCGACACCAAGACCTTCTTTGCCGACACCACTGTGGCGATCAACAAGGGCGTCGAGCTGCCCGACGATTCGCAGATCATCGTGGCCTCGGAAGGGCTGATGGGCGGTTCGTTCATCGAGATCCTCCCGGGCGGCAGCGTCGACAATTTCGCCCCGGGCGACGAGATCCTCGATACCCAGGGCGCGGTTTCGACGCTTGGCCTGCTGATGAAATTCGTCGGCGGTGGCGCGGACAAACCCAAGGACGCGACCGGCACCGATGCCGGCGCCGATCCCGGGGCCGTGCAATGATCGCGCCCCTGCGCGCCGCGGTGCTGGCCCTTGCGCTTGGCGCGACGGCGGCCGTTGCGCAGGATGCGGCCGACGGGTTGGCCGAAGCGAATGGCGCGGTGCTGCGCGGGCTCGACAAGGTCTCGGCGACCTCGTCGGACATCGTGCTGTCGGTCGGCCAGACCGTCGATTTCGGCCATCTCAAGGTGACGCTGAAGGAATGCCGCTATCCGGCGGATGACCCCTCGTCGAACGCCTATGCCTATCTCGTCATCACCGATCCGAATGCCGCGCAGCCGGTCTTCGAGGGCTGGATGATCGCCGACAGCCCGGCGCTTTCGGCGCTCGACCACCAGCGCTATGACGTCTGGGTCATGCGCTGCAAGACCGACTGAGCATCGGGCACCGGCACGGCGGTGAAATCCGCAGTGTGGCTCAGCGCCTCGGCCAGCCGGCGGCGATACTCGAGCCGGGGGATCTCGACCCCACCCAGGCTTGCCAGATGCGGCGTCAGATATTGCGTGTCGAAGAGGGAAAACCCGCTCTGCCGCAGCCGGTCGACGGTGTAGGTCAGCGCCACCTTCGAGGCATCGGGCACGCGCGAGAACATGCTCTCGCCGAAGAAGGCACCGCCCAGCGTCACCCCGAACACGCCGCCGACCAGCGCCTCGCCGCGCCAGACCTCGAGCGAATGCGCATACCCCATCGCGAAGAGCGCGTCGTAGAGGGTGAAGAGCGGGGCGTTGATCCAGGTTTCCTCGCGCGCCGCGCAGGCCTCGACCACCGCACGAAAGGCGGTGTCGATGCGGATCTCGAAGCCGCCGCGGCGGATCGTGCGGGCAAGCGAGCGCGAGACGTGGAAACCGTCGAGCGGCAGGATGCCGCGGGCGCGGGGCTCGAACCAGAACAGCTCCGGATCGTCGCGGCTTTGCGCCATCGGGAAGATGCCCCGGGCATAGCCCGAAAGCAGCATTCCTGCCGTCAGTTCCTGCGCCATCGCATCCCCCCGCGTTGCCCCTGCACAATGGGCCGGAATCGGGGCGGGTTCAAACGGGTTCGCGCAAAGAAAAACGCCCCCTTGCGGGGGCGTCTCATGGTCTTTGGCGGATCGCTCAGCCGTAGGTCTTCTTCAGCCACTTCTCGAGCCAGTGGATCGAGTAGTCGCCCTTCAGGATGTCGGGCTCCTGCAGCAGCGCGGTGAACAGCGGCACCGTGGTGTCGACGCCATCGACGATCAGCTCGCTCAGCGCGCGGCTGAGACGCGCCAACGCCTCCTGCCGGTCACGCCCGTGCACGATCAGCTTGCCGATCAGGCTGTCGTAATAGGGCGGGATCTTGTAGCCGTCATAGAGTGCCGAGTCGACGCGCACGCCCAGACCGCCCGGGGCGTGATACTGGGTGATGCGGCCGGGGCAGGGGGCGAAGTTCGGCATCCGCTCGGCGTTGATCCGGACCTCGATCGCGGCGCCGCGGATCTTCAGGTCTTCCTGACGGAATTCCATCTTCTCGCCGGCTGCGACGCGGATCTGTTCGCGCACGAGATCGACGCCGAAGATCGCCTCGGTCACCGGATGTTCCACCTGCAGGCGGGTGTTCATCTCGATGAAGTAGAACTCGCCGTCCTCGAACAGGAACTCGATCGTGCCGGCGCCGGAGTAGCCGAGTTGCGCCATCGCGTCGGCGCAGATCTTGCCGATCTTGGTGCGCTGCTCGGGGGTGATGATGGGGCCGGGGGCCTCTTCCAGCACCTTCTGGTGGCGGCGCTGCAGCGAGCAGTCGCGCTCGCCCAGATGCACGGCGCGGCCCTTGCCGTCGCCGAAGACCTGGATCTCGATGTGACGCGGCTTCTGGAGATATTTCTCCATGTAGACCTCGTCATTGCCGAAGGCGGCCTTGGCCTCGGAACGCGCGGTGCGGAAGGCGATCTCGAGGTCGGCCTCGGTCTCGGCGACCTTCATGCCACGCCCGCCGCCGCCGGCGGTGGCCTTGATGATCACCGGATAGCCGATCTCGGCCGCGGTGCGCTTGGCCTCGTCGACGTCATGCACGCCACCGGCCGAGCCCGGAACCACCGGGATGCCCAGCTTCTTCGCGGTTTCCTTGGCGGTGATCTTGTCGCCCATGATGCGGATATGTTCCGCCGAGGGGCCGATGAAGGTGATGCCGTGATCCTCGAGCACCTGCACGAAGTTCGCGTTTTCCGAAAGGAAGCCATAGCCCGGGTGGATCGCCTGGGCGCCGGTGATCTCGCAGGCGGCGACGATCGCCGGGATCGAGAGATAGCTCTCGGAGGACGGCGGCGGCCCGATGCAGACGCTTTCGTCGGCCATGCGCACATGCATGGCGTCGGCGTCTGCGGTCGAGTGCACCGCGACCGAGGCGATCCCCATCTCGCGGCAGGCGCGGATCACCCGCAGGGCGATCTCGCCCCGGTTGGCGATCAGGATCTTGTCGAACATGGGCATGCCCTCACTCGACGATCATCAGCGCCGAGCCGTATTCGACCGGCGTGCCGTCGTCGACGAGGATGCGCTTGACCGTGCCCGAATGCGGCGCCGGGATGTGGTTCATCGTCTTCATCGCCTCGACGATCAGCAGGGTCTGGCCTTCCTTGACCGTGTCGCCGACCTTGACGAAGGCATTGGCGCCAGGTTCCGGCGCCAGATAGGCGGTGCCGACCATCGGCGAGGTCACGGCGCCAGGCAGCGAGGCCGGATCGGCATCGGCCACGGCGGCGGGGGCGGCGGGGGCTGCAACCGCAACCGGCGCGGCGGCGGGGGCCGCGTAGACGGGGGCGGGGGCCGCGGCGATCACCGTCGCCTGCTTCACCACGCGCACTTCGAGGCTGTCATCCTCGCCGTATTCCCGCACAACCGAGATTTCGGTGAGGTCGTTGCTGTTCAGGAGCTCGGCGAGCGCCTGAATGAAAGCCACGTCGTTTTCATGGGATTGTTTGGTCATGCCGTCCTCAAAGGATGCTGTCAGGTTCTGGTCGGCCCGGTCGTTTGGTGCCGGGCGCCCCGGTATCAGGACCGCCTTATACGCCAGCCGGGCCGGGGAGGAAAGCGCGAACGACTGACGCGGCGGCAGGCCGGAGCCGGGCGATTTCGCCCTTTTTTTCGGCGATGACGCGCCGGCTGCCTTGCGCGCGGGCAAATGCGCCCGGATGCGGCGGCGCGGCGTATTTTACCACTTGATAAAATTTTTGCCCGTGCAAGCGTGGGGACAATAACAAAGCCAGGGAGGTCCAAGGTGACCAACAGCCAGTTCACGCCCGGGGTCGCGCCCGGGCGGCTTTCGCCCGAGCGCTATGCGGCGAATTTCCAGGATGTCGCGCCGCCGCTCACCGCCCATGCGGCCGCGGTGGCGGCGGATCGGTGCTATTTCTGCCATGACGCGCCCTGCGCCACGGCCTGCCCGACGACGATCGACATTCCGCTCTTCATCCGGCAGATCGCGACCGGCACGCCCGAGGCGGCGGCGAAGACGATCTTCTCGCAAAACATCCTCGGCGGCATGTGCGCCCGCGTCTGCCCGACCGAGACCCTGTGCGAGGGCGCCTGCGTGCGGATGGAGGCCGAGGGCAAGCCGGTCGAGATCGGCCTGCTGCAGCGCTTTGCCACCGATACGCTGCTGGAGAAGCAGGGCCATCCCTTCACCGCCGGCGCCCCCACCGGGCACTCGGTCGCGGTGGTGGGCGGCGGGCCCGCGGGGCTTGCCTGTGCGCACCGTCTTGCGCTCAAGGGCCACAAGGTGACGATCTACGAGGCAAAGCCGAAGCTGGGCGGGCTCGATGAATACGGCATCGCCGCCTACAAGGCGCCCGAGGATTTCGCCGCGCGCGAGGTCGCCTGGCTGTTGCAGGTGGGCGGCATCGAGGTGGTGACGAACTGGGCGCTCGGCCGGGCGGGCGATGGCACGCTCGACGATCTTCTGGGCCGGCACGACGCCGTCTTCCTGGGCATCGGGTTGTCGGGCGTGAACGCGCTGAGCCTGCCGGGGGGCGAGCTTGCGACGCCGGCGACCGAGTTCATCGCGGCGCTGCGGCAGGCCGACGACCTTGCCACCCTGCCGGTCGGGCGCAAGGTGGTGGTGATCGGCGGCGGCATGACCGCGGTCGATGCGGCGGTGCAGGCAAAGCTTCTGGGCGCCGAGACCTCGACCATCGTCTATCGCCGCGCGCAGGCCGAGATGCCGGCCTCGGTGCACGAGCAGGAGCACGCCGCGACGCATGGCGTGCGGATCATCTGCAACGCCGCGCCGGTGGCGATCCATGCCGTCGCGGGCGGGCTCGAGGTCGAGTTCGCGCGCACCGAGACCGGCGGCGCCGGGCTGCGGATGCTCGACGACACCTTCCGGCTGAAGGCGGATCAGGTGCTCTCGGCGATCGGCCAGACGCTTGGCGCGCTGCCCGAGGGGGTTAAGACGGCCGGGCCGAAGATCGGCACCGACGGGGCAGGGCGCACGAGTCTTGCGCGGGTCTGGGCGGGCGGCGACTGCGCGCCCGCGGGCGAGGACCTGACGGTGAATGCCGTCGCGCAGGGGCGCGATGCGGCCGAAGACATCCACTCTTTCCTGATGGGGGCCTGACAGATGGCGGACCTGCGCAGCAACTTCATCGGCATCAAGTCGCCGAACCCGTTCTGGCTCGCCTCGGCGCCGCCGACCGACAAGGAATACAACGTCCGCCGCGCCTATGAGGCGGGCTGGGGCGGCGTCGTGTGGAAGACCCTCGGCGCCGAGGGGCCGCCCGTCGTCAACGTCTCGGGGCCGCGCTATGGCGTGATCTATGGCGGCGACCGGCGGGTGATGGGGATCAACAACATCGAGCTGATCACCGACCGCCCGCTCGAGGTCAACCTGCGCGAGATCAAGTCGGTCAAGCGCGACTATCCCGACCGGGCGCTCGTCGTGTCGCTGATGGTGCCCTGCGACGAGGAGAGCTGGAAGGCGATCCTCGCCCATGTCGAGGACACCGGCGCCGACGGGGTCGAGCTGAACTTCGGCTGCCCGCATGGCATGGCCGAGCGCGGCATGGGCTCGGCGGTGGGGCAGGTGCCCGAATACATCGAGATGGTGACCCGCTGGGTGAAGCAATATTCGCGCATGCCCTGCATCGTGAAGCTGACGCCCAACGTGACCTCGATCCTGCCGCCGGCGCTCGCCGCCAAGCGCGGCGGGGCGGATGCGGTCAGCCTGATCAACACGGTGAAATCGGTGACCTCGGTCAATCTCGACGATTTCTGCCCCGAGCCGATGATCGACGGCAAGGGCACGCATGGCGGCTATTGCGGCCCGGCGGTGAAGCCGATCGCGCTGAACATGGTGGGCGAGATCGCGCGCTATGCCGAAACCCGCGGCCTGCCGATCTCGGGCATCGGCGGCGTCACTACCTGGCGCGACGCGGCCGAGTTCCTGGCGATGGGGGCGGGCAACGTGCAGGTCTGCACCGCGGCGATGACCTATGGCTTCAAGGTGGTGCAGGAGATGATCTCGGGCCTGTCGGACTACATGGACAGGAAGGGCTTCACCTCGGTCGAGGAGATCGTCGGGCGCGCGGTGCCGAATTTCTCGGAATGGCAGCACCTGAACCTGAACCACGTCACCAAGGCGGTGATCGACCAGGAGGACTGCATCAAGTGCGGGCGCTGCTATGCCGCCTGCGAGGACACCTCGCACCAGGCGATCGCCATGGGCGAGGATCGCACCTTCACCGTGAAGGACGAGGAATGCGTCGCCTGCAACCTCTGCGTCGATGTCTGTCCGGTCGATTGCATCAGCATGAAGACCCTGCCGCTTGGCACGGTGGACCCGCGCACCGGGCGCAAGGTTGCGCCCTATGCGAACTGGACGACCCATCCGAACAACCCGGGGTCGTCGAACTACACCTGCGGCATCACCGCCGCGGAGTGACCGCGATCAGCGCGTCACGTCGAGGCTCGGCCCCGGCGTGGCGGCGCCCCTGACCTCGGCCCCGAGCGGCCAGGCGCCCTGCGGCACGACCGCGGGGCGCTCGTCTGACGGTGCGGCGGCGCCGGTCGCCTGCGTCAGCGCGACGGCGGCCCGCGTCGGATCGGCCTGCACCTCTCCGGCGGCAGCGACGTCCTCGCCCGGGCTTGCCCCGGCGGCGATATCCTCGGCCTGCAGCCGGCCGGGGCCGGCGCGCAGCGCGGCCGCCTGTGCCTCGAGTGGCGTGACCTCGAAGGCCGGGGGCGGCCCTGTCGGCGCGTCGGGGTCCGGCGCGGCCTCGATCCGTGGCACGATGGCGGGGGCGCCGGCGCGCCCGGTCTCGCTGTCGTCGCCCCCGGGCGTGTCCGCGCCGGCCTGCCGCGACAGCAGCCGCAGCTGCGCCAGAAACTCCCTGCCATTGCCGGTGTCGACATTCGCGCTCATCCCGCCCGCGGTGTCGGCGGTGATGCTGGCCGCCTCGACCGTCGTGGCGGGGGCGGCCTTCGGTGCTGCCGGAACCAGCTGCGGCGACCAGCCGATCTGGGGCAGCATTCCGGAAATCCGGTCCATTCCAAATCTCCTCGCCCAATTCCCCCACAGACTCACTGTGCTCCGCCGGGGTTATCCAAGCGTAAATCCGGGGCGGTAAATTCTACGAATGAGTTAACGGGGCGCTCAGGGGGCGAGCAGCCGCTCGAACAGGGTGTCGAGGAAGCGGCCGGCCTCGTCGAGCGGGTCGCGCCCGGGGCCGAGCACGGCGCGCACCTGCACGTCGAAATCGGCGTAATGCTGGGTCAGCGCCCAGATCGAGAAGATCAGGTGATAGGGATCGACGGGGGCGATGCGGCCTGCCTCGGACCAGGCGCGGATCACCGCGGCCTTCTCGTCGACAAGCTCCTTCAGCTCGCTGCCCAGAAGCGCGCTCATCCGCGGCGCGCCCTGCAGCACCTCGTTGGCGAAGAGGCGGCTTTCGCGCGGCATCTCGCGGCTCATCTCGAGCTTGCGGTGCATGTAGGCCATGATCTCGGCCCTGGGCTCGCCCGCCGGGTCCATCGCCCGCAGCGGCGCCAGCCAGACATCGAGCAGTCCGCTCAGCAGCTCGACATGGATCGCCTCCTTCGAGGGGAAGTAGTAGAGTAGGTTCGGCTTCGACAGCCCCGCCGCCTGGGCGATCTGGTCGAGCGTCGCGCCACGGAAGCCCTGCGCCGAGAACACTTCGAGCGCGGCCTCGAGGATCGTCTCGATGTTGCGGCGCTGAATGCGGGTGCGCGGACGCTGGGGCGTGATCTCGGCCAAGTTCTCTCCTCCGGATCCTCGCGGTATACTTCAGGACGCCGGGGGGTTCAACGCATCGGGTCTGCCGCGGCAAAGCCAAGGACCGGAGGCGGGGGCCTCCGGTCCTGAACGGTGCTGAAACCGGCGGGCGGGATCAGAACTCGCGCCCGAGCTTGCGGTCGATCGACCAGGCGCCGCCGCCAAACGCCGCGATCAGCGCCGCGCCGGCCGCCCAGAACAGCGAGGCGAGATAGGCCTTTTCCTGCACCTGCTCGAGGAAGGCCGCGCCGCCGTCCTTGAGCAGCCGCGCCGCGCCGGCATCGGTCAGCAGCCCGGCATTGTCCCTGAGATAGGCGATGCCCTCGGCCGTGAGGAAGGCCTCGCCATAGGGGTGGGTGTAGTGGAACCACAGCGTGATCAGCAGCATCACCGCATTCGCGAGCGCGATCGGGCGGGTCAGCAGCCCGACGGCGATCAGCATGCCGCCGAAGAACTGCATCGCGGCGAGCAGCGGCGAGAAGAGCCAGCCCGGGTGAAAGCCGAGCGCCTCGACGAAGCCCGACTGGGCGAGGGGCGCCACGATCTTCGGCCAGCCCTCGTAGATCAGCGTGCCGCCGATCACGATGCGGAACACCGCCCAGCCGGCGGGTTCGGCGATGCCGGCATAGAACGGGGCGAGGAAGGGCAGAACCAGCCGTTCGCGGGAGAGGGGGAAGAGGTCAGCCATTTGTGCCTCCATGACACGTGTCCAGTTTTCTGACAGCCGGACTGTGCCATCGACGCGGCGCGCACACTAGGCACGCGGCGGCGCAGATCCTGTGCTGCGCCGCTCAGAAGTATCTGATTTCACTTGATCCAGATCATGGCTTCGGCTGGGTCAGGACGGCGGCAGGGCGCCGATGCCGCGCAGGATGATCTCCTTGACCGAGGCCTTGGCCGCGGTCCAGTCCGCTTCGCTCAGCGGGCCGCCGTTCAGCACCTCGATCTGGTGACCGAAATCGGCGTAATGCTGGGTCGAGGCCCAGAGCATGTACAGCAGGTGCTCGGGGTTCACCTCGGCCATCTTGCCCTCGGCGATCCAGCGCCGGATCACCGCCGCGCGCCCCGCCGTCCAGTCGCGCAGCGTGGTCTCCAGATAGTCCTGGATCACCGGCGCGCCATGCATCACCTCCGATGCCCAGACCTTCGAGCCGTTCGCATGCCGGCGCGAGATCTCGAGTTTGGCGTCGATATAGGCGCCGATGCCCTCGGCCGGGCCCGCGGCATCGTCCATCACATTCGCCGCGGTCAGCCAGATCCGGAAGATGCGCTCGACCACGGCGCGATAGAGCGCCTCCTTGGTGGCGAAATAGTAATGCAGGTTGGCCTTCGGCAGCCCCGCCATGTCGGCGATCAGCTGCATCGTCGCGCCGCCGAAGCCCGCTTCGGCGAAGACGGTCTCGGCCGCCTTCAGGATCATTTCCTCGTTCGCCTTGCGGTTCGCGGTGCGGCGCCCATTTTTTGGGCGTCCGGATGCTGTCGTTTCGTTCACGGCGCCCCCTGCGGCGGAAATCTTGTTGACCGGATGGTCAGGACGTGGCTCCCTCAACCTGACCATACGGTCAGAAAAAGATTCGTCGCAAGAGGGCAAGACGCCCCGCAGTCGACAGGGAGTTCGCAAGATGTCTGCACCCGGAGAAAACCTCCGCATCAATTCCGCACGCCTGTGGGACAGCCTGATGGAGATGGCGAAGATCGGCCCCGGCGTGGCCGGCGGCAACAACCGCCAGACCCTGACCGACGCCGACGCCGAGGGCCGCGCGCTGTTCCAGAGTTGGTGCGAGGCCGCGGGCCTGACGATGGGCGTCGACAAGATGGGCACGATGTTCATGCGCCGCGAGGGCACCGAGCCCGACGCGCTTCCGGTCTATATCGGCTCGCATCTCGACACCCAGCCGACGGGCGGCAAGTATGACGGCGTGCTGGGCGTTCTGGCCGGGCTCGAGACGCTGCGCACGATGAACGATCTGGGGATCAAGACGAAGCATCCGATCGTGCTGACGAACTGGGCGAACGAGGAGGGGGCGCGCTTTGCCCCGGCGATGCTCGCCTCGGGCGTCTTCGCGGGCGTGCATACGCTCGACTACGCCTATGGCCGCAAGGATCTCGAGGGCAAGACCTATGGCGCCGAGCTCGAGCGCATCGGCTGGAAGGGCGGCGAAGAGGTCGGCGCGCGCAAGATGCACGCCTATTTCGAATATCACATCGAACAGGGCCCGATCCTCGAGGCCGAGGAGAAGACGATCGGCGTCGTCACCCATTGCCAGGGGCTGTGGTGGCTCGAGTTCACCCTGACCGGCAAGGAGGCGCATACCGGCTCGACCCCGATGGCGATGCGGGTGAACGCGGGCCTCGCGATGGCGCGGATCTTCGAGATGGTGCAGGAGGTGACGATGGCCGCCCAGCCGAACGCCGTGGGCGGCGTCGGGCAGGTGACCTTCTCGCCGAATTCGCGCAACGTCCTGCCCGGCACGGTGGTCTTCACCGTCGACATCCGCACCGTCGATCAGGAAAAGCTCGACGCCATGCGCGCCGCGATCGAGACCCGCGCCGCGGCGATCTGCGCCGAGCTGGGCGTCGGCTGTGCGGTCGAGGCGGTGGGCCATTTCGACCCGGTGACCTTCACCCCCGAGCTGGTGGGCCGGGTCCGCGCCGCGGCGGAAAAGCTTGGCTACAGCCACATGGACATCGTCTCGGGGGCCGGCCACGATGCCTGCTGGGCCGCCAAGGTGGCGCCGACCACGATGATCATGTGCCCCTGCGTCGATGGTCTGAGCCACAACGAGGCCGAGGAGATCAGCTCCGACTGGGCCGCCGCCGGCGCGGATGTGCTGCTGCATGCGGTGCTCGAGACGGCGGAAGTCGTCGCCTGAGAAAACGGCCGGGGGCGCCGCCCCCGGACCCCCGAGGTATTTGGGCCAAGATGAAAGCAACGGCTTTCAGGGAGCTATTCATGACCACCACAGTCATCAAGAACGGAACCGTCGTCACCGCCGATCTGACCTACAAGGCGGACGTGCTGATCGAGGGCGGCAAGATCATCGGGATCGGGCCGGATCTGGCGGGCGACGAGGTGCTCGAGGCCGAGGGCTGCTATGTCATGCCCGGCGGCATCGACCCGCACACCCACCTGGAATTCCCCTTCATGGGGACCTTCTCGGCCGATGATTTCGACTATGGCACGCGTGCGGCGCTGGCGGGCGGCACGACGATGGTCGTCGATTTTGCGGTGCCGGCGCCGGGGCAGAGCCTGCTCGACGCCTACAAGGCCTGGCACAACAAGTCGGCGCGGGCGCGCTGTGACTATTCCTTCCACATGGCGGTGACCTGGTGGGGCGAGCAGGTCTTCGAGGAGATGAAGGAGGTCGTCGGCCTCGGCATCAACACCTTCAAGCATTTCATGGCCTACAAGGGCTCGCTGATGGTGAATGACGACGAGCTCTTCGCCTCGTTCAAGCGCTGTGCCGAGCTCGGGGCGATCCCGCTCGTGCATGCCGAGAACGGCGATATCGTCGCCGAGATGTCGGCGAAGCTTTTGGCCGAGGGCAACACCGGGCCCGAGGCGCATGCCTATTCGCGCCCCTCCCAGGTCGAGGGCGAGGCGACGAACCGCGCGATCATGATCGCCGACATGGCGGGGGTGCCGCTTTACGTCGTGCACACCTCCTGCGAGGAGGCGCACGAGGCGATCCGTCGCGCCAAGATGAACGGCAAGCGGGTCTGGGGCGAGCCGCTGATCCAGCATCTGACGCTTGACGAGAGCGAATATGCGAACCCCGACTGGGATCACGCCGCGGGCCGGGTGATGTCGCCGCCCTTCCGCAACAAGAAGCATCAGGACAGCCTCTGGGCCGGGCTCGCGTCCGGCACGCTGAGCTGTGTCGCCACCGACCATTGCGCCTTCACCGTCGAGCAGAAGCGCTATGGCGTCGGCGATTTCACCAAGATCCCGAACGGCACCGGAGGCCTCGAGGACCGGATGCCGGTGCTGTGGGAGAAGGGCGTGAACACCGGTCGGATCACGATGAACGAATTCGTCGCCGTGACCTCGACCAATATCGCCAAGATCCTGAACTGCTATCCGAAGAAGGGCGCGGTGCTGGTCGGCTCGGACGCCGATCTCGTGGTCTGGGACCCGAAGGCGTCGAAGGTGATCTCTGCCAAGACCCAGCAATCGGCGATCGAATACAACGTTTTCGAGGGCATCGAGGTGAACGGCCTGCCGCGCTACACGCTGTCGCGAGGGATGCTCGCCTATGCCGACGGCAAGGTGCTGGCGCCCGAGGGCCATGGCGAGTTCGTGGCGCGCGAGCCGAACGGCTCGGTCAACCGCGCGCTCTCGACCTGGAAGGAGCTGACCGCGCCGCGCCCGGTCGCGCGTGCCGGCATTCCGGCTTCGGGGGTGTGATGGCGGCGATCCCGATCATCGAGGCGCGGGGCGTCGATCTCGTCTTCCAGACGAACGACGGCCCCGTGCAGGCGCTGCGCGATGTGAACCTCGAGGTCGCGAAGGGGGAGTTCGTCTCCTTCATCGGACCCTCGGGCTGCGGCAAGACCACCTTCCTGCGCTGCATCGCGGCGCTGGAAACGCCGACCGGCGGCACGCTGAAGGTGCGCGGCATGAGCGCCGACGACGCGCGCCGCGAACGCAGCTATGGCTATGTGTTCCAGGCGGCGGGGCTGTATCCGTGGCGCACCATCGCCGGAAACATCCGTCTGCCGCTGGAGATCATGGGCTATCCGAAGCCCGATCAGGAGGCGCGGGTCGAGAAGGTGCTCGAGCTGGTCGACCTCAAGGGCTTTGGCAAGAAGTTCCCCTGGCAGCTCTCGGGCGGCATGCAGCAGCGCGCCTCGATCGCGCGCGCGCTCGCTTTTGACGCCGAGATCCTGTTGATGGACGAACCCTTCGGCGCGCTCGATGAGATCGTGCGCGACCGGCTGAACGAGGAACTGCTCAAGCTCTGGTCGCGCACCGGCAAGACCATCGGCTTCGTCACCCATTCGATCCCCGAGGCGGTCTATCTGTCGACGAAGATCGTGGTGATGAGCCCGCGTCCGGGCCGGATCACCGACGTCATCGACAGCCCGTTGCCGCGCGGCGAGCGGCCGCTCGAGATCCGCGACAGCCGCGAATTCCTCGAGATTGCGCATCGCGTGCGCGAGGGGCTGCGGGCAGGGCATGCCTATGAGGTCTGAACCGCACCGCCCCCGGACCTGGCCCCGGAGCTGCTCCGTCGCGCTGGCGGCGGTGATGGCGCTTGCCGCGCCCGCCGGGGCCGAGACCCTGGTCGATGCCTATGGGCTGGGCACCCATGCGCCCCGGCCCGAGGTCTGGACGAAGATCGACGATACGCTGTCCGTTCGCGCGCAGATCCGCGACGCGGAGGGCCGGCCGGTCGATCATGCCCGGCGTGGCGCGGTGCTGCGGTTGGGTCTTGATGCCTTCGTGCAGCCCGGTGCCGCCGACCGGCCGCTGGCCCTGAGCTGCGCGATCTCGTTTTACGACGCCGACGGGCGGGCCGCGCCTGGCAGCGACACGGTGCCGTGTTACGCGGGGCGCCTTGCGGCGGGCACCGGCCGGTTCCGGCCGCTCGATCTTGATTTCCGCTTCCGCAACACGGCGGGCGATCCTGCCGGCACCGCGGCGGTGGTGGTGCGTGTCACCGATACCGGAACGGGCGAGGGCATCACCCTTGCGCCGACCTATCGACTTGAGGACTGAGGCCGGGCGATGAAGACCATTCTGCCGATCCTGACCGTTGTCGCCGCCATTGTCGTGCTGTGGTATGGCGCGGCGGTCTGGCTGAATTCGAAATGGGTCTATGACCAGGCGGCGCGGGCGGGCACCGAGGTGACGACCGCACAGCTGATCTCGGAGACCATGGCGCAGGAGCGCCCGGTCCTGCCCGCGCCGCATCAGGTGCTGGCCGGGCTGTGGGACGGCGTCGCGGGGCAGAAGATCACCTCGAAACGCTCGCTCGTCTATCACGGCTGGGTCACGCTCTCGGCGACGATGGCGGGCTTCGTGCTGGGCACGGCGGCGGGGCTGATCCTGGCCATCGGCATCGTGCACAGCCGCGCCATGGACATGTCGGTGATGCCCTGGGCGATCGCCAGCCAGACCATCCCGATCCTGGCGATCGCGCCGATGGTGATCGTGGTGCTCGCCTCGCTCGGCATCAAGGGGCTGGTGCCGAAGGCGATCATCGCGGCCTATCTCAGCTTCTTCCCGATCCTTGTCGGCATGGTGAAGGGGCTGCGCGCGCCCGACGGGATGCAGCTTGACCTCTTGCGCACCTACAACACGCCGCGCGCGGCGGTGCTGTGGAAGCTGCGGCTGCCGTCCTCGATGCCCTATCTCTTCGCCTCGCTGAAGGTGGGGGTCGCGGCGGCGCTGGTCGGCACGATCGTGGCCGAGCTGCCGGCGGGCGCGACGGCGGGTCTGGGCGCGCGGCTGCTCTCGGGCAGCTATTACGGCCAGACGGTGCAGATCTGGGCCGCGCTTTTCGCCGCGGCGCTGCTGGCGGCGGCGCTCGTCGCCGTGGTCGGCGCGATCGAGGCGGTGACGCTCAAACGCATGGGGATGGCACGATGAGCTGGCAGGGCTGGGCGGCACTCGCCTTCTGGATCGCGACCTCGGCGCTGAACGTGACCATTGCCAACCGCTGGGGGGGGCATCGCTGGGCGCGGATCTTCGTGCCGGTGCTGTTCGGCATCACCCTGCTGGTGCTGTGGCAGGGGATGGTGATCGGGCTGGGGGTCAGCCCGGTGATCCTGCCGCCACCCTCGATGATCGCGGCGCGCTTTGCCGAAAGCACCGGGCTGCTCTGGGGCGATTTCGCCCAGACCATCCTGAAGGGGGCGCTGGCGGGCTATGTCATCGGCTGCGGCGCGGCGGTGCTGGTGGCGATTGTCGTCGACCGCTCGCCCTTCCTGCAGCGCGGTCTGCTGCCGGTGGGCAATTTCGTCGCCGCCCTGCCGATCGTCGGCATTGCGCCGATCCTGGTGATGTGGTTCGGTTTCGACTGGCAGTCGAAGGCGGCAGTCGTGGTGGTGATGGTGTTCTTCCCGGTGCTGGTGAACATGGTCGCGGGGCTTGCCGCCACCGATGCGCTGCAGCGCGACCTGATGCAGACCTATTCCGCCACCTACCGGCAGAGCCTTCTGAAGATGCGCCTGCCGGCGGCGATGCCCTTCCTGTTCAACGGGCTGAAGATCGCCACCACGCTGGCGCTGATCGGCGCGATCGTTGCCGAATTTTTCGGCAGCCCGACGCGGGGCATGGGCTTCCGCATTTCGACCGCGGTGGGGCAGCTTGATATGCCGCTCGTCTGGTCGGAGATTGCGGTGGCGGCCCTCGCCGGGTCGGGCTTCTTCGGGATGATGGTGCTGATCGAGAAGGTGGTGACCTTCTGGCACCCCTCGCAGCGCGCGAAATGAGTTTTTCAACACCGGGGAAACACCCGGGGTCAACTGTGGAGACGACGATGAAGAAATTTCTGATCGGTGCGGCGGCGCTGGCCCTGATGGCGGGGGGCGTGTCGGCCGAAGAGGTCAAGCTGCAGCTGAAATGGGTCACCCAGGCCCAGTTCGCGGGCTATTACGTGGCCAAGGACAAGGGCTTCTACAAGGAAGAGGGGCTCGACGTCGACATCATGCCGGGCGGCCCGGATATCTCGCCGACCCAGGTGATGGCCGGCGGCGGCGCCGATGTCACCGTCGACTGGATGCCCTCGGCGCTTGCCGCGCGCGAGAAGGGGCTGGCGCTTGTCAACATCGCCCAGCCCTTCAAGCATTCGGGCATGATGCTGACCTGCCTCAAGGAAACCGGGATCAAGGGGCCCGAGGACTTCAAGGGCAAGACGCTCGGCGTCTGGTTCGGCGGCAACGAATACCCGTTCCTGAGCTGGATGGCGACGCTCGGCATCCCGACCGACGGTTCGGCCGAGGGCGTGAAGGTGCTCAAGCAGGGCTTCAACGTCGATCCGCTGCTGCAAAAACAGGCGGCCTGCATCTCGACGATGACCTATAACGAATACTGGCAGGTGATCGATGCGGGCATCGCGCCCGAGGATCTCGTCACCTTCAAGTACGAGGACGAGGGCGTCGCCACGCTCGAGGACGGGCTTTACGTCATGGAAGACAAGCTCAGCGACCCGGCCTTCAAGGAGAAGATGGTCAAGTTCGTCCGCGCCTCGATGAAGGGCTGGAAATACGCCGAGGCGCACCCCGACGAGGCGGCCGGGATCGTGCTCGAGAACGACGAGTCGGGCGCGCAGACCGAAAAGCACCAGAAGCGGATGATGGGCGAGATCGCCAAGCTCACCATGGGCTCGAACGGCGCGCTCGATCCGGCGGACTACGAACGCACGGTGAAGATCCTGCTGGCCGGCGGCTCGGACCCGGTCATCTCGAAGGCGCCGGAAGGGGCCTATACGCTCGACATCACCGACGCGGCGCTGAAGTAAGCACGGCCCGCGCGGATCTGGGGCGCCCTTCGGGGCGCCCTTTTTTCATGGGCGATTCCTTAACCCCTCTGTGCTGATCTCGGGGCCGGAGGACTGCCCATGACCCGCACCTATGTGACCGACGAGGATTTGCCGGCGCCGCTGCTCTGGACGGGTGGCGCGCTGCTTGTCGTCGTGGTCGGGGTGCTGTTCTGGGCGGTGTGGAAAAGCCAGTTCGCGGCGCCGCCGGGCTATCTTTTCGACACCCCGACCGAGGCGGTCGAGGCGGGCTATTGCCTGGCCGTCGCGCAGGATTATCTGCCTGCGGGGGCTCCGGTCGGCTCGCTGCAGGACGAGGCGGCGCAATTCTGGATCGGCCGGTTGCGAAAGCTTGACGTCGACCGCATGGGCGGCGCGATCGCCGCCGGGCGGGCGAAGCTCGGCGCCGATCTGCGGGCCTCGCGCGGGCGCGAACGGGCGTGGTTCGACTATGCGCTCGACCGTTGCACCCGCCGCGCGATGAATTATGGCGCGCGCTTCGGCAGCCTTGAGGATTAGCCCGGCTCCCCGGCCAGGGACGGCGCCGCCGCGGTGACGGCGATCTCCTCGCGGGTGCGGGGCAGGGCGTTGGGATGTTCGGCCTGCAACCAGCCGATCAGCTTCTCGCGCATCTCGCAGCGCAGGTCGAAGGCGCGCGGCGCGGTGCGGGCCGAGACGAGCACGCGCAGCTCCATCACCCGTTCGCGGAAATCGGTGACCTGCAGCGCATAGACCTTGCCGTCCCACAGGGCCGAGGCTTCGGCCAGGTCGCGGCCCTTGGCGCGGATCTCCTCGACCGGGGCGCGGTGGTCGAGATAGAGCAGCACGGTGCCGATCAGCTCGGCGCTCTCGCGGGTCCAGTTCTGGAAGGGCTGTTCGATGAAATAGCTCAGCGGCACGATGAGCCGGCGCCAGTCCCACAACCGGATCACCACGTAAGTCGAGGAAATCTCTTCGACATTGCCCCATTCGCCCTCGACGATGAGGGCGTCGTCGATGCGGATCGGCTGGGTGATGGCAAGCTGGATCCCGGCGATCAGGTTCTTCAGCAGGGGTTGCAGCGCCAGGCCCACGACGATGCCCGCCGCGCCGCCCGCAGCCAGCAGCGAGACGCCGTATTGCCGCACCGGCTCGAAGGTCATCAGCGCCGCGGCGGTGGCGAAGAGGATCAGCACCAGCTTGGCGACCCGCATCAGGATGCGGGTCTGCGTGACATGCTTGCGGGCCAGCAGGTTATCCTCGGCATCCAGCTTGAAGCGGCGCAGGTGCAGCGTCGTCCAGATTGAAAGCGCGGTCCAGGCGATCCAGGCGAGGCACAGGATGAAGGCCACCAGCAGAAGCTGCGCGAGCCCCGCCGCCATGGTCGCCCCGAGTGGCGCGAGCGACAGCGCGAAGCGCAGCGCGGCGATGGCAAGGACCAGCCGCAACGGTGCCGCGCCGCGCCCGACGAGCGAGCGCCAGAACAGATCGCGGCCCGCCACCAGCCGGTTCAGCGCCCCGAAGACCAGCCGCCAGACCGCGAGCGCCAGCATCAGCGCTGCGCCCAGCACCAGCGCCGAGACCGCCCAGTCGGGCAGCCACCCCCCGGCCCGCGCGATCAGGGTTTCAAGGTCGGCCGTCACTGTCTTGCCCATGTTCCCTCCTTTGTGCTGCAACGCAGCAGGGCGGGGCGGGGTTCCGGGGCGCTTCCGCGCAAGGGCGCGGTGTTTCCCGTGCGGGCCTGAAAACCGCTGCCATCACGCGTAAAATGCTTTTGCAGACAGTCCATTGCCTGTAAATTCCGGGCATGGACACGAAGGGAGGTGGCCGTGGCCCGTTCCGCCCTCACCGGCACGCGGATCCGCGAGCGGCGCACGGCGCTGCATGTGAAGCAGGCCGATCTCGCCCGCGGCGTCGGCATTTCCGCGGCCTATCTGAACCTGATCGAGCACAACCGCCGCCGCGTCGGCGATGACCTGCTCGAGACGCTTGCACGCGCGCTCGGGGTCGAGCCGGTGGCGCTGTCGGAAGGGGCCGAGGCGGTGCTCTTCGACGGGCTGCGCGAGGCTGCCGCGGGCGCCGAGAAGGCCGGGCCCGAGCTTGAACGCATCGAGGAATTCGTCGGCCGCTTCCCGGGCTGGGCCGCGGTTCTGGCCGACCGTCAGGCGCGCGTCGGCGCGCTCGAGCGCGTGGTCGAGGGCTATGCCGAGCGGATGGCGCAGGACCCGTTCCTGCTCGACAACCTGCACGAGGTGCTCTCGGCAGTGACCTCGCTGCGCTCGACCGCGGCGATCCTGGCCGAGACCGAGGATATCGAGCCCGAATGGCGCAGCCGCTTCCTGCGCACCATGGCCGAGGAAAGCCTGCGGCTGTCGGGCACGGCGGAGTCGCTGGTGGGCTATCTTGATGAAATGGAGACCGCCGAGACCGGCCTTGCCGCGCCGCTCGAGCAGCTCGAGACCTGGCTTGCCGGGCGCGACTGGCATCTGGCCGAGCTGGAAACCGGCGCCCCGCCGGCGCCCGAGGCGCTGATCGAGGGGGTGCCGGAACTCGCCTCGGCCGCGGCGCGCGAGCTGGCGCTTGCCCATGTCGCGCGGGCGGCGGCCGAGGCGCGGGCGCTGCCGCTGGCGGCGTTCTCCGACGCGCTGGTCGAGCTCGGGCCCGAGCCGGGGCTTCTGGCCGCGCGCTTTGGCGTGCCGGTCGGGATGGTCTTTCGCCGCCTTGCCACGCTGCCGCCCGGCCTGCCCGGGCGGGTGCCGGCGGGGCTGGTCGCCTGCGACGGCTCGGGCACGCTGACCCTGCGCCGGCCGGTGCCGGGCTTTGCCCCGCCGCGCTTCGGCGCCGCCTGTCCGCTCTGGCCGCTCTACGAGGCGCTGGCCCGCCCGTCGCAGCCGGTGCGCGCGGTGATCGACGTGGCCGGGCGGCTGCCGGCGCGCTTCCTCGCCTATGCCTGGTGCGCCCAGCACCCGGTCGGCGGCTTCGACGGGCCGGTGCTGCGCGAAGCGATGATGCTGCTTCTGCCCGCCCCGCCCGGCCGCGAGGGCACCGAACGCGCGGTCGGCAGCTCGTGCCGGATCTGTCCGCGCGCGGGCTGTCCGGGGCGGCGCGAGCCCTCGATCCTGCCCGAACGTTGAGGCCCCCCGACCGCTCGCCGTTTGACAGCGGGGCCCCGTCCCGCGATAGTCGGCCGAGGGGGAGAGGAGGCACAGGATGGCGCAACGTCAGGTGCTGCTGATCGAGGACGAGCCGCATATCGCCGAGGCGATCCGGTTCATCCTGGGTCGTGCGGGATGGCAGGTCATGCTCGAGACGAACGGCGGCGAGGCGCTGGCGCGCATCGCCGGGCTGCGGCCCGAGGCCGTCATTCTCGATCTGATGCTGCCCGGCCGCTCGGGACTCGAGATCCTGACCGATCTGCGCGCCGATCCGGGGCTTGCCGCGACGCCGGTGCTGATGCTGACCGCGCGCGGTCAGGCGCGCGACCGCGAGGCGGCCGAACAGGCCGGCGCCACCGCCTTCCTGGCGAAACCCTTCGCCAATGCCGATCTCGTCGCCGCGCTCGAGGCGCTCGCCGGGGCCGGCGCCGCGAATGGGGCCGCTGCCGCCGTTGCCGCGCCGGGGCGGCGCTGATGCCGCGCAGCGCCGGCCAGCCGCTGTTCCTGGCCCGCCGTTCCTACCGCCGCCGGCGGATGATGGACGGCGCGCGCGTGTTGCCGCTTCTGGGGGCGGTGCTGCTTCTGCTGCCCGGGCTGTGGCATGCCGAAGCCGGCACCGGGCCGCGCACCGGGGCGGGGGGGATCTATCTTTTCCTCGTCTGGTGCGGGCTGATCCTGGCGGCCTTCGGTCTTGCCCGCGGCCTTGGCCCGGCGCTCGAGGCCGAGGAAGAGGCGGTGGGCGAGCCGCCGCCGGCCCCCGGGACGCCGGGCAGGGACGGCTGAGATGCCCTTCGACAGTCTCGTCGCGGTCAGCCTCGGTTACGTCATCATCCTGTTCACCGTGGCCTTCGTGGCCGAGCGGCGGGCGCGGCTTGGCCGGCTGCGGTTCCTGCGCAGCCCCTGGGTCTACACCCTGTCGCTGTCGATCTATTGCACCGCCTGGACCTTCTATGGCGCGGTGGGCTATGCGGCGCGCTCGGGGCTTGAGTTCGCCACCATCTACCTTGGCCCGACGCTGGTTTTCGTCGGCTGGTGGGCGCTCCTGCGCAAGCTGGTGCGGATCGGTCGGGTGCAACGGGTGACCTCGATCGCCGACCTGATCTCGAGCCGCTACGGCAAGTCGAACCTGCTCGGCGTCATCGTCACGCTGATGTCGGTCGCCGCCGCCACCCCCTATATCGCGCTGCAGCTGCAGTCGGTGACGCTGAGCTTCGGCGTCTTTGCCGCCGACCCGCACGAGGGCTGGCCGATGCCCGATCAGGGCTCGACCGCGTTCTGGATCGCGGCGGGGCTGGCGCTCTTCACCATCCTCTTCGGCACCCGCAACCTCGATGCGAACGAACGTCACCACGGCGTCGTCATGGCGATCGCGCTCGAGGCGGTGGTCAAGCTGCTGGCGCTGGTCGCGGTCGGGGTCTTCGTCGTCTGGGGCATCGCCGGCGGGCCCGCCGATGTGCTTGCCCGCATCGAGGCCTCGCCGATTGCCGGCTGGGATCTGCACCCGGGCCGCTTTGCCGGGCTGACCTTCGTCTCGGCCGCGGCGGTGCTGACCCTGCCGCGGATGTTTCAGGTGCTGGTGGTCGAGAATGTCGAGGAACGCCATCTGGCCACCGCGAGCTGGGCCTTCCCGGCCTATCTGATGCTGATGAGCCTTTTCGTCGTGCCGATCGCCGTGCTCGGGCTCGAGCGGCTGCCGGCGGGGGCGAACCCCGACCTCTTCGTGCTGACCCTGCCGCTGGCCGAGGGGCAGGGGCGGCTGGCGCTCCTTGCCTTCCTCGGCGGGTTCTCCTCGGCCACCTCGATGGTGATCGTGGCGGCGATCGCGCTCGCCACGATGGTCTCGAACCACATCGTCACGCCGCTGTGGCTGGCGCTGCGCGCCGGGCGGGCGCAACAGGGCGACGTGCGCGGCCTCGTGCTGATCAGCCGGCGGCTCTCGATCGGCGCGGTGCTGGCGATGGGGTATTTCTACTACCAGCTGTCAGGCGGCACCGAGGCGCTGGCCGAGATCGGGTTGATCGCCTTCGTCGGCACTGCGCAGGTGCTGCCGGCGCTGATCGGCGGCATCTTCTGGCGCGGCGCGACGCGTCTTGGCGCGATGGTCGGGCTGGTGAGCGGTTTCGCGATCTGGCTTTACGCGCTGTTCCTGCCCTCCTTCGGCGGCGGCGGGCTGATGTCGGCGGGGCTGCTGGCGGAGGGGCCCTTCGGCATCTCCTGGCTGCGGCCGCAGGCGCTCTTCGGGCTCGAGGGGCTCGACCCGCTGCTGCATGCGCTGTTCTGGTCGCTGCTCGTCAACACACTCGCCTTCCTCGTCTTCTCGATGACCAGCTTCCCGGGACCGATGGAGCGGTTGCAGGGTGTGGCCTTCGTCAATGTCTTCGATCAGGGCCAGGGCGCGCGCAGCTGGTCGCGCGGCCAGGCCGAGGCCGAGGATCTGCTCAGCATGGCGCAGCGCATCCTGGGTGCCGAGGAGGCGCAGCACTTCTTCCAGACCCGGGCGGCGGCACAGGGCAAGGCCGGCTTCCTGCCCGACCCGACGCCCGAGTTCCTGGCGCGGCTCGAGCGTCAGCTGGCGGGCTCGGTCGGCGCGGCGACGGCGCATGCGATGATTGCGCAGCTCATTGGCGGCGCCTCGGTCAGCGTGCAGGACCTGATCGCCGTCGCGGGCGAGGCCGCCGACATCAAGGAATATTCGGCCCGCCTCGAGGCGAAGTCGGAAGAGCTTGCCCGCACCGCGCGCGCGCTGCGCGAGGCGAACGAGAAGCTGACCTCGCTGTCGGTGCAGAAGGACGCCTTCCTCGGCCAGATCAGCCACGAGCTGCGCACGCCGATGACCTCGATCCGCGCCTTTTCCGAGATCCTGATGGAGCCCGACCTGCCCGAGGCGCTGCGTGCGCAATATGCCGAGATCATCCACGAGGAGGCGCGGCGGCTCACCCGGCTGCTCGACGACCTGCTCGACCTGTCGGTTCTGGAACACGGCAAGGCGCAGCTCACGGTCTCGGTCGCGAACCTGCACGACCTGATCGACCGCGCCGTCTCTGCCGCCTCGAACACCCGGCCCGAGCGCGACTTCCGCCTGGAACGCGACACCCCGGCCGAGCACATGCCGATCTTCACCGACACCGACCGGCTGGTGCAGGTGTTCATCAACATCATCTCGAACGCTCGCAAATATTGCGACGCCGAACGGGCGGTGCTGCGCATCGAGGTGAAGCGGCGCGGCCAGAAGGCGCAGATCGACTTCATCGACAACGGCTCGGGCATCCCGAAGGCCAGCCAGGCGCTGATCTTCGAGAAATTCGCCCGCCTCACCGACACCTCGAAGGCCGGGGGCGCGGGGCTGGGGCTCGCGATCTGCCGCGAGATCATGGCCAATCTGGGCGGCAGCATCGACTATCTGCCGGGGCAGGGGGGCGCCGCCTTCCGGGTCACGCTGCCATTGCGCCGGCGTGAAGGCGAGGCCGCCT
Organism: Paenirhodobacter hankyongi; assembly: GCF_003664585.1. Classification (GTDB taxonomy): domain Bacteria; phylum Pseudomonadota; class Alphaproteobacteria; order Rhodobacterales; family Rhodobacteraceae; genus Rhodobacter; species Rhodobacter hankyongi. The sequence goes on from NZ_RCHI01000007.1 coordinate 122,807, forward strand.
GAGACGGCGAAATCCCGCGCGCCTCAATGATTTGTAAACCCTGAGCGGGGCATTCTGGCCGCCAGGGGCGCCCCTGTGGCGTGGACAGCGGCGGGACGGATCGGGCAGATGGCGGGGCAGGCTCAGGACAGGCCGGTATTGGCGCGCAAGGCAGAGGCCGGGCGGCCCGATCCCGGCGCGCCGCTGATGACGGCCGAGCGGGCGATCTCGCAGGCACTGTCGCGCGCGGCGGGCGAGCTGTTCGATCTGCCGCTGGCGGTGAGTGCGATCCGCGAGCGGCGGATGACGCTCTCCGACCTGCCCGAGCTTCTCGAGGAGCTGTCGCTGCTTGCGCTGATCGAGGGGCCGCAGGAGACGCTCGGCCTGCTGGCCCTGCCGCCCGCGACGCTCGCGACGCTGATCGAGGTGCAGATGACCGGTCGGGTCGGGCGCGCCGTGGCGCCGCCGCGCCGCCCGACCCGGGTCGATGCGGCGATGGCGGCGGAGTTCGTCGATGCCGTCCTCGAGGGGATCGAGGACGGGCTCGAGGGCATGGAGGAGCAGGTCTGGGCGGGGGGCTATCGCTATGCCTCGCATCTTGACGATCCGCGCCCGCTTGGCCTGCTGCTCGAGGATCTGGGCTATCGTGTCTGGCAGATCGACCTCGTGCTCGGCCCGGCGCCGGGGCGCCCTGCCGGGCTCTTGTGGGCGGTGCCGGCGCAGGGGCATTTCCGGCGCCAGCCGGTGCGGCCGACGGCGGGGGCTCCGGCTGCCCCCGCGCCCGAGAGCGATGCGGCCGAGGCCGCCGATTGGGCGCGGCGGATGGAGGGCACGGTGATGGGCACGCAGGCGGTGCTCGAGGCGGTGCTGCACCGCGTCACCCTGCCGCTCGCCACGGTGATGACCTTCGGCCCCGGCACCTGCATCCCGTTGCCCGAGGATGCGCTCGAGCGGCTGTCGCTCGAGGGCGCGGGGCGGCGGCGGCTGGCCCCGGCCCGGCTTGGCCAGCACCGCGGCTTCCGGGCGTTGCGGATTTCCTCGGACGAGGACGAGGCGGCGCTGCCGCAGGCGGCAAAGCCGCTGAAGATGAAGACTGCTCCGCCGTTCGAGCCCGGACCCTCGCCCTTTGCCGCCGCGCCGGCCCCGGGCACTGCTGCGGCGGGCATGGGCGCGCTTGGTCTTGCCATGGACTGGGACGGCGACGCCGGGGAGGCGCCGGCCAAACCGGCCGCGCGGCGCAGCTCCTCGGCCTGAGGCGGTTCAGACCACCATGCAGACGGTCTTCGTCTCGAGGTAGTTCTCGAGCCCGTTCGGCCCGTTCTCCACCCCCCAGCCCGAGGTCTTCATCCCGCCTTTCGGCAGCTCGGGCGAGAAGTAGCTGTGGCAATTCACCCAGACCGTGCCCGCCCGCACCGCCGCCGCCATCCGGTGCGCGGCGCTCAGGCTTTCGGTCCAGACCGAGGCGGCAAGGCCGTAGTCGGTGTCATTGGCGAGCGCCAGTGCCTCCTCTGGCTCGTCGAAGGGGGTGATCGCGGTGACCGGGCCGAAGATCTCCTCGCGCATCAACGCCATGTCGGGGCGCACGCCGGCAACGACCGTCGGCGCGAAGAAGGCCGGCGCCTCGGCAAAGCCCGTGCCGCCCGCCAGCACCTCGGCCCCGTCGGCGCGTCCGCCCGCGACATAGGCCGCGACGCGTGCCGCCTGGTCCGGGCTGACGAGGGGGCCGAGGTCCGAGGCCGGGTCGAGCCCGTGGCCTAGCCGCAGCCGCCCCGCCTCGCGCGCCAGCCCCTCGGCCATCGCCTCATAGACCTTGCGCTGCACATAGACGCGCGAGCCCGCAACGCAGACCTGCCCGGAATTGGCGAAGATGCCGCGCGCGACGCCGGGAATGGCGCGCGACAGGTCGGCATCGGCCATCACGATCGCGGGCGACTTGCCGCCCAGCTCCAGCGTCAGCTTCTTCAGGTTGCCGCGCGCCGAGCCGAGCAGGATCCGCCCGACCTCGGTCGAGCCGGTGAAGGCGACCTTGGCGACGCCGGGATGACGGGCCAGCGCATCGCCGACCTCGGCGCCAAAGCCGGTCAGCAGGTTGACGACGCCCGCGGGCAGCCCCGCCCCGAGCATCAGCTCGCACAGCCGGATCGCGGTGAGCGAGGTCTCCTCGGCCGGTTTCAGCACCACCGTGCAGCCCGCGCAAAGCGCCGGTGCCAGCTTCATCGCCGCCATCAGCAAGGGCGAGTTCCACGGCGTGATCGCCGCCACCACGCCGATCGGCTCGCGCCGGGTGTAGGCCATCACCTGCTTGCCGGCGGGCGCATAGCCGATCGAGGGGGTGATCGCGGTGCCGAGGATCTTGCTCGCATAGCCCGCGTAATAGCGGAACTGCGCGATCGCGCCCGGGATCTCGCCAAAGCGGGCGGTGGCGAAGGTCTTGCCCTGATCGAGGCTTTCAAGCTCGGCCAGTTCGTCGGCGTGCGCCTCGATCGCATCGGCGATCTTCCACAGCAGCGCGCCGCGCGCCATCGGCAGCATCTGGGCCCAGTCGGGGCGGGAAAGCGCCGCCTGTGCCGCGGCAACGGCGGCCTCGGCCTCGGCCGCGCCGGCGCGGGCGAGCGTGGCGAGCAGCGCGCCGGTCGCCGGATCGGTGGTGTCGAAGGTCGCGGCGGTGGCGCGCCATTCGCCATCGATCAGGATCTTCTTCGCGCCAGTGGCCAGGAAGGCGCGCGCGCCCTCGGTCTTCGGGGCATGGGGGGTGAGGCTCAGGGTCATGGCAGGTCTTTCAGGCGGTCGCGGGCGGTTCTCGCGCCGCGCAGGATCGAGTGGTAGCCGGTGCAGCGGCACAGATTGCCCTCGAGCGCCTCGGCAATGCGGGCGTCATCGGGCAAGGGGCGGGCGGAGAGCAGCCCCGCCAGCGTCATCATCATGCCGGGCGCGCAATAGCCGCATTGGAAGGCGTTTTCCTCCTCCATCGCGGCGGCGAGCGTCTCGCCCACCGGCAGGGCGGCGAGCCCGGCGATGGTGGTGATCGCGCGGCCCGCGACCTGCCAGCCCGAGAGCAGACAGGCGTTCACCGCGGCGCCATCGAGCAGCACCGTGCAGGCGCCGCAGCGACCGATGGCGCAGCCCGCCTTGACCTCGGTCGCGCCAAGCCGCTCGCGCAGCGCGTCGAGCAGGGTTTCCTCGGCGCCGATCGTCGCCGGGGCGCCGTTCAGGGTGAAGGCGAGGGGCGGGCTCATCGGGCGGCCTCCAGCATCGCAAGCAGGGTTTCGGGCGGGAAGGGCGCGGTCGCGGGCCAGGCGCCAAGCGCATCGGCGACGGCATTCGCGATCGCCGGCGTCACCGCGCCGATGCCAAGCTCGCCCACCCCGCGCGGGCCGAAGGGGTCGGCGGGGTCGAGCGGCTCGTGCGCCGTCGCCCGCATCCGCTCGGGCACGTCGCGCACCGTGGGCATCAGATAGCTGTCGAAGTTGCGCGCAAGCGGCCGGCCGGCGGTCATCGGCATGTCCTCGGTCAGGGTGAAGCCAAGGCCCTGCACCAGCCCGCCCTCCATCTGGCCAAGATACGAGGCCATGTCGATCACCTTGCCCGCGGCGGTGTGGATCTCGAGGTCGAGCACCCGCACCGCGCCGCTCACCCGGCTGATCGCGACACGGGCGAGGGTGACGCCATAGGCGAAGATGAAGCGCGCATTGCCGGCGAGATAGTCGCTTTTCGGGAAGGCGAAGAAGGTCTCGGCGCGCTCCGGCGCCAGTTCGGAAAAGGCGAGGGTGGGGCTGTGATTGCCGCCCTCGGCCTGGACCCCGCCCGGCACGATGCGCAGCCGGTCAGCGGGCAGGCCAAGCCGCCGGGAGGCCTGCGCGAGGATCTTTGCGGCCAGCGCCGGCGCCGTCTCCTCGACGCCGCGCCACACCACATAGCCGCCGCGCGAGGCGGTGGTCGAGCCGCTGTCGGGCGCGGTGCCGGTGTCGCCGAAGATCACCTCGATGTCGGCGCGCGCGCAGTGCAACCGTTCGGCCACCGCGGCATGGACCGAGGCCACCATGCCCTGACCGATCTCGTCGAGCCCGGTGAAGACGCGGATCTTGCCGTCTTCGAGCCGCACTTCGAACCGCGCCTCGTCGGTCGGGATCGTGCCAAGCCCGTTGCCCTGATAGTTCAGCGCGATGCCGGTGCCGGTGACCTCGTCGGGGCGCGCGGCGGCGGGCGCCCACAGGTCCGAGGCAGCGGCAATGTCGAGCATCTCGGACAGCTTCTCGGTCGGCGCGACTTTCTGGCCGAGGAAGCCGGGCTCGCCGGTCCGGCGCAGGTTCCGGCGCCGGATCTCGACCGGGTCGAGCCCGCACAGTGCGGCAAGCCGGTCGATCTGGCACTCGATCGCATAGCTCATCTGGTTCGCACCGAAACCGCGGAAGGCGCCGCCGGTGCCGTTGTTGGTATAGGCAAGCCGGCCGCGGGTGCGGATGTTCGCGACCCGGTAGGGGCCGGCCGCGTGCTCCATCGCGGTTTCGAGCACGCCGGGCGAGAGCGAGGCATAGGCGCCGCTGTCGGCCAGCGCCTCGACCTCCTGCGCCACCAGCCGCCCCTCGGCGTCGCAGCCGGTGCGCATGCGGATCACGAAGGGGTTGCGCTTGGTGCCGGCAAGCACGCTTTCGGCGCGGCTCAGATGCAGGCGCACCGGGGCGCGGGCCTTCAGCGCCAGAAGTGCGAGCGCCGGCTGCACCGTCAGCTCGTCCTTGCCGCCGAAGGCGCCACCGGTCGGAGAGGTGACGACGCGGATCCGGTCCTCGGGCAGGGCGAGGATGCGGGCAAGCTGCATCCGGTCGCGCGCGCCGTGCTGGCCGCCCGCGCAGACGATCAGCCCCTCGCCCTCGGGCGCGGCCCAGCCCCCTTCGGTCTCCATGAAACCGTGCATCTGCCGCGGCGTGACATAGGTGTCCTCGACCACATGCACGGCAGCGGCAAAGCTCGCCGCCAGATCGCCGCGGCTGAGCCCGACCTCGGTCACCAGGTTGCCGGAGGCATGGACCGGGGGCGCCCCGGGGGCAAGCGCCGCCGCCATGTCCTCGACCAGCGGCAGCGGACGATAGTCGACGCGGATGAGCGCCAGCGCGCGTTCGGCGGTTTCGGCGTCGATGGCGGCCACTGCGGCCACCGCATCGCCGATATAGCGCACCCGGTCGGAACACAGCGCCGGCTGGTCCTGGAACAGGATGCCGAAGGCATTCAGCCCCGGCACGTCGCGATGGGTGACGACTGCGCGCACGCCGGGCAGGGCCTCGGCCGCCGCGGTGTCGATCGCCAGGATCTCGGCATGCGGATGGGCGGCGCGCAGGATGCGGCCGACCAGCATCCCCTCGGCCCGCACATCGGTCATGTAGGCCAGCGTGCCGCGCACCTTGGCGGGCATGTCCTCGCGCATGTGCCAGCGCTCGCCACCGGCGGCGCGGCTCAGTTCCGTCAGCTCGGGCAGCGGCGCGGGGGCAGGGCGCGGACGCGCGGGGCGGGGAAGCGGCGCCAGCCCGACCAGCCCCGCGACCAGCGCGCTCGCGGCGACGCGCCGGCGGTAGCGGGCGCTGCGAAAGGCGCAGTCGGGGGCGGCGATCTCGGCCTCGATCCGTTCGCGCAACGCGGCGCGGTCGAGCGTGGCGAGCGGCCGGCCGAGCAGCCAGCCCTCGGTCTCGGGCAGGCGCGCGGGGGCGACCGCGCCGCCGCCGACCGCGAGCCGCACCGCGGCGATGCGGTCGTCCTCGAGGCTGAACGCGCCCGCCGCGGCGATGATCGAGGGGCAGAACCCCGCGCGCAGCCCGGTCTTGCGCCAGATCTGCCGGGCAAGCGGCGAGACGGTGACCGACAGCACCAGCCCTTCGGGGTGGGCGAGCCAGTCGACGAGCGGACGGGGGCCGTGAGTGGTCCCGACCTGCGCCTCAAGCGCAAGAAGGGCAGGAAGAAGGCACCCCGCCCGCCAGCCGATGGTGCCGCCGAGCGTCGCCAGACGGCGAATGTTCGGGGCGGCGACATCGGCCGCCGCCGCGCTCAGAAGCGGCACTGCCCCCCAACGCAGGGTTTCGAGATCGGTTCCCGCGCCGATCCGGTTTCCTTCAATGCCATTCGGCAGCAGCGCCCCGATGTCGACCAGATCCGCCGGCACCGGCTTGCCCGCCGCCGCATCCAGCCGAAAGGCGGTGCCGCCCGCGACCGGGCGCGCCCCCGCGGCGATGCGGGCGAGTGCCTCGTCGAGCGTCGCGGCGCGGGTGACGCTCATTCGGCGGCCATCGCGGCGGGTTCGGCGGTGGTGCCGAAGGTCAGCCCCTTCTCCTTCAGCCAGCGGCGATAGGCGATCGAGGAACTGTCGGCGCGGGTTGGGATCTCGGCCCGCGGCTCGAGCGGCAGAAGCCGCGGGCGCTGGTTCTCGACGATGATCCGGTCTTGCAGGAAGATCACCTGCTCGAAGCGCAGAAGCTGCGTCTGCGTCGCCTGCTGGTCGAGCAGGTACATCACCGGCTGCGCCCGGCACAGACCGGCCTCGATCGGGTGGATGAAGAGCGCGATGGCGTCCTGCCGCTCGGGCGCCGAGGGGCAGACGCGATAGAGCATGACGACGAAGGGATCGGGCACGCGATAGGTCAGCCGGGCGAATTCGCCCTCGGGCCGGGTGCTGGTCATCTGCGGCTGGAAGAAGGTGCAGTTCGTCGCCCAGACCTCGTCGACCTCGCGGCGGATCTCGGACTTGTAGCCGGGCACTTCGGTGTGCGGCTCGGAGCCGAGGATGTCGGTGTGCACGAAGGGAAAATGCGCCATGTCGAGAAAGTTCTCGACCACCCTCAGCCCCGAGGCCCGCATGGTCACCCAACCGCAGGGGACGAAGCGGCGGTCGGGTTCCCCGGCTTCGGCGATGTCGAAGATCTCGCGCCCGGGGGTGCCGAGCGTGGTCCACAGACAGCCGAATTTCTCGCGCACCGGCAGGGCGCGCGCGTCGGACGTCACCTGCCGGCCCGGCCCGATGGTGATCGGGTGGCCCAGCAGTTTCGTCTCCTCGACCCGGTCGAGGTCGGCAAGCGTCGCGACCGCATACCAAGCGTTCAGGGCGACGGGATCTTGCGTGGCGCTCATCGTGGCCTCCTCAGGCATCGGTCCATTGTTTCGAGGCGTTCTCGGCCAGCCACGCCTTGCGGCGGGTGAAAAGGCCGGGGGCAAGGCGGTCGATGCGGGCGATGATCTCGCCCATGTCGCCGGTCTTCAGCGCGCCATCCTCGACGACGATCGCGCCATTGACCATGGTCATCGCCACGTCCGAGCCGCGCACCGCATGCACAAGGTTGTGCTGCAGGTTGAACCACTCGCCATCGGGCAGGAAGGGGGTCATCCGCGGCGTGTCGGCGCGCACCGCGATGATGTCGGCCTTCTTGCCGGGTTCGAGCGCGCCGGTGACATCGCCCAGCCCCACCGCCTTCGCGCCGAGCGAGGTGCCCATGCGCAGCGCCGTCCAGCTGTCCATCGCCGCGGCGTCGCGGTGCCGCAGCTTGCCCAGAAGCGAGGCGGTCTTCAGCTCCTCGAACATGTCGAAGTTGTTGTTTTCCTTCTCGCCATCGGTGCCAAGGCCGACCGGCACGCCCAGCTCCAGCATCTCGGCCACCGGTGCGATGCCCGAGGCGAGCTTCATGTTCGACACCGGGTTGTGCGCGACCGAGACATTGTGGCCCGCGATCAGCTCGACCTCGTCGCGGTCGAGCCAGACGGCATGGGCGAACATCGTGTGGCGGGTCTCGAAGAAGCCCAGATCGCGGAACACCTCCATCGGGCGGCGGCCATAGCGGCGGAGGAACTCGGCCACCTCGATCTCGGCCTCCGAGCAATGGGTGTGGAACGGCACGTCGTATTTCTTCGCCATGTCGATGGCGCGCCGCTGCCCGGCCTCGTCGGCATAGAACAGATGTTCGAGCCCGACCCAGACCGAGACCCGGCCGTCCGCGCCGCCGTTCCAGCGCTGGATCAGCGCCTCGTTCATGTCGAGCCGGTCGAAATAGTCGTAATCGGGGTGCTCGCCCACATAGGGCACGGCGATCAGCCGGTTGCCCATCACCTCGGCGGCCTTGGCCGAGCCCTCCATGAAGCGCCACATGTCGACGACGGTGGTGGTGCCGGACAGCAGGCTTTCGGCATAGCACAGATAGCTTGCCGCCTCGGCTTCCTCGGGGCGCAGCATCCGGTGCATCGGGTTGATGTGCAGCGTCAGCCAGTCCCAGACCGGCAGGTGTTCAGCGGTGCCGCGCAGGAAGCCGGAATGGGCATGGGCGTTGATCAGCCCGGGCATCAGCACGGCGCGGCCCATCGGCTTGACCTTGGCGCCGGGGTGGGCGGCAAGGATCTCGTCGGCGGGGCCGACGGCGGCGATGGTATCGCCGCGCACCACGACCGCGCCCTTGGCGATCACCCGCAGCGCGGCATCCATCGTCACCACGGCATCGGCGGTCAGGATCAGGTCGGTCATGCGTCCTCCAGAATGAACGTCGCCGCGCGTTCGCCGATCAGGGTCACGGGGGCGTGGGTGTGGCAGGCGGGGATCACCGGGATCACGGAGGCATCCGCCACCCACAGCCCGCGCGTTCCCCGGACGGCAAGGCGCGGGGTGACCGGGGCCTCGTCCGAGGCCCCCATCCTTGCCGTGCCGCAGCAGTGGAAGAAGGTCGAGCAGCCGCGCCGGACGAAGGTGTCGAGCGCGTCGCCGGCAAGCCGCCCCTCGGGCGCGGCAAAGCCCGCGAAGAGGCCGGCAAAGGCCGGACCCGTGACCATGTCAAGCATCGCCTCGACGCCGCGTTTCATCGCGGCGAGGTCACGCGGATCGGTGAGCAGGCCGGGGCGGATGTCGAGCGGGTCATCGACCCCGGTGCCGGTCAGCCGCAGCCGCCCGCGCGACCACGACCGCATCACGCCGAGGCCAATGGCGAAGAGCGGCCCCTGATCGGGCAGGCGGTAGTGCTCCATCAGCGCGGGCACCCCCGAGCGGCCCTGGATCGGGAAGGCGAGCAGGTCCGCCTCGGGCAGGCTGGCGTCGGATTTCCAGATCGTCAGCGTGCCGCCGCCGTTCCCCTGCATCGGGCCGAAGGGCTCGGTCAGGCGGAAATTCAGTGCGCGCAGCAGCGGGTGGTCCTGCAGGTTCTGCCCCACGCCCTCGGCCCGCACCCGGCAGGCAAGGCCGAGGCGGGCGAGCTCCGCCTCGGGGCCGATGCCGGCAAGGGTCAGCAGCCGCGGCGTCTCGAAGGCGCCGGCGGCAAGGATCACGCCGCGGCGCGCGGTGAAACGGCCGGCCGTGGTCTCGACCCCGGTCGCGCGGTCGCCGGTGAAGATCAGGCCAAGCGCCCGGGTCTCGGGGAGTAGCGTCACCCCGCGCCCCAGCATCGGCCGCAGATAGCCGTCGGCCGAGGTCCAGCGCCGCCCGTCCTTCAGGTTGAAATTGCCAAGCGCCACGCCGAGGGGCTCGGGCCCGTTCGGATCGGCCAGTTCCGGCAGCCCCATCGCCCGCCCGCCCGCCAGCATCGCGCGGGTCAGCGGGTGCTCGGTGCTCGAGCGCTCGATCGACAGCGGGCCGCCCACGCCGCGCAGGTGGGTGGCGCCGCCCGCCCAGTCCTCGGCGCGACGGATGAAGGGCAGGCAGTCGTCAAAGGACCAGCCCGGCGCCTCGGCGTCCCATCGTGCGTAATCGGCGGGGGTGCCGCGATACCACATCATCGCATTGGTGGCCGAGGAGCCGCCCACGGCCTTGCCGCGCGGAATGGCGATGGTGCGGCCCAGCACCTCGGGGGCGGGGGCATAGTCGTGCGCCCAGTCCCAGATGCTGCGCTGCAACCCGAACCAGCAGGAGGGATCCTCGATCTCGCGCACGCCCTTCGGGTCGCGCCCGGCCTCGAGGACCAGCACCTCGGCGCCCGCCTCGGCCAGACGCCGCGCCACCGGCGCGCCGCCCGAGCCCGAGCCGATGACGATGAAATCGAAGCTGTCCTGCATCGCCCTCGTGCCTTCTGCCCCCATGCCTTCTGTCCAGCGTGTCGTCTCAGTTGTGCTCCGAGGGGCCCATGATGGTGATCCCCTCGGTCGCCTCGACATGGCGCACGAAGATGTACTTGTCCTCGCGCCCGTCGGAATGCTTGCGGCGGATGTCGGGCTGCACCGTGCCCGCGACCTTGGCGACGACGATATAGGGCTCGGCCGCGGCCAGGCCCTTGCGGCAATGGTCCTCGAACTCCTCGAGGGTGCGGGCGGTATAGGCATGCGGCACGCCCGCGCCGCGCGCGATCGCCGCGATGTCGACCCGGCCGAAGGCGGTGTGGGTCGGCGGGCCGCCGATCGACTGATAGCATTCGTTGTCCCAGACCACGACGAACAGGTTCTTCGGCTGCTCGTTGCCCAGCGTGGCGAGGATGCCGAGGTTGAACATCATGCCGCCGTCGGTGTCGAGCGAGACGATGCGGCGGTCGGGAAGCCCCGCCGCCAGACCGAAGGCCTGCGGCGTGACGCAGCCCAGCTGCTGCTGGAACAGGCTGGCCGCGCGCATGTGCGGGGCGGCGTTGTACCATTCGTCGACCGAGGCACCGAGCGACAGGATCACCAGCTCGTCCGACAGCATCGCGGCCAGTTTCGTCATGCAGTCAAAGCGTTTCATCGCACGATGCTCCCCGACAGCGCCACCGCGGTGTGGTAATAGCTGGCATAGGCCAGCTCGTAGGCGTCGACGATCGCCTGCTCGATCCGCGCTTCCTCGCGCTCGACCACATAGGGGATGCGCAGCGCCTGCAGCACCGGCTCCATCGTCACGCCATGCGGCACCGCCCACCAGTTGTTCTCGCCCATGTCGCCGCGATAGCTCATCAGCATCACCACCGGGATGCCGGCGCCGAGCCCCATCCGGGCAAGCGGCTCGACCGAGGCGCGCAGGCCCGAGTTCTCCATCACCAGCGCCGCGCGCTTGCCCGAGAGGAACACGCCGCCGCAGATCGCCGCGCCCTCGCCCTCGTTGGTGACGCGGATGGTGCGGATGTCGGGATCGGCATCAAGCGCCGGATAGAGCTCCTTGAAGAGCGAATCCGGCAGGTAGCAGACGATCGAGACGCCTGCGCGCTTGAGGCCGCGGATCACGGCGTCGACGGCGCTTTGCTGCATTGGAGAGTCTTTCCTGCGTTGTCTTCCCGCTCAGCCAACCAGCTTTCCGGTGTTCCGAAAAGACGATGATTTCCGAACCAGTCGTTGTGCCTGGCGCAACACCTGTCAGGCCAGCCGCTCGAGCGCGAGGCCGAGCGAGGAGCCAAGCGCCTCGGCCGCCTCCGAGGCCTCGCCCTTCGGCCGCGCGATCAGCGACAGGCGTCGCGCGCTGAGGCGCGAATCGGAAAGCGGGATGAACACCAGCTCGCCGCGCGCGATCTCGGCCTGCACGCCGAGCTGGGTCTGCAACACCGTGCCGAGGCCGCGCTTGGCCAGGTCGATCATCAGCCCGATCGAGTTTGTCCGTGCCCGGCGCGAGAATTCGACGAAGCTGCCCGACAGCACCTGTTCGATCGAGCTGTCGAGGGTGAGCGAATGGTCCGACAGGATCACCCGCTCGCCGGCCAGGTCATAGGAGCGCAACGGCCCCTTCTGCTGCGTCAGCCGGGTGCCGGGGGCGACCATCACCCCAAGCGGCAGCTGCACCGCGGTGATCCGGCGCGCGCCGCGCGGCAGGCGCATGTCGAAGGCGATGGCGATGTCGGCCTCGCCCTGCGTCACCAGATCCACCGCCTCCTGCGAGCCGCAGACATGCACGTCGACCGAGATCTCGGGGTGGCGGATCCAGAAGGCGGCAAGCACGTCGGGCACCAGCGCACGGGCCGCACTCTCGATCACCGCAAGCGTCACGGTGCCGCGCCGCAGCCCCTGCAGGTCGCCGATCTCGGTCACCGCGCGTTTCAGCTCGCGGTCGGACTGGCGCAAATGGTAATGCAGCAGCTCGCCCGCCGAGGTCAGCTTCAGCCGCTGCTTCTGGCGCTCGAACAGCGGCGTGCCGATGTCCTCCTCCAGCTGCTTGATGGTGCGGCTGACCGAGGAGGGGGCGACGTTCATCGCGAGCGCTGCCTGCCGGATCGAGCCGAGCCGCGCCACCAGCATGAAGTGATGCGTGCGTGACGAGATCAGCCCGAGCCGGTGCAGGTCCATCTGTGCCCTCAGTGATAATCCGGAATGCCCGGCATGGTGATGAAGCCCGGGGTCAGCCGCACCCGCCGCGCCCAGAGCCGCAGCGCCGGGAAGGCGTCGTGGTCGAGCCCGTGGTCGCGGCTGAGTGCGAAGGCCGGGAACAGCGCCAGATCGGCGAGCGTCAGCTCGGGCCCGGCGAAGAAGCCAAGGCCGCGGATCGTCTGATGCGTCATGTGGTCTTCCATCACCCGCAGCATCCGTGCGGTGCGCGCCGAGAGCGCGGCGAGGTCGCCCGGTGTTGCCATCAGCGCAATCTCGCGCGCGGCCTTCGCCGGTGCCAGATGCTGCGCCCAGAAGGCCAGCCAGTCGTCGATGCGCGCGGCGATGATGCTGTCCTCGGGCATCAGCCGCCGTTCCGGATCGAGCGCGGCAATCCGGCGCAGGATCGCCTCGGGCTGGGTCAGCACCAGCATCTCGTCCTGCAGGATCGGCAGCGTGCCGAGCGGGTTCAGCCGCAGGTAGGCATCCGAGCGGTGTTCGGCGCCCGGGAACATGTCGACGTTGCGCAGATCGAGTGCGACGCCGCTGCAGGCGGCGACCAGCCGGGCGCGATAGCAATCCTCGTCGAGGTCGTAATTGTGCAGAAGCGGCGCGCTCATGCGGCGATCTCCTTCTCGGCGGTGCGGCGCAGCGTCTCGGCCCAGTCACAGATCGCAAGCAGGGTCTCGGTCGAGGCGCCGGGGCGGGTGGCGATATGCAGTGTGACTGCCCCGGGGCGGATCGGCTGCACGCCGATGGCAAGCGGCCCATGCGCGCTGTCGAGGGTCGCAAGCGCCCCCTCGATCACCGCGTTCTCCTCGTTCAGCAGCATGTTGGCCACCGAGATCAGTCCGGCCTCGATGGTGATCGAGCGCACCGGCACCGCGTCGGGCAGAGCCGGCAGTTCGCCCGCCTCGGCGCCAAGCGGCAGCGCCGCCCAGATCATCGCTCCGGTCTCGGTGCAGCCATAGCGCGCCACGCAGATCGAGCCCGGCACCTCGAGCTCGGGGTGGGCGGGGATCTTGCGGCAGGTGCCGCCCTCGTCGAATTCCCAGCCGTGATAGAGGCAGGCGATGTGATCGCCGCGCACGAAGCCGAAGCTCATCTTCATGCCGCGATGCGGGCAGCGGTCCTCCCAGACATGGGCGCGCCCGTCGGTGTCGCGCCAGACCACGATCTCGGCGCCCTCCGCCACGGTTCCCGCCGAGGTGCCCGGCGTGATGTCACGGGCAAGGGCAAGCGGCACCCATTGCGTCCCAGTCATTCTTCGATCCTCGCTGTTGGTCGTTCAGTTGTTGTCATTGCGGTCCACCTCGCGCACCAGGCAATCCGCCGGACCGAGGCTCATCGCCATCTCGAAGGCGTCGAGCAGGTCCGGGGCGCCACTGACGCGCAGGCGCGCCGCCGTTGCGTCGAGTGCAACCGTGTCGAGCGCGATCGACAGCCGCGCCGCGCGGTGCGCGGCGAATTCGGCGAAGCTGTCCGGGCGGATCTGCCCGGAGAAGGTGAAGGTCGCGCGCGATGCAGGGCGCCGGGAAGCAGGCATGGCTGGCCTTTCGGGCGGTGGAAACGGGGCTGGCCGGAGGGCCGGAGGCGCGGTGGATCCCATCGCTCCGGGGCCGGTCGCGGCTCAGTAAGACCAGCCCCGGCCGGCCCGTCAAGTGTTGCGGTCAGCGCAACGTTGAGGTCTCGGATTTGGCGCTAGTCAGAACGGGCGGAATCGGGGCACGCTGCAGATGCAAACGGTGCGCGGTTCCGCAGCCCCGTCCACGACAGAACCGATGACACGGAGTTCCGCCGGCAAGAGCGGACCCGCCAACCGACACTGGGAGCCTCCTCATGATCTCTATCAAGTCTCTTTCCCGCCGCGGCTTTCTGAACATGGGCGCCGCCGCGGGCGCGGGCCTGCTGCTGCCGCGAACCGGGCTGGTGCGCCCCGCCTTCGCGCAGGCGCCGCTCGCCCCCGTCGACGTCAAGGATGCGATGATCGCCTTCGGCCACACCGGCCCGGTCTCGGACGAGGGCTGGACCTGGGCGCATGACCAGGGGATGAAGGCGGTCGAGGCGGCCTTCCCGGGCATCCGCACCTCCTTCGTCGAGTCGGTCCCCTATTCGGCCGACGCCACGCGCATCTTCCGCCAGTTCGTCGCCGACGGGGCGAACATGGTCTTCGCCACCTCGAACTATGGCGATTTCCTCTATGACGTCGCCAAGCGCGCCCCCGAGGTCGCCTTCTATGAATGCGACGGCCGCACCCACATGGACAACCTCGGCACCTATTACGTGCAGCACTGGTATCCGTCCTATGTCGCGGGCATCGCCGCGGGTGCGATGTCGAAATCGGGCAAGCTCGGTTATGTCGCCTCCTTCCCGGTGCCCTCGGTCTATTCCGGCACCAACGCCTTCCTGATGGGCGCGCGCACGGTGAACCCGGCCGCGACCGTGCAGTGCATCGTCATCAACTCGTGGTTCGATCCGCAGGCCGCGACCCAGGCCGGCACCGCGCTTCTCGACAACGGCTGCGACGTGCTCTTCGGGATCATGGACGAGGCCGGCTATCTGCAGGTCGCCGAGGCGCGGGGCGCGAAGGCGGTGATGTGGAACACCGACCTGCGCCGCTATGGCCCGAAGGCCTACATCACCTCGATCATGGTCGACTTCAAACCCTTCTACGTCGAGCAGGTGCGCCGCCGCCTTGCCGGCGAATGGACGCCGACCTACGGGCTGCTGCCGATGGGCCAGGGTGTCGACCGCGACGCCTGGGGCGAGACGGTGCCGCCCGAGGTCGCCGCCAAGGCCGATGCCGCGCGCAAGAAGATGATGGAAGAGGGCTGGAGCCCCTTCGTCGGCGAGATCAAGGACTCGAAAGGCAACATCAAGGTCGCCGCAGGCCAGAAGATGACCGAGGAAGAACTCTATCACTGGGACTGGTCGATCGAGGGCGTCTCGGGCCTCGACGCCTGAGGCGGCGATGGCAGAGCCTTCGATCCAGTCGCGTCTCGGGCTGGCGCCCGGGACGCCTCCGCTTGTCTCGCTGCGCGGGGTTGGCAAGGTCTTCCCGGGCGTGATCGCCAATGCCGATGTCGATCTCGACGTCTTCCCGGGCGAGATCCACGCGCTTCTGGGCGAGAACGGCGCCGGCAAGTCGACGCTGATGAACATCCTGACCGGAATCTATCAGCCCGACGAGGGCGAGATCATCGTCGGCGGTCGCGCGGTCAGCTTCGCCTCGCCCGTCGATGCGATCGCGGCGGGCATCGGCATGGTGCACCAGCACTTCAAGCTGGTGCGCGCCTTCACCGTGGCCGAGAACATCCATCTGGGCTGGAGCGAGACGCCAAGGCGGATCTCGCGCGCGGCGCTCGAGGCGCGCACGGCCGAGCTGTCGTCGCGGCTGGGGCTGGCGGTCAATCCGGCGGCGCGGGTGGCCGAGCTGTCGACCGGCGAGCAGCAGCGCGTCGAGATCCTGCGGGTCCTTGCCCGCAAGGCGCGGGTGCTGATCCTCGACGAGCCGACGGCGGTGCTGACGCCCGCCGAGGCGCGCGAGCTTTTCGCCGCGCTGCGCGCCTTCGTGGCCGAGGGCAATGCGGTGATCTTCATCAGTCACAAGCTCGACGAGGTGCTGGAGATCGCGCATCGCGTCACCATCCTGCGGCAGGGCCGCAAGGTGGCGACCGACTGGACCGAGGCCTGCACCGAGAAGAGCCTCGCACAGCAGATGGTCGGCCGCGAGATCGTGCTGAGCGACATGCGCGGCACCGACATCGGCCGCATCGGCGCGCCGGTGCTGGCGCTCGAGGGCGTCAGCCTGATGTCCGAGGGCGTGACACTGCTGAAGAACGTCTCGCTCGAGCTGCGCGCGGGCGAGATCCTCGGCATCGCCGGGGTCGCGGGCAATGGCCAGCGCGAGCTGACGCAGGTGATGACCGGGCTTGCGGTGCCGACGACCGGCCGGGTGTGGCTGGAGGGCGCCGATGTCACCCGTGCCGGCGCGCGCAGGATCGCGGCGCAGGGCGTGGGCCATATCCCCGAGGACCGGCTGCACGCCGGCATGGCGCCGGCGCTCTCGATCACCGACAACGCGGTTCTGCGCGAATACGCGAAACCGCCGCTGTCGCTCGGGCCGCTGTTCCGGCCCTGGCGCGCGACGCGGCTCGCGCGCGAGATCGCCGCCGCGGCCGAGGTCATGGTGCCGAGCTTCGAGATGCCGGCGCGCAACCTCTCGGGCGGCAACCAGCAACGCCTCGTGGCGCGGCGCGAGATGCGCATCGCCTCGAAGGTGCTGGTTGCGGCCTATCCCTCGCGCGGGCTCGATGTCGGCGCGATCAACACGATGATGCGCTATTTCACCGAGCTGCGCGACGCCGGCGTCGCCGTGGTTCTGGTGTCCGAGGAACTGGAGGAGCTGTTGACCCTCGCTGACCGGATCGCCGTGATGTTTCATGGCGAGATCATGGGCGTCGTGCCTGCCGAGGGCGCGGATATCGAGGCGATCGGCCTGATGATGGGCGGGAGGCACGCGGCATGAGCTATCGTCTGCAACGCCTGCCGGTCGCCAAACCCTCGGTCGCCTTCGCGGCGCGCATCGCCTCGGTGGTGCTGGCGCTGCTGACCGCGGGGCTGGTGCTGAAACTCGTCGGCATGGAGCCTCTGGCGCTGGCCGGGCGGGTGCTGAAATCGACCTTCGGATCGAGCTTCGGGCTCGAGGATCTGGCGCTTCTGTTCACGCCACTCCTTTATTGCGGGCTGGCGGTCGCGGTGGCGCTGCGGATCGGGGCGTGGAACATCGGCGCCGAGGGGCAGTTCAATCTGGGCGCCTTTGCCGCGGCGGGGATCGCCCTTTTCGTGCCGGGGCCGGACTGGGCGCAGCTGCCGGCGATGGCGGTCACGGGGGCGCTGGCGGGGGCCGCCTGGATCCTGGTGCCGACGCTCGCGCGCGCCTATGCCGGCGTGTCCGAGCTGATCACAACGCTTCTTTTGAACTTCGTCGCGCTGCTCTTGGTCTATTGGGTCTCGACCGGGCCTTGGCTGGACCCGTCGGGGCATGCGCTCGCGACCACCGCGCGGCTGCCGGTCTCGGTGCCCGAATTCTGGGGCATCGTGCATTGGGGGCTGCCGGTCGCGGTGATCCTCGCCGTGGGGCTGGCCGCGGTCTTTGCCTTCACCCGCTGGGGCTATGAGGTGCGGATCGGCGGCTCGAACCCGGGGGCGGCGCGCTATGCGGGCATGCCGGTGCGGCGCCACCTGATCGCGGTGATGCTGCTTTCGGGCGCCATCGCCGGGCTGGGCGGGATGATGGAGGTCGCGGGCACCGTCGGTCGGCTGCAGGGCGGGATCTCGAACAATTACGGCTATCTCGGCATCATGGTCGCGGTGCTGGCCCGCGCTGCGCCGCTCGGCACCATCGCCACCGCCTTCCTGATGGCCACCATCCTGAACGGCGGCATCATCTTGCAGACCCAGGGGCTGACCACCCACACCGTGCTCGCGCTGACCGGGCTGATCCTGCTCTATGCGGCGATCGGCGACGAGGCCGCGAAATACCGCATCGTCAAACTCGCGAAGGGAGCGTGAGATGGATATTCTCGCAGGGCTGATCCAGACCGCCTTCCTGGCCGGCGGGGTGCTGGCGCTTGCGGCGCTGGGCGAGGTGCTGGCCGAGCGCGTGGGCGTCGTCAATCTTGGTGTCGAGGGGCTGATGGCGCTGGGCGCGATGACCGCGATCACCACCGTCGTCGCCTCGCCCCATCCCTGGCTTGGTTTCGGCGCGGCGCTGCTCGTCGGGCTGGTCGTCGGCATGGTCTATGCCTTTGCCACCGTGGTGATCCGCGCCAATCAGGTGCTGAGCGGGCTCGCGCTGACCTATATCGGCACCGGCATGGCGGCGACGCTGGGCAAGCCCGTCTCGGGCAGCCCGTCGCCCGCCACCTTCCGCCCGCTCGACCTTGGGGTCCTGTCCGATCTGCCCTTCGTCGGGCGCGCCTTCTTCAGCCACAACATCCTCGTCTACATCATCTTCCTGGTGTTGCCGGTGGTGCTGCACTGGCTGATGTTCCACACCCGCCACGGGCTGAACATGCGCGCCGTGGGCGAGAACCCGGCCGCCGCCGATGCCGCGGGCATTTCGGTGATGAAGTTCCGCTTCTGGTACACCGCGCTTGGTGCGGCGCTGGCGGCAGGTGCCGGCGCCTATCTGACGCTCGCCTTCGTGCCGAGCTGGTCCGAGGGCGTGGTCTCGGGCCGCGGCTGGATCGCCGTGGCGCTGGTGATCTTCGCGGGCTTCCGGCCGGTGAACGCGGTGCTGGCGGCGCTTCTGTTCGGCTTCGTCACCGCGCTTGGCTTCGTCGGGCAGGCGCGGAACTGGCCGGTCGCCGCCTCGATCCTGTCGATGCTGCCTTACCTTGGCACCATCGCGCTGATGATCGTGCCGGTACTGGCCTGGCAGCGGATGCGCCGGCTGATGGCCGCGCCCGAAGGCCTGACCGAACCCTATTTCCGGGACGTGCGATGAAGACCCTGTTGAAGAACATCTCGGTCCTTGCGACCTTCGACGACGCGGGCGGCCCGGCCGGGCGCGAGCTGACCGATGCGGGGCTGCTGATCGACGGCACCCGCATTGCCGCGGTCGGACCGATGGCCGACTTCGCGGACGTCGCGGCCGACCGGGTGATCGACCTGAGCGATCACGTCGTCATGCCGGGGATGGTGAACACCCACCACCATTTCTATCAGAACCTGACCCGGGTGATGGTGCAGGACGATCCGCTCTTCGACTGGCTGAAGACGCTCTATCCGATCTGGGCGCGGATCGACGACCGGGCGATGGAGGTTGCCGCGCGCATGGCGATGGCCGAGCTGATCGCCTCGGGCTGCACCACCTCCTCCGATCACCAGTATATCATGCCCAACGACTGCACCCTCGACACACCGATCCGTGTCGCGCAGGAGATGGGGATGCGCTTTCACGCGGCGCGGGGCGCGATGTCGCGCGGCGAAAGCAAGGGCGGCCTGCCGCCCGACAGCTGCGTCGAGGAGGAAGAGGACATCCTGCGCGACGCCGAGCGGCTGATCCACCGCTATCACGACATGAGCGAGGGGGCGATGACGCGCATCGTTCTGGCGCCCTGTTCGGCCTTCTCGGTGACGCCCGGGCTGATGCGCGAGGCGGCCGAGCTGGCGCGGTCGCACCGGGGGGTGCATCTGCATTCCCACATCGCCGAGGTGCTCGACGAAGAGGTCTATTGCCATGAGATCTATGGCATGCGCTCCGTGGGCTATGCCGAAAGCGTCGGCTGGCTCGGCCCCGATGTCTGGTTCGCGCATGCGATCTTCCTCGACGATGCCGAGATCCGGCTGTTCGCCGAGACCGGCACCGGCGCCACCTTCTGCCCCTCGGCGCACATGCGTTGCGGCCTTGGCATCATGCGGGCGCGCGAGATGCTCGATGCCGGGGTGACGGTGGGGCTTGGCGTCGACGGCTCGGCCTCGAACGACACCTCGAACATGTTCCAGGAGGCGCGCATGGCCCAGTATCTGCAGCGCGTCGCCCCGGCGAGATACCTGTCGGCCAAGCCCGGCGGGCGCGGCGGCTTCGGCGGCACGCCGGCGGCGCTGTCGGCGCGCGAGGCGCTGTGGATGGCGACGCGGGGCGGGGCGAAGCTGCTGGGCCGCGACGACATCGGCCAGCTCGCGCCGGGCAAGGTTGCCGACGTGATCGCGGTGCGCCGCGATCAGCTCGGCCTTGCCGGCACGCAGCGCGATCCGCTTGCCGCGCTCGTCATGTGCGGCCCCTTCGCGGTCGATTATTCCTTCATCAACGGTGTGCCGGTGATCGAGCGGCGGGGCTTCACCCGGCTCGACATCGAGGCCGCCCTTGCCGAACATGGCCAGACCATGGCGCGGATCTATGCCTGAGGAGATGGTAATGAACGCTCTTGTTCCCGAAGTGACGGATGACAGCAACGACCAGTGGTTCTGCCTTGGCTGCATTCAGGACATGCCGCAGGGCGCCCATGGCACGCGGCTTCTGGGCCATGACCTCGTGGTGACGAAACGCGGTGACCTGCTGACGGTGCGGATGGACGAGGCGGAACTGCCCGTGCGCGAGCGCTATGGCTATCTGTGGACGACGACCGGCACGCCCGCGGGCGAGGTGCCCGAGATCACCGAGGCCGACGAGCGCGACCGCCGCTATGTGCCCTGCGGCGCGATCCCGGTGCGCGCCTCGGCGCCGCGGGTGATCGAGAACTTCCTCGACATGGCGCATTTCCCCTTCGTGCACACCGACATCCTCGGCTCGGAACCGCTGACCGAGGTCGAGAAATACAAGTGCGAGATCCGCCGCGACGTTGACGAGGTCTGGGCGACGGATTGCGTCTTCACCCAGCCGAAGGCGGCGCTGGCCGCGACCGGCGCGATCCGCACCGATTACATCTATCGCGTCACCACGCCCTTCACCGTGCTGCTCTACAAGACCTGCCCGAATTCGGCGACGCGGTGGGACGTGATCTGCCTCTTCGTGCAGCCGGTCGAGCCGGGTGTCTCGATCGCGCATCCGGTGATGTTCCTGCTCGATGATGAGGGGGCGATGCAGGATCTGATTGCCTTCCAGCAGGTGATCTTCCTGCAAGACAAGATCATCCTCGAGAACCAGCGCCCGGTGCTTTTGCCGCTCGAGCCGCGGGCCGAGACGCCGACCCGCGCTGATGCCTCCTCGATCGCCTATCGGCGCTGGCTGAAGGAGAAGAACTGCCTCTATGGCACCAGCCTCGGCCCGAAGGCGGCCTGAGCGATGCGCCTGCGCCGGCTGATCGCCGATGCCTTCCACGCCCCCCGCGCGGGCGAGCTGGAGGAACTGAGCGATGCGCTCTTCACCCTGGCCGAGGACGGCACCATCCTGTCGGTCGAGCCGGGCGGCCACGCGCAGGACGCCGAGCGCCTGCCCGCGGGGCAGGTGCTGTTGCCGGGTTTTGTCGACCTGCATGTGCACGCGCCGCAATATGCCCAGCTGGGCACCGCGCTCGACCTGCCGCTCGAGGACTGGCTGAACGCCTATACCTTCCCGCTCGAGGCGCGCTTTGCCGATCTCGATTTCGCCGAGACGGTCTATCGCGCGCTGATCGCCGACATGCTGGCGCTCGGCACCACCTCGGCGCTGCATTTCGCCACGATCCATGTGCCGGCGACGAACCGGCTCGCCGAGATCTGCCTTGAACTCGGCCAGCGCGCGGTGATCGGCAAGGTGGCGATGGATCATCCCGAGACCTGCCCCGAGTTCTACCGCGACGCTTCGGCCGAGGCGGCGGTCGACGGCAGCCGCGCGGTGATCGCCCATATCGCCGCGCTGCCGGGCAATGCCGGGCTGGTCGCCGCCGCGATCACCCCGCGCTTCGTGCCGTCGTGCACCGACGCCTGCCTTGCAGGGCTCGGCCGGCTTGCCGCGGAGACCGGAGTGCGGGTGCAGTCGCATGTCTCGGAAAGCGATTGGGAACATGGCTTCGTGCGCACCCGCATGGGCCGCTCGGATGCCGAGACATTTGCCCAATTCGGCCTGATGCCGGCGCATTCGGTCTTTGCCCATGCGACGCATCTGTCGCCCTCGGACATGGATCTGATGCGCGACCATGGCGCGGGCGTCGCGCATTGCCCGCTCTCGAACGCCTATTTCGCCAATGCCGTCTTCCCGCTGCGCGCGGCGCTCGCGCGCGGGCTGCGGGTCGGGCTTGGCACCGACATCTCGGGCGGGCCCGCGCCCTCGATCTTCGAGGCGGCGCGGATGGCGGTGGCCGCGGCGCGGATGCGCGAGGGGGGCGTCGATGCCGATCGGCCGCCCTCTGATCGCGGCGCGGGGCCGTCCCGCATCGACATGCGCACCGCCTTCCACCTGGCCACCCGCGGCGGGGCCGAGGCGCTTGGCCTGCCGGTCGGCGCCTTCGTGCCGGGGCTGAAGTTCGACGCGATGGCGGTCGACACCATGGCGCCCGACGGCACGATCCGGGTCTTTGGCCAGACCGGCGAGCGGCTGTTGGAGAAGATCCTGCACGGGGCCAGCCGGCCGAATATCGCGCGGGTCTGGACCGACGGCGTCGAGCGTCTCCGCCGCTGAGGCCTATTGCAGCTGCGCCAGATCCTCGGGCGTGTCGATATCGGCCAGCAGGTGCGGCATGCAGGGCACCCGCACCACGCCGGGCGCGCCGCGCAGCAGGCTGCCCGCGCCGCGGTCGCCCTCGAGCGCGCGCAGCTCGTCGAACATCGAGGCCGGCAGGCAGACCGGCGGCGCGCCATGGCTGCCCGCCCAGGCCGAGGCCGGACGGTCGGCCGCGGCATGTTCGAGCACCTGACGCATCAGCGAGGGCGGCACCCGCGGCATGTCGGCCAGCACGATCAGCAGCCGTTCCGCGCCCGCCGCCTCGGCATGATCGACCGCGGCGCGCAGGCTGTCCGACTGCGTGCAGCCCGGGGTGACCTCGACGATCTCGTAATCGGTCAGCAGCGGGCGCAGCGCGGGCGAGGAGATCACCGCGACCCGGTCGTCGACCGGCACTGCCAGCAGGGCGTGGGCGGCATGGGTGGCAAGTGGACGGCCGCGAAAGGGCGCAAGCAGCTTGTCTTCGGCTCCGAAGCGGCGCGAGACTCCCGCCGCAAGCAAGGCACCGATGGTGCGCGTCATTCTCACCCCTTCCGCCCCGCAGGATTGACCTGCATCAAGGCCACTTTTTACCGATCCCGGCACATTACACCGGAAAGAGAGGAGAAAGCCATGAAATCCCTCGATACCAGACGGGCGGAGCTTGAAGCCCGCAAGGCGGTGTTGCTGGCGCGCGTCGATCAGATTTCCGACGACCTCGAGGAGAGCGAGGGCGAGAAGGACTGGGCCGAGCAGGCGACCTGGCACGAGACCGACGAGGTGCTGCGGGGCTTGGGCGTCTCGGCGCAGGACGAGATGCGGATGATCGAGGCGGCCGAGCGGCGCATGGCCGAGGGCGAGTATGGCTATTGCACGGTCTGCGGCGAGAAGATCTCGGAGGAACGGCTCGATCTGTTGCCGGCGACGCCTTTCTGCCGCAACCACGCGCCCAAGCGCAAAACGCCGGCCTGAACGCCCGCCCTCACCAAGCCTCTGGAAAGGGGCGGTTTTTCCTTGCAGCAGCGGGGGTTGTCCGTAAACTCTGCGAAACGGCGGAGCGGACGGGCGATGACGAAACGGGCAAGGTTGCAGCGGCGCGAGGGCGTGGCGCTCATCACTCTGGCAGGCGCGGCCGAGGCGCCGGTGGGCGCGGGCTTTGATGCCGGGCTGCGCGCGGCACTGGCGGGCGCGCTTGCCGCCTGCGATCAGGACCCCGATCTGCGCGCCATCGTGCTGCGCGCGGGCGAGGGCGGCTGGCCCGTCGCGGCCGAGGTTCCCGGGGATTACGCCGACACTGCCGAGGCGCCGCCGCTTGGCGCGCTGGCCAGCCGCATCGCCGCGGCGCGGGTGCCGGTGGTCGCTGTGCTGACCGGCACGATCGCCGGCGGCGGGCTGGCGCTGGCCCAGGCGGCGGGGCTGCGCATGGCGCTTGCGGGCACGCGTTTTGTCGCGCCGGAGGCGGGGCTTGGTCTGATTCCCGCGGCGGGTGGTCTGGTGCGGCTCGCGCGGCGCGCGGGGGCCGTCGCGACGCTCGACTTCGTTGCGGGCGGCAAGGTGCTGGATGCACAGGCTGCGATGCGGGCCGGGCTGTGCGATGCCGTGGCCTCCGAGGGGGCAATCGAATCCGCCGCCCTGACCGAGGCGTTGCGCGTGGCTGACGCGGGTGCCGCCCCGCTGCCGCCGCGCGAGGGCTCGGTCGAGGACCCGGCGCGCTATCTCGACGGGCTGGCGGCGGCACGGGCGCGGCTGCCCGAGGGGCCGCTTGCCACCGTCTTTGCCCGCGCCGCCGAGGTGATCGAGGCGGCGGCGCTGCTGCCGCTCTCCGAGGCGCTCGAATTCGAGGCGGTGGCCTATGCCGATCTGGCGCTGGCCGAGCTGTCGGCGGCGCTTGGCCATGTCGGTGCGGCGCGGCGGGCGGCAGCGCAGATCGCCGGTGCGCCGGTCGCGGGCGAGGTCCCCCGTGTCGGCGCCGTGGCGCTGTGGAACCAGCCCGACCGGATCGCGCTCGGCCTTCTGGGCCGTGGATTGCGGGTGCAGGTCGGCGCCACGAAACCCGCGCGGATCGAGGCCTCGGTGCGCGCCATCGCCGAGGCTCAGGAGGCGGCGCTGCGGGCTGGCCGCGTCAATGCCGCCAAGCGCGATGCCGACTGGGACCGGCTCGAGCCGGTTGTGGCGCCCGATGGCTTTGCGCCGGCCGATCTGCTGCTGGCCGCGCCGCAGGAGGGCGAGCTTGCCCGGTTGCGCGCGGCGCTGCCGGCGGGAACGCTTCTGGCGCTCGAGGGCGGCGGGGAGGGGGCGGAGCTGTCCTTTGACCGCTGGCCGGGGCTGGCCGAGGTCTGGGCTGCGGTGCCCGAACCCGGCGCGGCACTGCATCGCCTGGCGGCGGTGCTGCGCGCCGAGGGCGGCGCTGTCGTGCATACACGCGCCCTCGGGGCACGGCTCGAGGCGGCGCTGCTTGCCGCGGCCGAGCGCGCGGTGATGGCGGGGGCGGCGCCGGCGGCGGTCGATGCCGCGCTGATCGGCTGGGGCTTTGCCGAGGGGCCCTTCGCGCGGCTCGACCGGATCGGGCTTGCGGCCGGGCAGCGGCTTCTGGCCGCGGCGGGGCGCGCGGGCGGGGCCTATCTCGCCTGGCTCGGGCTCGAGGAGCGCACGGGGCGTGCCGCGGGGCGGGGGGTGTGGCTTTACGCGCCGGGCAAGCCGCCCGCGCCCTGGCCCGACGAGGCGCCGGTGCTCGAGGCGCTGCGGATTGAGGCCGGGATCGTGCCACGCCGGCTGACCGCGGCCGAGATCGTGGCGCGGGTACTGGCCGAGCTGGCGGGCGAGGGGGCGGCGGCGCTGCAGGCCGGGGGCGCGCATCGTGCGGGCGATGTCGACCTCGTGGCGATTGCCGCGATCGGCTTTCCGCGTCACCGCGGCGGGCCGCTGTTCCAGGCCGACCGGGCGGGGCTTCTGGCGCTGCGCAAGCGGCTGCGCGCACTGGTGGCCGAGGGCGCGCCCGAGCCGGTCACGCTGCTTGACGTGCTGATCCGCAACGGCCGGCGTTTTGGCGAACTCGACGGCTGAGCCCGTGGCTCAGCGCAGGATCACGCCGACCACGACCATCATCAGACCAAGCGCCGAGACCAGCAGCGCGCCGATGTTCAGCAGCACCGCCTGCTGCAGCTTCACCCGCAGCTCGGCATCGCTCAGCTTCGCGCGGCGGGCGCGGCCGACGGTCAGCACGCTCCAGATGATGCCGGCAAGGCCCGCCAGAACGATGATGGCGCCCGGCCAGATCAGATAGTCCATTGCTTCCTCCCGCATTTTCCCTTCCGGCGTAGCCCGGCGGGCGGCGCTTGGCAAGCAAAGGCCGGCCGGCGGCAGGCTTCGGGCGCTTGAAGCGCGGGGGCCGGCGGGCTAGTCAGGACGCACCGACCGGACCGGACGAGCAGGAGCAGACCCATGAACGATGCCGCCTATAACGTGACCGCTGACGAACTGCGCCAGTTCATCGAGCAATACGAGCATCTCGAAGCCGAGAAGAAGGACATCACCGAGCAGCAGAAGGACATCATGTCCGAGGCGAAGGCGCGCGGTTACGACACCAAGGTGATCAAGAAGATCATCGCGATGCGCAAGCGCGACCGCGACGATCTGGCCGAGGAGGAAGCGATCCTCGACATCTACAAGGCCGCGCTCGGCATGGCCTGAGCGCCGCGCAACCGTGCCGGCCCCCCGCGCGTGCGGGCAGGGTCGGCCGGTGCCGGACTGAGCCGTGCTTGGCTGAACGGTGGCGGGCTCAGGGGGCGATGAAGGTCACGCCTTCCATCGCCGCGATCTCGGCCACGTCGGCCTCGTAGGCGCGGGTGACCTGCGCCACCAGATCCTCGGTCCAGCCCGGCAGCGACAGCTCGACCTCGAGCGTCTCGGGGCGGGCGAACTTGTCGAGGAAGGCACTGACCACCTTGCGCCGCTGCGCCACCGACTGCGGCGGGTGCTGCGCCATGTAGCCGCGCAGCCGCGTCATCCCCTCGCGCGTCATGATCTCCTCGAGCAGGCTGTCCTCGCCGGCGAGCGGCACCTCGGCCGGAATCCCGCCAAGGCTGCGCAGCACCTCGGGGAAGATCAGCGGCTGGTCCTCGTTGCACCACACGACAAAGCGCAGCCCGCGCGCGGCGGCGACCATCTCGCGCACCACCGGCGCCCAGCGGAGGCTTTCCGGCGTCTGCCCCGCCATGAAGTCGTCATAGCTGCGTTCGGGCGCGCGCGCGACCAGCGCCGCGACCAGCGTCGCGGGGTTGATCAGGCCAAGGTGAAACTCGGCCTGCGCATCGGGAAAGAGATTCGCCAGCGGCTCGAGCTTGGCCGGGGCCGAGGCGTAGAACCCCGCCTCGGTCACCGCGCGGTCATAGAGGCCCAGGAAATTCGGGTGGCTGAAGATCAGCCGGCTGCCCTCGGGCGCGGCATCGCCAAGGCAGGTGGCAAGCAGGCTGGCCTGGGTTTCCGGGTCGGCAGGCTGGCCCTTCAGCGCGATCAGCGCGTCCCGCAGCGCGCCGCGATAGGCGCGCGGGGCCGGCACCACGGCTCCCACCTGCGCCAGCGCCTCCTGATTTGCCGCGAGCGTGGTGATCAGCCGGTCCTCGTCGGTGGAATGCGCGCCGAGGTGAAAGACGACCTGCATGAAAAAGTCCTTTGCTGCCCGCGGCCGAGAATAGCTGCGGATTTCTGGACAGGCAAACCGCTTCTGGGATATGGCAGACGGATGGAAACTGATAAGAACACTCGGAATTCCGCGGCGGGGCCCGCGACGGCGGGCGCGCTGCGCCAGGCGGGCTCGGGCCTGTGGTCGGCCGGCGCGCTGGCGATTGCGGCGCTGATCGCGGCGCCGCTGGTCGCGGTGATCTGGATCGCCCTCAACCCGACCGAGAACATCTGGCCGCATATGCTGGCCTCGACCCTGCCGCGCTATCTGGCGAATACGGCGGCGCTCGCGGGCGGGGTGGCGGTGCTCTCGGCCGCGGCGGGGACGGGGGCGGCCTGGCTCGTCGTCATGTACCGCTTCCCGGGCAGCCGGCTGCTCGAGTGGCTGCTGCTGCTGCCGCTTGCGGTGCCGGCCTATGTCGGCGCCTATGCGCTGGTCGATTTCCTCGACTATTCCGGGCCGGTGCAGGCCGGGCTGCGTGCCGCCATGGGCTGGGCCACGGCGCGCGACTACTGGTTCCCCGAGGTGCGCTCGCGCGGGGCGGCGACGCTGGTCCTGGCGGCGGCGCTTTACCCCTATACCTACCTGCTGACCCGCTCGGCCTTCCGCGAGCAGTCGGGGGCGAGCTACGAGGTGGCGCGGGCACTTGGCGCCGGGCCTTGGGCGCTCTTTTGGCGGGTCGGCCTGCCGCTCGCGCGCCCGGCGATCGCCGCCGGCGCGGCGATCGCGATGATGGAGACCGTGGCCGATTTCGGCGTCGTCGATTACTTCGGGGTGCAGACCCTGACCACCGGCATCTTCACCACCTGGCTCGAGGCCGGCAATGCGGGCGGGGCGGCGCAGATTGCCTGCGTGATCCTCGGCGTCGTGCTGCTGCTCGTCGCGCTCGAGGCGGCGGGGCGGCGGCGGGCACGGCATTACCAGTCGGCGCGCGGCACGCGCCCGGTGATCGCCACGCGGCTGCCGGGGCTTGCGGGCCTCGCGGCCACGGTGGCCTGCACGATCCCCTTCGCCGCGGGCTTCGTGCTGCCGGTGGCGGTGCTTGGCGCGCAGGCCGCCGCCCATCCCGAGGCCTGGGGCGGGCGCGGCCTGGCCCGTGCCTTCTGGCACACGCTGGTGACGGGCGGTGCGGCGGCGGTGCTGACCGTCGCGGCAGCGCTGTTCCTCGTCTATGGCGTGCGGCTCTCGGGGCGGCGGCTGCCGCGGCTGGTGCTGCCGGTCACGGTGCTGGGCTATGCCGCGCCGGGCGCGGTGCTGGCGGTGGGGATCCTGCTGCCGCTTGCCGCGCTGGACCACCGCATCGCCGATGCCATCGCGGCGCTGACCGGCCATGACCCGGGGCTGATCCTCACCGGTTCGGCCACCGCGATCGTGCTGGCCTATGTCGTGCGCTTCTTCGCGCTGGCCGAGGGCTCGGCCGAGACCGCCTTCGGCCGGATCCCGCCCTCGCTGCCGATGGCGGCACGCTCGCTCGGCCGCAGTGCGGGGGGCGTGCTGCGCG
Source organism: Paenirhodobacter hankyongi (assembly GCF_003664585.1). Lineage (GTDB taxonomy): Bacteria > Pseudomonadota > Alphaproteobacteria > Rhodobacterales > Rhodobacteraceae > Rhodobacter > Rhodobacter hankyongi. The sequence goes on from NZ_RCHI01000007.1 coordinate 151,292, forward strand.
CGGTCTACCTGCCGCTGATGAAGGGCTCGATCGGTTCGGCGCTGCTGCTCGTCTTCGTCGATTGCGTGAAGGAGCTGCCGGCGACGATGCTGTTGCGCCCGTTCAACTACGAGACGCTGGCGACGCGGGTGCACGAGAAGGCGAGCCTCGAGAACCTCGGCGACGCGGCGCCGCCGGCGCTGCTGGTGAGCGCCGTGGGCCTGGCCGCGGTGGTGGTGCTGGCGCGGGCGAACCTGCGCCGGCGCTGAGTGCTTGCGCGATCGGGCCGCGCCCTGTATCGAGGGCCGCATGCCGGCGTAGCTCAGTTGGTAGAGCGGCGATCTTGTAAGTCGAGGGTCGGGGGTTCAAGTCCCTCCGTCGGCACCAATGCCTCGATGTTTTTCATTATTTTTGAGAGACGTGGTGGATGCCTGATTTTATCAGTCCACCTTTTGGCCCACCTTTTGATGGTTCCTTGAAATCATGCCCTGTCGGGTGTTGCCCAGGCATTCGATGTGATGCGCCCGCTGGGATCGATCATCTTTTTGCGCCCGGCAACAGCCCCCTGTGCGGTTCGCTCGAACCGATGGCGCTCACCGCGCATTGCATCGCGCGCCGGACAAAAAATCGTTCTCCAGCGTCAGCTCCCCGATCTTGGCGTGCAGGCCCTTTACGTCGACGGTCGGCCCCGGATCGGCCTTCGGGGCTTCCCAGAATACCCCGGTCGCTCCCTCAAGCAACTGCTCACGCCACTGTTTGGTCTGGTTCGGATGGACGTCAAGATCCTGTGCAAGCTCGATCATGGTCTTTCCGACCTTGATCGCGGCTATCGCCACTCAATCGTCGGGAAAACAGTCCCCCGGACTGTTTTCTGATCCTCCTCATACCTTGAAAGCCGGACTATGGTTCCGGGGTGGTCGTCTTGCCATGGTCTTCTCATCGCTCGCAGCATCATGCTGCTGTTGCGCGGAAAATCCACTTATCCCGGCTGTTCAGATCGCCCCAGCCACCTCACTCGTCAGAACGGCCCTTGGATGTCGAACAATCCCAAGATCCCACATGTCCGCAGGACCGTCCGACCGCCGGCGGGAACTGGCCGCGGCGCGGCGCGGCGCGGTCACGCAGGCGTGGCTGTCCTCCGCGCCGGATCCGTGGCATGCCCGTGCCGAACTGACCACTGTCGCCGGGACCTCTCGATGCGTGCACACCTGCTTTCCCTTGCCACCGCCTGCGCCTTTGCTGCACCCGCGCTGCCGGCGCTGGCGCAATTCGCCACGCTGCCGCCCGCCGATGCGCCGATGAACTTCTCTGCCGCGCAATGCAGCGCGCTGCACGAGATCGAGACCGGCGTGGCGACCCGTTCGGCCGACGAGATCGAGCGGATCGGGGCGGTTCTCGAGGCAAACCAGAATGCAGACCCGGCCGCGGTCGCGCAGCTTTCGGGGCTGTCGCTGCCGACGGTCACGACGATGGGCGCGCTCGACCCGCAGCAGGGCATGGCCTTCTCGCTCGTCTTCGGCTCGATGCTGCGCCACTATCACCCGGAACTGCTGCTCAAGCAGCTGCGCATGCGTGGGCCGCTGGGGCAGGTGCCCGATGTCTCGGGCAGCCCGCTCGGCATGGCGGTTCTCGACGGGCTTCTCGACACGGCGCAGCAGAACTATCTGACGCAGTGCTCGTGAGTCGGGCGGGCGCCCCGGTCGGTGCCGGGGCGCTGGTGTCTCAGCCGTTGCGGCGCTGATCGACCTGCGTCGCCATCACGCACATCAGCTCGAACATCACCGTGGCGCCGGCGAGCGCCGTCATGCCGCCGACGTCGAAGGGCGGCGCCACCTCGACCACATCGGCGCCGGCGATGTTGACCGGGCCAAGGAGGCGCAGCATCTGTTGCGCCTCGCGGGTGGTGAAGCCGCCGATCTCGGGCGTGCCGGTGCCGGGCGCCATCGACGGGTCGATCGAGTCGATGTCGAAGGTGATGTAGGTCGGCGCCTGCCCGACGATCTCCAGCGCCTCGGCGATCACCGCCGCGGGACCGCGCGCCACGAATTCCTCCATGTAGATGATGCGGATGCCCTGCGCCTTCGCCCAGTCATGCTCGCCGGGTTCATAGACCGAGCCGCGGATGCCGATCTGCACCACGCGCTTCGGGTCGAGCACGCCCTCCTCGATCGCGCGGCGGAAGGGGGTGCCATGGGTGAAGCGGTTGCCGCCGAAATAGGTGTCGTTGGTGTCGGAATGCGCATCGAAATGGATCATCCCGAGCGGCTTGCCGCCCCCCCGCGGCCCGTTCGCGACGGCGCGCAGCGAGGGCAGGGTGGTCAGGTGGTCGCCGCCCACGGCAAGCGGCAGTGCGCCGGTGGCGACGATCGCGGCCATGCCGTTCTGGATCCGGGCGATCCCGTCCATCACGTCGATCGGGTTCACCGAGAGGTCGCCCACATCGGCGATATTGGCGATCTCGAAGGGGGCGGCGCCCGAGACGTGGTGCGCGCTGCGCATCAGGCTCGACATGTTGCGCACCTCGCGCGGCCCGTGCCGGGCTCCGGCGCGGTTCGTCGTGCCGCCATCCCACGGAATCCCGATCAGCGCGATATCGAGCCCTGCGGCCGAGGCCACGGCGGGCAGGCGCATGAAGGTCGAAAGCCCGGCGAAGCGCGGCACTTCGGCGGCGTCGATGGGCTGGTGGAACTTGGTCATTTTCAGCGTCCTCAGTTGAATTCGCGGGCAACGGCGGCAACGATGCCGGCGGTGCAATCGGCCAGAAGCCATTCGCCCTTCGCGGCCGACGACCCTTCGGTCAGCGACAGCACGCCCGAGGGCGGCACCTCGGCGCAGGGCTTGGGGTAGCGGTCATAGGGCAGGAAGGCGGCGGGGCCGTCATGGGCGGCCTTTGTCAGATCGACAAGCTCGGGGCGCAGCGCCATCATCATCGAGGTCTCGATCACCGAGGCATGTTCGAGCTCGATCCCCGGATAGCCATCGGGGAAGATGCGATCGAGCGTCTCGGGCTGCACCATGTCCCAGTGGTCGACGCGCAGGATGACAAGGCCATCGGTGCGGTCACGCCCGATCGCGTCAAGCGCCAGTTCGATCCCCTCGATCGTCGGGCCGATATTCTCGTAATGCCCGTTCACGGTGACGATCTTGCGCACCTTCTGGCGGAAGAGGTCGCAGATCACGTCGCGCACGATCAGCGCGAAGGTCTGTGCGGTCAGGTTCACCGTGCCGGGAAAGCCCGGGCCGCCGCCGGTTTTGGGTTGCGAGCGGTTGCCATAGGCCAGCGTCGGCAGCACCAGCCCGCCGACCTCGGCCGCCGCCCGTGCGGCCACTGCGGTGGGCAGCACCACGTCGACGTTCAGCGCCATGTGCCGGCCGTGCTGTTCGGTCGCGCCGAGCGGCAGGAACACCGGCGCGCCGGCGGCGATGCGGGCCTCGACCTCGGGCCAGGGCAGTTCGGCATAGAAAACGGTGTCGGTCATCGTCTGGTCCATCACATCATCGCCGCGCCGCCATTGGCGCCGAGGCATTGTCCGATAAAGAGCGTGGCGCCGGGGCCGGCGAGGAAGACCACGGCGGCCGCCACTTCCTCGGGGCGGCCGATGCGGCCGATCGGGTAGGCGGTTTCCTCGGCCTGCGCGCGGGCGTCGAGTTTCTCGAAGCCCAGAAGCGGGGTGTCGGTCGGCCCGGGCGCCACGGCGTTCACCAGAACCCGCGGTGCCAGTTCGCGCGCCCAGGAGCGGGTCGCGCCCAGCATCGCCGCCTTGGTCGCAGCATAGACCGAGGCATTGGCGCGGCCGAGATAGGCGAGTTCCGAGACGGTGTTGATGATCCGCCCGCCGTCCGGCAGATGCGGCAGCACCTCGCGCGCGACCAGCATCGCGCCGCGCACATTGACCGCGAACATCCGGTCGATATGGGCGGCGCTCAGCGCGCCAAGCGGGGCTTCCTCGAGGATGCCGGCGTTGTTGACGAGGATGTCGATGCCCCCCATCCGCGCCGCCGCGCCGGCGACCGCCGCCACGATCTGCGCCTCGTCGGCAAGGTCGCAGGCCAGGATCTGGAACGGCGCCTCGGTGCTGAGCAGATCAAGGCCGATCACCTCGGCGCCGGCCTCCTGCAGCGCGCAGGCGGCGGCAAGGCCGATGCCGCTCGCCGCGCCGGTGACAAGGGCACGCTTGCCCGCAAGCGGTTTCACCATGGGACTTCTCCTCGGTCGACGCCCAGCGACTGGCCGGTGATGTTCGCGGCAAGGTCGGAGGCAAGAAACAGATAGGTGGGGGCCATGTCGGGCGGCTCCATCAGACCGGGCAGGGCCTGCCCGGCGACGATGTCGGTGAGCAGATCGTCCTCGGCCCGGCCCGCCTCGGCCGCGATCCGGCCGAGCGAGCGCATCGAGGCCTCGGTCCGCACCCAGCCCGGGCAGACTGCGTTCACCCGGATGCCGCGGGGGCCGAGCTCGCGCGCCCAGGTCTTGGTCAGCCCGATGATCGCGTGCTTCGAGGCGACATAGGCGCCGAAACCCGGTTCGGCCACGCGGCCCCAGATCGAGGCGGTGTTGACGATCGCGCCGCCCGCGCCCATCCGGCCAAGCGCCGTGGCGGTGACCAGCGCCGTGCCGGTCACGTTGATGTCGATCACCCGGCGGAAGGCGTCGGTCGTCGCGTCCGACGCATCCGCGATCGGCGTCATCAGCTCGAGGCCTGCATTGTTGATCAGCACGTCGATGCGCTCGAGGGGCGCGAGGGCGCGGAGCACCTCGGATTTCACCGAGATGTCGGCCTCGGCCGCGGTGGCGCCAAGGTCGGCGGCGCGCGCGTGCACCGCGGCGTCATTCGCGATCAGGTGCAGCGTCGCGCCGGCGCGGGCGAAGCCCTGGGCGATGCCCAGCCCGATGCCGCGGCTCGAACCGGTGATGACGACGGTGCGGCCGGTGAAGTCGAGGCCGGTCATTTGTGCCCCTCCTCGCGCATCATCCGCATGATCTTGCGCTCCATCTCGGCATAGCCGGGCAGGGCGATCACATCTTCCTTGTTGCGCAGCCGGCCGGGCTTGAAGGTGGGGAGGATCTCCTCCTTCAGTCGGCCCGGATGGCTCGACAGGAACACGATCTTGTCGGCGAGAAAGATCGCCTCCTCGATGTCATGCGTGACGATGATCATCGTCGTGCCCGAGGCCTCGGCGACCTCGATCATCAGCTCCTGCATCTGCCAGCGGGTCTCGGCGTCAAGGGCGCCGAAGGGCTCGTCCATCAGCAGCACGTCGGGGGCATTGGCCAGCGTGCGGGCAATCGCCACACGCTGCCGCATGCCGCCCGAAAGCCGCGAGGGATAGGCGTCGATGAATTTCGACAGCCCGACGAGGCCGATGAAGCGCTCGGCCCGCGCGCGCCGTTCGGCCGCGGGCACGCCGTTGATCTTCATGCCGAATTCGACGTTCTTGCCGACCGACATCCAGTCGAACGAGCTGTAGGCCTGAAACACCATGCCACGCTCGCGCCCGGGCCCGTCGATCGGGGTGTCGTTCAGTAGCACGGCACCCGAGCTCTGGGTCTCGAGCCCGGCGATCATCCGCAGGATGGTGGACTTGCCACTGCCCGAGGGGCCGAGGAGCACGCAGATCGAGCCCTTCTCGACCGCGAAGGTAACATCGTCGACCGCGGTCAGTGCCTGCCCGCCGGGCAGATCGAAAGTCTTGGAAACGTTTTGGATTTGCAGCAGGGCGGACATCAGCGCTTGTCCTCCAGATAGGGGAAGAGGCGGCGGTGGAGCAGGGCGAAGGCCATGTCGCAGGCCATGCCGAGCGCGCCGATCACGATGATGCCGGCAAGGATCTCGTCGGTCTTCAGGAACCGGCGGGCGCGCATCATCATCGCGCCGATGCCGGTGGTCGAGGCGACGATCTCGGCGATCACCAGATAGGTCCAGACCACGGCCAGCATCTGCCGCATCGCGACGAGGATATTGGGCAGCACGGCAGGCAGCATCACCTGGAACACCGTCACCCGGCGATTGGCGCCAAGCGTCAGCGCGGTCTCGATCAGCTCCTTGCGGATCTCGCGGGTGTGGTCGGCGATCAGGGTGACGAGGAAGAAGATCACACCGAGGAAGAGAAGCGCGAGCTTCGGCGTCTCGCCGGTGCCGAACCACATCAAGAGGATCGGGATGAAGGAGGGCGCGGGCAGATAGCGCCAGGCCGAGACGAAGGGGGCGAAGACGGCGTTGATCGCCGGGAAGGCACCCATGGCGACGCCGAGCGGCACCGCGACGAGGCTGGCAAGCGCAAAGGCGATCAGCACCCGCCCGATGGAGATCAGCACATCGGCGCCGAAGCCCTGCTCGGCGAAGAGCCGCACGATGGTGGCAAAGACCTTGCCGGGCGGCGGCACCAGGATCGGGTTCACCCAGCCAAGCCCCGAGGCGAGGATCCAGACCCCGAAGAAGGCGATCCAGACCCCGAGGGCCGAGATCAGCGCCTGTCGCCCCGAGACCGGGACGCGGACTTGCAGCAGCCGGGCTTTGCGCCCCTTGGAAGCGGTCGACATCGGGTCCTCCGTTGCTCCCCGCGGCGGGTGCCGCGGGGCAATGCCGGGATCAGTTCGCGGTGAAGGACTGGCGATAGCCCTGCGCCACAAGATCGCCCATCAGCGAGCAGTCGATGCCTTTCGCCGGATCGATCTTGGTCTTCATCAGGCCAAGCTTGATCCACCACTCGTTGGTCAGCGCGACCGAGCCGGGCATCGAGCCGTTCGACAGGCCGAAGGGCGGATCGCCCGCCAGCACGCCGCAGGTGCGCGCGCTTTCGTCGAAGTCGAAGACATAGATGCCGCCGTCGAGGCTCTTGCCATTGGTGCCGATCACCGCGTTGACGTCCTCGACCGGCCATTGCAGGGTCTCGGCCATCAGCGCGTTCACCTCCTCGACATGGTCATGCCAGTAACCGCGGGCGTCCCATTCGGCCTTGAGGACGGCGAGGGCCGCGTCGCGCTTCTTCGCGATGAAGTCCTTGTTCATGTAGAGCGAGTCCATGAAGATGCCGGTCTTCAGCATCTCGGGGTCGGTGGTGTTCACCACCGATTTCGCGCCGGGCGCGGCCTCGAGCACCTTCGAGATCCAGGGCTCGTACATGTAGGCCGCGGCCAGGTCGCCCGAGAGCATCGGCCCCACCGCCTCGTCGGCATTGAGGTTCACCCAGGTCACGTCGCCGGGCGCGATGCCCTGCCGGTCGAGCCAGAGCCCCATCAGCAGCTGCCCGATATAGGCCTGCGGCGCGGCAACCTTCTTGCCCTTCAGCGCGGCGGGGTCCATGCCGGCGGCGAGGATCACGTGATCGACCCCGTAGGAGGGGTTGAGATAGGCGACGTTGACCTCGTTCAGCCCGGCCTCGACCGAGACCGGCACGTAATCGGCGGTGCAGCCGTAGACGTCGATCTGCCCCGCGGCGAGCGCCGCATGGCCGCCGAGCGGGTCCTCGAAATTGGTGATGTTGAGGTCGTAACCGGGCAGCAGGTTCTTCTGCCTGGCCACGTCGAGCATGGCATAGCCGGGCCAGGACACGCACATGCCGATGTTGATGGTGTCCTTGGCCGAGGCGGTTCCGGCACTCAAGGCGGCGATGGCAGCAAAGGCGATGGTCAGCGTCTTCATCGTGGGGCTCCCTGACGGTCGTCGTTTTTCTTGGTGATGTCGTGAGTGGTGGTCGTGCGAGTGATGGTGGTCTTGCAAAAATTCATACGTGGCAAAATTCTTTAGTCAATAAAAAATTTGAGACGATAAATTGTTTGTTGCAATTCCCGCCCCGAGACGAAATGATGCCGCCATGACGGAACAACAGCCCACCAGCCTGCGCGAGCGGCAGAAGGAAGACCGCAAGGCGCGCATCATCGCCGCCGCCAAGAGCCTGTTTCTCGAGGCCGGTCTTGAAAAGATCACCATGGAGGCGATCGCCGAGATCGCCGGCGTCTCCAGTGTCACCGTGCACAATTACTATGGCACGAAATCGGGGGTGCTGCTGGCACTTGTGGCGGAAAGCGACCGCGAGCTGCTGGCGACGCTCGAGCGCGGGTTGCGCGCGCGGGGCGAGACCCTGACCGACCGCGTCCTCGGCTTCTTCGAGATCGTCTGCCGCCACACCCAGACCCATCTCGACAAGGCGATCTGGCGGCAGGTGATCGCGGCCTCGGTCTCGGGCACCGAACCGCGCTTCGGCAAGCTCTATCACGAGCTCGACAACCGTCTGGCCTCGGTGCTGATCCGCGAAGTCGAGCGCATGGTCGGGGCGGGGATTCTGCCGGAAACGGTCGATCCGGCGCATTTGGGCTGGGCGCTGTTCAACCTGCAGAACGCCCGCTTCATCGAGTTCATCGCGGCCGATGGCAGCAGTTGCGAGGCCGGGCTCCAGCACCTGCGCAACGATCTGAATGCGCTGATGCCGGGCGGGTTTCCGGGGCGCTGAGGCTCAGCCTTCGGCAAAGACCTCGCCCGGGCGGAAGGCGCGGAACCGCTCGGGCGCGATGCCGGCCGTGGCAAGCGCCGCGGCAAGCAGCTCGGCCGGTTCCTCGCGCGGCTCGTCGGTCAGCTGGAAGGTGCCCCAGTGAAAGCCAAGCGCCGCGCGCGCGCCGATGTCGCGAAAGACCTGCACCGCCTCGTCGGGCGCGATGTGCTGCGCGGCCATGAACCAGCGCGGCGCATAGGCGCCGATCGGGATCAGCGCGATGTCGGGGGCGCCGTGGCGGGCGCGGATGGCGCGGAAGATCGCGCCGTCGCCATAGCCCGTGTCGCCCGCGAACCACAGCCGCGCCGCGGGGCTGTCGATCCAGAACCCGCACCACAGCGCCCGCCGCCGGTCGCCGAGCCCGCGCGCCGACCAGTGGTTCGCCGGCGTCAGCGTCGCGGCGATGCCGGGGGCGAGGGGCACCTCCCCGTGCCAGTCGGCGGTGACGATCCGCGCCCCCGTCACCGCGCGCCGCACCGTCGCATCGGTGCCGAGCGGCATCACCATCAGCGGCCGGTGCCGCGCCTGCAGCCGGCGCAGCGTGGCGATGTCGAGGTGGTCATAGTGGTTGTGGCTGAGCAGCACCGCGTCGATCGGCGGCAGCCGGTCGAAGTCGATCCCCGGCGCGGTGACACGGCGCGGGCCGATCAGCCGCGAGGGGCTGGCGCGTTCGGACCAGACCGGATCGGTGAGCAGGTTCACCCCGGCCACCTGAATCAGCATCGTCGCATGGCCGACCATGGTGACCCGCGCGGGGCCCGATCGGGCCGGCGGCACGGCGGGTGTCACCGCCACCCGTTTCGGCCAGGGCGCGCGGTTGCCCTCGCGCTGCCAGCGCAGGATCTCGCGCAGGCTGCGGTCGGGCGAGGGCTGGTCCGGCGCGAAGAAGCGCGTGCCGTCGAAATGGTCGCTGACGGGGCCGGCATAGGGGCGGGAGCGGAGCATGGTCATCGTCCTCCGGGCGCGGATGCGTCCCCTTCAGATGGACGGCGCGGGCCGCGCTGTCCAGCCCCGGCTGCCGGTCGGTCATCTCGGGCGAAAAATCATTCCGTTCCGGAATGAGGTCGGGTCCAATCCGAATTGGCGTTTCGCGGTGCCGCGCGGCAGTCTTGGCGCATCGGGCGACGGCGCCCGACCTCGGGCCTGGTCCCGGTTTCCCCGCTCCGGATGTGCTGCCGGTCAGGTCGCGGACAGCTGTCCGCGGGCCCGGGGAAGCTGGTGCGCCGGCCTTGCCCGCGCCCGGCGGTTCCGGGCCTGAACGGATTGTCGAGGACGAGACCGAAGATGCGTGAACAGTATGATGTCGTGATCGTGGGCGGGGCCGTGATGGGCGCCTGCACCGCCTACTGGCTGGCGTCGAACCCGGACTTCGACGGCACGGTGCTGGTGGTCGAGCGTGACCCGAGCTATGCCACCGCCTCGACCGCGCTTTCGGCCTCGGGCATCCGGGTGCAGTTCTCGAACCGCGCGAATGTCGAGATCGGCCTCTTCGGTCATGACTTCATCCGCGATTTCCCCGACCTGATGGAGGTCGAGGGCGACCGGCCCAGCCTTGGCTATCACCCGGGCGGATATCTCTTCATCGCCAATACCGACGATCAGGTCCGCATCCTGCGCGAGAACCATGCCGTGCAGCGCGCCGCCGGTGCCGAGGTCGAGCTGTGGGATGCCGACAAGCTGAAATGGGCCTTCCCGCATCTGAACACCGAGGACGTGCTGCTGGCCTCCTATGGGCTGAGCGGCGAGGGCTGGTTCGACAACACCGGGATCATGGCGGGAGCCCGGCGCAAGGCGCGCGCGCTCGGCGTCGATTTCGTCGCCGACGAGGTCGTGGCGATCGCGCGCGAGGGCAACCGGGTGACCGGCGTCACGCTGAAATCGGGGGCGAGCGTCGGCGCCGGCACGATCGTCAACGCCGCCGGGCCGCGCGGCGGGCGTGTGGCGCGCATGGCCGGGCTCGATCTGCCGGTCGAGCCGCGCAAGCGCACGCTCTTCGTCTTCGACGCGGCGGGCACGCCCGAGGGCAGCGCACGGGTGAACGATGGCCGGCTGCCGCTGATGGTCGATCCGACCGGCGTCTGGTGCCGGCCCGAGGGGCGTTTCTTCATCGCCGGCGGCGTGCCCGAGAACGACCTGCCGCCCGATTACGACGATTTCGACCCTGACCACCCGGAATGGGAAGAGCAGATCTGGCCGGCGCTGGCCGAACGCTCGCCGAATTTCGAGGCGCTGAAGCTCGTGCGCTTCTGGGCCGGGCATTACGATTACAACACCTTCGACCAGAACGGCATCGTCGGCCGCCATCCCGAGGTGACGAATTTCATCTTCCAGAACGGCTTTTCCGGGCACGGGTTGCAGCAGGGCCCGGCGGTCGGCCGCGCGGTGATGGAACTCATCACCTATGGCGGCTATCGCAGCATCGACCTGAGCGACATGCGGTTCGAGCGCATCGCCGAGGGCCGGCCCTTCCTCGAGCAGGCGATCGTCTGAGCGGGCGTGGCGGGGTGGGGCGCGGCGGTCAGCCGGTCAGCCCCGCCCGAAGCGCCGCGATCACCTCGCGCAGCCCCGCGGTCAGCCGCTTGTCGCGGCGCAGCACCAGCCCGAGGCGGCGGCACAGTCGCGGCTCGAGCGGCACCGAGCCGAGCCCGCCTGCCTTTCCGGGCCGCACCGAGGAGGCGGGCAGTACCGACCAGCCGAGCCCCGCGCCGACGATCTCCTTGATCGCCTCGACGCTGCCAAGCTCCATCACCGGCTTCGGCTGCAGCCCGGCCGCGGCGAACCAGCCGTCGATCAGCAGCCGGGTGTGGCCCGCATCCTCGTAAAGCACCAGCGGCCGGGCGGCGAGGGCCGCCGCGGTGATCGGCCCCACGGGCGCCTCGGTGGCGGGACAGACCGCGACCAGATCCTCCTCGAAGATCGGCGTGACCTCGAGCGAGCGGCCCGGCGCGGGCAGGGTCACAAGGCCGAGATCGAGGGTGTTCTCCTCGACCAGACGGCGGATCTCGGGGCTGTTGCCGGTGCGCACGGTGCAGTCGAGCCCGGGCATCTCCCGCTTCAGCGCGCCGAGGATCGGCGGCAGCAGGTAGATGCAGGCGGTGGCGCCGGTGCCGATCCGCACCCGCCCGGCGCGGCCGGCGCGGAAGGGCTGCACCGCCTCCTGCATCGCCTCGACCTCGTCGCGGATCCGGCCCGCACCGGCCAGCACCACCCGCCCGGCCTCGGTCGGACGCATGTGGCGGCCGCTGCGCTCGATCAGCCGCACGCCGAAGAAGGTCTCGAGCGCGCGGATCTGCTGGCTCACCGCGGGTTGCGAGAGCGCTTCCTTCTCGGCCGCGGCCGAGAAACTGCCAAGCTCGGCCACATCCGCAAGCAGGTCGAGATGGCGCAGGGTCAGGGTATTCTTCAAGGTTTTCCTTATCGATTGCATAAGAAGCATAGCATTTCCTTTTGCAATCCGGAATGCCATCCTGCCCGCGACATCCTTGCGGAGCAGAGCATGAGCGACGCCTTTCCCCTGACCTTGCGGCCCTGCCGGGCCGATGACCTTCCCGCCATCCAGGCGATCTATGCCGAGGCGGTGCGCTTCGGCACCGCAAGCTTCGAGCTCGATCCTCCGGATCTGACCGAGATGCAGGCGCGCTGGCAGAAGGTGGTCACCGCCGGTTTCCCCTATCTGGTCGCGCTGCGGCAGGGCGCGGTTGTCGGCTATGCCTATGCCGGCGCCTACCGGCCGCGCCCGGCCTATCGCGGCACGGTCGAGAATTCGGTCTATGTCGCGCCGGCGGCGCAGGGGCTCGGCGTCGGCCGGGCGCTGATCCGGGCGCTGATCGCCGAGTGCACCGCGGCGGGGTTTCGCCAGATGGTCGCGGTGATCGGCGATAGCGCCAATGCCGCCTCGATCGGGCTGCACCGCGCGATGGGGTTCGAGCCGGTCGGCACGCTGCGCTCGGTCGGCTGGAAGCACGGGCGCTGGCTTGATTCCGTGCTGATGCAGCGCCCGCTCGGCCCGGGCGATGACACCCCCTTCGAGGGCTAGCGATGCTGCCCCGCCGCACCGTCGCCGCGGTCGGGCTGAGCCAGCTGGTGAACTGGGGCCTGTCCTATTACGCGCTTGGCGTCTTCGGCCCCTCGATCGCGGCCGAGCCGGGCTTTGGGCCCGCGCTTGCCTATGGCGGCTTCTCGCTGGCGCTTGCGGTGATGGGGCTCAGCTCGGCCGCGCTTGGCCGCGCGGTCGACCGCCACGGCGGGCGGGCGGTGATGAGCGCGGGCTCGCTGCTGCTGGCGCTTGGCTGTGCGATGCTGGCCGTGGCGCCGGGGGCGGGGCTGTATCTGGCCGGCTGGGTCGTTCTCGGGCTCGGCATGCGGATGTGCCTTTACGAGGCGGCCTTCGCGGCGCTGGTGCAGGCCGGGGGCAGCGCCGCGCGGCCGGCGCTGTCGCAGATCACCTTGCTGGGCGGGCTCGCCTCCAGCCTGTTCTGGCCGCTCGGGGCCTTCCTCGAGGGCGCGCTTGGCTGGCGCGGGGCGCTGCTTGTCTATGCCGCGATCGCGCTTTCCATGCTGCCGCTTTACCGGCTGCTGCCGGCGGCGGGGCAGGGCGGGGGCGGCACTGCCGCGCCGCGCCGCGCGACGATCCCGCCCGAGACGCGCGCCGCCGCCATCCTTTTCGCCGCCATCGTCGCCGCCACCGCCTTCCTCAGCTCGGGCCTCTCGGCGCATCTGATCGCGCTGCTGACCGGGCGGGGGATCGACCCGGAAGGCGCCGTCGCCCTTGCCGCCCTGCCCGGGATCGCGCAATCGGCGGCGCGGCTGCTCGAGATCGTGCTTGGCCGCCGGCTCGATCCACGGGCGCTGGCGCTGGTCGCGGCAGGGATCCTGACGCTTGGCATGGCGGCGGGGCCGGCGATCGCCGGGGCAGGGCCCGTGGCGGTGCTCTTCGTGCTCGCCTATGGCGCCGGCAACGGGCTCCTGACCATCGCGCGCGGCAGCCTGCCGCTGGTACTGTTCCCGGTCGCCGATTACGCGGTGATCGCCGGGCGGCTGATCGGCCCGTCCTTCTATGCCGCGGCCGCCGCGCCGCTGATCTACGCGACGCTGATCGCGCGGGCCGGCCCCGGTGCCGCGCTGGGACTGAGCCTTGCGCTCGCGCTTGTCGCCGCGGCCGCGGCCGCCATGCTGTTCCTGCGCCGGCCCGCGCCGCTCTGACCCCGGCGCGGAAAATCCCAGCACCCCCTGTTGACAGCCCGCCCGTTCGGTCGCATGGTCACGCCCGTAACCAGGGGTGCTCCAGATCCGGGGCTGAGATGCGCGAGGACCGCGCGGACCCTTCAAAGCTGATCCGGGTAATGCCGGCGGAGCGAGGGCATCATGTTCATCGGCGCGCAAGTGTCGCTTTATCCGATGACGTCGGAATTCATCCGGGTCATCCTGTCGGGCCTCGAGGCCCTCACCCCCTATCGCGACAGCCTGCGGATCGAGACCGACGACATCTCGACCCTGATGGTCGGCGCGCCCGGGCCGCTCTTCGATGCGGTGCGCGACCTCTTCGCCCGCACCGCGCAGGACCCCGCGCATGTGACGATGCATGTCACCTTCTCCCGCGGCTGCCCGGGCGAGCCCGACGAGCCCGCCTGCCGCTGCGAGACATTGACCCGCGCGCAGGGCACGCCCTTGGCGCAGCGCCAGGCCGAGGCCCTGGCCGCGGTGCAGGCGGCGCCGGTGCTGGGCGTCGAGATCGACGTGCAATTCTCGCTCTACGTGCTCGGACAGGACCGGCACATGGACGAGATCTATGGCTGCATCGACGTCCTCAAGGCCTCGGGCACCTTCCTGCGCTCGAAGAATTTCTGCACCCGGCTGCGCGGCGACGCGGGCGCCGTGTTCGAGACGGTGCGCCAGGCCTTCCTGCGATTCGGTCCGGCCGAGGGGCATGTGACGATCGACCTGACGGCCTCGGCCAATAGCCCCAGCCCGCGCTGAGCCCGGACCGGAGGTTCTGCCGATGCTGTCGCGTGCGCTGCCGCCGCTGATCGTTGCTGCCTGCCTGCTGGCGGGCTGGGAGGCCTATTGCCGGCTGGCCGGGGTCTCGCCCCTGATCCTGCCCGCGCCCTCGGCGGTGCTGCGCGCGCTGGTTCTGAACCGCGCCGAGATCGCCGTCCATGCCGGTGCCACGCTGCAGGTCGCGGCGATCGGCTTTTCCGCCTCGGTCGCGGTGGCGCTTGCGGTCTCGGTGGCGCTCCACTTCCTGCCGCGGGCCGAGCGCGCGCTGATGCCGCTCTTCGTCGCCAGCCAGACCGTGCCGCTCGTTGCGCTCGCGCCGCTGATGATCCTGTGGTTCGGCTTCGGGCTGCTGCCGAAGGTGCTCTTGGTGATCCTCGTCACCTTCTTCCCGATGCTGCTGACGCTGCTTGCGGGCTATCGCCAGACCCCGCCCGCGTTGCGCGAGCTCTTGGCCTCGATGGGGGCGGGGCGGGGGCAGGTGTTCCTGCGCGCCTGCCTGCCCGCGGCGCGGCCGTCGTTCCTGTCCGGGCTCAGGGTCTCGGCGACCTATGCGATCGTGGCGACGATCTTTGCCGAATATGCCGGGGCGCGGCGGGGGCTGGGCATCTACATCCTGCAGGCGAAGAACACCTTCCGCCCCGATCTCGTGCTGGCGGCGGTGCTGGTCTCGGCGGGGCTGACGCTGGCGCTGCTCGCGCTGATCGGTGGTCTGGCCCGGCTGACGGCCCGCGGGCCGGAGGCGCGCCATGACTGAGGCGGGGCTCGATCTGAGCGGGCTGACGATCCGGGCGGGCGCGCGGGTGCTGGTCGAGGACCTGTCGATGACCTTGCCGACCACCGGCATCACCGCGCTGATCGGCCCTTCGGGCTGCGGCAAGTCGACGGTGCTGCGCTGGCTGGCGGGCATCCTGCCCGACACCCTTGCCGCCGAGGGGCAGGCGCGGATCGGCGGCCGGCCGCTGCGCCTGCCCGATCCGGCGATCGGCTTTCAGCCGCAGGCGGATGCGCTGTTTCCCTGGCTCACCATCGCCCAGAACGCCGCGCTCGGGCTGCGGGTGGCGGGGCTGTCGGCGCCGGCGGCGCGCGCCCGGGTGGCGCCGCTGTTCCCGGCCTTCGGCCTTGCCGGCACCGAGGCGATGTATCCCGCCGAGCTGTCGGGCGGCATGCGCCAGCGCGCCGCCTTCCTGCGCACGATGGTGCGGGATGGGCAGTTCCTGCTGCTCGACGAGCCGTTCTCGGCGCTTGATGCGGTGACGCGGCTGCGGCTGCAGGGCTGGCTTCTGGCGCGGCTGGCCGAGCGGCCGCGCAGCGTGCTGCTGGTCACTCATGACCTGCACGAGGCGACCTCGCTTGCCGACCGCATCCTGGTCATGGCGGCGCGCCCCGGCCGGATCCGGGCCGAGATCGCCGTGCCGATCCCGCCATCCGCGCGCAGCGAGCACAGCCTTGCCCCGCTGCGCGAAACCCTGAAAACCCTGTTGCTGGAGGACCCCCCGACATGATCCGATCCCTTGCGCTGGCGCTTGGCCTGCTGCTGCCGCTTGCGACCACGGCCACGGCCACGGCCGAGACCGCCACCCCCGTCACCGTCGCGCTCGACTGGACGCTGAACACCAACCACGTCGGCCTTGTCGTCGCGCAGCAGAAGGGCTTTTACGCCGAGGCGGGGCTGGCGGTCGAGCTGCTGCCCTATTCCGACACCAGCCCGGCGGCGCTGCTGGCGGCGGGGGCGGCCGATTTCGGCTATCTGACCTCGCTCGGCTTCCTGTCGGCGCGGGCAAGCGGGGCGGATCTGGTCGCGCTCTGGGCGACGATGCAGCACGAGACCGGGCGGCTCGTCTACAATTCCGACAACACGGCGATCACCCGCCCGGCCGATCTGTCGGGCAAGGTCTATGCGGGCTTTGGCGGGCCGGCCGAGGCGGCGCTGATCGGCACGATGATCCGCGCCGACGGCGGCACGCCCGAGTGGACGACCGTGACCCTCGGCACCGGCGCCTACGAGGCGCTGGCGGCCGGCAAGGTCGATTTCACCCTCGAGGTCGCGACCTGGGAAGGGGTGAACAGCACGCTCGAGGGGCGGCACCAGTCGTCCTTCCGCTATGCCGATTTCGGCGTCCCCGACCAGCAGAACGGCTATATCGCCGCGCGTGCCGAAACCGTGGCGAAGAGCCCCGAGATGGTCGCAGCCTTCATGCGCGCGACGCAGAAGGGGTATGAATGGGCGGCCGACCACCCGGCCGAGGCGGCCGATCTGTTGCTGGCGGCGGGGGATTTCCCGAACCCGGCACTGGTGCGCGGCTCGATGGCGGCGATCGACGCGGGCGGCTATCTGCGTGACGGCAGCACCCCTGTCGGCACGATCGACCCCGCGCGCTTTGCCGCGATGGCGAAGTTCCTGTTCGACAGCGGCGTGCTGAAGGACAGCAGCGGCGCGGCGCTTTCCTGGCCGGGCGATGTCTCGGGCTGGCATGACCAGCGCTGGATGGCGGAGTAAGGCTCAGCCTGCCCGGGCGGCGGCGCGCAGATCGGCAAGCAGCGCCGCCGCCGCGATCGGCCGGCGCCCCTCGCGGATCAGGGCGCACAGCCGCGCGTTCACCGGCGCCCGCCGCCCAAGCCTGCGGGCGAGCGCCACCACCTCGCCGTTGATCCAGTCGATCTCGGGCGGCCGGCCGGCCTCAAGGTCGTCGGCCATCGAGGACCGCGCGCTCGGGTCGATGCGCAGCATCGCGCCGGCCAGACGCCGGAAGACCGGGTCGGGCAGGGCCAGCACCCGCGGCACGAGGGTGGACGGCAGCGGCGTCAGCCGGGCCGGGCGCACCCGCCCTTCGCGGCGCAGCAGCGCGAGCGCCTCGGTCTGCGCCAGCGCCAGCGCCCGGCGATAGTCGCGCTGCGCAAGCTCTGCCCGCAGCGGCAGGCCGGAGAGCGCATTGACCGCGTTGTTGAGGTTCAAAAGCAGCTTGCCCCAGAGCACCGCCTCCATGTCCCGGCGCAGGTCGAGCGGCAGCCCGGCGCGGGCGAAGACCGGCGCGAAGGCCGCGGCGCGGGCGTCGACGGCGATCCGCCCCGCGGTGGCGCGGTGGTGACGCCCGCCCGGCCCGGTGATGACGTTGAAGGGTACCATGCCCGCCAGCACGGTGATTCCGGGCAGCGCCGCCGAAAGCCGGGCGGCATTGCCGAGGCCGTTTTGCAGGCTCACCACCACCGCATGCGGCGCGAGCACCGGGGCAAGCGCGCGCCCGGCCGCCTCGGTCGCGGCGGATTTCACCGTCACCAGCACGAGGTCGCAGCCCGCGAGCGCCCGCGGATCGTCGGTCGCAAGGCAGGCCCGGGTGCGGCCGTCGCGCCCGTCGAGGTCGCTCACCCGCAGCCCGTCGCGGCGCAGCGCCGCCATCTTCGGCGCGCGCCCGACCAGCACCACCTCGGCCCCCGCAAGGGCGAGGCAGCCGCCGACATGGCCGCCCACGGCCCCCGCGCCGAAGACGCCGATCCTCATGCCGCCCGCCCCGCGGCCCGGCCCGAGAACAGGCAGCCGCCGAGGAAGGTGCCTTCGAGCGCGTTGTAGCCGTGATAGCCGCCGCCGCCGAAGCCCGCCGCCTCGCCGCAGGCGAAAAGGCCCGGGATCGGCCGGCCGTCGGCGCCAAGCGCCTGCCCGGTCAGGTCGGTCTCGATGCCCCCCAGCGTCTTGCGCGTCAGCACATGCAGCCGCACCGCGATCAGCGGTCCGGCGATCGGGTCGAGGATCCGGTGCGGCCGCGCCGTGCGCATCAGCCGGTCGCCGAGATAGGCGCGCGCGCCGCGCAGCGCGGTGATCTGCACGTCCTTGGCGAAGGGATTTGCAAGCTCGCGGTCGCGCGCCTCGATCTGTGCGCGCAGGTGATCGGCCTTGATCGGCCGCGCGCCGATCCGGTTCATCCCCGCCACCAGTTCCTCAAGCCCGCGGGCAACGACGAAATCCTCGCCATGGCGCTTGAACGCCTCGAGTGGCGGCGCCGCGGCCCGGCCGAGCCGGCTGCGCAGCAGAAGCGGGATGTCCTTGCCGGTGAGGTCGGGGTTCTGCTCGGACCCCGAGAGCGCGAATTCCTTCTTCGCGATCGCCTGGGTGGTGACGAACCACGAATGCGGCTGGCCGATGCGGCACAGATGGGCGAGCGTGCCGAGGCTGTCGAAGCCCGGCAGGCAGGGGGCGGGCAGGCGATTGCCGTCGGCGTCGAACCACATCGAGGAGGGGCCGGGCAGGATCCGGATGCCGTGGTTCGGCCAGATCGGGTCCCAGTTCCGGATGCCCTCGGTGTAATGCCACATCCGGTCGTTGTTGATGACCCGGGCGCCGGCGCGTTCGGCATGGCCGATCATCAGCCCGTCGACATGGGCAGGCACGCCGCAGACCATGCTTTCGGGCGGCGGGCCGAGCCGCTCGACCGGCCAGTTCTGTCGCACCAGCGCGGCATTGCCGCCGATGCCGCCGCTCGCCACGATCACCGCCCCGGCGGCGATCTCGAACCGGCCCGCGACGGCGCGCGTGCTTTCCATGCCGCGCCCGGCGGCGTCCTCGGCCAGGATCTCGCCCTCGACCCCGGTGATGCCCTCGGGCCCGCCGCAGAGCGCGGTGACGCGGTGACGAAAATGCAGCCTGAGCCGGCCCTCGGCCTCGGCCGCGCGGACGCGGGCGACGAAGGGGGCGAGCACCCCGGGCCCGGTGCCCCAGGTGACATGGAAGCGCGGCACCGAATTGCCGTGCCCGTCCGCCAGCCCGCCACCGCGCTCGGCCCAGCCCACGACCGGGAACCAGCGCATCCCGAGACCGTGCAGCCAGGCCCGCATCTCGCCCGAGGCGAAGGCGAGATAGGCCTCGGCCCAGCGGCGCGGCCAGGCATCCTCGGCGCGGTCGAAACCCGCCGAGCCGAGCCAGTCGGAGAGCGCCAGATCGGCGCTGTCGCGGATCCGCATCCGGCGCTGCTCGGGGGTGTCGACCATGAACAGCCCGCCGAGCGACCAGAACGCCTGCCCGCCAAGGCTTGCCCGCGGCTCCTGGTCGAGGATCGTCACGCGCCGGCCGCGGTCGAGCAGCTCGCAGGCGGCCACCAGCCCCGCAAGCCCGCCGCCGACGACGATAACGTCGGTTGTCTCTCCCATTGTCTCCTCCCCGGACAAGGCCTCCGATCCCGATGCTGGGGCAGGCCCTTGCAGGCGTCCATAACGACGCAGCGTCAGCGGCGGGGCTTGCGCGCGAGGGGCAGGCGGATATGCTCGCGGCCATGGCACATCGCGCGCAGATAGGGGGCACGGACCCCGCCGAACCGGCCCCGCATCGCGGGGTTCCGGGCGCGCCCGGCCTTGACGAGATGGCGCGCGCGGCGGGCGACGAGGTCTGGATGGACGTGCTGTCGGCCGTCGACCGCACTTATGCCGATCTCGTCGATTATCAGGAACGGCTGGAACATCAGAACCACGCGCTCGAGGACATGCGCTCGTTCCTCGGCTCGATCCTGGCGAGCGTGTCGGATGCGCTGATCGTGGTCTCGCGCGCGGGCGAAGTGGTCGAGACCTCGGCCTCGGTCGGCACGCTGACCGGGCATCCGGCGGCCGACTGGCACGGAAAGCCGCTCGCCGAGATGGTCGAGCCGCAGACGATGGCGGCGCTCGATGCGGCGCTGGCCGAGGCCGCGAACAGCCGCCGCCCGGTGACGCTTGAAGGCGCGTTGCGCGGCCCGGCGGGCCCGGCGCCGCTGGAACTGTCGGTCAGCCCGCGGCTTGACGAGCGGCAGCGGGTGGTGGGCTATGTGCTGACCGGCCGGCCGCTCGGCGAGCTGCGCCAGGCCTATTCGGCGCTTGCCCACAGCCACGAGGATCTGAAGGCGGCGCAGGCGCAGCTGGTGCGCAACGAGAAACTCGCCTCGCTCGGCCGGTTGCTGGCCGGCGTCGCGCACGAGCTGAACAACCCGATCTCCTTCGTCTATGCCAATGCCCATGCGCTCGAACGCTATGCCGGCAAGTTCGAGACTTATTTCGAGCAGGTGGCGCAGGGGGCGAGCCGCGAGCGGCTGATGGCGCTGCGCGAGGAGCTGAAGCTTGACCGCGAAGTGCGCAACCTGCGCGACGCGGTGCGCGGCGCGCGCGACGGCGCCGAACGGGTGCGCGACATCGTCGAGGACCTGCGCCGGCTCTCGGCCGAGGGCTCGGGCGAGATGGTCGAGTTCGATCTGGTCGAGACCGCGCGGATCGCCGCCACCTGGGTGCGGCGCGGCTCGAAGACCCTGGCCGAGGTGCGCTTCACCGGCCTGCCCGCGCTGAAGGTGAGGGGCCGGCCCGGGCATATCCAGCAGGTGGCGATGAACCTCGTGCAGAACGCGATCGACGCGCTCGACGGTCGGGCCGACGGCGCGATCGAGATCTCGGCGCGCACCGCGGGGGACCGCGGCGTGCTTTCGGTTGCCGACAGCGGCCCGGGTGTGCCCGAGGATCTGGCGCAGGCGGTGTTCGACCCGTTCTTCACCACGAAGCCCGTCGGCCGCGGCACCGGGCTTGGCCTGTCGATCAGCAACAAGATCGTCGAGGAGCACGGCGGCCGGTTGCGGCTGTGCCCGAGCGGCAGCGCGCTTGGCGGCGCCTGCTTCAGCTTCGATCTGCCGCTTGCGACGGGGGAGAGCGCATGAACATCCTGTGGCTGCAGGCGTCCGGGTGTGGCGGCTGCACGATGTCGCTTCTGTGCGCCGAGGATCCGAACCTCTTCGACACGCTCTCGGGGGCGGGGCTGCGCTTCCTGTGGCACCCGGGGCTGAGCCTCGAGACCGGGGCCGAGGCGCGCGCGATCCTCGCCGCCGCCGAGGCGGGCGAGGTGGCGCTCGATATCCTCGCCGTCGAGGGCGCGATCGCGCGCGGGCCGCGTGGCACCGGGCGGTTCCAGATGCTGTCGGGCACCGGGCGCTCGATGCTCGACTGGCTGCGCAGCCTGGCGCCGATGGCGGAGAACGTCGTCGCCGTCGGCACCTGCGCGACCTATGGCGGGGTGACCACGGCGGGCGGCAATCCGTCGGACGCGGTCGGCGTGCAATATGACGGCGCCCATCCGGGCGGCGCGCTGCCCGCCGGGTTCCGTGCCCGCTCGGGCCTGCCCGTCATCAACGTCGCGGGCTGTCCGACCCATCCGGGCTGGGTGACCGAGACGCTGCTGATGCTGGCGGCGGGGACGCTCGGGCCCGAGGATCTCGACGCCTTCGGCCGGCCGCTCTTCTACGCCCAGCACCTCGTGCATCACGGCTGCCCGAAGAACGAGTTCTACGAATACAAGGCCTCGGCGATCGAGCCGGGAGAGATGGGCTGCATGATGGAGAACCTCGGCTGCATCGGCACCCAGGCGGTGGGCGATTGCAACATCCGGCCCTGGAACGGTGAGGGCAGCTGCACGCGCGGCAATTACCCCTGCATCAACTGCACCGCCCCCGAGTTCGAGGAACCCCGCCATGCCTTCGGCGAGACGCCGAAGATCGCGGGCATTCCGGTGGGCTTGCCGACCGACATGCCGAAGGCCTGGTTCATGGCGCTCGCCTCGCTGTCGAAAGCCGCGACGCCCGCGCGGATCGCCACCAACGCCACCGCCGACCGGATCGAGACCCCGCCCACCCTGCGCAAGCCGAAGGGCCGGCGATGAGCGGGCTGACGCGGCTGGTCGTCGGGCCGTTCAACCGGGTCGAGGGCGATCTCGAGGTGCATCTCGACATCGCCGGGGGCGTGGTGGCCTCGGCCGAGGTGAACGCGCCGCTCTATCGCGGTTTCGAGCGGATGCTTGACGGCAAGGACCCGCGCGACGCGCTGACCATCGCGCCGCGGATCTGCGGCATCTGCTCGATCAGCCAGTCGGCGGCGGCGGCACGGGCGCTTGGTGCCGCGATGGGGCTGGCGCCGACGCCGCAGGGCGCGGCGATGGCGGCGCTGATCCACGCGGTCGAGAATGTCTCGGACCACCTGCTGCATTTCAACCTGTTCTTCATGCCCGATTTCACCCGCCCGGCCTATGCCGGCCGCGGCTGGTATCCGCGCGCGGTGGCGCGCTTCACCGCGATCGAGGGCGGCGCGCAGCGCGCGGCGATCGAGGCGCGGGCAAGCCTGATGCACATCCTCGGGCTGATGGCGGGGAAATGGCCGCATACGCTGGCGATCCAGCCCGGCGGCGTCACCCGCGCCCCGGGCCCGCGCGAGAAGCTGCGCATCGAGATCACCCTGCGCGCCTTCCGTCGCTATCTGGAAGAGGTGGTCTTCGGCGGCCCGCTTGAGGATTTCGTGGCGCTGGAAACGGTTGCGGCGCTGACGGGCTGGGGCCGGGGCGACGTCGGGCTGTTCCTCGAGATCGCCGCCGATACCGGGCTTGCGGGGCTTGGTCGGGGTCGCGGCCGTTACCTGAGCTTCGGCGCCTATCCGCTTGAAGACAGGCGGATCTATGCCCCCGGCCTGTGGCAGGACGGGGCGGTGCAGCCGGTGGTTGACGCGGCGATTGTCGAGGACCTGAGCCACGCCTGGATGCTCGGCGAGACCGCGCATCCCTTCGCCGCCGAGACCCGACCCGACGAGGCGATGCGCGCGGGCGCCTACAGCTGGTGCAAGGCGCCGCGGCTGGCCGGAGCGCCGGCCGAGGTCGGTGCGCTTGCCCGGCAGGTGGTCGATGGCCACCCGCTGGCGCGTGCGCTGGCGGCCGGGGGCGGCGGGGTGCTGGCGCGGGTGGCCGGGCGGCTGCTGGAGCTTGCCCGCACGCAGCTGGTGATGGAGGAGCTCGCCCGCGGCATCGACCCCGGCGCGCGCTTCATCACGCAAGGGAAGATCCCCGAGGTCGGGCAGGGGGCGGGGCTGGTCGAGGCTGCGCGCGGCGCGCTTGGCCATTGGCTGCGGATCGAGGGCGGGCGGATCGCGTCTTACCAGATCATCGCGCCGACGACCTGGAACTTTTCGCCCCGCGACGCGGCGGGGGTGCCCGGACCGCTCGAGGCGGCACTGGTCGGCGTGCCGGTGGCGGCGGGCGACGACACGCCGGTCGCGGTGCAGCATGTGGTGCGCTCCTTCGATCCGTGCATGGTGTGCACGGTGCAGTGAGGGGGCGTGTGGGGGGAGAGCGCCGGGGGCGCTGCCCCCGGGCCCCCGAGGTGTTTGAGGCAAGATGAAAGAGCAGGGCGTTCAGATCCGGGTGCGGGGGCAGGTGCAGGGAGTGGGGTTTCGGCCCTTCATCTGGCAGCTCGCGCATGCGCGGGGCTTGCGCGGCCATGTGCTGAACGACCCCGAGGGGGTGCTGGTGCGGGTGGCGGGCGAGATCGGCGATCTGGCCGCGGCGATCCGGACCGAGGCGCCGCCGCTCGCGCGGGTCGATGCGGTCGAGGTCACGGCCTTCACCTTCGATGTGCCGCCCGAGGGCTTCGCGATTGTCGCCTCGCAAGGGGCGGGGGCCGAGACCCGGGTGACGCCCGATGCCGCGACCTGTCCGGCCTGTCTGGAGGAGATCCGCGGCGAGGGGCGGCGGCGCGGCTATGCCTTCACCAATTGCACCCATTGCGGGCCGCGCTTCACCATCCTGAAGGGGCTTCCCTATGACCGGGCGAAGACGACGATGGCGCCCTTCGTCATGTGCCCCGATTGTGGCGCCGAGTATCGCGACCCGGGCGACCGGCGATTCCACGCGCAGCCGATCGCCTGCCCGGTCTGCGGGCCGCGGCTGTGGTACGAGGCGGGCGGCGCCGAGGTTCAGGGCGATGCCATCGCCCTGGCCGCTGCGCGGCTGAAGGCCGGGGGCATCATTGCGGTGAAGGGTTTGGGCGGCTTTCACCTTGCCTGTGATGCGGCGAACGCCGGGGCGGTGACCAGCTTGCGCGCGCGCAAGCACCGGCCGGCGAAACCCTTCGCGCTGATGGCGCGGGAGGCGGATCTGGCGGCGATCGTCGAGGTGTCGGAGGCGGCGCGGGCGGCGCTGCGCGAGGCCGCGGCCCCGGTCGTTCTGATGCCCTCGCGCGGCACGCTGCCCGAGGCGGTGGCGCCCGGGATCGACAGTCTGGGCGTGATGCTGCCCTATACGCCGCTGCATCATCTGCTGATGGATGCCTTCGGCGGCGTTCTGGTGATGACCTCGGGCAATCTCTCGGGCGAGCCGCAGGTGATCGGCAATAGGGAGGCGCGCGAGAAGCTTGCAGGGTTCGCCGACGGCTTCCTGATGCATGACCGCGAGATCGCGCGGCGGCTCGATGACTCGGTGGTGCGCGCCGAGCCGCCGATGGTGCTGCGCCGCGCGCGGGGGCAGGTGCCGGGCACGCTGCCGCTGCCGCCCGGGTTCGAGGATGCGCCGCCGGTCGTCGCCTATGGCGGGCAGATGAAGGCCGCGATCTGTCTGGTGAAAAACGGGCAGGCGCTGCTCGGCCACCATCTGGGCGAGCTGGACGAGGCGCTGACCTGGGAGGCGTTCCAGCAGGCCGATGCCGATTATGCCGCGCTTTTCGATCATCACCCGGCGGTGGTCGCGACCGATCTGCACCCCGATTTCCGCGCGACGCGCCACGGCCAGGCACGGGCCGCGGCCGAGGGGCTGCGGCTCGTCGCGGTGCAGCATCACCACGCCCATCTCGCCGCCTGCCTGGGTGAGAACCTCTGGCCGCGCGATGGCGGCAAGGTGGCGGGGATCGTGCTCGACGGTCTGGGCCTTGGCCCCGATGGCACGGTCTGGGGCGGCGAGATCCTGCTCGGTGATTACCTGGGATACGAACGGCGGGTCTGGCTGATGCCTGCGCCGCTGATCGGTGGCGACCGCGCGCAGATCGAGCCCTGGCGCAACGCGCTGGTGCGGCTCGATGCCGCAGGGCTGTCGGACTGGGCCGATGCACTCTTCCCGTATGCCCCGCGCGATCTTGCCCGGCAGGCGGCGGCGAAGGGGATCAATGCGCCGATGTCCTCGAGTGCGGGACGGCTTTTCGATGCGGTTGCCGCGCTCCTCGGGATCTGTCCGATGCGGCAGAGTTACGAGGGCGAGGCGGCGATGCGGCTCGAAGCGCTGGCACGACGGGCCGTGCGGGCGGGAGCGCCGAAGCGCAGCTTCGGCGCTCCCGCCCCGCGGGGCGGCGCGCTCGATCCCGCAGCCCTGCTGCGGGAGCTGATGGCGGCGCAGCTGGGCGGCGCCGATCCGGGCGCCCTTGCGCTTGCCTTCCACCGCTGGGTCGCCGAGGCCTTCGCCGCCCCGGCCCGCGCGCTGGTCGAGGCCGGAGAGGCGCAGGCGGTGGCACTGTCGGGCGGGGTGTTCCAGAACGCGCTGCTGCACGATCTGACCTGCGCCGCGCTGGCCGGGCTACCCGTGCTCACTCAC
Organism: Paenirhodobacter hankyongi; assembly: GCF_003664585.1. GTDB lineage: Bacteria > Pseudomonadota > Alphaproteobacteria > Rhodobacterales > Rhodobacteraceae > Rhodobacter > Rhodobacter hankyongi. The sequence continues at coordinate 177,087 of NZ_RCHI01000007.1, forward strand.
CAGCGGGTGCCGGCGAATGACGGCGGGCTGGCGCTCGGTCAGGCCCTAGTCGCTGCAGCGCAGTCGGAAAGCACCTGACCACTCGGGCCGCGAAAGCGGTCACGCACTTGCCGCCAGACTCGCTGGGAATTTTTCCAACCAATTGATTTCACGTTAAAAACGCGTGCACCGCCGGAGGGTGAAATCCCTTTGGCAGCCCCCGCCACCGCCCTGCATACCAAGGAATACACCGCGCGGGCCCCCGGTCTGGCGCGCCGAACGGGCCAGGGAGGGACCAGTGTCGACAATCGAAACCTTCTATGACGTGATGCGGCGGCAGGGGATCACCCGCCGCAGCTTCATGAAATATTGCTCGCTCACCGCCGCGGCCCTCGGCCTTGGCCCGGCTTACGTCCCGAAGATCGCCGAGGCGATGGAGACGAAGCCGCGCACGCCGGTGATCTGGGTGCATGGGCTCGAATGCACCTGCTGCTCGGAAAGCTTCATCCGCTCGGCCCACCCGCTGGCGAAGGATGTCGTGCTGTCGATGATCTCGCTCGATTATGACGACACGCTGATGGCGGCGGCGGGCACCGCGGCCGAGGCGGCACTTCAGGACACGATCGAGAAATACAAGGGCAACTACATCCTCGCGGTCGAGGGCAACCCGCCGCTGAACGAGGACGGCATGTTCTGCATCGTCGGCGGCAAGCCCTTCGTCGAGCAGCTGAAACACGCCGCCGAACACGCCAAGGCAATCATCAGCTGGGGCGCCTGCGCCTCCTATGGCTGCGTGCAGGCCGCAGCGCCGAACCCGACGCGCGCGACGCCCGTTCACAAGGTCATCACCGACAAGCCGATCATCAAGGTGCCCGGCTGCCCGCCGATCGCCGAGGTGATGACCGGCGTCATCACCTACATGCTGACCTTCGACCGGCTGCCCGAGCTTGACCGTCAGGGCCGCCCGGCGATGTTCTACAGCCAGCGCATCCACGACAAGTGCTATCGCCGCCCGCATTTCGACGCCGGCCAGTTCGTCGAGCACTGGGACGACGAATATGCGCGCAAGGGCTATTGCCTCTACAAGATGGGCTGCAAGGGGCCGACCACCTACAACGCCTGCTCGACGGTGCGCTGGAACGACGGCGTGTCCTTCCCGATCCAGTCTGGCCATGGCTGTATCGGCTGTTCGGAAGACGGGTTCTGGGATCAGGGCTCGTTCTATGACCGGCTGACCAACATCAAGCAATTCGGCATCGAGGCCAATGCCGACAAGGTCGGCGGCACCGCGGCCGCCGTCGTCGGCGGCGCCGTGGCGGTGCATGCCGCCGTCTCCGCGCTCAAGCGCGCGCAGAAGAAGAACGAGGAGGCGTAAGCCATGACCACCATGACCCCGAACGGCTTCACCCTCGACACGACCGGCAAGCGCATCGTCGTCGACCCGGTCACCCGCATCGAAGGCCATATGCGCTGCGAGGTGAACGTCGACGAGAACGGCATCATCCGCAACGCGGTCTCGACCGGCACGATGTGGCGCGGGCTCGAGGTCATCCTCAAGGGCCGCGACCCGCGCGACGCCTGGGCCTTCACCGAGCGGATCTGCGGCGTCTGCACCGGCACCCACGCGCTGACCTCGGTGCGCGCGGTCGAGGATGCGCTTGGCATCCGGATCCCGGACAACGCGAACTCGATCCGCAACATGATGCAGCTCGCGCTGCAGATCCACGACCACATCGTCCATTTCTATCACCTGCATGCGCTCGATTGGGTGAACCCGGTAAACGCGCTCCGCGCCGATCCGAAGGCCACCTCCGAGCTGCAGCAGGCGGTGAGCCCGAGCCACCCGCTCTCCTCCCCCGGCTACTTCCGCGACGTGCAGAATCGTCTGAAGAAGTTCGTCGAAAGCGGGCAGCTCGGGCTCTTCAAGAACGGCTACTGGGACAACCCCGCCTATCTGCTGCCGCCCGAGGCGGATCTGATGGCGACGACCCATTACCTCGAGGCGCTCGACCTGCAAAAGGAGATCGTCAAGGTCCACACCATCTTCGGCGGCAAGAACCCGCATCCGAACTGGCTGGTGGGTGGCGTGCCGTGCCCGATCAACATCGACGGCGTCGGCTCGGTCGGCGCGATCAACATGGAGCGGCTGAACCTCGTCTCCTCGATCATCGACAAGTCGGCTGAGTTCAACCGCAACGTCTACATCCCCGACGTGATCGCGATCGGCGGTTTCTATCGCAACTGGCTCTATGGCGGGGGCCTCTCCTCGCAGGCCTGCCTTGCCTATGGCGACATCCCGGAAAACCCCAACGATTTCAGCCCCGAACAGCTGCACCTGCCGCGCGGCGCGATCATAAACGGCAACCTGAGCGAGGTCCACGACGTCGATCCGCGCGACCCCGAGCAGGTGCAGGAATTCGTCGATCACTCCTGGTACACCTATGGCGAGCCGGGCAAGGGGCTGCACCCCTGGGACGGCGAGACCACCCCGCATTACGAGCTCGGCCCGAACGCCAAGGGCACCCGCACCAATATCGAGGAGCTCGACGAGTCGGCGAAATACTCCTGGATCAAGGCGCCGCGCTGGAAGGGCCACGCGATGGAGGTGGGGCCGCTCGCCCGCTATGTCGTGGGCTATGCCAAGGGCCACGAGGACATCAAGAACCAGGTCGACGGGCTTCTGCGCACCATGGACCTGCCGTTCAATGCCCTCTTCTCGACGCTCGGCCGCACCGCGGCGCGCGCGCTTGAAAGCGAATATTGCTCGCGCCTGCAGCGGCACTTCTTCGACAAGATGATCGCCAACATCCGGAACGGCGACCAGTCGACGGCGAATGTCGAGAAATGGGACCCCTCGACCTGGCCGAAGGAGGCCAAGGGCGTCGGCATGACCGAGGCGCCGCGCGGCGCGCTTGGCCACTGGATCAAGATCAAGGACGGCCGCATCGAGAATTACCAATGCGTGGTGCCGACCACCTGGAATGGCTCGCCGCGCGACAGTCAGGGCAACATCGGCGCCTTCGAGGCCTCGCTGATGGACACCAAGATGGAGCGTCCCGAGGAGCCGGTCGAGATCCTGCGCACGCTGCACAGCTTCGACCCGTGCCTGGCCTGCTCGACCCATGTGATGTCGCCCGACGGTCAGGAACTGACCCGGGTCAAGGTGCGCTGAGGGAGGAAGCGATGCAGATCAAGGCAAGAGCCAGGGGAGGGCCCGGCCATGAGTGACAAGATCTTTCATCCCGCCCGCGAGGCGCACGAGATCTTCGAGGCCTCGCGCCTGACCGGGGATGCGACGCTCGAGGATCTGGAATCGATCCGCCACAGCACCTCGGTCTATGTCTATCAGGCGCCGGTGCGGATCTGGCACTGGGTCAATGCGCTGGCGATCACCGTGCTGTGCGTCACCGGCTATCTGATCGGCCGGCCGCTGCCGACGATGCAGATCGCCGAGGCCTACGACCAGTTCGTGATGGGCTATGTCCGCTTTGCCCATTTCGCCGCGGCGATGATCCTGACGGTCGGTTTCTTCGGCCGCATCTACTGGGCCTTTGTCGGAAATTCCCACGCCCGGCAAATGTTTTACGTGCCGATCTTCAACCCGCGGTTCTGGCGCGAACTGCTGTGGGAGCTGCGCTGGTACATGTTCCTCGAGAAGCACCCGAAGAAATATGTGGGCCACAACCCGCTCGCGCATGTGGCGATGTTCTGCTTCATGACGCTCGGGCTCACCTTCATGATCGGCACCGGCTGGGCGCTTTATGCCGAGGGCGCGGGACAGGGCAGCCTGCCCGACACCGCGATGGGCTGGCTTCTGGGCCTCGTGCAGAACAGCCAGCGGCTGCACACGCTGCACCACCTCGGCATGTGGGCGATCGTGATCTTCATGATCATCCACATCTATGCCGCGATCCGCGAGGATATCATGTCGCGCCAGTCGATGGTCTCGACGATGATTTCCGGCCACCGCATGTTCAAGGACGACCGGATCGACTGAACCGGGATGGGTAACGAGTGATCCGGTCGGCCGGACGGACAGGCGCGGGAGATCCCCGCGCCTGTTTGCATTCAGGGCTGCCATGCGGAAAATGAATTGCCGGATTTCAATGTCAGGTGGTAAGATGCTTTCCGGAATTTCCCTCTCGCCAGGCGGGGTTTCGACCAGATTTTGATTTTATTTCAAGGCTGTGGCCCAGAATGCCGCGGTCTTGATTTTTTCGGCGGCGCAAAGCGGCGGAAAGATTACTTTCGGAATCAACTTGGGGCGAAAAGCCTCTTGCCAGCAGACGGTCAAGGGGAGGGACCTATGCCAGCTGAACGACCTGAACGGGTGCTTGTCCTCGGCATCGGTAACGTGCTCTGGGCGGACGAGGGCTTCGGCGTGCGCTGCGTCGAGGAGATGGCCGAGCGCTGCGCGCTGCCTGACCGGGTGCGGCTGCTCGACGGCGGCACGCAGGGGCTTTACCTGCTGCCCTTCCTCGAGGAGGCCGACGCGCTTCTCGTCTTCGACGCCATCGATTTCGGGCTTCCCCCCGGCACGCTGCGGGTGCTGCGCGACGCGGACGTGCCGGCCTTCATGGGCGCGAAGAAGATGTCCCTTCATCAGACCGGGTTCCAGGACGTGCTGGCGACGGCGCAATTCACCGGCGGCTGCCCGGCGCGGCTGACGCTGATCGGCTGCCAGCCGGTCGAGCTCGAGGATTACGGCGGCGGCCTGCGGCCGGCGGTGGCGGCGCAGATCGGCCCGGCGATCGCCGAGGCGGTGGCCGAACTGACCCGCTGGGGCGTGCCCGTGGGCGATGGCCGCACCGAGACCGGCGATCTCGCCGATGCCTCGATCCGGCGCGGCGCCTACGAGACCGGCCGCCCCTCGGCCGAGGCGGCGTGCCGCACCGGCGACGATCGATTCTTCCCCGCGACAGCCAAGGAGACTGCGTGATGTGTGTGGGCATTCCGGTGCAGCTGACGGCGGTCGAGGGCATCCGCGGCGAGGCCCTTGAGGACGGGCGGCCGGTCATCGTCGACCTCTCGCTCACCCCCGAGGCGGTGGTGGGGGACTGGGTCCTCTCCTTCCTCGGCGCCGCGCGGGCGGTGCTGCCTGCCGAGGAGGCGGGGCGGATTCTCGCCGCGCTCGGCGGGCTGCGGGCGCTGATGGCGGGCGAGGGGCTGGGCGATGCCTTCGCCGATCTCGAGGCGCGCGCGCCGCAATTGCCGCCCCATCTGCAGGCCGCGCTCGACGCCGGCAAGACCAGCGCCTGAGGAGGGCCCGATGCACGATCTCGTTCTTCCCGATGCCGCCCCCTCGGGCGTGATGCACCCGCTCGTGGCGCGGCTGATCGCCGAGCTGGGCTGGCCGCTGCTGGGCAACCGCTCGGATCTGGCCGAGTTCACCGCGCGGCCCGGCGCGCATTGCCTGCTGGTGCCGGGCGACGCGAAACGCAACCTCGAGACGCCCGATGCCGCCGTGGTGCTGCCCGAGCTGCGCATGGCCTTCCAGCACGCCTTCGACTGCGCCGTGGTCGGCGACGCGATCGAGGCGCAGCTGCGCGAGGAAACCCGCGCGCTCCGCACGCCGGCGTTTCTCTTCTACCGCGACGGCGTGTTCCTCGGCGCGATCGAGAAGATCCGCGACTGGGACGATTACATCGCCCGCACCACCCATATCCTGACCGCGAAAGGCTGAGCCGATGGTTTCCAACTTCCACCTGCCGCCCGTCGGGTTCGGTCCGGGCTCGCAGCCCGAAGAGGGCGAGGAGCTGCATTACATGCAGTTGCCCGACGGCATGCGCACCTATTCGACGCATCTGCCCGAGGTCGAGGATGCCACTGACCTCGGCCCGGCGCTCGCCCTTCTGGCCGAGATCGCCGATGCCGCCGAGGTCTGCGCCGCGGGCGGCATGGCAAGGTTCGACCTTGCCCCCCTCGACGCGCCGAACCGGGCGCTGATCGCCGAGACCATGGGGCAGGGCGAGGTCGCGATGAAGATCCGCGGCATCCCGGCGCTTGCGGTGCAGGAAAGCGTCTTCGCGGGGGTCTGGAGCGTGATCGGCGCCGGCATCGACCACATCGAGGTGGGGGCAGTGCCCGCCGCCGCGATCTCGCGCGCCTTCGAGCCCTTCCGCGCCGCGCGCGGCGCCCGCCATCCGCGCCCCGCGGGTGTGGTGAACGCCCCCGCGCTGATGGCCGAGCTCGAGGACCAGTCGGCGCGGTTCGCGGGCGGGCTGCCGCATGTCATCAACCTGACGCTGCTTCCGCACACCGAGGAAGACCTTCTCTGGCTTGACGCCGCGCTTGGCGAGGGCGCCGTCACCATCCTGTCGCGCGGCTATGGCAATTGCCGGATCACCGCGACCGGGCTCACGCATGTCTGGCGCGTGCAGTTCTTCAACTCGATGGACACGCTCATTCTCGACACTTTCGAGGTGACGGCGATGCCCGAGGTGGCGATGGCCGCGCGCGAGGATCTCGAGGACAGCGCCGAGCGCATCCGCGAGGTGCTGGAGGCGATCCGATGAGTGGCTTCGAGGGCTCGTATCTCGGCGCGAACGACCGCATTTCCGAGCGCGCGGTGATGGAGTGCAAGATCTGCTGGACCCCCTATGACCCGGCCGAGGGCGACGACAGCCGGCAGATCCTGCCCGGCACGCCCTTTGCCGCGCTGCCCGAGGACTGGCATTGCCCGACCTGCGACGCGCCGAAGGCGCAGTTCATGGTGCGCGAGGACCCGGGCGCGCCGGCGCTGCTCGAGGCGCAGCGGGTGGCGGCGCAGGCCGAGCGTCTGGCGGCCGATTTCCGCGAGATCTGGAATGCCAAGATGCGTGACGTGCCGCTGGTGAACAAGGCGCTCTCGGTCGAGGCGGTGGGCTTTGTCGCCCACGAGGGCCGCGCGCTTGGGGTGCTGGTCAGCCCGTGGTTCATGAACCTGATCCTGCTGCCCGCCGAGGGCGAGGACTGGTCGGCGCTGATCCCCGGCGCGAAGGAGGCGATCGACTTCCCCTCGGGGCGTTACGAGTTCATCCACAACGTGCGCGAGATGGGCGGCGGCTACAAGGCGTGCTCGCTGTTCTCGCCGATGGGCGATTTCCAGACCCAGATGCAGGCGCGCGACGTCGCCCGGGCGATCATGGTCGAGCTGTTCAAGACCGAGAACCGGGCCGAGACCGACCGCGCCGCCGAGATCCGCGCGGGGCGCGAGGCCGAGCTGGCGGCAGCCGAGGCGCCCGAGGCCGAGGACACGGCCGAGGCAGCGGCGCCGACCCGGCGGCGGCTGATCTCGGCGGGGCTTGCCGAGGACCCGGCGCCCGAGGGGGCCGCATGAGCACGGCGCTCGCCATCACCCTGCGCCCGGCGGGCGCGGCGCTTGCGGTGCAGATCGTGCCGCCCGCGCCGCTGCCGGTCGCGGCGCTGATGCGCGGGCGCCCGGCCGAGGAGGTGGCACAGCTGCTGCCGCGGCTCTTCAACCTGTGCGGCGCGGCGCAGGGGCTGGCGGCGCGGCTGGCGCTTGGCTTGCCGGCCGATGCCGCCGACACCCGGCGCGAGATCCTGCGCGACCATCTGGCGAAGCTGTGCCTGAGCGGGCCGCGGCTTCTGGGCCTTGACCCGCGGCCCTTGCCCGCGGGCTGGGCCGAGGGCGGCGCGGGGCTGAGCGTGGCGCTCTGGGGCGGCGACAAGCCCGCGGATCTGGCGGGCTGGCTCGCCTCGGGGCGCGGCATGGCGCCGCTTCTGGCCGAGATCGCCGCGCGCTTCGCGCCGGGCGAGGCGACCGCCGATCTGCCGCCGCTGACCGAGCCGATGGCGCTCACCGCGCAGGAGAACTCGCCCGCCGGCCGGGTCGCCGAAGACCCGCTGATGCGCGCGGCCGAGGCGGCCTTCGGGCGCGGGCCGCTGTGGCGCGCGCTTGGCCGGCTTGTCGATCTCGATGCCTTCTGCGCCGCGCCGCGCCCGGCGCGGGTGACCGAGGACGGCACCGCACTGGTCGCCGCGGCGCGCGGCACCTATGCCTTGCGGGCCGAGACCGAGGCGGGGCGGGTGACGGCGCTGTCCCGGGTCACGCCGACCGATCATCTGCTGGCCCCGGGCGGGGCGCTCGAACGCGCGCTCGCCACGCTGCCCGCGGCGAAGGCGGGGCTTGCGGCGCTGGTCGTCGATCTTCTCGACCCCTGCGTGGCGGTCGATCTGCAGGAGCTGAGCGATGCATGAGATGTCGATTGCCGAGGGCATCCGCGACGTGATCGAGGACTCGGCGCGCGCGAACGGGTTTTCGCGCGTCACCCGGGTGCGGCTGGAGATCGGCCGCTTTGCCGGCGTCGAGACCGAGGCGCTCGATTTCGCCTTCGACGTGGTGATGCGCGGTTCGGTCGCCGAGGGGGCGACGCTCGAGGTGATTGAACTTCCCGGCAAGGCGCTGTGCTATGACTGCGGGGCGGCGGTGGAGATCCGCCACCGTCTCGATCCCTGCCCGGACTGCGGCGGCGGCAAGCTGCTGGTGCAGGGCGGCGAGGAAATGCGGATCAAGGATTTGGAGGTGCTCTGATGTGCACGGTTTGCGGTTGCGGCGGACACAGCGTGGAGGACGCGTTCCGCGCCCATCTGGAAAAGACCGGGCAGGCGGGGGCACCGCTTGCGGCCAAGCCCGCGGCCCATCCCGCGCCGCTGCAAAGCGTGGCGATCCCGGCCCTTGGCGGGGCGCTGCATGACCACGGCCATGCGCATGCGGGCGGTGATATCCACCTTGGCCACGGCCCCGCCGGCACTGAGGTTCCTGGCATGAGCCAGGAGCGGCTGATCGAGATCGAGACCGACATCCTGTCGAAGAACGACGCCTTCGCCGCGCGCAACCGCGCCGCGATCACCGCCCGCCATGCCTTCGCGACGAACCTCGTCTCCTCGCCCGGCTCGGGCAAGACCACGCTTCTGTGCCGCACCATCGAGATGTTGGGCGAGGTGCCGCTCGCGGTGATCGAGGGCGACCAGCAGACCACGAACGACGCCGACCGCATCCGCGCCACCGGCGCCCCGGCGATCCAGGTGAACACCGGCAAGGGCTGTCACCTCGACGGCCGGATGGTCGAGGCGGCGCTTGCGCGTCTTGGCCTGCCCGAGGGCGCGTTTCTCTTCATCGAGAATGTCGGCAACCTCGTCTGCCCGGCGGCCTTTGACCTCGGCGAGGACGCCAAGGTTGCCATCCTCAGCGTCACCGAGGGCGAGGACAAGCCGCTGAAATACCCCGACATGTTCGCCGCGGCGGGGCTGGCGATCCTGAACAAGGTCGACCTTGCGCCCTATTGCGACGTCGATCTCGACCTCTACGAGGCGAATGTGAAGCGGGTGAACCCGGCGATCGAGGTGCTGCGCGTCTCGGCCCGCACCGGCGAGGGGATGCAGGCCTGGCTTGACTGGCTGCGCGCGGGCCTTGCGCGAAAGGGCGCGTGATGGCGGCCTCCACCCCGGCGATCCTGCTTGTCGATGACGAGCCGCACTCGGCCCTCGCCATGAAGATGGCGCTCGAGGACGAGTTCGAGATTCTCACCGCGCCCTCGGCCGAAGAGGCGATCGCGGTGCTCGAGGATCAGTGGGTGCAGGTGATCTTCTGCGACCAGCGCATGCCCGGCCGCTCGGGCGTCGAGTTCCTCACCGAGGTGCGCGAGCGCTGGCCCGAGACTGTGCGCATCGTCATCACCGGCTATACCGACAGCAACTCGATGGTGGCGGCGATCAACGAGGCCGGGGTGCATCAGTTCATCGCCAAGCCCTGGCATCCCGAACAGCTTCTGGCGGCGGCGCGCAACGCGGCGAAGATGTTCGCGCTGGCGCGTGAGAACGAGCGGCTGTCGCTCGAGATGCGCTTTTTGAACACCACGACCGAGACCCGGGTCGAGAAGCGCCGCCGCGCGCTGCGCGAGGGCATGGGGTTCGAGACCATCCTGCGCAGCCCGAATTCCGCGATGAACACGGCGGTGAAGCTGGCGCGGCAATATGCGACCTTCGATGTCCCGGTGCTGCTGACCGGCGAGCCGGGCACCGGCAAGGGGCAGATGGCGCGGGCGATGCACTATGGCTCGCTGCGCTCGGACAAGCCGTTCTATGAACTTTCGATCGCCGGCATGCCCGAGGAGCTCGCGATGATCGAGCTGTTCGGGGCGAAGCGCGGCGTGCTGCCGGGCGGCATGGCGCGGATCGGGCTGGCGCAGAAGGCCGACCGCGGCACGCTCTATCTTGCGGGGCTCGAGGCGGCGAGCCCGGCGCTGCAGCTCGCGCTGCTGCGGATGCTGGCCGAGGGCACGATCACCCCGGTCGGCGGGCAGGAAAGCGTCAGCACCAACCTGCGGCTGATCGCGGGGGCGGCCTGCGACCTGCGCAGCGCGGTCGCCGAGGGCCGCTTTCGCGCCGATCTTTACTATGCCATCGCGCTTGGCGAGATCGCGCTTTTGCCGCTGCGCGCGCGGCGCGGCGATGTCGCGATGCTCGCGCAGGCGATCCTGTCGGAGGCCGCCGGGGCGCATGGCAAGCCGATCCTCGGCTTCGAGGCGGCGGCGCTGGAGTTCCTGGAGAACTACGACTGGCCCGGCAATCTGCGCGAGCTGACGAACGAGATCACCCGGATGCTGATCTTCGCGCAGGAAAATGTGCTGGGCGCCGAGCTGATCTCGCGCCATATCCTGCAGGCGGCGCCCTCGGACGAGGGGGCGGACCGGGCCGCGGAAGAGGTGATGACCGCCGAGGGCTCGCTGAAGGACCGCATCGAGCTGATCGAGATGCGGATCCTGCGCGAGACCCTGACGCGGCAGCGCTGGAACAAGAGCCGGGCGGCGGCCGAGCTTGGGCTGTCGCGGGTCGGGTTGCGGGCGAAACTGGACCGTTACGGGATCACCGATCCCTCGGCGGCAAGCGAGGAGGAGGAGATCTGAGATGTGCCTTGGGATTCCGGGACAGATCGTGGCGATCACCGATGCGGGGCGGCTGATGGCGATGGCCGACGTGTCGGGGGTGCGGCGCGAGGTGAACGTGGCCTGCGTGGCCGAGGGGCCGCTCGAGGATCTGCTCGGCCGCTGGGCGCTCATTCATGTCGGCTTCGCGATGAGCCTGATCGACGAGGAGGAGGCGGCAAAGACCCTGGCCGCGCTCCACGATCTGGGCGAGGCGCAGGAGGCGCTTGCACAGATGGCCGAGGGTGACGCGGCGCTGGAGGGACGGGCATGAAATTCGCCTCCGAATTCCGCGACCCGAAGGCCGCGAAGGCGCTGCTGGCCGAGATTGCACAACTGGCCGACCGGATCGGCGCGACGCGCGAGAAGCCCGTCGCGATCATGGAGATCTGCGGCGGCCACACCCATTCGATCTTCCGCTACGGGCTCGACAAGCTGGTGCATGAGGGGGTCGAGTTCGTGCATGGCCCGGGCTGTCCGGTCTGTGTTCTGCCGCGCGCGCGCGTCGACGAGTGCATCGAGATCGCCGAGAAGCCCGGGGTGATCTTCACCACCTTCGGCGATGCGATGCGGGTGCCGGGCTCGAAACGCTCGCTGTTGCAGGCGAAGGCGGCGGGGGCCGATATCCGCATGGTCTATTCGCCGCTCGATGCGCTCGAACTTGCCCGCCGCAACCCCGAACGCGAGGTCGTCTTCTTCGGCCTTGGTTTCGAGACGACGACGCCCTCGACCGCGCTGGCGATCCAGCAGGCGGCACGCGAGGGGCTGGCGAATTTCTCGGTCTTCTGCAACCACATCACCGTGCCCGAGCCGATCAGGGCGCTGCTTGAAGACCCCGACATGCGGCTTGATGGGTTCATCGGGCCGGGTCACGTCAGCATGGTGATCGGCATCCACCCTTACGACTTCATCGCGCGCGACTATCACAAGCCGATTGTGGTCGCGGGGTTCGAGCCCACCGACCTGCTGCAATCGGTGATGATGGTGCTGCGCCAGATCGCCGAGGGGCGGGCCGAGGTCGAGAACCAATATGCCCGCGTCGTGCCCGAACATGGCAATGCCGTCAGCCTTGCCGCGATCGCCGATGTCTATGAGAAGCGGCCCTCCTTCGAGTGGCGGGGGCTGGGCGAGATCGACGCCTCGGGGCTGCGCATCCGGCCGGCCTACAGGGCCTTCGACGCCGAGGAGAAATTCGGTGTGGGTTATGCCGGCGTGCGCACCGAGCTTGCCGATCCCGAGGGCTGCGCCTGCGGGGCGGTGATGACCGGGCGGATGAAGCCGGTGCAGTGCCCGCAATTCGGCCGCGGCTGCACCCCCGAGATGCCCTTGGGCGCGCTGATGGTGTCGAGCGAGGGCGCCTGTGCGGCCTATTGGCAATATGGCGGGGCGCGGGCGGCGGCGGAATGAGTTCGGGGGCGTGACGCCCCCGACCCGCCGGGGGCGCTGCCCCCGGACCCCGAGGTATTTGGAGCAAGATGAAATGGCATTGCGGGATGAACGGGTGACGCTGGCCCATGGTGGTGGCGGCACGGCGATGCGCGATCTGATCGAGGAGGTCTTCACCGCCGTCTTCGAACCGCCCGGGATGGAGGATGCCGCGCAGCTGAGCGCCGCGGCGCTGGCCGAGCCCGGCGCGCGGCTTGCCTTCACCACCGACGGTTTCGTGGTGACGCCGCTCGAGTTTCCGGGCGGCGACATCGGCAAGCTCGCCGTCTGCGGCACGGTGAACGATCTTGCGGTCTGCGGCGCGCGGCCGCTGTGGCTGTCGGCCGCCTTCGTGATCGAGGAGGGGACCGAGATCGCGCTGTTGCGCCGGATCGTCGCCACCATGGCGCGCGAGGCCGAGGCCGCCGGCGTGCGGATCGTCACCGGCGACACCAAGGTCGTCGGGCGCGGCGCCTGTGACCGGGTCTTTGTCACCACCGCCGGGGTGGGCGTGGTGCCGCCCGGGCGCGAGATGGGCGCGGGCCGGGTGCGGCCGGGCGATGTCGCGCTGGTGAACGGGGTGCTCGGCGATCATGGCGCGACGATCCTGGCCGCGCGCGGCGATCTGGCCCTGTCGACGGCACTTGAAAGCGATTGCGCGGCGCTTGGCCATCTGATGGAGGCGGTGCTGGCGGCGGCGCCCGGGGCGCGGGCGGCGCGCGACCTGACCCGGGGCGGGCTTGCCTCGGCGCTGAACGAGATCGCGGCGGCGGCGGGCTGCGGCATCGAGATCTCGGAAGAGGCATTGCCGCTGCGCGCCGAGGTCTCGGGCATGTGCGAGATCCTCGGGCTCGATCCGCTCTACCTGGCGAACGAGGGGCGGCTGGTTGTCTTCGTGCCCGGGGACGAGGCCGAGGCGGCACTCGCCGCGATGCGGGCGCGGCCCGAGGGGCAGGGCGCCTGCATCATCGGCGCGGCGGTTGCGGCGCACCCGGGACAGGTGCGGATGCGCACGGCCTTCGGCGGGGCGCGGATCGTCGACATGCTGGTGGGCGAGCAGCTGCCGCGCATCTGCTGAGTGCGCGGCGCGAAAACTGGCTGCTGTGTCCCGGCGGAACTTGCCCGCGCGGTGCGTGCCGCCTTCTGGCCCGAGGGGCTGCCCACGGCGGCCCGCGAACAACCTGTGGTCGGAACGCGACGCGATCGTCATCACCCGTGGCCTGCGATCGAGGGTGGGGTGCGCAGGCCGCACGACCGGCTGCATGATTTCCTGCGGTGCGAGATGACCTGCGTGGTCGGCGGCGGCCATGAGCGCGTCGAGTTCGGACGGCGGTTTCGCGGTGACGGAGCCCCGCGGGACCGGCCCCGCGCCCGGGGACCTGTCCGATATCCGCCGCATCGGCGCGGGCGTCGGCCTGCTGTCGAACATGATGGTGCACCTGTCTTGTCGCTGGGCGGCTGGCTCACCGCGCGCACCCGCGACCCGTCGTTCCAGATCACCACGTGGTTTTGCGGCCGCCGCACGAAGAAGCGCTTCGCCGCGGCGAATTGCGCGGCATCGGCGCGGCCGCGGCCGATGAGACGCGGAGCAGGTCTTGCCCCTTCGAGAGCGCGTCGTGGATATGGGCCGGCGACGCCCTCCTGCTCGGAAAAAGAGCGAAGGGAGGATCCGGGCGATCTTGCGGGGTCGGGCGAAGCTTTCGAGCCGGTATTCGAGCCCCTCGCGCGGCCGGGGGCACGGAATGCGGCCGCCTGCCGCGCCCGCGGGGCAGCGCCGTGCCGGTCTCGGTGCGCAAGATGACGCCGCGGGCGAGGCAGGCGATCATCTCGGCCTCCTCCGGCGCGTCGCAAAGGTGATGGCCAGGTCGGCGCGGACGCGCCGCTTCCCCGGGCCGCAGCCCCGGCCCCAGCCAACCCGGCGTGGGCCGCGGGAGACAGATTGTGCCGCGCTGCGGCATCGGGCTTGACGTGGGCCCGCCGTGGCGCGAGCTTCGGGGCGGCACAGCAGGGGGCACAGATGGCATTCGTGATTTCCGAGGCGGAGCGCGTCGTTTACCCGGGACCGCCGCCGGCGCAGGCCGACGTGGTGGTGATCGGCGGCGGCATCGCCGGGGTGATGACGGCCTATTATCTCGCGCAGGCAGGGCAGCGCGTCGTGCTGTGCGAAAAGGGGCGCATCGCGGGCGAGCAGTCGAGCCGCAACTGGGGCTGGATCCGCGCCCAGGGCCGCGACCCGGCCGAGCTGCCGCTGATGCTCGAGGCGCTGGAGCTGTGGCAGGGATTCGCGGCGCAGCTCGGCCCCGAGCTTGGCTTTCGCCGCGCGGGTGTCGCCTATCTCTCGCATGACCCGAAATCGGCTGCGGGCTACGAGGCCTGGGTGCGGCTGGCGGCCGAGCACGGGCTTGAAAGCCGGCTGATGTCGCGCGCCGAGCTCGCGGCGCTCTCTGCAACCGCGGGCTGGGCCGCGGGGCTGATCACGCCGTCCGACGCGCGCGCCGAGCCCTGGGTGGCGGTGCCGCTGCTTGCCCGCCTCGCCGTCGCCGCGGGCGTCGAGATCGTCGAGAATTGCGCGGTGCGCGCGCTCGACCGTGCCGGCGGGCGGGTGATCGGCGTGGTGACGGAACTGGGCCGGATCACCGCGCCGCAGGTGCTTCTGGCCGGCGGCGCCTGGTCGTCGCTTCTGGCCGCGCGCGAGGGGGTGCGGCTGCCGCAGCTCGCCGTGCGCTCGACCGTCGCGCAGACCGAACCGCTGCCCGAGGTGGCGCAGGTCTCGGCCACCGACGAGATCTTCGCCTGGCGGCGCCGGGTTGACGGCGGCTACACCCTTGCCTCGGGCACCTGGCACGATTTCTACATCGGCCCCGATGCGTTCCGGAACCTCGCCCGCTATCTCCCGCAGCTTCGCCGCGACGGTGCGAAGACCCGGCTGCGCCCCTGGGCGCCCGGGCGCGGCTGGCCCGATGGCTGGACGACGCCCCGGCACTGGAGCGAGGAGGAGGAAAGCCCGTTCGAGCGGCTGCGCGTCCTCGACCCCGCGCCGAACCTGGCGCGGCTGAAGGAGGTGCAGGCGGGCTTTGCCCGGGCCTTCCCGGCGCTTGGCGTGCCGCGGCTGATCCGGTCCTGGGCCGGCATGATCGACGTGATGCCCGACACCGTGCCGGTGCTCGACGAAAGCCCGGTGCCCGGGCTCTTCATCGCCACGGGCCTGTCGGGGCATGGCTTCGGCATCGGCCCGGCGATCGGGCGGGTGATGGCGGCGCGGATGCTTGGCCGCGACACCGGCCACGACCTGCGCCGCTTCCGTTTTGCCCGCTTCTCGGACGGCACGAAGATGGATCTCGGCCCGACCTTCTGACGGCGCGTCAGGGGCTTGCCGGCGCGCCGCTTCTGCCGCAGGCTGGCGCGTCTGGAGGTGCCCGATGCCCGTGAAGAACCGTTTCGCCGAACTGCTGCCCGAGATCATCGCCTGGCGGCGCGATTTCCACGCCCACCCCGAGCTGATGTTCGACCTGCCGCGCACCGCGGGCCGGGTGGCGGGGCTGCTGCGCGGCTTCGGGGTCGACGAGGTGGTCGAGGGGATCGGCCGCTCGGGTGTCGTCGCAGTGATCCGCGGCCGCACCGACAGCCAGGGCCGGGCGATCGGGCTGCGCGCCGACATGGACGCGCTGCCGATCGAGGAGGAGACGGGGCTGCCCCATGCCTCGACCACGCCCGGCAAGATGCACGCCTGCGGCCATGACGGCCACATGGCGATGCTGCTCGGCGCGGCGAAATACCTGGCCGAGACCCGCGCCTTCGACGGCACCGCGGTGCTGGTCTTCCAGCCCGCCGAGGAGGGCGGCGGCGGCGGCGACGAGATGGTGCGCGACGGGCTGATGGAGCGTTTCGGCATCGACGAGATCTATGGCATGCACAACTGGCCGGGGGTGCCGCTCGGCACATTCGCGATCCGCGAGGGGGCGGTGATGGCGGCCTGCGACCAGTTCCGCATCACCGTGACCGGCCGCGGCGGCCATGCGGCGAAACCGCATCAGGCGGTCGATCCGGTGCTGGTGGCAAGTCAGATCGTCGTTGCGCTGCAGACGGTGGCTTCGCGGCTGACCGACCCGCTGTCGCCCGTGGTGCTGTCGATCTGCACGCTGCGGGCGGGGACGGGGGCCTATAACGTGATCCCGCAGACGGCCGAGCTGCGCGGCACGCTGCGCACCCTCGATCCCGATCTGCGCGTGACGGCCGAGGCGCAGCTGCGCCGCATCGCCACGCTGACCGCCGAGGCGGCGGGGGCGACGGCTGCGCTCGACTGGATGCCGGGCTATCCGGCGACCGTGAACGCGCCCGAGCCCACCCGCGCCGCCATCGCCGTTGCGCAATCGGTTGCGGGCACGGTCGACACCGACTTCCCGCCGCAGATGGCGGCCGAGGATTTCAGCTACATGCTGAACGCGCGGCCGGGCGCCTATATCTTCGTCGGCAATGGCGACAGCGCCATCCTCCATCACCCCGGTTACGAGTTCAACGACGAGGCGATCTGCTTCGGCGCAAGCTGGTATGCGGGGATGATCGAGACCCGCTTGCCGCTGGAGTGACGGCGCCGCGCCTTGCGCAAAAGAAACCCCCCGGCCGATCTGCCGCGACGGCGGGCGAAAGCGACCTTTCCCCTTCCAATCGCACCCAATCTCCCGGGGGTGAGCGCCAAAGGCGCGAGGGGGCAGCGCCCCCTCGACCGGCTCAGGCCTGCGCGGCGGTGACGATCACCTCGACGCGATAGCCGGGCGCGGCCAGCTTCGCCTCGCCGGTCGCACGCGCGGGCGTCGCGCCCTGCGGCACCCAGGCATCCCAGACCGCGTTCATCTCGGCGAAATCGGCCATGTCCGCGAGCCAGATCTGTGCGCTCAGGATCCGGGTCTTGTCCGAACCGGCCAGCGCCAGCAGCCGGTCGACCTCGGCCAGCGCGTCTTTCGTCTGCTCGGTGACGCTGGCGCCCGGGGTGCCGACCTGGCCTGCCAGCCAGACAAGCCCGTTGTAGACGACGGCGCCGCTCATCCGCGCGCCGCATTCGATGCGTTCGATCCCGGCCATCGGGCCCTCCTGTGGTTGTGCCCCAGCGTGATAGCGGCGGGCAGGGCCAAGGGGAAGGGTGCAAAGCGCGGCCCGCCGTGCCAGACTGCCCGCAAACGGAGGGCGCGATGCGATTGGGATGGATCGTGGCAGTGCTGCTGATGACCGGCGCGGCGCTGGCACAGGAGCCGGGCAACATGGGCGGCCTGCCGGCGCGCGCCGAGGCGCCGTTCCGGCTCGAACGGGTGGTGCCGCTCACGCTGCCCTGGGCGATTGCGCCACTCCCCGGCGGCGATCTGCTCGTCACCGGCAAGGGGGGGCGGCTGTGGCAGGTCTCGCACGGGCAGGCGGAGGAAATCCGCGGCCTGCCCGCGGTGCGCTACGAGGGCCAGATCGGCCTTCTCGACATCGCCGCCGCGCCCGATTTCGTCACCACCCGGCGGGTCTTCCTCAGCTATGTCGCGGAAGACAACGCGCTGACGCTCGCCCGCGCGCGGCTCGCGGGCAATCGGCTGACCGAGCTCACCCCGCTCTGGCGCCAGAGCCCGGGCGGCGAGGGGCAACCCGGCGGCATCATCGCCTTCGGGCCGGACGGGATGGTCTATCTGTCGGTGGGCGACCGGATGCAGCCCGACACCGCACAGCAGCCCGATAATCCGCGCGGCAAGATCCTGCGCCTGACGCCCGAGGGGCAGCCCGCGCCGGGCAATCCCTTCACCGGCAGCCCGACCCGCGCCGCGACCTGGAGCGAGGGGCATCGCAACCCCTACGGCCTCGCCTTCGCCCCCGATGGCACGCTGTGGGAACACGAGATGGGCCCGCGCGGCGGCGACGAGCTGAACCGGATCGAGCCCGGGCGGAACTATGGCTGGCCGCTCGTCTCGAACGGCGATCACTATTCCGGCTGGCCGATCCCCGACCACTACACCCGCCCCGATCTGGCCGCGCCGGTGCTGTGGTGGACACCGGTGATCGCGCCCGCCGGGCTTGCGGTCTATGCCGGGCACGACTTTCCCGACTGGACGGGGTCGCTGCTGATCGGCGCGCTGCGCGGCGAGGGGCTGGTCCGCGTCGCGCCCGATGGCACGTCCCAGCTCGACCGCTGGGATCTCGGCATGCGGGTGCGCGACGTGGCGGTCGACGGCGCGGGCCATGTCTGGATCATCAGCGATGCCGAGGAGGGCGCGCTTTACCGTCTGGTGCCACTTTCCGAGTGAAGGGCTGTGACCGGAGGGGGGGCTGGAGCGGGTAGCGGGAATCGAACCCGCGCGTTCAGCTTGGGAAGCTGACAGGCTACCATTACATCATACCCGCATGGTGCAGGCGCAGACCTAAGCCAAGTGCCGGGCGCCGTCAAGCGGCCTTGCGCGGGATTTTCGCGGCCCGGCCCGGGGCGGAAGGCAGGGGGCGCTGCCCCCTCTTTTCCTTCGGAAAATTCACCCCCGGGATATCTGGGGCAATTGGAAGACGAGAGCGGTCCTGTGCTTCCAATTGCTGCGAATATCCCGGGGGGTGAGGCCGCAGGCCGAGGGGGGCAGCGCCCGCCTTGCGACGGTTCGTGCTCACCCGGTGGGCCGCGCTCAGCGCCCGGGCTGGCGGCGCGCCATGAAGGCCAGCCGCTCGAACAGATGCACGTCCTGCTCGTTCTTCAGCAGCGCGCCATGCAGCTTCGGCAGCAGGGTCGCGCCCTCCTTCTTCAGGTCCCCGGGCGCCAGATCCTCGGCCAGCAGCAGTTTCAGCCAGTCGAGCACCTCGGAGGTCGAGGGTTTCTTCTTCAGCCCGGGCGTCTCGCGGATCTCGTAGAACTGCGTCAGCGCGGCGGTCAGCAGCGCCTCCTTGATGCCCGGGAAATGCACCCGCACGATCGCCTTCAGCACCTCGGCCTCGGGGAACTTGATGTAATGGAAGAAGCAGCGGCGCAGGAAGGCGTCGGGCAGTTCCTTCTCGTTGTTCGAGGTGATGATCACCACCGGGCGATGGCGCGCCCGCACCGTCTCGCCGGTCTCGTAGACGTGGAACTCCATCTTGTCGAGTTCCTGCAGCAGGTCGTTCGGGAATTCGATGTCGGCCTTGTCGATCTCGTCGATCAGCAGCACGACCTTGCCCTCGGCCTCGAAGGCCTGCCACAGCTTGCCCTTGCGGATGTAGTTGCGCACATCCGCCACCCGCGCCTCGCCCAGCTGGCTGTCGCGCAGCCGGCTGACGGCGTCGTATTCGTAAAGCCCCTGCTGCGCGCGCGTCGTCGACTTGATGTTCCACTCGAGCATCGGCAGACCCAGGCTTTGCGCCACCTGTTTCGCGAGTTCGGTCTTGCCGGTGCCGGGCTCGCCCTTCACCAGCAGCGGCCGTTCGAGCGCCACGGCGGCATTGACCGCGACGATCAGGTCTTCGGGGGCGACGTAGCTGTCGGTCGACTGGAAACGCACGGGCGAACTCCGCTGGCTGTGGCACGGGAGCGGAGCCTAGCGGTGCGCGGGGCGCGCCGCAACCGGTGGGGCGGAAGAGGCGCGGTGAAAACGGGGGCGTGACATCCCAACGGCGTTGCGGTATGAGCGCGCCATGAATTTTGGGCAGGGAATCTGCCGGACTTGCGGGACGGCAGAAGAGTGAGGGCAGAAATGAAGGCCGAAATCTTTCTACCGGATGACTATCGCCCCGCCGAGGACGAACCGTTCATGAATGAACGGCAGCTCGAATACTTCCGCCGCAAGCTGCAGGCCTGGAAGCACGAGCTCCTCGAACAATCCGCGGAAACGCTTGAAGGCCTGGCGGAATCGGCGCGCAACGTGCCCGACCTCGCCGACCGCGCGAGCGAAGAGACCGATCGCGCGCTCGAGCTGCGCACCCGCGACCGGCAGCGCAAGCTGGTGGCGAAGATCGACGCGGCGCTGCGGCGGATCGACAATGGCGAATACGGCTATTGCGAGATGACGGGCGAGCCGATCAGCCTGAAACGGCTCGATGCGCGCCCGATCGCGACGATGACGCTCGAGGCGCAGGAGCGCCACGAGCGGCGCGAGCGCGTGCATCGCGACGATTGATCGCGGCGGGTCCCGGCGGCGGGGTGCCCCGGATTTGATGTCGCGCAAGGACAGCTCGCACCGGCACCCCGATGGTGCCGGTGCAGTCGTTTCTGGAGGAACCATGCTGATCGGACGCAGGATCACCGTGCTGGGGGCCGGTGTGGCGGGGCTTACCGTGGCGCGCGCCCTGGCGCTGCGCGGCGCCGAGGTCACCGTTCTCGAACAGGCCGAGGCGATCCGCGAGGTGGGGGCGGGGCTGCAGATCTCGCCGAACGGGGCGCGGGTGCTGCGTGCGCTCGGCCTTGGCGAGGCCTTCGAGGCCGCGGGCCCGCGCGCCGAGGCGGTCGAGCTGATCGACGGCGAGACGGCCTCGCGCGTGGCACGGCTTGACCTCGCACGGCTGCGGCCGGGCGCCGAATACCGCTTTCTGCACCGCGCGCGGCTGATCGAGCTGCTGGCCGAGGGCGCGCGCGCGGCGGGCGTGCAGATCCGCCTGCTGCAGAAGATCGACACCGTCGATCTCGCCGCCGGTCGCGCGCCGCGGCTGACCACCGCGCAGGGCACCGAGATCGAGACCGACCTGCTGATCGGTGCCGACGGGTTGCATTCGAAGGTCCGCGCGGCGCTGAATGGCGCGGTCGCCCCCTTCTTCACCCATCAGGTCGCCTGGCGCGCGCTCATCCCCTGCGACGATGCCGCGCCGAAGGTGGCACAGGTCTTCATGGGCGCGGGCAGGCACCTGGTCAGCTATCCGCTCGGCCGCGGGTTGCGCAACATCGTCGCGGTCGAGGAGCGCCGCCGCTGGGTCGAGGAAAGCTGGAGCCTCACCGACGATCCGCTGACGCTGCGCGCGGCCTTCGAGGAGTTCTGTCCGCAGGTCCAGGACTGGCTGGCGCAGGTCGAGGCGCCGGGCCTGTGGGGCCTCTTCCGCCACCCGGTCGCCGGGCGCTGGTGGGGCGAGGGCGCGGTGCTGCTCGGCGATGCCGCGCATCCGACGCTGCCCTTCCTTGCGCAGGGCGCGGTGATGGCGATGGAGGATGCCTGGGTTCTGGCCGAGACGCTGGCGCAGCACACCGAGGACAGTGCCGCGCTCGCCGCCTATCAGGCCGCGCGGGCCCCGCGCTGTGCGCGCATCGTCGAGGCGGCAAACCGCAACGCACGCAATTACCACCTCTCGGGGCTGACCCGCACGGTGGGGCATCTCGGCATCCGCACCCTCTCGACGCTGGTGCCGGGCAAGCTGCTTGGCCGCTTCGACTGGGTCTATGGCCACGACGTCACCGGCGGTGCGGGCGTCTGAGCCTGCCCCCCGCTTGCCCTCGGCCCCTGCTTTCTCCTTGCCCGAAATACCTCGGGGGTGAATTTTGCCGTCAGGCAAAAGAGGGGGCGGCGCCCCCTCCCTGTTTCCGCCTCAGCGCAGCACCATCACCGAGCAGGGCGCGTGGCGCACGACCCGCGCCGCGGTCGAGCCGATCAGGTAATCGCCAAAGCCCGGACGGTGCGAGGCGATGATGATGCAGTCGGCCTGGATCTCCTCGGCAAGGTCGAGGATCTCGTTCGCCGCATTGCCCTGGCGGATCACGCCGGCGCCGGCCTCGAAATCATCGGCCAGCGCGTCGAGCTGCTCCTGCAGCGTCTTGCGCAGCTCGGCGCCGTAGCCCTCGGGCATGTAGGAGATGGCATAGCCCGGCACATCGGCCATGACATGCACGAGGGTGATCCGCGCGCCGTCCGAGGCGAGCGTGCGCGCCACGTTCAGCGCGGTGTCGGGGTTGTGGTCCTCGTCGAAGGCGAGGGGGACGATGATGTTGGAATACATCGAGAATTCTCCTTTGGTCCGGCGCGAGACTGGACTCTCCCTTGGCCGCGCGCCTTGATCTGGGTCATCTTGCCACGCGGCGGCTCAGCCGCCGGTGTGACTCATGTGACGACTCATCTGACCCGAAACATGGGTGCGTGAATAGTCGAAATCGTGCCCCTTCGGCTTGCGCGCGATGGCAGCGCGGATCGCCGCCACGAGCGGCGCGTCGTCGTCCGGGTGGGCGCGCAGCGGCGCGCGCAGATCGGCGCTGTCCTCCTGGCCCAGACACATGAACAGCTCGCCGGTGCAGGTCACCCGCACCCGGTTGCAGCTTTCGCAGAAGTTGTGGCTGAGCGGCGTGATGAAGCCGATGCGCTGGCCGGTCTCGCTCAGCCGCACATAGCGCGCCGGCCCGCCCGAGCGTTCCCCGGTCTCGGTGACGGTGAAACGCTCGGCCAGCCGCGCGCGCAGGTCGGTCAGCGGCCAGTATTGCTCGAGCCGCTGTTCCTCGCCCATCTCGCCCATTGGCATCACCTCGATGAAGGTCAGGTCGTGGCCCTCGGCGCCGCACCAGTCGACCAGGGCGAAAAGCTCGTCCTCGTTGAAGCCCTTCAGCGCCACGGTGTTGATCTTCACCCGCATCCCCGCCCGGGCCGCGGCGCGGATCCCCTCGAGCACCGGATCGAGCCGGCCCCAGCGGGTGATCTCGGCGAATTTCGTCGCATCGAGCGTGTCGAGCGAGACATTCACCCGCCGCATGCCAAGGGCCGCAAGGTCATCGGCAAAGCGCGCGAGCTGCGAGCCGTTCGTGGTCAGCGTCAGCTCGTCGAGGGCGCCGGTCTCCAGATGCCGCGCCACCGCGGTGAAGAAGCCCATGATGCCGCGCCGCACCAGCGGCTCGCCCCCGGTCACCCGCAGCTTGCGCACGCCAAGCCCGATGAAGCCCGTGCACAGCCGGTCGAGCTCCTCGAGCGTCAGCAGCTCCTTCTTCGGCAGGAACTGCATGTGCTCGGCCATGCAATAGGTACAGCGAAAGTCGCAGCGATCGGTGACCGACACCCGCAGATAGGTGATCGGTCGTGCGAAAGGGTCGATGAGGGGCAGGGGCGCGGTTTCCATGCGCGCCCAGATAGGGCGCGATGCCCGGCCCGGCAAGCGCGCGCGCACATCCGCGTGCGCGATGTCGCGCCCCTGTTGCAGTGTCTCCCGCCACCCCCTAGTCTGCGCCGGATTTCTGTGCGGAGGCAGGCATGAAGCGGACGGGTGTGGCGATCACGGTTCTGGCGATCGCGCTGGCGGGATGTGGCGGCGGCAAGGCGGCGCAAAAGCCGGTCGACGCCGCCGAGACCGCGACCGGCACGCTGCCCGATCCGGGCTCGGTCGACGTGATGCCGCTGTCGCAGGCCTCGCCCTCGCCGCAGGCCGGACCGATGCCGGGCTCGGTGCCGCAATCGGGCGTGCCCGAATCGGCGACCACCACCTCGGCCGCGCATATCGCGGCGAATGGCGTCGTCGCGATCCCGGGCGAGATGCGGCTTGGCACCACGGTGGCCAGCCTCGGCGATCCGACGGCGACGGGCTTCTGGATCCGCACGCCGCTGGTCGAGGCCCCGGGCAAGGGCCGGCTCGAGGATCCGAAGACTGGCGCCTCGGTTCAGGTCGACCTGCTGCCGCTGGTGGGCGACCGCAACGCCGGCTCGCAGATCTCGCTTGCCGCGCTGCGGCTTCTGGGCTTTGCGCCCTCCGATCTCGCGCAGATCGTGGTCTGGCGCAGCTGAGCGGGCTGGAGGCCGTGGCGCGCCACCGATCCAGTGCCGACCTTCTGCGCGAGGCGGACATCCCGCCGCTGTGGCTGGCGCTTTTCGCGCTGGCAAGCTGGGCGATCGGCCGGCTCGTGCCGCTGCCCTTGCCCTTCGGACGGGCGCTTGGCGGTGGTCTGATCGGCGCGGCGGTTGTGCTGATGGGGCTCGCGGCAGCGCAGATGGCGGTTCACCGCACGACGGTGATTCCGCGGCGCCGGCCCGCGGCGCTGGTCACCGGCGGTGTCTTCGCCCTGTCGCGCAACCCGATCTATCTGGCCGATGCGATCCTGCTTGCCGGGCTCGACCTGTGGTGGGGCGCAAGCCTTGCACTGGTGCTGGTGCCGGTCTTCATGGCCTTCATCACCCGCCGCTACATCCGTGCCGAAGAGGCCTGGATCGGCGCGGCCTTCGGGGCCGACTATGCGGCCTATTGCGCCCGCACCCGGCGCTGGCTGTGACTGCGCCGCAACGTCGCAGCGACAATTCTCCGGGCCCCGATGCTGCAGCCGCAGCGTGAGGGGCTTGCGTTCGGGCAAAGCAAGGTGTTGATCGCGAACGAAGAAACCTGCACGGGACTCCGTGCAAGTGTATTCACTTATGTTGCCTGCGACTTTTTTCCAAGGATTCCATGGCACCTGCGACTTGTGAAACTTTATTGCGCGGTGCTAAGGAGATTTTGCCACGTTTGTGTCCCCCGGCTGAAATTGGTCCGGGGGCAATCATGGGAGAGAAACACGTGAAGATCGGCGCTCCGAGAGAGACGTTCGAGGGGGAATCGCGCGTCGCGATGACCCCTGATTCCGCGCTGCAGCTGCAAAAACTGGGGCATACCTGTTTCATCGAGGCCGGGGCGGGCGACGCCGCCGGCTTCTCGGACGAGGCCTATCGCAAGGCCGGGGTCACCGTGATCCCGACCGTGGCGGAGCTCTTCGCCGAGGTCGATTTCATCGTCAAGGTGCGCCCGCTGGTCACCGACGAGGAACACGGCTGGCTGCGCAAGGGGCAGACCGTCATCTCGTTCTTCTACCCCGGCCAGCACCCCGATCGCCTTGAACTGGCGAAGGAAACCGGCGCGAACTTCATCGCGATGGACATGGTGCCGCGGATCTCGCGCGCGCAGAAGATGGACGCGCTCAGCTCGATGGCGAACATCGCGGGCTATCGCGCCGTGATGGAGGCCGCGAACAACTTCGGCCGCTTCTTCACCGGGCAGGTGACGGCGGCGGGCAAGGTGCCGCCGGCCAAGGTGCTGATCGTCGGCGCCGGCGTCGCGGGTCTGGCCGCGATCGGCACGACGACCGCGCTTGGCGCGATCACCTATGCCTTCGACGTCCGTCCCGAAGTGGCCGAGCAGATCGAATCGATGGGCGCCGAATTCGTCTATCTCGACTTCGAGGAGAAGACGCAGGACGGCGCTGCGGCGGGCGGCTATGCCGCGCCCTCGAGCCCCGAGTTCCGCGAAGCGCAGCTGAAGAAGTTCCGCGAGCTTGCGCCCGACATGGACATCGTCATCACCACAGCGCTGATCCCGGGCCGCGACGCGCCGAAGCTGTGGCTCGCCGACATGGTCGCCGCGATGAAGCGCGGCTCGGTCGTCGTCGACCTTGCGGCGGAACGTGGCGGCAACTGTGACCTGACCGTGCCGGGCGAGAAGATCGTCTCGGAGAACGGCGTCACGATCATCGGCTACAACGACTTCCCCTCGCGGATGGCAACGCAGGCCTCGCAGCTTTATGCGACCAACATCCGCCACATGATCACCGATCTCACGCCCGGCAAGGATGGCGTCATCGTCCACAACATGGAAGACGACGTGATCCGCGGCGCCACCGTGGCCTTCGAGGGCGCGGTGACCTTCCCGCCGCCGCCGCCCAAGATCAAGGCGATCGCCGCGCACAAGCCGAAGGAGAAGGCCAAGGAGCCGACCCCCGAGGAGCGCAAGGCGGCCGAGAAGGAGGCCTTCCGCAAGGCGACGCGGCAGCAGGTGATGCTGCTGGCCATCGGCACGGCGCTGCTGCTGCTCGTGGGCTCGGTCGCGCCGGCCTCGTTCATGTCGCATTTCGTCGTCTTCGCGCTGAGCTGCTTCGTCGGCTTCCAGGTGATCTGGAACGTGTCGCATTCGCTGCACACGCCGCTGATGGCGGTGACGAACGCGATCTCGGGCATCGTCATCCTCGGTGCGCTGCTGCAGGTCGGTTCGGGTAGCTGGCTGGTCGTCGTCCTCGCTGCGCTTTCGGTGCTGATCGCCACGGTCAACATCGTCGGCGGCTTCCTCGTCACCCGGCGGATGCTCGCCATGTTCCAGAAATCGTGATCGGGGGGAGGGACTGAGATGTTTTCCATCGGTATCGTTCAGGCTGCCTATATCGCTGCAGCCGTTCTGTTCATCCTCTCGCTCGGTGGCCTCTCGGGGCAGGAGAGCGCGAAACGCGCCGTGTGGTACGGCATCACCGGCATGGCGCTCGCCGTCATCGCCACGGTCTTCGGCCCGGGCATGGGCCATGGCTGGGTGATTGCGCTGATGCTCGCAGGTGGCGCGGTGCTCGGCTGGTATGTGGCGAAGACGGTCGAGATGACCGAGATGCCGCAGCTCGTCGCGGCGCTGCACAGCTTCGTGGGTCTTGCCGCCGTCTTCATCGGCTATAACGCCTATCTCGAGATGGCGCGGGTCGGCGCCATGGACGCGGCCGCGCGCGAGGCGCTCACCGGCTTTGCCGCGCTTGTCGCGCACAAGTCGGCGGTCGAGCTGAACATCCTGCGCGTCGAGCTGTTCCTCGGCGTCTTCATCGGCGCCGTCACCTTCACCGGCTCGGTCGTCGCCTTCGGCAAGCTTGCCGGCAAGGTCGACGGCAAGGCGAAGAAGCTGCCGGGCGGCCACATGCTGAACGCGGGCGCCGCGCTGCTGTCGCTCGCCATGCTCATCGCCTTCATGAACGGCGCGGGGGCCTGGGCGCTGATCGTGATGACGCTGCTGGCCTTCTTCATCGGCTATCACCTGATCATGGGCATCGGCGGCGCCGACATGCCGGTCGTGGTGTCGATGCTGAACAGCTATTCGGGCTGGGCCGCGGCGGCGATCGGCTTCTCGCTCGGCAACGATCTGCTGATCGTGACCGGCGCGCTGGTCGGTTCCTCGGGCGCGATCCTGTCCTACATCATGTGCAAGGCGATGAACCGCTCGTTCATCTCGGTGATCCTCGGCGGCTTCGGCGGCGCGACGGGCCCGGCGATGGAAGTGACCGGCGAGCAGGTGGCGATCGATGCGCAGGGCGTGGCCGATGCGCTGAGCGACGCCGACAGCGTGGTCATCGTTCCGGGCTATGGCATGGCCGTGGCGCAGGCGCAGGTGGCGGTGTCGGAGCTGACCTCGATCCTGCGTGGCAAGGGCAAGAACGTCCGTTTCGCGATCCACCCGGTCGCGGGCCGTCTGCCGGGGCACATGAACGTGCTTCTGGCCGAGGCGAAGGTGCCCTACGACATCGTCATGGAGATGGACGAGATCAACGACGACTTCCCGGAAACCGACGTGGCGATCGTGATCGGCTCGAACGACATCGTGAACCCGGCGGCGCAGGAAGACCCGAACTCGCCGATCGCCGGCATGCCGGTGCTGGAAGTGTGGAAGGCGAAGCAGGTCTTCGTGTCGAAGCGCGGCCAGGGCACGGGCTATTCCGGCATCGAGAACCCGCTGTTCTACAAGGAGAACACGCGGATGTTCTACGGCGACGCGAAGAAGTCGATCGAAGAGCTGCTGCATCTGCTGCGCTGAACGGCACCCGCACCGTGATGAAAGGCCCCGCTTCGGCGGGGCCTTTTGCTATTGGCCCCTTGCGCGGGCTTCAAGCCGGTCGCCGATCACCTGTTGCACTGCGCCGAGCGTAGTGTCGAGCTGGGCGCGCATCGCGACCATCGCGGCATCGAGCGCGGCCCGGTCGAAGGGCTGCGCCGTGCTTGCCGCGACGACCGCGGCGCGGTCTTCTGCCAGCCGGTGCAGGGCCGGGCGCAGGGTCTCGGCATTCTCGCGCAGCGCCGCACGCAGGTCGCGCCGCACCGCGCGCGGGAAAAGCGCCTGCTCCGCCGCGGGGCCGAGCAGCTCGCTCTGCAGCGCGCGAAAGCGCAGCACCGCGCCGGCCGCCAGCGCATTGCCCAGAAGCGAGACCGCCAGCACCGCGATCAGCGCGATCCGCCCCTTGTCGCGTTTGAGTGTCATCAGAACCCTCCCGTCACGCCGAGAACATCGCCGAAGAGGCCGAGCGTGACCCAGCCCTCGCCGCCCATCACCGGCAGCAGCAGATAGCCAAGCGCCATCGCCGCCGCCATCATCCCGCCGAAGAGACCAAGCGCCGGGCCGGGCAGGGCCAGCACCTCGGCAAGCCCCGCGGCGCCCGCGGGCGCGGGCGTCGCCAGCCGGGTCAGCACCCGGCGCGAGAGCGCCGCCGCATCGGCGGGCTCTTCGGCCATCAGCGCCGACAGGTCGCGATCAAGGTCGTCGTCATCCATCTGCGTCATCCTTTCTCCTCCTCCCCGGATCCGGGGCCAAGCTGCGCGCGCAACCCCGCGCGGCCCCGCACCAGAAGCTGTTCCGCCGCCCCCGGGCTGACCCCGAGCGCGGCCGCGATCTCGGCCGTGGCGAGCCCGCCGGTCGCGCGCAGCAAAAGCGCCGCGCGTTGCCGTTCGGGCAGGCGGGCGAGCGCCGCGCGGGTCTGCGCGAGCCGTTGCCGGCCGTCGAGCACCGCCTCGGCATCGGGCGCCTCGTCCGCCGTCTCGGGCGCGGCCTCGAAGCCGAGGAAGCGCCGCCAGCCAAGCCGCCGGCGTCGGTCGATGCACAGGTTCAGCGCGATGCGCCAGATCCAGCTGCTGACCGCGCCCTTTGCCGGGTCATAGCGACCCGCCTGCGCCCAGACCCGCAGGAAGACCTCCTGCGCGATATCCTCGGCCTCGCTGCGCGAGCCGAGCTGGGCCGCGATGAAGCGCTGCACCCCGGGCCCGTAAAGGGCGATCAGCCGCGCAAGCGCCGCCCGCTCGCCGCGCGCGAGCGCCGCCATCAGTGCCTGTGCTTCCTCGCCTCGTTCCATTGCCGCCTGTGCGCCGCCTGCGCCCCGCCTGCCGCAGCCTAGCCGCGGGGCGGGGCGGGCGCATCCCCTCAGCGCGTCACGATGATGCGGCGCGCACGATAGGTGGTGCTGCCCTGCGGCCCGGTGCCGGTGACCGTGGTGCTCGAGCTGCCGGCGGTGGTGGTGCGCACCCGCTCGCGCGTCGCGGTCTGCCCGTTCGCGCCGGTCGCGGTGCCGCTGACGGTGCAGCGCGCCGTGCCCGAGGACCGGCTGCAGTCGCGGTCGCGCTGGATCGTGCCGCCATTCGCGCCGGTCACGGTGACGCTGTGCGCCTGCGCGACCGGGGCGGTGGCGGGCAGCACGAGGGCAAGGGCGAGAAGGGGGGTGGCAAGACGTTTCATGATCTGTCCTTTCGACGGAGATGAGGGGCGGTATTAGCGCGGCAGCTGGCCGAGGAAGCGCGCGACGCGCTCGAATTCGGCCGGGCTCAGCACGCCGTCGCCATTGCGGTCGGCCATGTCGAAGCCGCGGGTCTGGGCGGTGTATTCGGCGAGCGTCAGCTTGCCGTCGCGGTTCGCATCCTGCGCCCAGATCCGGTCCTCGCCGCGGCGGCTGCTGCCTTGCGGCAGCTTTGCCCGGGCGGCGTCGAGCTCGGCGCGGGTGATCGTGCCCGAGCCGTCGGCGTCGATGCGTGCGAACATCGCCTTGCGCAGATCGAGGAACTCGGCGCGGCTGATCGCGCCGTTGCCGTCGCGGTCGAGCGCGGCAAAGCCCGGGCTCATGGTGCCAGCGGCGCAGGCAAGCGCCGGGCCGAGTGTCGCGGCAAGCGCGATCGCGGGCAGGGTGCGCAGGGGCAGGGCTGGTTTCATCGCGGGTCTCCCTTTCGATGTCATGCAAGGGGATACGCGGCGCGGCGCCATCCCCTACGCCTGCCGCATGATTTTTCCGCGCCGCGGCATGCGGGGGCGCAACCTGCATACCGTTGTATGCCGATAAACATCTGGTATCGCGGCATTTTTTCTTTGCGTGTGGGGCGATTCGCGGTAAGGGGGAAAGCCTCGGCCCTGACCGCACCGGAGGCAGCATGACCCCGATCGACGACCATCCGCTGCGCTATGCGCTGGTGAACGAGCTGCATGCGCGCCCCTTTCCGCGCATCGCAGCGCCGGCCCATGTGGTCTATGCCGCGGTGAAGGAACCGCGCGATGCCGCGAACCGCGACCGCAGGCGCGATCACGCGCATCTGTGCGCGCTGCTCGAGCGCAACGGCGCGCCGCTGCCGCCCGCCGATGTCACCCACCACACCGGCGAGATCGGCCGCTATACCCTGAAATGGGAAA
Source organism: Paenirhodobacter hankyongi (assembly GCF_003664585.1). GTDB lineage: Bacteria > Pseudomonadota > Alphaproteobacteria > Rhodobacterales > Rhodobacteraceae > Rhodobacter > Rhodobacter hankyongi. The sequence goes on from NZ_RCHI01000007.1 coordinate 207,494, forward strand.
GCCACACCGAGTTCGTGACCTATCTCGCCCATGCGCCGGGTGTCGCTGCGCGGCCCTTCGACCCGAACGACACCGAGGTCTTCCCGGCCGACTGGCTGTCGCAGGCGCCGGGCAAGCGCATCGCCGCGGTGATGATCCGCATCGAGTTCCTGCCCGAGGACCCGGACGCGATCATGCCCGCGCTCGACGACTGGTTCGTGCACGAAAGCATGGTCTGTGCCTGGGTGCTCGACGGGGCCGCGGCGGTGGCGACCGACTTCCGCATCGACGCGAACGGGCAGATGCGCTTTGCCGTCTTCGTGCGGCCGGGCACCGGCCCGGGGCGGATCGGCCGCGTCGTGCAGCGGATCTGCGAGCTTGAGACCTATCGCGCGATGTCGATGCTGGGCCTTGGCCGGGCGCGCAGCCTGACGCAGCGGCTCAACGCGCTCGACCCCGAGCTCGAGGCGCTGGTCGAGGGGATGAGCGACGACAGCCACCCCGCCGAGGAGCAGCTTGACCGGCTGCTGGCGATCTCGGCCGAGCTCGAGGGGCTTGCCGTCGCCCATTCCTTTCGCTTCGGCGCGACGGGGGCCTATGAGGCGATCGTCAAGGAACGGGTGATGGTGCTGCGCGAGAGCCGCTTCGAGGGCCGGCAGAAATTCTCGGAATTCATGCTGCGCCGCTATGATCCGGCGATGCGCACGGTGAAATCGGCCGAGGCGCGGCTGAACGCGATGATCGAGCGGGCCGAGCGCGCGGGCGAATTGCTGCGCACCCGGGTCGAGGTCGAGCGCCAGGGGCAGAACCAGAAGCTTCTGGAAAGCATGGACCGGCGCGCCGACGTGCAGCTGCAGTTGCAACACACGGTCGAGGGGCTGTCGGTGGTGGCGATCAGCTATTACGCGGTCAGCCTTGCGGGCTATCTGAGCTATCCGCTGGCCAAGCATTACGGCGTGTCGAAGGAGATGGCCGTGGCCGGTCTGACGCCGCTTGTCATCATCGGCGTCTGGCTGATGGTGCGCCGCATCCGCAAGGGCTTTGGCGGGCACTAGGCCCGCCGCAAGGCCGCTCAGTCGGCGATCAGCGGCTGTGCCGTGGCGCCCGCCGCGGTCAGCGCATCGGCGGGGGCGAGGATCACCATCATGCCGCGCTTGCCGCCGTTGATCACCACCGTCGGGAACTCCATCACCGCCGCCTCGATCGCCACCGGCACCCGCTTGCGCTGACCGAAGGGGCTGATGCCGCCGGTGTGAAAGCCGGTCAGGCGCTCGGCCTTCGCCGCGTCCATCATCTGCGCCGCCTTGCCGCCGAAGGCCGTGGCCACGCGCTTCATCGACAGCGTCCGGTCCGAGGGGATCACCGCGCAGGCGGGCTTGCCGTCGACCTCGACCATCAGCGTCTTGAGCACCCGCGCCGGGTCCGCGCCGATCGCCTCGGCCGCCTGCAATGCGATGCGCTCGTGGCCGTGGTCGTGCGGATAGTCGTATTCGCGGATGTCGAAATCGACGCCCGCGCGCTTCAGCGCCTGTGTCGAGGGGGTTTGCGTGCTCATTGTCCGTGGTCCATCTCGCGGTCGATCCAGGCAAGGATCAGGCGCAGGATCCGGTCCTGTTCGGCCGAGGTCAAGGCCGTGCCGGCCGGAATGCCGTGCCATTTCGCCAGACAGCCGCGGCAGCAGGTGGCGGTGGCGTGCTGGGCGACGAAGACCGGGTGGCCGCGCATCGGGGTCTGCTTGCCGTCGTTTTTCGGCGCTTCCGGGGCCAGCCGCGTCGCGATGAAATCGGCGCCATGCGAGGCGATCACCGCGCGGCCCTTCGTCTCGGCATAGGCACGCTCGCGCGGGCCGAGGTGAAAGCGCGCGCGGAATTTCGAGTGCGCGAGGCGGGCCAGCATCTCGGCTTCGGCGCTCATGCCCCGGCGCGCAGCGCGTCGATGTAGATCCGCACCGCCTCCTGCACATGGCGGAAGCGGTCGCCGCCCAGATGCTTGCCGCCGAACCAGCGGGTGACGACGACGATCTCGTCCGTCACCCCCTCGCGCTCCAGCATCCGCAAGATCACCATGCCGGCGCCCGCTTCGCCATCGTCGTTCTTCACCGGCCCCTCGGCGCCGATCAGGCCCCAGCTGTTATGCGTGGCCTTGGCGAATTTCTTGTTGCGCTTCAGTGCGGTGAGGAAGGCGCGCGCCTCCGCCTCGGTGCGGCAGGGGCCACCCGAGACGGCATAGCGCGAGCCGCGGTCGGTGAGGATGTTCTCGAGGATGCGCATGGCCCCCGCTTAGGCCGCTTCGGCGGCGGGGGCAATGCCGCGCGGCCGGATCGCCAGGGCGCGCAGCGCGTTCAGGATCACCGCGACGTCGATCGCCTCCTGCGCGATGGCGCCCTCGACCGGCGAGATCAGCCCGAAGGCCGCGGCGATCATGCCAAGCACGCTCAGCCCAAGCCCCACCGCGACGCTTTGCCAGGCGATTGCGATCGAGCGCTGTGCGACCTCGATGCCGGGCAGCAGCCGGTCGAGCCGGTCGACCAGCAGCACCACCTGCGCCGCCTCGGCCGAGGCGGCGGCGCCGCGCGCGCCCATGGCCACGCCGACATCGGCGGCGGCGAGGGCCGGGGCGTCGTTCACCCCGTCGCCGACCATCATCACCGGCCCGCGGGCGCGCTCGCGCAGCACGATCTCGACCTTCTGCACGGGCACAAGTGCCGCCTCGACCAGATCAAGACCCAGCGGCGCCGCGACCCGCTCGGCGATCTCGGGCCGGTCGCCGGTCGCCAGGATGATGCGGCGGATGCCGAGGCGGCGCGCGGCGGCGAGGAAGCCGGGCGTGTCCTCGCGCAGCCGGTCGGCGAGGGTCAGATGGGCGACGATCCGGCCATCGACGCCGAGCGTCACCCGCAGCGCGCCAGGCTCGGCGGGCGGCAGGTCGGGGGCGGGCTGGCCAAGCGCCGCGGCGACGAAGCCCGGCCCGCCGATCGCGACCGCATGCCCCTCGATCCGGCCGGTCAGGCCCTCGCCGGGCGCCTCGCACACCGCCTCGGGCACCGGCAGGGCCAGGCCGCGGCCCTGCGCCTCGGCCACCAGCGCCTGCGCGACCGGATGGCCCGAGGCCTGTTCAAGCGCCGCGGCAAGGCGCAGCGCTTCGGTCTCGTCGATGCTCTCGGTCAGGATCGCGGTCAGCTTCGGCATGCCGTCGGTGAGGGTGCCGGTCTTGTCGAGGATCAGCACCCGCACCCGCGACAGCGCCTCGAGCGCCTGTGCGCCCTTGATCAGCACGCCAAAGCGCGCGGCGCGGCTGAGCCCCGCGACCAGCGCCACCGGAACGGCGAGGATCAGCGGGCAGGGGGTGGCGATCACCAGCACCGCGACGGCGCGGATCGGATCGCCGGTCAGCCCCCAGGCGGCCCCCGCAATCAGCAGGGTGACGGCGAGAAAGCCGAGCGAGGCGCGATCGGCCATCCGCGCCATCGGCGCGCGCGCGCGGGCCGCCGCCTCGACCAGCCGCACGATGCCGGCATAGGTGCTTTCGGCGGCGCGATGCGTGGCGATCATGTCGAAGGTCTCGCCCGCATTCGCCGCCCCGCTCATCACCGAGGCGCCGGGGCCGATCCGCACCGGCAGCGACTCGCCGGTCAGCGCCGAGGTGTCGAGCAGTGCCGTCGCCGAGGCCAGCGTGCCGTCGACCGGCGTCACCTCGCCGCGCCGCACGAGGATGCGGTCGCCGGGGGCGAGCGCGTCAAGCGCGACCTCCTCGAGCCCGTCGCCGCTGTGGCGATGCGCGACACGCGGCACACGGGCGAGCAGCGCCGACATGTCGGCCCGCGCCCGCCCCTCGGCATAGGCCTCGAGGAAGGTGCCGCCCGCATACATCACCGCCACCACCTGCGCGGCAAGGGTCTCGCCGAAGGCGAGCGCCGCGCTCATCGACAGCGCCGCGACGATGTCGAGCCCGACCTCGCCGCGCGCCAGCGCCCGCACGATCTCGATCAGCAGGGCGGCAAGGACGGGCAGGGTGCCGAGCGTCCAGACGATCTGCGCGGCGGGGGAAAACCCTGCGAATCGCAGCCCGAGCCCCAGAGCGAGCCCGACGATCGCAAGGACGAGAAGCGCGGTGCCGGTTCTGCTCATGGCTGCCTCCGGGGTTGCCGGGGGCCACACTATCCCGCGCTGCGGCGCCGTCAACGGGGCGCACCGTCGCTCCCCGGGGGTGGTTGCCGCAAGGGAAGGCGGGCGTGTCACATTCCTGTTGGGCGGCGGGTCTAGGGCAGGCGCATCCCTCATCCGACTGGAGAATCCCATGTCCCTGCGCAGCCATCTTCTGACAGCCACCGCGCTCATCGCCCTGCCTGTTCTTGCCCATGCGGGCGATCTGTCCTTCGCCCCGGTGCCCTTCGCGGCCGACGATGCGGCCAAGCGCGCCGTGGTGGCGACCGACAAGGTGACGATCGACGGCAAGGACTTCCCGATCGCCTATCACCTGCTGGCGCGCACCGGCGACAAGATCGGCGACGGCACCTTCGCGCTGCTCACCGACGCGAAGGGCAACCCGGTGAAATCCGCCGACGGCTCCGAGCACATCTCGGTCGATGCCGACTTCACCTCGCTGATCCGCAAGGGTGACAAGCTTTATTCGATCACCCATTTCGAATCGCGCCCGGGCTCGATGTACATCTCGGAACTCGCGCGCGACGCCGACGGCAACCTGACGCCGGTCTCGACGAAGCCCGTGAACTTCTCGGCCTTCGGTGGGCTCTGGGTGCCCTGCGCGGGCTCCGTGACGCCGTGGGAAACCCACCTCGGCTCCGAGGAATACCCGGCCGATGCGCGCGAGATCGAGGCTGCGACCGCGCTTGACCAGATCGACGATTACGATTTCCCGATGGTGCGCTATCAGGGCCTCGACCCGGCGAAGATGACGCTCGACGAGTTCCGCGCCGCCTACAACCCCTATCGCTACGGCTTCCCGACCGAGATCACCGTTTCGGACGCGGGCGATGCGATGGCGGCCAAGCACTTCTCGATGGGCCGCGTCGCGGTCGAGCTGGCCAACGTGATGCCCGACCAGAAGACCGCCTATATCTCGGACGACGGCACCAACGTGGGCCTGTTCCGTTTCGTCGCCGACAAGGCGGGCGATCTGTCGGCCGGCACGCTCTATGCCGCGAAATGGGTGCAGACCTCGGACGAGGGCGTGGGCGCCGCGACCCTCGAATGGATTGACCTCGGTCATGCCGATGACGCGACCGTGCAGGCCGCGATCGAGAAGGGCGTGAAATTCTCCGATCTCTTCGAGACCGCCGATCTGAACGAAGACGGCAGCTGCGCCGAGGGCTTTGCCGCGTCGAACGCCGAGGGCCGCGCCGAATGCCTCAAGGTGAAGCCGGGCATGGAGATGCTGGCCTCGCGTCTGGAAACCCGCCGCTATGCCTCGATGATGGGCGCGACGACCGAGTTCCGGAAGATGGAAGGCTCGACCTACGACGCCGACAAGCACGCGCTCTATCTCGCGATGTCGGAAGTGTCGAAGGGCATGGAAGACGGCGGCAAGCAGGACAAGGGCGGCCGCAATGACATCCGGGTGGCGAAGAACGCCTGCGGCGCGGTCTATCAGCTGAGCCTTGACGACAGCTTCACCGCGACCTCGATGAAGGGTCTCGTTGCCGGCATCCCGATGACGAAGGAACAGGAAGAGAAGGCGGCCGATCCGAGCTGCGATCCGGCGCATAACATGTGCGGCGACGCGGCCAAGGTGAACACCTGTGACATCAACGGCATCGCGAACCCGGACAACATCACCTACATGCCGGGCTACAACACGCTGATCATCGGCGAGGACACCGGCGAGGGCCACCAGAACGACGCGATCTGGGCGCTGAACACCGACTCGGGCAAGCTGACCCGGATCCTGTCGACCCCCTACGGCTCGGAAACCACCTCGGCCTACTGGTATCCGAACGTCGATGGCCACGGCTATCTGATGGCGGTCGTGCAGCACCCCTATGGCGAGAGCGACGAGGACAAGCTGGCCGATCCGGCCGATGCGCGCGCCTATGTCGGCTACATCGGGCCGTTCCCGGCGCTGGACAAGTGATCTGAGACCAGACCACGGGCGGGGCGCGGGACTTCCCCCCGCGCCCCGTCTGCTTTCGAGACTTCCTGCCTTTGCGAAAGGACCGACCGATGCGGCGCCTGACCTTGCTTGTCCTTCTTGCCACCGCCGCGCCGGCCCATGCGCTTGATCTGACGGCGACGGTGCTTGCGAACAAGACCGCCTACATCCCGCCACAGTGCTACACCAGGACCGAGGATGCGCAGGGCGCCGTGCACAACCCCTGCCAGACCTGCCACACCCTGCCGCGGTCGCCGAATTTCGTCTCGGATCCGGATCTGCAGCAGGACTACGCGATACCGGGGCCGGCGCTCGAAAACCCCTGGACGAACCTCTTCGTCGATCGCCGCGCCGCGGTGGCCGCGACCGATGCCGAGGAGATCCGGGACTGGGTGCGCGCCGACAATTACCTGGGCGCCGATGGCCGGCCGGTGCTGGCCGCCAGGCTCGACCGGCTGCCGCCCGAGTGGGATGCGAACGGCGACGGGGCCTGGGCTGGCTATCGCCCCGATGCCTCTTTCGCGTTTGACGACGCGGGCTTCGATCATGGCCCGGATGGCCGCATGACGGGCTGGCGTGCCTTTGCCTATGTGCCGCTGCCGGGCACATTCTGGCCCACCAACGGCTCGGCCGACGATGTGCTGATCCGCCTGCCCGAAGCCTATCGCCAGACCTCCGACGGGAGCGAGAACCTTGCCGTCTACAAGGCCAATCTCGCGATCACCGAGGCACTGATCAACCGCGCCGATGTGGTGATCGAGCCCATGGACGAGGGGAGGCTCGGCGTCGATCTCGACCGCGACGGTTCGCTTGGCACCGCGACCCGCGTGGTCTTCGCCTTTGCGCCGCTCGAGGGGGTGACGATGCATTGGGCGGGGCGCGCGGGCACCCTTGGCCCGAAGGTGGCGCCGCTTGCCGCCGGGCTCTATCCGCTCGGCACCGAGTTCCTGCATTCCGTGCGCTACCTCGACCCGCGCCCCGAGGGCGTGACGATGGCGCCGCGGATGAAGGAGCTGCGCTACATGAAGAAGACCTCCTGGCAGAGCTATGCCGAGCTCGAGGAGGGGGCGCTCGCCGAGAAGAAGGAAGACGCCGACTTCCCCGACCGGCCGAAGCAGTTCTTCGGCTCGGCCGAGGCGGGCATCCCGAACGGCATGGGCTGGCGGCTGCAGGGCTTCATCGAGGATGCGGCGGGCGATCTGCGGCCGCAAAGCTTCGAGGAGACGGTGTTCTGCATGGGCTGTCATGGCTCGATCGGCACCACCGACGATTCCACCTTCGCCTTCCCGCGCAAGATTTCGGGCCCCGGCGCCTTCCGCGACGGCTGGTATCACTGGACGCAGAAGGGGCTGGCCGGCACGCCGGATCTCGTGCGCGCGGACGGGCAGGGCGATTACGCCCATTACCTGCGCACCAACCATGCGGGCGACGAGTTCCGCTCGAACACCGAGGTGATTTCGGCCTGGCTTGCGCAGGGCGATCTGACGCCCGAGAAGGCCGTGGCGCTGCAGGCGGACATTGCGCCGCTCATCACCCCCTCGCCCGAACGGGCGATTGCGCTTGATGCCGCCTATCGGATGATCGTGCGCGAGCAGAGCTTCGTGAAGGGCCGCGACGCGACGATCGCCCCGCAGGATGAAACGGTCTGGCGCCGGGTCGAGCAGGATGCGCCGACCGGCATCGCGGAACCGGCCGATCCGTGGTTCTACCGGCTCAAGCGCTGAGCCCGTCACGCGGCGCTTGCACGACGCGCCCGGTGCCTGTATCAGGTCCGGGCGCGGATTGTGCACCGGCGCGGGCGTTGTGTAATGGTAAGACCTTAGCCTTCCAAGCTAATGACGCGGGTTCGATTCCCGCCGCCCGCTCCAGAAAAATTCCTCCCGGATCAAAATTTGCCCCGGATCGTCGCCGCCCCTTTGACGGGCGGCGTTTTGCTGCCTAGCTTGACCCTCTGGCAGGAGGGATGCGGCATGGCCGGTGGCTGGGCGCGTGACGGCGCGGTGAATGAACAGATCGACGCCTCGATCGAGGACGAGCTCAAGCGCCTGCAGGCGCGGCGCGGCCCGATGGGCGAGAGCGCGGAAGTCTGTGTCGAATGCGATGAACCGATCCCCGAGGCGCGGCGCGTCGCGATCCCCGGCGTCAAGCTCTGCATCGACTGCCAGAAGGCGCGCGACGCCCGGCCGCAGCTGCGCGGCGGCATCAACCGGCGCGGCTCGAAGGACAGCCAGCTGAAATGAAAAGGGGGCCGGCAGGCCGGCCCCAGTCGCGACGAAGGAAGGGATCTCTGACGGGGACTACTTCGTCAGGATCAGCTTGCCTGCCTTGGTGATGCGCAGCGTATAGACCTGACCGTCCAGCAGGATGCTGGCGAGCGAGCCGCCCTCGGTCAGCACGCGCGCGTCATGCAGCGGCAGCGCGGGGAGGTAATCCTGCGCGGTAAAGCTTTGCGACATCGTCATTCCTCAGCCCCTCTCGATGCGGTCGAGCATCATCTCGATCCCCTGGGCGGGGGCGACGCCGGTGCAGATCGCCTCGACGAGGTCGCGCAGGCTGAAGGGCGGGTCAGAGCGGCGGGCGCCCCGCGCGTCGGGGCCGGGATGGAGGGAGCGTTTCATGTCCGGGTGTCCTGTTCGCTTCGGTTTCTGGTGGGGATAACCTGAGTGAAAAGATCGGATTTGTAAAGACTGATTCTTTTACTCGGATTACTCCGCCGCGCCGGACGCTCCCCCGGAAGAAAGCGGGGCCGCCCCGGCGGCTGATACCGGGACGGCCCCTGGTCGGCCCCCAAACTGGACGAAGGGGGCCGGTCTCGGGATATGTTGCCTCAGGGTTTCGGATCGTGCTCCCCGGCGATCTTCCGATCGTTGAGCATTTCGAGCCACATTGCGTTAGCGACGGCGATGAGGGCAGCGAGGGGGAGGCCGAGGATCCAGGCGAAGTACCAC
>NZ_RCHI01000008.1 GCF_003664585.1 Paenirhodobacter hankyongi
GAAATGGTCAGACGGGATATGCGTCTCGAGATCGAATTCGTAGAACAGCCGGGCGTGAACCTTCTGCCTTCCAAGCATCGCAATCCCTCCAGATCCCTGAAATCCAAGGGAATCAGAAGCCTTTGAGCCGATCAAGACCGGAGTTTTTCAACAGCATCCGCCCTCGGCCGCCGGCCGGGCCTCACGCCTTGACCGACCGCTTTCCGCCCTTCATGTTGACGTGGCGCATCATGCCGCGTCTAGCGCAACCGTGCGCCAAGGCTAGACGCCGGCCACCTGACGCGCCCGGCCCGAACGGCGGCTGTGATCCGCAGGCCGCCAGAAGGCGAGCCCCCGCACTCACCACTCAATGCGGCTGCGGGCTGCTTGCCATCGCCTCTGCCCTGGCCAGCATCCGGGACACATGGCGCAGGTTGAGCTCATGCGTGTCGGCGACCCGGTTGATCACCTCGCGGATCGCGCCGATGGACGCATCACAGAGCCCCCGTCGTGCGCCCTCTCGCTCCGCGAAGGAGATGAGATCCCCCTTGCCGGGGCCGGCAAGGCGCAGGATGTCCAGGCGGCTCAGGAACGGAGCCGGAAGCGTCCTCAGGCTGTTCGAGGTCAGGACCCAGCTGATCCAGGACATGTCGAACCCGACCTGGTAGTAGGGACATTTCCAGACGGCAGCAGACGAGCGTTCCAGCAGCGGCAGCAGCCCCTCGGTCAAGCCGTAGGTCTGCCCCTTGGTCGAGGTCGGTGTGCCGGCCTTCTCGATCTCGTCGATCACCACGATCGGGTTCGCGCAGAGGCTCTGCACGATGGCTTGCAGCGGCCGGCCCCGGAAGGCCGAACCCCAGCCGCGTTGCGAGCCGTTGACAACGAAGGAGGCCTGCTCCGCGGTTCCCTCGATGCCACAGCGCGGCACCCCGAGATGGCGCCCGAGCTCGCGTGACCACACGCTCTTGCCGATCCCCGGCGGGCCGTCGAGCAGCACGGGCGGCAGCCGGAAGCCGGGCTCCCCCACCCGCACCGAGCGACGCATCGCCTTCCACAGGAAGTCGGTGGCGGCCGCCATCCAGGGCATCTCGGCATGAATGGCCGCGGCGATCTCATCGGCACGGTGCTCGCTGGCAATGCCAACCAGATCCGCCCCGCCACGAAACGCCTCGAGCGCGCGCCGGTCATCCGCGCTGAGATGGCTGAGCCCGGAAGCCTTGGCACGCGCGCCCATTACCCGGCGCGCACGGCGCAGCACCTTGTTGCGGTCCTTCTCCGAGAGCGGCACGGCGATGAGGTCCTCGTTCCAGCGCAACTCATCTTCGAAGTCTCCCGGCACCTTCGGGGACACCCCGTCCTGAAGGGCACGGAGCTTGCGCAGGTGCCACTCGAAGCGGCGCTTGAGCGCAAACTCGTTCTCGTCGGGATCGGCGAAGCGGGCATCGATGAACTTGATCTTCGTCATGGAGGTCCTTTCGGCGCATCGCGCCACGCCCTCGGGCAGAGGTTCTGCAGGAGGGGGATGTTGGAAAGAACCCGGCCGGATTGGCCGTGAGGGATGGCGAAAGCGCGGCTGGCCGTCAATGGCGCCCGCCAGGACGGAGCGCTAGGACGGCGCATCACAGGCCGCAAATCCGCCAGTCACACAAGTCATTGAAATAAAAAGAAACCACCGACTGCAGTGCAGCCGATGGTCATTAATCCTGTGCCGGAATGGTCAAATTACCCCGGAAATGGACATTTTATAGTGGGTCCAACACCTCTTACAGCTGCCAGCTCCTCAGCCGCATTTCGAATGGCCGCAGTCGGCGCAGGTCATGCAGCCCTCGACCTTGCGCATCGCATAGCTGCCGCAGGCCGGGCAGGCCGCGCCGCGCGGGGCCTCGCCTACCACCATCACCTCGGCCTTCGGATCGGACTTCAGCCCCATCCCCTCGCCCGCGATGAAACCGATCGCGATCAGGTGGCGCTCTATCACCCCGCCGATCGCGGCGAGGATCGAGGGGATGTATTGCCCCGCCATCCAGGCGCCGCCGCGCGGGTCGAACACCGCCTTCAGTTCCTCGACGACAAAGCTCACGTCGCCGCCGCGCCGGAACACCGCCGAGATCATCCGCGTCAGCGCCACGGTCCAGGCGTAATGCTCCATGTTCTTCGAGTTGATGAACACCTCGAACGGGCGCCGGTGGCCGCCCTGCACGATATCGTTCACCGTGATGTAGATCGCGTGCTCGCTCGCCGGCCATTTCAGCTTGTAGGTCGCGCCCTCGAGCGCCGCGGGGCGGTCGAGCGGCTCGGTCAGATAGACCACCTCGGCGCCCTTGTCGGCCTCGGGCGCCTTCTCCGAGGTTTCAGACACGCTCAATACCGAGCCGGTCACGTCGTTCGGCCGGTAGGTGGTGCAGCCCTTGCAGCCGGTTTCGAAGGCTTCCATGTAGACGCCCTGGAACTCCTCGAACGAGATGTCCTCGGGGCAGTTGATCGTCTTCGAGATCGACGAGTCGATCCATTTCTGCGCCGCCGCCTGCATCCGCACATGGTCGAGCGGGGCGAGGGTCTGGGCGTTGACGAAATAGTCGGGCAGCGCCGCGTCACCCTTCAGGTCGCGCCACATCTGCACGGCATAATCGACGACCTCTTCCTCGGTGCGCGAGCCGTCCTTCTGCAGCACCTTGCGCTTGTAGGCATAGGCGAAGACCGGCTCGATCCCCGAGCTGACATTGCCCGCATAAAGCGAGATCGTCCCGGTGGGCGCGATCGAGGTCAGCAGCGCGTTGCGGATGCCATGCGTGCGGATCGCCTCGCGCACATCCTCGTCCATCTGCAGCATGGTGCCGGTGGCCAGATATTTCTCGGCGTCGAACAGCGGGAAGGCACCCTTCTCCTGCGCCAGATCGACCGAGGCGAGATAGCTCGCCCGGGCGATCTCGTGCATCCAGCGTTCGGTCTGCGCCGCCGCCTCGTCCGAGCCATAACGCAGCCCGAGCATCAGCAGCGCATCGGCAAGCCCGGTCACACCAAGCCCGATGCGGCGCTTGTTCATCGCCTCCTCGGCCTGCTGCGGCAGCGGGAAGCGCGAGGCGTCGACGACGTTGTCCATCATCCGCACCGCGGTGCGCACCAGCCGGTCAAGCGCCACCGGATCGAGCTTCGCCGCCGGGGTGAACGGGTCGGTGACCAGCCGGGCGAGGTTGACCGAGCCGAGCAGGCAGGCGCCATAGGGCGGCAGCGGCTGCTCGCCACAGGGGTTGGTCGCCGCGATCTGCTCGCAATAGCCGAGGTTGTTCATCTTGTTGATGCGGTCGATGAAGATCACGCCCGGCTCGGCGTAGTCATAGGTCGAGCGCATGATCTTGTTCCACAGATCGCGCGCCTGCACCGTGTGAAAGACCTTGCCGCCGAATTTCAGATCCCAGGGGGCATCGGCCTTCACCGCCGCCATGAAGGCATCGGTCACCAGCACCGAGAGGTTGAACATCCGCAGCCGGGCCGAATCCTGCTTCGCGGTCACGAACTGCTCGATGTCGGGGTGGTCGCAGCGCATCGTCGCCATCATCGCGCCGCGGCGCGAGCCGGCCGACATGATCGTGCGGCACATCGCATCCCAGACATCCATGAAGGACAGCGGACCCGAGGCATCGGCCGCGACGCCCTTCACCTCGGCGCCGCGCGGGCGGATCGTCGAGAAGTCATAGCCGATGCCGCCGCCCTGCTGCATGGTCAGCGCGGCTTCCTTCAGCATGTCGAAGATGCCCGACATGCTGTCCGGGATCGTGCCCATGACGAAGCAGTTGAAGAGGGTCACGGTGCGCCCGGTGCCGGCACCCGCGAGGATGCGGCCGGCGGGCAGGAACTTGAAATCCTCGAGCGCGGCATAGAAGCGCTCTTCCCAGGCCACCGGGTCCGTCTCGACCGAGGCGAGATCACGCGCGACACGGCGCCAGCTGTCCTCGACCGTGATGTCGATCGGCGTGCCATCGGCCTCTTTCAGACGGTATTTCATGTCCCAGATCTGTTCGGCGATATTGGCGGCGAATCGGGTCATCGGCTCCTCGGTCCTGTCGTGACGGCCCCGATGCAGTGGCAACATCCGGGGCAGAAAAAGAAAAAGCCCCGGAACATCTGGTGTCTGACGGGGCAGGAGGCCACAATAGCATGAGTGCCCGGCGAGATTCCAGCCGCGAAATCGCTCCGCGATGCAGTTGCCGGCCGACGTCGTGCGTCCTATGTCAAAAGCCGCGAAACCGGGGGGCCGCGATGATTCACCTGATCAAGCTCTGCGTCGGCGCCGAGAAGGTCGAGGACCTGATCGAGTGGCAGGCGCAGCACTATGGCACGGGCCCCGCCCGCCACGTCACCCGCATGGGCCCGAAGCGCAGCGACGAGCTGCTGGACGGCGGCTCGCTCTACTGGGTGTTCAAGGGCGTGGTGCTGGCCCGGCAACGGGTGATCGGGCTCGAGGACGTCATGGGCGCCGACGGCATCCCGCGCTGCGCGATCCTCCTCGACCGCGAGGTGGTGCGCACCGAGGCGATGCCGCGCCGCCCGTTCCAGGGCTGGCGCTACCTGACCCCCGAGGACGCACCGGCCGACCTGCGCCCGACGCGCGAGCGCGAGGAGCCGCTGCCGCGCGAGCTGCAGGCGGCACTCTCCGAGATCGGCCTCAGATAGGGGGGCTGTCTGCCCCCCTCCCGGCCTGCGGCCGGTTCACCCCCCGAGGATATTTGGGGCAATTGGAAGCCGGAAAATCCTCGCGCTTTCTCCTTGCCGAAAAGACCTCGGGGGTGAGGCCGAAGGCCGAGGGGGCAGCGCCCCCTGCCCCGCTCAGCGCAGGATCGGCGGCTTCGACGGGTCCATCCCCGGCGCGGTGATGGTCAGCTCCTGCACCTCTTCCTCGACCGCCTCGGGCAGGTGCAGCACCAGCGCCTTCTCGAGCAGGACCGCCGCCGCGGGGTCCGCCTCGCTCAGGAAGGTGACGTCGAGTTCGCCCGCCTCGAGCCCCGAGAAGGCCAGCGCCTCGGCCATCGCCTTGGCGATGCCGGGCTGCGCCGGCTCGGGCGCGCCGAGGAAGGCGAGGACATGGCCGCGCCGGCCGCCCTCGTAGGTCACGCCGCCCAGCAGCGCGTGGCTCGCAAGCCCGGCAAGCTGGTCGAACTTCGCCTCGAAGGCCGGCAGCAGCAGCGCCAGCATCGCCGGCGGCAGCGCCGGCGCATCGAAGGCCACCGGGCGCGCCGCCGTCGTCTCGGGCGCATGGGTCAGCGCATGGGTCAGCCACTCGAGCGCCTCGGGCGGCAGCAGCAGCGCCGAGTCCGCGACGCCCAGATTGACGCCCAGCCCCACCGCCTCGCCCGCGAGGTTCTGCGCGATCACCCGGCCCGGAAGCGCCACATAGGGCGCGGGGGTCGCGGTGAATTCGGCCAGCCGTTCCTCGGTGTCGAAGGCCAGGACGAAATCCCCCTCCTCGGTCGAGAAGAGCTGCGGGATGATGTCGTTGTCCTCGTCGGGCTCGTGCTCGAGCAGCAGGAACAGCTCGGCATCGGCAAGCCGGTCATAGACCGCAAGGCGCAGCGCCTCGTTCTCGGGATCGGCTTCCATCGCGGCATGGGCGCGGTCGTAGGGGGTCTCGGTCATGTCACCTCCTTCACCCGGGCGCGCAGGGCGGGGATCAGTTCCGCCTCGAACCACGGGTTGCGTTTCAGCCATGCCGTATTGCGCCAGGACGGATGAGGCAAGGGAAAGACGCGCGGCGCATGATCGCGCCAGGCCGCGACGGTGGCGGTGACGGCGCGCGTGCCGAGGTGCCAGCGCTGCGCCGCGCCGCCGACCAGCAGCGTGAGGTCCATCGGGCCGAGCGCCGCCATCACCCGCGCCCGCCAGGTCGCGGCGCAGAGTGGCGGCGGCGGCAGGTCCGCCCCTTTCGCGTCATAGCCCGGAAAGCAGAAGGCCATCGGCACGATCGCGATCCGCGACAGGTCATAGAAGGTCTCGGCCCCCACCCCCATCCAGGCGCGCAGCCGGTCGCCCGAGGGGTCGGTGAAGGGCCGGCCCGAGGCATGCACCCGCGCGCCGGGCGCCTGACCGACGATCAGCACCCGCGCCCCGGGGCGGAACCAGACCACCGGGCGCGGCGCATGACCCGTCTCGGTTGCGGCGAAACGGGCCGCGCACAACCGGCAGGCGCGGATTTCCTCTGTCAGCGCTTCGGCGACAGGCTCGGTCATGTGTCTCCCCCTGTTTCGTGCGGCGAAACAGTCCCCGGCCGATTGTAACTGCCTGCACAGTTCGGA
Organism: Paenirhodobacter hankyongi; assembly: GCF_003664585.1. Taxonomy (GTDB): domain Bacteria; phylum Pseudomonadota; class Alphaproteobacteria; order Rhodobacterales; family Rhodobacteraceae; genus Rhodobacter; species Rhodobacter hankyongi. Next base: position 6,267 of record NZ_RCHI01000008.1, read on the forward strand.
CATAATGTCGCCGGAATGCACATCTAGATCTTTTTCCACAAAGGATCCGGTCGTGATCGACGAACCGGACGAGGCACGGTCGGCAGGAAGCGATGCTGGAATTCGAGAATGTCAGCAAGTCCTTCTGGACGGGAAAGCAGCGCAAGGTGATCCTTGACCGCGCCAGCTTCCGCGTCGAGCTGGGCCGCTCGCTCGGCATCCTGGCACCGAACGGCACCGGCAAGACCACGATCATCAACATGATGGCCGGGCTCGAGAAGCCCGACGAGGGCGAGATCCGCAAGACCTGCCGCGTCTCCTTCCCGCTCGGCTTCATGGGCGGCGTGGTGAACAAGCATTCGGCGCGCGAGAACGCGCGCTTCATCGCCCGGCTCTACGGGCTCGACCCGGATTATGTCGAGGCCTTCTGCCGCTGGCTGACCGGGATCGCCGAATATTTCGACATGCCGGTCGGCACCTACAGCCAGGGCATGCGCTCGCGCTTCACCTTCGCCTTGATGCTGGCGCTCGAATTCGACATCTACCTGATCGACGAGGGCATGCCCTCGACCACCGACGTGGAGTTCAACCGCAAGGCCGGTGCGATCCTGCGCGACCGGCTGAAGGAGGCGACGGTGATCGTCGTCTCGCACCAGGCCGCGACGCTTGAAAAGTTCTGCCGCTCGGCGGCGGTTCTGCGCGACGGGCAGCTCTACATGTTCGACACTCTGGAAGAAGCGAAGCGGATGTATGACTACAAGTCCTAAAGTCGCCAAGTATCGCATCCGCCGCACGCCGATCCCGGGCGTCACGCCGGTGCCCCCGGCCGCAGCCGAGACCGGGCGCGGCGCGACGATTGCCGATCTGCTGTCGCATCGGGCCGCCGCGCGGCGCAGCCCGGCCGCCGCCGCAGACGACCCCGCCGCGCTCTTCGAGCCGCAGGACGACGGCTTTGCCGCGCTCGACTTCCCGAGCGCGCATCCCGATGGCGACACCCAGGTGCTCGGCCCGTCCGAGATGACCCCCGAGGAGGAGATCGCCGCGATCCGCGCCGAGGGGCTGACCGGCCGGCAGCTGCGGCTGGCGCGGCGGATGGCGAAGAAGCACGGGATCGAGGCAACCTCGGATTTCGAGGCGGTGCGGATGTTGCGCCGGCGCGGCATCGACCCCTTCGACCGCTCGGCGCTGATGCACCTCGAACACGATGACGACGAGGGCCCCGGTCCGATGCCGGCCCCCGCACCGGCCGGTATGGGGGCGGGCTCGGCCACGACGAAGGCGCTCGCCCGGCTCGACGGCATGGGCGCCGACACCCGGGTGAAGCTGCCGCAGACGGTGAAAGACGCCCCGCCCCCGGCTCCGCCACTCGACGAGGGCGCGCGGGCGCGCGAGATCATCAAGATCCAGCGCGACATCGCCCGCCGGCGCCGGCGCAAGCTGATGCTGCTGGCGGCGCGGCTTGCCTTCTTCATCTTCCTGCCGACGCTGATCGCAGGCTATTACTACTATGTCGTCGCCACGCCGATGTACGCGACGAAGAGCGAATTCGTGATCCAGAAGTCCGAGGGGATGGCGGGCGGCAGCGGCCTGGGCAGCCTGTTCTCGGGCACGCAGCTGGCCACCAATCAGGATTCGGTCACGGTGCAGAGCTATCTGCAGTCGCGCGACGCCTACAAGCGGCTCGACACCGACCAGCATTTCCGCGAGGTGTTCTCGGCGCCGAACATCGACCCGCTGCAGCGGCTTGAACCCGACGCCTCGAGCGAGGCGGGCTACAAGCTGTACCAGCGCAACGTGAAGATCGGCTACGACCCCTCCGAGGGGCTGATCCGGCTCGAAGTCATCGCGCCAGATCCGCAGATCTCGGAGCGGTTCTCGAAATCGCTGATCTCCTATGCCGAGGAACAGGTCGATCAGCTCACCTCGCGGCTGCGCGGCGACCAGATGAAGGGCGCGCGCGACAGCTATGACGACGCCGAGGCGAAGGTCTTCGCCGCCCAGGCCAAGGTGCTCGAGCTGCAAGAGCAGGTCGGCGTGCTCGACCCGGTGTCGGAAAGCAGCCTGGTGATGGGGCAGATCTCGGCCTTCCAGACGCAGTTGCAGCAGAAACGGCTGGAACTCGGGCAGCTGCTCGACAACTCCCAGCCAAGCTCGGCGCGCGTGCAGGGCGTGAAGGGCGACATCGCCCGGCTCGAACAGCTGATCGCCGAGCTGCGCAAGCAGCTGACCGACAAGACCGGATCGAGCGACTCGCTCGCCGCGGTCACCGGCCAGCTGCGCATTGCCGAAGCCGAGCTGGAAACCCGTCAGCAGCTTCTGGCCGCGGCCGCCCAGCAGATGGAAACGGCGCGGATCGAGGCGAACAAGCAGGTGCGTTACCTCGAAATGGGCGTGCGTCCGGTCGCTCCCGACGAACCGTCCTATCCGCGCGCCTTCGAGGACACGGTGCTCGCCTTCCTGATCCTGTCGGGCATCTATCTGATGCTGTCGCTCACCGCCTCGATCCTGCGCGAACAGGTGTCGAGCTGAGCCGGCGCGCCGGGGTTCGCCCCGGCGCAGCCCGTTCCCGCGGGTCGCTCAGGCGACCTGCCCTGCGGCCCAGCCTGACGACCAGGCCCACTGGAAGTTGTAGCCGCCAAGCCAGCCGGTCACGTCGACCGCCTCGCCCACGAAGTAAAGACCGGGCACGGCGCGCGCCTCCATCGTCTTCGCGTCGAGCGCCTCGGTCGCGACCCCGCCCAGCGTCACCTCGGCGGTGCGATAGCCCTCGGAGCCCACCGGCCGCACCTGCCAGCGATGCACCTGCGCCGCCAGCCGCTCGAGCGCGCGGTTGCCGTGATCGGCGAGCCGCCCCGCAAGCCCCGCCTCGGCCACGGCAAAGGCCGCCAGCTTTTCGGGCAGCAGCCGCGCCAGCGCATTGTGCAGCGCCACCCGCCCCGCCTCGGCCCGCATCGCGGCCAGCGTCGCGGCGATGTCGCGCCCGGGCGCCAGATCGACGACGATCGCCTCGCCCTCGCGCCAGTAGTTCGACACCTGCAGGATCGCCGGGCCGGACAGCCCGCGGTGGGTGAAGAGCACCGCCTCGTCAAAGCCCGTGCGCCCTGCGCTCACCCGCCCCGCCACCGCGATGCCGGCGAGCGGCGCGGTCTTTTCCAGATCCTGCGCAGCGAAGGTCAGCGGCACGAGGCCCGGGCGCGTTTCCGTCACCCGCAGCCCGAAGCTTTCCGCGATGCGGTGACCGATGCCGGTCGCCCCCATCTTCGGGATCGACTTGCCGCCCGTCGCCACGATCACCCGACCCGCGCGCAAGGGGCCCTCCGAGGTCTCGACCACGAACCCCTCGCCCTCGCGCCGCACCGCCTCGACCGCGGTGCCAAGCCGCAGCTCGGCTGGCCCAAGCGCGGCGAGCAGCATGTCGACGACCTGCGTCGCCTTGCCGTCGCAAAAGAGCTGCCCCGCGGTCTTCTCGTGCCAGGCGATGCCCGCCCGCTCGATCCGGGTCAGGAAATCGGCCGGCGTGAAGCGGCTCAGCGCCGAGAGCGCGAAGCGCGGGTTTTCCGACAGGAAGCGCCCGGCGGCGTTTTGCCGGCTCAGCTCGCGGTTGGTGAAATTGCACCGCCCGCCGCCCGAGATGCGGATCTTCTCGCCCGGGCGGGCGGCATGGTCGAGCACGGTCACGCGGCGACCGCGACGGGCGCATTCGCCCGCCGCCATCAGCCCGGCGGCCCCGGCTCCGAGAATGGCGACATCGGTTTCAGACATGGCCGAGCCCTATCCTCTCGGCCGTTGCGTCCGCAACAGGATTCGGAACTTTCTTCTTGCAGCACTGACCCCCCTTGGCTAAACAACGCCCCACGTTGGGGCGTGGCCAAGTGGTAAGGCAACGGTTTTTGGTACCGTGTACCGTAGGTTCGAATCCTACCGCCCCAGCCATTCCGCCTGCCCGGCACCGAATGGCGCCGCCCGTCCAGACGCGGGCCGTGCGATCCGGGGCCGAAGCGGGTCCCTGATCGAAAGACATTCGCCGTGAAACGTCGCGCTTTCGTCCTCCTCGCGCTTCTCCCCCTCGCCGCCTGTGGTGGCAAGAACGGGGAGATGCAGTTCTACCCGATCGCCGGGCCGATCGCCGATGCCGATTCCTCGATCGTCATCGCGGCCAAGGCGACCAATATCGACACCTCCTCGGGGCAGCTCTACTTCCGCCTGCCCAAGCCCAAGCTGAAATGCGAAGGCACCTGGAGCTCGGTCACCCCCAAGGTCACCTCGCATGAGCGCGGCCTGTCGCTGACGATCCGCGACACCGGCGGCAAGTACAAGAACGCGACCGAGGATGTGGGCGGCGTCAACCGCGGCGAGATCTACGCCGTGTGCGAGGACGGCACCCGGATCCAGGGCAGCTTCATCCAGGGCTCGGGCACCAAGAGCGGCACCGGCACCGCCACCGACACCCTCGGCAACAGCTACAAGCTGCTGTTCTGACCTTTCGCGAAACCGGCGCGGCGCGCGGGCTCTGGCCCGGCGCGCCCGGCTGCGCTATGGCTCGGCCATGACCGACACGCCCTTCCCCACCCCCGAAAGCTCCACTCCCGAAAGCCTGGCCGCCTGCGCCGTCGACGTGCTGACCACCGCCGATGCGATGGAGAAGACGGAGAAATCGCGCGCCCATGCCAGGGCCTGGTTCGCCGCCCGCGCCGCCGGCACGCCGATGCCGATCGGCACCGCCACGCCGCCGCTGCGCCCCGCCCGGCCGGAGCGGCCCGAGCTGCTCGCTCCGCGCGACGTGCCGCGCCGCCGACCGGGATCGGAGGCCGGACGCAAGGCGCTGCTGCATGCGCTCGCCCATATCGAGCTCAATGCCGTCGATCTGCACTGGGACATCCTCGCGCGCTTCACCGCGACGCCGATGCCGATGGGCTTCTATGACGACTGGGTGAAGGCGGCCGACGAGGAATCGAACCACTTCCGGCTGGTGAACGCCTGTCTCGGCACGCTCGGCTCGTTCTATGGCGAGCTGCCCGCCCATGCCGGGATGTGGCGTGCCGCCGAGGACACCGCCGAGGACCTGCTCGGCCGGCTGACCGTGGTGCCGATGGTGCTCGAGGCGCGCGGGCTCGACGTCACTCCGGGGATGATCGAGATCTTCCGCAAGGCCGGCCTGCCCGACGCCATCGCCGCGCTCGAGACGATCTATGCCGAAGAGGTGGGCCACGTCGCCTATGGCTCGAAGTGGTTCCACTTCCTGTGCGGCCGGCACGAGCTCGACCCGAAGGAGACCTTCCACGGGCTGGTGCGGACCTACTTCCACGGCGCGCTGAAGCCCCCCTTCAACGAGGAAAAGCGCGCCGAGGCCGGGCTGCCGCCCGATTTCTACTGGCCGCTGGCCGAGCGCGACGACGAGGTCTGAACCGCTTGCACCCGCGGCGGAAACGGGGTAGGCGAGGCGCCCTTCCAGCGGAGCCCGCGCCATGCCCGATTTTCCCCTCGCCATCGACTTCGGCACCTCGAACTCCGCCGCGGCGGTGCTGATGGGCGGCCTGCCGCGCCGCATCCCCATCGAGACCGGCGCCGACACCCTGCCCACCGCGGTCTTCTTCCCGGCGAATGGCGGGCCGATGCGGATCGGCGCAGCCGCGGCCGAGGCGCTGATCGCCGGCACCGAAGGACGCTACATGCGCGCGCTGAAAAGCGTGCTCGGCACCTCGCTGCTGAACGAACCGCGGCTGATCGGCGGCAAGCGGCGCAGCGTCGCCGAGATCATCACCGCCTTCCTGATCGAGCTGCGCAGCCGCGCCGAGGCGACGAGCGGTCTGCGCTTCACCCGCGCGCTTTCCGGCCGGCCTGTGCATTTCCATACCAACGACCTCGAACGCGACCGCCGCGCCGAGGACGACCTGCGCGCCTGCTATCTGGCCGCGGGCTTCGAGGCGGTCGAGTTCCTGCCCGAACCCGAGGCGGCGGCGCTCGCCAGCACCGGCAATGCCGCGGCGGGCGAGACCGGGCTCGTCGTCGACATCGGCGGCGGCACCTCGGACTTCACCCTGTTCCGCACCACCGGTGCCCGCCCCGAGATCATCGCGAGCCACGGCATCCGTCTGGGCGGCACCGATTTCGACCATGCCGTGTCTATGGCCCATGTGATGCCCGCCCTCGGCCTTGGCGGCAGCCTGCGGCGCGAGCTTGGCTCGGGCCTGCTGCCGGTGCCGCAGGCGATCTACGTCGACCTGTCGACCTGGGCGAAGATCCCCTTCCTCTACACGCCCGAGACCCGGCGGATGGTGGCCGGCATGGTCCGCGTCGCGGTCGAGCGCAAGCAGATGGAACGCCTTGCCACGGTGCTGGAAGAGGAACTCGGCCACGAGATCGCCTTCGCCGTCGAGAAGGGCAAGATCGCCGCGAACATGCGCGAGGAGGCCGCCCGCATCGCGCTTGGCTTCGTCGAGCCGCGGCTCGCCTGTGAGGTGACGCCCGCCTCGCTCGATGCCGCGCTTGCCCGCTACCGCGCCGATCTGGCCGAGGCGATGGCCGAGACGCTGCGCCTTGCCGGGCTGGCGCCCGGGGATGTCAGCCGCGTCGTCTTCGTCGGCGGCGCCAGCCTGATGCACCTGGTGACGGAAGAGGCCGCGCGGCTCTTCCCGCAGGCCACGATGCAGCAGGGCGACGCCTTCACCGCCGTCGTCGACGGGCTCGCCCTCGCCACCGCGGTCTAGAAGCTCGCCAGCACCCGCAGGTGGCTGTGGGCGTGGTTGCCGCCGCCCTCATGCACGTGGTGGTGGTGCTCGTCCTCGGCCACCGGGATCAGCCCGAGCGTGCCATGCAGCACCCCGCGTTCGAGGAACAGCGCCTCGGCATAGGCGCGCACCTCCGCCACCCGCCCGCGCATCACCGCCACCTCGAGCGCATGACGATGGTCAAGCGGCACCGACAGCGCCGCCACCGTCTGGTCGTGGCGGTCGAGCCGCCCCTGCGGCAGCCGCGTCGCCAGGCTGCGCACCGACGGGTCGACGACATAGCTCACCGTGCCGAAGCACTCCGCCGCCTCGGGCGCACCCGGCCGCGCCGCCAGGGCCCGGCGCAACAGGTCGCGGATCGCCTCCGACCGGCTTTGCGCCCCGGTCTGCTCGAGATAGGCGTCAAGCTCTGCCGCCAGGTCGTCGTCAAGCGTGATCGTCGTGCGCTGCATCCTGCCTCCGTCTGTCGCGGCAAGCCTAGCACCCGCGCGCGGCAAACAGAAGCGGACGGCGGTTCTGGCTTGCCCTGCTGAAGGCAGTATGCATAACTTTCAAAAAACGCATACGACAGGAAAAGCCATGCCCCGCCTCCTCCCGCTGCTGCCGCTGGCCCTGATGCTGGCCGCCTCCCCCGCCGCCGCGCATTTCCAGGAGCTGATCCCCTCGGCCGATGTCCTGCCCGAGGGCGGCAAGGTCACCTTCGATCTGGTCTTCACCCACCCGGTCGAAGGCGGCCCGGTGATGGCGATGCAGAAACCCGCGGGCTTCGGCATGGTGATGAACGGGCAAAAGACCGACCTGATGCCGGCGCTGCGCGAGGCCCCGGTGGGCGGCACCCCCGCCTGGGCCGCCGAGGCCGATCTGGCCGAGCCCGGCGCCGCGGTCGTCTGGGTCGCGCCGCAGCCCTATTGGGAACCGGCCGAGGGCAAGTTCATCGTCCATTACGCGAAGGTGGTGGTCGATTCCTATGCCTCGGGCGAGGGCTGGGACGCGCTGGCCGGCCTGCCGGTCGAGATCGCGCCGCTGACCCGCCCGAACGGGCTGTGGACCGGCAACGCCTTCACCGGCGTGGTGCTGAAGGCCGGCAAGCCGGTGCCCTTCGCCGAGGTCGAGGTCGAGTTCGTCAACGACGGCTCGGTCGTGCCGCCGAATGACGATTTCATCACCCAGGTGCTGAAGGCCGACGCGAACGGCACCTTCAGCTATGTGATGCCGCGCGCCGGCTGGTGGGGCTTTGCCGCGCTGATCGAAGGCGATACACCGATGACGTCGCCCGAGGGCACCGAGGTGCCGGTCGAGGAAGGCGCGCTGATCTGGGTGAAGGCAACCGACATGGGCGGCAACTGATGGCACATATCCCCGACGGGATCCTGGCGGCGCCGGTGCTGATCGGCGGCGCGGTGCTGGCGGCGGGCGGCGTGGCGCTCGCCCTGCGCCAGATCGACGACCGCGCGATCATCCGCACCGCGATCCTGTCGGCCACCTTCTTTGCCGGCTCGCTGATCTCGGTGCCGGTCGGGCCGTCGAGCGTGCATCTGCTGCTGGCCGGGCTGATGGGGGTGATGCTGGGCAGCGGCGCGTTCCTGTCGGTGCTGGTGGGCCTTGTCCTTCAGGCGCTGCTGTTCGGGTTCGGCGGGCTGACCACGCTCGGCGTCAACACGGTCAACATCGCGCTGCCCGGCGTGCTGCTGGGCCTGGCCCTTGGCCCGACGATCCGCCGCACGACGCGCCCCGGCCTGCGCGCGGGGCTTGCGGCCCTTGTCGGCGCGCTGTCGGTTCTGGGCACCGGCGGGCTGGTCGCCGCCTGCCTCGCGCTCTCCTCCCCCGCCTATGCCCCGGTCGCGAGCGTGCTGCTTGCCACCTATCTGCCCCTCGCCCTGGTCGAGGCCGCGATCACCGCCGCGGTGGTCGGCTTCCTCGCCCGGGTCGAGCCCGACGCCCTGAGGCCCGCCGCATGACCCGCATCCCCCTTGCCCTTGCCCTACTGATCGCGCTCGCCTCGCCCGCCGCGGCGCACAAGCTCAAGGTCTTCGCCACCGTCGCGGGGACCGAGGTCACCGGCTATGCCTTCTTCGTCGGCGGTGGCCGGGCGCAGGGCACCGGCTGGATCGCGCGGGACGCCGCCGGCACGCCGGTGGCCTCGGGCAAGACCGACGCCGAGGGCCGCTATCGCTTCACGCCGCCGGCGGGCGCGGGCGATCTGACCGTGACGGTGAACACCGAGGAAGGGCATATCGCGCAGGCCGTGCTGCCGGCCGCAAGGCTTGACGGCACGCCCGCGGCCACCGGCAGCGCCGGCCCCGCGGCCGCCGCCTCGCTCGCCGCGGCGGGCGTGGTGACCGCCGCCCCCGCCGCTCCGCCCCGCGACGACGCCGCCCTTGCCGCCCTCGTTGAGGCCGCGGTGCAGCGCCAGGTCGAGCCGCTTCAGGAACAGATCGAGGCGATGGATGCCCGCCTGCGCCTGACCGACGTGATGTCGGGGATCTTCCTGATCATCGGGCTCGCGGGCATCGGGCTGTTCCTGCGCGGGCGGCGGGGATGATCCCGGCCGATCTGCGCTTGCGGCTGGTGGCGGCTGTCCTGCTGGTGCTGGCCGCCTCGCAACTTGCCCATCTCGGCCCGGCGATGGCCGCGCTCGCACTCGCCCTGCTCCTCGCCCTCGCCGCCCGCCCGGACCGCGCACTCTGGCGCCGGTTGCGCCATGTCGAGGGCTTCGTGGCGCTGCTCCTTCTCACCCTGCCCTTCGCCGTGCCGGGTGCGCCGCTGCTCACCCTCGGCCCGCTCAGCGCCAGCCTCGAGGGGCTGAGCCGCGCCGCACTTCTGGCCGCCAAGGTCACCACCGCGGCGCTGGTGCTGCTCGCCCTTCTGGGCACCGTCGAGCCGATCCGCCTTGGCGCGGCACTCCACGCCCTGCGCCTGCCCGAACCGCTGGTGCGGCTTTTCGTGCTGACCCTGCGCTATCTCGGCCTGATCGGCGACGAGGCGCGGCGCCTGCGCGAGGCGATGCGCGCCCGCGCCTTTCGCGCCCGCACCGACCGCCACACCTGGCGCAGCTTCGGCAACCTGATCGGCATGCTCCTGGTGCGCGCCCTCGACCGCGCCCGCCGGGTCGAGGAGGCGATGCGCCTGCGCGGATTTTCCGGCCGCTTCCCCCATGCCGCGCTCGCCGCCCCCACCGCACGCGACTGGACGGGCTTCGCGCTTCTGACTGGCCTTGCCGCCGCCGCGCTGTTACTCGACAGGCTATGATCCCGCTTCTGTCCCTCACCGATGTGCGCGTCTGCCGCGGCGAAAGCCCGGTGCTCGACGCCGTGTCGCTGACCCTGCGCAGTCGCGACCGGCTGGCAATCGTCGGACCGAACGGGGCGGGCAAGACCACGCTTCTGCGCACCCTCGTCGGGCTCGAACGCCCCGCCTCGGGCCGCGTGCGGCTCTTCGGGCAGGACTGCACGACCGAGGCCGAGTTCCGCGCCGCCCGCCCGCGCATCGGCTTCCTGTTCCAGGACAGCGACGACCAGCTGTTCTGCCCGACCGTGCTCGAGGACGTGGCCTTCGGCCCGCTGAACACCGGCTGCACCCTGCCCGAGGCCGAGGCGCGCGGCCGCGAGACGCTCGCGGCCCTTGGCATCGCCCATCTCGCCGAGCGTGTCACCCACCGGCTCTCGGGCGGCGAGAAGCGGCTCGTCTGCCTTGCCGGCCTCCTGGCGATGCGCCCCGAGGTGCTGCTGCTCGACGAACCGACGAACGGCGTCGATGCCGCGAACGGGGCGCGGCTGCGCGCGGCGCTTGCGGGGTTCGACGGCGCGATGATCCTCGTCTCGCATGACGAGGGCTTCGTCGCCGAGCTTGCCACCCGCGCGCTGCTGATCGCGGACGGCCGCCTGACCGAGGCCGAGATCCACACCCACCCGCATCTGCACGCGCATCCGCACCTGCACCCCCATCCCTGAGCGGCAGGGCAGCGCTTCTGACCCTTTGTGCGTTGGCATTTCCGCATTCCCTGCGCTAAGACGGCCCGAGCCGCCACACGGCGCGAGAGGTCCCGGAGGAAGCCAGATGCCCTATTACCGTTCCCGCAAATCGACCCATGGCCGCAACATGGCCGGCGCGCGTGGCCTTTGGCGCGCCACCGGCATGACCGACAGCGACTTCGGCAAGCCGATCATCGCGGTCGTCAACTCCTTCACCCAGTTCGTGCCGGGCCACGTCCACCTCAAGGATCTGGGCCAGATGGTCGCGCGCGAGATCGAGGCCGCGGGCGGCGTCGCCAAGGAATTCAACACCATCGCCATCGACGACGGCATCGCCATGGGCCACGACGGGATGCTCTATTCCCTGCCCTCGCGCGAGATCATCGCGGATTCGGTCGAATACATGGTGAACGGCCATTGCGCCGACGCGATGGTCTGCATCTCGAACTGCGACAAGATCACCCCCGGCATGATGATGGCCGCGATGCGGCTGAACATCCCGGTGATCTTCGTTTCGGGCGGGCCGATGGAAGCGGGCAAGGTCACGGTGAACGATCTCGAGCACGCCGTCGATCTGGTCGACGCGATGGTGGTGGCGGCGGACGACGCCTATACCGACGCGCAGGTGGACGAGTTCGAGAAGAACGCCTGCCCGACCTGCGGCTCCTGCTCGGGCATGTTCACCGCGAACTCGATGAACTGTCTGGCCGAGGCGCTTGGCCTGGCGCTGCCGGGCAACGGCTCGATGCTGGCGACCCATGCCGACCGCAAGGAGCTGTTCCTCGAGGCCGGGCGCAAGATCGTCGAGATCACCAAGCGCCATTACGAGGGCGAGGAAAAGGGCCTGCTGCCGCGCGACATCGCCACCTTCGAGGCCTTCGAGAACGCGATGAGCCTCGACATCGCGATGGGCGGTTCGACCAACACCGTGCTGCACCTGCTCGCCATCGCCCATGAGGGCGAGGTCGACTTCACCATGGACGACATCGACCGGCTCAGCCGCAAGGTGCCCTGCCTGTGCAAGGTCGCGCCGGCGAAGCAGGACGTGCACATGGAAGACGTTCACCGCGCCGGCGGCATCATGGGCATTCTGGGCGAGATGGGCCGCGCCGGCCTGCTGCACACCGACGTGCGCACCGTGCACAGCGGAAGCCTGGGCGAGGCGATCCGGAAATGGGACGTGATGACCGCGAACGACCCGTCGGTCGAGGAATTCTACCGCGCCGCGCCGGGCGGCGTGCGCACCACGCAAGCCTTCTCGACCGGCAACCGCTACAAGGAGCTTGACCGCGACCGCGAGGGCGGCGTGATCCGCGACCTCGACCATGCCTTCTCGAAGGATGGTGGTCTCGCCGTGCTCTTCGGCAATATCGCGCTGAACGGCTGCATCGTGAAGACCGCTGGCGTCGATGACTCGATCCTGAAATTCTCCGGCCCGGCGAAGGTCTTCGAAAGCCAGGACGACGCGGTCTCGGGCATCCTCACCGGCAAGGTGAAGGAAGGCGAGGTCGTGGTGATCCGCTTCGAGGGCCCGCGCGGCGGCCCGGGGATGCAGGAAATGCTCTACCCGACGAGCTATCTGAAATCGAAGGGGCTGGGCAAGAAATGCGCCCTGCTCACCGACGGCCGCTTCTCGGGCGGCACCTCGGGGCTGTCGATCGGGCACGTCTCGCCCGAGGCGGAAGAGGGCGGCACCATCGCGCTGGTGGAAACCGGCGACCTGATCGAGATCGACATCCCGAACCGCACGATCAACCTGGCCGTCGACGAGGCGACGCTCGCCGCCCGCCGCGCCGCCAAGGGCCCGCTGCCGTGGAAACCCGCCGCGCCGCGCCCGCGCCAGGTCTCGACCGCGCTCAAGGCCTACGCGATGTTCGCCTCCTCGGCGGCGAAGGGCGGCGTGCGCATCCTGCCGGAATGAGCCGGCTCCGCAGACACTGACGAAGGCCCCCGCAAGGGGGCCTTTTGCTTCGGCACAGGACAACTTGCGCGGGCATTGCGAACGCCTGTCCGGCACCGATCGGGAGCACGACTTGCCAGTTCTCATCTCCTTCGCGGGCCTGCCCGGCACCGGCAAAAGCACCATCGCCCGCGCGCTCTCCGTCGCGACCGGCGCGGTCTACCTGCGGGTGGACGAGATCGACGCGGCAATCTGGGCACACGACCCCGACCGCGATATCGGGCCTGAAAGCTATCACATCGCGGCGGCGCTGGCGGCCTCGAACCTCTGGCTCGGCCACACGACGATCGTCGACTGCGTGAACCCTTGGGCGATCACCCGGCAGATCTTCGCCGCCGCAGCACAGCGGGCCGGGGTGCGGCTGCTTGGCGTCGAGCTGACCTGCTCCGACCCCGCCCTGCACCGCCACCGCGTCGAAAGCCGCAAGATCGACGTGCCCGGCCTCACCCCGCCGGACTGGGCCAAGGTGGTCCGCCGCGACTACACGCCGTGGACGCAAGCGGATCTGCGGATTGACACCGCCCGGCAGCCGGTCCCCGAGGCCGTCGCCGAAATCACCCGGCACCTCTGAGAATCCCACGCCCGTTCCGACAGGCCCCGGAGCCTGTCACAGCACCGGATGCCCCTCGGATTGCGGCGCACCATCGAAGATCTCGTACCAGCCCGGCTTTTCCGAGGTGAATTCGTGGAACCGGTTGCGCAGCCCGGTCTCGGCATCGAGCGCATTGGCCGCGATCGGAAAGCTCTCCTCGTCGGACAGGATCTCGCCCAGCGAGGTGCCGCACAGCGAACAGAAGCAGCGGCCATATTTGTAAGGCGCTTCCGGCTGATGGCGCGCAACATGCTCCCAGCCCCGAAGCCAGCGCAGATCGTCGCGCTTCACGAAGACGATGGTGCTCGCCCCCACCTTGCGACAGCGCAAGCAGTGACATGTCCCCATCATCGACGGCACGGCGAGCAACTCGAACTGAACCGCGCCGCAACAGCAGCTTCCCCTGATCATCCTGTCCCTTTCCCGAACACCACAAAAGAGAACATTTCAAGAACCCCCACCAGACGCAAGCCTTTCGAGTGCAATCCCTTCCTTTCATCTTGCGGCAAATACCTCGGGGGTCCGGGGGCAGCGCCCCCGGCGGGTCGCCTCGCCCCCGCGAGGCGAAACCGCCACACCTCACTCCGGGTGGTCAATCTTCCCCGCCGCCCCCGCCTGTGCCGGCATCAGTCGCCGGAAAAGCGTGTCGACAAGAAAATGGATCGCCGCACCGGTCAGCCCGCCGACCAGCACCTCGGCCCCGCGCCACAGCCCGTCGGCAAGCGGCTGCGGATCGGCCGCATGCGAGAGATAGACGATCGGCACCGTCCACATCGCCACCTTCAGCTGCGGCCATTTCCGCGCGATCCAGGCGGCGATCGCGACGCCCGCCGACATCTGCACCACCGTGCCGAACTGCAGCTGCGCAAGCGCGATCCCCGTCGCCATCGCCGTCACCACACCGGCCAGCGTTCCCGCCAGCCGCTGCAGCGTGGCGCTGCTGGTCTCCGAAAGACGTTCCTGCGAGACGATGATCGCGCTGACCGAGGCCCAGGACGGGTAGTCCAGCCCCAGCCACAGCGCGATCAGATAGGCCGCCGCCGCTGCCAGCGTGCAGCGCAGAACGAAGAGAGCGTCGCGCAACCCGGCCTGCATCCGCCCGCCTTACAGATAGCGCCCGCCGCGTTCGAGCACCTCGATCTGATAGCCATCGGGATCGGCGATGAAGAAGAACCGCGCGGTCACCGTGCCAGCGGGGGCGAAATCGACGATCTTGCGCGGGGCGAGCCCCGCCGCCTCCATCCGCGCGTGCTCCGCCGCGACGTCCGCGACCGACACCGCCAGATGGCCATAGCCATTGCCCAGATCGTAAGGCTCGGCCCGGCCCTTGTTCACCGTCAGCTCAAGCTCGAACGTGCTTTCCGCATTCGCCAGATAGATCAGCGAGAAGTCGGGGAAATCGAGCCGCTCGGCCACGGTCAGCCCGAAGGCTGCCTCGTAGAACGCCAGCGACCGCGCCTCGTCCAGCACGCGGATCATCGAATGGATCATCTTGGCCATGTCTGCCCTCCGTTTTGCCCCTGTCTGGCAGGGGCGCGGGCGAAGGGCAAGTCAGGCCTGCAGGAAGGGGACCGGCACGCCGAAGGCCTGGGCCAGCAGCACGAAGTTCAGGCACAGCACGACCAGCGCGCCCGCCCCGGCGGCGATGCGCACCTTCAGCCCCGAGACGAAATCGCCCATCACCGAGCGCTGCGCCGTCAGCCACAGCAGCGCCAGCATCGGCACCGGCAGCGCGATCGACAGCACCACCTGGCTCATCACCAGCGCTTCGGTGGCGTTCACCCCCGCCAGCACCACGGCAAAGGCCGGCACCATCGTCACCGCCCGCCGCAACCAGAGCGGAACGCTGATCCGCAGGAAGCCCTGCATGATCATCTGCCCCGCCATCGTGCCGACGACCGAGGAGGAGATCCCCGAGGCGATCAGCGAGACGAGGAACACCCCGGCCGAGGCCGCGCCCAGCAGCGGCGTCAGCGTGTGATAGGCGGTCTCGATCTCGGCCACCTCGGCATGGCCCTGATGGAAGGCCGAAGCCGCCATCATCACCATCGCCATGTTCACCATGCCGGCGACGGACAGCGCCACGATCACCTCGATGTTCGAGAACCGCAGCACGGCGCGACGCTCGGTATCGTTGCGGACCTTCGCCCGGTGCTGCGTCAGCCCCGAATGCAGATAGATCGCATGTGGCATCACCGTGGCGCCGATGATCCCCACGGCAATCGTCAGCGCGCCGAGATCGGGCAGCACCGGCGTCGTCAGCCCGTGCACCGCCCCGCCCCAGTCGATCGGCGCGATCAGGATCTCGGCCAGATAGCAGATGCCGATGACGCCCACGAGCGCGCCGATGATGATCTCCATCGGGCGGAAGCCGAAGGCCTCGAAGGTCAGGATCAGATAGGTGACGACCGCGGTGATCGCCATGCCCCACAAGAGCGGGATCCCCAGAAGCAGCGACAGCCCGATCGCGCCGCCCAGGAATTCGGCGAGGTCGGTGGCCATCGCCGCCACCTCGCTCACCGCCCACATCACCATCACCAGCGGCTTCGGCAGATGCTCGCGGCTGAGTTCGGCCAGGTTCTTGCCGGTGACGATGCCCAGCTTCGCCGACAGCGCCTGGAACAGCATGGCGATCAGATTGGCGAACAGCACCACCCAGAGCAGCGCATAGCCATAGCCCGCCCCCGCCTGGATGTTCGTCGCGTAATTGCCCGGGTCCATATAGGCGACCGAGGCGATCACCGCCGGGCCGAGGAACACCAGCCACACCCGCGGCCCGCGGATCCGGCCATGGATCGCGGCGGTCATCACCGTCTGCGTGCGTCGCGTCAGCCTGTCGCTCGGTTCCATTGCGCCCCTGCTCTCCCCGATTGCTCGGCCGGAATTTAAAGCCTCGGCTACACTTTTGTCAAACGGCTTCCTTCGCTGCCGCGACCTTTCACACGGTTTTCAAGGTGAAGCCGAGGCTGTAAAGTGTTCCGCACCGGAGGATCCCATGACAGAGCCCACCCAGACCGACGACGCCGGGACCACCCCCGCCACGTCCGCCCGCTTCAGCCAGGCCCGCGCCGCCCAGTCGATGGCCGTGCTCGAGGATTACGCCGAGATGATCGACGACCTCACCGCCGAGATGGGCGAGGCGCGGATCACCGACATCGCGGCGCGGATGGGGGTGACGCATCCGACCGCGACGAAGGCGGTGGCGCGGCTCAAGCGCGAGGGGCTGGCGAATTCGCGCCCCTATCGCGGCGTGTTCCTGACCGAGGCGGGCGCGGCGCTGGCGGCACGGGTGCGGGCGCGACACCGGGTGGTGGTCGATCTGCTCGTTGCCGTGGGCGTGCCGAGCGAGACTGCCGAGCTTGATGCCGAGGGGCTCGAGCATCACGTCTCGGAGGTCACGTTGCGGGCCTTCGAGGCTTTCCTCGACGAAACCCGGAGCGGCAGCGCGGCCTGACCGCCCCCCCTGGCGTGACGTGGCGGCAACGCCGCCACATCGACGACACAGAGCCCTCTTGCGAAATGCCGGCTTTCGGTCACACTTGCGTGAGGGCCGAAGCTTTTCGGCCCGCCGTTCCCGGGGCGGGCGAACGGATTTCCGACACTTCTGACAGGACCGGCGCAGCCGGGAACTTCGTTCCAAAAGGATCACAGCAGCATCATGCACTTCAGAAACGCAACCGTGGCGGGCCTCGTGCTTCTCACCCTGTCCGCCGGCGCCAGCTTCGCCCTCGACCGCAAGCTGACGGTCTACAACAAGTCGGGCTACACGATCACCGAGTTCTACGGCTCGAACAGCGGCTCGAACAACTGGGAGGAAGACATCCTCGGCAAGGACGTCCTGCCCCCCGGCGGCTCGGTCACCATCGATTTCAACGATGGCACCGGCTACTGCATGTTCGACTTCCTGGTGAAGTTCGAGGATGGCGACGAGATGACCGACAAGATCGACGTCTGCACCGTCGGCACCTACAACATCACCAACTGAGCCCGGGGCCATCGCAGCCGGATCAGGCCAGAAATGCAAACGGGGGAGGCCGCGCCTCCCCCGTTCTCGTTTTCCGCTGCGGGCCTTGCGGCCTCACATGTTGGGATAGTTCGGACCGTCGCCGCCCTGCGGCGTGGTCCAGGTGATGTTCTGCGACGGGTCCTTGATGTCGCAGGTCTTGCAATGCACGCAGTTCTGGAAGTTGATCTGGAAGCGCGGATTGCCGGCCTCGTCGGTCAGCACCTCGTAGACGCCCGCCGGGCAATAGCGCTGCGCGGGCTCGGCATATTTCGCCAGGTTCACCGCGATCGGGATCGACGGGTCCTTCAGCTTCAGATGGCACGGCTGGCTCTCTTCATGGTTGGTGAAGGAGAAGGCCACGTTCGTCAGACGGTCGAAGCTGATCTTGCCGTCGGGCTTCGGATAGTCGATCGGCTTGAAGTTCTTCGCCTCGCCGGTATGCGCCGCGTCGTTCTTGCCATGCTTGATCGTGCCGAAGAACGAGAAGCCGAAGAGGTTGTTCGTCCACATGTCGAGCCCGCCGAAGACGAGCGAGGCGATCATCCCCCAATGCGACCACATCGGCTTGACGTTGCGCACCTTCTTCAGGTCGTCGGCAATCGGACCCGAGCGCAGGTCCTTTTCATACTCGACCAGCTCGTCGCCCTCGCGCCCGGCCTTGATCGCCGCCGCGGCCGCCTCGGCCGCCGCGATGCCCGACAGCATGGCGTTGTGGTTGCCCTTGATCCGCGGCACGTTGACCAGCCCCGCCGAGCAGCCAAGCAGCACGCCGCCCGGGAAGGTCACCTTCGGGATCGACTGCCAGCCGCCCTCCGAGATCGCCCGCGCGCCATAGGCCACGCGCTTGCCGCCCTCGAGCAGGTTCTGCACCATCGGGTGATGCTTGAAGCGCTGGAACTCCATATAGGGGAAGAGATACGGGTTCTCGTAGTTCAGGTGCACCACGAAGCCGATGAACACCTGGTTGTTCTCGAGGTGATAGATGAACGAGCCGCCGCCGGCATTCTTGCCCAGCGGCCAGCCCATGGTGTGGGCGACCGTGCCCTCGCGATGCTTCGCCGGGTCGATCTCCCAGATTTCCTTCATGCCAAGGCCGAACTTCTGCGGGCAATGGCCCTTCGACAGGTCGAACTTCTGCATCACCACCTTGGAGAGCGAGCCGCGCACGCCCTCGGCCAGCATCACGTATTTGCCGCGCAGCTCCATGCCCGGTTCATAATGCGGGCCGGGCGTGCCGTCCGACTCGAGCCCCATCTCGCCCGCGACGACGCCGGCGACGCGATCACCGTCCCAGACGATTTCCGAGGCCGACATGCCCGGGAAGATCTCGACGCCCAGCTCCTCGGCCTGCTCGGCCATCCAGCGGCAGACATTCGCCATAGAGACGATGTATTTGCCGTGGTTCGACATCAGGGGCGGCATCGGCCAGTTCGGGATGCGCATGTGCCCGGCCGGCCCGAGAATGAAGAAATTGTCCTTCTTCACCTCGGTCTTGATCGGCGCGCCCTTTTCGCGCCAGTCCGGGATCAGCTTGTCGAGCCCGATCGGGTCGAGCACCGCGCCCGACAGGATATGCGCGCCGACCTCCGAGCCCTTCTCGAGCACCACGACGTTGAGATCCGGGTCGATCTGCTTCAGACGGATCGCCGCCGACAGCCCCGCGGGACCGCCACCCACGATCACCACATCATATTCCATCGACTCGCGTTCGATCGCCGCCATGGCCTGGCTCCCTCGACTGGCTTCACCACTACGGCCCCGTTGCTAACTTACCTGACGGAACGAAGCAATTGTGACGCAGCGACTATGCGCAACTTTCTTTCGCTTTTCGCCAGGGTAAAGTGACGCAATCCGAAATGCCCGGCGAGCACGACGAGAACCGCGACATAGCCGTCGACAGCATAATGATACCCCGTGTAGACCGAGACAAAGAAGATCGACAGCAGGAAGAGCGCGCCCAGCGGCGCAAGCCAGCGCGAGCGCTCGGCAAGATAGAGCGCAACGATCGCCGCGACCGCGACATGCATCGACGGAAAGGCCGAGATGCCGAACCCGAGATCGAGCCCGCCCCCCAGGTAGCGCTGCCAGAGCCATTCCTGGATCACCCCGATGCTGGTCCCGGACAGGCCGGAGGCCGCGATGGCCTGGGTCAGCCCGCCGAACCGCTCGGTGCCAAGCAGCCGGTCGTAAAAGACCGGCCCGACGGAAGACCCGGCGAGCGCCAGCCCGTTGCCGATCACGACCCAGGAGCCGAAGAACAGCCAGATGTAGTGCCGCGCCCGCCCGATCTCGGGGTCTGTTGCAAGCACGATCAGCGGGAAGCCGAACGCGCACGGCCCCCACACCGTCATGTAGAGCTCCGGCATCCACCCCACCTCCCGCTTGCCCAACAGCCCATGTGCGATGCGCCAGGGGTCGTGACCGAAGTGCAGCCAGCTGTCGAGGGCGGCAAGCGCGGGATCGGCATGATAGGGAACGAGCATGGGAATCGCATTCTTGGCGAAGGAAAACCCGATCGGCAGCAGCAGGCTCGCACAGGCGACAAAGGCAAGCGGCGACATCCGCTCGGCGATCCGGCGCCGGCCGAGAAGCACACCCCCGATCAGGAGCCACGGTCCGAGCAGCTTTCCCGCACCGAGCATCATCCCGACCGAGGCACCTGCCCTCATGCCGGCCTCCCAGATCAGCTGAGGGGTGTCACCGTAAAGCCACCCGACCAGCGCAAGAGCGCACAGAACATAGGCCACGGAGGCCCTGAAAATCCATTTCATGTAAATGTCTCGCAAGATTTCAACGTCCCGATCCTGGCGCGCGGATGCGGCGAAAATGGGGCGCGGCCCTTGACTTCGGGGGGCGATGGCGGATTTACACTCCTGTCAACACGATGTTGCCAGCAAGCTCGGAGCAGGGGCTCTCATGGAAAAGATACCGATGACGCGCGCGGGTTTCGACGCGCTCGATGCCGAACTGAAAACCCTCAAGACCGTCGAACGCCCCACTGTCATCAAGGCGATCGCCGAGGCGCGCGAGCATGGCGACCTGTCGGAAAATGCCGAATACCACGCCGCGCGCGAGAAGCAGAGCTTCATCGAGGGCCGGATCAAGGAGCTCGAGTCGATTCTCGGCCGCGCCGAGGTGATCGACCCCTCGAAGATGTCGGGCGCGATCAAGTTCGGCGCCACCGTCACCCTCGTCGACGAGGACACCGACGAGGAACGCACCTATCAGATCGTGGGCGAGGCCGAGGCCGATCTCGAACGCGGCCTGCTGAACATGAAATCCCCGCTCGCCCGCGCCCTGATCGGCAAGGACGAGGGCGACAGCGTCGAGGTCCGCACCCCGGGCGGCGAACGCAGCTATGAAATCCTCACGGTCCGCTACCTCTGAGGACCAGACCGAAAGGTTTGCCGTGATGAGCGACGCCAAACCGGATCGCATCTCTCCCGAGCCGCCGGCGCCCGTCGCCCCGGCCCCGGCGGGCGCGCCGATCAGCCCTCCGATCGAGGATGTGCGCACGCGCGCCGAGGCCGGCCGCGGCTTCGGCCCGATCGAGCGCATCGCCGCCGGGCTCAGCCTTGTCTGGCTGGTGCTCGTCGCGGCGTTCTGGCTGTTCGTGCCAGGAAATGGCGCCGGGCTCGACGCCGCTTCGCTGGTGATGGCGGTGACCGGTATCCTGCTGCCGCTGGTGATGATCTGGATCGCCGCGATCACCGCCCGCACCGCGGCCGAGATGCGCGCCGAGGCGCAGGCGCTGAAGGCCTCGGTCGAGACGATGCGTGCGGCCTGGCTCAGCCAGTCGCAGCTGCGCGCCGGCGCCACGATCGAGAAGAAGCTCGACGAGGTGGCGCAGGTCGCCCGCCAGGCGGAAACCGCAATTGCCACCTTCACCTCGCGGCGCGACGCCGGCGCGACGCCGCCCTCGGCCGACCGCAAGGCGGCGCTGGCGGCACCGCGCCCCGCCGCGCCCGGCGAGGACCAGCCCGCCCTTGCCCTCGGCACGCCGGCCGAGGCGCTCGCCCAGCCGGTCTCAGTCGCCGATTTCATCTGCGCGCTCAATTTCCCCGACAATGCCGATGACCGCGAGGGCTTCCGCGCGCTGCGCCGCGCGCTCGAGGACCGGACGATGGCGAAGCTGATCCGTGCCGCGCAGGACGTGCTGAACCTGCTCGCCCAGGACGGCATCTACATGGACGACCTGACGCCCGACCGCGCCCGGCCCGAGCTGTGGCGCCGCTTCGCCCAGGGCGAACGCGGCCGCGAGATCGCCGCGCTCGGCGGCGTGCGCGACCGCTCCTCGCTTGCCCTCACCGCCGGCCGGATGCGCTCGGACACGATCTTCCGCGACGCCGCGCACCACTTCCTGCGCCAGTTCGACCGCACCTTCACCGAATTCGAGACGAACGCCTCGGATCAGGAAGTGGCGGAACTTGCCGAGACCCGCACCGCGCGCGCCTTCATGCTGCTCGGCCGCGTCACCGGCACCTTCGACTGAACGCCTCGGCTTTCTCCTTGCCCGAAAGACCTCGGGGTGCGGGGCAGCGCCCCGCGCCGCCCACCGTCACAGGTGCCGCGCCATGGTGATGCTCGAGCGATAGCCGAAGATCAGCGCCTTCAGCCGGCTCTCGCGGCGCCCGATCACCTCGAAGCCGAGCCGGTCATAGAGCGCGCGCGCGCGCAGGTTCTCGCCGATCACGTCAAGCCGCAGTTGCGAAAAGCCACGCATCGTCGCCTCGCGCGACAGCGCCTCGACCAGCGCCGCCCCCACCCCGGTGCCGCGCGCGCCCTCGGCCACCGCCAGCCCGTCGACGGAAATCGTGCCCGTCGCCAGATCCTCGGCCAGCACGCCAAGCGCATGCGCCCGCCACCAGGCGCCGAAGCGGCCATAGACCGCGATCAGGTCCGACATCCGGCCACCGACAAAGGACCCTCGCGCCGTGCGATAGCCGATCACGCCCAGCAACGCCCCCGCCTCGTCGCTGGCCGAGATCACGTGATCGGGCGACATCACCCGCTCGATGAAGGCCATCGCCTTCGGCTCGGGCCCCATCACCGCACCAAGCTTGCCGCCGAAGGCCTGCCAGTAAAGCCGCGCGGCCTGCGCCCGCTGCCCCGGGGTGACACCGTGACGAATGATCGTCATCACCGCGCCCCCCCGAGCCGCGCCGCGGCGGCGGCCAGGTCTTCGGGCGTGTTCAGATTGGCAAAAGGGTCCTCGGGCAGATCGTCGAAGGCGACCTCGGTCGCCGCGCCAAGCGCCACCCGCACACGCCGCTCGCCGGTCGCGAACAACGCCTCGATCCGATCCGCCTCGCAAAGCGGCCAGAGCGCCGCGGTGTAATGTGCCCGGCCGCGCCAGGTGGCGCAGGCGACGCCCCCCGGCGCAGCGAGCCGCACCACCAGATCCGCGGGCAGGAAGGGCGTGTCGGTCGCCGCGGTCACCAGCGCCCCGGCGCCCTCGGCGGCGGCCCAGCGAAGCCCGGCGCGCAGCCCGGCCAGCGGCCCCTCCCCCGCCTCCCCCGGCAGATCGGCCAGCACCGGCAGGCCGAATCCCGCAAGGTGCGCCGGATCGCCGTTGGCCGACAGCGCCAGCCGGTCGACCTGCGGCGCCAGCCGCGCGATGACATGGGCCGCGAGCGGACGGCCGGAGAGCGGCAGCAGCGCCTTCGCGACACCGCCCATGCGGCGGCCCTGCCCGCCGGCCAGGATCAGCCCGGCGATCCGCATAATGCCTCCGATACAATCGCGCCCTTGGCGCCCTTCGTCACTGCCCCTAGAACTGGCGCAACACGCCTCAGCGAGCAAGCCACCATGACCGACCGCCCCTCACTTTCCGCCGCCTACTGGCGCGGCCTGCGCAACGGATTGCCCTTCATGCTGGTGATCGTGCCCTTCGGCACCCTCTTCGGCGTCGCGGCGACCGAGGCCGGGCTGAACGTCGCCGAGGTGATGGGCTTCTCGATCCTGGTCATTGCGGGCGCCTCGCAATTCACCGCGGTGCAGCTGATGAACGACCACACGCCGGCGCTTCTGGTGATCCTGACCTCGCTCGCGGTCAATCTGCGCATGGCGATGTATTCGGCCTCGCTCGCGCCGCATCTGGGCGCCGCGCCGCGCTGGCAGAAGGCGCTCGTCGCCTATTTCATGATCGACCAGAGCTTTGCCGTCGCCGCGCAGGATTACGAGCGCGCGCCGCAGCAGAGCCTGGCCGAGAAGCTCGCCTATTACGCCGGGGCCTGCACGCCGAACTGTCCGACCTGGTATGTCGCGACGCTCGCGGGCGCGCTTCTGGGCGCGGCGATCCCGCCCGAATTCGCACTCGACTTCGCCGTGCCGGTGACCTTCCTCGCGATGATCGCACCGATGCTGCGCTCGTTGCCGCATCTGGTGGCGGCGACGGTCTCGGTCGTCGCGGCACTCGCCTTCTCGTTCCTGCCCTCGGGGCTTGGGGTGCTGGTCGCCGCGGTGCTGGCGATGGTCGCGGGCGCTCGGGCCGAAACCTTCCTGACCCGGAGGGCGGCACGATGAGCGCGGATTTCTACGGCCCCACCGAGATCTGGATCATCATCCTCGCCCTCGGCATCGGCACTTTCTTCCTGCGCTATTCCTTCCTCGGCCTCGCCGGCCGCCGGCCGCTGCCGGAATGGGCGCTGCGCTATCTGCGCTATACCGCAGTGGCGGTGCTGCCGGGGCTCGTCGCGCCGCTGGTGCTCTGGCCGCAGGCGACGGGCGGCGCACCGGACCCGGCGCGGCTGATCGCCGCCGCGGTGACGGTGCTGGCGGGGCTCGCCACGCGCAACACCCTCGCCGCGATCCTCGGCGGCTTCGTCTCGCTCTACCTCGCGCTCTGGCTGGTCGGCTGAGACGGAAACGCCCGGGGCAAGCCCCGGGCGTTCGTCTTTCCGAAGCGGCCCTGCCGGATCAGAACGGCAGCTCGGTGCCGTGCTTGATCTCTTCCTGCTGCACCATCAGCACGCCCGAATTGTCGTCGGGATCGTTGTCGTAATGGTCCTTGGTCACCACGCCCGGCAGCTTGCCGAAGGCCTTCGACAGCTTCAGCGGCGAGAAGGTATTCGGCAGCGATTCGAAACCCGGGATGTCGCGCAGCACCGCCGAGGTGTCATTGGCGCACATCATCTTGTTCACCGCGCCATTCGCCTCGGCCCGGCGGATCATCGCATCCGCCTGCGCAAGCGTCACCGGCACGCGCTGCTCGCGCACGAACCAGGTCTCGCGCGCGTGGTAGTCGATGTAGAACTTGTACATCCGTTCGGTGATGCCGTAGTCGACGTCGTTGCGCTCGGGCACCCAGGGGTGGTTCCAGGTCCCGGCCGGGTCGAAGATCACCCGCTGCGTGCCGTCGATCATCAGCGCCGAATGCCCGCCCGAGCCGGTATGGGTGCCGATCACGGTGAACAGCGTCACCGAGGGCGGGTTGCCGGTATGCACCGCGGCCTTCTGCACGACATCGTCCGGTGCCCAGACGGGTTGCGCCCCGCACGCGGCCAGCGCCAGCGGCAGGATCAAGCAGATGATAAGTCGGCGCATCTGCCGGTCTCCTCAAACTCGTGACGGGGCTGACGATCAGCCGTTTGCCAAAGCGAGGAACACCAAAAATGCCACGATGACAACCGCCCCGACGGTCACGAAACGCAGGAATCCCGCGAATGTTCTCTCATGAGCACGGATATCCATGCTGCCCATTCTGTAATCGGCCATCGTTTCCTCCCGACTGTCTCCCGGGACAAGCCTAGCGCAGCGTCACGCGCCTGTCATCCATGCGCTGCAGGGCGCCTCAGCCCTTGCGCTCGGCCGTGAGCCCGCGGGCTAGGCGGAAGCCGATCCGCCGCGCCTCGTCCTCGGCTGCGGGTTTCGGGATCGCCACCAGCATCACGTTGAGCTGGCTCACATGCTGGATCAGCTGGGTGCGCGCGCCATCCTCGTCGCGGCCGTAGAAGGTCAGGATATCGGGCGCGAAATAGCCCAGCCCCTCGATCTGCAGCACGCCGACATCGCCGCCGGTGATGCCAAGCGCCACCTCCTCGTCGGGCTGCAGCTGGCTTTCGAAGTTCTGGATATAGAGGACCAGCCGCTCATAGGCCCATTGCGCGGGCGACTTGTCCTCGAACGGCTCGTCGGCCACACCGGGCGGCAGTGGCAGGGTCTCGAAAGGGGCGCCGGCGTCGTCATCGGTCAGCACCGCATGGGCGCGCGGCAGCGCGCTGTCCTCATGCGCCTCGGCAAGGGTGCGGATCGGGGTGTCGCTCATGCGAGGGACCAGTGCCAGATATCACCGTCCCCAAGCGTGCGACGGACCTCGCCGCGGTGCAAGAGGTGATTGAGATGGGCCACCGCCTCGACCAGCGCCAGCCCGTATTCGCCCTCGCCGATCGGCCGCTTGAAGAGCGCGGGGAAACAGGCGGTCGCCGGCCGCGGCCCCTCGGCCAGCAGCGTGCGCAGACGGGCGAGCGCCCCCTCGTGGTTCTCGATCATCTGCCGCAGCCGCAGCGGCAGGCCGGTGAACGGCGTCTTGTGGCCGGGCAGCACCAGATGGTGGCGATGCGCGAAGGGCTGGAAGGCGCGGCAGCTCTCCAGCCAGTCGGCGACCGGATCGGCCATCGGCTCGGTCGCATAGACGCCGAGATTGGCCGAGATCGAGGGCAAGAGCTGATCGCCGCCAAGGATCAGCTCGTCGTCCTCGGACCAGAGCGTGGCATGATCGGGCGCATGCCCCTCGCCGATCCGCACCCGCCAGCGCCGGCCGCCGGCCACGACCCGGTCGCCCTCGCGGATCCGGGTGAAGCCCAGGGGCAGCGGATGCACGCAATCGGCGAAGTTGAAGGGGCGTTCGGTGGCACGGCGGGCATGCAGGTCGGGGGTCATCCCGGCCCGGCGCCAGAAGTCGAGCGTCTCGGCGACTGGCACCGGCTGCTCGTCAAGGATCAGCATCCGGGCAAAGAGCCAGGAGGTGCGGGTGGTCACCAGCTCGGCGCCGCGCGCCTGCAGCCAGCCCGCCAGGCCGATGTGATCGGGGTGGTAATGGGTGACGAGGACGCGGGTGACGGGCTTGCCCGCAAGCCGCCCGTCGAGCGCCGATTGCAGCGCGGCGCGGCAGGCCGGAGTGTCGATGCCCGGGTCGACCAGCGTCCATCCGTCGCCATCGTCCAGCGCATAGGCATTGACGTGGTCGAGCGCCATCGGCAGCGGAAGGCGCAGCCACAGCACGCCCTCCGCGATTTCAACGGTCTCACCCGGGGCCGGCGGATCGGGCCAGGGGTAGTGCAGCCCTTTCCGCGCGGTCCCGTGGCTCATGCGCTCAGGTCTTCGACCGACAGCGCATAAAGCCCCTCGGCGCCTTCGCGCGCCTCGGCCAGCGCCGCCGCGAACTGCGGCAGCAGGCGGCGGATATAGACCGCGGCAAGCTTCGCATGACGCGACCCGGCGCCTTCGGCGATCGCCGCACGCAGGTGGAAATGCGCGCCGAGCACGCGGGCAAAGGCCTTGAGATAGGGCACCGAGCCCGCAAAGCGGTCCTGCATGTCCTGGCCGATCATCCATTCGGTGTGCTCGCGCAGGGTCTCGGCGGCCTGCCAGACGGCATCGGCAAGATCGGGCAGCGCCTCGCGCCCGGCCTTGGCGTCTTCCTCGACCTCCTGCAGCAGACGGAACGCGGCCTTGCCGCCGTCCATCATCTTGCGCCCGACAAGGTCCATCGACTGGATGCCGTTCGTGCCCTCGTAGATCGCGGTCACGCGCACGTCGCGGAAATACTGCGCGGCGCCGGTCTCCTCGATGAAGCCCATGCCGCCATGCACCTGGATGCCCTGGTCCGAGACCCACATACCGGTGTCGGTGCCATAGGCCTTGGCGATCGGGGTCAGCAGCGCGGCGCGCGCCTTCCAGGCCTCGTCACCGGTCGCGTGCCCCATGTCGATCGCCACGGCGCAGGCAAGCGCGATCGAGCGTGCGGCAAAGACCTCGGCCTTCATCGAGGCGAGCATCCGGCGCACGTCGGCATGCTCGATGATCGGCTTGAACTGCACGCGGTCCTGCGCATAGGCGAGCGCCTTCTGATAGGCGCCCTCGGCGATGCCGATGCCCTCGACGCCGACGTTCAGACGCGCGTTGTTCATCATCGTGAACATCGCGGCCATGCCCTTGTTCGGCCCGTCGACCATCCAGCCCTTCGCGCCCTCGAAGCTCATCACGCAGGTGGGCGAGCCGTGCAGGCCCATCTTGTGCTCGAGCGAGACGACCTTCAGGCTGTTCGCCACGCCCGGTTCGCCGTTCGCGTCGGGCAGGTACTTCGGCACCATGAAGAGCGAGATCCCCTTCGTGCCCGGCGCGCCATCGGGCAGGCGGGCGAGGACGAGGTGGCAGACGTTCTTCGTCATGTCCGAATCGCCCCAGGAGATGAAGATCTTCTGCCCGGTGACCGAATAGGTGCCGTCGCCATTCGGCTCGGCCTTGGTGCGCAGCGCGCCGACGTCGGAACCGGCCTGCGGCTCGGTCAGGTTCATCGTGCCCGACCATTCGCCCGAGATCAGCTTCGGCAGGTAAAGCTCCTTGATCTCGTCCGAGGCGTGGTGTTCCAGCGCGTCGATCTGGCCTTGGGTCAGCAGCGGATTGAGCTGCAGCGCCAGGTTCGCGCCCGACATCATGTCGTTCACCGCGATCGCCATGGTCAGCGGCAGGCCCATGCCGCCGTATTCGACCGGCGAGGAGATCCCGACCCAGCCGCCCTCGGCGATCTGCTCATAGGCTTCCTTGAAGCCCGGCGAGGAGCGCACCACGCCGTTTTCCAGCTTGGCGGGCGTCAGGTCGCCATTGCGGATCAGCGGCGCCATCACCTCGTCGCACAGCTTCGCCGCCTCGGTCAGGATCGCGTCGACGGTCTCGCCGGTCGCCTCGGCGAATTTCTCGGTCGCGGAGACCGGCGCGAGCGGCACCACCTTGTCGAGAATGAACCGCAGTTCCGCGACGGGCGAACGATAGGACATGACTTCCTCCTTGGAGCGCTTGGCAACGGGCGCCGGCACGCTTATGACCTGGATACTCGGGCCACAAGTTACCGCAAGGGAAGGCGCCTTCAACCGCTACGCAGCGTCACCGGAGGTGAATGGATCGCATGACGGAACGTCTCGCAACCGATGCCGCGGGGATCGCGCGGGCGGCGGAGCTGCTGGCCGCGGGCGATCTCGTCGCCTTTCCGACCGAGACGGTCTATGGCCTCGGCGGCGATGCCCGCTCGGGCGAGGCGGTGGCGCGGATCTATGCGGCCAAGGGCCGGCCGCGCTTCAACCCGCTGATCGTGCATGTGCCCGACCTTGCCGCGGCCGAACGGGTGGCGGTGTTCTCGGACAAGGCGCGGGCGCTCGCCGCGGCATTCTGGCCCGGCCCCCTGACCCTCGTGCTGCCCTTGCGCCCCGAGGCGGGGATTTCCGACCTCGTCAGCGCCGGGCTTGATACGGTGGCGGTGCGGATGCCCGCCCACCCGGTCGCGCGCGGGCTGCTTGCGGCCTTCGGCGGCCCGGTCGCCGCGCCCTCGGCCAATCCCTCGGGCAAGGTCAGCCCGACGACCGCCGATCATGTGCTCGAGGGGCTCGACGGAAAGATTGCCGCGGTGGTCGATGGCGGGCCCTGCGCGGTGGGGCTCGAATCGACGATCCTGATGCTCGATCCGCCGACGCTGCTGCGCCCGGGCGGGCTGCCGGCCGAGGCGCTCGAGGCGGCGCTTGGCTGCGCGCTGCCGACGGGGGGGGATGCGGCGAAACCGAACGCGCCCGGCCAGCTGAAATCGCATTACGCCCCCGGCGCCGCGGTGCGGCTGAACGCCACCGAGAAACGCCCGGGCGAGGTCTTCCTCGGCTTCGGCCCCGGCCCCGCGGCCGATCTGACGCTGTCGGAAAGCGGTGATCTGGTCGAGGCGGCGGCGCACCTGTTCGGCGCGCTGCGCGAGGCCGACCGGCTGGCACAGGCACGCGGCGCCGCAACGATCGCCGTCGCGGCCATCCCCGACACCGGGCTTGGCCGCGCGATCAACGACCGGCTGCAGCGCGCCGCCGCCCCGCGCAGCTAGGGGGCGCTGCCCCCTCGCGCCAAAGGCGCTCACCCCCGAGGTATTTTCGCCAAGGTGAATGCAAAGGCGCCTGCATGGCTTTCTCCTTGCCCGAAATACCTCGGGGGGAGGCGAAGCCGGGGGGCAGCGCCCCCCTCCGTGCTCAGGCGTGGCCCGCCGCGGCCGACAGCGTGCGCGGATCGACGCCCATCGTGGCCAGCGCCCGGGTCCATTTCGTCGCATGATCGGGGTCGAGTGCGATCGTGGCATCGCCATCGGCAATCAGCCAGCCGTTCGACAGGATCTCGGCCTCGAGCTGCCCCGGCCCCCAGCCGGCATAGCCGAGCGCCAGCAGCGCCCGGTCCGGCCCGCGCCCCTGCGCAATATCCTCGAGGATGTCGCGGGTCGCGGTCATCGCCACCTCGGGCATGACCTCCATCTCCGGCCCCTGCCCCTTCCAGTCGCGCGAATGCAGCACGAAACCGCGCCCGGTCTCGACCGGGCCGCCGAAAAGAATGGGCGCACTGGCCGGCCGGTCGGAAGCCGCGACCGCGATGCCCAGCTGCCCGAGCAGGTCGCTCAGCCCGGGTTTCGGCAGCGGCTTGTTGACGATCAGCCCCATCGCGCCTTCGGGAGAATGGGCGCAGACCGCCACCACCGCATGTTCGAAACGCGGGTCGCCCATGCTGGGCATCGCGATCAGGAGTTTTCCGGTCAGGTCCATGTCGGTCTCCGCCGGCGCGGGATGCGCCTTTCCCCAAAGGTGGCCCCGCCCCCCGGCCGGATCAAGCCCCGCGCCCGCCCTCACTGTGGCAAAGCCGCATACACACGCCGCGCTGGCGCGTTTGTGACTTGGACTGCCCGGCCCCAAGGCGTTATCCGAAGGTCATGCCCAGACATCTCTCCCCCCTGCTTCCGCTCTGCCTTTGCCTTGCCGCGCTGCCCCTGCACGCCGAGGAGCCGCTGCCGCCCGGCATGGAGGGGGCCGAGGTGCTGCCCGGCTGGGAGGCCCCCGACGGCAGCCGCATCGCGGCGCTGAAGATCGAGCTCGATCCCGGCTGGAAGACCTACTGGCGCAGCCCGGGCGATGCCGGCGTGCCGCCGGTGATCGATTTCGCCGGCTCGGACAATGTCGCCAAGGTGCAGGTGATCTGGCCCGCGCCGCAGGTCTTCGACCAGAACGGGCTGCGCA
The DNA here is from genome assembly GCF_003664585.1 of Paenirhodobacter hankyongi. Classification (GTDB taxonomy): domain Bacteria; phylum Pseudomonadota; class Alphaproteobacteria; order Rhodobacterales; family Rhodobacteraceae; genus Rhodobacter; species Rhodobacter hankyongi. The sequence continues at coordinate 36,750 of NZ_RCHI01000008.1, forward strand.
CCGTGGGCTATCACGACGAGATGATCCTGCCGCTCGAGATCACCCCCGCGGACCCGGCGAAACCGGTGACACTGTCGGCCGGTCTCGACATGGGGATCTGCCACGATGTCTGCGTGCCGGTCTCGCTCGAACTGGGCGCCGACCTTGCCGGGCCGGGCACCCCCGACCCCGAGATCCGCGCCGCGATGGCGGCGGTGCCGCTGCGCCAGCCCGGCCTTGCGCATTGCACGGTCGAGCCGATCGCCGACGGGATGCGGGTGAAGGCGGCGATCGATCTGCCCGAGGCGGCGGGCGAGGTGGCGTTGTTCGAGCTGCGTTCGACCCCGATGTGGGTCTCGGATTCCGAGGCCGAGCGGCAGGGCAACACGCTGCTCGCCAGCGCCGAATTCGTGCCCGACAGCGGCAAGCCCTTCGCGCTCGACCAGACCGATCTGCGCATCACCGTGCTGAGCGACGCCGGCGCGATCGAGATCGACGGCTGCCCGGCCACCCCGGCCAACTGAGCCCGCTCAGCGCGCCGGGCCGAGCCGCCGGCGCGCGATCCGCGGCGCGATCAGCCCCGCGCCCGCCACCACCAGCGCCGCAAGCCCGATGAACAGGCCAAGCGCCGCCCCCACCCCCTGCCCCGCCAGCATCGCCCGACCGAGCGTCGCGACGAAGGCGAGTGCGATCAGCCCCGCGGCCGCACCCAGCACTCCGCGCAGCGGCCGTGCCCGCAGCCCGTGGCGCAGCGCCCGCAGCTGCAGCGTCACATCGAGCTGGATCGCCAGCACCGCCGGCACGACGAGCAGCACGATGCCCATGCCGACGCCGAGCCCGTAGCACAGGGTGATGACCGTGGGCTTGAGGAACACTGCCGAGGCCGAGGTCTCGTAGAGCAGCGGCGCCAGCCCCAGCACCGTCGTCAGCGTGGTCAGCAGCACCGGCCGCAGCCGGTCCGCCACCGCATCGACGATCGCCGGGGCAAGACCGCGCTTTGCCGCATATTCGTCGACGGTCGAGATCAGCACGATCGCGTCGTTGATGATGATCCCGGCCATGCCGATCAGCCCGACGACCGAGAACATCGACATCGGCAGGCCCCAGATCGCATGGCCCCAGATCGCGCCGACAAGGCCGAAGGGAATCACCGACATCACCGCCACCGGCCGCGTCCAGCTGGCAAAGATCCAGGCCAGCACGATGTAGATGCCGACGAGACACAGGATCAGCCCGATCATCGCGTCGGACATGAAGTCGCGCTCCTGCTCGGCCGCGCCGGTCAGGGTGAAGACGACGCCGCGCTCCTCGGCGATGCGGGGCAGGATCTCGTCGCGCAGCGTGCGCTGGATCTCGTTCGCCCGCGCCGGGTCGTCTTCGGAGATGTCGCCGGTGACGCCCACGCGCCGCACCCCGTCCTCGCGCCCGATCGTCGAGAAGCCGGTTTCCGAGCGCAGGGTGACGATGTCGGAGAGCGGCACCCAGTTCCCCGCCGGCGTGCGCATCTGCATCCGGTCGATGAAATCGGCGGTGAGCTCGCCCTCGGGCAGCTCGACCCGGATCGAGGCCGAGCGCACGCCGTCGGGATAGGTCGCCGCCTCGGTGCCGTTCAGCCGCGCCCGCAGCTCGCGCCCGAGGCTGTCGATGTCGAAGCCGAGCGCCGCGCCCTGCGGTGTGAGCGACAGGATCAGCTCCTCCTTGTCATAGGCGAGCGTGTCCTCGACCGCCGAGACCTCGGGGAAAGCCGCAAGTGCCGCCTTCAGATCCTCGGCCGCCTCCTTCAGCACCCGGCTTTCGGCGCCCGAGACCTGCACCGAGATCCCGTCCGACGCGGGCCCGGTGCGGAAGCCGCGGAAGCTGAGCTCCTCGAGCAGCGGCATCCGCTCCGCCTCGCGCTGCAGGCGGGCGACGAACTCGGCCGAGGAGAAGGGGCGCAGGTCGGCATCGACCAGCTCGACCGAGATCGAGCCCAGAAGGTCGGTGTCCTTGCCCTCGGCCGAGGCAAGGGCCCGGCCCGAGGCGCCGCCGATCTGGCCGAGCACATATTCGACCGGATTGCTGCCGGTCTCGGCCGCGTAGTCCTGCCCGACCCGGTCGACGGCGCGTTGCAGCGCCTGCATCTGCGCCATGGTGTCGGCGCGCGAGGCGCCCGCCAGCATGGCGAAGGCGCCCGAGACGGTCGACTGCTCGGGCGGCGCGAAGAAACGCCATTGCACCGTGCCGCCGATCAGCAGCGCGACCTGGCTGAGCAGCAGCGCGACCGAGCCCGCCACCACCGCATAGCGCGCCCGCACGATCAGCCGCACGAGGGGCCGCATGATCCGCACCCGCACCCAGTCGAGCCCGCGGTTCACCACCCGCGACGGCGCGTCATACCAGGCGCCCTTCGCGGTATGGGTGAGCGCGTGGCTCATGTGGTTGGGCAGGATCAGGAAGCACTCGACGAGCGAGGCGGTCAGCACCGCGATCACCGTCCAGGGAATATCCTCGACCATCCGCCCCATCGGCCCGCCGACCACCGTCAGCCCGGCAAAGGCGATGATCGTGGTCAGCGACGAGGCCAGCACCGGCGCCGCCATCCGCCACGCGCCCTGCTCGGCCGCCAGCACCGGGTGCTCGCCCAGCTCGCGGGCGCGGAAATCGGCGTGCTCGCCCACCACGATCGCATCGTCGACGACGATGCCGAGCGTCAGGATCAGTGCGAAGATCGAGATCATGTTGAGCGTCATGCCGCCGAGGTACATGACCGCCAGCGCGGCGGCCATGGAGGTGGGAATCCCCATCGCCACCCAGAAGGCGGTGCGCGCATTGAGGAACAGGAACAGCAGCACGAGGACCAGCGCCAGCCCCTGCGCGCCGTTCTTCATCAGCAGTTCGAGCCGCTGGATGATCGCGGCCGAGCGGGTGCGCACAAGGTCGATGGTGGTGCCCGCGGGCAGCGTCGGGCGGATCTCGGCCACCACCGCCTCGACCGCGTGCTGCAGCGCGATCGCGTCGCCCGCGGCCGAGCGCGAGACATTCACCGTCATCGCCGGGTTCGCGCCGACGAAATAGGCCCGCGCCCGGTTCGCCCCCTCGACCCGGATCTGTGCCACATCGCCGATGGTCAGCAGCGAGCCGTCCGGGTTGGTGCGGATCACGATGCCCGCGATGTCGCGCGCGGCGCGGCGCTCCTCGCCGGTGCGCACGCGCGCCGCGCCCCCCGCCACGTCGCCCGCGGGGCTCGTTGCCGCCTCGGCCGCGATCAGCGCCGAGATCTGGCCGAGCGTCACGTTGTGGCGCATCATCTGCGCCGTCGGCACCTCGACCAGCGTGCGCGGCGCGGCCATGCCCTGCACCGTGGTGCGCGTCACGCCCGCCGCATAGAGCCGCACCACCAGCTCGTCGGCCAGCCGGCCCAGCTGTTCGGGCGGGATCGGGCCGGTCAGCACGATATCGGTCACCGTGTCGCGCCAGACGCCGCGGGTGACGACGGGCTCGTCGGCGGCCTCGGGCAGGTCGCCCGCGGCGGTGATCGCCTGCTCGACATCGTTCACCGCGCGGCCCATGTCCCAGCCCGGCTCGAATTCGAGGGTGATCGTCGCCTTGCCCTCGATCGCGCGGCTTTCGGAACTGTCGACGCCCTCGACCGAGATCAGCGAGGGTTCGAGCACCTGCACGATGGCGCGGTCGACATCCTCGGCGCCGGCGCCCTCCCAGGTCACCTCGACCTCGACCTCTTCGGTCACCGAATCGGGAAAATATTGCGCGCGCATCTTCGGCAGCACGGCGAGGCCGGCGCAGAGCATGACGACCAGCACGATATTCGCCAGCGTCCGGTGCCGGGTGAAGCGGCCGATGAGGCCGCGCGGCGGCGGCAGGGGCTCGCCCGGGCGCACGAAATCGCCCTCGGCGCGGGCGGCCTCGGCGGCAGCGGCGTTCGCCTCGGCGGCAGTGTCCTCGGCGGCGGTGTCCTCGGGGCGCGCGCTCACCGGCTCAGCCCCCGGTCCGCGCTTCGAGCCGGTCGATCAGCTCGGCCGGCACCGCCTCTTGCGCGAGCTGGGCAAGAAGGCGCGCCTTCGTCTCCGACGGCATCCGCACATTCGCCTCGACCTGCGCGATCAGCCGCGCCCGGCGGTCGGGATCGAGCGGCACCAGCGCCGGCGCGGCGGCCGCGCCCGGCCGCAGCGGGCGCAGCTTCAGCCCCTCGCCCAGCAGCGGCGTGCGCTCGGCCACGATCTCCTGGCCCGTCGCAAGCCCTGCCGCGCGGATCAGCACCGCGTCGCCCTGCCGATGCAGCACCTCGACCGGCACCGCGGCGAGGCGCTCGCCCGCGCCCAGAAGCAGCACCTTGCCATCCGCGCCCACCGCCGCCGCCGGCACCTCGGCCACCGCGTCAAGCGGCGGCTCGTCGAGGGTGGCGGTGACGAAATCGCCGGTCTTGAAGCCCGCGGGAACGTCGAGCCGCGCAAACAGCTGCCGCCCGGTCAGCCCGGTCTCGACCGCCGCCCCCGCCCGCACCAGCGTCGCCGGCGCGGCGAGGCTGCGGCCCTGCAGATCAAGCGCCACCTCGGCCCGCATCGGCACGAGCGCTCCGGCCGCATCGGTCAGCCGGGCGAATTGCGCCGTCGAGACCCGGAACGAGACCTCGAGCGCGGCAGGGTCGATCAGCTCGCCCAGCATCTCGTTCATCGAGACGACACGCCCCTTCACCGCCGAGATGCCGGTCAGATCGCCCGCAAAGCCCGCGCGGATCACCGTGTCGCGCAGCTTGCGCTCAGCCTCGCCCAGGCTGATCTCGGCCCGGCGCAGGGTGTTGCGCGCCTGATCGAGCCCGGCCTCGGCCGCCGACAGCGCCGTGCGTTTTGTCAGCACCGCCTGATCGGCGGCCGAAACGGCCAGCTCGGCGGTCTCGGTATCGGCGGCCTTGCCGAAGCCCTTCGCGTCGATCGAGCGTTGGCGGTCGAGCGCCGAACGGCGCAGGTCCGCCTGCCGCCCGGCCGCCGTCAGGTCATCCGAGGCGATCGCCACGGTGCGCTCGGCCAGCGCCAGCGCCGCCTGCGCCTCGCCGCGCGCCGCCGCCGCGGTGTCGCGCGCCGCTTGTGCCTCGGCCGGGTCGAGCTGCACCAGCAATTCGCCGGCCGAAACCGTGCCGCCCTCGACGAAATTCGGCGACAAATCCAGGATCCGCCCCGCCACCGCCGCCCGCAGTTCCAGCCGCCGTGCCGCGCGGATCTCGCCATAGGCGGTGAGCCGCGGCACCCGCGTGCCGAAATCGAGCGTCACCACATTCGCCGCAAAGACCCGCTCGCGCGCCTGCGCCGGGCGCTCGGGCGCGGCGTTGCGGGCGCTGATCGCGGCCTTGACGGCATAGCCCCCCGCCGCCAGCAGCCCAAGGGCCAGCGCGGTGAGGAACAGCCCCATCAGGGAGCGGGTGAGAAACTTCATCGTCCGTGTCCTGTCGGTCGGTGCGGGGGAAAGGGGCCGGCCCCAGCCCTTACGCAAACTCTAGCGCGCATCCCACGGGCCCGAATGCCGCTTCGCGCCCCGTTCACGCATTTGTCAGGGCGCGAGCGCATTCAGCCGCGCGCGCAGCGACAGCAGATCGGCCCAGGCCTCGCGCTTGGCATGGGGCTGGCGCAGCAGATAGGCCGGATGCGTCATCGGCAGCGCCGGCCGGCCGAAGGCCTCGGCCCAGGTCCCGCGCAGGCGCAGGATGCCGCGCTTGTTCAGCGCCGCGGCGCAGGCGGCATTGCCCATCAGCACGATCAGATCGGGATCGGCCAGTTCGACATGGCGGGCGAGGAAGGGCAGCATCTGCGCGATCTCGGCCGGTTCCGGGTCGCGGTTGCCCGGCGGGCGCCAGGGCAGCACGTTGGTGATGTAGAAGGCCGCCTCGGCATCGGGGCTCGTCCGGCTCAGCCCGATCGCGGCGAACATCTTGTCGAGCAGGTGCCCCGCGCGGCCGACGAAGGGCTTGCCCTGGATGTCCTCGTCGCGGCCGGGCGCCTCGCCGATGATCATCACCCGCGCCTTCGGATTGCCATCGGCAAAGACCGTGGTCTTCGCGCCCTTCTTCAGATCGCACAGCTCATAGGCGGTGACCGCCTCGCGCAGCGCCTCGAGGTCATTGGCCGCGGCGGCAGCCTGCCGCGCCACGGCCACCGGATCGGGGCCCGCCTCGACCACACGCAGCGGCGGTCCGCCGGGGCCCTGCGGCGCGGCAACAGCGGGCGCGGGTTTCGGCGCGTTCAGCGTGTCGGGAAGCGCATAGGCATCAACCGGCTCGTCGAGCACAGCCGAATCCACCCCGAGCTCGATCAGCCATTCGAGCGCGGCGCGGGCAGCGTTGTAATCGAGATCGGCTCCGGCGGTCATGCCGCCAAGCTATGCCGGGGCGCGGCCGGGGTAAAGCACCCGTCCGGTCGACGGACGGTCGCGATCGACGCGCAGCATCGCCTCGGCCCGACCAAGCGCCCGCTTGCGCCAGGCAGGATAGGCCAGGAAGGGCGACAGGACGAAACCGATGACCATCAGATCGAGCAGCAGAACCACCAGCGCGCGGGCATAGAAGCCGTGCACGAGGTAGTAGAGCGGCCCGAAGACCAGCGCCCAGAACCAGCTCAGCCCGGTCGACTCGTCGAAACTGTCGGCAAGTGCGGCTGCCTCGACGCGGCTCGCCCTGGCCTCGCGCCGCAGACGCAGGCGACGCTCCTGCGCGGAAAGCGGAACATCCGGCATGGCCCCCCTCCTGAAATGGCTTCGTCACGGCGATGCCATGACCCTGCCCAACCCCCGCGGCAAAACTGCGGCACGGGTGCGGCGATTTCCGGCCCCGCCCCGGCCGCTTCGCGCTGGACGGATGCCCCCCCTTTTGCCATAAGCGGCCCCGGACAACTTCGGAGGCAGTCATGTCATTCCGCGCAAGGCATCTTCTGGGCATCGAGCATCTGGCGCCGGAGGAGATCCGGACCGTCCTCGATCTCGCCGACCGCTACGTCGAACTGAACCGCCGCACGGTGAAGCGCACCGACGTGCTCGCCGGCATGACGCAGATCAACATGTTCTTCGAGAACTCGACGCGCACGCAGTCGAGCTTCGAGCTGGCCGGCAAGCGGCTTGGCGCGGATGTGATGAACATGTCGATGCAGACCTCGTCGGTGAAGAAGGGCGAGACCCTGATCGACACCGCGCTGACGCTGAACGCGATGCACCCCGACCTGCTGGTGGTGCGCCACGCCAGTTCGGGCGCGGTCGAGCTGCTGTCGCAGAAGGTGAACTGCGCCGTCATCAATGCCGGCGACGGCAAGCACGAGCACCCGACGCAGGCGCTGCTCGACGCGCTGACGATCCGCCGCAGCAAGGGCCGGATCGAGGGGCTGACCGTGGCGATCTGCGGCGACGTCTCGCACAGCCGGGTGGCGCGCTCGAACCTGTTCCTGCTCGGCAAGATGAAGAACCGCATCCGGCTGATCGGGCCGCCGACGCTGATGCCCTCGGGGATCTCGGAATTCGGCTGCGAGGTCTTCGAGAACATGCGTGAGGGGCTCGAGGGCGCCGATGTCGTGATGATGCTGCGCCTGCAGAAGGAACGCATGGACGGCGGCTTCATCCCCTCGGAACGCGAGTATTTCTTCCGCTACGGGCTCGACGCCGAAAAGCTCGCCTGTGCGAAACCCGACGCGATCGTCATGCACCCCGGTCCGATGAACCGCGGCGTCGAGATCGACGGCACCATCGCCGACGACATCACCCGCTCGGTCATCCAGGACCAGGTCGAGATGGGCGTCGCGGTGCGCATGGCGGTGATGGATCTGCTCGCGCAGAACCTGCGCGCCGAGCGGGGCCGCGCCGCCGTCGGGGATGTCTATGTCTGAGATCAAGCGCGACAGCGTCCACGACTATCGCCCCGGCCCGGCCTCCGAGCTGCCGCTCGATCCGGGCGAGAAGGTCGCGGCGGTGTTCAGCGCCGATCCCCGGCGGTATTGGTATGACACGGCGGTTCTGGCCGGCATCGGCATCGTGCTGGTCTCGGCCGCGCTCGTGTGGATGGGCCACACCGACCAGATCGCGGTGGCCGCGCTGGCGATCGCCGTCGGCATGGCGCTGCGCGCGCTCTACTTCCGCTCCGAGGCCTTCGCGCGGCGCTGGCAGCTGACCGACCGGCGCCTTGTCGGGCCGCAGGGGCGGCAGGTGATGCTGCTCGAGATCACCACTGTGCGCCGGCTGATGGGCGATGTGCAGATCGTCACCAAGGCCGGCGACAAGCACCTGATCAAGCATCTTGCCGACGGCGCCGCCGTGATGGCGGCGATCGAGGCGGCGCGGGCGAAACGCGCGAAGGTGAAGCGGTGAGCGACACGCCCGCCTCCGCCCCCGGCCCGGCCGCGGCAGACACGCCCCTGCCGCAGGTGGGCCGCGACGGCGCCGCCTTCTGGGGCGGGCTGCTGACCCCGGGCGAGATGCTGCGCTGGCACGGCGCCCCCGATCCGCGGCTGTTCACCCCGGCAGGCGGGCCGGCGATCCTTGCCGTGCTTGCGGGCGGCGCTGGCACGGGGATCGTCATCGCCCTGCGCGCCGGAGGCTCGGCCGCGCAGGCGGTGGCGGGGATCGGGCTTTTCGTGCTCTCGGCGCTGCAGCTCGCCCGGCGCAGCGGCTTCGGCAACCGCCGGCTGATCGACACCCGCTATGCGCTGAGCGACCGGGCGATCTACATCGCGACGCTGCGCCCGGGCGCCGCCCCCTACCTCGAACGCTATCCGCTGACGCCGCAGCTGGCCGTCGGGCTTGGCCGCAATTCGGTCACCTTCCCGGTCGGCGTGATCCAGCGCAAGGACCGGCCCGAACGCCCGCTGATGCGCGGCTTCTTCCACATTCACGACGCGGCGGCGGTGCAGTCGCTGGTCCGCGAGATCCAGAGGGGAATGACATGACCCTGTTCCTGCAGAACGCCCGCCTGATCGACCCTGAACGCCTGACCGAGACCCCCGGCAACCTGCTGATCGAGGATGGCCGCATCGCGGCGCTTGGCGACATCGCCGCGCCCGAGGGGGCCGAGGTGATCGACTGCGCCGGCAAGTGCCTTGCGCCCGGCATCGTCGATCTCGGCGTGAAGATCGGCGAGCCGGGCGAGCGGCACAAGGAAAGCTTCCGCACCGCCGGGCGCGCGGCGGCCGCCGGCGGCGTCACCACGGTGATCGCCCGCCCCGACACGCTGCCCTCGATCGACACCCCCGAATCGCTGGAATTCGCCACCCGGCGCGCGGCCGAGGCGCCGGTGCGCATCCGCCACATGGCAGCGCTGACCAAGGGCCGCGACGGCCGCGAGATGACCGAGATCGGCTTTCTCATGGACGCGGGTGCCGTCGCCTTCACCGATGCCGAGGCGGTGACCACCGACGCCAAGGTGCTCAGCCGCGCCTTCACCTATGCCCGCGCGCTTGGCGCGATGGTGGTGGGCCACCCGCAGGAGCCGGGGCTGAGCCATGGCGCCGCCGTCACCTCGGGCAAGTTCGCCTCGCTGCGCGGCCTGCCCGGCGTCAGCCCGATGGCCGAGCGCATCGGCCTTGAACGCGACCTCGCCCTCGTCGAGATGACCGGCGTGCGCTATCACGCCGACCAGATCACCTCGGCCGCATCGCTGCCGGCGCTTGCCCGCGCCAAGGCGGTGGGGCTCGACGTCACCGCGGGCGTCTCGATCCATCACCTGACGCTGAACGAATTCGACGTCGGCGATTACCGCACCTTCTTCAAGATGACGCCGCCGCTGCGCTCGGAAGAGGACCGTCTGGCCGCGGTGCAGGCGGTGGCCGACGGGCTGATCGACGTGATCTGCTCGATGCACACGCCCGCCGACGAGGAAAGCAAGCGCCTGCCCTTCGAGCAGGCGGCCTCGGGTGCGGTCGGGCTCGAGACGCTGCTGCCCGCGGCGCTGCGGCTTTACCACGCCGGCGCGCTGAGCCTGCCGCAGCTGTTCCGCGCGATGGCGCTGAACCCGGCGAAACGGCTGGGCCTCGCGCAGGGCCGGCTGGCCGAGGGGGCGCCCGCCGACCTCGTTCTCTTCGATCCGGATGCGCCTTTCGTTCTTGATCGCTTTACCCTGCACTCGAAATCGAAGAATACCCCCTTCGACGGCACCCGGATGGAAGGCAAAGTTCTTGCCACATTCGTCGCCGGGGTGCAGGTTTATCCGCATAACGAAAAATAAAAGAACGAGGCAGAGCAGTGATGCCTGGAATGGAGAACGGGGCCGCGGTGCTGACCGGGGTGGCGGTGCTGGGCTATCTGCTCGGCGCCATTCCCTTTGGGGTGGTGGTCACCCGGCTGATGGGGCTGGGCGATCTGCGCACGATCGGCTCGGGCAATATCGGCGCGACAAACGTGCTGCGCACCGGGCACAAGGGCGCGGCGCTGGCCACGCTGCTGCTCGATTCGGGCAAGGGCGCGGTGGCGGTGCTGCTCGCGCGTTATTTCCTCGACGACACCGCGGCGCAGATCGCGGGCGGCGCGGCCTTCGTCGGCCATCTCTACCCGGTGTGGCTGCGCTTTCGCGGCGGCAAGGGCGTGGCGACCTTTCTCGGCACGCTGATCGCGCTTGCCTGGCCGGTCGGCCTCGCCGCCTGCGCGGTCTGGCTGGTGACCGCGGCGCTCAGCCGGATCTCCTCGCTCTCCGCCCTCGTCTCGGCCGCGACGGCGGTGCCGCTCGCCCTCGCGCTCGGCCACCGCGAGATGATGCTGCTGGTGGCGGCGATGGCGGTGCTGATCTTCTGGCGCCACCGCGCCAATATCCAGCGCCTTGCCCAGGGGCGCGAGCCGAAGATCGGAAAGAAGGGTTGATCCCGGCGCGCTTCGCTGGCCTGATGCGCGCATCAGCCAGGAGGCCCCGATGGATTTCCAGACCGCCGTTCGCTCGTCATTGACGAAATACGCCACCTTCTCCGGCCGCGCCGCGCGCTCGGAATACTGGTGGTTCGTCCTTTTCGCCTTTCTCGGCCAGATCGTGCTGAGCATCGTCGATTCGATGCTGTTCGGCACCGGCCGCTTCATGCACGGCCCGGGCTATGCCAGCTGGGTCAGCAATGGCGGCCCGCTGAGCACGATCTTCACCCTCGCGATCCTGGTGCCGATGATCGCGGTCGGGGTGCGGCGGTTGCATGACCTCGACAAGTCGGGCTGGTGGCTGCTGATCGCCTTCATCCCGCTCATTGGCGGGCTGATCCTGCTGTTCTTCTTCGTCCAGCCCTCGCAGCCCGGTACCAACCGCTTCGGGCCGCAGCCGGGCAACACCCCGCCGCCGGTGCCGATGGGCTGAACCGTCGCGGGGGGCGCTGCCCCCCGGCTGCATCCGCAGCCTCCCCCCGAGGTATTGGAGGCAAGATGAATGGGGGCGTGTTTCATCTTGCCCCAAATACCTCGGGGTGAACTGGCCGCAGGCCAGGAGGGGCAGCGCCCCTCCCTTTCCGTCTCAATAGCTGTAATCGGCGTAGATCTTGGTCAGATCGCCGTTCCAGTCGCCCCTGTAGCGATCGAGCAGCTCGTCGGCCGGCACCTTGCCGGTCTCGATCGATTCCTCGAGCGCATTGAGGAAATGCGTCTCGTCGGGGATCAGACCGTTCGCCGAGGGGCGCGCCCGCGCGGCAAGGCCGGTCTTCGCGATCGCCACCACCTCGCGCGCGAGATCGTGGAGCTTCACGCCCCCGGCCTCGCCCTGCAGCGCATCCCTGGCGGCGGCGCGGCGCAGGCCCTCGCGGGTGGCCTCGTCCCAGCCCTTCACCAGATCCCAGGCGGCATCGAGCGCGCCCTGGTCGTACATCAGCCCGACCCAGAGCGCCGGCAGCGCGCACAGCCGCCGCCACGGCCCGCCATCGGCGCCGCGCATCTCGATGTATTTCTTCACCCGCGCCTCGGGGAAGACGGTGGTCAGGTGGTCGGCCCAGTCGGAGAGCGTCGGCTTCTCGCCCGGCAGCGCCGGCAGCTCGCCCTTGAGGAAATCGCGGAAGGACTGGCCAAGTGCGTTGATGTACTGCCCGTCGCGGTAGACGAAATACATCGGCACATCGAGGACGTAATCGACATAGCGCTCGTAGCCCGCGCCGCCCTCGAACATGAAGGGCAGCATGCCGGTGCGGGCGGGGTCGAGGTTCTGCCAGACATTGCCGCGCCACGACTTGAAGCCATTGGGCTTGCCGTCGAGGAAGGGCGAATTCGCGAACAGCGCCGTCGCCACCGGCTGCAGCGCCAGCGCCACGCGCATCTTCCGCACCATGTCGGCTTCCGAGGCGAAGTCGAGGTTCACCTGCACCGTGCAGGTGCGATACATCATCGTCTTGCCCATGGTGCCGACCTTGTCCATGTAGTCGGTCATCAGCCGGTAACGGCCCTTCGGCATCATCGGCATCTCGTCCCCGCGCCAGATCGGCGCGGCGCCAAGGCCGATGAACTTCGCCCCGATCCGGTCGGCCACCGCATGCACCTCGCGCAGGTGCTCGCCGACCTCGGCGCAGGTGTCGTGGATCGTCTCGAGCGGCGCGCCCGACAGTTCCAGCTGCCCGCCCGGTTCCAGGCTGACATTGGCGCCGTTCTGGGTCAGGCCGATGATCTTGCCCTGCTCGAGCACCGGCTCCCAGCCGAAGCCGTCGCGCAGCCCCTCGAGCATCGCCTTGATCGAGCGCGGCCCCTCGTAGGGAAGCGGCGTCAGGCTGTCGGCGAGATAGCCGAACTTCTCGTGCTCGGTGCCGATGCGCCAGTCGACGCGCGGCTTCTCGCCCGAGGCGATGTATTCGGCGAGCTGCTCGAACCGTTCGATCGGGCCTCCGCCCTGCTGGGGAATGGACATGCACGCGCCTTTCTTGCGGAAACCGAGGGCAACAGGTGGCGCTATCAGCGCGCCGAGTCAAGGGAGGCGCGCGTGGGCCGGCTCCACAGGCTCTGTGCGACCTCGCGCCGATCGAGCGCGGCGGCAAGCCGGCCCATGTCGATGCCGGGCAGCGCCGCGAAGGCATCATAGAGCGCCGGGGCCCCCGCCGCCGCGACCGGGATCAGCAGGGCCTGCCCGTCGCCGGTCTTCAACCGCCAGTGCTGCGCGCCGCGCAGGGTGAGAAGGCGGATCTCGGCCAGATCGGCAAGCGCGAGATAGCCGCCGAGCACCGTGCTGCCGGCACCGAAATAGCCGATCCGCCCCTCGTCCACCTCGACAAGGCCCGGATCGGTCACCGCCCGGGCAAAGCGCGTGCGGCGCAGTGCCGTTCCTGCCCAGACCAGGGCCAGCGCGCACAGGCCAAGCCCGAGCGGGCCCAGCAGCCAGCCGCCGCGCGTCGCGATCCAGAGCCCGAGTGCCGCGGTGCCCGCCGCCGCGAGGGTCTCGCGGTGGCGCTGCAGCGCCGCGCGCAGCTCGGGGCGGATCACCGCCAGTCTCCGAGCGCCGATTGCCACAGGGTGATCGCCGCGCAGGCGGCGGTGTCGGCGCGCAGGATGCGCGGGCCGAGCGAGACCGGCGTCACGAAGGGCAGCACGCGCAGCCGCGCCCGCTCGGGCTCGGAAAACCCGCCCTCGGGGCCGATCAGGATCGCCCAGGGGCCGGGGGCGAGGCCCGCGAGCGTCTCGGCCGGCCCGACCAGGCTTTCGTCCGCCCACAGGATGCGCCGCGCCGGGTCCCAGCCGTCAAGCAACCGGCGCAGCGGCACGAGGTCGGTGACCTCGGGCACGAAGGTGCCCAGGCATTGCTCGGCCGCCTCGAGCGCATGCGCCTGCAGCCGGTCCTGCCGGATCCGCTGCGAATTGGTGAACTCGGTCTGGACCGGCACGATCCGCGCACAGCCGAGCTCGGCCGCCTTCTCGACGATGAAGTCGGTGCGCTCCTTCTTGATCGGCGCGAAGATCAGCCACAGGTCCGGCGGGTCCAGCTGTGGCGCCGCCTGGCCAAGGCAGGTGAGCGTGCCCCCCTTCTTCGCGGCGGCAACGACCTCGGCGGTCCATTCGCCGTCGCGGCCGTTGAAGAGCGCCACCCGCGCCCCCGGTCCCTCGCGCATCACCGAAAACAGGTAATGCGCCTGCTCGGGCGTCAGGGGCACGGCTTGCCCCGGCCCCAGCGGGTGATCTACACACAGTCTGATCTTGGCGCGGTCCATGCGCGGAAATCTAGGGGAGGCACGGAACAAATGCCAGAGCTTCACGGCACGGTCGCGGATGCGGTGCAGGGCAACTGGGTGGACCGGCTGGCGCCGCCCGTGACGCGCCCCTATCTGCGGCTGGCGCGCGCTGACCGGCCGATCGGCACCTGGCTTCTGCTGATCCCCTGCTGGTGGGGGATTGCACTCGCCGCAGCCGCCGATGGCCCGCGGCTGTCGGACCTGTGGTGGGCGCTGGCCTGCACCGCCGGGGCGTTCCTGATGCGCGGCGCCGGCTGCACCTGGAACGACATCACCGACCGCGATTTCGACGGTTCGGTCGCCCGCACCCGCTCGCGCCCGATCCCCTCGGGACAGGTGACAGTGAAGCAGGCGCTGGCCTTCATGGTGGCGCAGATCGCGGTCTCGGCGCTGCTGCTGCTGACCTTCAACGGCGCCTCGATCCTGATGGGCATCGTCGCACTGGTGCCGGTGGCGATCTATCCCTTCGCCAAGCGCTTCACCTGGTGGCCGCAGGCCTTCCTCGGCATCGCCTTCAACTGGGGCGCGCTGCTGGGCTGGGTCGCCCATGCCGGCAGCCTGAGCCTGGCGCCCGTGCTGCTTTACCTCTCCGGCCTGATCTGGACGCTGTTCTACGACACGATCTATGCCCATCAGGACAAGGAGGACGATGCGCTGATCGGGGTGAAGTCGACGGCGCGGCTGTTCGGCACCGACACGGTGAAATGGCTCTCGGGTTTCCTTGTGGCCGTCGTGGCGCTGATGACTGCCGCGGTGCTGGCGGCGCTTCTGCCGGCGGGGGTTCCGCCCCTTGTCCTCGTGCTTGCGCTCTGCGCGCCCTGGGGCATGGGCTGGCACATGCTGTGGCTGCTGCGCCAGCTCGACATCGACGACAATGACACCTGCCTGCGGTTGTTCCGCGCCACCCGCGACACCGGTCTGATCGCTGCGCTGTTTCTCGCCGTTGCCGCAATCGTGTGATTGATCCGCCCCGCCCCGCCCCGTAAGAGGTTGCCCACACACCGGAGGAGGCCCTGACTGCATGCGCTTGCGCACCACTCTCCTGACCACCGCCGCCGTCGCTTCCGCGCTCGTGCTCTCTGCCTTCGTCGCCGGCGGCTCGGCCACGATCATCGAGAAGCGTTCGCGCATGGCGGTGCGCGTCGCGCTTGAGAGCGCGGGCGTCAACTGGGTGCGCGCCGAGGCGGACGGGCTGCAGGTGATCTTGCTCGGCACCGCGCCCTCCGAGGCGGCGCGCTTTCGTGCCATCACCATCGCCGGCACCGTGGTCGACAGCGCCCGCATTGTCGACAGCACCGATGTCGAGGGCGCAGCGGCGATCGCGCCGCCCGAATTCTCGCTGCAGATGCTGCGCAACGACGACGGCATCTCGCTGATCGGCCTCGTCCCCGCCGATACCGACCGCAAGGCGCTGATCGACGGGCTGCAGACCGCGCTTGGCGATCAGGGCACCGTCACCGACATGCTCGAACGCGCCGACTACCCGGTGCCCGCGGGCTGGCAGATGGCGCTCGACTTCGCGGTCGAGACACTGAAGACCCTGCCGCGGGCGAAGATCTCGGTCGATCCGGGCCGGGTCGAGGTGCAGGCGATCACCGACAGCCCGGCCGAGAAGACCCGGATCGAGACCACCCTCGCCCGCCGCCGCCCGGTCGAGCTGAAACTGACCTCGGACATCTCGGCGCCGCGGCCGGTCATCACCCCCTTCACCCTGCGCTTCCTGATCGACTCGGTCGGCCCGCGCTTCGATGCCTGCTCGGCCGACACGACGCGGGCGCGCGACCGCATCCTTGCCGCCGCGCGGGCCGCCGGCGCGAAGGGCGCACAGGGCTGCACCGTCGGCATGGGCACGCCCTCGCCGCAATGGGCCGACGCGGTGGTGATGGGGATCAATGCGCTGAAGGAGATCGGCGCCGGCACGATCACCTTCTCGGATGGCGACATCGCGCTTTCGGCCAACGAGGGCACGGACCCCGCCGTCTTCGACAAGGTCGTGGGCGAGCTCGAATCGAACCTGCCCGAGGTGTTCTCGCTGAAGACCGAGCTGCAGAGGAAGGCCGACAAGGCCGGCGCCCGGCCCGAGTTCTCGGCGCTTCTGGGCGAGGACGGCAAGGTCGAACTGCGCGGCCGGGTGACGAACGAGCGCGGCCGCGAGGCGGTCGAAAGCTTTGCCCGCGCCCGCTTCGGCGCGAAAGCGGTCTATGGCGCGACCCGGATCGACGGCGAGCTGCCGCAGGGCTGGCCGGTGCGCACCCTTGCCGCACTCGAGGCGCTCGACAGCCTTGCGCAGGGCAGCGTGACGGTCACCCCCGACCTCGTCACGGTGAAGGGGGTGACCGGCGACGCCCAGGCCTCGGACACGATCTCGCGGGTGCTGACGCAGCGCCTCGGCGAGGGCGCGCGGATCGCGCTCGACGTGCGCTATGACCGCCGGCTCGACCCGGTGCTGGGCCTGCCCGACGGGCCCGAATGCGTGCGGCGGCTGAACGCCGTTCTGGCCGAGCAGAAGATCAGCTTCGAGCCCGGCTCGGCGGTGATCGCGGCCGCGGGCGAAAAGCCGATCGAGGCGCTGGTGAAGGCGATGAAGGATTGCCAGGATTTCCGCATGGAGATCGCCGGCCATACCGACAGCCAGGGCCGCGAGGAGATGAACCAGCAGCTCAGCCAGGATCGCGCGCTCGCCGTGCTGCATGCGCTGCGCGACCGCCGGGTGCTGACCGAGAACCTGGTGGCGAAGGGCTATGGCGAGAGCCAGCCGATCGCCGACAACGGCACCGAGAACGGGCGCGAGGCGAACCGCCGGATCGAATTCGTGCTGCTTGACGCGACCCCGGTCGAGACCGAGGGCGCGCCACTGCCCGCGCCCGAGGCCGCCCCCGTCACCGCGCCCGAGGAGCACGCAGCCCAGCTGCCCCCGGAGGCCGCGGCGGCGACACCCGAGGCGGCGCAGGAGGTGCCGGCCGAGGACATGGCGCCCGATCTTTCGCCGCTCGACAGCCCCGATTTCTCGGGCAACGAGGGGCCGATGGAAGACGCGACGGGCGAGCCGCTTGCCGGCATGGGCGAGGAGCCCCTGCCCGAGGCGACGCCGCCCGCCGAGACCGACGCGACCGCGCCGGACGCGACGGCAGCCCCCACCGAGGCAACACCCGCCGAGGCCCCGGCCCCGGACGTCGCGACCGCGCCCCCGGATCAGCCCGCCCCGGCAGCGGCAGAACCGGCCGCCCCGGCGGAACCGGCCGCCGAGACCGCCGCACCGCCCACGGTGTCGCCCGAGGTGGCCGCAGCCCAGGACCCGACGATCGAGATCCCGGTCGCCCCGGCCAAGGACTCGCCCGGCACGCCGAAACCCCGCCCCAAGGGGCTGAAGACCGACCAGAACTGAGGACGCGAGGGACCGCCATGAACAGACCCGAATTCATCTTCGCGACGGCGCTGATCCTGCTCGTCTTCTTCTTCCTCGGCTGGTTCGCCTCCTGGCTGATCCACCGTCTCACCCGGGTGAGCCAGGCCGACATGGGCGAGCTCGAGCAGATGGCGCAGGCGCTGCACGAGGCCGAGGAAACACGCGACCGCGCCGTCGCCTATGCCGAAAGCCGCGAGGCCGAGCTGACGAACCACCTCAGCCAGACCGAGGCCGAGCTGCGCGCCGCGATGGACGGGCTGCGCGACGCGCGCCGCGAGGCCGAGGAGCTGCGCGACCATATCGAGCGGATGCAGAAGCGGATCGAGTGAACGGGGGCTTCCGCCCCCTGTCACCCCGGGGAGTACTTCTCCCGAGAAAACGCCGACGACCCGGGGCTTTTCCTTGCGGACAGGCTCCGGGGGAGTGTTCGGAACGAAGACGGGGGCAGCGCCCCCTCAGCCCGCGACGGGCACGCGCGCGGTGCGGATCAGCGGCAGGGCGGCGGCGACGAGCGGATGCACGCCCCCGGCCCCGGCGGCGATCTGAGCGGCCAGGCCCGCGCGCATCGGCACCGACCAGTTCTCGTTCAGATGCGCGGCGACGGCCGCGGCGCCATCGCCCGGCTGCACCTCGAAGAAGGTGGCGATCTGGTTCGCCATGCGGATGAGACGGTCCTCGCTCATGCGGCACTCTCCTCTGCCCCGGCGGGGCCTGTGTATCGGGTGAAACCGTCGCGCCCGCGCGCGATCAGCGCAAGCCCCGCCGCCCCGGCCTCGGCCACCGCAAGTGCGGTCGGCGCCGAGGGCGAGATCAGCGCCGCGGCGCCAAGGGTCGCAGCCTTCTGCACCAGATCGACTGAGAGCCGCGAGGTCATCACCACCGCCCCGCCTTCGGTCGCGATGCCGGCACGGGCCAGAGCCCCGGCAAGCTTGTCGAGCGCATTGTGCCGGCCGACGTCCTCGCGCAGAGAGATCAGCCCCCCGGCCTCGGTCCAGAAGCCCGCGGCATGAACCGCGCGGGTCGCATCCTGCAGCGCCTGCGCGGTGCGCAGATCGTCGAGCGCCCGGGCCGCCTGTGCGGGCGTCGGCGCCGCATGCATCGGCCGCGCCGGCAGCTGCCGCAGCGCCTGCTCGAGACTGTCGAGCCCGCACAACCCGCAGCCCACCGGCCCCGCCATCGCACGGCGCCGCGCGGCAAAGCGGGCGCCCGCGGGGGCGGCAAGCCAGGCCCGCGCCTCGATCCCGCGCGGCTGCGCGACGATCTCCGTGCGCAGGATCTCGGCCGGGCCGTCGATCAGCCCCTCGGCCAGCGCAAAGCCCAGCACGAAATCCTCAAGGTCGGCAGGCGTCGCCATCATCACCGCCTGCGTCGCCCCGTCATAGACGAGCGCCACCGGCACCTCCTCGGCCAGCACCTCGGCGCCGGCCGGGACGGGAACACGCCTGGCCCCCGCCGGCAGGCTCATTCCGCGGCCTCGATCCGGCGGGCGGCCTCGCTCAGCGCCTCGTAGCCCTCCTGCCAGTCCGAGGGCCCGTTCGACAGCCCCACCTGCACCGCCGTCACCTTGTATTCCGGGCAGTTCGTCGCCCAGTCGGAATTGTCGGTGGTGACAACGTTCGCCTGCGTCGTCGGGTGGTGGAAGGTGGTGTAGACGACGCCGGGCGAGACCCGCGTGGTCAGCGTCGCGCGCAGCGTGGTCTCGCCCGCGCGGCTGGCGAGCCGGACCCAGTCGCCGTCCTTGATGCCGCGCGTCTCGGCGTCATGGGGGTGGATCTCCAGCCGGTCCTCGGGGTGCCAGACCACGTTCTCGGTGCGCCGGGTCTGGGCGCCGACGTTGTAATGGCTGAGGATCCGGCCGGTGGTCAGCAGCAGCGGGAAGCGCGGGCCGGTGCGTTCGTCGGTCGGCACATAGGCGGTGCGGATGAACCGGCCCTTGCCGCGCACGAAGCCCTCGACATGCATGATCGGCGAGCCCTCGGGCGCCGCGTCATTGCACGGCCATTGCACCGAGCCGCGTTCGTCCAGCATCTCGTAGGTGACGCCGGCAAAGCCCGGGGTGGTCGCGGCAATCTCGGCCATGATCTCGCGCGGGTGGGTATAGCTCCAGCCCGCACCCATGGCGTTCGCCAGGAGCTGCGTCACCTCCCAGTCGGCATAGCCCGCCTTCGGCGCCATCACCCGGCGCACCGGGTTGATCCGGCGCTCGGCATTGGTGAAGGTGCCGTCCTTCTCGAGGAAGGTCGAGCCGGGCAGGAAGACATGGGCGTAATTCGCGGTCTCGTTCAGGAAGAGATCATGCACGATGACGCAGTCCATCGCCGCGAGCCCCGCCGAGACGTGGCGGGTGTCGGGATCGGATTGCAGGATATCCTCGCCCTGGACATAGAGCCCCTTGAACTGCCCGGCCACCGCGGCGTCGAGCATGTTCGGGATCCGCAGCCCGGGTTCGGGATCGAGCGACACGCCCCAGGCCTTCTCGAAGATCGCCCGCGCGGTGTCGTCCGAGACATGGCGATAGCCCGGCAGCTCGTGCGGGAAGCTGCCCATGTCGCAGCTGCCCTGCACGTTGTTCTGCCCGCGCAGCGGGTTCACCCCCACGCCCTCGCGGCCGATGTTGCCGGTCATCATCGCGAGGTTGGCGATGGCGATGACGGTGGTCGAGCCCTGCGAATGTTCGGTCACGCCGAGGCCGTAATAGATCGCCGCATTGGGGGCGGCGGCATAGGCGCGCGCGGCGTCGCGGATCGTCGCCGCGGGCACGCCGGTCAGCGCCTCGACCGCCTCGGGGGCATAGGCGGGGTTGGTGACGAATTCGACGTAATCGGCCCATTCATCGAGATCGCAGCGCTCGGCGATGAAGGTGTCATCGGTCAGATGCTCGGTCACGATCACATGCGCCATCGCGGTCAGCACCGCGACATTGGTGCCCGGGCGCAGCGGCAGGTGCCAGCTCTGGCCCAGATGCGCGGTGTCGAGCAGGTCGATCCGCCGCGGGTCGATCACGATCAGCTTCGCCCCCGCCCGCAGCCGCTTGCGCAGCCGCGAGCCGAAGACCGGGTGGCCGTCGGTCGGGTTCGCGCCGATGACGAGCGCCAGATCGGTCTTCTCGACCGAGTCGAAGTCCTGCGTACCGGCCGAGGTGCCGAAGGTCTGTTTCAGCCCGTAGCCGGTGGGCGAGTGGCAGACGCGGGCGCAGGTGTCGGTGTTGTTGGTGCCGAAGACCGCGCGGGCCAGCTTTTGCACCAGGAAGGTTTCCTCGTTGGTGCAGCGCGACGAGGTGATGACCCCGACCGCATCCTTGCCATGCGCCGCCTGAATCGCGTGCAGACGGGTCGCGGCGAAGCGCAGCGCCTCGTCCCAGCTGACCTCGCGCCAGGGGTCGGTGATGCGCTCGCGCACCATCGGTCTCAGGATCCGGTCGCGGTGCGTGGCATAGCCCCAGGCGAAGCGGCCCTTGACGCAGGAATGGCCGCGGTTCGCCTTGCCGCCCTTCCAGGGCACCATTCGCACCAGCTCCTCGCCGCGCATCTCGGCCTTGAAGGCGCAGCCGACGCCGCAATAGGCACAGGTGGTGATGACCGACCGTTCCGGCGTGCCGATCTCCTCGACCGATTTCTCTACCAGCGTCGCGGTCGGGCAGGCCTGCACGCAGGCGCCGCAGCTGACGCAATCGGAGGAGAGGAAATCGGGCGCGGCGGGCGAGATCCGGGCATCGAAGCCGCGCCCCTCGATGGTCAGCGCGAAGGTGCCCTGCACCTCCTCGCAGGCCCGCACGCAGCGCATGCAGACGATGCACTTCGCCGGGTCGTAGCTGAAATAGGGGTTCGAGACGTCCTTCGCGATGTAGCGCGGGTTCGCCTCGCCATTCGCGCGCACCTCGAAATGGTTTTCGCCTCTGGCATAGCGCACCTCGCGCAGGCCGACGGCACCGGCCATGTCCTGCAACTCGCAATCGCCGTTCGCGGCGCAGGTCAGGCAATCGAGCGGGTGGTCGGAGATGTAAAGCTCCATCACCCCGCGGCGCAGCTTTGCCAGCTGCGCGGTCTGGGTGTGGACCTGCATCCCCTCGCTGACCGGCGTGGTGCAGGAGGCCGGCGTGCCGCGCATGCCGTCGATCTCGACCATGCACAGCCGGCACGAGCCGATCGGCTCGAGGCTGTCGGTGGCGCAAAGCTTCGGGATGGTGATCCCGGCCTCGGCCGCCGCGCGCATCACCGAGGTGCCCGCGGGCACGGTGACGGCCACACCGTCGATCACCAGATGCACCGGCTTGCCCGCGCGCGCGGGCGTGCCCATGTCCTTGGTCCAGCCGGGTTCGGGGATGATGAAGTCCTTCATTCTGCCGCCTCCCGGACAGGGGTGAATTCCTCGGGGAAATGTCGCAACGCGCTTTGCACCGGATAGGGGGTGAAGCCGCCAAGGGCGCAGAGCGAGCCGGTCTTCATCAGCTCGCACAGGTCGTCGAGCAGGGCGAGCGCCGCGCCGTCGCCCGCCGCGATGCGGTCGAGCGTCTCGACGCCGCGCACCGCGCCGATGCGGCAGGGCGTGCACTTGCCACAGCTTTCGACGGCACAGAATTCCATCGCGAAACGGGCGAGCGCCATCATGTCGGCACTGTCGTCATGCACGACCAGACCCGCGTGCCCGACCAGCCCCTTCTGCTCGGCGAAGCATTCGTAGCAGAAGGCGAGCTCGAAATCCGACACCGGGTGATAGGCGCCGAGCGGCCCGCCCACCTGCACCGCCTTCACCGGCCGGCCGGAGGCCGTGCCGCCTGCGATGTCATTGACAATTTCACCCAATGTGATGCCGAAACCGGTCTCGAACAGGCCACCGAATTTCACATTTCCCGCAATTTGCAGCGGAATGGTGCCGCGCGAGCGACCGATGCCGATGGCGCTGTAGGCCTCGGGCCCCTCGGCCATGATCCACGGCACGGCGGCAAGCGAGAGCACGTTGTTGACCACCGTCGGCGAGGCCATGAAGCCCTGAAGCGCCGGCAGCGGCGGCTTTGCCCGCACCACGCCGCGCTTGCCCTCGAGGCTGTTCAGCAGCGAGGTCTCCTCGCCGCAGACATAGGCGCCGGCGCCCTCGCGGATCTCCATGTGGAAGGCGTGGCCGCTGCCGAGGATGGCGTCCCCGATCACCCCCGCCGCGGTCGCGATCCCGACCGCGCGGCGCATCACCGCGATCGCGTCGGGATATTCGGAACGAATGTAGACGAAGCCCTGCGTCGCACCGGTGGCGAGGGCGGCGATCGCCATGCCCTCGATCAGGCAGAAGGGGTCGCCCTCCATCAGCATGCGGTCGGCGAACGAGCCGCTGTCGCCCTCGTCGGCGTTGCACACGATGTATTTCTTCGGCGCGCGGGCGAGCTGCACGGTGCGCCACTTGATCCCGGTCGGGAAGCCCGCACCGCCACGCCCGCGCAGCCCCGAGGTGACGACGTCGTCGACGATCTCCTCGGGCTTCTTCGCCAGCGCCACGCGCAGCCCCGCAAGACCGCCGCCCGCCTCGTAGTCGGACAGGCTGAGCGGATCAGTGCGGCCGCAGCGGGCGAAGGTCAGCCGGGTCTGGCGCTTGAAAAAGGGGATCTCCTCGGTCGGGCCAAGCGCCTTCGGATGGGTCGCGGGGGCCGCGAAGAGCGAGGCCACGTCGGCCACCGTCATCGGGCCGAAGCCAAGCCGGCCCTCGGGCGCCTCGATCTCGACCAGCGGCTCGAGCCAGACCATGCCGCGCGTGCCGTTGCGGATGATCTCGACCGGAATGCCGCGCCGCGCCGCCTCGGCCGCGATCGCCGCCGCCACCGCATCCGCGCCGCAGGCCCTGGCCGCCGCATCTGCCGGAACCCAGAATCTCATGCCCGCATCTCCTCGGCCAGCGCATCGACTGCGGCGGCATCGAGCCGCCCCACCAGCCGCCCGTCGACCTGCGCGGCCGGCGCACAGGCGCAGAGCCCGAGGCAATAGACCGCCTCGAAGGTGATGCCGTCCTTGGTCTCGCCGATCTTCTGGCCCAAAGCGCGTTCGAGCCGCGCCTGCAGCGCGACGCCGCCCATCGCCTGACAGGCCTCGGCCCGGCACAGCTTCAGCACATGGCGCCCGGCGGGCTGGCGGCGGAAGTCGTGGTAGAAGCCGATCACCCCCGCCACCTCGGCCCGGCTGAGCCGCAGCGCCGTGGCGATCGGGTCGAGCGCCGCCTCGGGGATGAAGCCGAATTCCGCCTGCACGTCGTGCAGGATCGGCAGCAGCGCGCCCTCGCGCTCGGCATGGGAAGCGACGATCTCGCTCAGTCGCGCCGTGTCGGTCATGGCTCTCCTCCCTCAGGTCAGGGCCGGTTGGCTTACCGCCCGATACCGCAGCGCGATAGGCCAATCAACGGCAAGACCCCCGTTGATTGATAGAGAACGTCTATCGCTCGGCGATCCGTTCGGCCTCTTCCAGCAGCGCGCGCAGGCTGGGCGTGCGGGTGGCGCGATGGCCGACGACAAGGCCCACGGCATGACGCGCCTCGGGCGAGGTCAACGGCCGCGCGACACAGCCCGCCGGCAGCGCCGAGCCCTCGCTCAGCGCCTCGGCCAGGATCGCGGCCCAAGCGCCGGTCGCGACATGGGACAGCAGCGCGAGCGTCGAATTCGACTCGACCCGCGGCGCCACCTCGACCCCGGCCGCAGCCAGATGCGCATCGATCAGCCGGCGGTTCTGCATGTCGGGGGTGAGCAGGCACAGCGGCCGGGTCGCGGCCTCGGCCCAGTTCAGCGGCCCGGTCTCGGCGCCGCGCTCGACCAGCCGATAGCGCTCGACCCACAGGGGCACGGCATCGAGCCGCCCGGGCTCCGCCCCCTCGAGATAGGTGATCCCGGCATCAAGCGCCTGCGCCGCGATCCCCTCGCGGATCTCGGCCGAGCTGCGCGACAAGAGCGTCACCCGCGCGGCGCGGTTGCGCGCCAGAAACGGCCCGGTCAGCCGCGCCACCCGCGGCAGCGCGGTGGGAATGACGCCGATGCGCAGATGCCCCGCGACGCCAAAGCGCGCCTCGCGCATCTCGTCCTGCATCGCGCGCGCCTCGCCGACGATGCGGCGGGCATGGTCGAGCACCCGCTGCCCCTCGGGCGTCAGCCCCTGGAACCGCGCACCGCGCAGCACCAGCTGCACGCCAAGGCTTTCCTCGAGCGCGCGGATCGCCGAGCTGAGCGTCGGCTGCGTCACGCCATAAACCGCCGCCGCGCGGCCGAAATGGCCTTCGCGCGCCAGCACCATGAACATCTCGAGCTTGTCGATCATCGCGCCACGCTAGCCGCCCGCGCTGCGCGGCGCCAGAGCCCGGCGGCCGCTTTCCGCGGCAAGCGCCCCGCAGGGCGGGGAAATTCGGCAAAACCCCGGCGCCGCGGCTTGTTCACGCTAATGTGCCCCCCTACATCGAGGCACATGGACCTTGCCCGCCTCTTCCCGCGCCGCCGCGCGCCCCGTGTCGCCCTGATCCGCCTGCAAGGTGCGATCGGCATCACCCGCCCCGGGTCACCCGGCCTGTCGGACGCGGCGCTTGCGCCGGTGATCGAGCGCGCCTTTCGCAAGGGCAAGCCCGCCGCCGTGGCGCTGGTGATCAACTCGCCCGGCGGCTCGCCGGTGCAAAGCTCGCTGATCGCGGCACGGATCCGGCGGCTTGCCGACGAGACCCATGTGCCCGTCCATGCCTTCGTCGAGGATGTGGCGGCCTCGGGAGGCTATTGGCTGGCCTGCGCGGCCGATGACATCTGGGCCGACGAGACCTCGGTCGTGGGCTCGATCGGAGTGATCTCGTCGGGCTTCGGGCTGGATGGGCTGATCGCGAAACACGGGATCGAGCGGCGGGTGCACACCGCGGGCGGCTCGAAGAGCTTCCTCGACCCGTTCCGCCCGGAAAAGCCCGAGGACATCGCCCGCCTGACCCGGCTCCTTGAGGACATGCACCGCGCCTTCAAGGCCCATGTCACCGCGCGCCGCGGCACCCGGCTGAGCGGCGCGGATCTGTTCACCGGCGAGGTCTGGACCGGCGCGCAGGCGGTGGCCACCGGGCTCATTGACGGCACGGCCCATGCGGTGCCGAAGCTGAAGGCGCTTTACGGCGACAAGGTGCGGATCGTGCCGGCGAACGGGCCGCGCCGGTCCTGGCTGCGGCTGCTGGGCGCGGGACTTGGCGCCGAGGTCGCGGGCGCGCTGCTCGACACCGCCGAGGAACGCGCGCTCTGGGCGCGTTACGGGCTGTGACATGCTGATCAAGGGCATGACGCTTTTCCTCGTCGCGATGGCGGTGCTGGCCATCTTCGGCAAGCTGCGGCTGCCGGGTGGCAAGGCACGGCGCCTGGCGGGGCGCTGCCCGGCCTGCGGCCGACCGAAGATCGGGCCGGGACCCTGCCCCTGCGGACGAAACACGAAAAAGGGGGCCTGAGTGCTCATTGATCTGGTGAAGATCCTGGCCGGGCTCGGCCTTCTGGTGGTGGCAGGGGACCTTCTGGTGAAGGGCGCGGTGAACCTGGCGCTGCGGCTTGGCATTCCGGCACTGATCGTCGGGCTGACGGTCGTCGCCTTCGGCACCTCGGCGCCCGAGATGATGGTCTCGGTCGCAGCCGTGCTCGACCACAACCCGGGCATCGCGCTTGGCAACGTGATCGGCTCGAACACCGCCAACATCCTGCTGGTGATCGGCATTCCGGCGATCATCTCGGCGATCCGGACCGACACCACCGACACCCGTGAAAGCTATCTGCTGCTGATCGCCACCTCGGTGCTGTTCATTCTGGTCTGCTTCATGGGGCCGATCCGCTGGCCGCATGCCGCGCTGCTGCTTGGTGCGCTGGTGCTCATCCTGATCCGGCAGGGGCGTCAGGCACTCGCCCACCGCGCGCAGCGCGAGAACGAGGAGATCGAGGGGGTCGACGTGCACATGAGCCTGACCAAGGTCGCGCTGTTCATCGCGCTCGGCCTTGTCGGTCTGCCTTTCGGGGCCGATTTCCTGGTGGATGGCGCCAGCTCGATCGCCCGTGCAGCGGGCATTCCCGACACGGTGATCGGCCTCACCCTCGTCGCCGTCGGCACCTCGCTGCCCGAGCTTGCCACCTCGGTCACCGCCGCGGTGAAGGGGCGCGCCGATGTCGCGCTTGGCAATGTCATCGGCTCGAACATCTTCAACCTGCTCGGCATCATCGGCGTCGCGGGCTTCTTCGGCCAGCTCGAGGTGCCGCCGACAATGCTGCGGCTCGACCTGTGGGTGATGCTTGGCGCGACACTGCTGATCGCCCCCTTCATCCTGCACCGCTGGCCCTTCACCCGGCTGGTCGGTGTTGGCTTCACCCTGATCTATGCCGCCTATGTGGCGGTGCTGATGACCGCCCATGCGGGCTGAGGAGAACGACATGGGCAAGGCCCTGATCACCGGCGCGGCGAAACGGCTTGGCCGCGCGATGGCGCTCTATCTCGCGGACCGCGGCCATGACGTGGCGATCCATTGCAACGGCTCGGTCGAGGCGGCCGAGGCGACCGCGGCCGAGGCCCGCGCCCGGGGGGTGAGGGCCGTCGTCCTGCCCGCCGACATCCTCGACGAGGCGGCGGTCGAGACGCTGGTGCCGCGCGCGGCCGAGGCGCTTGGCGGGCCGCTGACGGTGCTGGTCAACAACGCCTCGATCTTCGAATACGACACCATCCGCACGGCCACCCGGACGGGCTGGGACCGTCATTTCGGCTCGAACCTGCGCGCGCCCTTCGTGCTGATCCAGGCCTTCGCCGCGCAGGCGCCGGCCGCCGACCGCACCGGCGGCGAGCCACGGGCGCAGGCGCTGGTGGTCAACATGATCGATCAGCGCGTGCTCAAGCCGACGCCCGAGTTCATGACCTATTCGCTCGCCAAGGCCGGGCTGTGGGCGCTGACCCGCACCGCCGCGCAGGCGCTGGCCCCCGACATCCGGGTGAACGCGATCGGCCCCGGCCCGACGCTGCAGGGCGCGCGGCAAAGCGAGAGCCACTTCACCCGCCAGCGCGCCGCGACCATTCTGCAGCGCGGCGCCGACCCCGACGACATCTGCGCCGCGCTTGGCTATCTGCTCGACGCGAAGGCGGTCACCGGCCAGCTGATCTGCGTCGACGGCGGCCAGCATCTGGGCTGGAAAACCCCGGACGTTCTGGGGCCCGAATAGGGCCGTTCCGGCCCCTTTAACGGTGACCCTGCGGCAAGTTGTCCACCTGGCCGCGACCTGTCACGCAAGCGTTACGAATCTTCTAGCATTTTCAGCCACTTGAAGACGTTTAAAATTTTTCATCAATGATTTCAGTTAATTACAAGATTGCCTAAAATTTAGGCCGCCCGTGAAAGGAGGCCGGATTCAAGGGAAAATCGCCGTTCCCGGAAACTTCCCAACAGAGTTATCCACAGAAACCGTGGATTCCTTTCCTCTTGAACCCCGCGCCTTAACATTGCAGCCAGAGACCGGAATCAAGGCTCCGAAATGACCGACCCAGAGATCGCTCCCGACACCGCTGCAGCGCCGCAACCCCCGCGGCTGACCGGCCATGCGCTGATCGCCGATTACGTCTCGCGGCTCGACAGCTCGCCCGGCGTCTACCGGATGCTGAACGACCGGCAGGAGGTGCTTTACGTCGGCAAGGCGCGCAACCTGAAGGCGAGGGTGTCGAACTATGCCCGGACCTCGGGGCATTCGGCGCGGATCGCGCGGATGATCTCGGAAACGCGCTACATGATGTTCCTGACGACGCGCACCGAGACCGAGGCGCTGCTGCTTGAACAGAACCTGATCAAGCAGCTCAAGCCGCGCTACAACGTGCTGCTGCGCGACGACAAGAGCTTCCCCTATATCCTGCTCGACAAGAGCCACCCCTTCCCCGAGATCCGCAAGCACCGCGGCGCGCGCACGGTGAAGGGCGCCTATTTCGGCCCCTTCGCCTCGGCCGCGGCGGTGAACCGGACGCTGAACCATCTCGAGCGGGTGTTCCAGCTGCGCAACTGCTCGGACGCGATGTTCGCCTCCCGCACCCGGCCCTGCCTGCAATACCAGATCAAGCGCTGCTCGGCGCCCTGCGTCGGCAAGATCTCCGAGGCCGAGTATGGCCGCACCGTCGCCGATGCCGAGCGCTTCCTCGAGGGCAAGTCGACGGCGATCCAGCAGGAGCTGGCCGAGGAGATGCAGGCCGCCTCGGACGCGCTCGAGTTCGAGCGCGCGGCGGCGCTGCGCGACCGGATCGCGGCGCTGACCACGGTGCAGCAGAGCCAGGGCATCAACCCGCGCGGCGTGGCCGAGGCGGATGTGGTGGCGCTGCACATGGAGGGCGGGCAGGCCTGCGTGCAGGTGTTCTTCATCCGCGCCCATCAAAGCTGGGGCAACCACGACTTCTACCCGAAGACCGGATCGGGCGCCGAGGAGGCCGAGGTGATCGAGGCCTTCCTCGGTCAGTTCTACGACACGAAGGAGGCGCCGCGGCTGATCCTGCTGTCGCATCCGATCGAGGATCTCGACCTGATGGAAGAGGCGCTCGCCGGCAAGGCCGGCCACCGCGTCGAGATCGCCGTGCCGAAACGCGGCGAGAAGGCGGAGCTTGTCGAGAACGCCCTGCGCAACGCCCGCGAGAGCCTGGGCCGGCGGATGTCGGAAAGCGCCGCGCAGGCGCGGCTGCTCAAGGGCCTGGCCGAGGCCTTCGGCCTGCCGAAGCCCCCCGAGCGGATCGAGGTCTATGACAACTCGCACATCCAGGGCACGAATGCCGTGGGCGGGATGATCTGCGCCGGGCCCGAGGGCTTCCTGAAAAGCCAGTATCGCAAGTGGAACATCAAGGGCGACGAGCTGACCCCCGGCGACGACTTCGGCATGATGAAGGAGGTGATGACCCGCCGCTTCGCCCGCCTGCTGAAGGAAGACCCCGAGCGCAAGACCGACGCCTGGCCCGACCTTCTCCTGATCGACGGCGGCGCCGGGCAGGTCTCGGCGGTGCACGAGATCATGGTGGAGATGGGCGTCACCGACATCCCGATGATCGGCGTTGCCAAGGGCATCGACCGCGACCTCGGCAAGGAGGAATTCCACCGCATCGGCGCCCGCCCGATGGCGCTGCCGCGGCAGGACCCGGTGCTGTATTACATCCAGCGGCTGCGCGACGAGGCCCACCGCTGGGCGATCGGCGCACATCGGGCGAAACGCGCGAAGGCCGCGATGGCGAACCCGCTCGACGAGGTCCCGGGCATCGGCGCCACCCGCAAGCGCGCCCTGCTGCAGCATTTCGGCTCGGCCAAGGCGGTCAGCCGGGCGGGCGTCACCGACCTTGTCGAGGTGCCCGGAATCTCGCAGGCGATGGCCGAAACGATCTGGAACTTCTTCAACGACAAGATGTGAGCGCTCACATCCTGCCGAAAAATGCGGCTTGACGGATCGCCGCGGCAGGCGTAGCGGCCCGCAAATGACAGACGAAAGCCCGATCCGCCACGCGCTCACCCATCCCGAGGACCTTCTCGCCGAAGGTCTGATCCCTCATGCCGCGCTGCCCGCGCTGAAGGAGGTCGCGCAAGAGTTCCGCATCCGCGTGACCCCGGCGATGCGCGCCGCGATCGCCCGCACCGAGGCCACCGACCCGGTCGCGATGCAATTCGTGCCCTCGCCGAAAGAGCTCGAGATCCGTGCCGAGGAACTGATCGACCCGATCGGCGACGGCGCGCATTCGCCCGCCCCCGGGGTGACGCACCGCTATCCCGACCGGGTGATCCTGCACATCACCAAGACCTGCGACGTCTATTGCCGCTTCTGCTTCCGCCGCGAGACGGTGGGCGAGACCGGCCCGCTGCCCGAGGAGGCGCTGGCGCAGGCGCTGGCCTATGTCGCCGCCACCCCGGCGATCCGCGAGGTGATCCTGACCGGGGGCGACCCGCTCACGCTCTCGCACCGGCGCCTTGCCGAGGTGCTGCGCCGGCTCGACGCGATCGCCCATGTCACCACGCTGCGCATCCACACCCGGGTGCCGGTGGTCGCGCCCGAACGCATCGACGCCGATCTGGTGGCGCTGCTGTCGGGCCTGCGCACGCCGGTCTGGGTGGTGCTGCACACCAATCACGCGCAGGAATTCACCGCCGAGGCGCGCGCGGCCATCGCCCGGCTGGTCGATGGCGGCGTGCCGATGCTGTCGCAATCGGTGTTGCTGCGCGGAGTGAACGACACCCACGAGGCGCTGATCGGTCTGTTCCGCCTGCTGCAGGACCATCGGGTGAAACCCTATTACCTGCATCATTGCGACCTCGCCCGCGGCACCTCGCATTTCCGCACCACGATCGCCGAGGGCCGAGCCCTGATGGCCGGGCTGCGCGGCCATCTGAGCGGCGCCGCGGTGCCGACCTATGTGCTCGACATCCCCGGCGGCTTCGGCAAGGTGCCGGTCACCGCCGATCATTTCACCCCCGGCCCCACCCGTGGCAGCTGGCGGGTGAGCGACTGGCAGGGCCGCATTCACGATTACGTGGACCCGCCGCGCTGAACGGCCCTCTTTCCCTCGGGGCGCGCCCCCGCTAGGGTGCGCGCATGACCTGGACCTTGCCGAATACGCTCACGGTGCTTCGACTGCTCGCCGCCCCCGGCGTGGCGGTGATGTTCCTCTATTTCCACCGCCCCTGGGCCGACTGGCTGGCGCTTGCGCTCTTCGTCGGCGCGGCGATCACCGATTACTTCGACGGCTACCTCGCGCGGCTGTGGAAGCAGGAATCGAAATTCGGCGCCATGCTCGACCCGATCGCCGACAAGGCGATGGTGGTGATCGCGATCATGGTGCTCACCGGCTATTCGGGCATGAACCCCTGGCTGATCCTGCCGGCGACGGTGATCCTGTTCCGCGAGGTCTTCGTCTCGGGGCTGCGCGAATACCTCGGCGCCGAGAAGGGCAAGCTCAAGGTCACGAAACTGGCGAAGTGGAAGACCACCGCGCAGATGGTGGCGATCGCCACGCTGTTCCTCGGCACCGGGCTCGATTTCCTGGAAAAGGGCCGCGCGCCGCGCGCGGGCGAGGGCGACCTGCCGACCGGGCTCACCCTCGCCGACATGGCCAACCACGTCGGCCTCGGCCTGATCTGGATCGCCGCGATCCTGACCGCGCTCACCGGCTGGGACTATTTCCGCAAGGCCCTGCCCTTCCTGCGGGACCCCGGCCGTGATTGACGTCGTCTATTTCGCCTGGGTGCGCGAGCGCATCGGCCTGCCGCGCGAGCGGGTCGAGACCCGGGCGGCGACGGTGCGGGATCTGGTGACGGAACTGAGCGCGCGCGAAGAGCGCTATGCCGCCGCCTTTGCCGACATCTCGGCACTGCGCGTCGCTCTCGATCAGGAGCTGTCCGAGTTCGACGCCCCGCTGGCGGGCGTGCGCGAAGTGGCCTTCTTCCCGCCGATGACGGGCGGCTGAGATGCGGATCGCCGTGCAATCCGCCCCCTTCGACGCCGCGGCCGAGATCGCAGGCTTCGGATCTGGTACGAATGCCGGCGCGCTCGTCACCTTCACCGGCCTCGTGCGCGACGACAGCGGCCGGATGCAGGCACTCGAACTCGAGCATTACCCGGGCATGACCGAACGCGCGATCGCGAAAATCGCCGAGGAGGCAATGGCGCGCTGGTCGCTGGCCGATTGCCTGGTGATCCACCGCTTCGGCCGGCTGACGGTGGGCGAGCCGATCATGATGGTCGCCACCGCCGCCCGTCATCGCGCCGCCGCCTTCGAGGCCGCCGAGTTCCTGATGGACTATCTGAAATCGCGCGCCCCCTTCTGGAAGAAGGAGATCGGCCCGGATGGCACCTCCTGGGTCGCCGCGAAGGCAAGCGACGAAGACGCGCTGACGCGCTGGTGACTTCCCACACGAGGGGGCGCTGCCCCCCCTAGAGATTGTCCTCGACCCGGAACCCGGCCGGGATCGCGTCGCGCCCCTCGAGGATCAGATCCGCCATCACCTGCGCCACTTTCGGCGCCATGCCGAAGCCGATCTTGAAGCCGCCATTCGCGATGAACTGGCCGGGCCGTCCGGGCCAGGCGCCCAGCATCGGTGCGCGCGAGCGCGCGCGTGGCCGTACCCCGGCCCAGCGGTCGACGACCTCCGCCCCCGCAAGCACCGGGCAGATCGCCCGTGCCTTCTCGATCAGCGCCTCGAGCTGTGCGTCGGTGCTGTCGGGCGCGTCGAAGTCGCGCTCCGACGTCGAGCCGATCGCCACAGTGCCATCCGCATGCGGCACGATATGCACGGCGTCGGCATAGATCTGCGGCACCGCCCCCGCGTCATGGCGCAACAGCGCCGATTGCCCCTTCACCCCGCCGCCAAGCGTCTTGCCGAAGGCCATCCCGAGATCCGCAAGCCCCGGCGCGCCGGTCGCGTGCAGCACCGCGCCCTCGTCCTCCGCCGCGCCGATCACGATCTCGCCGCCAAGCGCGGTCAGCGCCGCGGCAAGGGCCGCGCAGGCCGCGCGCGGGGCGGCACGGGCCGAAAGCGTGTCGTGGACCACGAGCCCGGTGGGCGAGAGCGGTACGAAGGGGGCGAATTGCGCGGCCGGCAGCACCCGCCACAGCGCCGCAATGCCCCAGTGCTCGGCCGCGCCGGCGGCGCGGGCCCGCGCCCGCTCGACCGCAGCAGCGTCAACCAGCGGCTGGATCCGGCCGAGCCGGGCATAGCCCGCGCCCTGACCGCCCGCGGCCTCGACCGCCGCCCAGAATGCCTCGGCCCCAAGCAGGCTTTCAAGCTGGAACTGCTTCTTCGGGTTCCAGGTCTCGGGCACATGCGGGGCAAGCGCCCCCACCGTGCCACCCGACGAGCCCGCGCCGATCCGCACCCGCTCGATCAGCCGCACCCGCGCGCCGCGCCGCGCCATCTCGAAGGCGCAGGCAAGGCCGAACACGCCGCCGCCGCGCACTGTCACCCGATCCCCTCTTGCCATTGCCCGGACCTTTCGCCAGTTTCCACGGGAATTCGCCTCAGGCACTACCCGCAATGACCTCCCCTGACCAGAGCCCTGCCGCGCTCGACTGGCGCGACGGAACGACGCCCGTCTCGACGCGCTTCGACGACCCCTATTTCAGCCTCGCGGGCGGGCTTGCGGAAACGCGCCACGTCTTCCTGGCGGGTAATGACCTGCCGGCGCGGTTCCGCCCGGGCTTCCAGGTGGCCGAGCTGGGCTTCGGCACCGGGCTGAACCTGATCGCCACGGCCCTGTCGACCGATCTGCCGATCCGCTTCACCTCCTTCGAGGCCTTCCCGATGTCGGCGCCCGAGATCGCCCGCGCGCTCGCCGCCTTCCCCGAGGCCGAGGCCGCCGCCGGCCCCTTCCTCACCGCCTGGGGTCGGGGCGAGACCCGCTTCACCCTGCGCAGCGTTTCCGTCGAGGTGATCCTCGGCGATGTGCGCGAGACCCTGCCCCTCTGGGCGGGCGCGGCCGATGCCTGGTTCCTCGACGGCTTCTCGCCCGCGAAGAACCCCGAGATGTGGGGCGAGGATCTGATGGCCGAGGTCGGCCGCCACACCGCGCCCGGCGGCAGCTTCGCCACCTATACCGCCGCGGGCTTCGTGCGCCGCGGTCTTGCCGCCGCGGGCTTCGCGGTCAGCCGCGCCCCGGGCCATGCCGGCAAGCGCCACATGAGCCG
The DNA here is from genome assembly GCF_003664585.1 of Paenirhodobacter hankyongi. Lineage (GTDB taxonomy): Bacteria > Pseudomonadota > Alphaproteobacteria > Rhodobacterales > Rhodobacteraceae > Rhodobacter > Rhodobacter hankyongi. The sequence continues at coordinate 70,895 of NZ_RCHI01000008.1, forward strand.
TGGAGTGCGCCCATGACCGAACAGAACACCCGCCTCGGCGTCGCGATGATGGTCGCGGTGACCTTCATCTTCGCCGCGCAGGACGGCATCTCGCGCCACCTTGCGGGGGCCTACAACGTCTATCTGGTGGTGATGATCCGCTACTGGGTCTTCGCGCTTTTCGTGCTTGGCCTCGCGCTGCGCAGCGCGGGCGGGCTGAAGGGCGCGCTGCGCACGAAACACCCGCTGATGCAGAGCCTGCGCGGCGTGCTGCTGGTGCTCGAGATCTGGGTGGCGATCATCGCCTTCGTCAAGCTCGGCCTGGTCGAGAGCCACTCGATCTTCATCTCCTATCCGCTGATCGTCGCCGCGCTCTCGGGCCCGGTGCTGGGCGAGAAGGTGGGCTGGCGGCGCTGGCTGGCGATTGCCACGGGCTTCGTCGGCGTGACGATCATCCTTGCCCCCGGCAGCGGCGTGTTCCGCCCCGAGGCGCTGATCCCGCTCGCCGGCGCGATCATGTTCGCGATTTATGCGCTCGCCACCCGCTGGGTCGCGCGCGACGATTCGGGCGAGGTGTCCTTCTTCTGGACCGGCATCACCGGCGCGCTCACCGCCACCGCCGGCGGGATCTGGTTCTGGCAGCCGATGAGCGCGGGCGACTGGGGCTGGATGAGCCTTCTGTGCCTGACCGCGATCGCCGGGCACTGGCTGATGATCCGCGCCTACGAGATCGCCGAGGCCTCGGCGCTGCAGCCGATCGCCTATCTGCAGCTCGTCTTCGGCGCGATCTTCGGCATCACCATCTTCGGCGACGTGCTGCGCCCGAACGTGGCGCTTGGCGCGGCGGTCACCGTCGGCGCGGGGCTCTTCACCCTGTGGCGGGCGCGCCGCGCGGCGCAGCGCTAGGGCGCGATGCCGCGCAGCTCGTCCGAGAAGGCAATCGGGCCGGGGCCCGCGACGCCCAGCCGGGCACGATAGACAGGCAGGCTCTCGGCCACCCGCATCACATAGGTGCGGGTCTCGGTGAAGGGGATCATCTCGACCCAGTCGACCACGTCGACCGTCGGCACCCGCGGATCGCCCATCTCCTCGATCCAGCGCCGCGGCCGGCCGGGCCCGGCGTTGTAACCCGCCGCCACCAGCACCGGCGAGGCGCCGAACTCGGCGCGCAGCTTCGCAAGGTAAGCGCCGCCAAGGCGCAGGTTGTAGGTCGGATCGGTGGTCAGCCGCGGCGCGCTGTAGGTCTCGCCGATCATCGGCGCCATCAGCTTGGCCGTGCCCGGCATCAGCTGCATCAGCCCGCGCGCGCCGACATGGCTGATGACGGCATGATCGAATTCGCTTTCCCGCCGCGCGATCGACAGCGCCAGCTCCTCGGGCACGCCGAGGTCATGCGTGGTCAGCTCAGGGATCGGGTAATAGGCCTGCACCAGCACCGTGCCGCCAAGCGCCGCGCGCTTGGCCAGAAGCAGCGCCAGATGCGGGTCGCGCCATTCCTCTGCCAGACGGGCCAGCGCCGGCAGCGCCGCGTCGGGCTGGCTTTCCTCGAGATGCAGGATGAAGCGCGCCGCCAGATCCTCGTCGCCCGCTGCCTGCAGCTCCTGCGCCGCGGCAAAGACCGAGGTCGCGGTGAAGCCCTGCCCGCGCCAGTCGGGAAGCGCCACCGGGGCCGAGAACACCGGATCGAGCGGGACACCCGCAAGCTCCGCGCACAGCAGCCCGTAATAGGCGGTCTGGAACCGCGCCCCGTCACGGAAGGCGGCCTGCGCCTCGGCGATCCGTCCCATCTGCTCGAGCGCGCGCCCGCGCCAGTAATCGGCGCGCGAGGTGCTGATCGGGCTCGCCACCTCGGCCCCGAGCGCCTCGAAATGCGCGAGCGCCTGCGGCGCATCGCCCAGCTTCAGCGCCGCAAAGCCCGCCAGCCATTCGAGATCGGCCCAATCGCCACTGCCCGCCGCAAGGTGATGTCCCGCCGCCAGCCTGTAGGCGAGCTGCGCATCGCCCTTGCGCAGGAAGAAGCGCGCAAGCTGGCCGCGCAGCGTCGACCAGGCCGCCGGGTCGCCCAGGCTCTCGGCACGGTCCGAGCGCGACAGCACGATCTCGGCCGCCCCCTCCTCGAGGCTCTTGCGCCAGCGCCAGACCGCGCGGTCGCGGGCCAGCCCCGCCGAGGCCCGCATGTAGTCCGGCACCGCGGCGATCAGCGCATCCACCCCCTGTGCGCGGCGCTGCAGCGCGATCCGCGCCGCGGCGACGGCCCGGGTGCCGGGGGTGACAAACGGCAGCAGGCGCGCCGCCTGCGCGGTCTCGCCGCGGTCGAGCATCGCCTGCATCCGCCCGCCATGCGCCGGCGCCACCAGATCGCCATAGCGGGCAAGGAAGGCGACCTCCTCGGCCTCGGTCAGGGAAAGGCTGCGCCAGGCGGTCTCGGCCACCTGCCGGGCGGCCTCGTCGCGGCCAAGCGCCTGCAGCGCGGCAATCAGCGACAGCGCCCCCTGCCCGGTCTGCGGCGCGGACCGGGCGAACCAGGCAACGACCGCGGCCGGGCTTGCCTCGCTCAACCTGTCCTCGCCCTTGCGGCGCAGCAGCGGCATCCCCGGCCAATCGCCCCGGCGCAAGACGAATTCGGCGTAGTCGTCGAAGCTGCCCTGCCCCGCCCGCAGCCGCTGCCATTCGATCAGGTCGGCAGCGATACTGCCTGCCGGTCGCGCGGCTGCCGCCGCGCCGTCCCAGTCACCGGCTTGCGCAGCCGAGAGTGCCGCAGCCAGTGCCGCGGCATCGGCCGCACGCGCGGGCGGCGTGGAAAGGGCAAGGGCGACGGTCAGAAGGACCGCCTTCGGAAGGGTTCGGATCATCGCTCTGCTCGTTTTTTCAAGTGGTGACCCGAAGCCCGGCCCGATGCAATTCACAAGTTGGCAAGAGGCGAAGGCTCGCCTATGGTCCGGCCGATTTCAACCGGGCGAATCCGCCCCCACCGCAGGAGCGTGTCATGTTCAAAGGGTCCTTCCCCGCACTCGTCACGCCGTTCACGAACGGCGCAGTCGATTGGGACACGCTCAAGAAACTTGTGGAATGGCACATCGCCGAGGGCTCGAACGGCATCGTTCCGGTCGGCACCACCGGCGAGAGCCCGACGCTGAGCCACGAGGAACACAACCGCGTGATCGAGGTGGTCGTGCAGGCCGCCGCCGGCCGGGTGCCGGTGATCGCCGGCGCCGGCTCGAACGCGACCGCCGAGGGGATCGAGCTGATCCGTCACGCCGAGGCCGCCGGCGCCGATGCCGCGCTTGTGGTGACCCCCTATTACAACAAGCCGACGCAGCGCGGCATGGTGGCGCATTTCACCGCGATGCATGATGCCTCGTCGCTGCCGATCATCATCTACAACATCCCCGGCCGCTCGGTCGTCGACATGTCGCCCGAGACGATGGGGCAGCTGGCGAAACTGCCGCGCATCGTCGGGGTCAAGGACGCGACCGGCGATCTGAGCCGCGTGGCGAAGCAGCGCCTGACCTGCGGGCCCGATTTCGTCCAGCTCTCGGGCGAGGATGCGACGGCGCTCGGCTTCAACGCCATGGGCGGCGTCGGCTGCATCTCGGTCACCGCGAACGTCGCGCCGAAGCTCTGCGCCGAGATGCAGGCAGCGACGCTGGCGGGCGATTACGTCAAGGCGATGGAATATCAGGACAAGCTGATGCCGCTGCATATCGCGATCTTCCTCGAGCCGGGCGTCGCCGGCGCGAAATACGCGATGTCGAAGCTCGGCCTGTGCGCGGCCGAGGTGCGGCTGCCGCTGACCGAGCTCACCGACGCCACCAAGGCCGCGATCGACGCGGCAATGGTGCATGCCGGCCTGATCTGAGGCCACGTCACAATCGGACATCGGGTCGGGGGGCGCTGCCCCCCGTCTTCGTTTCACGAAGCCTCCCCCCGAGGTATTTGGAGCAAGATGAAATCCGTACCGTTCATCTTGCTCCAAATACCTCAGGGGGTCCGGGGGAGAATCCCCCGGCCGGCTCAGACGTTGTGCAGATAGAGCGCGTAATCGACGTCGGCGATCCAGCGCGCGACGCGGGCATGCTCGGCCGCCTTGATCGCGGTGAAGGTGCGGTGCATGTCCGCACCAAGTGCCTCCTTCAGGAACTCCGACGCCGTCGCCCGATCGATCGCCTCGCGCCAGTCGCGCGGCATCGGCAGGTCGTCGGCACCCTCATAGCCATTGCCGGTGGTCTCGGGGCCGGGGTCGATGCGCTGCGCGAGGCCGTGGCGGATGCCCGCGAGGATCGTGGCGCCGACGAGATAGGGGCTGGCGTCGACGCCCGAGGGGCGATGTTCGATCCGCCGGGCCCTGACCTCGCCCGCCGGGATGCGCAGCGCGACGGAGCGGTTGTTGACGCCCCAGGAGGGCGACACCGGGGCATAGCTTTGCCCGACGAAGCGGCGCCAGGAATTCGCATGCGGCGCGAAGACCAGCATCGACTCGCCCATCGTCTGGCGCAGCCCGCCAAGCGCGTGGCGGATGGTGTCGGTCCACACCCCCTCGACCGCCTCGGCGAAGATGTTGCGCCCCGTGCCGTCCTGCAGCGAGACGTGGAAATGCATGCCCGAGCCCGCGTATTTCTCGACCGGCTTGGCCATGAAGCAGGCGGTGACGCCGTGCCGGCGCGCCTGCATCCGCACGATGCGCTTCAGCCGCACGAGGTCATCGGCCGCCTGCATCACGTCGGTGCGGTAATCGAGCGTCAGCTCGTATTGCCCCGGCGCATATTCCGAGATCACCGTCTCGGCGCGGATCCCCATCGCCTCGGCGGCGCGGTAGATGTCGGAGAACAGCGGCTGCATCCCGTGCAGGTGGTCGACGGAATAGACCTCGGTCCAGTCCGAGCGGCGCCCGTCGAGCACCGCAGGCGCCGGCCGCACACCCGCGCTCATGTCCGGGTCGAGCAGGAAGAATTCCAGCTCGAAGGCGCCGGCGGGGAACAGCCCCTCGCCCGCCATCGCCTCGACCTGACGCTTCAGGGCATGGCGCGGGTCCGAGCTCATCGGCACGCCGTCGAGCGAATACATGCTCATCAGCAGCTCGGCCCGCGGCGGCGTGGTGCCGTGGAGCGGCTTCAGCGTGCCCGGGATCGGCCAGGCGCGCAGATCGCCATCGCCCTGATCCCAGATCAGGCCGGTCTCGTGCACATCCTCGCCGACGATGTCGAGCCCGAGGATCGAGATCGGCAGGTGACGGCCGTTGCGGTAGAGGCCAACCAGCTCGTGGCGGCGGATGATCTTGCCGCGGCCGATGCCGTTGGCATCCGAAAGGACGATGTCGATCGCCTCGATCTCGGGATGGGCGGCGAGGAATTCCTCGGCTTCCTCGATGGAGGAGCCGGACGGGGAAAGGGTCATGTCAGGTCTCGAAAAGAAGGCCCAGCACCGCGCCGAAGGCCTCGACCAGGCGGTCGATCTGGGCCTCGGTGGTGGCGGGCGAAATCAGCATCATGTTGTGGAACGGCGCGATCAGGCAGCCGCGGTTCAGAAGTCCCTGGTGGATCGCCGCCTCGAGCGCGGGGGCATGGGCGGCCTCGGCTTGCGTGCCGTTCAGCAGCGGCCCGGGGGCGCAGATGAACTCGACCCGCGCACCGACGCGCACCACATGCCAGGGGGCGCCGACACGGGCGATCGCCTTCGTCAGTCCCGCGCTCAGTCGCGCGGCGCCCGCCTCCATCCGGGCATAATTCTCGGCGGTCATCACCTCGGAGAGGGTGGCGACGAGGCAGGCGACCTGCATCGGGTTCGCGGACAGCGTGGTGCCCATGCCGGAATGGCCGGCGGGGCGGGTGGCGTCATAGGCGGCAAAGCGGCGCGCGACGGGTTCGGTCACGCCCCAGATCGCGGTGGGCATCCCCCCCGCCACGCATTTGCCGGTGACGAAGATGTCGGGCATCAGCCCGTGCACGCGGCTGTAACCGCCCCGCCCCGACGAGATCGTGTGCGTCTCGTCGATGATGAGGAGCGCGCCGTGGCGGGTGGCCAGATCGCGCAACCCGGCGTGGAACCCGGGCGCGGGCAGCACCATGCAGGAATTGGTCAGCACCGGCTCGGTCAGGATCGCGGCGACATCGCCCGCGGCCAGCGCCACCTCGACCGAGGCGAGGTCGTTGAACTCGGCCACGGTGGCGACCTGCGTCAGATCCTCGACCTGACCGACAAGGCCCGGACGCGCCACGGTCCGGCCGCCCTCGAGCCGCACCATCGTGTCGTCGACCGTGCCGTGATAGCAGCCGTTGAACACCAGCACCTTCGGCCGCCCGGTGACGGCGCGGGCCAGGCGCAGGGCGAAGCGGTTCGCATCGGTTGCGGTCGTCGCGATCTGCCAGCGCATCGGGCCGAAGACCTCGCACAGACGCCGCCCGGCCTCGAGCGCCGCCTCGCTCGGCAGCATGGTGGTGAGGCCGCGATCGGCCTGCGCGTGGATCGCGCGGGCGACGGGGGCGGGCGAATGGCCGAACATCGAGCCGGTGTCGCCAAGGCAGAAATCGTCGATCACATGGCCGTCGAGATCCTCGATCACCGCGCCTTCGGCACGCGCGACCAGCATCGGGAAGGGCTGCGGCCAGTCCCGCATCCAGTGCATCGGCACGCCGTCGAGAAAGGCCCCGGCGCCGGCCTCGAGCGCGGCGCGGCTGCGCGGGCGGGCCGCGGCATAGACCGCAGCCTCGGCCGCCGCGAAAGCGGCAATCCGTGCGGCGCCTGCCCCGCCGATGCGTTCATCCGTCATCTGCCCCCTCCCGAAGATCGGCGCAGATCAGCACGCCGGATGTATCGCCGTCAACGCCCCACGACGTGCCGTTCCGGCAGGTGATGCGCCAAAAGGAAAAGGCCCGGGCGCACAGCCCGGGCCTTTTCGGAACACCCGCCCTCAATGCGCGCGGCTGGCGACCTCGAAGAGATCGGCGTTCAGCACCATGTGCGCCCCGATCGCGACGACATAGCCAAGCGCAATCGCCCAGGTCCACTTGAGGTGGGTGGTGAAGGTGTAGATGCCACGTGCCTGCCCCATCAGTGCCACACCCGCGGCCGAGCCGATCGACAGCAAAGAGCCGCCAACGCCGCAGGTCAGGGTGATCAGCAGCCATTGCCCGTGGCTCATGTCCGGGTCCATCGTCAGCACCGCGAACATCAGCGGGATGTTGTCGATGATCGAGCTCATCACGCCGAGGATGGTGTTTGCCGCAGTCGGCCCGAGCCCGGTGTAAAGCAGCCCCGACAGCAGATCGAGATAGCCCAGAACGCCCAGACCGCCGACGGCGAAGATGATGCCAAAGAAGAACAGCAGCGTGTCCCACTCGAGCTGCTCGAACTGCTTGAAAGCGTCAAGCACCAGCTCCTCGTGCGGGCGGCGGCGGGTGATCTTGCGGGTCAGGAAATAGCTGTAGATCTGCATGTAGCCCAGACCCAGCATCATGCCCAGTGCCGGCGGCAGGGCGAGGAAGTTCTTGAAGCAGATCGCGGTGACGATGGTGGCGAAGAACAGGAACACCACCATGCCCGCGCCCGGCTTCGGATGCGCCGTGCCATGCACGTCGGCCGGCATCTCGTTCGGGATCACGAAGGACATGATCAGCGCCGGCACCAGCCAGTTCAGCAGCGACGGGATCAGCAGGTCGAAGAACTCGAAGAACTCGATCACGCCCTTTTGCCAGACCATCAGCGTGGTGATGTCGCCGAAGGGGGTGAAGGCGCCGCCCGCATTCGCCGCGACGACGAGCGAGACGAAGGAGGTGGAGACGAATTTCGGATGGCCCTTGCCCACCGCCATCACCACCGCGCCCATGACCAGCGCCGTGGTCAGGTTGTCGAGCACGCCCGACAGGAAGAAGGCGATGACGCCGGTGATCCAGAACAGCTTGCGATAGGTCAGCCCGAGACTGACGAGCTTGGCCCGCAGCACATCGAAGACGCGCCGTTCCTCCATCGTGTTCACATAGGTGATGGCGACAAGGAGGAAGAGGAAGAGCTCGCCATATTCCTCGACGATCTCGATTGCCTTCTCATGCGCGACGCCGGTGAGCCCCGCCCGCATGTAGGCGATGCCGATCAGCATCCAGATCAGGCCGGCCGCCAGCATCACCGGCTTCGACTTGCGCATGTGGGTCGCTTCTTCCGTGATCACCAGCGCATAGGCGCCGATGAAGATCAGGATCGAGGCAATGCCGATCACGCTGCCCGTAAGGTCCAGGCTTTCCATACCGAGAGTTCTCCAGTCCCTGTTTCGGCAGGATTTACCCCCGCGCAGGCGCCGGAAACAAGTGCAAACGCGCCCCCCCCGCACAGCCGCCTCCGGGAGCGTCCGCCCCGGGGCGGGGGCGGACGACTCACCCTGTCGGCCGCGGCGCCGGGACATCGCCGCGCGGGCGCCGGCGCGGCCCGGCAAAATCCCTTCGCCCATGCAGAATGCGCAACAACCTGCCGGTTCCGGCACGGTCTGAGCAACAATGCGCTGAGCCTCTGCGGCAGCGGCGCCGCACCCGCGACTTTGACAGCCGTGTGACGCAATGCTCTCTTGCAAGTCTATGGGCACTATGCCTAAGGAATTGGCAACGAGGCTGCCCTAGGGTGGCCTCAAGAACTATCTGAGATACCTTGGAAAATAGATGCCTGCCCGCCGCGTTCAAAGACAAGCCTTTGTGACCCGCCGCCACCTGCTCGGAACCCTGTCCGCAGGGGCCGTTCTGGCCTGCGGGGGTGGTTTCGCGCGCCCGGCGATGGCCCAGGACGCGGCCCCGGCGACCGAACCCGCCCCGGCGCCTGCGCCCGAGGTTCCGGCCGAACCCGCCGCACCGCAGCAGGCGCCGTTCAGCTTCGACAGCCTGACCGAGGAGATGCGCGCGGCAACGGCCAAGCCCGACCAGCCGCAGCAGCTTCCCGACAGCTTCCTGTCGCAGCTGACCTATGACGATTACCGGCTGATCCGCTTCAGCCCCGACCGCGCCCGCTTCGCCGATGTCGAGGAGACGCGGTTCCAGCTGCATGCCTTCCACATGGGCTGGCTGTTCAAGGAGCCGGTGCTGCTCTACGAGGTCTCGGGCGACCAGGCCCGGCTGATGGGCTTCGACACCGACGACTTCATCTATGAACGCGAAGCCCGCACCCATGTGCCCGAGCACACCGTGCTTCCGGGCGTCGCCGGCTTCCGCCTGCACACGCCGCTGAACCGCCCCGACGTCTTCGACGAGCTGGCGGCCTTCCAGGGCGCCTCCTATTTCCGCTCGCTCGGCCGCGGCTCGGCCTATGGCCTCTCGGCACGCGGGCTGGCGGTGAACACCGGCATGTCGATCGCCGAGGAATTCCCGCGCTTCACCCGGTTCTGGATCCAGCGTCCCGAATCGGGCAGCGGCACGATCACCGTCTGGGCCGCGATGGAGAGCGCCTCGCTCACCGGCGCCTATCAGTTCGTCATCACCCCCGGTGAGGAAACGGTGATGGAAGTGACGGCGCGGCTGTTCCTGCGCAACGACGTCGAGCAGCTGGGCGTGGCGCCGCTGACCTCGATGTTCCTCTTTGCCGAGCGCAACCATTCCGACTTCGACGATTTCCGCCCGAACGTGCATGACAGCGACGGGCTGGGCATCACCCGCGCCGACGGCGACATCCTGTGGCGCCCGCTTGCCAATCCGCCGCGCCTCGCCTCGAGCTACTTCGCCGAGACCGCACCGAAAAGCTTCGGCCTCTATCAGCGCGACCGGAATTTCGATCATTACCAGGATGCTGCGGCCCTCTACGAGCGCCGCCCCTCGTGCATGGTCGAACCGCTGGGCGACTGGGGCAAGGGCGCCGTGCGGCTGGTCGAGATCCCCTCGGATCTCGAGGTCAACGACAACATCGTCGCCTTCTGGGTGCCCGAGGCGCCGGCGAAGGCGGGCGATGCGCTCGAATACCGCTACCGGCTGCGCTGGGGCGATCTCGAGCCGGTCGACAGCACGCTTGCGCGCGTTTTCGAAACCCGCGCCGGCGCCGGTGGCGTCTCGGGCGTTCCGAATACCGACGGCACCCGCAAGTTCGTCATCGACTTTGTCGGCGGACTGCTGGAAAATCTCCCTGCGGAGGCGGTCGACAAGCTGAATGTCGTCGCCTCGGTCTCGAAGGGGGAAATCGTGACGCAGGTGCTGCAACGCATTCCCGAGGACGGGATCTGGCGGCTCGTCCTCGACATCAAGGCGCCTTCGGGCGCCACCGTGGAACTTTCCGCCCATATCGCGGGTTATGGCCGCAAGCTGACCGAAACCTGGCTCTATCAATGGATCAAGGCATGACCGCACTTCTCGAACCGCAAGCGGCCCGTTCCTCCGTTTCCGCCGCGGCACTCAGCCCGGCAGAGCTCGTCGCGGGCCCCTGTGCCCTGCCCAACGCCCCCCTCGCAATGCCGATGCAGGTCATCGAGCCGCGCGTGGGCCTGCTGCGGAGGCTTCTTTCAGGGCTGATCCCGCATCACCCCGCGGCGCCGTCGGCGGGCGCCGGCCTCTGACAAAATGAACCGCACAAGCATCTCGCGCGCGGGGCTCTATGCCCTGCGCTCGCTGGCCGTGGGCCTCAGCCTCGTCGCGGGGCTGGGGGCTTTCGTGCTGTTCCTGCAATTCGGCGATGCCGACGGGCTCGACACGCTCGACATCCTGCGCGCGCTGCTGATCCTGATCTCGACGCTGTGGCTTGCCTGGGGCGCGATCCAGGCGCTGATCGGGCTGACCTCCTTCTCGCATCCGCCCGCCTATGATCCGGCCGCGCCGATCCGTGGCCGCACCGTGATCCTGATGCCGGTCTACAACGAGGACCCGCTCGCCACCTTCTCGCGCGTCGCCGCGATGGAGACCTCGCTGCGCGAGACCGGCGATCCGGCGCAGATCCATTTCGCGATCCTCTCCGACACCCGCAACGAGACCATCGCCCGGCGCGAGCTGGTGCTGTTCAAGCATCTGGTCGAGGACCGCAACGGCATGGGCCGCTTCTTCTACCGCCGGCGCGAGAACAACGTCGGCAAGAAGGCCGGCAACATCGAGGATTTCATCACCCGCTCGGGCGGTGCCTATGACTATGCGGTGATCCTCGACGCCGACAGCCTGATGGAAGGCACGACGATCCTGTCGATGATCCGCCGGATGGAGGCCGAGGAGCGTCTGGGCCTGCTGCAGACCCTGCCGAAGGTGATCCGGGCCCGCTCGCGCTTTGGCCGTGCGATGCAGTTCTCGGCCTCGTTCTTCTCGCCGATCTTCGCGCGCGGCCTTGCGATGATGCAGGGCGAGACCGGCCCGTTCTGGGGCCACAACGCGATCGTGCGCGTGCGCGCCTTCGCCGAAAGCTGCGGCCTGCCGGCGCTGCGCGGCAAGCCGCCCTTCGGCGGCCATGTGATGAGCCACGACTATGTCGAGGCCGCGATGCTGGCGCGTGCGGGCTGGATCGTGCGGCTTGACGACGACCTTGGCGGCAGCTTCGAGGAAGGCCCCGAGAACATCGTCGACCACGCCAAACGCGACCGGCGCTGGTGCCAGGGCAACCTGCAGCACTCGCGCATCATCGGCGCGCCGGGGCTGCGGGCCTGGTCGCGCTTCGTCTTCGCGCAGGGCATCATGGCCTATATCGCGCCGCTGTTCTGGCTGGGCTTCATCCTCGCCTCGATCGCCGCGCCGATCCTTGCCCCGCCGCCCGACTACTTCCCGATCCCCTACTGGCCCTTCCCCTATTTCCCGCCGTCCGAGGCCTCGAAGGCGATCTCGCTTGCCATCGGCATCTTCGGCCTGCTGCTGCTGCCGAAGATCCTGATCGCCACCCGCGCCGCCTTCACCGGCCGCGCGAACGGTTTCGGCGGCGCGCGCCTCGCCTTCCTGTCGACGCTGGGCGAGCTGGCCTTCTCCTCGCTCACCGCGCCGGTGCTGCTGATGTATGCGACGCGCTCGGTGTTCCAGGTGCTGCTGGGCCGCGATGGCGGCTGGCCCACCAACAACCGCGGTGACGGCACGCTGACGCTGGGCGAGAGCTTTGCCGCCTCGCACTGGATCGTCACCATCGGCGCCGTCGGCCTGGCCGCGACCTGGGCCTTCGCGCCCGGGCTGCTCCTGTGGCTGCTGCCGGTGGGCGTGCCGATGATCTTCGCCCCGGCGCTGCTGCGCTGGTCCTCGCTGCCCTCGACCGGGCGGCTGATGGGCGTGCCCACCGAATATGCGCCGGCTCCGGTGATGGTGCTGCACGACCAGATCCTCGAGCGCTGGACCGCCGCGCTCGTTCCAGAAGACGCGTCCACTGCCCCGGCCGTGGCGCCGGAGAAGACCCATGCCTGACATGTCCCCCGCTGCGGGGTCGGCGCTGCCCGTGGGCGCGCGCGACCCCCGGCTTGATTTTTTCCGCGGGCTCAGCCTGTTGATGATCTACATCAACCACGTGCCGGGCACGGTGTACGAGAACCTCACCTCGCGCAACTTCGGCCTGTCCGATGCCGCCGAGGGCTTCGTCTTCATGTCGGGCTGCGCCGCGGCGCTGGCCTATGGGCCGAAGATGAAGCACGGGCTGAACTGGGCGTCGGTGCGCAGGGGCTGGGGCCGGTCCTGGACGCTCTATCTCACCCACATGTTCACCACGATCTGGGCGATCGCCATCGTCTCGGGCGCGGCGCTGTGGTTCGGCAGCTCGGTGATGCTCGAACAGCAGGGCTATCAGGTGATGGGCAGCGATCCGCTGGCCTTCATGATCGGCATCGCCACGCTCGGCCATCAGCTTGGCTACGTCAACATCCTGCCGATGTATGCGGTGCTGATGCTGGGCGCGCCCTTCCTGATCCGGCTCGGCCAGCGCAGCCCGATCGGCCTGCTTGCCGCCAGCGTCGGGTTCTGGGCCTTCACCGGGATGACGCATTTCGACCTGCCGAACTTCCCGCAGGAGGGGGGGTGGTTCTTCAACCCCTTCGCCTGGCAGATGATCTTCTCCTTCGGCATCCTCACCGGGCTCGCGTTGCGCCACGGCCACCGCTTTGCCCCGCTGAAGGGCTGGCTGATCTGGGTCGCCGCGATCTGGGTGGTGATCTGCCTCGTCTGGGTGAAGTCGGAGACGATCAAGACCGGGATCGGCGAGTATGTGCGCCACCTGCGCGACCTTGGCGTGCCGTTCTTCCTGGTCGAGTTCGACAAGACCTATGTCTCGCTGCCGCGGTTCGCGCATTTCATCGCGCTCGCCTATCTGCTGTCGCTGCCCTGGGGCGTGCCGCGCTTTGCCGCCTCGAAGGCGATGGCGCCGGTGCGGCTGCTCGGCCGACACGGGCTGCAGGTCTTTGCGGCCAGCACCGTGCTCGCGATCTTCGGGCAGGCGGTGAAGCAGGTGCACCCGGCGGGCTTCGGTCAGGACAGCGTGCTGATCCTTGGCGGACTCGCGCTGCTCTGGGCCTTCGCCTGGATCCGCGACCGGATCCGGCAGTCCGACAAGGCGATCGCCGCGACCCAGCATGCCCGTCATGCCGCGCCCCACGCGCCGCGCGCCGCCGGCGCCGCCGCCACGACCGAGGGCAAGCCGCATTACGCCGCGGCCGCCCGCTGATTGCAGATCAGTCCTGCGGCGCGTCCATCGCGCCGCAGCTTGCCGCCACGGTCTTCAGCGCCTTCAGCACCGCCTGCACCTTCGGCGTGCGGTGCAGGTCGACATGGGTCACCAGCCAGAGCGACGATTCCCACTCCGGGATCGGCGCGATCACCTCGATCACCCGCGGATCGCGCCGCGCCTCGATCACCGGCAGGAAGCCCAGCCCGATGCCGTCGCGCACCGCCGCCGCCTGACTTTCCGGATCGTTCGCCATGAACACCACCGAATCCGCCGGCTGGTTCGCGGCAAGCCAGCGGAAGAATGGCGCCCGGCTCTCGCGGTTCTCGGCACCGACGAAGCGATGCCCGGCAAGGTCGTCGATCGACGCGGGACGCCCCATCCGCTTCAGGTAATCCTCGGAGGCGTAGAGCGCGACGCGGTTCACGCCGAGCGGCTGCACCACGTTGTCGGGCTCGGTCGGGCGGCCGCCGGCGCGGATCGCCACATGCGCCTCGCCATATTCCAGACGGAACACCCGCTGATCGGTCAGATAGCGCAGCCGCAGCCCCGGATGGTCGATCATCAGCTGCGCAAGCGCCGGCAGCACGATCCCGGTCAGCGTCGGCAGCGAGGTGATGATGAGCTCGCCCGAGACCTCCTCCCCTGCCCCGGCGATGCGCGCCGCCAGCTGCGAGAACTGGTCCTCGGTCGCCTGGCCCACGGCCAGCAGCTGCAGCCCCGCCTCGGTCGGCGTATAGCCGCGCGGATGGCGCTGGAACAGCTTCGTCCCGAGACGCTCCTCGAGCGCATCGACATGGCGGATCACCGTCGCATGGTGCACGCCCAGCACCTCGGCCGCACCCGAAACGGTGCCCACCCGCGCGACCTGATAGGCCGTCCGGATCTCGTCCCAATTGTCGAAATTCATCTGTTCACCCGCGAACACTCATTGCGCAATCATGACAATTGAGTTCACGGGCGCAAGGGCATTTCTTTGCCGCAACAGCAAACACCCGGAGTCCTCCTCATGACCAAGACCCTGCTTCTCGAAACCTCCATCAAGGGGCCGATGTCGGTCTCGCACAAGATCGCCCAGAAAGTGATCGCCAAGGTCGGCGGCGACGTGACCGTGCGCGACTGCACCACGATCCCGGCGATCGACGGCACCTGGATCGGCGCCGCCTACACCCCGGCTGAGAACCGCACCGACGAGCAGAAGGCCGCGCTTGCCCTCTCCGACGCGCTGATCGCGGAACTGAAGGCCGCCGACACCGTCGTCATCGGCTGCGGCGTCTACAACTTCGGCGTCACCGGCCCGCTCAAGCACTGGATCGACATGGTCTGCCGCGTCGGCGAGACCTTCCGCTACACCGAAGCCGGCCCCGAGGGCCTGGCCGGTGCCAAGCGCGTGATCGTGGCCTATTCCTCGGGCGGCGTGCCGGCCGGTTCGGGCTATGACTTCGCCACCCCCTACATCAAGCAGGTTCTCGGCTTCATCGGCATCACCGACGTGACCGTCGTCGCCGCCGAAGGCGTGGCCGTCGACGAGGCCGCGGCGCTGGCCCGTGCCGACGCGCAGATCGCGACGCTCGCCGCCTGATCCGGTCGCCGCGCCCTGCCCGGCTTCGTGCTCTGCGCGGGATCGGGACGCGGTGGACCTGCCGGTTCTCCCAACCGGCTCGAGGCCCCTCGGTTGACTCCGGGGGGCTTTTCGCCTAAAAGGCCCCAGATTCCCCGGAGGCAGATTCCTCCGGTCCCCGCATGAGGCGGGGATCGCCACCAGTCAGCGCGTTGCGCCCACTGGTGCGCTTGTCGTTTGTCGTGCCGGCCTGCCGGTGCCCCGCATGGAGGTGGCCATGTTCGAGAATCTCTCCGAGCGCCTTGGCGGCGTCTTCGAGCGCCTGACGAAACAGGGCGCGCTCTCGGCCGACGACGTGCGCACCGCGCTGCGCGAGGTCCGCACCGCGCTGCTCGAGGCCGACGTGTCGCTGCCGGTGGTGCGCGACTTCGTCAAGCGCGTCGAGGGCAAGGCCACCGGCGCCGCGGTGACGAAATCGGTCACCCCCGGCCAGCAGGTGGTGAAGATCGTCCATGACGAGATCATCGCCATGCTGTCGGGCGAGGGCCCGGCCGATGCGCTGAAGATCGACAACCCGCCCGCGCCGATCCTGATGGTCGGTCTGCAGGGCTCGGGCAAGACCACCACCACCGCGAAACTCGCCCGCCGCCTGAAGGAGCGCGAGAAGAAGCGCGTGCTGATGGCCTCGCTCGACATCTACCGCCCGGCGGCAATGGAACAGCTCGCCATCCTCGGCACCCAGATCGGCGTCGACACGCTGCCGATCGTGCAGGGCGAAAGCGCCGTGCAGATCGCCAAGCGCGCCAAGCAGCAGGCGACGCTCGGTGGCTATGACGTCTACCTGCTCGACACCGCGGGCCGCCTGCACATCGACGAAGTCCTGATGGGCGAGGTCCAGCAGGTCCGCGACGCGGTTTCCCCGCGCGAGACCCTGCTGGTCGTCGACGGCCTGACCGGTCAGGTCGCGGTCGAGGTCGCGCAGGAGTTCGAGGACAAGGTCGGCATCTCCGGCGTCGTGCTGACCCGGATGGACGGCGACGGCCGCGGCGGTGCGGCGCTCAGCATGCGTGCAGTGACCGGCAAGCCCATTCGCTTCGTCGGCCTCGGCGAGAAGATGGACGCGCTCGAGACCTTCGAGGCCGAGCGCATCGCCGGCCGCATCCTTGGCATGGGTGACATCGTCGCGCTCGTCGAGAAGGCCCAGGAGGTCTTCGAGAAGGAGCAGGCCGAACGCATGATGAAGCGGTTCCAGAAGGGCCTCTTCAACATGAACGACATGAAGTCCCAGCTCGAGCAGATGCTGAAGATGGGCGGCATGCAGGGCGTGATGCAGATGATGCCGGGCATGGGCAAGATGGCGAAGCAGGCCGAGGAAGCCGGCTTCTCCGACCGCGCCATCCGCCGCCAGATCGCGCTGATCAGCGCCATGACCAAGCAGGAACGCGCCCATCCCGAAATGCTGCAGGCCAGCCGCAAGAAGCGCATCGCCGCCGGCGCCGGCCTTGACGTGGCCGAGCTGAACCGGCTGCTGAAGATGCACCGGCAGATGGCCGACACGATGAAGAAGCTCGGCAAGATGGGCAAGGGCGGCATGCTGAAGCAGGCGATGGCCGCGATGCAGGGCAAGATGGGCGGGCTTCCCGACGCGGGCGACATGGACCCGGCGAAGATGGAAGAGGCGGCGAAGGCGCTTGGCCAGATGAAGGGCCTGCCGTCGATGCCGGGGCTTGGCGGCATGGGCCTGCCGGGCAGCCTGTCCGGGCTGATGGGCAAGAAGAAATGACGATCCTGCTCGACATCCCGGTGATCGAGACCGAGCGTCTGGTGCTGCGCGCGCCGGGCACGGACGACCTGCCCGCGATGTATGATTTCTACGATTCCGAACGCTCGCGCTTCGTCGGCGGTCCGTGCTCGCACGAGCAGGCCTGGCGCTCGCTCGCGATGGAGATCGGGCACTGGGCGCTGCGCGGCTATGGCCGCTGGAGCGTGGTCGAGAAGGCAAGCGGCGAGATCGTCGGCATGGTCGGCATCTTCAACCCCGAAGGCTGGTTCGGCCCGGAAATCGGCTGGGATCTCTACACCGGCTTCGAGGGCCGCGGCTATGCGACCGAGGCCGGTCGCGCCGCCCGCGCCTATGCCTATGACACCCTCGGCATGTCGAGCGTGGTCAGCCTGACACGGCTGGCGAACGAACAGTCGGCGCGCGTGGCGCAGCGCCTTGGCGCGGTGCTCGAGGGCACCTTCCAGCACGAGCGCCACGGCATGATGAACGTCTGGCGCCACCCCTCGGCCGCCCAGCTGAAGGAGATGGCCGCATGACCGACGCCATCACCCGCGCCGCCGAGCTCTTGAAGGAGCATCGCGCCTCGATCGACCGGCTCGACGCGATCCTCGTCTTCACCCTGGCCGAGCGGTTCAAGCACACGCAATCGGTGGGCCGGCTGAAGGCCGAGCATGCCCTGCCCCCCGCCGATCCCGCGCGCGAGGCGCAGCAGATCGCGCGGCTCGAAATGTTGGCGAAAGAGGCCGATCTCGACCCCGAATTCGCCAAGAAGTTCCTGAACTTCGTGATCTCGGAAGTGATCCGGCATCACGAGCAATTCCAGAAATGACGGGCATCTGCCCGCCCCCAGCCATCTGAAGGAGAGACACCCATGGCTATGAAGATCCGGCTCGCCCGCGGCGGCTCGAAGAAGCGTCCGCACTACGCGATCGTCGCCACCGACTCGCGCATGCCGCGTGACGGCCGCTTCCTCGAGAAGCTCGGCACCTACAACCCGCTGCTCGCCAAGGACAGCGAAGACCGCGTCAAGATGGACATGGAGCGCGTGCAGTACTGGCTCGCCCAGGGCGCCCAGCCGACCGACCGTGTGGCCCGCTTCCTGGAAGCCGCCGGCGTCGTCGCGAAGACCGAGCGCAAGAACATGAAGAAGGCCGTCCCCGGCGCCAAGGCGACCAAGCGCGCCGAAGAGAAGGCCGCCAAGGCTGCCGCTCCGGCCGAAGAATAATCTGGCCCAGGGCCCGATTTCGGCTAAGACAGGCGGGCCGGGCAGCGATGCCCGGCCCGTTGCACAAGGAGCCCCCGATGACGAAAGAGGATCGCGTCTGTGTCGGCGCCATCGCCGGAGCCTTTGGCGTGAAGGGCGAGGCGCGGCTGAAGAGCTTTTGCTCGACCCCCGAGGACATCGCCACCTACGGGCCGCTCTGGCTCGAGGACGGCACGCGCAGCTTCACGGTCAAGCTGACGCGCCCGGTGACGGGCGGGCTGGGGGCGCGGCTGGCGGGGCTGGCGACCAAGGAAGAGGTCGACGCGCTGAAGGGCGCGACGCTCTGGGCCGATCGCGACCGCCTGCCCTCGCTGCCCGATGACGAATTCTACCACACCGACCTGATCGGCCTGCCGGTCTTCGACGCGGGCGGGGTGCAGATCGGCAAGGTCCGTGCGGTGCAGAACTTCGGCGCCGGCGACATCCTCGAGATCTTCGCGCCGGGGCGCAAGACGACGCTGATGCTGCCCTTCACCCGCGCGGTGGTGCCGACCGTCGATCTCAAGGCTGGACGGATCATCGCCGACCCGCCCGAGGATCTCGAGTGATGCTGCAACGGGTGATCGTCCACCCGGGCTTTCACAAGACCGGCACCTCGAGCGTGCAGCGGGCGCTGCGCGCGGGCCGGACCGATCTGGCCCCCCTCTGGCAGATCGGGCTCGAGGAAGATTTCCCGGATGCCGCGGCGGCCGCGCGTGCCTATTCGCTGCGCCGCGATCCGCTCGATCTGGGCCTGTTCCAGCAGGCGCTCGCCGACTGGATCGAGACGCTGGATCTTGCCGGCGCCGAGGGGCTGCTGCTCAGCTGCGAGTCGCTGATGGGCGAGATCCCGGGCCCGCCCGACGGCGCCCGTGACTATTCCGCCGGCCCCGATCTGGCGGCGGCGCTGGTCGAGGTGCTGCACGCGGGTTTTGGCCCGGACGTCGCCGTGACGCTGCACCTGTCGACCCGCGACGGTGCCGGCTGGCTTGAAAGCCTGCACTGGCAGCTGGTGCGCGGCGGGCTTGTCGACGAGCGCTTTGGCGCCTTCGCGCGGCGGATGCGCGGCCATGCCGACCTTGCCGTGCAGGCCCGGGCCATCGCCGCGGCCGTCGCGCCGGTGCCGGTGCAGATCGCGCCGCTTGCGGAGATGACCGGCCCCGAGGGGCCGCTTGGCCCGCTTCTCGACCTGATGGGCTGGCCCGCGGCGCGGCGGCAGGCGTTTCAGGCGTTGCCGCGGGTGAACGCCCGCCCGCCGCATGTCGACCGGCTGCACCTTGCCAATCGCTTCGCCCGGATCAACCGCCGGGTTGAGGGGCGCGAGGCGGCGAAGGCGGTCAAGCAACGGATGATGGCCCGGATCTGGGCCCGCGCGCGCCGCACCCGCGCGCAGAACGAGGAACAGACATGAGCACCGACACCGGCTCCGACGAGAACGCCCCCGCAGCGGGCCCCGAGACCCCGCCCGCCCCCCGCCGCGTCGGCAAGGGCGCCGAGAAATACTCGACAAGCTATCTCGCCGAGGCCGAGGTGCCGGCGGATGCCCCCACCCGCGCGATCGGCCGGCGCCATGTCGTCACCTCGCTCACCGGCGGCAAGCTGCGCCCGCGCGACCTGATGGAAGAACAGGCCGAACCCGCCGCCGGCTGGCGCGCCAAGGTCGTCACCCTCTTCCCCGAGGCCTTCCCGGGCGTTCTGGGCCTCAGCCTGACCGGCAAGGCGATGACCGAGCGGCTGTGGTCGCTTGAAACCATCGACCTGCGCCCCTTCGGCATCGGCAAGCACCGCAACGTCGACGACACGCCCGCAGGTGGCGGCGCGGGCATGGTGCTGCGCGCCGATGTGGTGGCGGCGGCGCTTGACATCGCGGCGGCGGGCACGCCTGCGGACCGCGAGAAATGGCCGGTGATCTTCATGAGCCCGCGCGGCAAGCCCTTCACCCAGGCCGACGCGCGCCGTTTCGCCGCGGCCGAGGGGATGACCATCCTGTGCGGCCGCTTCGAGGGCGTCGACGAGCGGGTGCTGGAGCATTACGCCATCGAGGAGGTCTCGATCGGCGATTTCGTCCTCACCGGCGGCGAGCTGGCGGCGCAGGTGATCCTCGATGCCATCGTGCGGCTGCGCCCGGGGGTTCTGGGCAATGCGGAAAGCGCGGTCGAGGAAAGCCATTCGAACGGGCTGCTGGAGCATCCGCAATACACCCGGCCGGCGGAATGGGAGGGCCGCGCGATCCCCGAGGTGCTGACCTCGGGCAACCACAAGAAGATCGCGGAATGGCGGCGCGCGCAGAGCGAAGCGCTGACCAGGGCCCGGCGGCCCGACCTGTGGGAGAAGTTCGGCAAGTGATGCCACACGGAGCGCGCGGGACAGGCCGCGCGGGGGCTCTGCCCCGCCGAGGCAATGCCTCGGCCCCCCGAGGTATTTGGGGCAAGATGAATGGGGGCGTGCGCGCCCGATTTCCAGAGGGAGGACAGCATGAGCCCCATTCGATTGCAGCGCGGCCGGCTTTTCGATCACGTCCAGCTTGTGGTCCGCGACCTTGCGGCGAGTGCCGAGTTCTACAGGGCGGTTCTGGGCGAGCTCGGGATCGTGGTGACCGACACCGGCGCGGGCTGTTTCTTCGCCGATGAGCTGGTGGTGTCGGCGCTCGACAGTCCGACCGCCTCGGGCGTTCTGACCGGGCGCCAGCACCTGGCCTTCCAGGCGAAGGACCGCGCCACCGTCGACGCCTTCCACCGCACCGCCCTCGCCCATGGCGGGCGCGACAACGGCGCCCCCGGGCTGCGCCCCTACCATCCCGCATATTATGCGGCCTTCGTCCTCGATCCCGATGGCAACAACATCGAGGCGGTCTATCAGGGCGAGGCCCGGCGCAGCGCGCCATCTGTGGTGATCGAGATCTGAGGCGGCAGTGGTCGCGAAACCCGGACGGGACGCGCCCCCTGCCCCACCTCCCCCTTGATCCGTTGGCCGTTTGACCGTATGACGCGCCTGTCCGGACCGGAATCGGCCCACGGACCCTTTGCCCGTTGCCTGTGGCCGCCTTCTTCGGTGGCTGCGTGGGGCGCCGGGGGGAGGCTGAAAAAGACGAACGATCCTCCGGCGGGCGCGCCTTTCCAAAGGCCCGGACCCGATCGAAGACCGGAGCTCTCGGGCGCGACATCTTTGCGGGATTACCGCAAGCAATGAAAGGACATGCGATGAACCTGATCGCGCAACTCGAGGCGGAACAGATCGCCGCCCTCGGCAAGACCATTCCGGATTTCAAGGCCGGCGACACCGTTCGCGTCGGCTTCAAGGTGACCGAAGGCACCCGCACCCGCGTGCAGATGTACGAAGGCGTCTGCATCGCGCGCAAGGGCGGTTCGACCCTTGCTGCCTCGTTCACCGTGCGCAAGATCTCCTTCGGCGAAGGCGTCGAGCGCGTGTTCCCGCTCTATTCGACCAACATCGACTCGATCGAGGTCGTCCGTCGCGGCCGCGTGCGTCGTGCGAAGCTCTACTACCTGCGTGACCGTCGCGGCAAATCGGCCCGTATCGCCGAAGACACCACCTACAAAGCCAAGGCCTGAGGAGCGGACCGATGAAAGCCGAAATCCATCCCGAATACCACTTCATCACCGTCAAGATGACCGACGGCACCGAGTATCAGACCCGGTCGACCTGGGGCAAGGAAGGCGAAGTCATGTCGCTCGACATCGACCCGACCTCGCACCCGGCCTGGACCGGCGGCAACGCCCGTCTGATGGACACCGGTGGCCGCGTGTCGAAGTTCAAGAACAAGTACGCCGGCCTGGGCTTCTGAGCCCCGCCGCCGCGGAAACCGGAAAGGGCGCCCCTCGGGCGCCCTTTTTCATGGCCTGTGCCGGGCAGCGGCGCCACGGCCCGGCACATTCGCCAACATCCCCTTGCGCCAGGGCGGAACCTTGGTTAGCCCGATTCTGACCATCAGCGCCCTGCCAGGCGCGTCAGAACCCGGGGGAAGAACGTGGCGCATATCATTGTGACCGGAAACGAGAAGGGCGGTTCCGGCAAGTCGACCACCTGCATGCATGTCGCCACGGCGCTGTGCCGGATGGGGCACCGGGTCGGGGCGCTCGATCTCGACATCCGCCAGCGCAGCTTCGGCCGCTATGTCGAGAACCGCCGCGCCTTCCTCGCCCGCGAGGGGCTCGATCTGCCCACCCCCGATTACCGCGAGCTGCCCGACATCGAGTCCGAAAGCCTCGCCCCCGGCGAGAACCCCTATGACCACCGCCTGTCGGCCGCGGTGGCCGAGCTGGAAGCCGAGTGCGATTTCATCCTGATCGACTGCCCCGGCTCGCACACCCGGCTGAGCCAGGTGGCGCATTCGCTTGCCGACACGCTGATCACGCCGCTCAACGACAGTTTCATCGACTTCGACCTTCTGGCGCGGATCGACCCCGAGACCTCGAAGGTCCAAGGCCCCTCGATCTATTCGGAAATGGTCTGGTCGGCGCGGCAGCTGCGCGCCCGCGCCGGGCTGAAGCCGATCGACTGGATCGTGCTGCGCAACCGCGTCGGCGCGCAGCAGATGCACAACAAGCGCAAGGTGGGTGCGGCGCTCGAACAGCTGTCGAAGCGTATCGGCTTCCGCGTGGCACCGGGCTTTTCCGAGCGCGTGATCTTCCGCGAGCTGTTCCCGCGCGGGCTCACGCTGCTGGATCTGCGTGACCTCGGGGTCGAGAACCTGAACATCTCGAACGTGGCGGCGCGGCAGGAACTGCGCGAGCTGATGAAGGAGCTGCGGCTGCCCGGGGTCGAGGTCGACTTCTGAGCTCAGGCCGAAAGCCGACCCGGACGGAAGGGCGTGACCGGAGCGTGATGGATGAGCTTGCGGTGGCTCTGTCGGCCAAGCGCGGACAGCCGCGCCTCGAGGATCGCGTCCCCCTCTTCCTCGCGGAAGAGACCAAAGAGTTTCAGCAGGCTGCGCATCGTCGTCCTCCAGCCATCCCGGGTGTTCAGGGGCCAGACTCGGCCGTGATTGCGGCCGAATCTTGACCCGCTGACGGAGATCCGGAGGCTTTCGCGGCGAGCGGGCTCAGCCCCGGCCGAGCAGCGTGCAGATCCGGCGCGTGGCCAGCGCATAGCCCTCGATGCCGAGCCCTGCGATCACCCCATCGGCGCGCAGCGAGACATAGGAGTGATGGCGGAAGGCCTCGCGCTTGTGCACGTTCGAGATATGCACCTCGATCACCGGCCCCTCATAGGCGTTCAGCGCGTCGAGCAGCGCGACCGAGGTATGGGTCCAGGCGGCCGGGTTGATGACGATGCCCGCCGCGGCATGGCGCGCCTCGTGCACCCAGTCGATCATCTCGCCCTCGTGGTTGGTCTGGCGCAGCACCACCTTCAGCCCGCGTGCCCCCACTTCGGCGGCGCACAGCGCCTCGACGTCGGCGAGCGTCTCGTGGCCATAGATCTGCGGCTCGCGCTGGCCGAGCAGGTTCAGGTTCGGCCCGTTCAGGATGAAGATCGTGTCGCTCATGCTTGCCTCCGTGGCCGTGCGCCGGCCCTGTCCCCTTCTGCGCCGGGACAGGGCCGCTTGCCAAGCCCTGCCGTTCAGCGCCGCTTCATCGCGTCCAGAAGCGCCGCCCCGAAAGCCCCGGTCCCGGCGCCGGAAGTGCCCTTCGGTGCGGCACTCATCGGTCCTTTCGGGCCCCGCCCCTTCGGCGCGCCCTGCGGCCCGCGCGCGGCGCGTTCCTCGCTGGCCGAGGCACCGCCGTCCTTGCGCATGGTCAGCCCGATGCGCTTGCGCGCCACGTCGACCTCGGTCACCCGCACCCGCACCACGTCGCCCGCCTTCACCACCTCATGCGGGTCCTTCACGAAACGGTCGGCGAGCTGGCTGATGTGAACGAGCCCGTCCTGATGCACGCCGATGTCGACGAAGGCGCCGAAGGCCGCGACATTGGTCACCGTGCCCTCGAGCTGCATCCCCGGCTTCAGGTCCTTGATGTCCTCGACACCGTCGGCAAAGGTCGCGGTGACGAAGCTCGGCCGCGGGTCGCGGCCGGGTTTCTCCAGCTCGCTCAGGATGTCGCGCACCGTGGGCAGGCCAAAGCTCGCATCGACGAAATCGGCCGCGTTCAGCCGCTTCAGCGCGGCGCTGTCGCCCATCAGGGCGCGGATGTCGCGGCCGCAGGCCTTCACGATCCGGCGCGCCACGTCATAGGCCTCGGGGTGCACCGCCGAGGCGTCAAGCGGCTCGTCGCCCTCGCGGATGCGCAGGAAGCCCGCGCATTGCTCGAAGGCGCGCGGGCCAAGGCGGCTGACCTTCAGCAGTTCCTTGCGCGAGCGGAAGGCGCCGTTCACGTCGCGATGCGCCACGATCGCCTCGGCCAGCCCCGGCCCGAGGCCCGAGACATGGGCCAGCAGCGGCGCCGAGGCGGTGTTCAGATCGACGCCCACGGCGTTCACCGCATCCTCGACCACGCCTTCGAGCGCGCGGCCCAGCTTCGACTGGTCGACGTCGTGCTGATATTGCCCGACGCCGATCGACTTCGGCTCGATCTTCACCAGTTCGGCGAGCGGGTCCTGCAACCGCCGCGCGATCGAGACCGCGCCGCGCAGGCTGACATCGAGCCCGGGGAATTCGCGCGCCGCCAGTTCCGAGGCGGAATAGACCGAGGCGCCGGCCTCGGACACCACCACCTTCACCGGCGCCTTCACGCTCGCAGGCAGCAGCTTCAGCGTGTCGGCGACCAGCCGCTCGGTCTCGCGGCTGGCGGTGCCATTGCCGATCGCGATCAGCGCGACCCCATGTGCCGTGATCAGCCGCAGGATCGCCGCCTGCGCGCCGCGCACGTCGTTCTTCGGCTGGAACGGATAGAGCGTGTCGGTGGCGACAAGCTTGCCCGTCGCGTCGACCACCGCCGCCTTGACCCCGGTGCGGATGCCCGGGTCAAGACCGAGCGTCGCCTTCGACCCCGCCGGCGCCGCCAGCAGCAGATCCTTGAGGTTGCGCGAGAAGACGGCGATCGCCTCTTCCTGCGCCCGGCCGCGCATCTCGGCGGTCAGATCGAGCATCATCGACAGCGACAGCTTCACCCGCCAGGTCCAGCCCGCCACCGTGCGCAGCCAGACATCGCCCGGCGCCTGCGTGCGCGCATCGAGCACCGCGCCGACCATCGCCACGGCACGCTCGGCGCCGGCCTCGTCGGGCCCGATGTCGAGCGTCACCACCCCCTCGTTCGAGGCGCGCAGCAGCGCGAGAGCGCGGTGGCTCGGGATCGTCGCCCAGTCCTCGGCATGGTCGAAATAGTCCGAGAATTTCGCGCCCTTCTCCTCCTGCCCGGCGACGACCTTCGCCGTCACTTTCGCTTCGCGCGACAGGAAGGCGCGCAGCTCGCCCAGAAGGGTCGCGTTCTCGACCAGCCCCTCGGCGACGATCTCGCGCGCGCCGGTCAGCGCGTCCTTCACCGTCGGCACCGCCGCGCTCACGAAGCCCTGCGCCAGCGCCTCGGGATCGGCACGGCGGTCGGCAAGGATCCCCTCGGCGAGCGGCGCAAGCCCGTTTTCGCGCGCGATCATCGCCTTGGTGCGGCGCTTCGGCTTGTAGGGCAGATAGATGTCCTCGAGCTCGGCCTTGGTGCCGGCACCGGCCAGCGCGCGGGCCAGATCGTCGGTCATCTTGCCCTGCTCGGTGATGCTCGACACGATGGCGGCGCGGCGGGCCTCCATCTCGCGCAGATAGATCAGCCGGTCGGCCAGCTTGCGCAGCTGCGTGTCGTCGAGCCCGCCGGTCACTTCCTTGCGATAGCGGGCGACGAAGGGCACCGTCGCGCCACCGTCCAGAAGCTCCGTCGCGGCGCGCACCTGCTCGGGGCGGGCGTCGATTTCGGCTGCGATGGTGCGGGCGATGCGGGCGGCTGTGTCCATGCTCTCCTCCGGGGTTTGGAGCGCCTTTCTAGCCCCGCCCCCGGCCGCCGCCAAGGGCGGGTTTGGCTTGACAGCGGCGCGCCGCCGGGTCCTGATCCGGGCCGAAAAGGAGATCCGCGATGACCCAGTTCGAGCGCGATGTGGAAGAGCGGCTGGTCCGCTATGCCTCGGTCGACACGCAAAGCGACGAAGCGTCGGCGACGCAGCCGAGCACGGCGATCCAGCTCGATCTGGCCCGGATGCTGGCCGGCGAGCTGACCGCGATCGGTGCGGCCGAGGTGACGGTGACCGAGTATGGCGCGGTGCTGGCGACGGTGCCGGCGACGGCCGAAGGGCCGGTGATCGGACTTCTGGCGCATATGGACACCGCGCCGGCCTATCACGCGACCGGGGTGAAACCGCGGGTGATCCGCGGCTATGCCGGCGGGCCGATCACCTTCCCCGACGCCCCCGATCTGGTGCTGAGCCCCGAGACCGCGCCCTATCTGGCCACCAAGATCGGCGATGACATCATCACCGCCTCGGGCCTCACGCTCCTTGGCGCCGACGACAAGGCCGGGGTGAGCGTGGTGATGACGCTCGCCGCGCATCTGCTCGCCCATCCCGAGATCGCGCATCCGAAGCTGCGCCTCGCCTTCACCCCGGACGAAGAGATCGGCCGCGGCGTCGATCCGCGCCTGCCCGCCGATCTGGGCGTCGATTTCGCCTATACGCTCGACGGCGGCGCGCTTGGCGAGGTCGAGCACGAGACCTTCTCGGCCGATGGCGCCAAGGTGAAGATCACCGGCGTCTCGACCCATACCGGCACGGCGCAGGGCAAGATGGTGAACGCGCTGCATCTGGCGGCAAAGCTGATCGAGCTCTTGCCGCAGGCGACCCAGACCCCCGAGGTGACCGGCGGGCGCGACGGCTTCTGGCACGTCTATGCGCTCACCGGCACCGCGGCCGAGGCCGAGCTGAGCATCATCTTGCGCGACTTCGAGCTGGATGGCCTCGCCGCCCGGGGCGAGCTGCTGCGCACCGCCTGCGCCGCCATCGCCGCGACCGAGCCGCGCGCGAAAATCACCTGCGAGATCCGCCCGCAATATCGCAACATGCGCTATTGGCTGGAAAAGGACATGACGCCGGTGACGCTCGCCCATGCCGCCTGCCGCGCCGAGGGGATCGAGCCCGTCGCCCGCGCCATCCGCGGCGGCACCGACGGCTCGCGCCTGACCGAGATGGGCGTGCCCTGCCCCAATCTCTTCACCGGCATGCAGGAGATCCACGGGCCGCTCGAATGGATCTCGGTGCAGGACATGGCGGCGGCGGTGCGGGTCTGCCTGCGGCTCGTGTCACTGGCGGCACAGGCATGAAGGAGACAGACATGACCGATCTTCTGTTCGAGGCCCCGGCCCTGCCGACCCTGCCGGTGGCGAGCAATGCGGCCCGCTATCCGGTGCGGCGCATCTTCTGCGTCGGCCGCAACTATGCCGAACACGCGAAGGAAATGGGGGCCGAGGTCGACCGCGAGTCGCCCGTCTATTTCACCAAATCGGCCTTCGCGCTGGCGGCGTCGGGCAGCGCGCTGCCCTATCCGCCGGGCACGCAGGATCTGCACCACGAGGTCGAGCTGACCGTGGCGCTTGGCGCGCCGCTCTTCCGCGCGAGCGAGGCCGAGGCGGCGGCGGCGGTCTTCGGCTATGCCGTCGGGCTCGACATGACGCGGCGCGATCTGCAGGCGGCGGCGAAGGCGAAGCGCCATCCCTGGGATACCGGCAAGGATTTCGAGGGCTCGGCCATCGTCGCCGAGATCACCCCCGCCGCCACCTTCGGTGCGCTGGCGGATCAGGCGATCGCGCTCACCGTGAACGGCGCGCCGCGGCAGGGCTCGGGTCTGGGCGAGATGATCTGGTCGGTGCCGGCGCTGCTCGCGCATCTGTCGACGCTCTACCACCTCGGGCCGGGCGATCTGGTGATGACCGGCACACCCTCGGGCGTGGGGGCGGTCGGGCCGGGCGATGTGCTCGAGGGCACGATCGCCGGGCTGGCCCCGGTGCGGCTGACGATCACCGCGCCGGAGTAAGCTCAGGCCACCAGCTGCACCAGCGCGAAGGCGAGGCCCGAGATGAAGACCGCCGCCAGCGCGCCAAGCGCCAGCGGCCGCAGCCCGCGCGCCTTCAGCCGGCGGATATCGGTTTCAAGCCCCATCGCCGCCAGCGCCACGGTGAGCAGGAAGGCAGTGCCCCTGGCGATCGCCGCATGCAGCGCAGGCGCCGGCGGCAGCACGGTGTTCAGCAGCACCACCGCGATGAAGCCGAAGACGAACCACGGCAGCGGCGGCCGCGCCGCGCCCTCGGCCCGCTCGCGCCGCAGCGCGCCCAGCGTCAGGATCAGGGGCGCAAGCAGCATCACCCGACTGAGCTTGGCGATGGTGCCGAAATGCCCCGCCTCCTCGCCGCGGGCAAAGGCCGCCCCCACCACCTGCGCCACCTCGTGGATCGAGGCGCCGGTCCACAGCCCATAGGCGCGCGGGCCAAGGTCGATCGCCGCGGCCAGCATCGGCGCGCCCAGCATGGCGAGCGTGCCGAAGACGGTGACACAGGCGATGGCATAGGCGACATCCTCGTCATCGGCATTCGTCACCGTGTTCACCGCGATCACCGCCGAGGCGCCGCAGATCGAGCTGCCGGCGGCGATCAGCTCGGCCAGCGGCGCGGGCACGCCCAGCAGCCGGCCGAGCAGCTTCGTCACGGTGAAGGTCGCGACCAGCGTCACCGCGATCACCGCAAGGCCGGAAACCCCGACCGAGGCCGCCTGCGTCAGCGTCAGCTGGAACCCCAGCAGCACCACCCCCGCGCGCAGCACACGCTTGAGCGAGAAGGCGATGCCCGGTTGCAGCACGGCGATGGTGCCGAAGGTATTGCGCCAGACGACCCCCAGGATCAGCGCGAGGACAAGCGGGCTGAGCGCGGCGATGCCCAGCACCGCCTGCCCCGCCATCGCGAGCAGCGCAAGGGCAAGGCAGAGCGCAAGGCCGGGGGCGACAAGGCGCAAGGGCAGCGCCGGGCGGGGAAGAACGACAGAGGTCATGGCAGAAACTTTCGCTGGATGCCCCCTCATCGCCCGACGCATTCAACAATTCCAATTCATAATTCTGGTAGAATCGTTCGTTTCTACTTATCAATCTCGCATGACGCCCGAACAGCTCCGCATCTTCCTCGCTGTCGCCGACCGCGCCCATGTCACCCGCGCGGCCGAGGCGCTTGGCCTGACGCAATCGGCGGTCTCGGCGGCGCTGGCCACACTCGAACGCGCCCATGACGTGCAGCTTTTCGACCGGATCGGCCGGCGCATCGTGCTGACCGCCGAGGGCGCGGCCTTCGTGCCCGAGGCGCGGGCGGCACTCGACCGGCTGGAAACGGCGCAGGCGGTGCTCGATGATCTCGGCGCGCGGCCGCAGGGCGTGCTGCGGATCTGGGCGAGCCAGACGGTGGCAAGCTATTGGCTGCCGGCGCTGCTGGTGCGGTTCCGCGCCACGCATCCGCAGGTGCGGCTGCGGCTCGATGTCGGCAACACCGCGCAGGTGGCGGGGGCGGTGCGCGCCGGGGCCGCCGATCTCGGCTTTGTCGAGGGGGCGGTGAGCGACGGCGCGCTGCGCGCCCGCGCGGTGGCGCGCGACCGGCTGGTGCTGGTGGGGCCAGCGGGGCAGCCGCTGCCCGCGGGCGCGGCGCTGGCGCAGGCCCGCTGGATCCTGCGCGAGGAGGGCTCGGGCACGCGCTCGGTCGCCCTTGCCGCGCTCGACCGGCTGGGCCTCGACACGGCGGCGCTCGAGGTGGTTCTCGAACTGCCCTCGAACGAGGCGGTGCTGGCCGCGGTGGCGGCGGGCGGCGGGATCTCGGCGCTGTCCGAGCGGGTCGCGGAACATGCCACGGCCTCGGGCGCGGTGACGCTTGCCCCCCTGCCCGGCGCCGAACGGCCGTTCACCGCGCTGAGCCACCCCGAACGCCACCGCACCCGGGCGATGGCCGCATTCCTTGAGCTTGCGGGTTAACTGCGCCGCAGCAGGTAGATGTCCATGATCCAGCCATGCGCGGCGCGTGCGGCGGCGCGGGTGGCAAGGATCTCGGGCCCGGCCTCGGCCAGGGGGCCCGCGTGCAGCACCTCTTCGGCCATGCCGACGAAGGCGCCCCACCAGATCGTCACCCCTTCGGGCGCAAGCGTGCTGAAGGCGCAACCGCCGTCGAGCATCACCACAACCGTGTCGGCGCCCCCGGGCCAGCCGTCGTCGCGCAGCCGCCGCCCGGTGGTGATCACGACCGGCGCGCCGATCTCGTTGAGCGGGATCGCATGAGCGGCGCAGAGCGCCTGCACCGCGGTGATGCCGGGAATGACGCGGGTCGTCACCGGCAGCACGCGGGCCAGCCGCGCCGCGATGCGCAGCGTCGAATCGTAAAGCGAGGGGTCGCCCCAGACCAGGAGCGCCACCCGCCCCCCGGTGCCGATCTGCGTGCGGATCTCGCGCTCCCAGGCGGCGGCGATGGCGTCGTGCCAGTCGTCCACCCCTTGCCGGTAGGAGGGATTTTCCGCCTCGCGCACCGGCAGGGCGAAGTCGACGACGCGCGGGCCGGGGCTGCGCAGATGGGTTTCGCACAGCGCGCGGCGCAGCCCCGCAAGGTCCGACTTCTCGGCGCCCTTGAGCGGGATCAGCACCAGATCGGCCGCGTTCATCGCGTCGATCGCCTGCAGCGTCAGATGCCCGGGGTTGCCGGTGCCGATGCCGATGAGGGTCAGTTCGATCATGCGTGCTGTCTGCGGGCGGCAGGGTGTCCTGCCGCCCGCAGGTCCTCAGGCGTAAAGCCGCGGGGTGACGAGGGCCGAGCCGCGCAGCGCGTTCAGACGCTTCGCCACCGCCAGCACGCCAAGATCGACGAGCGGTTCGACGAGGATCACCGTCATGTAGGCCATGCCGAAGGTCGCCACCTGCGAGACCGCGCCGAAGCCCTGGCCATAGAAGGCCCAGAAGCCGACCCAGGCGACGATGCCGCCCTGATAGGCGGTCGAGAGCGCGAGGGCCTGCGTATAGCGCAGCTCGACATAGGGCGTGCCGGGCGCGATCAGCCGCTTTGCCAGCGCCTGCAGGCCAAAGAGCGGCACCAGCAGCGTGGTCATGTTCATCCCGTATTGCGGCAGGTCGAAGGGCGCGAAGAACAGCCCCTGGACCAGCAGGCCAAGCGCCAGCCCGATCGCCGCCGGCGCCGCGCCGAGGATCAGGAACAGCGTCGAGCCGAGGATCAGGTGGACCTCGGACACGCCCACGGGCATGTGCGGCAGCACCTCGAAGAAGGTGAAGACGAGGGCGGTGGCGATCGCCGAGCGGGCGATCAGCGAAACGGCGCCCTGCGCGCGGATCGCCTCAAAGGCGGTCTTCAGCGTGTAGACGCCCGCAGTGGCAGCGGTGGCATAGCTCAGCAGCAGCTTGGCGCCGGTGACGATACCGGGTTCGATATGCATGTCGGTCTCCTTGCCGTCACACCCGACGGCGGTTGAGGTTGCCTGCTGGCCGGTCTCCTGGCTCGCGGGTCGCAGCACCTCTTCGCCTTCCCGGGGAAACCCCAGTGGCAATGTGAAGGGCGCTCGCCGCATACAGTCGCGGGGGCGGCCGGGGCTTCGGGCGCCGCAACTGGGTCCGCCCTTCCCCGTTCCCGATGAAGCCCGGCGCTTTGCGCGTGATGGGCACCATGCAGGGGTTCAGATAAACGCCAACGGCGCGCCGAGGTCAAGCGCCGCCGGTCTCTCCGGGCGGCAGGCCGAAGGGGGCGAGCGGGCCATAGAAGATCAGCGCCGGATGGTCGGTGCGCGCGCCCGCCAGCACCTCGGCCAGCTCCGCCACGGTCGAGCGCAGGAAGCTCTGCCCCTCCTGCCCCACCGCCTCGGCCAGCATCGCGGGGGTGTCGGCCGGCAGGCCCTGCGCGATCAGCCCGCGGGCGAGGTCCGGGAAGGTGCGCTTGCCCATGAAGACGACGGTGGTCACCCCCGGATCGGCGAGCGCCGCCCAGTTGAGCGTCTCGGGCAGGCCGCCGGTGACGTCGGCGCCGGTGACGAATTGCAGCCGCCGCGCGGTCAGCCGGCGGGTGAGCGGGATGCCCGCATGCGCCGCCGCGGCACAGGCCGAGGGCACGCCCGGCACGATCTCGTAAGGGATTCCGGCGGCCAGAAGCGCGCCGATCTCCTCCTCGAGCCGACCGAAGATACCCGAATCGCCCGACTTCAGCCGCACCACGCGTTTGCCGGCCTGCGCGTGCTCGACCAGGAGCGCGTTGACGTGTTCCTGCTTCGCCGAGGGCCGGCCGGCGCGCTTGCCCACCGCAATCCGCTCGGCCCCCGCCCCCGCATGGTCCAGCACCGGGCCCGAGGCGAGATCGTCGAACAGCACGACATCGGCGCGCTTGAGCCGGTCGACCGCCTTGAGGGTGATCAGCTCGGGATCGCCCGGGCCGGAGGAAACGAAGGAGACGAAGCCGGTCATGCGCTGGCCTTTGCGATCAGGTGGAAGAAGGTGCCGGTGACGCGCCCGCCGCCCGGGGTGAGGCGCAGCGAGCCGGTCTCGGCCACCGCCGCGCCAGTGGCGTCGGTGACGGCGGCAAGCGGCGCGTCGGGCTGCGCGAGGATCGTGGCATAATGGAACTCGTGCCCGCGCAGGCGGGTGCCGGGCGGGGCGACGGGCGTGGGCGCCGCAAGCGTGGCGAGTCGATATCCGAGATGCATCCGGCGTGTCGCGAAAGAGGTTTCGAGCCCGAGGAGCCCGGTCATAGGATAGCGCGCCCCGTCGGCCGCGACGAGCCCCGCGCCAAGCACCATGTAACCGCCGCATTCGCCATGCACCGGGCGGGTTTCGGCAAAGGCGCGCAGCCCGGCGCGGAAGGTCTCGGCGGCAGCCAGCCGCGGCGCGTGCAGCTCGGGATAGCCGCCGGGCAGCCAGCAGGCATCGGCACCCGGGTCGGGCGCCTCGTCGGCGAGCGGCGAGAACGGCACGATCGTCGCCCCGGCCGCGCGCCATTCGGCCAACAGATGCGGATAGACGAAGGAAAACGCCGCGTCGCGGGCCAGCGCGATGCGCCCGCCGGGCGGGGCAAGGCGCGGCACCGGCCCGGCGTCCATCGGCACGGACATGGCCACCGCCTGCATCCGCTCAAGATCGCAGCAGCGCGCGATCACCGTGCCCGCCTCGGCCAGCAGCGCATCGAGTTCCGAGGTCTCCTCGGCCTGCACGAGGCCCAGATGCCGCTCGGGCAGGCGGATGCCCGCGGCGCGCGGCAACACCCCCAGCACCTCGATCGCCACCGCCTCGAGCCCGCGCCGGATCAGCGCCTCGTGCCGCGCCGAGGCGACATTGTTCAGCACCACGCCGGCAAGCCGCACATCGGAACGGTAACGCGCAAAGCCAAGCGCCATCGCCGCAACCGATTGCGCCGCGCCCGAGGCATCGAGCACCAGCACCACCGGCCAGCCGGTCAGCGCCGCGATATCGGCCGAGGCGCCGATCCCCGCCTCGCCCGGCACCGCGACCCCGTCGAACAGGCCCATCGAGCCCTCGGCGATCACCAGCCCCGCGTCATCTGGCGCGGTCAGCGCGGCGATCTGCCCTGCCGTCATCGCCCAGCTGTCGAGATTGACCGAGGCGCGCCCGGCGGCGGCGGCGTGAAAGGCCGGGTCGATGTAATCGGGCCCGCATTTGAACGGCCGCACCGCGACGCCGCGCGCCCGCAGCGCGGCAATCAGGCCGAGCGTCAGCGTGGTCTTGCCGGTGCCCGAGGCGGGCGCGGCGATCAGCAGCCCCCCCGTCATCCGCCTTGTCATCCGCCCCGTCATGCGCCCGTATCCGGGAAGCGCGGCGCCGCGCCGCGCGGGCGGAAACGGCGGTCATAATCGCCGGCGTAAAGACGGCTTTCGCCGAAGTCCTCGGCGCCAAGCGAGCGGCCGACGAGGATCAGCGCGGTGCGCTCGCCCTCGCCCACCGCCGGGTCGAGCGTGCCGAGCGTCGCACGCAGCACCCGCTCGTCGGGCCAGCTTGCGCGCCAGACCACCGCCACCGGGCAATCGGCGCCGTAATGCGGCGTCAGCTCGGCGATCACGCGCGGCAGCACATGCACCGACAGGTGGATCGCCAGCACCGCCCCGGTCGCGGCGAAATTCGCCAGCGTCTCGCCCTCGGGCATCGCCGAGGCGCGCCCCGAGGTCCGGGTCAGCACCACCGATTGCGCGACGCCGGGCAGGGTCAGCTCGGCCCCCAGCGTTGCGGCGGCGGCGGCGAAGGCCGGCACGCCCGGGGTGACGTCATAGGGAATGCCGAGCGCGCGCAGCCGGCGCAGCTGCTCGCCCATCGCCGACCAGACCGACAGATCGCCCGAATGCAGCCGCGCCACGTCCTGCCCGGCGGCATGGGCCGCGGCGATCTCGTCGATGATCGCGTCAAGGCTGAGCGGCGCGGTGTTCACGATCCGCGCACCGGGTGGGCAATGGGCGAGCAGCGCCTCGGGCACCAGGCTGCCAGCATACAGGCAGACCGGCGCGGCGGCGATCAGGTCGCGCCCGCGCAGGGTGATCAGATCGGCGGCGCCGGGACCCGCGCCGATGAAATGGACGGTCATTCGGTCTCTCCTTCGGACAGGGCAAGGGCGACGGTCACGCCGCCCGGACAGATGCGGCGCGGCACGGCAAGGCGGGCGCCCGGGCCCGCGGCGACCAGCGCCGCCGCCTCGGCCACCGATCCGGTGCCATGGGCCGCCAGAATGCGCGGCGCGCGGGTGGGGGTGGGCACGCCCGCGACCTCGACCGCACGCACCGGCAGCCCAAGCGGCACCACCGCCGCCCGCAGCGCCGCGGCCTTCGTGGGCAGCGTCGCCAGCGCATCGAGCCGGCCCAGGGGGGCCAGCGCCGCCGCGATCTCGGCCGCCGTCGCGGCCGCGCGAAAGCCCACGCCCGCGACCCTCATCGGGTCACGCTCCACTGCACCACCGGGCGCGCCGGCGCCCAGCCGCGACCCCGGCCAAGCGGTGCCACCTGCGCGATCTCGATCCGCAGCAGCGTGCCGCCGTGGCGGGCATGAAGCGCGATCAGCAGCGCCTCGGTTTCAAGCGTGACGGCATTGGCGACGATCCGGGTGGCGGGGGCAAGCGCCTCCCACAGCGCCGCGAACAGCGCCTCGGAACCGCCACCACCGACGAAGACGGCATCGGGTGCAGGCAGGCCGGCAAGCGCGGCGGGCGCCTGGCCTTGCACCGCCTGCATCCGTCCGCCAAGGCCGAACTCCGCGATATTCGCGCGGATGTTGTCGAGCCGGTCCGGCCGCGGCTCGATCGTGCAGGCGCGACCGCCGGCCAGGCACCACTCGACCGAGACCGAGCCCGAGCCGCCGCCGATGTCCCACAAGAGTGCGCCGGGTCGGGGGGCAAGGGCTGCAAGGGTCAGCGCCCGCACCGGCGACTTGGTGATCTGCCCGTCATGGGCAAAGGCCGCCTCGGGCAGGCCCGGGCTGCGCGGCAGGCCGGCCCCCGCGGGCAGCGCGGCGCCGTCGAGCGCCACGGCAACGGGGGCCGCGATCTCGTCCAGATCGAAAGCATCGGCGCGGGCGCGGCGCAACCGCTCGGCCGGGCCGCCCAGCCGTTCGAGCACCGTCATCCCGACCGCGCCGAAACCGCCATCGGCGAGCCAGCGCGCGAGATCGGCCACCGCCGCGCCGTCACGCAGCGTGGCGATGACCCGGACGCCGCGGCACAGCACCGGGCGCAGCCGCGCGAAGGGGGCAGCGTGCAGCGCAAGGCAGGTCGTGTCCTCCAGCCGCCAGCCCATCCGGGCGGCTGCCAGCGAGCACACGCCCGCAACCGGGATCGCCCGCCACTCGCCGGGGCCGAGCGCCGCCGCCAGGACCGCCCCCGCCCCCGCCCAGAACGGATCGCCCGAGGCCAGAACCACCGTGCGCCGGCCCCGCTCGGCCAGCACCGGCGCGATGTCGAAGGGCACGGGCCAGGCCCGCGCGCGCGCCCCGGCGCCAACCAGCTCGAGGTGCCGCGGCCCGCCGAAGATCACCTCGGCCGTGGCGAGTGCGGCACGGCTTGCATCCGGCAGCCCGGCAAGGCCATCTTCGCCAAGACCGACGATCAGCAGCCAGGGCTCAGCCATGACGCGCATCCTTCTTCTGGGCGGCACCACCGAGGCGAGCCGCATGGCCGCGGCGCTGGCCGCCTCGGGCCTGCCCGCGCTCTTCTCCTATGCCGGGCGCACCGGGGCGCCGGCGCCGCAGCCGCTGCCCACCCGGATCGGCGGCTTTGGCGGGGTGGCGGGGCTGGTGGCCTTCCTGCGCGCCGAAAACATCGGCGCGGTGATCGACGCCACCCACCCTTTCGCCGCGCAGATGAGCCGCAACGCGATCGCCGCCTGTGCCCAGACCGGCGTGCCGCTCGTCGCGCTGGAACGCGCGCCGTGGCGGGCGGAGCCGGGCGACCGCTGGACCGCCGTGCCCGACATCGCGGCCGCCGTCGCGGCGCTTCCCGAGGCGGGCGCGCGGGTGTTTCTGGCGATCGGCAAGCAGACGCTCGCCCCCTTCGCCGGAAAGCCCGGCAATCACTATCTGCTGCGCCTTGTCGACCCGCCCGAGGGGCTGCTGCCGCTGGCCGATGCCGAGGCGGTGATCGCCCGCGGCCCGTTCAGCACCGAGGGCGACATTGCGTTGCTGCGCGACCACGGCATCACCCATGTCGTCGCGAAGAACGCCGGCGGCGCGGGGGCCGAGGCGAAGCTGATCGCGGCGCGCGCGCTCGGCCTTGGCGTCATCGTGATCGACCGCCCCGCCCTGCCGCCGCGCGAGGTCCGCGCCGAGGTCGCCGGGGTGAGTGAGTGGCTCGCCGCTCACGGCTTCACCCCGCGCGGCGTATAGACCCAGCGACCGACCCGCCGCGTCCCGGAATTGCCGACCAGCACCACGGTGCGCATGTCGGCCATCTCGGACCGCGCCTCGGCCAGCGTCACGGTGCAGAGTGCCTCGTCGGGCGTGCTGACGGCGCGGGCGAAGGTGATCAGCCGGCCGGGCTCGCAGCCCGCGCGCAGGATTTCAAGCACGCGGGCAAAGCCCTCGGGCCGCGCCTTCGAGCGGGGGTTGTAGAAGGCCATGGCGAAATCGCCCGCGATCGCGGCACGCAGCCGACGCTCGATCACCGCGACGGGCTTGAGGTTGTCGCTCAGGTTGATCGCGCAGAAGTCGTGGCCAAGCGGCGCCCCCGCCCGCGCGGCGGCGGCCAGCATCGCGGTGATGCCCGGCAGGATGCGGATGTCGGCGCCCGCATGCTCCGGCGCGGCCTCGAGCGCCTCGAAGAGCGCCGAGGCCATGGCGAAGACCCCGGGATCGCCCGAGGAGACGATCACCACCCGCCGCCCTTCGGCCGCAAGGGTCAGCGCAAGGGCGGCGCGGTCGAGCTCGACCCGGTTGTCGGAGGGGTGGAGCGTCAGCCCCGCCCGCGGCGCGATGCGCGCGACATAGGGGATATAGCCCACGACATCCGTTGCCTCGGCCAGCGCCGCGCTGACCTCGGGCGTCACCAGCGCCTCGGCCCCCGGCCCCAGCCCCGCAACCGCGATCCAGCCGCTCATGCCGCCTCCTCCGCCGCCGGTCGCCGCCCCTGACCATGCACCAGCACGATCGCGAAATAGGGGCAGTCGGCATCGTCGACCTCGCTCAGCCGGGCGATGCGCTCGCCGGGCATGGTGCCGCGTTCGACAAGCCAGGCCGCCTCGAGCCGCCCGGCCTGCGCCAGCGCGCGCCGCACCCGCGGCAGGTTGCGCCCGGTCTTCATGATGACCAGCGCATCGGCACGCGCCATGTGCCCGGCGAGCTCGTCCTCGGGCAGGGTGCCCATCAGCACGGTCAGCACGTCGTCGCCCCAGGTGAAGGGCTCGCCCGTCGCGTTCCAGCAACCGGTCATGCCGGTGATGCCGGGGATCACCTCGATCTCGACCTTGCCGCGCAACCGCACGTAAAGGTGCATGAACGAGCCATAGAAGAACGGGTCGCCCTCGCAGGGGATGACGACATCGCCCGCCTGCGCGAGCGTCACCAGCCGCGCCGCCCAGCTGTCGTAGAAAGCCGCCAGAAGCGCGTTATAGGCGGGGCTGTCGAAGGGGATCTCGGTCGTCACCGGATATTCCATCGGATGCTCGGCGACGCCCGCGGGCAGCAGCCCCTCGACGATGCGCCGCGCCTGGCCCTGCCGGCCCTTCTTGCGGAAATAGGCGATCTGGCGGGCCGTGCGCAGCGCCCGGTCCGCCCGCACCGAGATCAGATCGGGGTCGCCGGGGCCGAGCCCGGCACAGATGATGCGTCCCATGTTCATTCCTTCCGGCTGGCGAGGGCATTCACCGCGGCGACGGTGATCGCGGAACCGCCAAGCCGCCCCTCGACGATCAGGCAGGGCACCGGCGCCGCGGCGATCAGCGCGGCCTTCGATTCCGCCGCCCCGACGAAGCCCACCGGACAGCCGATGATCGCCGCCGGCCGCGGGCAGGTCGGGTCCTCGAGCATGTTCAGCAGGTGAAAGAGCGCCGTCGGCGCATTGCCGATCGCCACCACCGCGCCGCCCAGATGCGGCCGCCACAATTCCAGCGCCGCGGCCGAGCGGGTGTTGCCCATCTCGCGCGCCAGATCCGGCACCGCCGGGTCATGCAGCGCGCAGAGCACGTCATTCGCGGCGGGCAGGCGGGCGCGGGTGATGCCCTCGCTCACCATCCGCGCATCGCACAGGATCGGCGCGCCGGCCTGAAGCGCGGCGCGCGCCGCCGCCGCCATGCCGGGGGTGAAGCGCACCGCGCGCTCCAGCCCGACCATCCCCGCGGCATGGATCATCCGCACCACGACGGGTTCCTCGTCGGGGGTGAAGCGGGCAAGGTCGGCCTCGGCGCGGATCATCGCGAAGGATTGCGCATAGATCTTCGCGCCGTCCTTTTCGTAGTCATAGGGCATCAGGAAAACTCCGGCAGGGAGGGGATCTCGGCCGCGCTCAGGGCACGGCGGCAGGGGGTGTCCGCGGCGCGGCCACGGGCGATCAGGTCAAAGCCCGCGGGCGTCGCGGTCAGCGTCAGCGCGGCCGGCGCCGGATGGGCGCAGCCCTTGGCACAGCCCGAGACATGCAGCACCGCCCCGGGCGGCAGCTGCGGTGCCAGCGTGCGGGCGAGCGCCCGGGTCTCGGCCAGGGCCTGCGGACAGCCCGGCGCGCCGGTGCAGGCATAAACGCGCAAAAGCGGCTCGGCCGGGTCGGTGATCAGGCCCGGCAGCTCGGGCAGGCGCGAAAGCCCCTCGATCAGCAGCATCCGCCAGGGCGTCAGGCGCAGCGCGCCAAGGCCGGCGAGCGTTGCCAGAAGATCGGCCCGCATCTGACCGAAGGGAAAGGCCACGAGCGCGCCGGCAGGGCACAGGCCCGGCCCGGGCGGGGCGCAGGCCGGCGCCGGGGCCAGCCGCGGCGCCAGCGCGCCCTCGGGCCGCGCGCCCCGCGCGGTCAGCGCCGCCATCCGGCCGCGGCCGTCCGTCACACCACCCGCCGCCACGAACCAGCGGGCAAGCGCGATCGCCGCGGCGGGGGCTTCGGCCGCGGTCACCGGCGCGCCCGCGGCCAGCCCCTCGGCGCGCAGGATCAGCCCGCCATCCCGGGCGCGCTCCAGCCGGATATCGGCGGGCGTGCCTTGCAGCACCGGCGCCGCGCCGGTGTCGACGGCAAAGCCGAACTTGCCGGGCAGCAGGGGCGCCTCGGAAAGCGCCCCGGCCAGCGCCGCCGCGAGCGCGTCGGTCGCGGCATCGGCAAAGGGGGTGACCAGGATGTTGCGCCGGGTCTCGGCCGCGACATCGTCGTCAATGAGCCCCGCCCCGCGCAAGGCCGCGATCAGCGGCGCGTGGCTCTCCGCCGTCACCCCGCGCAGCTGCACATGCGCCCGGCCCGAGAGGTCGATGATGCCGCTGCCGAAGCGCCGCGCCGCCTCGGCCACACGCGCCGCGGCGTCGGCGCTCAGCCGCCCGCCCGGCGGGCGCAGCCGCACCACCAGCCCGTCGCCAGAGGCCATCGGGCGCAGCGCGCCCGGGCACCAGCCCTGCACCGTGAAACTCATCGCAGATCCTCCAATGCCGCGGCGATCGCATTGCGCCGACTGTGCCACAGCCCCGCCTCGGCCAGCCGCCGGAACAGGTCGCGCAGCGCGGCAAGCGCGCCCGGGTTTTCCGCCGCCATGAAATCGGTCACCTCGGGCCGGCCAAGGGTCGCCTCGAAGTAAAGGTCGAAGAGATGCGCCGGCACCGCGTCTGCAAGCTGCGCGAAGGCGGCCAGGTGATCGGCCGTCGCCGCGATCTCGGCCGCGCCGCGAAAGCCGTGGCGCATCATCCCCGCCGCCCAGTCCGGATTCGCGGCACGCGCACGCACGACCCGGGCGATCTCCTCGGTCAGGCTGCGGGCGCGGGGGCGGGCGGGATCGGTGGTGTCGAGGTGGTAAAGCGCCGGCGCCGGCGCCCCGAGCCGCGCCA
Source organism: Paenirhodobacter hankyongi (assembly GCF_003664585.1). Classification (GTDB taxonomy): domain Bacteria; phylum Pseudomonadota; class Alphaproteobacteria; order Rhodobacterales; family Rhodobacteraceae; genus Rhodobacter; species Rhodobacter hankyongi. The sequence continues at coordinate 111,459 of NZ_RCHI01000008.1, forward strand.
TCGCCGCGGCAAAGCCCGCCTCGTGGCCGGCGTAATCGACGGCAAGCAGCAGGTCGCTTTCGGGCAGATCCTGCGCATGGACGAAGGCATCCGCCCCGGCAAGCCGGGTCTCGAGCGCCGCACGTTCGGGCCGCACCGCGCCATCCGCCCCGATCGCATGGGCCGAGGCCGCAAGCCAGGCCTCGCCCGCCGCCGCCCGCGCCTCGGGCGTCAGCGCCGCAGTGACATCGCCCATGCCCAGCCCGTATTGCCCCGGCCGCGGCCCGAAGACGCGCGGGATGCGGGCGGTATAGGGGTTGTCCTCGGGCGCCTCCTCGCGCCCCGCGAGCGCCGCGGCGCCGGTCTCGAAAAGCTGCGCGAGGGCCGGAAAGATGTCGCGAAAGAGGCCCGAGACCCGCAAGGTCACGTCGATCCGCGGCCGGCCCAGAAGCGCCGCCGCGATCACCTCGACCCCGGTCACCCGGCCCGATTGCGCGTCCCAGACCGGTTTCAGCCCGGCCAGCTGCAGCGCCATGGCGAAATCCTCGCCCGCGGTGCGCATCGTGGCCGAGCCCCAGAGATCGACGACCAGACCCCGGGGCCAGTCGCCGTGGTCCTGCAGGTGGCGGCGCAAGAGCTCCTCGGCGTGCGTCACCCCCTGCGCATGGGCGGCGGGCGTCGGCACCGCGCGCGGATCGACGGAAAACAGGTTCCGCCCGGTCGGCAGCACGTCCGAACGCCCCCGCGCCGGACTGCCCGAGGGGCCGGGCGCCACCCGCCGGCCGGCGAGCGCCGCGATCAGCCCCGCGCGCTCGGCCGCGCCACAGGCGCCCCGGCCGAAGACATGAAGCCCGTCGCCGAAGCGGCTTTCCTTCAGGTCGCAGACGAAGCGGTCGATGCGGGTGATCGCCTCGGCGGGGCTGGCGCCCGCAGACAGGGCGAGGTCCTCGGCCACCCCGCTTGCCGCCGCCGCGTCGCGGATCGCGCCGATCAGCCGGTCGCGCCGCGCCGGGTCGAGCCCGTCGGCGGTCGAATATTCGTCAAGCAGCGCCTCGAGCCCGGCCAGCCGCTCGGGCAGTGCGGCTTCGGTCAGCGGCGGCGGCAGGTGGCCAAGCGTGACCGCCCCCAGCCGGCGCTTGGCCTGCGCGGCCTCGCCCGGGTCGTTGACGATGAAGGGGTAAATGACCGGCAGCGGGCCCAGCAGCACCTCGGGCCAGCACGCCGCCGAGAGCGCCACCGCCTTGCCCGGCAGCCATTCGAGCGTGCCATGCGCCCCCATGTGCACGAGCGCCTGCAGCCCCTGCGCCCGCAGCCACAGGTAGAAGGCGACATAGCCGTGCCGCGGCACCCGGGCGAGGTCGTGATAGTCGGCCTCGCGCGCCGTGACCTCGCCACGTTCGGGCTGCAGCGCCAGCAGGATCTTGCCCCGGCGCAACGCGGCGAAGTGGAAGGCGCCATCGTGGCAGGCGGGGTCCTCCGCCGGCGCGCCCCAGGCGGCGGCCAGATCGTCGCGCAACACTGCGGGCAAGGCGGCAAGCGCCGCCTGATATTCCGCCAGCGGCCAGCTCATCCGCTCGGTCGCCAGCGCTTCGGCCCCCGGCCCCGGTGCGATGTCATAGCCCTCGGCCGAAAGGTCATCGAGCAGCGCCCCGGTCGAGGCAAGCGCATCGAGGCCCACGGCATGGGCCATCTGCCAGCTCCGCCCCGGATAGGTCGACAGCACCACGGCCACCGCCCGCGCCGGGGCCGGGGTGGTGGCCAGCCGGTGCCAGGCCGCAACCCGCGCCACCAGTGCGGCGATCCGGTCGGGCTCGGGCGCGTGGATCAGGCGGGCGTGTTCCAGCACCGCGTCGCGCGCGGCCGGCGCCTTGAACGAGACGACGCCGGCAAAGATCCGGCCATCGACCTCGGGCAGCACCACGTGCATCGCCAGATCGGCGGGCGAGAGGCCACGCTCGGCCGCGGCCCAGTCGGCGCGGGCGGCGGTCGACAGCGCGCCCTGGAAGACCGGCACATCAAGCCCGTCAAAGGGTGTGCGCCCCGCCGCGCCCTGCGCCGAAAAGGCGGTGAGGTTGACCACCGCGACCGGCGGCGCCGCGGCCAGATGCGGGGCGAGCCAGTCGGCAAAGCCCGGCGCCTTGAGCGAGGGCGCAAAGCAGGCCGTGGCCTGAAACCCCGCCGCGCGGAGGGCCTCGATCAGCGCCGCGACCGGCGCCATGTCGGCCGCCGCCAGCCAGGCGCGGTAACAGGGCACAAGCACCCGCGGCCCCGCGCCCACAGGCGCGGGGGTCACCCCCGCCTCGGGCGTCCAGAAGCCGAATTCGGGGAGCGCCGCCGGCGCATCGGGCGCGGGCGCGGGCAGGCCCGCGGCGCGGGCCAGGTGGCACAGCGCGGCGCGCGCGGCCTCGGCTCCGCCCGCATCGCACAGCGCGGCAAGGGTGGCGAGCGTCTCCGCGGGCAGGGTCGAGGCCTCGGCCAGCCGCGGATCGGGCCGGCCATCGGCAGGCAGAACGGCCAGCGCCATGCCCCGCCGCCGCGCCAGATCCTGCACCGAGGCAAGGCCATAGGGCCAATAGCCCTCGCCGCCGATCAGCCGGATCAGCACCGCCTTCGCCCCCCCGAGCGTGCGCTCGAGATAGGTGTCGACCGAGACCGGGTGGCGCAGCGCCGCCAAGGGGGCAAGCCGCAAGGGCGGCAATGCCCCCGCCGCCGCATGCCAGCCCTCCGCGAAAGCACCGAGATCCGAATCCGAGAAGGACAGCACCACCAGATCCGCGGGCGATTGCCCCAGATCGGTCGGCACTTCGGTCTCCTCGAGCCCGTGGCTTTCGCGGAAGACGACATGCATCAGGCGGCGGCCTCGCTCAGCGCGGCGCGGATCGCCCCGGCGTCGACATCGGCGCGTTCGGCGATCACCACGAGGGCCGAACGGCGCGGATCGGCGCCCCAGGGCCGGTCGAACTGCCGCCGCACCCGCGCGCCGACCGCCTGCACCAGAAGCCGCATCGGCTTGCCGGTGACCGCGACATGGCCCTTCACCCGCAGGATGTTGCGCTCGGCCGCCAGCCGCTCGATCGCGGCGACAAGGCGCTCGGGATCGGCGACCTCGGGCAGCTCGATCACCACCGTGTCGAAATCGTCATGCTCGTGATCGCCGTGGTCATCGTGATGCGAGGGGCGCGCAGCAAGGTCGTCCTCGGCCGCGGCGGCAAGGCCCAGCACCACGGCCGGATCGATCGCGCCCTCGACCATCGGCAGGATCGGCAGCGGCCGCGGCGCCTCGGCCTCGATCGCGGCGCGGGCGGCGGCAAGCCCCGCCTCGCCGGCGAGATCGGCCTTCGACAACAGCACGATATCGGCGCAGGCGATCTGGTCCTCGAACACCTCGGACAGCGGCGTCTCGTGGTCGATGCTGTCATCGGCGGCGCGCTGCGCATCGACCGCGGCCAGATCCGGGGCAAAGCGCCCGGCCGCCACCGCCTCGGCATCGGCGACCGCGATCACCCCGTCGACGGTGATGCGCGAACGGATCGCCGGCCAGTCGAAGGCCTTGAGCAGCGGCTTCGGCAGGGCAAGGCCCGAGGTCTCGATCAGGATGTGGTCGGGGCGGACGGGCTGGGCCAGAAGCGCCTCGATCGTCGGGATGAATTCGTCGGCGACGGTGCAGCAGATGCAGCCGTTCGCCAGTTCGACGATATTGTCGAGCGGACAGCTCTCGTCGGCGCAGGCGCGCAGGATGTCACCGTCGACGCCCACGGTGCCGAATTCGTTCACCAGGATCGCCAGGCGCCGGCCCTGCGGGTTCGCCATCAGATGGCGGATGAGCGTGGTCTTGCCGGCACCGAGAAAGCCGGTGATCACGGTGACGGGGATCTTGGTCAGGTCGGTCATGGTCACTCCTGCGGGGGGATGCGGGCAAGGCTCTGCTTGCGGAAGATCTCGGGGCGCGCGCGCCAGGGCACGAGCCCGTCGGCGCTGGCGGCATAGAGCGCGGCGCCGGAGAGGATCTCGGCGGCGTTTTCGGGGCTCAGGCGGCCGTAGACATAGCTCCACTTGCCCGGCGCGCTCAGCGCCACGGCACAGCCCTGCGCACAGGCCGAGAGGCATTCGACGCCCCGGATGCGCAGCCCCTCGGGGCAGCGGCCCGCGGCCAGTGCGGCCAGCAGCGCGGCACCGGGGCGCGCGCCCTCGCCGGGGTCCTCGCCCGCCCTGCGGCAGGTGGTGCAGACATGAAGTGTCGCGGTCATCGCCCGTCCTTCCAGTTCGCGGAAAGGGGGCTGGCCAAGGGATCGACGGGCACACGGGGGCGACCGGCAATCCACCCGGTCGCGGCACACCCCGTCCGCCCGTAATCGTCAGCGCTGGCAGGTCTCCCGGCTTGCGGATCCAGGGTTTCCCCAACGGGCGCCCACCTTCCCGGCCAAAGGCCAGTGGCTTGGGCGACCTTTCCGGTCACGGTCGCGGGGGCGGCTGCGCTTGAGGCCCGGCAAGGCCCTATCGCATTCCCTCTTCGCCTGTCGTAGGACAGGAACCAACGCGCGGCCACCAGAGGCCCGGGCGCGCGATTTGTCAAGCCGAAGGAGAGCCGCGATGACGCCCGAGACCGAAGCCGACGCCGCCCGCCACGCCGCGAAGATGGCCAGGAAGAAGGCCGCGCGCGACCGGATGATGGCGACGAAGACCGGCGAGAAGGGGCTGATCATCGTCCATACCGGGCCGGGCAAGGGCAAAAGCTCGTCGGGCTTCGGGATGATCCTGCGCGCCATTGCGCATGAGATGCCCTGCGCCGTGGTGCAGTTCATCAAGGGCAGCTGGGACACTGGCGAGCGGCGCCTGATCACCACCCATTTCGGCGATCTGTGCCGCTTCGTCGCCTCGGGCGAGGGCTTCACCTGGGAAACCCAGGACCGCGAGCGCGACATCGCCGCCGCCCGCGCCGGCTGGGACAAGGCCAAGGCGCTGATCCGCGACCCCGAGATCCGCATGGTGCTGCTCGACGAGATCAACATCGCGCTGCGCTATGGCTATCTCGACCTCGACGAGGTCCTGGCCTTCCTGCGCGACGAGAAGCCCGAGATGACCCATGTCATCCTGACCGGCCGCAACGCCGCCGAGGCGCTGGTCGAGGCGGCCGACCTGGTGACCGAGATGACGCTGGTCAAGCACCCGTTCCGCGCCGGCATCAAGGCCCAGCCGGGCGTCGAGTTCTGAGCCCGGACCGGGGGCCAGCCCCCGGACCCCCGAGGTATTTTCGGCAAGATGAAAGCAGGGAAGGCTTAAGAATGATGTGCCACGCTGACGGGGCGGTACAGGGAGAGGTCCCGATGACCGCGCAAGGTGAAAGCGCCGCGTCTCCCCCGCCCTGCCGGCCCGAGGCGCGGCGCGGCATTACTGAAACCGCCCTGCCCTTTCATCTTGCCCCAAATACCTCCGCCGGAGGCTCCCGCACTCTCGGCCGCGCGACGGCGGGAGGCCGGGGATGACGGCGCTGATGATCCAGGGCACGGGCTCGAACGTCGGCAAGTCGATGCTGGTCGCGGGGCTGTGCCGGGCGGCGCGGCGGCGCGGGCTGAGTGTCGCCCCCTTCAAGCCGCAGAACATGTCGAACAACGCGGCCGTCACTGCGGACGGCGGCGAGATCGGCCGGGCGCAGGCGCTTCAGGCGCGGGCGGCGGGGCTTCTGCCCGTCACCGACATGAACCCGGTGCTGCTGAAGCCCGAAAGCGAGACCGGGGCGCAGGTCATCGTGCAGGGGCGGCGGCGCGCCGTCACCGGGGCGCGCGATTATGCCACCTTCCGCGCCGGGCTGATGGGGGCGGTACTTGAAAGCTTCGGCCGGCTCTCGGCGGCGCATGACCTTGTCCTTGTCGAGGGCGCGGGCAGCCCGGCCGAGGTGAACCTGCGCGCGAACGACATCGCCAACATGGGCTTTGCACGCGCGGCCGGGGTGCCGGTGGTGCTCGCCGGCGACATCGACCGCGGCGGAGTGATCGCGCAGATCGTCGGCACCCAGGCGGTGCTGGACCCGGCCGACGCGGCGCTGGTGCGCGGCTTTCTGGTGAACAAGTTCCGCGGCGACCCAAGGCTCTTCGACGACGGCTATCGCTTCATCGAGACGCGCACCGGCTGGCCCGGTTTCGGCGTGCTGCCCTGGTTCTCCGCGGCGCATCGGCTGCCCGCCGAGGATGCGCTCGACCTGGCCTCGGGCCCGGCCTCGGGCGGGGTGAAGATCGCCTGCCTCACCTTCTCGCGGATCGCGAATTTCGACGATCTCGACCCGCTCGCGGCCGAGCCGGGGGTCGAGCTGGTGATGGTGCGCGCGGGCGAGCCGATCCCGGGCGATGCGCGGCTGGTGATCCTGCCCGGCACGAAATCGACGCGCGGCGATCTCGCCTTCCTGCGCGCGCAGGGCTGGGACATCGACCTCGCCGCCCATCTGCGCCGCGGCGGCGCTGTGCTGGGCATCTGCGGCGGCTATCAGATGCTGGGCCGCGTGATCGCCGATCCCGAGGGGATCGAGGGGCCGGCGGGCGAAAGCCCCGGGCTGGGCCTTCTCGACGTGACCACGGTGATGACGCCAGAGAAGCGGTTGAGCCGGGTCTCGGCGCGTCATGCGGGCACGGGGCTGGCGGTCGAAGGCTATGAAATCCACATCGGCCGCACCGAGGGGCCGGACCGCGCCCGCCCCTTTGCCGATATTGCCGGCGCGGCGGAGGGCGCGATCTCGGCCGACGGGCGGGTGAGCGGCAGCTATCTGCACGGGCTCTTTGCCGCAGACGACTTCCGCGCGGCCTTCCTCGGCGGGCTGGGCATCGCCGCCTCGGGGCGCGGGCACGAGGCCGGGGTCGAGGCGGCGCTCGAGGCGCTCGCCGATCACGTCGAGGCGCATCTCGACGTGGGCGGGCTTTTCGCCCTCGCGCGCTAGCGGGCGAGGGCTGCGCTCAGGCGGCCCCATTCCGCCGCGCCGCCCGGCAGGCCAAGGCGCAGCCAGGTGGGTGACCAGGGGAAGATCCGCGACCAGATCCGTTCGCGGGCAAGGCCCTCCTGCGCCGCCGGCGCATCGGGGGTGGCATAGGTGCGAAACAGCGCCGTGCCGCCGACGAGCGACCAGCCCGCGCACTGCGCCAGCGCATCGAGGCGGAGGGCCTCGGCCTCGAGCCGGGCGATGGTCGCGGCGCGCCAGGGCGCATCGGCAAGCGCGATCCGGCCGATCTCGAGCGCGGGGCCCGAGACCGGCCAGGGCCCGGCCGCGGCCTCGAGCGCAGCGACCGTCGCGGCATCGGCGAAGACAAAACCAAGGCGCACCCCGGCAAGGCCCCAGAACTTGCCGAAGGAGCGCAGCACCGTCAGCCCATCGGTGCCGGCATGGGCGGCAACCGACAGCCCCGGCACCGGGTCGGCAAAGCTTTCGTCGACCACCAGCCGACCGACGGCGCCCGACAGCGCCAGCAGATCGGCGGGCGCGTGGGTCTGGCCATCGGGGTTGTTCGGGTTGACGACCACGGCCAGATCGGCACCGGCAAGGTCCGTCAGCCGCGCCACCTCCTCGACCTGCCAGCCGGCGGCGCGCAGCTGCGCGGCATGCTCGTTATAGGTCGGCGCCAGCACCCGGGCGCGGCCGGGCGGGCCAAGGCGCGGCAACATCTGGATTGCCGCCTGCGCGCCGGCCAGTGCCACCCCGGGAGCAGCCGTGCCGAAGGCCGCCTGCGCGGCGGCAAGCAGCGCGGCCTTCGCCGGCGCCGTGGGCAGCGCCGTCCAGGCCTCGGGCGGCAGCGGCGGCAGCGGATAGGGCTCGCGGTTGATGCCGGTCGAGAGGTCGATCCAGTCGGTGCCGCCAAAGCGCGCCCGCGCCGCATCCAGATTGCCACCGTGATCGCGCATCAGATCCCCCAGACTGCCGCCGCCGCGATGAGAAGCCCGAGCCCCGCCATCGCCCGGCGGTAAAGCGCAAGGCCGCGGGCAAGGTCAAGCGGCGCCGGATCGGGGGCGGTGCCGTTCAGCCAGGGCTCGGCCGCGACGGTGGTGCCATAGATCCGCGGCCCGGACAGCCGCACGCCAAGCGCCCCGGCAAGCGCCGCCTCGGGCCAGCCGGCATTGGGCGAGCGATGCGCGCGGGCGTCGCGCGCCATCACCGCAAGCGCGCGGCCCGGCGTGCGCGAGACCAAAGCGAAGACCACCCCGGTCAGCCGCGCCGGGATCAGGTTCGCGACATCGTCGATGCGCGCCGCGGCCCAGCCGAAGGCCTCGTGCCGCGCGGTGCGGTGGCCGATCATCGAATCGAGCGTGTTGATCGCCTTGTAGGCGGCAATCCCCGGCAGCCCCGCCACCACGCCCCAGAAGAGCGGCGCGGTGATCCCGTCCGAGCTGTTCTCGGCCAGGCTTTCCAGCGCCGCGCGGGCAACGCCCGCCTCGTCGAGCGCCGCGGGATCGCGGCCGACGATCATCGACACCGCCTGCCGCGCCGCGCCAAGGTCACCGGCGACGAGCGGCCGGGCGACCGCGGCGACATGGTCGTGCATCGAGCGGATCGCGACCAGCGGCCAGGCCAGCACGCCGCCGATCACGATGCCGAGCGGCCCCGCCGGCAGCAGCGCCTGTGCGACCGCCCCCGCCCCCGCCGCAAGGGCGATGGTGAGAAGCGCCGCAAGGACACCACGCGCTCGCCGTGCCGTGCCCTCGCGGTTCAGCCGGCGGTCAAGCGTCGCGATCAGCGCGCCAAGCCAGGTGACCGGGTGGCCGATGCGGCGAAACAGCGCGTCGGGCCAGCCGAACGCCAGGTCGATCGCGCAGGCAACCAGCATCATCGCGGCAAAACTCATCTCTCTCCTCCGGTGAAGCGGCGGATGCCGGTAAGGCCCGCGGCGCGCAGCACCGCCCCTGCGCCCGCGGGCAGAGTGCCCGGCACGAAGAGGAAGGCACGGGCGGCGCCGGTATGGGCGATCGCGTACCCGGCGGCGCCAAGCGCGCGGGCGATCTCGGCCGTGGGATCGCCCACGGGCCCGCGCAGCGCAAGGGTGCGGCGCGCGCTTTCGCTGGCGAGTGCCGCCAGGGTGGGCAGATCGCCGCCCCGGGCCCAGAGCCGGGCGAGATCGGCGATGTCGGGGAACCCCGCGTCACGCGGCTCGGTCCGGCGCGGCGGGCCCCAGAAACCGCCGATTGCATGGAACCGCGGCAGCGCCGGCAGGTGCGCCACCGTCCGCCCCTCGCGCGAGGCCCACAGATGCCGCGCGGGAGACGCGAACATCAGCGGGTCCGAGGCGCCCTCGGCCGCGACGCAGGCGCGGGCGAGCCCCTCGGGCGGGCCCTGCCAGCCCGCAAGCCGGGCAAGGGCGACGAGGGACGCCGTCGAAACCCCGGTGCCCATGCCGGGCGGGGCGAGCGGGCGCAACGCCACGCGGCCGGGCAGCGGCAGGCCAAGCCGGGCGAGCAGCGCGCGCACCTGCCCCGACGGCGGTCCGCCATGCAGCATCAGCCCCAGCCCGCCGCTGGCCTGCGCCACGACACCGAGCGACGGGCAGGGCAGCGTAATCAGCGCCACCGGCCCGTCGGGGCCAAGCCGGCCCTGCAGGAACTCGCCGAAATGGCCCGGGACGTGCAGGCTTGCCCTCATCCGCAGACCCGGTTCACGCCGGCCACCGACCAGCCGCCGCCGGGCAGCGCCAGCAGCCGGGTGAGCGACAGCGGCGCCACCTGAAAGGCGAGCGCGCCCGGCACCGATCCGGTGGCGAGCGCCAGCGCCGCCCGCACGATGCCGGCATGGGCGACGACGGCCACCCGCCCCTCGCCCGCGGCCAGCGCCGCAATCGCCGGGGTGGCGCGAGCACACAGATCGGCAAAGCTTTCGCCGCGCGGCGGGCGGTGCGCGGCGAGTTCAGACGCAGAGAGCGTGCCGATGTCGGGCAGATCGGCGAAGGGCAGGCCTTCCCAGTCGCCGAAATCCTGCTCCCACAGCCGCGGGTCGGTCTCGGGCTCCAGACCGGGCCAGAGCGCCGCCGCGGTCTGCCGGCAACGCAGCGCGGGCGAGGCGACGACGCGCAGCGCCCCCAGCTCGGCGCGCAGCGCGGCAAGCGTGCCCACGTCGGGCAGATCGGCCGGCACATCGCGGCGGCCGGCCAGACAGCCGCCATGGCGCGCGGGCGCATGACGGATGAAGACCAGCTCGCGCATCCCCTCGGCGGACATCTCGCATTTCTCCTTTCGCGGCTGCGCCGTTTCTGCTTTGAAGCCGGGCGGGGGACAAGAGAAACCATGAGCCAGACCATTCTGATCACCGGCGGCGTGCGTTCGGGCAAGAGCGCGATCGCCGAGGGCCGCACCCTCGGCTTCGGCACGCCGGCCGTCTACATCGCCACCGCGCAGGCCTTCGACGGCGAGATGGAAACCCGGATCGCGGCGCATCAGGCCCGGCGCGGCGCCGAGTGGCGGACGGTGCAGGAGCCGCTCGACCTTGTCGGCGCGCTGGCCGCGACCGATGGCGCGCCGCGGCTGGTCGATTGCCTGACGCTGTGGCTGACGAACCAGATGCTGGGCGGGCACGACTGGCAGGCGGCGGGGCGCGATCTGTGCGCGGCGCTCGCCCGGCAGACCTCGCCGGTGGTTCTGGTGACGAACGAGGTCGGACTGGGCATCGTGCCCGAGAACCGGCTTGCCCGCGAGTTCCGCGATGCCGCGGGGCTTCTCAACCAATGGGTCGCGGCCGTGGCGGACGAGGTGATCTTCGCCGTGGCCGGCCTGCCGATGAAGGTGAAATGATGACATTCCAATCGCTTGCCGAAATCGCCGCACTGGCGGACACGCTGCCGGCCGTGGACGAGGGCGCCCGCGCCGCAGCCCTTGCGCGGCAAAACAGCCTGACCAAGCCGCCGGGGTCGCTCGGTCGGCTCGAGGATCTGGCGATCTTCATGGCGGGCTGGCGCGGCACCGACCGGCCGCGCATCGCCAAGGCGCAGGCGGTGATCTTTGCCGGCAACCACGGCATCTGCGCGCAGGGGGTGAACCCCTATCCGCAGGACGTGACGAAGCAGATGGTGGCGAATTTCGAGGCCGGCGGCGCCTCGATCAACCAGCTGTGCCGGGTCAACGGGGCCGAGCTGAGCGTCGTCGCGCTCGATCTCGATCATCCCACCGCCGATTTCACCCAGGGCCCGGCGATGACCGAGGCCGAGACGCTTGATGCGATGAACCGCGGCGCGGCGGCGGTCGATCCCACGGCCGATGTGCTGATCCTCGGCGAGATGGGCATCGGCAATTCGACGATCGCGGCGGCGCTCGCCTCGGCGCTCTTCGGCGCGACGCCGGCCGACTGGGTCGGGCCCGGCACCGGCTCGGACGATGCGGGGATCAGGCGCAAGATCGCGGCGATCGAGGCGGGGCTGCGGCTCCATGGCGGCAAGGACGCGATGACGACGCTCGCGCGCCTTGGCGGGCGCGAGCAGGCGGCGATCTGCGGCGCGGTGCTGGCGGCGCGGGCGGCGCGGATTCCGGTGATTCTCGACGGCTTCATCTGCACCGCGGCGGCGGCGACGCTCTATGCCGCCGACCCGCGGTTGCTTGACCATTGCCTCGTCGGCCATGCCTCGGCCGAGCCCGGGCACCGGCGGCTGCTGGCCGCGCTCGGCAAGACGGCGGTGGTCGAATTCGACATGCGCCTTGGCGAGGGCTCGGGCGCGGCGCTTGCGCTTGGCATCCTGCGTGCCGCGCTCGAATGCCACAACGGCATGGCGACCTTCGGCGAGGCGGGGGTCAGCGAGGCATGATCCGCGCCCGCGTCGCCGAGGCACAGCTGGCGCTGATGCTGCTGACGCGGCTGCCGGCCGGGCGGCTGCCCGAGCCCGCGCCGGCGATCGGCGCGGCGGCCTGGGCCTTTCCGCTGGCGGGGCTCGCCGTCGGGCTGGTCGCGGCGGCGGTGCTGGCCGTGGCCGGCGCGCTTGGCCTGCCGCCGATGCTGGCGGCGGGGCTTGCGCTTGCGTCGATGGTCGTGACCACCGGCGGTCTGCACGAGGACGGGCTCGCCGATGTCGCCGATGGCTTCTGGGGCGGGCGCGAGCGGGCGCGGCGGCTCGAGATCATGCGCGACAGCCGGATCGGCTCCTATGGCACGCTCGCGCTGATCCTGTCGCTTGGCCTGCGCTGGCAGGCGCTGGCGGCGCTGACTGCGGCGGGGCACGGAGTCGCGGCGCTGATCGTCACGGCCGGGGCCGCGCGCGTCGCGCCCGTGGTGCTGATGGCGGCGCTGCCGCCCGCGCGCGCCGATGGCATGGGCCATCTGGCCCGCGGCGTGCCGGGCGAGGCGGTGGGGACGGCGCTGCTGATCGGGCTGGCCATCCTGGTGCTGGTCCCGGGCACCGCGCTGGCCCTGCTGGCCGCGGCGCTGGCCACGCTCGGCGTCGGCCTGCTTGCCCGCGCGAAGATCGGCGGGCAGAGCGGCGACGTTCTGGGCACCGGCGAGCAGATGGCCGAGATCGCCCTTCTTCTGGCGCTGGTCGCTCAGCTCGGCTGAGGCGGCAGGCTCGGCCGGCTCAGCAGCCGCTCCATCACGAAGCGCGAGGAAACAGCGCGCATCGGCACGGCCTCGGTCAGGCGCCGGTAGAGCGCGTCATAGCTTGCCATGTCGGCGGTGACGACGCGCAGCAGGTAATCGGCCGCGCCGCCAAGCCGCAGCACCTCCATCACCTCGGGGATCGGCTCGAGCGCCGCCAGAAAGGCCGCGCGCCACGCCGGCGTATGGTCGAGCGCGATCACCTCGACATAGACGGTGAGCCCGAGACCGAGCGCCTCGGGCGCCACCCGGATCGTGCGGCCGGCGATGACGCCGGCCTCTTCGAGCTTGTGCACCCGCCGCCAGCACGGGCTTTGCGACAGGCCGACGCGGTCGGCAAGCTCGGCGATCGGCAGGGCGGCGTTGATCTGCAACTCGCGCAGGATGCGGCGGTCGATCGCGTCCATCTGCCCCTCCTCAGGCGGTCAGGAACTCGCGCACGAAGGCCGAGGCGGGACGCGCGCGCAGATCGGCCGGGCGGCCCACCTGCTCGATCCGGCCCATCGACATCACCACCACGAGGTCGGACAGCTCCATCGCCTCTTCCTGATCGTGGGTGACGAAGATCGTGGTCAGCCCGGTGGTGTCGTGGATCTCGCGCAGGCCGTGGCGCAGTTCCTTGCGGACCTTGGCGTCAAGCGCCCCGAAGGGCTCGTCCAGCAGCAGCATCCGCGGCTCGATCGCCAGCGCGCGCGCCAGGGCCACGCGCTGCCGCTGCCCGCCCGACAGCTGCGCCGGATAGCGCCCGCCGATCTCGGGCAGACGGATCAGCTCGAGGAGTTTCGTCACCCGCCGCGCGATCTCCTCCTTCTCCGGGCGCAGCGCGCGCGGCCGCGCCTTCAGCCCGTAGGCGATGTTCTCGAACACCGTCATGTGGCGGAAGAGCGCATAGTTCTGGAACACGAAGCCCGCGCGGCGCTCCTGGATCGTCATCCCCGTCGCGTCCTGCCCGTCGAAGAGCACGCGGCCGGATTCGGGAAACTCGAGCCCGCCGAGGATGCGCAGCAGCGTCGTCTTGCCCGAGCCCGAGGGGCCGAGCAGCGCGACCAGCGCCCCCGAGGGGATCGACAGCGACACCGGTTGCAGCGCAGCGGTGCGGCCGAAGGTCTTGGCGATCTCGTCGATCTCGATATGCATGGCAGGCTCCTTTCAGGCGCGGCGGTTGGCCGACAGCGCATCGGCATGACGCCATTCGAGCGCGGTCTTGAGGGCGAGGGTGAAGAGCGCCAGCACGGCGAGCAGCCCTGCAAGCGAGAAGGCGGCGACGGTGAGATACTCGTTGTAGAGCATCTCGATCGCGATCGGGATCGTGGCGGTGACGCCGCGGATCTTGCCAGACACGACGGCGACGGCGCCGAACTCGCCCATGGCGCGGGCGGTGGCGAGCAGCACGCCATACATCAGCGCCCAGCGGATATTGGGCAGCGTCACGGTGAAGAACATCCGCCAGCCCGAGGCGCCGAGGCTGAGCGCGGCCTCTTCCTCGGTGCGGCCCTGCTCGACCATCACCGGCAGGATCTCGCGCGCGACGAAGGGGAAGGTGACGAAGACGGTGGCCAGCACGATCCCCGGCAGGGCGAAGACGACGGGCATCCCCTGCCCCACCAGCCAGCCGCCCAGCGTGGTATTCGCGCCGAAAAGCAGCACGAGGCAGAGCCCCGCCACCACCGGCGAGACCGAGAACGGCAGGTCGATGAGGGTGATGACCACCGCCTTGCCGGGAAAGTCGAAGCGCGCGATCGCCCAGCCGGCAGCCAGGCCGAAGACGGCGGTCAGCGGCACCGACAGCGCCGTGACCAGCAGCGTCAGCCGGATCGCGGCCTGTGCCTCGGGCTCGGCCAGCGCGGTCAGGGCGGCGCCGGCGCCCTGCGACAGCGCCTCGCCGAAGACGGTGACGAGGGGGGCGAAGAGCAGCACCGCCAGCAGCGCGAGCACAAGGCCGATCAGGGCACGGCGCAGGAACGCCGGCTCCTCGGTCGCGGCACGGAAACGGCGCGCCGGGCGGGGCGGGGCAAGATGGGCGGCGTCAGACATGACCGATCCTCCGGCGGCTCCAGACCTGGACCGCGTTGATGAGCAGAAGCATGGCGAAGGAAATGCCGAGCATGGCGATGCCGATCGCGGCGGCGCCGTCGACGTCGAACTCCTCGAGCCGGATGACAATGAGGAGCGGCGCGATCTCGGTCTTCATCGGCAGGTTGCCGGCGATGAAGATGACCGAGCCGTATTCGCCCACCCCCCGCGCCAGCGCGAGGGCAAAGCCGGTGAGCGCGGCGGGCATCAGCACCGGCGCCACCACCCGGCGCAGCGTCGTCAGCCGCGAGGCGCCGAGCGTCGCCGAGGCCTCCTCGACCTCGCGGTCGACCTCGGCGATCACCGGCTGCACGGTGCGCACGACGAAGGGCAGACCGACGAAGACCAGTGCCACCAGAATGCCCGGGGGCGCATAGGCGATGCGCAGCCCGGCCTCGGCCGCGATCTGGCCGAAGACGCCGTTCGGCGCATAAAGGGCGGTGAGCGCGATGCCCGCGACCGCCGTCGGCAGGGCGAAGGGCAGGTCGATCGCGGCGTCGATCAGGCGCCGGCCGGGGAAGCGGTAGCGCACCAGCACCCAGGCCACGAGCACGCCGAAGACGAGGTTGAAGGCTGCGGCGATCAGCGCCGAGCGGAAGGAGAGCAGGAGCGCCGAGCGCACCCGCTCGCCCGAGATCGCGGTGGCCAGATCGGTCAGCCCCATTCCCGCGCCGCGCACGAGCAGCGCGCCGATGGGCAGAAGCACGATCAGGCTCAGCAGGCTGAGCACCAGCCCCGCGCTGAGCGCGAAGCCGGGCATCGGGGATTTCGCGACGATGCGCATGACGGCCTCACTTCGCGGTATAGATCTGGTCGAAGGTGCCGCCGTCGCCGAAGTGCTCGGGCTGTGCCTTGGCCCAGCCGCCAAAGTCCTCGATCGTCACCAGATGCAGCGGGGCGAAGCGGGCGGCATCCTCGGGCGCGGCCTTCGAGCTGTCCCAGGCGCGGTAGAAGTGCTTGAGCGCGAGCGCCTGCGCCTCGGGGCTGTAGAGGTGCTCGAGATAGGCATTGGCCAGGTCGCGCTGTGCATCGGTCTTGATGTTGGCGTCGACCACCGCGACCGGCGGCTCGGCCAGGATCGAGACCGAAGGCACGACGATGTCGAAGGAATCTTCGCCAAGCTGCTTCTCGGCCAGCCAGGCCTCGTTCTCCCAGGCCAGCAGCACATCGCCGATGCCGCGCTGCGCGAAGGTCGTGGTCGCGCCGCGCGCGCCGGTATCAAGCACCGGGACATGGCGGAAGAGATCGCCGACGAAGGTCTTCGGGTCCTGCCCGTTCTTCTCGGCCCAGGCCCAGGCGGCCAGGTAGTTCCAGCGCGCCCCGCCCGAGGTCTTCGGATTCGGGGTGATGACCTCGACGCCGTCCTTCACCAGGTCGCCCCAGTCGTGGATGCCCTTCGGATTGCCCTCGCGCACCAGGAAGACGATGGTCGAGGTGTAGGGTGAGGAGTTGTGCGGCAGACGCCCCTGCCAATCGGCCGGCAGCTTGCCCGCCGCGGCGATCTTGTCGATGTCGGAGGCGAGCGCGAGGGTCACGACCTGCGCATCAAGCCCGTCGATCACCGCCCGCGCCTGCGCGCCCGAGCCGCCATGCGAGACCTCGACCTTCGCCGCCTCGTGCCCCTGGGCAACCCACCAGTCGGAGAACAGCTTGTCGTAATCGCGGTAGAACTCACGGGTCGGATCGTAGCTGACGTTGAGCAGAGTCTCGGCCGCCTGCGTCGGATGGGGCGCGGCAGCAAGGGCCGCCAGCGCCAGCGCCAGCGCGGTGATGGTCGTGCGCGCCGCCCGCACCAGGTTCACCGGAAAGCCGGTGAGGGTCTCGCGGCCGGTGGTGATGGTGACGCGCCCGTCGGGATGCGCCTCGACAAGCTGGCCCTGTGCGCTGAGTCGGCCGGCGAACTGGATCGTCCTGAACATGCTTCCCTCCTGTCGTGCTGGGCTCCTGGCCCCTTCACGCTTATCACGACAGAGATTGTCGTTATTTGCAACGGAAAAAACTCGGCTTATTTCATCGAGATTTTGGAAATTTATTCCCCGGCGCAAAAAGACAGGCCCGGACTGCAAGGGCAGCCCGGGCGCAATGGTCTTTCAGCGGTTTGGCGGATCAGCCCGGCGGCAGCGGCTGCGCCAGGATCTTCTGCGCCATCGGCGTGGCGTGCAGCATGTCCTCGAGCGTGAGCGATTCGATCAGCACGAGATAGGACCAGTAGAGTTCGGCAAAGACGCGCCGGATCCGGCAGCTTTCCTCGTCGGAACAGTCGTCGCAGCGCTGGTAGGCCTTGCGCGAGAGGCAGGGCAAGGGCGCGATCGGCCCGTCGATCATCCGCAACAGATCGGAAATCGGCACCTGCGC
This sequence comes from Paenirhodobacter hankyongi, assembly GCF_003664585.1. GTDB lineage: Bacteria > Pseudomonadota > Alphaproteobacteria > Rhodobacterales > Rhodobacteraceae > Rhodobacter > Rhodobacter hankyongi. The sequence continues at coordinate 128,404 of NZ_RCHI01000008.1, forward strand.
CGGCTCCTTGATCAGTGTGTAGCCGCCCGAACGGCCGCGGGTCGAGGCGATGAAGCCGCCATTGCGCAGCTCGAGCAGGATGTGTTCGAGAAAGCGCTTCGGCGCGCCCGATCGCGTCGCGATCTCTTCGATGCGCAGCGCCTTGCCCTCGGCGGCCTTCTCGTCGCCCAGCACCATCAGCGCCTTCAGCGCATATTTCATCTTCTGCGTGATCATGCGCCTTGATAGCCCAGCCCCGCCGGCCCCGCAACAAAATCGACCGATCGGGTCGGGTTTTCCCGCCCCGCGGGAACAGGCCCGGCCCGGCTCGCGTTCGCCCTGCGGGGCGGACCGAAACGACGCAGGGTCTTGCCGAACGGGCATTTCCGGCGCTTGATCGGGACCGAGCCCCGGAACCGGAGAAGGGAGCAGACGATGAGCCTCAAGGACGAAATTGCCCAGCTGCGTGCGGAATTTGACGCCCATGTCGCCACTCAGGCGGCCACGGCCCGCAAGGCGGCCGAGGCGGTGCGCGACACCACCGGCGAGATCGGCGACAGCGCGCGGATGGAGGCGCTGATGGAAACCATCGGCGACACGCTTGACGACATGTCGGGCGAGATCGAGAAATTCCCGAAGCTGACGGCCCTTGCCGCGCTTGGCGTCGGGCTGGCGCTTGGCGTGGTGATCGGGCGCCAGCTGCGCTGAGGAGGGATCATGACCGGATTCGAATCGACGAAGTTCTATGCCCGCGTCGCATTGATGCGGCGCCGGCTGTTGCTGAAGCAGATGATCCGCCGCGCGCTTGCGGGCACCCTCGCCGTGGCGGCGCTGATCGTCGCGGCGGGCTTCGCCACCCGCACACTCTATCTGGCACTGGTGCCGTCGCTGGGCGAACTTGGTGCCACCGGTGTGCTGGCGGGCGGCTACCTGATTGTCGCCATCGGGCTGCTGCTCTACGCGCTGAGCGAGCCCGGCTCGGCCGAGATGACGGCGCTGACCGAGATGGAGGAGATCGCCCGCGCCCGCGCACTGTCGGAGACGCAAGGCACCGTCGCCGGCGTCGAGGGCCGGATCGAATCGCTTGGCAGCTCGATCTCGATCGGGCTCGGTCTGCTGGGCATGCTGCGCCGGATCATGGCCCGGAAGAAGGCGGCGGAGTAAGCCCGCCGTCCGAGCTGCGGTCGTGCATGTAGAGCGCCCAGACCGCGACGAAGAGCGCCGCGATCAGCGGGCCGACGACGAAGCCGTTCACCCCGACGAGCGTCAGCCCGCCCACGGTCGAGATCAGCACCAGGTAATCGGGCAGCCGGGTACCCTTGCCGACCAGCGGCGGGCGCAGGAAGTTGTCGATCAGGCTGATGACCAGCATGCCGACCAGCATCAGCGCAACGCCGCGCATCACCTGGCCCGAAATCAGCAGGTAAAGCGCCACCGGCAGCCACACGAGGCTCGCCCCCACCGCCGGCACCAGCGACAGCACCGCCATCAGCACCCCCCAGAGCAGCGCCGCACCGATATCGAGCGCGGCGAAGGCCAGCCCGCCAATCGTGCCCTGGATCAGCGCAATGATGATGTTTCCCTTCACCGTAGCGCGCATCACCGCCTCGAATTCCTCGATCAGCTTCTCGGTATGACGGTCGCTGAGCGGGCTTGCGCGGCGGATCGTGGCGGCGAGTGCCGGCCCGTCGCGGAACAGGAAGAACAGCAGATAGAGCATCACGCCGAAGCTGACGAAAAGCTGCGCCGTGCCCTGGGTGATGGTGAAGGCGCGGGTGGCGATGGTCTGGCTCGCGGTCTCGAGAAAGCTGGTGACACCGGACTGGACATCGCCGAAATCGCCAAGATTCAGCGCCGAAAGCGCCCGCCGCGCCGCCGGTGGCAGCGCCGCGCGCACCTGGTCGAGCAGCGCCGCGGGATCGAATTCGCGGCTGCTGATCGAGGTGGTAAGCGCCGAGGCCTCGCGCGCCAGCGCCCCGAGAATCACCACCCCCGGGATCACCACGATGCAGATGCAGGCGGCGACGCTGACCAGCGCCGCCAGCGACCGACGCCCGCCGAAGCGGCGCTCGAGCCAGACCTGCAGCGGCCGGAACAGCAGCGCCAGGATCACCGCCCAGAGCACCGAACCATACCAGGGCAGCACCAGCCAGATGAAGGCGACGGAGACCAGCACGACCAGGGCGAAGAAGCTGGCATTCGGCGAGGGGGATCTGAACATCGGGCGGAGCTCCGCAGGGATCACGACGGGGGCAAGGCCCCGACGGCGGCAGCATATCGCAGCGCGCCGGCCAAGAACACGCGGATTGCCGCCGCGGTTCCCCAGGGCCTTAAACATCTTGTCAATAAATTGAAAAACATCGGATTTTGCCGCGACGGAACAGCGCGCAGAACGCACCCCCGCGTTGACAGGGGCCGGCTTTCGCGGCAGCCTGAGCGCAACCGCAATGCCGGCGTCCCGCCGGCCGGCCCCGCCTCCCCGGGGCGCGTTCCGCAAGGAGGTCGTGCATGATCCGTGCAAAACAGGTGTCGCTGGCCCGGGCCGTTCTCGTCTGCGCCTGCCTCAGCGTCACCCTGCCCGGCCCGGCGCTGGCCGGCGGGTTTTTCGATGGTCTGCTGGTCAGGCTCGGCCTGCGCGAGGCCGAGACGGCGATCGCCAGCTCGAACGGCCGGATCGAGGCGCAAAGCGTCGATGTCGCACCGAAATACGCCGGCCGGATCACCGAGGTCGACGTGCACGAGGGCCAGATCGTCGAGGCCGGCGAGGTGATCGCGAAGATCGACGACCGCTCCTATCAGGCGCAGTTGCTGGCCGCCGAAGCCTCGGTGCTGCAGGCGAAGGCGGCGAAGGAACAGGCACAGGCCGCGGTGACGCAGGCGCAAAGCGCGCTCTCGGTCGCGCAGACCACCTATGACCGCACCGTCACCCTGCATGCCGAGGGCCACGCCGCGCAAAGCGTGCTGGATGACGTGACGAACGCGCTTGAAACCGCGAAGGCGGCGCTTGCCGCGGCGCAGGCGCAGGTCTCGAACGGGGACGCGCTGATCGCAGCGGCAGAGGCCAGCGTCGAGCAGGTCAAGGTGGCGATCGACGATCTGACGGTGCGCGCGCCGCTGCGCGGGCGGGTCGAATACCGGCTGCACGAACCGGGCGAGGTGATCGCCGCGGGCACGCCGGTGGCGACGCTGCTCGATCTGACCGACGTCTACATGAACCTCTATCTGCCGGCGACGGTGGTCGGCACGCTGGCCACCAATGATGAGGCGCGGATGATCCTCGACCCGATCCCGCAATATGTGGTGCCGGCGAAGATCACCTTCATCGCCCCCGAGGCGCAGTTCACGCCGAAGAGCGTCGAGACGCAGGAAGAGCGCGAGCAGCTGGTGTTCCGCGTCAAGCTGACGATCCCGAAGGAGCTCCTCGAGAAGTTCGAAGAGCAGGTGAAGGTCGGCGTGCGCGGCATCGGCTATGTCCGCACCAGCCCCGAGGCCGAGTGGCCGGCGAACCTTCAAGTCAAGCTGCCGCAATAGGCCGGTCATGGGCTTTGCCGCGGAACTCGAGGCTGTCAGTCACCGCTACGGAGCGACCGCCGCGCTTGCCGGGGTGACGCTGCGGATCCCGGCGGGCTGCATGGCCGGGCTGATCGGACCGGACGGCGTCGGCAAATCGAGCCTGCTCGCCCTCGTCTCGGGGGTGCGCAAGCTGCAGGCGGGCAAGGTCACGGTGCTCGGGCAGGACATGGCGCAGGCCGCCGCCCGGCAGGCGACGGCGCCGCGCATCGCCTACATGCCGCAGGGCCTTGGCCGCAACCTCTACCCGACGCTGACGGTGCAGGAGAACCTCGACTTCTTCGGCCGGCTGTTCGGCCAGAAGGCCGAGGAGCGCGCCGCGCGCAGCAAGATGCTGCTCGAGGCGACAGGGCTTGCCCCCTTCCCCGACCGGCCGGCGGGCAAGTTGTCGGGCGGCATGAAGCAGAAGCTCAGCCTGTGCTGCGCGCTGATCCATGACCCGGACCTGCTGATCCTCGACGAACCGACGACCGGCGTCGACCCGCTGTCGCGCCGGCAGTTCTGGGAACTGATCGACTCCATCCGCGCCCGCATGCCCGGGATGAGCGTGATCGTCGCCACCGCCTACATGGAAGAGGCCGAGCGCTTCGACTGGCTTGCCGCGATGGACGACGGCAAGGTGATCGCGCAAGGCACGCCGGCCGAGCTGCGCACGCAGGCCGGGGCCGACACGCTGGAAGAGGCCTTCATCCGCCTTCTGCCCGAAGAGGAGCGCGCCGGCCACAAGCCGGTCGAGCTGCGCCCGCGGGTCATCAGCGAAAACAGGGCCCCGGCGATCGAGGCGCGGCACCTGACCAAGCGTTTCGGCGCCTTCACCGCGGTCGAGGACGTGAGCTTCGAGATTCCCGAGGGCGAGATCTTCGGCTTCCTCGGCTCGAACGGCTGCGGCAAGACGACGACGATGAAGATGATGACGGGGCTCCTTGACCCGACCGAGGGCGAGACCCGGCTGTTCGGCGAGGCGCTGAAGAACTCCGACATGCAGGCGCGGCTGCGCATCGGCTACATGTCGCAAAGCTTCTCGCTTTATACCGAGCTGACGGTGCGGCAGAACCTCGAGCTGCACGCGAAGCTTTATGGCGTGGCGCCCGAGCGGCGCGCGGCGCGGGTGAGCGAGGTGCTGGCCGAATTCGAGCTGGACGAGATCGCCCGCGAGATGCCCGAGAGCCTGCCGCTCGGCATCCGCCAGCGGTTGCAGCTGGCCGTGGCCACGATCCACGAGCCGCGGATCCTGATCCTCGACGAGCCGACCTCGGGCGTCGACCCGGTGGCGCGCGATGCGTTCTGGCGCAAGCTGATCTCGCTCAGCCGCGACAAGGGCGTGACGATCTTCATCTCGACCCATTTCATGAACGAGGCGGCGCGCTGCGACCGGATCTCGCTGATGCATGCGGGCAAGGTGCTGGCCGTGGGCGCGCCCGCCGAGCTGGTCGAGAGCCGCGGCGCGCAGACGCTGGAAGAGGCCTTCATCGGCTTCCTGCAGGACGCGCTTGGCCCCGAACCCGCGGCGGGCAACACCGATTTCGACGGCGCCCGCAGCCCGCGCAGCCCGCTGCGCCAGTCGTTGACGCGGCTGTGGGCCTATACCTGGCGCGAGACGCTGGAACTCGTGCGCGATCCGATCCGGCTGTTCTTCGCGCTGATGGGGCCGGTGATCCTGCTGATCACCGTGGGCTATGGCATCTCCTTCGATGTCGACGACCTGTCCTTTGCCGTGCTCGATCAGGACCAGACCCCGGAAAGCCGGCGCCTGACCGAACAGTTCAGCGCAATCCGCCAGTACGGCGAGGAGACACCGCTGACCGGCACCGGCGACATGACCGCCCGCATGGGCAAGGGCGAGCTGACCGTCGCACTCGAGATCCCGAATGGCTTCGGGCGCGAGCTGCATCAGGGCAAGGTGCCCGAGGTCTCGCTCTGGATCGATGGCTCGATGCCCTTCCGCGCCGAGACCGCACGCGGCTATGCCCTTGGTCTGCTGACCTATTTCTCCGAAATCTATGCCCGCGAAAACGGCCGCACCGACCGCACGGGCGTTTCGATCGAAACCCGCTATCTGTTCAATCAGGCGTTCAAGAGCACCAATGCGATCATGCCGTCGGTGGTGATGCTGATCCTGATCATGATCCCGGCGGTGATGTCGGCGATCGGTGTCGTGCGCGAGGTCGAAACCGGCACCATCGCCAATTTCCGCTCGACCCCGATCCGCAAGATCGAGTTCCTGCTCGGCAAGCAGATCCCCTATATCGTGATCGCGACGCTCAATTTCTGGATGCTCTTCGCGCTCGGCATGGTGCTGTTCCGGCCGCCCTTCACCGGCTCGCTCGTCGCGCTGGCGGGGGTGACGCTGCTTTACGTGATCGCCACCACCGGGATCGGTCAGCTGATCTCGTCCTTCACCAAGACCCAGGTCTCGGCGGTGTTTGCCGTCGCGGTGATCACCATCATCCCGACGGTGAACTTCTCCGGGCTGATCGTGCCGATCTCCTCGCTGAAGCCAAGCGGCCATGCCCTCGGCCTCGCCTTCCCCGGCGCCTGGTATCAGACGGTGTCGATGGGCACCTTCCTGAAGGGCTTCGGCTGGGCCGATATCGGCGCCAGCACCCTGGCGATCGCCGGCTTTGCCCTTTTCTACATCGTCGCCGCGGTCTTTGCGCTGCGCAAGCAGGAGGCCTGAACCGATGTGGCAAAGCCTGCTCAACACCCTGCGCCTGACCGGCAAGGAGCTGCGCGCGATCCGGCGTGACACGGTGATGCTGGTGCTGATCTTCTACGTCTTCACCGTGGCCACCTACATGGTGGCCGACGCGATCTCGACCGAGATCAACGATCTCGCCGTTGCCGTGGTCGACGAGGACCAGAGCGCATTGTCGCACCGGCTCACCGATGCGATCCAGCCGCCGCTGTTCAAGCATCCGGTGAGCCTGAGCCCGGCGCAGGCGGAACAGGCGCTGAAATACGGCGATTACATCCTCGTCGTCTCCGTCCCGCCGAAGTTCGAAAGCGACCTGCTGTCCGGCCACGCGGCCACGATCTCGATCGACGTGGATGCGACCGCGGTGGCCCATGCCGGCAATGGCGCCGCCTTCATGCAGGAGTTGCTGGCGGGCGAGCTCACGGCCTTCTTCACCCCGAACGGCTCGACCGCCTCGCTCGTCGACGTGGTGTTCCGCAACCGCTTCAACCCGAACCTGACCTCGAAGTGGTTCACCTCGGTGATGCAGCTGATGAACTCGGTCACCATCCTGACGCTGATCCTCGCCGGCGCCTCGCTGATCCGCGAGCGCGAACATGGCACGATCGAGCATGTCCTGGTGATGCCGGTGCGCCCGCATGAGATCGTCTTCTCGAAGATCCTGGCAAATGGGGCAGTGATTCTCGGCGCCTCCGTGTTCAGCCTGCTGGTGGTCATCGAGTGGCTGATCGGGGTGCCGCTGACGCAAGGCGTGCTGCCGCTCTTCATCGCGGGCACCGCGATCTATGTCATCGCCGTCGCCTCGATCGGGCTGCTGCTGTCGACCTTCACCCACACGATGGGGCAGTTCGGGCTGCTGATCATCCCGGTGATCATCGTGATGATCCTGCTGTCGGGGGGCATGACGCCGATGGAATCGATGCCCGAGTGGCTGCGCCTGCTGATGCAGCTGATCAGCCCGGCGCCGCATTTCGTGGCCTTCACCCAGTCGGTTCTCTACCGCGGTGCGGGGCTTGGCCTCGTGGCGCCGGAGATGGCGGCGATGGCGGCGATGGCGGCAGTGGCGCTGGCTGTCGCGCTTGCCCGCTTCCGCCGGGTGCTGGCGAATTGATCCCTTCCATCAATCTGTTGCAGGAAGGACAGACTCGCGCATAGCGTGTAGTCGGCTCTGGCGCCGCCGGAATAATTGTGTGACAGTCGCGCGATAGTGTCGGCGACGGCGAGCGCGAAAAAGAAAAGAATGATGCCCGACAAGAACCGCATCAGACGGATCAACCTGATGATCGAGCTGGCGACTTATGTCGCCATCATGCTCGCGTTCGTGTCGCTGTCCTACAACCTCGAACGATTCTCGCGGCTTGCGGCGCAGGATCAGCAGATGTCGGGGCTTTATGCCGCGCAGACCAAGATCACCGAGCGCATCCACGAGGCGGTGAACCGCAAGGAACTGTTCGCCCGGGGAATCGCCGCGGCGGTGGCGCTGCGGCCCGACATCACCGAGCAGGAATTCGCGCGGCTCTCGTCCGGCATCCGACTCGAGGACCCGTCCGTCGTCAACATGGCGCTGGTGCGCGACAAGCGCATCACCCATGTCTATCCGGAAGACGAGAACGAGGGCCTGATCGGCACCGACCTGCGCAACGTGCCGCGGCAGAGCGCCGTGCTCGATCGCGTCGGCCGCACCGGAAAATCGGCGCTCGACGGCCCGATCACGCTGCTGCAGGGCACGCAGGGCTTCATCCTGCGCGAGCCGGTCTTCCTGCTCGGCGACGACGGTGACGCGGGGCAGCTCTGGGCCATCGCCTCGATCGTCTTCGACAAGGACAAGTTCCTGCGCGAGCTCGGCCTCGACGAGTTCACCGCCGAATACCAGATGACCATCCGCGCCCACAACATGCTGGGTGACGAGCGCACGATCTATGGCGAGAACGCGATCTTCGCCCATGACCCGGCGATCCAGCAGCTGCGCCTGCCCTCCTCGATCTGGACCATCGCCCTGCTGCCCGTGGCCGGCTGGGACGCAACCCCCGCCCAGACCGAACGCAACCGGATGCTGACCGGGATCGCGATGATCGTCACGCTCGCGATGGCTTGGTATCTGAACCGGCTGCGCGCCGCGAACTGGCACAGCGCGGCGCAGCTGCGCGCCGCCGTGAACGTGCTGCAATCGGGCTTCGTGCTCTTCGATCGCAATGACCGACTGCAGATCTGCAACGAGCGCTACCGGGAAATCCACGGCCCCGCCGGCGGCGCCATCGTCAAGGGCGCAACCTTCGAAAGCATCCTGCGCGAGGGGCTGCGCCATGGCATCTTCCCGGATGCCATCGGTCACGAGGAAGCCTGGCTTGCCAAGCACCTCGCCCGCGGCGAGCAGAAGGCCAGCCGCTTCGAGCTCGAGCTCAGCAACGGTCACTGGCTGCAGATCCTCGAGCAGGAAACCCCGACCGGTGGCCGCGTCGCGGTGCTGAACGACATCACCGAACTGCTGCACAGCCGCCAGCGCGCGCAGCTGGCCGAACAGCGCCTGTTCGACGCCATCGACGCGCTGCCGGTGGGGTTCTGGCTGTTCGACGCCGAGGACCGGCTGATCATGTTCAACCGCGTCTCGGGCAATATGCTGCCCGGCATGCAGCGCGCGTTGCGGGAAGGCCGCAAGCTAGGCGAACTGGTCGAGCGACGCGCCGCGATCTCGAAGGAAATGCTGATCGGTGGCCGCCCGGTCACCGACCCGCGCGAGGTGCTCGACAACCTGCACGCCGAGACCTCGGAACTCGAGGTCTGCTATGACGGCGACCTGTGGTTCCGCTACTTCACCCGCCGCACCTCGGAAAACGGGCTGGTGATGTTCCGCGTCGAGCTGACCGACCTGCGCCGCCACCAGCGCCAGATCGAGACCTCGAACGCCGAGCTGCGCGCCGCGCTGGCCGAACGCGACGCCGCCGAAAGCCGCTTCCGCGATGTCGCCGACATCAGCACCGAATGGTTCTGGGAGCAGGACGAGAACCTGCATTTCACCTATCTTTCGGAAGGCTTCCGCCGGGCGATGGGGCGTGACCCCGCCGATTTCATCGGCCGCGCCCGGATCGAGTTCCTGGTCGAGCGCGACGGCAGCCCCGAGGCCGAGAGCCTCGTCGCCCTGCGCGAGACGATGGAGCGGCACGAACCCTTCAAGGACGTGGTCTACAGCTATCGCTTCCACCCCGACCACGAATCCTGGATCCGCACCAGCGGCAAGCCGGTCTTCGCCAAGGACGGCAGCTTCCGCGGCTATATCGGCACCGCGGCCGATGTGACGCAGTTCTATGCTGCGCTGCGCCAGGCCGAACAGGCCGACGAGGCCAAGACCCAGTTCCTGAACATCATCAGCCATGAGCTGCGCACGCCGCTGACCGTCGTCACCGGCTTCAACAGCTTCATCTATAACTCGGACCGGCTGCCCTCCTACGTCACGCTGCACAAGCTGCTCGAGGCGCAGGACAACCCCTCGCTGCGGCGGCTGTTCGACGCCTATCGCACCGACATCCGCTCGTTCTCCGACCGGATCCGCAGCGCCGGGGTGCAACTGCAGACGCTGATCGACGACATGCTCGACCTCGCCCGGATCGAGGCGAACACCATCCGCATCGAGACCACGCGCATCGACAGCCTGCGAGTGACGCAATCGGTGGTCGACCAGATGCAGTCGATGGCCGCCGAGAAGCATCTCGAGCTGCGCTGCGAGATGACCGACCTGCCGGTTGCCGCCGACGAGACGCGGTTGCGCCAGATCCTCACCAACCTGCTCGGCAACGCACTGAAGTTCACCGATCACGGCTCGATCACCGTGCGCAACGAACGGCAGGGCGACATGGTGGTGTTCCGCGTCGAGGATACCGGCATCGGCATCGCCGCGGACAAGCTCACGGTGATCTTCGACCGTTTCGCGCAGGTGACCGAGGGCACCGGCACCACCCGCCGCAACCAGGGCGTCGGCCTCGGCCTGGCGATCTGCAAGGACCTGGTGCGGCTGCAGGGCGGCTGGATCCGCGCCGAGAGCCGGATCGGGCGGGGCAGCACGCTGGTCTTTGCGCTTCCGGCCTGGAAGGACGCCTGAGACGCGCCCCCCCGCGGCGGCAATCACGTCGAAAAAGCGGCGTGCCGCCACGATTTCGACCGGTTCTATCCTTAGTCCCGGGCCAATTGGATGCGATAGATTTGTTAACCGCGATTAGGACGATGCCGCCCTGAGCTTCCTGTCTGTGCAATCGGGCCGTGACGCGGTCCGACAGCCGGCGGCTGAAATTCAGGGGCAGATCATTGATGGGGTTTTGTTGACGATGGAACAGTCTGTTCGACTTGCCGTCCCGGCTGTGCTCGGGTCTTTCTCCAGGACGGCGCTTGTGTCGCTGAAGGGGGGGGCTGCCCGGGCAGAGGAGGCCATCGCCGCGCTTCCCCAAAACGAGCACGGAGGTGCGGGTCAGGTGATGGACGGCAATGCCATGGTCATCGTGTCCGGCCCTGATGGCCGGATCTGCGAGGTCAGCGAGAAATTCCTGCACGCAATCGGCTACCCGAGCGCCGCGCTGATCGGCATGGCCGCAGAGCGGATCTATGCCGACGAGGACGGCCGGCTGCATGACGAGATCCGCGAAACCACCGGCCGCGGCCGGATCTGGTCAGGCGCGCCGCAACTGCGCGCCGCCGACGGCCGCCTTCTGGCCACGCGCTGCATCATCATTCCGGTGCGCGACCCCGATGGCCGCAACCGGCGCAACGTGGCGATTCACCTCGAGGTCACCGGCACCCGGCTGACGCAGATGGAACACATGATCGCTTCGGCCTTCAACAAGATGCGCGAGGCGGTCTATGTCGTCGACGCCGCCACCCAGACCCTGTGCTTCATGAACGACTTCGCCTTGCAGGAGCAGGGCTGGTGCCTGGGAGAGATCGCCACGCGCACCATGTCGGACACCAATTACATGGCCGAACAGGAGGTGATCGACGCGCTCTTCCGCATGGTCGAGAGCGACGGCAAGGGCTCGGCCCTGTTCCAGTCGGAACACGGCGCGCGCACCTGCGAGGCGCAGGCCTATGCCATCACCACGGAGACCGGCGAACATCGCATCCTGCTGATCCTGCGCGACATCTCGCAACAGGCGAAGGCCGAGCGCGACCGCAAGGAGCTGCTCTCGGTGATCACCCACGAGCTGCGCACACCGCTGACCAGCATCAAGGGCGCGCTCGAACTGCTGAAGGCGGGCGCGGTCGGCGCGCTTTCCGAACAGGCGCATTCGCTCGTCACCATCGCCGCGAACAACAGCGAGCGGATGCTTGGCCTGATCCGCGACATCCTCGACATGGAGGAGATCGGCCAGGACAGCTTCGAAATCGAAAGCGAGCCCGTCGATCTGAGCGCCCTCGTGCGCAACGCGATCGAGGCACATCGCGGCTATGGCGCACATCTGGGCGTCAGCTTCGTCGACGGCGGCACCATGCCCGGCGTCATCGCCCAGGCCGAACCCGTGCGGCTTGCCCAGGTGCTGTCGAACCTGCTCTCGAATGCCGCCAAGGTCACCGCACCGGGCGGCAAGATCGAGATCTGGGCACGCCGCGAGCAGGGCTGCGGCGTGATCTACGTGCGCGACCACGGCCCGGGCATTCCGCTGCAGCTGCGCGACAAGCTGTTCAGCCGCTTCACCAAATCCGAGGCCCCGAACCGCTCGCGCGTGTCGGGCTCGGGGCTGGGGCTGAGCATCGTGAAGACCATCATCGACAAGCTCGACGGCGAGATCACCTTCTCGACCGAGACCGGCAAGGGCACCACCTTCCGCGTCGCCCTGCCGCTCTGATCCCCCGTCCCGACCTGCGCCCCGCCCAGCGGTTCCTCCGCGGGCGGGCGTTTCGTTTCGGATGCCCGCCCCCACCGCAGCACCTTCTCGGACAGACGAAAGCCGCCGGCACGGGGTGCGGGCGGCGGGGATCGCGCGGCGGCGGGGAAAGCGGGTCAGTCGTCGAAGGCCGCGGCTTCCATCAGATCCATCAGCGGATCGAGCATCACGGCAAGCCCAGCGGGAACCTTCGGCTGCGGCATCCGCAGCAGGCGCTGCAGCTGCCCGTCCAGCTCGGCCGCGCGGGTTCCAAGTTCGGGAAAGCCGACCGTGGCCGCGACGCCGCTGATCTTGTGGACCAGGAAGGCAAGCGCGCCGATCGCCTCGGCCGCCTGTGCCGGATCATCGAGCGCCGCCTGCAACCGCTCGACCTCGACGATCTGCGGCACCAGACGCTCGGTGAACTGCGCCCGCGCCTCCGCCAGCGCCTTCGCCAGCGGGGCAGGCATCGGACCGGGGAAGGAGGGGGCAGGCATGATCATCGCCTTTGCGAAAGGGGTCCTCAGTTGAACAGGCCGCGGAACTGCTGCAGCGCGCCGGACCGCGTCCGGGTCTGAGCGTAGGCCTGCGAGATCGTCTTCGCAATCAGGTCCTTCGGGCTCGTGTCGAACATCGAGGTATGGACCTGCTCGCCCACCGAGACCGAGACGTTCATCGGCAGACCGCAATCGATCGTCAGCCCGAATTCCGCCAGCGTCATGCCAAGCGCCACTTCCAGATCCTCGCGCTCGATGTCGTTCACCCGCGGCAGGACGGCGACGAAGCTGCCGTTGCCGTAATAGGTGATCATCACCTCGAGATGGCGCAGGTTCTCGAACACCGCCTCGGCGACATCGGTCAGGATGCCGCGGAACTCGGACGGGCTGCTCATCGAATAGAGGCTTTCCACCCGGCGGATCTGGAAGCCGACCGCCGCCACCATGAAGCGGCGCAGGCGGCTGAGCCGGTGCAGATAGTTTTCCATGGCGAGCGCGTTGATGACCCGCGGCACATCGTAAAGCGTGATCGGATCGGCCAGCTCGAAGGGCACGGCCTGGCCCTGCTGCAGGCTGTCGATTTCCGAGCGCAGCGCCTGCGCCGCCTTCACCGAATCGGCGGCCCGCTGCTGCTCGGAGTAGAGCGCCTGCGCCACGCGCAGCCGCGCGCCCAGTTCCTGCACCTCGATCGGCTTGGTGATGTAATCGGTCGCGCCGGTGGCGAAGGCCGCGTCGATGAACGGCTTCTCGGTGACCGAGGTCAGCATCAGGATCGGCGTGCGCCGGTGCAGCGGATTGGCGCGGATGTGGCGGACAAGCTCGATCCCGTCCATCCCCGGCATCTTGATGTCGAGCAGGAAGGTGCTGAACAGATCGCCCGACCGGCCGATCTTCTGCAACGCCTCCTCGCCGCTCATTGCATATTGCACATCCGCGTAACCGAGAGAGGAAAGGACCCCGTCCATCAGTCGCAGGATGATCGGGTCGTCATCGACCACAAGCAATGCCATCGTCTCGTCTCCGCTTCTTCGGGACCCCGCCTGCCCGTGTCGACACCGACCTCGAGGCAACGATTCCCTGCTCAAACAACCTTGAGACGAACGTCAGGGTTAATTCAGGCGCATTTAAGGCAATTTATTGGAAACCATGCCCCGGGGGATTTCATCCGCAGGATGAGTGACCGGGCCGGAGCCCCCGAAGGAAAAGGCCGCGCGGTTTCCCGCGCGGCGCTTCATTCGTCCATCTTGAGGGCAGAGATGAAGGCGGATTGCGGGATCTCGACCTTGCCGAACTGCCGCATCTTCTTCTTGCCGGCCTTCTGCTTTTCCAGAAGCTTCTTCTTCCGGGTGGCGTCGCCGCCATAGCACTTGGCCGTCACGTCCTTGCGCATCGCGCTGAGCGTCTCGCGGGCGATGACGCGGCCGCCGATCGCCGCCTGGATCGGGATCTTGAACATGTGCCGCGGGATCAGCTCCTTGAGCTTTTCCACCATGGCGCGGCCCCGCGCCTCGGCACGGTCGCGGTGCACCATGATCGACAGCGCATCGACCGGCTCGTCGTTCACCAGGATCGACATCTTCACGAGGAAATCCTCGCGGTATTCGCTGAGCTGGTAGTCGAACGAGGCATAGCCCTTCGTCACCGATTTCAGCCGGTCGTAGAAGTCGAACACCACCTCGGCGAGCGGCAGGTCATAGACCACCATCGCGCGCGAGCCGGCATAGGTCAGGTCGAGCTGGATGCCGCGGCGGTCCTGGCACAGCTTCAGCACGTCGCCCAGATACTCGTCGGGCACCATGATCGTCGCCTTGATCCGCGGCTCCTCGATATGGTCGAGATAGGTCAGATCGGGCATGTCGGCGGGGTTGTGCAGGTCGCGCACCTCGCCGTCCTTCATGTAGAGCTTGAACACCACCGAGGGCGCGGTGGTGATCAGGTCGAGGTCATACTCGCGCTCCAGCCGGTCGCGGATCACCTCGAGGTGCAGCAGGCCCAGGAAGCCGCAGCGGAAGCCGAAGCCAAGCGCCGCCGAGGTCTCCATCTCGTAGCTGAAGGAGGCGTCGTTCAGCGCCAGCTTCTCGATCGCGTCGCGCAGCGCCTCGAAGTCGTTCGCGTCGACCGGGAAGAGGCCGCAGAACACCACCGGCTGCGCCGGCTTGAAGCCCGGCAGCGGCGTCGCGCAGGGCTTCTTCTCGTGGGTGATGGTGTCGCCCACGCGGGTGTCGCGCACCTGCTTGATCGAGGCGGTGAAGACGCCGATCTCGCCCGGGCCCAGTTCCGGGAAATCGACCATCTGCGGTTTCAGAACCGCGAGCTTGTCGATGCCGTAGACGGCGCCGGTCTGCATCATCTTGATCCGGTCGCCCTTGCGCACCACCCCGTCCATGACGCGGATCATCACGACGACGCCGAGATAGGCGTCATACCAGCTGTCGACCAGCATCGCCTTGAGCGGCGCGTCGCGGTCGCCCTTCGGCGCGGGCAGCCGGTGCACGATCGCCTCGAGCACGTCGGGAATGCCGAGCCCGGTCTTCGCCGAGATCGGAATCGCGTCCGAGGCGTCGATGCCGATCACGTCCTCGATGTTCGCCTTGACCGCCTCGGGGTCGGCCGCCGGCAGATCGATCTTGTTCAGCACCGGCACGATCTCGTGGCCCGCGTCGATCGCCTGATAGACGTTGGCGAGGGTCTGCGCCTCGACGCCCTGCGAGGCGTCGACGACGAGGAGCGAGCCCTCGACGGCGCGCATCGAGCGGCTGACCTCATAGGCGAAGTCAACGTGGCCGGGGGTGTCGATCAGGTTCAGGACGTAGGTCTCGCCATCCTTCGCCGGGTATTCGATGCGAACGGTGTTCGCCTTGATGGTGATGCCGCGCTCGCGCTCGATATCCATGCTGTCGAGCAGCTGCGCCTTCATGTCGCGCTCGGCCACCGTCCCGGTCATCTGGATGAGCCGGTCGGCGAGCGTGGATTTGCCGTGGTCGATATGCGCCACGATGGAGAAGTTGCGGATGTGATCGAGCTGGGTCATGGCGCGCGTATAGCTGTAAAAACAAGGGCCGGGAAGAGGGATTGCGTGCCCTCCCCGGCCCCGTCGCGGGCGCCGTTCCGGTCCGGGCTCAGCGCGTGCGCGACAGAAGCGCGCCGGGGCGGTAACGGGCGATGGTGGCGGTCAGCCAGCCGGCGATCGCGGCCTTGATCAGGTCGCCCGGCACGAAGGGCAGCGACAGCATCAGCGCCTCGACCGGGCCCTTGCCCAGCACCGCCATCAGCCCGAGCGTGCCGCAGGCGTAAAGCACGACGATACCGCCAAGCGCCGCGCCAAGACCGGCGGCAATGCCGATGTGCAGCCCGCGCAGCTTCTCGACGATCAGCCCGGTGACGAAGGCCGCGGGCAGCCAGCCCACCAGGAAGCCGACGGTCGGCCCGGCGAAGACGCCCAGCCCGCCGCGCCCGCCCGCCAGCACCGGCAGGCCGAGCGCGACGATGATCTCGACTACCAGCACGGCAAGCGCGCCGCGCACCGAGCCGAGCACCGCGCCCGCCAGCATGACGCCCAGCGACTGCGCCGAGACCGGCACGCCCGAGGCGAGCGGGATCGGCGGCACGAGGCCGAGCACCGCGATCAGTGCGGCGAACAGCACGACGAGGGTGAAATTGCGTTCCAAGTCAGTCTCTCCCTTGGGTTGGTTGGGCCGGGCGCGGGGCAAGCCCGCCACGCGCACGCAGCGCATCGGCCAGATGGTCTGAATCATCGAGAAGCGAGAGCGCCAGCGGCGCGATCAGCCGCGGCCCCGGCCGTCGGCGCGAGCGCGCCCGCCAGGACAGCGCCAGAAGCTCCATCCGCCCGCGCAACACCGGAATGAAGCGCAGCACCAGCGCGACGGCCAGCGCCGGCAGCCGCGGTGAAAGGCCGAAGCGGGCCAGCGGCCGCGCCAGCCGCTCGATCAGCGCGATGAGGTCCGGCAGCGGCGTGACCAGCGTGACGAAAGTCGCCAGTGCCACCATGGTGCAGATCCGCAGGCCAAGGGTAAGGCCCAGCAGCGGCGCCCCCTCCCAGACCTGCCAGGACGCGATGAAGGCGACGATCCACAGCACCGGGCGCAGCGCGCGGGCGCCCTCGGCCACCGCGCGACGGCCAAGGCTGACATAGAGCCCCGCCGTTGCGCCAAGCGCCGCGGCAAGCGGCAGCGGCGCGGTGAGCCAGGTCAGCCCGAGCATCGCCGCCGCAAGCGCACCGAACTTCAGCCCGACCGGCAGCCGGTGCGCCCAGCTCGTGCCCGGCAGCGCAAGGCTCAGCATGGCTCGTCCTGCGCCGCGGCCTGCATCGCCGCGACATAGGCGGGCAGAACTGCAGCGGGCGGGCCGTCGGCGGCGACACGCCCGGCCTCGATCCAGATCACCCGGTCATAGCCCGCGACGCGGGCCGGATCGTGGGTGATCAGCATCACGTTTTGCGCAAGCGCGGCGATCCGCGCCTCGATCCGCAGCGCGGCGGGGATGTCGAGGCTGTTGAACGGCTCGTCGAAGAGGATCCAGCGCGGCTCCATCGCCAGCACCGCCATCAGGCAGACCAGCTGGCGCTGGCCCTGCGACAGGGTGTGGCACAGCCGCTCTTCCCAGTCGGCATGGCCGAACCGGGCGAGCATCGCGCGGGCACGCTCGCGCGCCACGCCACGCGGATGGCCCTGCTGCTCGAGCCCGAAGGCAAGCTCCTCGATCACCGTCGGGAAGATGATCTGGTGGTCGGGGTTCTGGAACAGGATGCCGACGGCCGAGAGCGCCCCGGCCCGGTCGCGCGCCACATCGACGCCCGCCACCCGCAGCCGCCCCGCCTTCGGCGCGATCAGCCCGGCCACCGCGCGCAGAAGCGTGCTTTTCCCCGAGCCGTTGCGGCCGACGACGCCCACGCGCCGCTCGCCGATGCGCAGGCTCAGCCCGTCGAAGATGCGGGTGCCCTCGCGCTCCAGCGTCAGGGTCTCGATCTCGATGCTGCCGTCCATCATGCCCTCCGGTCGCGGTGGTTTGCCCGCTTGTCGGCCGCGGGTCAAACGAAACCCGCGCCGCAGGACCGGCGCGCAAGAAATTCATCACGCGGGGCATTGACGCGGCGTCGGCGCGGGAGAATCTGTAGCGCAGAAGATCAGGAGGCACAGATGATCCTTTCCGTCCCGAACATGACCTGCGGTCACTGCAAGGCCGCCGTCGAATCCGCCATCACCGAGGTCGGCGGCAAGGCCATCGTCAGCCTCGAAGACCGTGAGGTCGAGGTGAATGGCCTGCCCGAATCGACCGTGCTCGCCGCGCTGAAGGCCGCGGGCTATGAGGCCGAGGTCATCGCCTGAGACGGCAAGACCGACCTGGGCAGACGCAAGGGGTTGGGCCGGAAACGGCCCTGCCCGCAAAGCCTGCCATCCCGGTTCCCGGTGAAATTTCGCATCGGTGAAATTCCGCCTGTTTCATTGTGAAACCTTGCGTGATCGGTTAGGATCGGCTGCTAATCGACGGGACTCGGGCAACGGACCCTCCCGCAGGAATTGAGGCAGCAGATGAAGAAATCCCTCCTTGTGGCGGCCTGCATGATGGTCGCCGGTGCGGTCGGTGCCGGCCCGATCGACAGCGCCTGCATGAAGGCCGGGCGTGCGAACAACCGCGCGCTGTGCGGCTGCATCCAGCAGGTCGCCGACCTGACGCTCAGCACTTCCGACCAGCGCCGCGCGGCGGGCTTCTTCAAGGACCCCGACAAGGCACAGCAGGTGCGGATGTCGGACAGCGCCTCGGACAACGACTTCTGGGCCCGCTACAAGAATTTCGCCGCGACGGCCGAATCCTACTGCGGCGGCTGAAGCCGGGCGAGCAGGGCGCGCGCCCCGGCCTCGATGATGTCGAGGCAGCCGTCGAAATCACGGGTATAGTAGGGATCGGGCACCTCTTCGGTGCCCGTTTCGCCATTCAGGAACAGCGCAAGCCCGGCCCGCGCCCCCGCGGGGGCCAGACGGGCGGCATCGCGCAGGTTCTGCCGGTCCATCGCCAGAATCAGATCGAAGCGGTCGAAATCGGCGCGCACCAGCTGCCGGGCGCGCAGCGCGGCAAGGTCATAGCCCCGCGCCCGGGCCGCCGCCTGCATCGGGCCATAGGGCGGCTCGCCCACATGCCAGTCGCCGGTGCCGGCACTGTCGAGATCGAGCGCAAGCCCCGCGTCCTGCGCGAGCTGGCGCACCACCCCTTCGGCGGCAGGAGAGCGGCAGATGTTGCCAAGGCAGAGAAACAGGATACGCATGAAGTCTTGGTAACCGAGGAGCGGACGGATGGCCAGAATCGTGATTCTCACCGGCGCCGGGATCTCGGCCGAAAGCGGCATCCGCACCTTCCGCGCCGCGGACGGGCTGTGGGAGGATCACCGGGTCGAGGATGTGGCGACGCCCGAGGGCTTTGCCCGCGACCCGGAACTGGTGCTGCGCTTCTACAACGAGCGCCGCGCGGCGGCCGCCGCGGCCGAACCGAATGCCGCACATCGCGCGCTCGCCGCACTCGAGGCCGATGGCCGGCACGAGGTGCTGGTGGTGACGCAGAACGTCGACGACCTGCACGAGCGGGCGGGCTCGCGCGCGCTGATCCACATGCACGGCACACTGACCGGGGCGCTGTGCGCCGCCTGCGGCGCGCGCTGGCCCGCGCCCGCGGTGATGCGGGTCACCGATCCCTGCCCCGCCTGCGCGGCGCGTGCGGCGCGGCCCGACATCGTCTGGTTCGGCGAGATGCCCTATCGGATGGAGGAGATCTGGGCCGCGCTGCGGGCGGCCGATCTCTTCGTCTCGATCGGCACTTCGGGCAATGTCTATCCGGCGGCGGGATTCGTCGCCGATGCGCGGCATGCCGGGGTCGAGACGCTCGAGCTGAACCTCGAGCCCTCGATGGGCACGCGGTTCTTCGATGCGGCACGGCACGGGCCGGCGACGCAGGTGGTGCCGGACTGGGTCGCGGCGATGCTGGCCTGAGGTCGCGAGGGGCGCCGCCCCTCTTCGGCTGCGCCGCATTCACCCCACCGAATTCATCCGCGGGATTTCGGGCAAGGAGAAAGCGCGCGGGCAGGCAGGGGCGCGGCGCGATGAATCGCTTGACGCGGCGGGGCTTTGCCCTTATGCCCCGCAAACAGATTTCCGGGCGCCGCCTTTGCGGTGTCCGCTTGGTATGAACAGGGCGGACACGCGCCCCGAGGAAACGAAGGATTGATGCCATGTCGCGCGTCTGCGAACTGACCGGCAAGGGCCCGATGTCGGGCAACAATATCAGCCACGCGAACAACAAGACGCGTCGCCGGTTTCTGCCGAACCTGAACGAAGTTACCCTGATCTCGGACGTGCTGGGCCAGTCGTTCAAGCTGCGCATCTCGGCCGCCGGCCTGCGCACCGTGGACCACCGTGGCGGGCTTGACGCCTTCCTGCTGAAGGCCGCCGATGCCGAGCTCTCGGGCACCGCGCTGAAGATCAAGAAGGCGATCCTCAAGGCTCAGGCCGCCGCCTGATCAGGGATTTCCCGATGTTTCGAAAGGCCTCGCTTCGGCGGGGCCTTTTCGTTTTGCCTGCGTCACGATGACGTGAAAGGGCCTCTGGCGCGCCCCCAGGCGCGCGGATATGCTGCCCTCATGTCCGTGCGATCCCTGCGCCCCCTCTTCATCGCCCTGATGGCGACGATCCTCGCGGTGACGAGCCTGACCATGGCCGTCGCCCGGGGGCAGGCGCGGATTGCCGGCGAGATCGTGATCTGCACCGGCTACGGCATCACCATGGTCACGGTGGACGACGAGGGCAATCCCACAGGCCCCGTCCATCTGTGCCCGGACATGGTGCTTGGCATGATGGCCGCGCTCGATACGCCGCCCCCGGTCCTCACGCGTCCCGAGGGACGGGTGGAGCGGGTCGAGGCGCCCGCCCCCGCGCCGCTGCGGGGCAGCCTGGTGCCCCAGCCCCGGGCGCGCGATCCGCCGGCTTTCGTCTGATCCCTTCGCATTCCGAACGCTTCTGGACAGACCGAGGACCCTTCATGTTCCGCACTTCCCTTCTTGCGACCGCCGCGGCGGTCTTTCTTGCCGCGCCCGCTCTTGCCGGCGACATCACGATCACGGACCCCTATGCCATCGCCTCGACGATGATGTCGAAATCCGGCGCCGCCTTCATGCGCATCGAGAATGCCGGCGCCAGCGATGACCGGCTGGTCGGCGCGGCCTCCGACATCGCCGAGCGGGTCGAGCTGCACACCCATATCGCCGATGCCAATGGCGTGATGAAGATGGTCGAGGTGAAGGAAGGCTTCCCGGTGCCAGCCCATGGCGAACACATCCTGCAGCGCGGCTCCGACCATGTGATGTTCCTCGGGCTGAAGCAGCCGCTGAACGACGGCGACACCGTGCATGTGGTGCTGACCTTCGAGAAGGCGGGCGAGGTTCCGGTCGACATTCCGGTCGATCTGAAGCGCGTGCCGGCCGCCGCCGCCCCCGCCGCCGGCCAGATGAACATGAACGGCATGGACCATGGCGCCATGCCCGGCATGAACATGTCGAACTGAGCCTGCCCCCTGCAGCACAGCGAAACGCCGCCCCGAGGGGCGGCGTTTTTCGTTGCCTTGGGGGTTTTCTCAGGCGCCGAGGGCGGCCAGCATCTCGGCCGCGGCCGCCGCAGGAGCGGCCTCGCCACGGGCCACGGCGGCGCCAAGCGCGTCCATCTTCGCGCGGATCTCGGGGTCGCGGTGCAGCCGGGCCAGAAGCCCCTCACGCACCTCGCTTTCGAACCAGTGCCGCGCCTGCGCCGCGCGACGGCGGTCGAAATGGCCATGCTCGCGGCGCCAGGCGGCCAGCGTCGACATCTCGTCCCAGGCCGATTTCAGCCCCTGCTCCTCAAGCGCCGAGACCGGCAGCGCCTTCGGGAAGCCCTCGGGGTCCTGCGGCCGCTTGCGCAGAAGCCGCAGCGCCCCGGCGTAATCGCTGACCGTGCGCATCGCTGCGGGCTTCAGATCGCCATCGGCCTTGTTCACCAGGATCATGTCGGCCATCTCCATGATGCCGCGCTTGACCCCCTGCAACTCGTCGCCGCCCGCGGGCGCCATGAGCAGGATGAACAGGTCGGTCATCTCGGCCACCAGGGTCTCGGACTGGCCCACCCCCACGGTCTCGATCAGCACCACATCGAACCCCGCCGCCTCGCACAGGGCCACCGCCTCGCGGGTGCGCCGCGCCACGCCACCCAGCTGCGCCTGGCTCGGCGAAGGCCGGATGAAGGCCATCGGATCGCGCGACAGCCGCTCCATCCGCGTCTTGTCGCCAAGGATCGAGCCGCCCGAGCGCGCCGAGGACGGGTCGACCGCCAGCACCGCGACCTTCAGCCCCTGCGCGGTCAGCATCAGGCCGAAGCTCTCGATGAAGGTTGACTTGCCGACGCCGGGCGTGCCCGACAGCCCGACCCGCAGCGCCTGCCGGCCGGCGCCCGCAAGCGCCTCGAGCAGCGCCGCGGCCTGCGCGCGGTGATCCGCCCGCCCCGATTCCACCAGCGTGATCGCCCGCGCCAGCGCCCGCCGCTCGCCCGCAAGGATGCGTGGCACCATATCGGCGACGAGAGGATCGGAGACGGGAGCGGCGGAAATCGGATCGGTCATCGGCGGGCCTTCGCTGACGGGGCAGGACGCACGATCCCTCAGCGGATCGTGAAACGGTTTCGGTTTTCTGCCCCCATCGGGCAGTGTATGTCCAGTGCGAAGGCCGTGTTTCCGAGGAGAGCCATGATCCGCGCGTTTCCGAACCCCCTGCGCCGCGCCACCCTGCCGCTCGCCGGTGCGCTGGCTGCGACGCTGTGTCTCGCCGCGCCGCTCCACGCGGACCAGACCGACCGCATCGTCTTCGACGTCTCGCTGCGCGGCGTCTCGGCGGGCCGGCTCAGCATCAACGGCAAGATCGAGGGGGCCAATTACGGCGCGAACGGCACGCTCGAGACCACCGGCCTGCTCGGCTTCCTGCGCAAGATCCGCTATGACGCGACGGTCGCCGGCAGCTATGCCGCGGGCACCTTCACCCCGCAGCGCTTCGACGAGACCGCGAACCGGCCGGGCGACGAATCGGAACATGTGATCGTCTATCAGAACGGCACGCCGGTCTCGGTCAGCCGCAACCCGCCGCGCAAGCCGCGCAAGACCGATGTCGACCCGGCCAAGCAGGGCGGCACGATCGACCCGCTCACCGCGCTTTACGCGGTGCTGCGCGATGTCGACCGCGACGAGGCCTGCAAGCTGAACGTCACCATGTATGACGGCGCCCGGCGCAGCCAGGTCAGCCTGAACGCGCCGCAGGCCGATGGCGACGGCGTCACCTGCACGGGCGAGTATCGCCGGCTCGAGGGCTTCTCGGCCAAGGACATGAAGGAGAAGAGCCGCTTCCCCTTCACCCTGATCTATGCCCCCACGCCCGACGGCAAGCGCCTGCAGGTGGTCGAGATCAACACCGACACGATCTATGGCACCGGCCGGCTGAAACGGCGATAAGGGCCGGGTGAAAGACCGACTGCCCATAGACACGGTTCTGCCCGACCTCGCCTCGGCGCTGATGCGCGCGGGGCGCGTGGTGCTGATGGCGCCGCCTGGCGCCGGCAAGACCACGCGGGTGCCGCTCGCGCTTCTCGACCATGTCGCGGGCCGGATCGTGATGCTGGAACCGCGCCGCCTTGCCGCGCGCGCCGCGGCCGAGCGCATGGCCGAGACGCTCGGCGAGCCCGTCGGCGGGCGCGTCGGCTACCGCATCCGTGGCGAGACGAAGGTGTCGAAGGCCACCCGCATCGAGGTGGTGACCGAGGGCATCCTCACCCGGATGCTGCAATCCGACCCCGAGCTGACGGGCATCGGCTGCCTGATCTTCGACGAGTTCCATGAACGCTCGCTGAACGCCGACCTCGGCCTCGCACTCGCCTGGGAGGCGCGGGGGGCGCTGCGCCCGGATCTGGCGATCGTGGTGATGTCGGCAACGCTCGATGCCGGGCCGGTGGCGGCGCTTCTCGACGATGCGCCGGTGATCGTGTCGGAGGGCCGCGCCTTCCCGGTCGAGACCCGCTGGCTCGGCCGCCCCGTCGCCGCGGGGATGCGGCTCGAGGCGGCGGTGGCCGGGCTGGTCACTGAGGCGGTCGCCGAAAGCAGCGGCGGCGTCCTGGTCTTCCTGCCCGGCGAAGGCGAGATCCGCCGCACCGAGGCGCTGCTGAAGGGCCGCCTGCCCGCCGATGTGGCGATCCGCCCGCTCTTCGGCGCGATGGATTTCGCCGCACAGCGCGCCGCCATCGCGCCCGCCGCGCAGGGCCGCAAGGTGGTGCTGGCAACGGCGATCGCCGAGACCTCGCTCACCATCGAGGACGTCCGCATTGTCGTCGATGCCGGCCGCGCCCGGCGGCTGCGCTTCGATCCGGCCTCGGGCATGGCACGGCTGGTCACCGAGCGGGTGAGCCGCGCCGAGGCCGAGCAGCGCCGCGGTCGTGCCGGCCGCGTCGCCGAGGGCACCTGCTACCGGCTCTGGACGAAGGGCGAGGAGGGGGCGCTCGCGGCCTTTGCCCCGCCCGAGATCGCAGTGGCCGATCTCGCCGGCCTCGCGCTCGAGCTCGCGCAATGGGGCTCGGACGGCTCCGATCTCGCCTTCCTGACGCCGCCGCCCGCCCCGGCCCTCGCCGAGGCGAGGGCCCTGCTGCACGGCCTCGGCGCACTCGAGGGCACGCGGATCACCGCCCATGGCCGGGCGCTTGCCGCGCTGCCGCTGCACCCGCGGCTCGCCCATATGCTGGTGACCGCCGGGCCCGCGGCGGCGACGCTCGCCGCGACGCTCGAGGAGCGCGACCCGATCCGCGGCGCCCCCGCCGACCTTGCCCTGCGCCTTGCCGCGATCGCCAATCCGGGCCGCTTCGAGGCCGATCACCCCTGGCCGGTGCACCGCGGCGCGGTCGAGCGCATCCGGATCGAGGCGAAACGCCTCGCCCGTCTCGTCACGCCCGGCACTGAACGCTTCTCTCTCGCCGAGCAGCTTGCGCTGGCCTATCCCGACCGGATCGGGCTGCGGCGCAAGGGCGAGGCCGCGCGCTATGTGCTTTCGGGCGGCAAGGGCGCGGTGGTGGACGAGACCGATGCCCTTGGCAAGCACCGCCTGATCGTCGCCTCCGACCTCGACGGCGACCCGCGCGAGGCGCGCGTGCGCCAGGGGGTTGCCCTGGCCGATGCCGAGCTGCGCCGCCTCTACGCCGCTCAGATCGGCTGGCACGACGTCTGCGAATGGTCGAAGCGCGAGGGCCGGGTGGTGGCGCGCCGACAGGAGCGTTTCGGTGCCCTCGTCCTCGAAGACCGGCACTGGCCCGAGGCCCCGCCCGAGGCCCTCGCCCGCGGCGCGCTCGACGGGCTGCGCCAGATCGGGCTCACGTTCTCCCCGGCCGCCGCACGCTTCCGTGCCCGGGTCGAGATCCTGCGTGCCGATGGTGCCGCCCTGCCCGATCTCACGGACGGCGCACTTCTGGCGGGCGAGGCGCTGCTCCCTTTCCTGCGCGGCAAGCGGACCGAGGCCGAGCTGCGCGCGCTCGACCTGACCGAGGCTCTGCGCGCCCAGCTGAGCTGGGAGCAGATGGCCGAGCTCGACCGTCTCGTGCCCGGCCATTTCGAGACGCCGCTCGGCCGGCGCGTGCCGATCGACTACTCGGGCGAGGTGCCGACAATCGAGGTGAAACTGCCCGAGATGTATGGCGTCACCATTCACCCCACGGTCGGGCAAAGGCGCCACCCGCTGCGCATCGCGCTGCTCTCGCCGGGCTCGAAGCCGATCCAGGTCACGATGGACCTGCCCGGCTTCTGGGACGGCTCCTATGCCGAGGTGCGCAAGGAGATGCGCGGAAGATACCCACGCCATCCCTGGCCCGAGAACCCGCGCGAGGCCGACCCGACGACGCGGGCGAAACCGCGCGGCACCTGAGCCGGCTCAGCGCTTGTGGATCACCGCGACCTGATCGCGCAGGCCTTTGTTGTAATGGGCCTGAAACACGAAGCAGCCCGAGATGTCGGCCCGCAGCGCCGAGAATTCCGCCGCCATCGCCGGATCGCTGTGCCGGAAGACGCCGCTTTCCGAATAGACCCGAAACAGGTCGCCGGTACGGGTGATGCCGGGACGCTCGTAGGTGGCGGGCTGCCAGCGCAGGTCCTCGATGATGTAGAGCCCGCCAGAGGCCAGCCTGGGAAAGAGCTCGAGGAAGGCGAACTGCTGATGATGCGAGGCATGCGAGGCATCGTCGATGACGATATCGAGCTCGGGCAGCGCCTCGGCCGCGGCCCGGATGTTCTCGCGCTCATCCATGTTGCAGCGCAGGAAGGTGAAGCGCGGGTCCTGGAACCAGCTGAAATCCGACACGTCGAGGCCGAAGATCCGCGCCTCGGGGAAATACTCCAGCCACATCCGCACCGACGGCGCATCCGTGGTCTGCCGGTCGGCGCTGTTGCCGTGCTCGGGTCCGCCGATCTGCAGGCCCATTTCCAGGAAATTGAGCGCCCGCTCACGGTGCGGCAGGAACAGCATCTGATAGAGTTCGGCATAGCGGTGCTTGGTCGACCCCTTGTCCGACCCGAAGCGGTCGGCGAGATCAGTCAGGTTCATCGCCCCGCGGCCATAGCGCATCGCGGCGGGGAGCGGCTTGTCCTGGCGCGCATCGGCCATTCCGGCAGGGGGTGCCCCTTCCGCGGGGGCGGCATTCACTGGAAATTCTGACATCTCAAATCAGGCCATTCTGACCGGGCGCGACGCTACGCCCGGCAGAAAGCAAATCATGACGGGCGCAGACTGGCAATTGCGCACCGCCCTAGGGGGCTCACTTTCCGAGACACCAGCGCATCACCGCCTTCTGCGCGTGCAGCCGGTTCTCCGCCTCGTCGAAAATCACCGAATGCGGCCCGTCCATCACCGCCGAGGTCGCCTCGTCGTTGCGATGCGCTGGCAGGCAATGCATGAACAGCGCGTCGGGCTTCGCCTTCGCCATCAGCGCCTCGTTCACCTGATAGGGGCGCAGCTGGTTGTGACGCCGTTCCTTCGCCGATTCCGGGTCGTGCATCGAGACCCAGGTGTCGGTGACGATCAGATCCGCGCCCTCGACCGCCTTCGCCGGGTCGCGCTCGATCTCGACCGTCACCCCTTTCGAGCGGGCGAAGTCGATCCATTCGCGCTCGGGGTCGAGGGTCTGCGGCCCGGTGAAGGTGAGGTCGAAGCCGAACTGCCCCGCCGCCTGCAGGAAGGACGCGCAGACGTTGTTGCCGTCGCCCGACCACACCACCTTGCGCCCGGCGATCGGGCCGCGGTGTTCCTCGTAGGTCACGATGTCGGCCATGATCTGGCACGGGTGGGTGCGGTTCGTCAGCCCGTTGATGACGGGCACCGAGGCGTATTCCGCCATCTCGAGCAGCGTCGCCTCCTCGAAGGTGCGGATCATGATCATGTCGACATAGCGCGACAGAACCCGCGCGGTGTCGGCGATGGTCTCGCCATGGCCGAGCTGCATTTCCTTGCCCGAGAGCACCATCGTCTGCCCGCCGAGCTGGCGCACGCCGACGTCGAAGCTGACGCGGGTGCGGGTCGAGGGTTTCTCGAAGATCAGCGCAACCATGCAGCCGGCAAGCGGCTGCTCGTCGTCGGGCGCGCCCTTCGGGCGGCCGGCGCGGGCGTCCTTCATCGCGCGCGCGGAATCGATGATCTTGCGCAGTTCGGTGGCGTCGGTGGTGTGGATGTCGAGAAAATTGGTCATCGGTTCGTCTTTCTGACGGCGGCCGGGGCAGAGCCCCCGGACCTCCGGAGCGTGGGCCGGAAACTCAGGCCGCGGGTTTCGCAAGGGCGGTGGCGGCAGCATCGAGGCGCGACACCGCCTCGGCCATCTCCTCCTCGGTGATCGTCAGCGCGGGCAGGATGCGCAGCACATTGTCCGCCGCGGCGACGGTCAGCAGATGTTCGGCATAGCCCGCCGCCACCAGCTCGCCCGGCGCCACCTTGCATTTCAGCCCGAGCATCAGGCCGACACCACGCACTTCCTCGAAGATCTCGGGATGCGCGGCCACGAGCCCCTCGAGGCGCTGGCGCAGGAAGCCGCCCTTGGCGTTCACCGCAGCGAGGAAACCGGGCTCGGCCACGATCTCCATCACCTTCGCGCCGACCGCACAGCCGAGCGGGTTGCCGCCATAGGTCGAACCGTGGGTGCCCGCGGTCATGCCTGCCGCGGCCGCCTCGGTCGCGAGCACCGCGCCGAGCGGGAAGCCGCCGCCGATGCCCTTCGCCACCATCATGATGTCGGGCGTCACACCCGACCATTCATGCGCAAAGAGCCGCCCGGTGCGGCCCATGCCGCATTGCACCTCGTCGAAGATCAGAAGCGTGCCGGTCTCTTCCGAGATCTGCTTGAGCGCCTTCAGGAAGGCGTCGGGCGCGGGCCGGATGCCGCCCTCGCCCTGCACCGGCTCGAGCATGATCGCGCAGGTCTTCTCCGACACCGCCGCCTTCACCGCCTCGAGGTCGAGCCAGTCGAGATGGACGAAGCCCGGCAGCACCGGGCCGAAGCCCTTCACCATCTTCTCCGACCCCGCCGCGGCGATCGCCGCCGAGGAGCGGCCATGGAAGGCGCCGCGGAAGGTGATGATCTCGACCCGCTCGGGCGCGCCCTTCTCGTACCAGTACTTGCGCGCCATCTTCACCGCGAGCTCGCAGGCCTCGGTGCCCGAGTTGGTGAAGAACACGGTGTCGGCGAAGGTCTTCTCGACCAGCGCGTCGGCAAGCTTCTGCTGCTCGGGGATCTGGTAGAGGTTCGACACGTGCCAGACCTTGTGCGCCTGTTCGGTCAGCGCCTCGACAAGGACCGGGGCGGCATGGCCGAGGGCGTTCACCGCGATCCCGGCGCCAAGGTCGAGGTATCGGGTGCCGTCCGCCGTCTCGAGCCAGGAGCCCGCACCCTTCACGAAGGCGAGGGGCGCGCGATTATAGGTGGGCAGGACGGAAGAAATCATCGTCAGTCTCCAGAAAGGAAGGCCAAAGGCGTGCCCGACACCCGGGGGGCTGTCAACGGCTTTGGCCGGATTTCGGCGGGTTTGCTGGGAAATGTGGCGATGGGCCACGGGCGATCGGACGTCAGGCGCTGGCGCGGCGACGTCGGGGACGAGCGATATGGGTGGTCCGTGCGATCATGTCCGCCCGATAGCGCGCGCCCCCCCTTCTGTCAAAGGAAATGCGCGCCGGCTTGACCTGTGGCGCGCTTCGCGCCATTGCGGACACAACCCGAAAGGAGCCGCCATGCCCACCTTCACCGCCTTCTGCACCCTCGATGATCGCGACGCCGCCGAGGCGCTGGCCGAACGGATCGAGGACCTCGATCCCGCGCCCTATGGTGTGGGCGTCTTCGAGATCGAGGATGGCTCGGATCGCTGGGAGGTCGGCTCGTATTTCCTCGCCGCGCCGGACGGCGTGGTGCTCGACCTGCTCGCCGCCGCGCATGGGGCGACGCATTTCGTGGTGTCGGAACTGCCCGAGACCGACTGGGTCGCGCATGTGAAACGTGAACTCGCCCCGGTCGTCGCCGGCCGCTTCTTCGTCTATGGCAGCCACGACGCCGACAAGGTGCCCACCGAGTCCGTGCCGCTGCTGATCGAGGCGGCGATGGCCTTCGGCACCGGCCACCATGGCACCACGCTCGGCTGCCTGAGCGCGCTCGACCGGCTGGAACGGGCCGGGCTGCGGGCACGGAACGTCGCCGACATCGGCTGCGGCACCGCGGTGCTGGCGATGGCGGCTGCAAAGCTCTGGCCCGAGACGGTGCTGGCCTCTGACATCGACCCGGTGGCGGTCGAGACGGCGGCGGCGAATGTCGTGGCGAACGGGCTTGCGGGCCGGGTGATCTGCCTCGAAGCGGCGGGTTTCGCCCATCCGCAGATCGAGGCCGCCGCCCCCTTCGACCTGATCTTCGCCAACATCCTGAAGGCGCCACTGATCTCGCTCGCCCCCGACATGGGGCGGTTCTGCGCCGAATCAGGGCACGTGATCCTGTCGGGCATCCTGCATGAACAGGCCGACGAGGTGATCGCCGCCTACGAAGCCCAGGGATTTACCCTTGTTTCGCGCGACGAATACGGCGACTGGACGACATTGGTGATGCAGCGGAAATAATGCCGCAATTGATCGTTCGCACCTCGGCCGCATTTGCGCCATAATCCATTAATGCCTTGTTAGGCATGTCATTCGGATGACGTGGTGAGTGGACCGGGGAGTGTGACCATGAGCGACCATGGCCTGAAGAGTTTCGAGAAGCGGCTTGCGCGGATCGACCGGATCCACGCGGCCGGTGGCGCCTTCGAGGCGACGGGGGCGCTCGGGCGTTCCTATTTCGACTCGATGCGGCCGCGGAGCCGCCGGGCGATCCCGTTCCGGGCGATCGCCCTGCTCTTCGTCGGCGCGCTGCTGTTCAAGGGGGCGATCTTCGCCCAGCTCGGCGCCGAGACCTATGATGCCCGCGTCGGCGCCCTGGCACAGGGCACGCTGCCGGAACAGGTCGGGGCCTGGGTGCTGCATGCCGATCCCGTCACGCGGGGCATCGGAGACCTGCTGCACCGGCTGATCTACTGATTTCGGGGGAGGGTGCCGGCTCGGGAGGGTCGGCAGAAACGGAAAGGGCCGCGCGGCGTCACGCCTGCGCGGCCCTACCGATTGCGGCGCTCACGTCAGAGCCCCATGTGCTCGGCGTCGTAGCGGGTCAGGCCGATGTCGCTCAGCTCGCGGTCGCTCAGCTTGGCCAGCGCATTGCGGGTCACGCGCGCGTCATTCCAGGCGACGACGGCGTCGATCAGTTTCGAGAAGGGGCTGGTGTGGCCAGCGCGGCCGAGCACCCGGTTGGTGTCGATAGCGGACATTTCGCGTTTTCCTTAGGTTTTCACAAACTGCGTATTTGCTGGGCAATGCCCTTGTGACACCGCACATAGAGGTGGCCATTTGCAAAAACAACAGCGGCACGGGCAGTCCCGCCATGCGTTTTCTGCATGCCGCAACACAGCGAAGCCAGGGATCGCGGGCACCTGGCAGAACGCCGGCAAAACCGGTCATTCTGCAGCGCAGCAGAGCGGCCGAACGCGCATTCCGCCCGGTTTCGCAGCCGTCTCCGCCGATCCCCGCCGGGGGCTTTCCTGTTTGCGATGTTCACTTTTCGTGCTAGTCGTTGGAAAAATGCCACAGCGAAGGGCGAGCAGGATGCGGGTGATCGGAATCGATCCGGGGTTGCGAAACCTCGGCTGGGGCGTGATCGAGATGGAGGGCTCGCGCCTGCGCCACCTCGGCAACGGCATCATCCACTCGGCCGGCGAGGAGCTGGCGCTGCGCCTCGTCACCCTGCACGAAGGCCTGACCGAGGTCGTCGCCCGCTTCGCCCCCGAGGCGGCAGCGGTCGAACAGACCTTCGTCAACAAGGACGCGGTGGCGACGCTGAAACTCGGCCAGGCGCGCGGCATCGCGCTGCTGGTGCCGGCGCAGGCCGGCATCCCTGTCGGCGAATATGCGCCCAATGCGATCAAGAAGGCGGTGGTCGGCGTCGGCCATGCCGACAAGGGCCAGGTGCAGCACATGGTCCGCCATCAGCTGCCCGGCGTCACCTTCGAGGGGCCCGACGCCGCCGATGCGCTGGCGATCGCGATCTGCCACGCCCATCACCTGCAATCGGCACATCGCGCCAACGCCGCCCAGCTCGGCCGCGGCGCGATCGAGATCACCGCCGGTCAGGCCCGGATCCGGAGGGCCGCGCAATGATCGGCCGCATCGCCGGCACCATCCTGCACCGCGCCATGGATCACGTGCTGATCGACGTGCGCGGGGTGGGCTATATCGTCCATGTCTCGACCCGCACCGCCTCGAGCCTGCCGCCGGTGGGCGAGGCCTGCGCGCTCTATACCGACCTGCTGGTGCGCGAGGACCTGTTGCAGCTCTTCGGCTTCCCGACGCTGCTCGAGAAGGAATGGCACCGGCTGCTGACCTCGGTGCAGGGGATCGGCGCCAAGGCCTCGCTCGCCATTCTCGGCACGCTCGGCCCCGAGGGCCTGGGCCGCGCGCTTGCGCTTGGCGACGCGTCGGCGATCAAGGCGGCCCCCGGCGTCGGGCCGAAGCTTGCACAGCGCGTGGTGATGGAGCTGAAGGACAAGGCGCCGACGGTGATGGCCATGGGCGGCACGCTGACCGTCGACACCGCCCCCTCCGACGAGGGGATCGAGACGGCGCCGAAGCCCCGCATCCGCCCGGCCCCCGCCGCGACCCCGAAGGTGAACTTCACCGCCGAGGCGCTCTCGGCCCTCACCAACCTCGGCTACAACCCGTCCGAGGCGGCCAGTGCCGTCGCCCAGGCCGCGGAAAACCCGGAAGCGACCGACACCGCGAAACTGATCCGCGCCGCGCTGCGCCTGCTTGCGCCGAAGGACTGATCCCTTCATCTTGCCGAAAATACCTCGGGGGCGCGGGGGCAGCGCCCCCGCCCTCGCCACAAAGGCCCTGACCGATGACCGAGCCCGACCCCACCCTTCGCCCCGACCGCCTGCCCGAAGACTCCGACCGCGCCCTGCGGCCACAGGCGCTCGAGGAGTTCGTGGGCCAGGCCGAGGCGCGGGCGAACCTGCGCGTCTTCATCGAAAGCGCGAAGATGCGCGGCCAGGCGATGGACCACACGCTGTTCCACGGCCCGCCCGGCCTTGGCAAGACCACGCTCGCACAGATCATGGCGCGCGAGCTTGGCGTCAATTTCAAGATGACCTCGGGCCCGGTGCTGGCGAAGGCGGGCGATCTGGCCGCGATCCTGACCAATCTCGAGCGCAACGACGTGCTCTTCATCGACGAGATCCACCGGATGAACCCGGCGGTCGAGGAAGTCCTCTATCCGGCGATGGAGGATTTCGAGCTCGATCTGGTGATCGGCGAGGGCCCGGCCGCGCGCACCGTGCGGATCGAGCTGCAGCCCTTCACCCTCGTCGGCGCCACGACCCGCCTCGGCCTGCTGACGACGCCCTTGCGCGACCGCTTCGGCATCCCGACGCGGCTGCAGTTCTACACCGAGGACGAGCTTGACCTGATCGTCGCGCGCGGCGCGCGGCTTCTGGGCATTCCGGCCGACCCGGACGGCACCCGCGAGATCGCCAAGCGCGCCCGCGGCACACCGCGCATCGCCGGCCGCCTGCTACGCCGCGTCGTCGATTTCGCACTGGTCGAGGGCGATGGCCGGCTGACCCGCGCCATCGCCGACCGGGCGCTCACCCGGCTCGGCGTCGACCATCTCGGCCTCGATGGCGCCGACCGGCGCTACATGATGCTGATGGCCGAGCATTACGGCGGCGGCCCGGTGGGCGTGGAGACGCTGTCGGCGGCGCTGTCGGAAAGCCGCGACGCGATCGAGGAAGTGATCGAGCCCTACCTGCTGCAGCAGGGGCTGGTGCAGCGCACGCCGCGCGGGCGGATGCTCGGCCAACGGGCCTGGCGCCACCTCGGCCTGGACGCACCGCCTGTTCCGGGTGCCGCGCCGCCGCCGCAGGGCGAGCTGTTCGAGGACCGCTGAGACATCCTGTCGCTGGACGCGCCTGCCCCTGTGCCCTAGCTCGGGTCGGGAAGGAGACCCGCATGACCGCCATTCCGCCGCGTTTCGAGATCACCGAGGCCGAGATCGACCTTGTCGTGCAGCGCTTCTACAGGCGCGTGCGCGCCCACCCCGAGCTTGCCCCGATCTTTGCCGCCCATGTCACCGACTGGCCCGCGCATGAGGCGAAGATCGCGCGGTTCTGGAAGGGGGCGATCCTGCATGCGCCCGGCTACGAGGGCAGCCCGATGATGGCGCATCGCCGTGCGGGCAACGTGGCGCCCGGGCACTTCCCCGACTGGCTCGGCACCTTCGACGCGGTGCTGAAGCAAAGCCTTGCGCCCGAGGCGGCGGCAGGCTGGTCTGCGCTCGCGCATCGCATCGGCCTTGGTCTGCGCCAGGGGGTCGAGGATGTCGGGCGCGCCCCCGGCGCGGTGCCGAACCTGCGCTGAGCCACCCTGCCCCGCGGGCAGGTTTCGAGTATTCTTGCCAAGAAAAAGCCAGGGGCGGGAGATCGGTCAGGGGGCCGGGTCTTCGGGCGCCTTGTCGCGACCGAAGAGCCCGGTCAACGCGCGCCGGGTCAGGTTCGTCACCCGCGGTTTTTGCAGGGCGCGGAACGGCATCGGCCGGCACACCTCGATCGCGGCGACGCCGACGCGGGCGGTGAGCGCGCCGTTCACCACCCCCTCGCCGAAGCGGCGCGAGAGTTTTGCAAAAAGGTGCCCGCCGGTCACCGTCTCGATCAGGTCGTCGCCCGCGGCCACGGCGCCCGTTGCGACGAGATGGGTCATCACCGTGCGCGCAAGCCGCATCGCCCCCAATGTGCCGGCGCGGCCGCCATAGATCTCGGCGACGCGGCGGATCATCCGCAGGTTCGCGGTGAGCGCGGCAAAGACATCGGCGAGCGCCAGCGGCACCACCGCCGTCACCGTCGCCACCATGCGCGCCGCCGCCTCGACCTCGAGCCGCGCGGCGGCATCAAGCGGCGCCATCAGCTCGGTTTCGACGAGCCGCAGCAGCGTATCGGTATCAAGCTGCTCGGGCCCGCGCTCGGCCAGCGTCCGGCGCGGCCAGTCCATCTCGGCCCGCGCCGCATAAAGCCCCGAGACATGGGTGACGACCTTGCGCGCCCGCCCGAGGTCATCGGCCTGCGCCGCCTCGAGCACCTCGCGATGCACCCGGTCGAGCCGACCGAGCCGGGCAAAGGCCGCAAGCTCGCGCGCCGCGATCAGGAGCGCCGCAAGGACAAAGGCGGCAAACAGCACGGTCGCGATCCAGCCCAGCACCGGGTTCGATGCGAACAGCCCCTCGACGAAGCGCCAGGCCGCGACCGAGGCGAGGAAGGTCACAAGCGCCCCGGCAGCGCGCCAGAAGAAGCGGCCGAGTTTCGAGGGCGGGCGCGCGGCGATCCGCGCCGCGATCTGCATCGCGCGGCCTTCGGGCGGCGGCGCGTCGCCCGGATCGGTGACCGGCGGCGCCTCGGCCGGCGAGGGCGCGGCCTCCTCGATCTCGATCAGCAGGGGTTTCTTCACAGCTTGTCTCCGATCAGGAATTCCGCGGCGCGATCAAGACGGATATGCGGCGGCCCCTCGCCCGGGCGCAGGGTGACGGGGGCAGGCACGAAGTCCATCAGCGTGTAATCGGCATCGAGCCAGCGCGTCGCGCCCTCGCGCGCGGGCGCCAGAAGCTGTGCCGGATCGGCGGGCAGATCGCCCGGGAAAAGCGCGACCGAGCGGCCGTCGGCCAGCCGGCCGCGCAGCGCCGGCAGCTCCTCGCCCTCGTGGCGGATCACGTCCTCGGTGGTGGTGCGCAGGCTCGCGAGCGACAGCGCCAGCGTCTGCGCCCCGGCGAAATCGGCCCGGTCCTTCGCCTCGCGCAGAAGCGCGCCGGTGATCGCGGTCAGCCGGGCGTGCTGCGAATGGTGCAGATGGTCGGCCTTGGTCGCGGCGAAAAGAATGCGCTCGATCCGCCGCGCGCCCAGGAGCGCGGCCAGCACGCCGGCCTTGCCGGGGCGGAAGGCGGCCAGGATCCCCGCCATCGCGGCGCGCAGATCCTCGAGCGCGGCGGGCCCGGCATGGATCGCGCCGAGCACGTCGACCAGCACCACCTGCCGGTCGATGCGGGCGAAATGCTCGCGGAAGAAGGGCTTGACCACCTTGTCCTTGTAGGCCTCGAAGCGGCGCGCCATCTCGCGACCAAGCGAGCCGCGGGGATACTCGCCCGGCGGCAGCGGCGCGAAGGTGAGCGCTGGGGAACCTGCCATTTCACCGGGCAGCAGGAAGCGGCCCGGTGAACAGTCGGAAAAGCCCGCCTCGCGCGCGGCATGCAGATGCGCGGTGAAGGGCGCGGCCAGCGCCCGTGCGGCAGGTTCGGTGAAGGCGGCGGCCAGGTCGGCCGCCGCCAGCGCGGCAAGGAAAGGCGCGCTTTCGGGGCGGCCCGGCAGACGCGCCAGCACCGCCTCGGACCATTGCGCGAAGCTGCGGTCGAGCAGCCCCAGATCCAGCAGCCACTCACCCGGGTAATCGACGATGTCGAGATGCACGGTGCGCAGCCCCCGCAGCCCGCCCAGAAGTCCCGTGGGGGCCACGCGAAAGCTCAGCCGCAGCTCGGAGATGGCGCGCGTGCCCTCGGGCCAGTGCGGCGCGGGACCGGTCAGCGCGGCAAGGTGGCGCTCGTAGTCGAAGCGCGGCACGGTGTCGTCGGGCTGCGGCTGCAGGAAGGCCGCGCGGATATTTCCGCCCCCGGTCAGCGCCGGCATCCGGCCGCGGTCGAGCAGGTTGGCGACGAGCGAGGTGATGAACACCGTCTTGCCCGCCCGCGACAGGCCGGTGACGCCCAGCCGGATCACCGGCTCGAACAGCGCCTCGGAAACGGTGGCGCCCAGCCCCTCGACCTGGCGGGTGAGCGTGTCGGCGATGTCGGAAATGCCCAATGCGCTGCCTCGTGTCTTGCCTTCCCTAGATAGGCAACCGCC
Source organism: Paenirhodobacter hankyongi (assembly GCF_003664585.1). GTDB lineage: Bacteria > Pseudomonadota > Alphaproteobacteria > Rhodobacterales > Rhodobacteraceae > Rhodobacter > Rhodobacter hankyongi. The sequence goes on from NZ_RCHI01000008.1 coordinate 164,580, forward strand.
CGCCGGTTTCACAGGGGGAAAGGCGGGGGCGCTGCCCCCTCTGCGCCTGCGGCGCATTCACCCCCGGGATATTTGAAGCAATTGGAAGCGGGTCGTCCCCTGCTTTCTCCTTGCCGGAAATACCTCGGGGGTGAGGCCGCGAGGCCGAGGGGGCAGCGCCCCCTGCCCCGCTCGGGGCCCGTGCTCGCTCGGGGATTGCGCGCGGGCCGGCGGCAGGCTATCGCCGGGGCATGCCCAGATATGCGTTCAGGATCGAATATGACGGTGGCCCCTTCGCGGGCTGGCAGCGACAGGCGGACCAGCCCTCGGTGCAGGGCGCGGTCGAGGCGGCGCTGGCGCGGCTCGAGCCCGGGCCCCACACCATCGCCGCGGCGGGCCGCACCGATGCGGGCGTGCATGCGACGGCGCAGGTCGCGCATGCGGATCTGCGCAAGGACTGGGACCCGTTCCGCCTGTCCGAGGCGCTGAACTTCCATCTGAAGCCCGCGCCGGTGGCGATCAGCGCCTGTGCGCGGGTGGCCGACGATTTCCACGCCCGCTTCTCGGCGCTCGAGCGGCGCTATCTCTTCCGTCTCGTCGCCCGCCGCGCGCCGGTCGTGCATGACCGCGGCCTCGTCTGGCAGGTGCAGAACCCGCTCGATGTCGCGGCGATGCGGGCGGGGGCGGCGCATCTGCTCGGCCGGCACGACTTCACCACCTTCCGCTCCTCGCTGTGTCAGGCGGCAAGCCCGGTGAAGACGCTCGACGAGATCCGGATCGAGGAGATCGACTACCCGTCCGGGCGCGAGATCCGCTTTCATCTGCGCGCGCGCAGCTTCCTGCACAACCAGGTGCGCTCGATCGTCGGCACGCTCGAGCGGGTCGGCGCCGGCTCTTGGGCGCCCGATCAGGTGCGCATGGCGCTCGAGGCCTGTGACCGGGCCGCCTGCGGGCCGGTCTGCCCGCCGCAGGGGCTCTACCTGAACGGGGTGAGCTATCCGGAAGAACCCTTCGGCTGAGTCACTCCGCCGGCACGTCGGCGGCGTGTTGCGCCTCGACGATGCGGCATTGCAGCGCCGATTTCGGCAGGCTCTGCGGGTCGTATTCGCGCACCGCCCGCGCCACGACCGAGATCACCTCGGCGTCGCTGCCGCGCTCGACCGCATCGCGCAGATCGCGCAGGGCCGCGGCGGTTTCCAGCTCGGACAGGTGATCCTCGCGCACCCGGATGATCTTCGGATGCGCGGTGGCCTGGGCGCCCTTGCGCACCATCAGCTCCTCGTGCAGCTTCTCGCCCGGGCGCAGGCCGGTGACCACGATCTCGATGTCGCCATTCGGGTTCCCGTCATCGCGCACGGTATAGCCCGAGGCGGCGATCATCCGCCGCGCCAGATCGCCGATGCGCTGCGGTTTGCCCATGTCGAGAACATAGACCTCGCCGCCCTCGGCGAAGGAGCCCGCGAGCAGCACGAGGCGCGAGGCCTCCTGGATCGTCATGAAATAGCGCGTCACCTTCTCGTCGGTCAGCGTGACCGGGCCGCCGCGGGCGATCTGCTGCTGGAAGAGCGGGATCACCGACCCCGAGGAGCCGAGCACGTTGCCGAAGCGCACGATCGAGAAGATCGTCTTCGGCGCCCGCGCCGCCAGATCCTGGATCACCAGTTCCGCGAAGCGTTTCGAGGCGCCCATCAGGTTGCCCGGCCGCACCGCCTTGTCCGAGGAGACGAGCACGAAGCGCTTCACCCCGGCGTCGCGCGCGGCCTTCGCCAGCACCGCGGTGCCGAGCGTGTTGTTCGCCAGGCCGACACGCGGGTTCATCTCGACCAGCGGCACGTGCTTGTAGGCCGCGGCATGCAGCACCACGGCAATCGCGTTGCGCTCGATCACCTGGCTCACATGCACGCCGTCGCAGATCGAGCCGAGCACCGGAATGATCTCGACGCCGAAGGATTCGGCAAGGACGTGCATCTCGGCTTCGGCATTGTAGAGCGCGATTTCGGACAGCTCGAACAGCACCAGCCGCGCCGGCCGGCAGCCGATCACCTGACGGCAAAGCTCGAGCCCGATCGAGCCGCCGGCGCCGGTGATCATCACATTCGCGCCGCGATAGGCCGAACAGCCGGTGGTCAGCGCCTCGTTCAGCGGGTCGCGCATCAGCAGCGCCGCGGGGCCTGCCGGCACCAGCCGGCTCATCAGCTCGTCGCCGCCATGCAGCTGCGAGAAAGCCGGCAGCGTCTGCACCTCGAGCCCGAGCTTGTCGAGCCGCTTCGTGATGAAGGTCTGCTTGTCGACCGAAACCGAGGGCATCGCGAGGATCACCCGGTTGATCTTGAAGCGGTCGCGCAGCAGCCCCGCATGCACGCCCGAATAGATCGGCAGCCCGTTCGCATTCATCCCGGCCAGCGTCGCGTTGTCATCGAGAAAGGCATAGACGACAAGGCCTTCGACCTTTCGCAGCTCGCGCGCCAGCGCCATGCCGGTGCGGCCCGCGCCATAGATCGCCACGCGCGTGAAGATCCGCGACCGGCGATACATCTGCGTCAGCAGCCAGACCATGACCTGCCGGGTACCGAAATAGGCCGCGAAATAGACCAGCGCGAAGATCACGTGGAATCCGCCGCTGAGCCCCGCGCCGGTGACCTTCGAGAAGGCCGCTGACAGGATTCCGAGTACCGCCGCCACCAGCATCGACCGGGCGACGGCATCGCCCTCGTACTCCTTCAGCTTCAGCCGGTTCAGCCCGAAGACGGCGCTCAGCAGCGCCGCGGCCCCCATCAGCACCGGCAGCAGCAGCCAGTGATTGAGCAAGACCGAGGCGATCAACGCCTCGGCCCGCGTGCCCTTGAGCAGCATCGTCGCAAGGAACGCGAGCGGCACAAGCAAGACATCGACGAAGAGAAGGATGGACGCCTTCTGCGCGCGGGTCAGCGTGATGATTTTCTTAATCATGATTTCCGGCCGTCCGCGGGGCAAGGGAACAAATGAAACATACTTTGTCGCGGCGGTTCTATCAACTCTTCGCAGTTGCAGAAACCCAGAATCCTGCCGAAAAAAGCGGCAAATTTCCGCCGAGGTCAGCGTGCGACCCGGGCGAGCGTTCTGAAAATCAGCACAATGTCAAAACAGACCGACGCATTTTGCGCATAGAGCAGGTCAAGCTGCGCCTTCGCGGGAACGCAGCGGGCACAATAGACCCGGTCGGTCTCTGCTGCAGTGCGGCATCGCGCCAGCAGCCATTCCTCGTGCCGGTGATAGTGGATCGAGGCAAGCCCCGTCACCCCCGGGCGTGAACGCAGCACCGGACCATAGATCTCGGGGAAACGCTCGACATATTGCCGCAGCGGCGGGCGCGGCCCGACGAAGGAGATGTCGCCGATCAGGATGTTCCACAGCTGCGGCAGCTCGTCGAGACGGAAGCGGCGCAGGATGCGGCCCGCCGGCGTGATCCGCGCGGTCTTGTCCGCCCCCGACACGCCCGAGTCGCGCGCCACGGTGGTCATCGTGCGGAACTTCCACAGCCGGAAGCCTCGGGTTGGCGTCTTCATCCGCTCGGCCGCATAGAAGAGCGGACGCCCCTGGGTGAGCAGCAGCGCCGCCGCCACGATCAGCCCGACCGGCAGCACGATCGGCAGGATCGCAAGGGCGAAGAGGATGTCGAAAAGACGTTTCGAAAGGGTCACGCACGGGTCTCCTGCAGGGCGCGCAGATCGGCCACCACGGCCGCGGCGCGGGCCGGCGTCTCGGGCACGAGGCCGAGATCGACGGCGCGGGTCACGTCAAGCTCGACCTGCGCGATCACGCCTGCGGGCGCCGGGCGCGGCACCCAGGTCTCGCCGGCCGCGGCCAGCAGCGCATCCATCGGCAGCGCACCGGCAAGCGACAGGTTCAGCACCGACGGCAGATCGGCCCCGGCGGCCGCGAGCCGCACCAGACGGGCCAGCGCCGCGGCGAGCGCCTGCGGGCCGATAAAGCTGCGCCGCGGCCCCTGCCCGTCGGGCAGGATGTCGAGCACCCGCCCGCCCTCGGGCGCGGCGCGGCCCAGAAGCGCATCCGCCCCGGCGACATTGCCGATGCGCAGCCAGATCGCCCCCGCCCGCCCGGCAAGCGCCTCCTCCATCGCGGCCTTCGCCGCGCCATAGGGGGCAAGCGGCGCGGGCGCGTCGGTCTCTCGGCAGATGCCCGCGTGGCCCGCGCCATAGACCGCCGCCGAGGAAGCAAGCAGCACCGGCCGGCCGCCGGCCGCATCCGCCGCATCAAGCGCCGCCCGCGCCAGCGTGGTGTTCAGCGCCAGCGCCTCGGGCGTCCCGGCGGTCACGCCGGCAAGATTGACGATCACGTCGCAGGCCCGCGCCGCGGCCGCGAAGGCCTCGGGGTCGCGCATTGGGTCGAAGACCACAGACGGGCCACCCTGCCCGGCAAAGGCCGATTCGCGTCGGGCCTGCCAGACGATGTTTTCCGGAGCCGGTTCTGCAGCTGCCGCGAAAGCGGGCGACCATGCCTGCCGCAGCAGCGGACCAAGGCGTCCACTTCCGCCGATGACGAGGAGTCGCGGATTCTTCGGCTTGAGAAATGGCTGTTTTGTGCTCATAGACGAAGGACGGAATGCTGGGGTGACTCGTGCTGCCATCGCAAAGCCTTAGCATCGGTCGCATGACCGCGAAACGGGGGATGTCTGAATGAAGTCGATGCGCCGTCTATCGGCCGCAGCCGTGTTGTTGTGCTCGCTCGCCGCCTGCACCCTGCCCCGCGGGGCGGCGATGCAGTCGGAGATCCTGGAGAACACGGGCTCGGAAGCACCGCAATTCGCCCATTACCCGGTCGACAGCAAGCTGCTGCCCGAGGTCCAGCGCTGGCCCGCGAGCAAGGCAGCGGTGTCGCGTCCATGGCTCTCGGGCGGGGTCGGCCGCTCCGGACAGGTGCTGACGGCCGGTGATTCGGTGCAGATCGCGGTTTGGGAAAACGGCGAGAACAAGCTGATGACCAACCCCGGCTCGCCGACGACGCAGCTGCAGACGACGCAGATCTCGAGCTCGGGCTCGGTCTTCGTGCCCTATGCCGGCCCGGTCAAGATCGCCGGCCTCACCCCCGACGAAGCGCGCGAGAAGATCCAGACCAAGGTCTCGGAACTGATCCCGGCGGCGCAGGTGCAGCTGGAGTCGACGCCCGGCAAGTCGAATGCCGTGTCGCTGGTCGGCGGCGTGCTGCGGCCGGGCAACGTGCCGCTCACCGACCGCTCGCTCACCGTGCTGAACGTGATCTCGGAAGGCGGCGGCGTGCAGCCGTCGATCCTGAACCCGCAACTGCGCCTGCTGCGCGGCGGCAAGGTCTACGAGACCTCGATGCAGCGCGTGCTCGACGATCCGGCGCTCGATGCCGGGGTGCGGCCGGGCGACAAGCTGGTGGTCGAGCCCGACCGGCGCAGTTTCCTGGCACTTGGTGCCGCGGGGCGCGAGCAGGTGGTCAAGTTCCCGCAAGACCACGTCAATGCGCTTGAAGCCGTCACCCTCGTCGGCGGCATCGACGGCGCGCGCGCCAACCCCAAGGGGGTGCTGATCCTGCGCCAGTACCCGGCCTCGGCGGTGCGCGCCGACGGCAAGGGCGGCCCGACGCAGCAGCGCGTGGTGTTCTCGATCAACCTGACGACGACCGACGGCCTGTTCTCGGCGCAGAACTTCGAGATCCAGCCGAACGATCTCGTGCTGGCGACCGAAAGCGCGCTCGTCAACGTGCGGACCGTGCTCGGGCTGTTCAGCACCTCGCTCTCGACCGTGCGCACGGCGCAGCGGGTCGAGGCGGGCAACTGACCTCTTTCACAGGCGGCGGCAGCCCCGCCGCCTGTGACGCCGCTTGATACCGATACAATCGCGGCACTGGACCTTTGCCGGAAACGGGGCTTAGTCTCCGCCCCCGACAAAGGAGAGCAGACATGTCTTTCGGCAAGAACATCCGCACCTATTTCGAGGGCAAGTGGCATGAGGGCGACATTCCCGTCATGCGCGCGGCCGACCATGGCCTGTGGCAGGGCTCGTCCGTGTTCGATGGCGCCCGCCTCTTCGACGGGCTCGTCCCCGACCTCGAGGCGCATTGCGCGCGCCTGAACCGCTCGGCGCAGGCGCTGATGATCACCCCCACCGTCGGCGACGACGAGATGGTCGAGATCGCCCGCGAGGGGCTGAAGAAATACCCCTCGGGCGCCGCCGTCTATGTCCGGCCGATGTACTGGGCGATCGACGGCTCGGACGTGGGCGTCTCGCCGGCGCCGAACTCGACCCGCTTCGCGCTGTGCCTTGAAGAGGTGCCGATGCCCGCCGCCGATGCCGCGACGACGCTGACCACCACCTCGTTCCGCCGCCCGGTGATGGCCGACAACGTGTGCAACGCCAAGGCCGGCTGCCTTTACCCGAACAACGCCCGGATGCTGGTCGAGGCGCGCTCGAAGGGCTTCGGCAACGCGCTGGTGCAGGACGCCATGGGCAATGTCGCCGAAACCGCCACGGCGAACGTCTGGATGGTGAAGGACGGCGAATTCTTCACCCCGATCGCGAACGGCACCTTCCTGTCGGGCCTGACCCGCAAGCGCCACATGGGCCTGCTGCGCGAGGCGGGCTATACCGTGACCGAGGCGGTGCTGACGCTCGATGACTTCCGCGGCGCCGACGAGATCTTCCTGACCGGGAACTTCTCGAAGGTGACGCCGGCGGTGGCCTTCGACGACGTGAAATATGCCCACGGCCCCCTCACCAAAAAGGCGCGCGAGCTTTACATGGACTGGGCGCTCAGCCGTCCGCTCTGAGCCCGGCGCCCGGCAATCGGGCGGCGGGGGAGAGCGGCCCGATCAGAGGAGTCCGTCGATGCCCCCGTTCCCGTCCGACGACCGGAGCCCGCGATGATCCGCGCCACGGCGCGGCTGGCCCTCGCCCTCTGGGCGGTGGCCTGTCTGGCCGGGGCGCTCTGGGGGCTTTCCCAGAACCCCTTCGCCGCCCCGTTCGTCGAGCGCAGCGCGGCCGAGGCAAAGGCCGCCCTCACCCGCGCCATGGCGCGCGAGGCGACGCCCGAGTGGCTGCTGCCGCGCCTGAGCGCCGCGATCGCCGCCGATGACCCCGACGAGGTCGCGCTGCTGCGCGACATCGGTCGCGACCACGCCATCCCTATCCCCCCGGCTCTGGACACCACGGCCGAGGCGCTGATCGCCCGCCATGACAGCCTCCTCGCGCAGGCCGGCGCCTGCCTGCAGTGCATGGCCGACCTCTCCACCTGCCCCTCGCTCACCCTGGTCGCGGTCTGCGCGATTCCCTTCGAGCTGAGCCCGGCGGGCGATGTCGCGGCCCTTGGCCGGCAGGGCGCGAACCTTGCGACCGGCGAGGAGGTCGACGGGATCGAGGCGGGGCTGGCCGCCGTGGGGCTGGCGGCGACGCTGGTCGCGCTCCCCTCGCTCGGCAGTTCGGTGCCGGTGAAGCTCGGCGCAAGCGTCCTGCGCGTGGCGCGCAAGGCCCGCGCGCTGTCGCCCGGCATGACCGAGGCACTGCGGCTGGCCGCGCGCGGCGGCGGCCGGGCCGAACGGCTTTCGGCGCTGGCCACCGACGTCACCCGCATCGCCGCACAGACCTCGCCGGCCGAGGCGCTGCGGGTGCTGCGCCTTGCCGACAGCCCGGCCGAGCTGAGCCGCCTTGCGCGCCTCGCCGACGCCGCCGGCCCCGACACGCGCAAGGCCCTTGCGGTTCTGGGCAAGGCGCGTAGCCTGCGCATGCTGCACCGTCTGAGCGATCTTGCGGTGATGACGGCGGGTCTCCTGTTGTCGATCGCCGCGCAGATTGGCACTCTGGCCGGAGCCATACTGAAACTGATGCTGCGCCGCGCCCTGCGCCGCCCTCCGCCTCGGCGCCTGCCGCCCGGGCTGCGGACCCGGCCGGGGCCCGGCTGAAGGAGACCCGATGCGCAAGTTCCTTGTCGTGCTCGACGACACGCGCGAATGCCTGAACGCGATGCGCTATGCCGCGATGCGCGCCGCCCATACCGGCGGCGGCGTGACCATCGTCTCGGTGATCCCGCCCGAGGAATATCAGCACTGGATCGGTGTCGCCGAGATCATGCGCGCCGAGGCCCGCGACCGGATCGAGGCGCATTTCGAGGTCTTCGCGAAATGGATGCGCGACCGGCAGGGAGTGGACCCGGAACTGGTGATCCGCGAGGGCGAGCCGGTGCACGAGATCCTCGACGTGATCCGCACCGATACCGAGATCGGCGTGCTTGTCCTTGGCGCCGGCACCGACAAGTCGGGTCCCGGCCCGCTGGTCACCCAGCTCAGCCGCACCTCCGGCTCGCTGCCCTGCCCGCTGACCGTGGTGCCCGGCGACATGTCGAAGGAACGGCTCGAATCGATCACCTGAGCCACGGCGGGCGGGGCCCGGCTGCGCCAAAGCGGCGCATTTTGCCCCGCAAAACTTGACGGAAACACTCGGCGGCCGCATATGTGCCGCAAGCCAAGGAGGCGCGCCATGTTCATCCAGACCGAAACCACCCCGAACCCCGCAACGCTGAAGTTCCTGCCCGGCATGACCGTGCTCGAGGCCGGCACCGCCGATTTCCCCTCGGCCGAGGCGGCGGCGAAATCGCCGCTCGCGAAGCGGCTGTTCTCCGTGCCGGGGGTGGCCGGGGTGTTCCTCGGCGCCGATTTCGTCACCGTGACCAAGGATCCGGCGACCGACTGGGCGCATGCGAAGCCCGCGATCCTCGGCGCGATCATGGAGCATTTCCAGTCCGGCGCCCCGGTGATGGAAGGCGAAGGCACCCCGGTGCACGCCGAGCATGACGGCGAGGACGGCGCGATCGTCGCGCAGATCAAGGAGCTGCTCGACACCCGTGTGCGGCCTGCCGTGGCGCAGGACGGCGGCGACATCACCTTCCACGGTTTCGAGCGGGGCGTCGTCTACCTGCACATGAAGGGCGCCTGCGCCGGCTGCCCGTCCTCGACCCTGACGCTGAAGATGGGCATCGAGAACCTGCTGCGCCACTACATCCCCGAGGTCACCGAGGTGCGCCCCGTTGCCGGTTGAGGGATACGTTCTCGGCTTCGACACGTCGGCCGCGCATTGCGCGGCCGCTTTGCTGCGCGCGGGCCAGCCGGTGGCCGAGCGGCGCGAGGAGATGTCGAAGGGCCAGGCCGAACGGCTGATGCCGCTGCTCGAGGAGCTGCTCGCCTGTGCCGGCATCGGCTGGCATGACCTGGCCGCGATCGGCGTCGGCACCGGCCCGGGCAATTTCACCGGGGTGCGGATCTCGGTCGCGGCGGCGCGCGGGCTGGCGCTGTCGCTCGGCATCCCGGCAATCGGCGTGAGCACGCTCGAGGCGCTGGCCGAGGGCCTCGCCCGCCCGGTCACCGTGGTCGAGGACGCCCGCCGCGGCGAGGTCTATCTGCAGAGCTTCACCGCCGAGGGCGCCGGCGCCCCCGCTCTTCTGGCCCTGACCGAGCTGCCCGCGGGCATCGCCGGCCATGCGCTGACCGGCTCGGCCGCGGCACTCGCCTATTCCGAGGTGCAGGCGGGCGAACTGGTCGAGCCGGCAATGCCCTTGGCCGAAGCCATCGCCCGCATCGCCGCGCGCCGCGCCGGCACGCCGCAGCCGCGCCCGGCGCCGCTTTACCTGCGCTCGGCCGATGCCGCGCCGCCCTCGGACCCGCCGCCGGTGATCCTCGACTGATGACCGCCGCCGAGCTTGCCGCGCTGCATGCCGCGTGTTTCACCACGCCGCGCCCCTGGTCCGAGGCGGAGATCGCGGATCTCCTCGCCTCGCGCTTCTGCTTCCTGATCGAGGCACCCGCGGGCTTCCTGATCGGGCGCGAGATCGCGGGAGAGGCCGAACTGCTGACTGTCGCCGTTGATCCCGCCGCGCGCCGGCAGGGGCTTGGCCGGCGCCTGCTTGCGGACTTTGCCGCCGAGGCCCGCGCCCGCGGCGCCGACACCGCGTTCCTGGAAGTCGCCGAGGACAACGCCGCCGCCCGCGCGCTGTATGCCGCGGCTGGCTGGCAGGGCGCCGGGCGCCGGCGCGGCTATTACCACAGCCCCGACGGGCGCGCCGTGGACGCCCTCGTGCTGAGCCTCGCGCTGGCGCCGCCCAGCATTTGACCATCCGCTCAAATCCCCGCCAACTGCTGCCCGGGCGCGGCAAAATCGCGCTTGACCGGCCGCCGGTCCTCGGCGCTAATCGGGCTGGTCCGCGGGCCCTGCGCCCGCCAACGGCGTTCCGCGAGGGAACGCAGCACAACGACCGGGAGTGACCAATGACCTTGATGAAAAAGTTTCTCGGCGCGGCCGCCACGCTGGCGCTTCTCTCCGGCGCAGCCGCTGCCGATCCGGCGCTGATCTACGACCTCGGCGGCAAGTTCGACAAATCCTTCAACGAAGCGGCCTATGCCGGCGCGAAGAAATGGGCCGAGGAAACCGGCGGTTCCTACAAGGAACTGGAAATGCAGTCCGAGGCGCAGCGCGAACAGGCCCTGCGCCGTCTGGCCGAGTCGGGCGCCAACCCGATCGCGATGACCGGCTTTGCCTTCGGTGACGTGCTGAACACCGTCGCGCCGGACTATCCGAACACCAAGTTCGTCATCATCGACGCCGTGGTCGACCAGCCGAACGTGCGCTCGGTCGTCTTCACCGAGGAGCAGGGCTCCTACCTCGTCGGCATGATGGCCGCGCTCGCCTCGAAGTCGCAGACCGTGGGCTTCATCGGCGGCATGGACATCCCGCTGATCCGCAAGTTCGCCTGTGGCTATGCCCAGGGCGTGAAGGCGGTGAACGCCGACGCCAAGGTGCTGCAGAACATGACCGGCACCACCCCCGCCGCCTGGAACGACCCGGTGAAGGGCGCCGAGCTGACCAAGGCCCAGGTCGCGCAGGGCGCCGACGTGATCTATGCCGCCGCGGGCTCGACCGGCATCGGCATCCTGCAGGCGGCGGCCGACGCGAACATCCTGTCGATCGGCGTCGACAGCAACCAGAACTATCTGCATCCGGGCCAGGTCCTGACCTCGATGGTGAAGCGCGTCGACAACTCGGTCTACGAGGCGTTCAAGGAAGGCCCCGAGCTGAGCACCGGCACCATGGTGATGGACCTCGCCAAGGATGGCGTCGGCTATGCGATGGACGAGAACAACGCCAAGCTCGTCACCGACGAGATGAAGGCCAGGGTCGATGCCGCGGCCGCCAAGATCAAGTCGGGCGAGATCACCGTGCACGACTACATGACGGACAACACCTGCCCGGTGGAATGATGGCACCGGCACAGGAGACGGGGCGGCAGGCAACTGCCGCCCCGGCGATCGAGCTGCGGGGCATCTCCAAGGCCTTCGGCCCGGTGCAGGCGAACAAGGACATCTCGATCCGGGTGATGCCCGGCACGATCCATGGCATCATCGGCGAGAACGGCGCGGGCAAGTCCACGCTGATGTCCATCCTTTACGGCTTCTACAAGGCCGACGCGGGCGAGATCCTGATCCACGGCCGCGAGGCGAAGATCACCGACAGCCAGGCCGCGATCCGCGCCGGCATCGGCATGGTCTTCCAGCATTTCAAGCTGGTGCAGAATTTCACCGTGCTCGAGAACGTCATTCTCGGCGCGGAAGAGGGGGCGTTGTTGCGCCCCTCGCTTGCCAAGGCGCGGCGCGAGCTGAAGCGGCTGGCCGAGGAATACGAGCTCGAGGTCGACCCCGATGCGCTGGTCGAGGAGCTGTCCGTCGGCCACCAGCAGCGCGTCGAGATCCTGAAGGCCCTTTACCGTCAGGCCGATATCCTGATCCTCGACGAGCCCACCGGGGTGCTGACGCCCGCCGAGGCGGACCACCTGTTCCGCATCCTCGCGAACCTGCGGATGCAGGGCAAGACGATCCTGCTGATCACCCACAAGCTGCGCGAGATCATGGAGATCACCGACACCGTCAGCGTCATGCGCCGCGGCGAGATGACCGCGACGGTGACCACGGCCGGGACCTCGCCCGAGGAACTGGCCGAGCTGATGGTCGGGCGCAAGGTGCTGCTGCATGTGCCGAAGGCGCCCGCCAATCCGGGCCGCACCGTGCTGGAAATTCGTGACCTGCGGTTGCGCGACGCGACCGGGGTCGAGCGGATCAAGGGGATCGATCTGACGATCCGCGCGGGCGAGATCCTGGGCATCGCGGGGGTCGCCGGCAACGGCCAGTCGGAACTCCTCGAGGTGCTCGGCGGCTTTGCCGCGGCGACCGGGAGCGTGCGGATGAACGGCGAGGAGATCGACCTGACCGGCCGGCACTCCGACGGCCAGACCCGGCGCGCGCGCGGCATTGCCCATGTCCCCGAGGACCGCCACCACCTGGGCCTGATCCTCGATTTCTCCGCCTGGGAGAACATCGCCTTCGGCTATCACAACGCGCCCGAATACCAGAAGAACGCGCTTCTGATGGACAATGCCGCGATCATCGCCGACACCGAGGGCAAGATCGAGCGCTTCGACGTGCGCCCGCCGAATGCCTTCCTGCCGGCGAAGAGCTTCTCGGGCGGCAACCAGCAGAAGATCGTCCTGGCCCGCGAGATCGAGCGCAATCCCGATCTTCTTCTGGTCGGCCAGCCCACCCGCGGCGTCGACATCGGCGCGATCGAATTCATCCACAAGCGCATCGTCGAGCTGCGCGACGCCGGCAAGGCGGTGCTTCTGGTCTCGGTCGAGCTGGACGAGATCATGTCGCTCGCCGACCGCATCGCGGTGATGTTCGACGGCCGCATCATGGGCGAGCGCCTGCCCGCCGACACCAACGAACGCGAGCTGGGCCTGCTGATGGCCGGCGTCGCCGACAGCGCGGAGACCGCGGCATGACGAAACTGCCGACCTGGGCCGACCTCGTGCTCGTGCCACTGATCTCGCTCGTGCTGGCCGCGGCGATCTCGGCGCTCGTCATCCTCGGAATCGGCGGCGACCCGGTCGAGGCGGTGAAGGTGATGGTCGATGGCGCGCTCGGCTCGCCCTATGGCTGGGGCTACACGCTTTACTACACCACCTCGTTCATCTTCACCGGGCTCGGGGTGACGGTCGCCTATCACGCCGGGCAGTTCAACATCGGCGGCGAGGGGCAGGCGCAGCTCGGCGGGCTTGGCGTGGCGCTCGTCTGCCTGGCGCTGCCCTGGCCGCACTGGACGCTCGCCCTGCCCGCGGCGATGGTCGGCGCGGCGCTCTTCGGTGCAGCCTGGGCCGCGGTGCCGGCCTGGCTGCAGGCGAAACGCGGCAGCCACATCGTCATCACCACGATCATGTTCAACTACATCGCCGCGGCGCTGATCGTCTATCTGCTGGTCGAGGTGCTGCGCCCCGCCGGGCAGATGGACCCGGCCACCCCCCGCTTCCCGAAGGGCGCGGCGCTGCCGGGCTTCCACGAGATCCCCGGCCTGTCGCTGATCTTCACCAGCAAGGTGCCGGCGAACGTCACCTTCTTCGTCGCGCTGCTGGCCTGCGTCGGCGTCTGGCTTTTGCTGTGGCGCACCCGGCTTGGCTACGAGATCCGCGCCTTCGGCAAGTCGAACTCGGCCGCGCGCTATGCCGGGATCTCGCCCGTCAAGGTCATCCTGCTGTCGATGCTGATCTCGGGCGGGCTGTCGGGGCTGATGGCGATCAACAACGTCATGGGCGAGGCCGGGCGACTGCTGCAGAACTCGGCCGAGGGCGCGGGCTTCATCGGCATCGCGGTGGCGCTGATGGGCCGCAACCACCCGCTCGGCGTGTTCCTGGCCGCGTTCCTCTTCGGCTTCCTCTATCAGGGCGGGGCCGAGATGGGGCTCTGGACCTCGATCCCGATCGAACTGCGCCTGCTGGTGCAGGGCCTCGTGATCCTGTTCACCGGGGCGCTCGACACCATGGTGCGGATGATGATCGCCCCGTTCTTCCGCCCGCGCCGGAAGGAGGCCGCCTGATGGATTACGCAACGCTTCTGCAGGTTCTGGCCTCGACGCTGCGGCTCGCGACGCCCTTGCTGCTTGCCTGTCTGGCCGGGCTCTACTCCGAGCGCTCGGGCATCTTCGACATCGGCCTTGAAGGCAAGATGCTGATGGCGGCGATGGCCTCGGGCGCGATCGCGGCGATGACCGGTTCGGCCTGGATCGGGCTTGCCGCGGGGATCGGCGCCTCGCTGCTGCTGGCGGCGCTTCACGGCGTCGCCTCGATCACCTTCCGCGGCAATCAGCTGATCTCGGGCGTGGCGCTGAACTTCGTCGCCTCGGGCGCCACGGTGCTGATCGCGCAGGCGCTGTTTCAGCAGGGCGGCCGCACGCCCCCGCTGACCGGCGCAGCCCGGTTCGAGCCGCTCGCCCTGCCCTTCGTCGACACGCTGAAGGGGGTGCCCCTGTTCGGCCCCTTCTATGCACAGGTTCTGTCGGGCCATTCGATCCTCGTCTATCTCGCGCTCGCCGCGGTGCCGGCGAGCTGGTGGCTGCTTTACCGCACCCGCTTCGGGCTGCGCCTGCGCGCCGTGGGCGAGAACCCGGAATCGGTCGACACCGCGGGCGTCTCGGTGATCCGGCTGCGCTATACCGCCGTCGCGCTCACCGGCGTGCTGTGCGGCGTCGCCGGCGCCTACATGGCGACCGCGCTGCAGGCGGGCTTTGGCCGCGAGATGACCGCCGGGCGCGGCTATATCGCCCTTGCCGCGCTGATCTTTGCGAAATGGCGGCCGTGGTCGGCGCTGTGGGCGACATTGCTCTTCGGCTTTCTGCAGGCGCTGGCGCTGCGCCCCGACGTGATCGAGGGCACGCTGCACATGAAGATCCCGGTGTCGTTCCTCGACGCCCTGCCCTACATCCTGACGGTGATCGTGCTGGCCGGTTTCGTCGGTCGCGCCATCCCGCCCCGTGCCGGAGGAGAACCCTATGTCAAAGAGCGCTGAGCTTGCCGAACTGATCCGCGCGCGCGCCGGCACCGAGCCGCCGCGCCTCGGGCTGATCCTCGGCTCGGGCCTCGGCCATCTTGCCGCCGAGGTCGAGGGCGTCGCGATCCCCTATGCGGACCTGCCGGGCTTTCCCCATGCCGGGGTCTCGGGCCACAACCCGCAGCTGGTGATCGGCACGCTCGAGGGCGTGCGTGTCGCGGTGCTGGGCGGTCGGGCGCATTACTACGAGCACGGCAGCCCCGCCGAGATGCGCCTGCCGCTCGAGGTGCTGAAGGCGCTCGGCACCGAGACGCTCTTGCTCACCAATGCCGCGGGCTCGCTGCGTGCCGACATCGGCCCCGGCGATCTGATGATGCTGAACGACCACATCGCCTTCGCCGGCACCAACCCGCTGATCGGCGAGCCCTCGGACGCGCGCTTCGTGCCGATGACCGAGGCCCATGACCCGGTGATGCGCTCGACCCTGCGCGCCGCCGCCGAGGCCGAGGGCGTGGCGCTGCCGCAGGGCGTCTATTGCTGGTTCTCCGGCCCCTCTTTCGAGACCCCGGCCGAGATCCGCGCGGCCAAGGTGCTGGGCGCCGATGCCGTCGGCATGTCGACCGTGCCTGAGGTGATCCTGGCCCGTTTCCTCGGGCTGCGGGTCGCCGCCGTCTCGGTGATCACCAACATGGGCGCCGGGCTGTCGGCCGAAAGCATCAGCCACGAGCACACCAAGGCGATGGCGCCACTTGGCGCGGCAAAGTTCGAACGCGTGCTGCGACGATACCTGCGCAGCCTCTGAGCCCCGAAAGCGTCATTTGACAGTGGCCCCCGGCGGGGCAACACTGAAGGCTCATCCCGACGGGCGGCCGAATGCAGATCTACCTTCCCATCGCCGAGGTCTCGGTCAACGCCTTTCTCCTGCTCGGCCTCGGCGGAATCGTCGGTCTCTTGTCCGGGCTCTTCGGTGTGGGCGGCGGCTTTCTCATCACGCCGCTGCTGTTCTTCATCGGCATCCCGCCCTCGGTGGCGGTGGCGACCGGGGCGAACCAGGTCGTCGCCTCCTCGGTCTCGGGGGTGCTGGCGCAGTTCAAGCGCAAGGCGGTCGATGTGCCGATGGGCATCGTGCTGCAACTGGGCGGTCTTGCCGGCTCGGCGCTTGGCATCTGGGTGTTCAACCGGCTGACCAAGCTTGGCCAGATCGACCTCGTGGTGCAGCTGGCCTATGTGCTCTTCCTCGGCTCGATCGGGCTCTTGATGCTGCAGGAGGCGGTGCGGGCGATCCGCCGCGCCCGCAAACCCGGCGCCCGCCCCCATGTGAAACGGCACCAGCACCTCTGGGTGCACAAGCTGCCGCTGAAGATGAAGTTCCGCACCTCGGGGCTCTACATCTCGGTGATCCCGCCGGTGCTGGTCGGCATGGCGGTCGGCGTTCTGGCCGCGATCATGGGCGTCGGCGGCGGCTTCATCATGGTGCCGGCGATGATCTACCTGCTCGGCATGCCGACCAAGGTGGTGATCGGCACCTCGCTCTTCCAGATCCTCTTCGTCTCGGCCTTCACCACGCTGATGCACGCGATCACCAACCAGTCGGTCGACGTGATGCTGGCGCTTTTGCTGATCATCGGCGGGGTGATCGGCGCGCAGATCGGCTCGCAGCTCGGCGGCCGGCTGAAGGCCGAACAGCTGCGCATCCTGCTGGCCCTGCTGGTGATCGCGGTGGCGGCGAAACTCGGGCTCGACCTGCTGATCCGCCCGGCCGAACTCTTCTCCCTTTTCGCGGGAGGCCGGGGATGATCCGCTGTCTGCTGCTGCTGCTGCTCTTCGCGCTGCCGGCACGCGCCGGCGACGAAGAGGTCGTCGCCGGTCTCAGCCGCGACAACATCGGCATCACTGCCGCCTTCAACGGCTCCGAGGTGCTGATCTACGGCGCGGTGAAACGCAACGCGCCCGAACCGGGCGGCGCCCCGCTCGCGGTGATCGTCACGCTCGAGGGGCCGGCGCATCCGGTCACCGTCCGCCGCAAGTCGCGCGAGTTCGGGATCTGGGTGAACACCGACAAGGTCCGCGTCGCCGCCGCACCAAGCTATTACGCCGTCGCCACCACCGGCCCGGTGGCCGAGATCCTGTCGCCAGAGACCGACGTGACGCAGCGCATCACCGTGCCGCTTGCCGTGCGCGCCTTCGCCGGCCCGATCGAGGTGGCGGACGCCCGCCCCTTCACCGAGGCACTGCTGCGCATCCGCGAGGAGGCGGGGGTCTATTCGCTCGACGAGGGCGCGGTGCGGCTGGTCGAGGACACGCTCTTCCGCGCCGACTTCCAGCTTCCCGCGAACCTGACCGAGGGCGATTACAAGACCCGCATCTTCCTGCTGCGCGACGGCAAGGTCGTCGACCGCTACCAGACCGCGATCTACGTGCGCCGCGTCGGGCTCGAGCGCTGGCTCTACATCCTGTCGCGCGAACATGCGGCGATCTATGGCGCGATGTCGCTGGCGCTTGCGGTCTTCGCTGGCTGGGCCGCGGCGGCGCTGTTCCGGCTGATCCGGAGCTGAGCCGCTCAGAAGGCGCGGAAGGTCATCGTGGTCAGGGTGCGCGCGATGCCCGGGATATCGAAAAGCGTCTCATTCAGGAAATGGCCGACATCGGCATCGTCGGGCACATAGACCTTGGCGATCAGGTCGAAGTCACCCGAGGTCGAGTAGAGCTCGCTCACCACCTCGCGTTCATAGATCGCGTCGGCGACCGCATAGGTCTTGCCGGGCTGGCAGCGGAACTGGACGAAAACGCAGCGCATGAGAGGCCTCCTTCTGTCGCCGCCACACTAGGCGCAGCGGCGGCCGAGGGGAAGCACCCTCAGCCCTCTTCCTCGCGCTCGAGCGTCAGCGTCGCGCCGCCCTTCGGCAGGTCGTCGATCGAGAGCGGCGCCGAGGGCCGGGCGAGCCGCGCCCGCACCACCCACAGCAGCCGGGTCTCGGCCCGGGTGATCGCGACATAGGCAAGCCGCTTCCACAGCGGGATCCCCGCCTCGGTGCGGCCGGCCCGATAGGCGGCATAGATGTCGGGGGCGAAGACCTGCACATCGGGCCACTGGCTGCCCTGCGCCTTGTGGATCGTCACCGCCGCGCCATGCAGGAAGGCCGCCCCCATCCGCGCCGCATAGGGGATGAAGGGCTCCTCCTCGTCGGGCAGCTCGATCTTGATGATCGAGGCCGCCGACAGCCGCGGCTCCTCGGCCCCCATCACGTGGAGCCGCGAGAAGCCGGGCTTCTTGCCGGGGCCGAGATAGATCACCTGCGCGCCCTTGATCAGCCCCCGCGCCTCGAGGTCGATGCGCTTCTTGCGATGCTTCAGCGGCAGCTCGATCCCGTCGCAAATGAGCGGCTCGCCCGGCAACAGCGCGTCCGCCGGCGCGCCATGGGCGGCGCGGAAGGCCTGGATCAGCCGGATCCGCGTCGCGTTGCGCCACACCAGCACCGGGCTGCGCGCCATCAGGTCGCTCTCCACCCGCTCGGCCCAGACCACCCGCGGATCGCGCGCCGCGGCCGTCTCGATCATCCGCTCGAACGCCTCGAAGGTCAGGCTGTCGTCGGCCAGCGCATGGGCGAGGTCAAGGATCGGGTTGTCATCGGCCTGCCGGTGAATGCGGTGCAGCACGTGCTTCGAGGCAGCGGGCAGACGCTCGAAACACATCTCGCCGGACTGGTTGACCGGCGCGAGCTGCGCCGGATCGCCGAACAGCACCAGCGTCGGGAAGATCTCGCGCAGATCGTCGAACTGCCGCTCGTCGAGCATCGAGGCCTCGTCGACGAAGCCGATATCGAGCGGATCCTCGCGCCGTTTCCAGCCCTGGATGAAGTCGGACCCGCGCAGCCCCGCCGAGGCCAGCGCCCCGGGGATCGACTTGTGCAGATCGTAAAACGCCTTCGCCCGGTCGAGCACCTCCTCGGTCAGGCCCATGTCGCCCAGAAGATCGGGTTTCGGCCGCTCGCCCTGCCCCGCCAGCCATTCGGCGATGCGCTCGTATTCCGGGTCATAGACCGGGGTGTAGAGGATGCGGTGAATGGTGGTCGCCGGCACCCCGCGCGAGCGCAGCACCGAGGCCGCCTTGTTGGTCGGCGCCAGAATCGCGAGCGTGCGCCGCTCCTTGCGCTTGCGCCCCTCGAAATCGCCCGAGACGATCTCGATCCCGGCCTCTTCCAAGGCCTTGTAGAGATTGGCGAGCAGCAGCGTCTTGCCCGAGCCAGCCTTGCCGATCACCGACAGAACGCTCGGCGCGCCGCCCTCGGGCATCACCGTGCCCTCGACGATGTCGACGCCTGCAGCCTCGAGCGCCTCGGCAACGGCATCCCAGGCCTCGGCCTGATCTTCGGAAAACTGGACGGTCGCAGGGGTGGTGCTCATGGGCGCGACCTTACAGGGCGCACCCGGCTTTCGGAAGGCGGGAAATCGGCCCGGACAGGCGCCTCCGGCGGAGGTATTTTCGGCAAGATGAAAGCCCCCTCCCCTTTCATCTTGCCTCAAATACCTCGGGGGCGCCGATTGCTGCGCCATTGGTTCAAGCACCAATCGGCGCGGGGCAGCGCCCCCGGCACCCTATCAGGCCGCGCGCGAGGTCGGGGAGACCAGCGCGACGATGTCCATCATGATCCGGTTCAGTTCGAAATCCTTCGGCGTATAGACCCGCGCCACGCCGAAGCCCTTCAGCTTCACCGCGTCCTCGTCGGGGATGATGCCGCCGACGACCACCGGTACATGGTCGAGCCCGGCCGCACGCATCCGCTCCATCAGCTCCTCGATCAGCGGAATGTGGCTGCCCGAGAGAATCGAAAGACCGACCACATGCGCCTCGTCCTCGACCGCCTTCGCGACGATCTGCTCGGGCGTCAGGCGGATACCGTCATAGGTGATGTCCATGCCGCAGTCGCGGGCGCGGAAGGCGATCTGCTCGGCGCCGTTCGAATGGCCATCAAGCCCCGGCTTGCCGACCAGGAACTTCAGCCGCCGGCCGAGCTGCGAGCTGACCGCATCGACCGCGGCGCGGATCTCGTCGAGCCCCTCGGTCTTGTTCGAGGGCGCGCGCGAGACGCCGGTGGGCCCGCGGTATTCGCCATGCACGGCGCGCATCACGCCCGCCCATTCGCCGGTGGTGGCGCCGGCCTTCGCCGCGGCGATCGAGGCGGGCATGATGTTGCGCCCGGCCTTGGCATCGTCCGAAAGCCGCGCCAGCGCCGCCTGCACCGCCGCCTCGTCGCGCGCCGCGCGCCAGGCGGTGAGCCGGCCGACCTGATCGGCCTCGACCGCCGGATCGACGACCATGATGCCGCCATCGCCCGCGGTGAGCGGCGAGGGCTCGCCCTGCTGCCAGCGGTTCACGCCGACGACGATGGTCTCGTTCGCCTCGATCCGGTTGATGCGGGCGGCGTTCGAGTCGACGAGCCGCGCCTTCATGTAGTCGATCGCCGCGATCGCCCCGCCCATGGCGTCGAGGGTCTCGAGCTCCTGGCGCGCGCCGGCCTTCAGCTCCTCGACCTTCGCCGTCACCGCCGGGTTGCCGTCGAAGAGATCGCCATATTCCAGAAGATCGGTCTCATAGGCCATGATCTGCTGCATGCGCAGCGACCATTGCTGGTCCCAGGGCCGCGGCAGGCCGAGCGCCTCGTTCCAGGCGGGCAGCTGCACAGCACGGGCGCGGGCGTTCTTCGACAGCGTCACCGCGAGCATCTCGATCAGGATGCGGTAGACGTTGTTTTCCGGCTGCTGCTCGGTCAGGCCGAGGCTGTTCACCTGCACGCCATAGCGGAAGCGGCGGTATTTCTCGTCCTCGATGCCATAGCGCTCGAGGCAGATCTCGTCCCACAGCTCGGTGAAGGCGCGCATCTTGCACATCTCGGTGACGAAGCGGATGCCGGCGTTCACGAAGAACGAGATGCGGCCCACCATCGCCGGGAAGCCCTCGGCCGGGACCTTCTTCTTCAGATCGTCCAGAACCGCGATGCCGGTCGCCAGCGCAAAGGCCAGCTCCTGCTCGGGCGTCGCGCCGGCCTCCTGCAGGTGATAGGAACAGACGTTCATCGGGTTCCACTTCGGCAGGTGCTCCCGCGTATAGGCGGCGACGTCGGTGATCATCGCAAGCGAGGGCTTCGGCGGGCAGATATAGGTGCCGCGGCTCAGGTATTCCTTCACCAGGTCGTTCTGCACCGTGCCCTGCAGCTTCGACACATCCGCCCCCTGCTCCTCGGCCACCGCGATGTAGAGCGACAGCAGCCACGGCGCCGTCGCGTTGATCGTCATCGAGGTGTTCATCTGCTCGAGCGGGATCTGGTCGAAGAGCGCGCGCATGTCGCCCAGATGGCAAACCGGCACGCCGACCTTGCCGACCTCGCCCCGCGCGAGCACGTGGTCCGAATCATAGCCGGTCTGGGTCGGCAGGTCGAAGGCCACCGAAAGCCCGGTCTGCCCCTTCGCGAGGTTCATCCGGTAAAGCTCGTTCGACTTCGCGGCCGTGGAATGGCCCGCGTAGGTGCGGAACAGCCAGGGCTTGTCCTTGGCGGGTTTCTGGATCTCGGTCATGGCGGCCTCCGGGGCTGGGGCGATTCACGAATGGGCAAGAAAATTGCCGTTCGAGACCTGATATGCGAAAGAATGTGTCCCTGTCAATTCGCTGCGGCGCGGCGCCGCGGGTGGACATGCAGAGCGGTTGCGGCAAGCCCTGCTGGGCGCAGGACAATCCTTTTGCTTGTGCAGCATGGACTTGCCGGTTTCGGCCCGCAGCCGAAACGAGAGGGACACAAAATTACAAAATCACAACTTCGAGCATTGCATTATTGCGCGAGCAATATTATTTCGGTCTGCAATCCCCGCCCGATTCTGCGGCGCGGCAACGACAACAGGAGATGCTCATGGCCCTCGACGTGAACACCGGGATCGCCCCTTATGACGCGCCCGAGAAGGACCTCTACGAAATCGGCGAGATGCCGCCCCTCGGCTATGTTCCGAAGAACATGTACGCCTGGGCGATCCGTCGCGAGCGTCACGGCGAGCCCGAGCAGTCGTTCCAGGTCGAGGTCGTGCCGACCTGGGAGATCGACAGCAACGAGGTGCTGGTGCTCGTGATGGCCGCCGGCGTGAACTACAACGGCGTGTGGGCCGGCCTCGGCGTGCCGATCTCGCCCTTCGACGGCCACAAGCAGCCCTATCACATCGCAGGCTCGGATGCGGCCGGCATCGTGTGGAAGGTCGGCGACAAGGTGAAGCGCTGGAAGGTGGGCGACGAGGTCGTGATCCACTGCAACCAGGACGACGGCGACGACGAGGAATGCAACGGCGGCGACCCGATGTTCTCGCCCAGCCAGCGGATCTGGGGCTACGAAACGAACGACGGCTCGTTCGCGCAGTTCACCCGCGTGCAGGCGCAGCAGCTGATGCCGCGGCCGCGTCACCTCACCTGGGAGGAATCGGCCTGCTACACGCTGACCCTCGCCACCGCCTATCGCATGCTCTTCGGCCACGAACCGCATGACCTGAAGCCGGGCCAGAACGTGCTGGTCTGGGGCGCCTCGGGCGGGCTTGGCTCCTTCGCGATCCAGCTGGTGAACGCGGCCGGCGCCTCGGCGATCGGGGTGATCTCGGACGAGGACAAGCGCGACTTCGTGATGTCGCTCGGCGCCAAGGGCGTGATCAACCGCAAGGACTTCAAGTGCTGGGGTCAGCTGCCCAAGGTGAACTCGGAAGAGTACAACACCTGGCTGAAGGAAGCGCGCAAGTTCGGCAAGGCGATCTGGGACATCACCGGCAAGGGCGTGAGCGTCGACATGGTCTTCGAACACCCCGGCGAGGCGACCTTCCCGGTCTCGACGCTGGTGTGCAAGAAGGGTGGCATGGTGGTGATCTGCGCCGGCACCTCGGGCTTCAACTGCACCTTCGACGTGCGCTACATGTGGATGCACCAGAAGCGCCTGCAGGGCAGCCACTTCGCGCACCTCAAGCAGGCCTCGGCGGCGAACAAGCTGATGATCGAGCGCCGCATCGACCCGTGCATGTCCGAGGTCTTCCCCTGGGACGAGATCCCGAAGGCCCACACCAAGATGCTGCGCAACCAGC
This sequence comes from Paenirhodobacter hankyongi, assembly GCF_003664585.1. Classification (GTDB taxonomy): domain Bacteria; phylum Pseudomonadota; class Alphaproteobacteria; order Rhodobacterales; family Rhodobacteraceae; genus Rhodobacter; species Rhodobacter hankyongi. The sequence goes on from NZ_RCHI01000008.1 coordinate 187,540, forward strand.
ACAAGCCCGGCAACATGGCGGTGCTGGTGCAGGCGCCGCGCACCGGGCTGCGCACCTTCGAGGACGCGCTCGAGGCCAGCAAGCAGGGCTGAGCCCCTCGCACGAGAAAGAAAAGACCCCGCGTCCGGAAGGGCGCGGGGTTTTCGTTTCGCCGGCTGGTCGGGAAGGTCAGGCGCGCAGGCGGCGCATGGCGAGGATCTGCGCCGCGGCCGCGTGCAGCGGCACGGTGCGAAACATGTCGGCCAGCATCCGCACATCGGCCTTCACACCCTCCCAGCGGCCGCGCTTCGCCCCCTTCCAGGGGCTTGCGACCTCGGGCCAGCGCACCACGGCGATGCGCTGCCGGCTGCCGATCCAGCGCCGGTTCAGATAGACCTCGAGCCCGAAGCGGGGCAGCGTGCGCAGCGCGCCGGTCTCGCCGATCAGCGCCTTGGGCATCACCCGCTCGCCCGAGATGTAATCAAGCCCGATCGCCCGCCAGGGCCAGGGGGAATTGCCGCGCAGGCTGATCGAGACATCGGCCCGCCCCTCGCGCACCGGCGCGATCAGCGCCTCGAGCGCGGTCGGGCCAAGGCCGATCAGGTCGCTGTCGATCAGCATGACCAGTTCGTGCGTCGCCGCCTCGATGCCGACCGAGACCGCCCAGCTCTTGCCGCGGTTCTCGGGCAGACGGATGAGGCGCGCGCCCTCGACCGCCGCGGCAGCGTCCGCAGTGCCGTCGGACGAGCCGTCATCGACCACGATCACCTCGTCGATGGCCGGGTGGCCCAGCACCTCGCGCAGCACGGTGGCGATGCGCGGCGCCTCGTTGAAGGCGGGGATCACGCAGCTCAGCCGTCGGCTCATGCCTCGGCGCCCCCGGCCCGCGCCGCCTCGAGCCCGCCCATCGCGGTGCCGCGCCACTCGAAGCCGCGGCGCATCCAGGTGGTCACCCAGAGCGGCGCCAGCAGCAGGTCGCGCAGCCCCATCGCGGCGATGTCGCGCGGCCCGCAGGGCCAGCCGGCGATGCGGCACAGCGCGATCTCGGCCCCATACCAGAGCGCGAGGAAGGGCAGCGCCCAGCCCAGCCCAGCCAGACCGCCCAGCGCGATCAGCGCGGCGACGGGCGGCCAGGGGCCGAGCAGGATCTCGGCCACGAACAGGCCCGGAAAGCCGTCGCGCCGCACCCGCGCCCAGCGCAGCTGCCGGTCCCAGACCGCGCGCAGGCTGCGCGGCCCGATCGGCTGCGCGAAGGGCTCGCGCGCCAGACGCACCACCAGCCCCTGCCCGCGCACCGCCTTGGTCGAGGCGACGTCCTCGGCCAGATCGCGACCAAGCGCCACCAGCCCACCGGCGCGCTCGAGCACATCACGGCGCCAGAACAGCGTCTTGCCCTGCGCAAAGCCAAGGCCGAGGCTGTCGGCCGCCAGCTGCCAGCGCGCCTGGAAGCTGTTCAGGAAGGCGCATTCGAGCGCGCCGCCCATCCCCTCGCCACGGATGCCGACCGGCGGGCAGGACACCAGCCCCGTGCCCGGCTGCCAGACCGACAGCAGCCGCTCGATGTAATCGACGGGCAGCAGCAGGTTGGAATCGGTCATCGCGACGAAGGCGCCGCGACTGACGCGCCACCCCTTCTCGAGGTTGTTGAGCTTCGGATTGCCGCTCAGCCCGCTTTCGCCGATCAGCAGCTGTGCGTTCACCTGCGGGTTCTCGGCGATCAGCCGGCGCACCAGCGCCACCGCCGGATCGCTTTCATGCGCAGCGCAGAAGATCACCTCGAGGTCGCGCCAGCTCAGCCGGAAGGAGGAGCCGAGCGTCTCCTCGTCATGCAGGTCGAGGCCGCAGACCGGGCGGATCAGGCTGACCATCGGCCGGCCGGGGATCGGGCGCACGGGGGTGAGGTGCAGATAGCGCCGCGCGGTCAGCACGGCCGAGGCGAGGTGCAGCGCCAGCGTCACCGCCACAAAGACCGACAGCAGGATGACAAGGGCGGTCATGCGCGGCGGCTCCGCTCGGCGGCGGGGGTCCAGAGTTCGGCGCTCTGCGTCTCGCCCGACCATTCCAGCATCTTCAGCGAGCCATCGGCGGTTTCGACAAGGGCGGTCTGGTTATCGACCCAATCGCCGCAATTCGCGTAGACGAGCCCGTCGCGGTGATGCAGCGCCGCCTTGTGGTAGTGGCCGCAGATCACCCCGTCGTGGCCGCGCTCGCGCGCAAGCGCGGAAAGCCGTTCCTCGAACTTGTTGCCCACCAGCATCAGCGCGTTCACCCCCATGATCGCAAGCTCGAACAGCCCGCGTTCCGAGGTGCGATGCAGGTGCAGCTTCAGCCACTGATCGGCGGCGCGCAGCGTGGCATCGGCGCGGCTGCCGATCCGGGTCATCACATGCCAGCGGAAGATCCGCGCGTCGCATTGGTCGCCGTGCAGGATCAGATAGCGCATGCCGTCCGCCGCCCGGTGCACGTCGGTCTCGCGCAGCTCGAAGGCACCGAACATCGGCCCCTCGTGCAGGCGCAGCGCCGCATCGTGGTTGCCCGGCAGATAGACCACACGGACCCCCGCCCGCGCCCGCGCACTCAGCTCTTCGATGATCGCGTCATGCACCTCGCCCCAGTGCACGCGGCCCGGGTGCCAGATGTCGAGGATGTCGCCCACCAGATAGATCGTCTCGGCCTCGGTGCGGTTCAGGAAGTCAAGGAAACGCGCCGCCCGGCTGCCTCGGGATCCGAGATGCAGATCGGACACGAAGAGGGTGCGATAGCTCTTGCGGATCGTCTGGGGCGCGGTTTCGGGCATGACGGTTTCCTTTTGCTTCCTGACCCCCAATGCGCCGCAAGCGATACGGTTTCATGTCAGTTCCGCAAAACTATGTGACAGTTTCTGCGACGCAGCAACGGCTTTCCGGCGTCACACGCAAGCGTGACACGAATGGACCGCATGTCAATCGCCTCGCGGCGGAGTCTCCGGTCTGTCGCCGGAGCCTTGAAACGGCCTGATTTCCATGCCCTTCTGCGGCAAATCCTTTGTGCCGCGAATTCGGGAATGTCCCGCCGATGTCGATCTATTCAGACCTGCCCGACCGTTGCTTCTGGCGGCGCTGCCTGCGCAGCCCGCGCTTCGATTTCGCCGAGATCTACCAGCCCACGGTGACGATCGAGGCGGGCGAGCCGATCGCCACCGCGGGCAGCTGTTTCGCGCAGAAGATCGGGCGCGAGCTGAAGCGCTCGGACGCGCGCTTCCTCGACCTCGAGCCCGCGCCCCCGGGGATGAGCGAGACGACGGCGACCGGCTTCGGCTATGGGCTCTATTCGGCGCGCTACGGCAATATCTACACCACCGCGCAGCTGCTGCAGCTGGCCGAGGACGCCTTCTCGGATCATGTCCGCGAAGACACGCTGTGGACGAAGGACGGCGCCTGGTTCGACGGGCTGCGGCCGCGGATCGAACCGGGCGGCTTTGCGCGCCGTGCCGATGTGGTGACGGCGCGGCGCTCGCACCTGCGCCAGGTGCGGCGGCTGTTCACCGAGGCCTCGGTCTTCGTCTTCACCCTCGGGCTGACGGAACGCTGGGAACATGCCGAGACCGGCACCGTCTATCAGCTCTGTCCGGCGACGGTCGATCCGGCCTTCGGCGCGCCCGAGCACCGCTTCCACAACACCGGGGTGAGCGAGGTGGTGTCGGAACTCACGCGCTTCATCGCGCTGGTGCGCGCCTACACGCCCGACCTGCGCTTCCTCTTCACCGTCTCGCCGGTGCCGCTCGCGGCCACCGCGACCGGCGGCCATGTGCTGCCGGCCACCATCCGCTCGAAATCGGTGTTGCGCGCGGCGGTCGACGAGGTCGTCACCGCCCTGCCCGGCTGCGACTATTTCCCCTCCTACGAGATCGCCACTGCCAACCCGCTGTTGCGCGACGCCTTCGACGCCGGCCAGCGCGAGGTGAAGGACGAGGTGGTGGCCGAGATCATGACGACCTTCTTCGCCGCCCACCCGGGGCTGAGCCGCACGCGAACCGACATCGCCGCCGAAGAGCCCGACACGGTCTGTGACGAAATCCTGCTGGACGCGTCGCGCACATGAAGATCTTCGTCACCGGCAATTCGCATTCCGCCTGCCTGATCGAGGCCTGGAAACAGCTGCAGGACAGCTCGCCACATCAGATCGACTTCTTCGTGCGCGGCGGCAGCGGGGTGAAGGACTACCGCATCGACGGCACCCGGATCGAGGCCGGCAATGACGATTTCCGCGGCTATCTCGCCCGGCTCGGGCTGAGGGACAGCTTCGATCTGGCCGAGTATGACGCCCGCGTGGTGATCGGCGCCGAGGTCAGCCCGTTCCTGATGATCGCGATCCTGAACAAGTGCCACGTGCTCGGCTGGCCCGACCCGAACCGCCGCGGCGCGCAGGAGATCACCGAGCGCTGCCTGCAGGCGGCGCTGGCCGACGGGTTGCGGGGCGCGAACGGCGGGCAGATGGTGGCGGCGCTGCAGGCCCTGCCAGGGCTCGGCGCACGGCCGATGCTGGTCGTGCCCCAGCCCTTCCCGTCAGAGCGACTCAGGACCATGGCGACGGCCGGGGCGGGTTTCCTGCGCGCGATCCGGGGGCGCATCGCCCCCCTTGCCGCGGCGGGGTTCGCCGATGTCGCGTCGCGCACCTTCGCCGATCTCGGCGCGCGCTTCCTGCCTCAGCCCGAGGACACGACGGTCGATTTCATCCTCACACCCGAGGCCTTCACCAGCCGGGCCAAGCGGCTGATCGACCTCGACAAAGTGCAGCCGAAGGGGGATTTCCTCCACGCCAATGCGGCCTTCGGCGCACGCATCCTGGACCAGATCCTCGGCGCCCTCGACGCCTGAAGTCGATTAAAAAGCGCGATAAATCCCGAGCAAGATTGGCGGAACAAATAGGAAACCTTTAACCGCCCGAGGCGCAGTCTCCCTCCGAAGCAGGAGACACGCCATGTCCGGAATTTACATCATCGCGGGGCAGAGCAACGCCAACAACATCGCCGACGAGATGACGGCGGAATTGCAGGCGCGCGACCCGGGCTGCACCGTGCTCACCATCGCGGATGCGGGGGCGCCGCTGACCTGGGGGCGGGGGGGGGACACCGACTGGTATCAGGGCAACGACCTGCCGAGGGCGCTGCTCGATGCGCTGGACGCGGCGCTGAGCCGCGACGGCAGCGCCCATCTCGAGGGGATCATCTGGGTGCAGGGCGAGGCCGACACGCTCGCCTGCGCCCGCAGCAGCCTTTATGCGGAGAAGGCAGAGGCGCTTTTCGATCGGATCGAGGCGCATCTGCACGACGGCTTCGCCGGCCGGGAGGCTGAGTTCTACGATTTCGACGTGGCGACACTGCAGCTCTCCAGCTATGCGCCCGGCGCCACCCGCGCGGCCTGGTCGACGATCGTCGGCGAGCAGCAGGCGCTGGCCGCCACGGATGACCGGGTGCAGCTGGTGAATGTCGATCTCGTCGCGGCGCAGGCAGGCATCCACCCCGGCGCGATGTTCGTCGACGCGCTGCATTACAGCCAGACGCTGGTGAACGCGCTGGTCACGGCCACCGCCGACAGCCTGCTTTCGGGCACCAGCGCCGCGGCCGCACGGGTGACCATGGGCACCGACGGGGACGACGTGTTCGCCGCCGTGCAGATCCCCGCCGCGGCCGGCGGCGACCCGAAGATCCCGCCCCTCGCCTTTGCCGGCTTCGGCGGGGACGACACCTATACCGTGCTGTCGCCCCAGACGATGGTGATCGAGGCGGCGGGGGGCGGAACCGACCTGATCCGGGCGCAAAGCAGCTACGACATGTCGATCTGGGCGCCGCAGGTCGAGGCGCTGACGGTGATCGGCGCCACGGGGCGACGCATCGTCGGCAACGCCCTCGGCAACAGCCTGCAGGGCAACGCCGGGCACGACTGGATCGCCGGCGGCGGCGGCAATGACATGATTTTCGGCGCCGGCGGCAACGACACGTTGCGGGGCGGCTTCGGCGCCGACCGGCTTGCCGGCGGCATCGGCAACGACCGGCTCTGGGGGGATGCCGGCAATGACACGCTGCAGGGCGGGGTGGGCAGCGACACGCTCGTCGGCGGCAATGGCACCGACTTCCTCAACGGCGGCGACGGCAACGATCTGCTGCGCGGCGGCTGGGGCGCGGACCGGTTCTATCACGACGGCACCGCGGCCGCGGGCTGCGACCGCATTGGCGATTACAGCAGTGCCGACGGCGACGTGCTGATCTTCCGCGACAGCACCGCCTCGGTCGATGATTTCGAGCTGCGCCTGGCGACGGTGCCGGGGGCGGGCGATGCGCAGATCCGCGAGGTTCTGGTGATCCACGAACCGACCGGGGCGCAGGTCTGGACGCTGGTCGACGGCGCGGCGCAGGATCACATCTGGCTGCAGATCGGGGGGCACAGCTATGACCTGCTCGCCTG
>NZ_RCHI01000009.1 GCF_003664585.1 Paenirhodobacter hankyongi
CGAGCAGCTTGCCGAGGCCGAAGCCGTCGACGCCGCAATTGTTCGAGGCGATGGTCAGGTCCTTGACCCCGCTTGCGACCAGCGCGTCGATCAAGAGTTCCGGAATGCCGCACAGGCCGAACCCGCCCGCCGCAATCGTCATCCCGTCGACCAGAAGCCCGTCCAGGGCCTCCGACGCCGAGCCGTAGATCTTTCTCATGAGGTCCGTCCTCCCTTTCCTCTGTCGCGGGCCGGCGGAATGCCCGCCCGGGCCCGATGATTGGCGACCGCGCGGCGCGAGAGCGCGATGCCGCGCCCGGCCAGAACCGCGACGAGCGCGTCGTCGCCGAGTGGCGCCGCCGCCGGTTCGGCGGCAATGATCTCGGCCAGCAGGGCGCGCAGCGCCGGCGCCGGCACCCGCCCCTGCCCGCGCGAGCCGGTGCGCGCGAAGAAGGCCTCCATCGGCAGCATGCCGCGCGGCGTCTGCAGCAAGAGCCCGCTGCGCACCCGGCTGATCGTGCTGTCATGAAAGCCGAGCGCGCGCGCCACCTCGGCGCAGGTCAGCGGCACCAGCGCCGCCGGCCCGGTTTCCACAAACGCCTGCTGGCGCGCGACGACATGGGCCGCCACCTCGAGCACCATGCGGTTGCGGCGCGACAGCGTGCGCGCGATCCATTTCGCGGTGGCGAGCGCGCCGGGCGACGCGCCCTGATCGGTCACCGACACCGCCGGCAGCGCCTCGCGGTTCAGCGCGACCTGCCAGCCGCCGGCCGCGCGCGTGACGATCAGGTCGGGGGCGCGGCGCAGCTCGGGGGCATCGCCGAAATGCGCGCCGGGCTTCGGATCGAGCCGGCGCAACTGCGCGACGAGCGCGGCGAGGTCCTCGGCGCCGACACCGCAGCGCGCCTGCAAGCTGGCCGCCTCGCCGCGCGCGAGCAGCGGCAGGTTCTCGAGCAGGCGCTGCATCGGCGCGCTCAGCGCCTCGCGGTCGGCGAGCTGCAGCGCCAGGCATTCGGCGAGCGTGCGGGCGAAAAGCCCGGCGGGCTCCATCTGCTGCAGCCGGGCGAGCACCGCCTCGGCCTCGGCCAGCGTGCAGCCCGCCCGCGCCGCCAGGCCTGAAAGCGGCGCACCGAGCCAGCCGCTCGGCTCCAGCGCCTCGGCCAGCACGGCGGCAATCGCCGCCTCGCGCGGGGAGCGGACCAGAAGGCCGATCTGGCGCGCGACATGGGCATGCAGTCCGGGCGCGGCATCGGCCATCCGCTCGGCCTCGCCGCCATCGCCGCCCGCCTGCGGCCGCCAGCGCGGCGGCGCGCGGCCCGGGCGCGGCGCGTCAGGCTCGGGATCGGGCAGCGTGACCTGCAGGCAGGGGTTGTCGGCCGCCGCCGCGACCAGGGCCCCGCACAGCCCGGCACTGTCCATCTGCAGATACTCGAGCGCCTGCCGCATCGCCTGCGACATCTGCACCGACATCTTCTGCCCGAGCCCGAGGCCCGTCACTGCGCGCATCTGCCCCTCCGCCACCGCGGGCCACAGTAGCGCCCGACGCCGGCCGGGCAAGCTCCGGTCTCAGCCATGGCGGCGGATCTCGCCCAGGAACCGCGGCTGGACGATGAACGCCTCGGAGGCGAACCCCTGCCGCGGGGTGAGCGGGACGCGCTCGGCCAGCCAGCTGCGGGTGGGCAGGCCCGGGGTGGTCGCGGCGCGGCGCAGCGCCTCGCGGTCGCCGGGCGTCGCGGCCAGGCGGGTGCGGATCGCGGCCTCGTCGGCGGGGGCGAGATCCTCGCCGATGAAGACGAGGCGGCCGCGCCGGTCGGAGAGCGCCCCGCCGCGCGGCCAGGCCGGCAGGCGCACCGGCAGGCAGGCGGTACCGTCGACGCATTGCACCACCACCGGCACCTCGAGCCCGGGCACCGCCATCAGCCCCTTCACCCGCAGCAGCCGGCCGCTCCAGGCCTCGAGGATCTGGCCGAGCGCGAGGGCAAAGCCGCGCCAGCCCGGCGCCTCGTGGAACTCGACGACGAAGCTGCGCACCCGCCCCGAATGCGACGGCGCATGGCCCTGCCCCGGAGTGGGGAACGGCACGGGCTGCGGCGCGCGCAGCGCGGTCACCGCGCCAAGCCAGTCGGTCGCGTCGGCGGGCACCGCCTCGGCGGCATAGAGCCCCGCGCCGAAAATCGCGGCGGGATCGGCCTCGCCCTCGGTCAGCAGGATCTGCGGCGCACCGGGGTTCAGCGCCGCAAGTTCGCGGCGCACCGCGGCGGTCTCGACCTGCCCCGCCAGCGCCGATTTCGACAGCAGCAGCCGGTCTGCGAGGCTGACCTGCACCCGCGCCTCGCGGTGGCGCGGCAGCTGCATCCGCGCGCGCTCGCAATCGACGACGGTCAGCACCCCGTCACAGCGGAACCGCGCCGAGACCAGCCGGTCCTCCATCAGCGCGCGCAGGACCGGCGCCGGGTCGGCGAGCCCCGTCGTCTCGATCAGCACCCGCGTCACCGGTGCAATCTCGCGCCGCGACATGCGTTCGTGCAGGCGCATCAGCGCGCGCATCAGGTCGCCCTGCACGGTGCAGCACAGACAGCCCGAATCAAGGATGACGAGGCTGTCGTCGATTCGCTCGACGAGGTGGTGGTCGATGCCGATCTCGCCCAGCTCGTTGATGAAAACCGCCGCGCCGGCCATCTCGGGCCGGGCCGTCAGCGCGTTCAGAAGCGTCGTCTTGCCGGCACCGAGAAAGCCCGTGAGCACCGTCACCGGCACCCGTCCCCCCGCTTTTGCCGCAACCGCAAAGGGTGCAGAGCCGTTCTTGTCCATCGTCATTCCTCCCTCTCCCGAAGGAACAGGAAGCAGGTTTCTTGCCAGTTGACCAAGCGGCAACGAAGACCGGGACTTACTGCGGCGCGGAGGCCGCCCGCCCGCCCGGCACCGGACGAGGACCGGACGGCAGACGCGGCCGGGCGTCCGGTTTCCGGACGCGGCGATCGGCCCGGCGCATGCCGGGAACCGGACCCGCCCCTCTGGAATTGCCGCGCCGCAGCGTCGCGGACCCGGGCTGCGGACCCGCCCGGGGAGGGCGCCCCGCCCCCTTCGCGCAAGAGAATTTCCCTTTTCGCAAAGGGGAATGCTAAGCTGCGCGCGAGGAGAGGAGACAGGCCCGGCACGACCGGGCACCTGCCGCAGACGTCTCGGGGAGGAGACGGGCGCAGCAGGGGGCGACCGGCCCCTGTCTCCAGGGAGGAGAAGTCACATGCCACAGACGATGCTGCGTCAGCGGTTGTCGCGCCCCGAGAACGACACCCAGATCATGACCTCGTGGGAACGGTTCATGGAGGGGCAGGAACCGGGATCGGACGCGCTGCGCCGGCTGATCGACGATTCATGGCGGCGCTGTCACGGCGCGGTCGACCCGGGACGCCAGAGCGCGCCCCTGCCCGCCATGGGCGACGCGCTGCACGACCTGCTCGCCGACAGCGAGGACCTGATGCAGGCCGGCGCGCCGGTGATCGCCTCGGCCCGCGACTTCCTGTTCGAGACCGGCACGGTGATGGTGCTGACCGACTGCGCCGGCAAGGTGCTCAGCGTCGAGGGGGACAATGCCCTGCGCGACCCGAGCGAGGCGATTCACCTGATGCCCGGCGCCGACTGGAGCGAGACCGCCTGCGGCACCAACGCGATCGGCACCACGCTGCAGATCGGCCAGCCGATCCAGATCCACGCCGCCGAGCATTACTGCTCGGGGATCAAGCACTGGTCGTGCTCGGCCGCGGTGATCCGCGAGCCGGTGAGCGGCGCCACGCTCGGCGCGATCGACATCTCGGGGCTGAACGAAAGCTACAGCCGGCACAGCCTCGCGCTCGCCATCGCCGCGGCGGGGCGGATCGAGAACCGCCTGGTGCAGCGCGAGCTGAAGCTGCGCTATCAGCTGCTCGACCAGTGCCTCGAGCGGCTGCGCGGCCCGGGGCGGGACGGGCTGATCGTCTTCGACCGCTCGGGCCGGCCGATCAAGACGAACGAGCGGGCGGCGGCGCTGATGGCGGAACTGGCGAAGACCGGGGCGGAGGATGCGCAGTCGATCCGCAACCTGCTGCTGCCCTGGAAGAAGGGCCGCGTCGCCCCCGAGAACATGCCGGGCTGGATCGACCACGACTGGATCGAACCGGTGCATCAGGAGGGCGAGCGGCTCGGGGCGGTGCTGGTGCTGCCCGACCGCGCGGCAACGGTGCGGCGCGCCGGGCTGCGCACCGTCGCGCCCCGTCCGGGCGTCGATCCCTTCGACCGGCTGTCCGGAACGGCGCCGGCCTATCTCGAGGCAATCCGCCGCGCCCGGCTCCTGGCAAAAAGCCCCGCGCCCGTGCTGTTGCTGGGCGAGACCGGGGTCGGCAAGGACGCCTTCGCCCAGGCCCTGCACGAGGCGGGCCCGCAGGCCAGGGGCCCCTTCGTCGCGATCAATTGCGGCGGCTTCTCGCGCGAGCTGCTGACCTCGGAGCTGTTCGGCTATGCCGACGGCGCCTTCACCGGCGCGCGCCGCGGCGGCATGACCGGCAAGATCGAGGCGGCCGACGGCGGCACGCTGTTCCTCGACGAGATCGGGGAGATGCCGCTCGATCTGCAACCGCATCTGCTGCGCGTGCTGGAAACGGGCGAAGTCTACCGCATCGGCGAGAACCGGCCGCGCAAGGTGAAGCTGCGGCTGATCGCGGCGACCAACCGCGACCTGAAGACCGAGGCGGGCGAGGGCCGGTTCCGGCTCGACCTGTTCTACCGCATCGCCGTGACCTCGCTGAAGCTGCCGGCACTGCGCGAACGGATGTCGGACCTGCCGGCGCTTGCCGCGCATCTGGTGGCCCAGATCGCCGCGCGCTACGAAAGCCCGGTGCCGGCGATCGCGCCCGCGGTCCTCGTGGCGCTGGCGGGCCACGACTGGCCCGGCAACATCCGCGAGCTGCGCAATGTGCTCGAGGGGATGTTCCTTGAAAGCGAGGGCGCGATCCTGCGGCCCGAGGCGCTGCCGCCCGAGCTGCAGCTCACGCCCCGGCTGATCGGCCTGGCCGAGGCGCTGTCGCCGCTCGACCGGGCCGAGCGCGACGCGATCGCCGCCGCGATCCGGCGCCATCAGGGCAACATGACCTCGGCCGCGCGCGATCTCGGCATTGCCAAGAGCACGCTCTACGTCCGGCTCGACAAGCTCGGACTGAAGGACCACATCGCGCAGCTGCGCGAGGGCTGAAACGGGAAACGGCACCCGGGGTCCCGGGTGCCGTCCCTGCAGCGCGCCCCCTGGAGGAGGAATGGCAGGCGCCGCAAAGCGCGTGGGGCCCTCAGGCCGGAACGGTGCCGCGCAGGCGGGCGACGGCCTCGAGCACCGCCTCGGGCGCATGGGCGACCGGCACTTCGGCGAAAAGGAACTGCCCCGCACCGGTCTCGGGCAGCGGTTCGCCGGCGAAGAGCGCCGCCGTCACATCCCGCCCGGTCGCCGCCGGATCGGTGCCGATCACCGCATCGAAGCCGCCCTGCCCCGGCGCCGCGCCGCGCCCGACCACCGCCCAGCGGTAATGCCGCGCGGCGTTCAGGATCGGCGCATAGCGATCGGCCGGACCGGGCTCGGCCCCTTCCTCAAGAAGCAGCCCGCCCACCGGCCGGCTGGCGACACAGCGGATGAAATCGGCCATGTACATCGCCGCATCCTCGACCGCGTCGGCATCGACCTCGGCCTCGCGCCCGGCCGCGACCTGCGCCTCGGCCAGCCACGTCCCCGGCGCCGGCATCGCCAGAACCAAAGGCACCTGGCCCTGCAGATGGGCGCCGACCGCCACCGTCACCTCGTCGAGCAGCGCCCGCGGGCCCTCCTCCTCGAGCATCCGGCGCAGGGGATAGGGGACGCGCTTCTTCGCCCCCATCTCGGCCGCAAGCCCCGGGTGACGCGCCCGCCAGGAACGGAACATGTCGCCCACGTCGACCACCGCCACGTCGCCGCGCAGCAGGCCCCGGGCCTGGGTGAACCACGACAGGTATTTCGCCGCGCCCTCGGCCCAGGGGTCGCCCGCCTCGCCCAGCAGAAGCCGCCGGGCATAGCCCGACGACTCCAGCCAGACCCGCAGCGCCTTCGTGCCCGAACCCTTGGGCAGATCCTCTGCGAGAGACTGGCTCATTGCTTCTCGTCTCCCGGCACGCCCGCCGCCGCCAGACGCGCCTCGAGCTCGGCGATGCGCACGTCCTTCGGGTGGACCATGTAGTTCGGCTTCGGCTCGTCGCCGCGGCGGGTCTTGTCGGGCGAGCCCATGTAGAGCGTCTCGACATCGTCCCCCCAGCAGCCGAAATAGGGCAGATGCGCCGGGGGCTTGGGCTGGTTCCAGCCCTTGACGAACTCGGCATAGGGCACCGAGCGGGCGATGCGCGCCTTGCGCTCGTCGGCGCGCGCCTTCTCGGTCGCCTCGAAGTCGATCGCCAGCGTCGCCGGGTCGAACACCACCTTGTAGAGCCGCGCCGCCACCTCGGCCGACATCAGCCCCTCCTCGATGTCCTTCACCACGCCCACCGGGTCGCGTTCGAGCAGGTCGCCATAGCCCGCACCGGCGCCCTGGCTGATCATGTAGAGCTCGCCCCGCTTCGAGATGTCGAAGCCCATGCCCATGTGATGGGTGGTGTAGCGCGCGCCCTCGAAGGGCTGCTCGTTCATGATCTCCTCGATCGAGTGGCGGAATTTCTCCGGCTCGTTCAGCATCACGTCATAGACGTCGACGCCCTGCACCTTCGACAGCGGATAGGTGCCGCAGGCATAGCCGCCGAAGAGACCCTGGATCGGCGGGATCTTCGCCCCCTGAGCCGTGGTCATGAAGCCCCACTGCTCGCTGTCCTTCGTCGCCACCATCATCGTGTAGCCCTGGCCGCCGCGATACTTGCCCGGCGCGATGGCGTCGCGCGTCATCTTCTTCGAGACGAGCTGCAGGAACGGCACGTCTTCCTCGTTCACCTCCTGCTCGCCAATATCGGCCATGGTGGCGAAGATCGGCGCCAGCGCATGTTCGCCATCGCGGTTCGAGGTCGCCCCCGCCCCCATGCCGTTCAGGTCGGCGCAGAGGTTGCCGAGCGTCTCGCCATGCTGGCTGACCCCACCCCAGATGAAGGTGTTGATCATGTTGAAGGCCGGCGCGTGGACCTTGGTGAACTTCTCCGGGCAGGAGTAGAGGAACTTCGCCACCGCGTGCTGGCCCGCGGTGAAGCCGGTGAAGATCGACATCAGCGACTGCGAGTTCGGCGCGTCATAGGAACAGTTCAGGATCGAGTGCGGATCGGTGATCACCTCGATCGGCGCCATCGCCGCCTGACCGCGCGGCAGGTCGGGCCAGATGTAGCACAGGAAGAGCTGCGACAGCATCCCCTTGAGCCCGCCGAGGATGGTGTTCGTCGCCCGGTTGGTGAACTCGGGGCTCGAGCCGCGGAAGTCGAAGGTCAGCTGGTCGCCCTTCTTCGTCAGCGTGCAGTTCACCTTGACCACGCAGTTCTCGCGCAGGGTCGAGTCCTGGATGATGTAGGTGCGCACCGACATGTCCGGCCATTCCGAGACCCGGCGCTTCACCTCGGCGCGCACGTCCTCCATGGTCAGCCGCAGCGTCGAGATCAGCGCGTCGGCGCCGTCCGTCTTCAGCGTCTCCTCGATGCGCTGCTTGATGCGCAGGCAGGCGAAGAGCTTCACCTTCATGTCCTCGAGCTGCAGCTTCGGCTCGCGCACCGAGTTCTGCAGGAAGGTCAGCAGGTCGCGCTTGATCTGATAGTTCTCGACCACCTTGAAGGGCGACATCTTCAGACCCTCGTCCGAGGGGCTTTCCGCCATCGACGGCATGCCGCCCGGCTCGATCGCGCCGTTCTCGCCCTCGTGCACGGTCGAGGCGACCCAGCACACCAGCCGGCCCTCGTGGAAGATCGGCAGGATCATCGACTGGTCGGTGTTGTGCACGTTGCCATAGCGGCTGTCGTTGTGGATGAAGCCGTCGCCGTCGCGCACGCCCACGGTGGGCTCGTTCATCCAGTTCTTGACGATGAACTTGATCGGGTGGTGCACGACCGACGAGAACAGCAGCACGCCGCCCGCCGAGGCGATGGCGAGGTCGCCCGAGGCCGAATAGATGCCGGTGATGACATCGCCCCATTTCGCGCCGGGCGCCGCGCCCATCTGCTCGACCATCTCATAGCCCTCGTCGCAGCCGGCCTGCAGCCGGTCGCGGATCTTGGCGATGGTATGGGTGTCGGGGACATTGGCGATGGCGTGCTCCTCGTCGGCCGAGCGCGGCATCAGGTCGTGGTTTTGCATGATCTCGGGATCAGGACCAAGGAACAGCGTGGTGTCCTCGAGGAACTTCTTGATCAGCTTCATGTCTTCGGCAGAGGGCGCCGGCCCCCCGGTGGTCATGTCTTTCATGGGAACTCCTCCTGTTGGAATGGGCCCCGGCGCTCCTCTCGCCGGGGCACGCGTGTCAGTGCTTGGTGACCGGGGCCTCGTTGCGCAGGAACCAGGTCGCGCCCTGCTTTGCCGCGACCAGCGTCCAGCCCGGATTGACGAGGAAGGTCGTCACTTCCGAGGCGACGATCGCCGGACCTGCGATCTCGACGCCGGGGTCGAGGTCCTTGCGGGCCCAGACCGGGGTCTCGAAGGCCTCGTCATGGCCGACGAAGTGGCAGGTGCGGTGCCCGCTCGGGGCCGGGGGGGCCGAACGTTCGGGCTTCGGCAGCGGCTTGATGTTCTGGAACTGCACCGTCTCGTGCTGGCGATAGCTCGACACGCGGATGGTGTTGATCCGGATCCCCGCCTCGGGCGCCTGGCTGCCCTCGCCGAAGCGCTTGCCATAGTCGGTCGAGAACTGGTTGATGACCTGCAGCACGTCGCTCGGGCTGTTCAGCTCGTGGATCGGGATCACCGCCGTGGTCTGCACCAGCTGGTTGCCATAGCGCATGTCCAGTTCCAGGTTGTGCTGGATCTGCTCGGCCGGCACGCCCTGGCGCAGCAGGTCCTGACGGCCGCGTTCCTTCAGCTCGGCCACGATGCCGTTGAACCGCTCGTAATCGCTGAAGATCCGCCGGGTGTTGCTGTCGTAAAGCACCATGTAGAGCGACTTCTCGTGGATGTGGAGCTGGTGCATGTTGCCCGCCCCCACCGCCGAGAACACCGAGCTGAGCGGCGGCGCCAGGATCTTGTCGATCGCCAGGTTCTGCGCGATGCCGCAGCAATGCAGCGGCCCGTTGCCGCCATAGGCGAGCATGGTGAAGTCCTTCGGATCATAGCCGCGGGCACGCAGTTCGGTGAAAAGCCCGTTCGCCATGTTGGCGTCGACCTTCTCGCGGATCAGCTTGGCCGCCTCGATCACCGAGACATCGAGATCGTCGCACAGCGCATCCTCGACCGCCGCCTTCGCCCGGCGCGGGTTGAGCGGGATCGAGCCGCCGGCATAGTTCTCGGCGTCGAGATAGCCGAGCAGGAGGTCGGCGTCGGTCACGGTGGGCTTCATCCCGCCGCGGTCGTAGCACGCCGGCCCCGGGTCCGAGCCCGCGCTTTCCGGGCCGCATTTCACCGTCTTGTACATCCGGTCGTAGGCCGCAACCGAGCCACCGCCCGCGCCCAGCGTCACCAGATGCACCATCGGCACCGAGACCAGCCAGCGGTCGATGACCGGGTTGAAGTCATAGTGCTTGATGCCGCCCTCGACGACGATGCCGATGTCATAGGAGGTGCCGCCCATGTCGGTCGCCACGACGTTGCCAAGCTCGGCCTGCAGCGACAGGTGCTCGGAGGCGCCGATGCCCGAGACCGGGCCCGAGTGGATGGTCTGCAGCGCGTCGGTCGAGTTCAGCTGCGCCATGCCGCCCGAGTTGTGGATCACCAGCATCGGCTTTTCGTAATTGTGCACGCGCAGGTTCTGCTCGAGCGCGGACAGCGCGTGATACATCGTCGAATGCAGATAGCCGTCGACGATCGCCGAGGTGGCGCGGACGTATTCGCCCTTCCGGCCCGCGACCTGATGCGACAGGATCACCGGGATCGCGCCGAGCAGATGCGAGGGGTATTCCTCGAGCACGATCTCCTCGATGCGCTGCTCGTGGGCGGGGTTCACCACCGAGTTCACCAGCGCCACGACGATGATCTGGGCGCCGCGGTCGACGAGTTCGCGCAGCTGGCGGCGGACGTCTTCCTCGTCGAGGCCCATCACCAGCTTGCCCTCGAAATCGAGCCGCTCGCGGATGCCGCGGATCATGTGCGCCTCGACCAGCGGGTCGGGACGCTGGGCATTGGGCAGATCCTGCTTGCCCATGTCGTCAAGCCCCTCGCCATAGCCGCGCGCGCGGCTGAGCGGCACGGTGGCCTCGTAGCCCGCGGTGACCAGCATGCCGATCTTCGGCCCCTTGTGCTCGATCAGCGCATTGGTGCCGAGCGTGGTGGCATAGCGCACCGAGTCCACCTGCTGCAGGATGTCCTCGAGTTCCAGATCGAGGACCTTGCAGGCCTTGCCCAGGGCCTCGTTGAAGCCCATCGCAAGGTTGTGGTGCGTGGTCAGTGCCTTGGTCTCGATATAGCGCCCACCCCAGACGACGAAGCAGTCGGTGAAGGTGCCGCCGATATCAACGGAAACGCGTTTCATGCTCTCTCCCTGTGCATTGGGTCCGGGGGCTGCCCTCCTCCGGCAGCCGGTCCCGGCAATGGTTGTGCCCCCCGCGCGCGCCGCGGAGGGCGGCGTCGGTCAGTGCGCGTGGCCGCGCCCGGGCACCACGGCGGGGCCGGCATCGGGCAGCATCGCCGGACCGCGGCTCGCCCATTGCGCCTTCAGCGCGGGCACGTCGACCTGCATGTCCCACAGCGGCGGGTGACCCGGGGTCGCGTATTCCGTCTCGATCTGGGTGCCGCATTTCGGGCAGCAGAATTCGAGGATGCGCACCCATTCCGGATCGGGGCAGAAGGTGTAGCGATACTTCGCCGGGTCGATCACCGGCGGATGGATCTCGCGCGGGTCGCGGTTGTGCACCAGCAGCCCTTCCTTGTAGTTGCCCGCGGCCGGCGCGATCACGTGATCGCAGACGCGGCACTCCCATTTCTCGGTCTCGAGGTCGATGCGCAGGTATTCGGTCATCGGCACTTTCATCGTCATGGCTTATTCCTCCCGGTCCAGAATGACGTCGCCCGCTTCGGACACGGTGAGGGTCCACCCCGCCGGAATGAGCGCCGTGAAGTAATCCTCCTCGAGGATCGCGGGCCCCTTGGCCCAGTCGCCCGCCGCCATGCCGTTCAGCCGGTAGACCGGCAGATCGGTGCGGCCCTGCCCGGCAACCAGCACCTCGCGCGTGGCTGCCGCCTCGGCACGGGTCCGGCGGTTGACCGCGACGGTGCGGGTCTCGCCCCGGCGCAGGCTCTTCGTCGCGACGAACTCAAGCTCGACCGCGCCCGCCTTCGCCAGATCGGCGGGGAAGCCCTCGCCCTCGGCCAGCTCGTGGACGACCTCGCCCTCGGTGGTCTCGGTCACCAGACGCGCCGCAACGGTATAGCTGCCCGCCTCGAAGCCTTCGGCGAACATGTCGCGCGCGGCCTTCTGCGCCAGCGCCTCGCGCGCCGTGGCAAGCGCCGCGCTGGTGTTTTCGGGCAGCGTCACCGCATAGCGCTGCGAGACATCGCAGGCGCCGATGCCATAGGCCGAGAACACCGCCGCCATCGCCGGCATCGCCACCCGCGTGATCCCCGCCTTCTCGGCGACACCACAGGCCAGCAGCGGACCGGCGCCGCCGAAGGCCATCATCACCGTGTCGGGCGAGATCGTGGTGAAGCGGTGCAGCTCGGCCGCGACCTTCGCCTCGAAGGCGTCGGCCATCATCGTCACCGCGGTCTCGAGATCGACGCCCAGCGGCTCGGCGATGTTGGTGCGGATCGCCGCCTCGGCGCGCCCCGCATCAAGCCCCATGCCACCGCCGAAATAGGAGGCGGGGTCGAACAGGCCGGCGAGAAGGCTGGCGTCGGTGATCGTCGCTTCCTTCCCGCCGCGGCCGAAGCATGCGGGGCCGGGGAGGGCGCCCACGCTGTCCGGACCGATCACGATCTTGCCATCCTTCACCTTGAATACCGAGCTGCCGCCGGCGCCGGCCGAGATGATCTCGCACAGCGGGAAGGAGACCGAGATCCCCTCGACATGTCCGCGACGGATCTCGGCGACCTTGCCCTCGGTGCACTGGCCGATGTCGGTGGTGGTGCCGCCGACGTCGATCGAGACCGCATCGCGGAAACCATAGAGCGCGGAGAAGGCCTTCACCCCCTCCATGCCGCCGCGCGGGCCCGAGGAATAGGTCTTGATCGCCACCGTCTTCGCCACGCGCGAGGCGTCGCCGTCGTTGCGGAAGATCAGGAGCGGGTTCTTCGTGCGGTATTCGCGCAGCCGGTTCTCGGCCTGGAACAGGAAGGCCTCCATCGACGGGTGCAGGAAGGAGTTGATCAGCGCCGACCAGGCGCGGCGGTCGGGGTTGCGGTCGACGGTGAGGTCCGAGGCATAGAGCACCGGCACCGCCCCCAGCAGGTGGCGCGGATACTTGCGCAGCACGATCTGCTTCACCCGTTCCTCGGCCTTGTGGAAGCCCTCGCCGGTGAAGCAGATCACCAGACGGTTCGCGCCGGCGGCGGTGAGCTGGTTGATCGTGCGCACGATCGCGACCTCGGCCTCGGGCGTCTCGAGCGCGTCGGTCTCGACAAAGCCCACCCGGTCACCGACGAGCGCGGCCCAGACCTCGGCATCATGGGTGGCCAGCTGCGCGGGCAGATCCTCGGCGCCCGTCGCGAGAATCAGGCCGAGCTTCGGCCCCTTGCGCTCGCAGATCGCGTTGGTGCCCTGCGTCGTCGAGTAGCGGATCAGGTCGACTTCCTCGAGCAGCCGCTTCACGTCGGTCGCGCCATAGACGACCTCCGAGGCCTTCTGCAGCCCCTCGAAGAAGCATTTCGACAGATCGTAGGGCGTGGTCAGGACCTTGGTCTTGGTCACGCCGTCATCCGACATGATGCAGACGTCGGTGAGAGTCCCGCCGTTATCAATGTTAATCTGAAATGCCATTGCGCATTTCTCCTCCCATACCTGTTGCGACGGCGCCTCCTGCGCGCCGGGGCCTCGGCAGATGCGGGAAAGGCTCCTCCCCCTCCACGCGCCGACGAACCTGTCAGCGAAGGAAGCAGGGTTGATGCCAGATCGGGCCGGTTGCTGCGAAAATCGCACAACCTTCGGTTTTCGAAAGATTTTATAAAATCATGCAGAGCGGGAGGGCCGGGCCGGGGGCCGCGACCATCCGGCTTTCGGTCACCGTCCGCCACGCGGGCGGACGCCCGGACGGATCAGCGCGCCCGGCACGGACGGGCACACGCGACAGGGGGGGGCAAGCAGATCGCCGTCAGCGATGCGCGAGATACTCCGCCGAAACATATCCCGAGACACTGGGCTTGTCGGTCAGATAGACCTTGCACCAGACCTTGCCGTTGTTCGTCACACAGTTCTGACGGGTAAGACGCGTTCCGTCCGGCAGGCCGATGATGATCTTGCGGTCAAGGCCCGGACCCTCGCGAAGCTTCAGAAGGTCATCCGGCCCGGCGCCTTTGACGACGGCACCGGAACCGAGCGCACATCCGGTTGCGATCACGAGGGCGAGGAGCGCAGCAAAATGAGGTCGCATGATCTGTCCTGAATCGTTTCGCCACCGATCAAACCGCTGAGCATCCAAACCTCGGACGAGGGGCCAAGTCAGGCCACCGCCGCGAGCAGGTCCTGGATCACCGAGCGCTCCCATTCCACACCGGCGGGCGAGTTGTAGTCCTTAATCGCGCTCCAAGAATATCCCTCGGGATAGGGACGACTGACAAGCGTGACTTCCTCGGAGAGCCGATGCAGCCCCGGAGAGAACTTGTCAGGCTCCATATCGATCACTACCAGCCGGGGTGTTGCAGCCCCGGCCTCAGCGATGACCCGCAGCAGTCGTTCGAGATACCCCCCGCAGGTCTCCGGGCGGAAGGGCTTCCAGCGGCTCACCACGTGAACCGCTCCGGGCTTGCGACTTGCCGTGTAGAAATTCGCTGCGAGCCTCTGCTGCTCGTCATAAAACCGCACGAAGCCATCGGAACACCAAGCCTCTCCGCGATGGTGGTTCCAGGTGATGCCCTGAGCGTCATTCACCGCCATGGGTTCCTTCGACGCGCGATGGATGCGCGTGCCCACACTGGCAGGATGGGCGTAGCCGGCAAAACGGTTTTCCAGGATCTCGACCAGCCCCGGCATGCGGTGGACGCCAAGGCAGAGGGGATTCAGATCCTCAAGGCTGTCGCGGAAGCCCCATCGATTCAGTATCACCCATGGATGGCATTCGCACCCCATGGGCACAAAGGTGCGTGAATTCAGCTCGTCGGCATGGACCTCACGGAACGCCTGGCGAGCGGCGACATTCGGCCCCAGCTGGCTGGCAAGAACCGCCATTTCCCGGACCGGAACACAACTCTGTTCAGCAGATTCGCTCAACCAGAGGGCGGTTTGCAGGTCTGGCATTTCGCCAGTTTCCTCCATTTTCCGCAGGCTGTCGCGGGCGAGATGGCGCAGGTCGTCCCAGCGATGCTGGCGCACCATCCCCTGCAACCCATTGAGGAGTTCGCCTTTGGTAAAAACCGGCGTCTGGGACAGTTCGCTTGCCATGGTGATCTCGCATTCCGAGGACGTGCCAGCTCGTCCCAAGACGAAGTTAGCTGCAGACTTCCAACATGTCTAGCGATGGGCGCCAAGCATCTGTCGGATCAGTCTCGGGGGAGGACGCCGCGGGGGGAGGGCCGTCAGACGAAGGTGTAAACCCGCCCCGACGTTCAAACCGGACAGGCAGACTACTTCTCTTCAAAAGCTGGGGGAAGTTTTGGTGGCGAGGGGGGGACTCGAACCCCCGACCCCGTGATTATGAGTCACGTGCTCTAACCTGCTGAGCTACCTAGCCACGCTGTGGCGCGTAGCTATGCGATGGCGCGCGGGGCGTCAATAGGCTTGCGCGAAAAATCTGCGCCCGCCCCGCGCGGCGGGCATCGGCAGGCCCCTGCCCCGCCCCCGGCACCGCCAGCAGGCCTTCGGCGGTGGATTTCGGCCCGGAAACCCCCTAGCCTCGGCGGACAGCCCCCGATCCCCGAGCACGAGACCCGCAGTGACCACAGCCAGCCCCGGCGTCGCCTTCTATTCGATCGGAGAGAACTGTCTTGGCCACGGCGTCTTGCAGCGCCACGGCGTCGCGCCGCTGCTTTCCACGCCGTTCAGCCACGCGCGGTCGAACATCGACTATGCGACGCAGCTCGTCGAAACCGATTTCGTCGACATGCTGACGCCGCGGTTCCTGCACCACGAGCAGCGCAACAAGACGCGGATGCCGGTCCATTCGCTCTATACCTGCGAGGCCGGACTCTATGAGAAATCCGTCTGCAACGGCTTCGAATTCTCGCATCATGACGTGATCGACGATGCCGAGAACCGCGCAAGCTACCTGCGCAAGGCGCAGCGGTTTCTCGACGGGCTGAGCGGCACCGGCCCGGCGTGTTTCCTCTATCACCACCGGCTGCACCGCACTCAGGACATCGCGCGGGTGGCGGCCAAGCTGCGCCGGTTTCAGGAGCTGTGCCGTGCCCGCTCCGGCCGGCCGATCTCGGTCACGATGTTCACCCAGCGCCTCGTCGGCAGCGACGATCAGCGCCGGGTGGAGTTCCTGCGGCCCGACGGCATCCCCGTGGCGATCCTGCACACCCGGCACAAATGGTGCGGCACCGATCCCGAGCAGTTCTGGGGCCGGGTCGACGACGATCTCTTCGCGCGGATGATCGGCGCCTTCGAGTTTCACGCGGCGACGGCCGGGACCTTCTGACCCCGGCCCGGGGCCCGTCTCAGTAGACCGTCACCGGCGTGCCGACCGGCACCGACTGGAACAGCTCGATGACGTGGTCGTTGACCATCCGCAGGCAGCCGTTCGACACCGCATGACCGATCGAGCTCGGCTCGGTGGTGCCGTGGATGCGGATCGCGGTGTCGCGGCCGTCCTGATAGAGATACATCGCCCGCGCGCCGAGCGGATTGTTCGGGCCGCCGGGCATGCCCGTCTCGGCATATTTCGCGTAATGGTCGGGCGAGCGCTTGACCATCTCGGGCGTCGGCTTCCAGCTCGGCCATTCGACCTTGCGCCCGACATAGGCGGTGCCGCGGAATTTCAGCTCGTCCTTGCCCACCGCCACGCCATAGCGCATCGCCTTGCCCGGCGCGATGACGTGGTAGAGGAAGAACTTGTCCGAGACGATGATGATCGAGCCCACGGCCAGCTCCGGCCGGACGTTCACCTCGGTCGGGTAATAGCGCTTCGCGATCGGCCATTGCGGCGCCGGTTTCTCCGGCGGCAGAACCTCGACCGGGTTCGAGGCGGAAGAGCCGGTGGCGGTGGTCTGTGCGGCCAGGGCAGTGCCCGCGAAGGGCAGCACGGCGAGGGTGGTCAGAAGGGTGCGGCGAAGCATCGCGGTCTCCGGTTATCGTTGGGGCAAGGCTATCAGGGCGCCCTGCCCCCCTCAACGGAAAAGGAAAAGGGCGGGTTCCCCCGCCCTGTCCCGAAATCTGTCCGGCGCGGGGCTCACTTGCCCTGGAAGGCGCAGCCGGTCTTGAAGCCGAGCTTCGAGAAGATCATCGCCGCCGGGCAAAAACCGGTGAAGGCCGACTGCAGCAGGTTCAGGCCGATGAAGACGGTGAACCACAGGAAGTAATGCGAGACATACCAGGTCAGCAGCACGCTGATCAGGACCATCACGCCGGCAAAGGCGAAGATCGTGCGGTCGAGGTTCATGGGGGGACTCCGTGACGGGGGTGGATCGGTTGGAAGGCGCTTTCGCCCCAGCTAGCATTGCCGCAACACAAATTCAAGTTCAGGAATGTTTTCCGAAGAGTTGACCCGGGCGGGGGCGCGCTCCAAGTGAAGCATCGGAGGTGCCCCATGTCCAAGACCACGTTCACCATCGACGGAATGCATTGCGGTGCCTGCACCGGCCGCGTCGAACGCGCGCTGAGTGCCGAGCCGGGCGTGACCAGCGCCACGGCGAACCTGATGGCGCGCTCGGCCCGGGTCGAATTCGAGGCACCGGCCACCCCCGCCTCGCTGGCCGCGGCGCTGGCCAAGGCGGGCTATCCGGTCAACCGCGCCGAGGCGACGCTCGACATCACCGGCATGACCTGCGCGAGCTGCGTCAGTCATGTCGAGCACGCGCTGACCGCGCTGCCCGGGGTGATCGAAGCCTCGGTCAACCTGGCCACCGAGACCGCGCAGGTGGACTATGCCCAGGGCGCCGTCGCCCCCTCCGAGCTGGTGAAGGCGGTCGAGGGCGCGGGCTATGGTGCGCGCGTCGCCACCGCCGATGCCCCCGCCGCGCCGGTCGCCGAGCGTCAGGCGGCGGAGGCCGCGAAGTTGAAGCGACAGGTGCTGATCTCGGCCGCGCTCACCCTGCCGGTCTTCGTGCTGGCCATGGGCACGCATCTGATCCCCGGCTTCCACATGGCGGTGATGCACACGATCGGCGAGCGCGCGAGCTGGTGGATTCAGCTTGTCCTCACCGCGCTGGTGCTGGCCTTCCCTGGCCGGGTGTTCCTGCGCATCGGCATCCCGGCCCTGCTGCGCGGCGCGCCCGAGATGAACTCGCTCGTCGCCATGGGGGCGCTGGCAGCGTTTCTCTATTCCGCGGTGGTGACCATCGCCCCGGGCCTTCTGCCGGTCTCGGCCCGCTCCGTCTATTTCGAGGCGGCGGCGGTGATCGTCACCCTGATCCTCGTCGGCCGCTGGCTCGAGGCGCGGGCAAAGGGACGCGCGGGCGAGGCGATCTCGCGCCTCGTCGCGCTGCGCCCGGCAACGGCCCGGGTCGAGCGGGAAAGCGGCCCCGTCGAGCTGCCGGTCGAGGAGCTCGCCCCGGGTGACATCGTGCTTCTGGCCCCGGGCGAACGCGTCGCGGTCGACGGGCTGGTGACCGAGGGCCATGGCTGGATCGACGAATCGATGCTGACGGGCGAGCCCGCCCCAATCGAGAAGACGCCGGGCGCCGAGATCACCGGCGGCACGGTGAACGGGCAGACGGCGCTCGCTTTCCGCGTCACCGCGACCGGCACCGACACGGTGCTCGCGCGCATCATCGCGCTGGTCGAGGAGGCGCAGGGCCAGAAGCTGCCGGTGCAGGCGCTGGTCGACAGGATCACCCGTGTCTTCGTGCCGGCGGTGATGGGGCTGTCGCTGCTGACCTTCGCGATCTGGATGCTGGCGGGGCAGGGCTTCACCCATGCCCTCGTCGCGGCAATCTCGGTGATGATCATCGCCTGCCCCTGCGCGATGGGGCTGGCGACGCCGGTCTCGATCCTTGTCGGCACCGGGCGGGGCGCGGAACTCGGCCTGCTGTTCCGCCGCGGCGATGCGTTGCAGCGCCTGTCCGAAGTGAAGACCCTCGCCTTCGACAAGACCGGCACGCTGACCCTTGGCCACCCCGAGCTGACCGATCTGATCCCGGTCGCGGGCATCACTGCGGAAGACGCACTTGCCACCGCCGCGGCGCCCGAGGCGCGCTCGGAACATCCGCTGGCCCGCGCGATCGTGGCGGCGGCCGCGGCGCGCAGCCTGCCCCTGCCCCGTGCCCGCAAGGTCGAGGCCCTGCCCGGCCGCGGCCTCTCGGCCGAGGTCGACGGCAAGACCGTGCTTCTGGGCAATGCCCGCGCGATGACCGAGGCGGGCGTCGACATCGGCCCGCTCGCGGCACAGGCGCTGGCGCTCGCGGGTGAGGGCAAGACGCCCATCTACCTTGCCCGCGACAGCGCGGCGATCGCGCTTCTGGCGGTTGCCGACCCGATCAAGGAACACGCGGCCGAAGCGGTCTCGGCGCTGCAGGCGGCCGGCATCGAGGTGGCCCTCGTCACCGGCGACGCGAAACCCACGGCCGAAGCGGTGGCGCGGCGGCTCGGCATCACCCGGGTCGAGGCCGAGGTCCTGCCCGAGGGCAAGGTCGCTGCGGTGAACGCGCTTGGCGGCAAAGGCGCCGTGGCCTTCGTCGGCGACGGTATCAACGACGCGCCGGCGCTTGCGGCGGCGGATGTGGGGCTTGCGATCGGCACCGGCACCGATGTCGCGATCGAGGCGGCCGAGGTGGTGCTGATGGGCGACGACCCGCGCGGCGCGGCCCGCGCGCTCAAGCTCTCGCGCGCGGTGATGCGCAACATCCGCGAGAACCTGTTCTGGGCCTTCGCCTATAACGTCGCGCTGATCCCGGTGGCCATGGGCGTGCTGCGTCCCTTCGGCGGGCCCGGCCTGTCGCCGATGCTGGCCGCGGGCGCGATGGCCTTTTCCTCGGTCTTCGTGGTGACGAACGCGTTGCGCCTGCGCCGCGCCCGGTTCTGACCGGAAGGGGGGCGGTCACCGCCCCCCCGCCTGCGCTTACAGCTCGCCGGTCAGGAACTGTGCCCGGCCATGGCCGAAGGACCAGTCCTCGTCGCCGTTCTCGGTGAAGGAGATCATCACGTCGCTCGGCGCGATGCCGCATTTCGCCTGCAGATCGGCGCAGAGGTTTTCATAGAAGGCCACCTTCGCCTCGCGCCCGCGCGGCCGCGAGACCACGTGCAGCATCACGAATTTCTCGGTGCGCGGAATGCCCAGCCCGGTGTCGAGCGCCTTCAGGTGGCTCGGCGCGTGCTCGGTCAGGATCTGATAGCGGTCGCCCTGCGGCACCTTGAAGGTGCGCACCATCGCCTCGTGGGCGGTGTCGAGCAGCAGCTCGATCTCTTCCGGCGTGCGGCCCTTGATGACGTGGTATTGCATGAGAGGCATTCGGTCTTGCTCCTGTTGGGTCTTTCTCCCCCCCGTTGCGGAACCCATGCCTCCCCGCCATGGCAGGCCCGCCCGGCGGGCGCACCCGTGCCCGGGCTACGCCCCTGCCCCGGCGCTGTCGAGCCGGCCGCGCCGATCAGACCGAAATCGTTGCCGCGACGGCACGGCGCCAGCGCGCATAGGCCGCCGCGCGCGGCGCCTCGGCCATCGCGGGCTCGAACCGGCGCTCGAGCGCCCAGTGCCGCCCGACCTCCTCGGGCCCCGGGCACAGCCCCGACTGCCAGCCCGCAAGCCAGGCCGCGCCAAGCGCCGTGGTCTCGGTCACCACCGGCCGGTCGACCGGGGCGCCGAGGATGTCGGCCAGGAACTGCATCGTCCAGTCCGAACGCGCCATGCCGCCATCGACGCGCAACACGCCCAGATCGAGCGTGCCGGCATCGGCCCGCATCGCCTCCCACAGGTCGCGGGTCTGATAGCCCACCGATTGCAGCGCGGCGCGGGCGATCTCGGCCCGGCCGGTGCCGCGGGTCAGGCCGAAGATCGCGCCCTGCGCCTCGGGCCGCCACCAGGGCGCGCCGAGGCCGGTGAAGGCGGGCACCATCAGCACCTGTTGCGCGGGATCGGCGGTCTCGGCCAGCGCCTGAGTCTCGGCTGCGCTGTCAATCAGCTTCAGCCCGTCGCGCAGCCATTGCACCACCGCCCCGGCGACGAAGATCGAGCCCTCGAGCGCGAAATGCGTGCGCCCGGCGAAGCGGCTTGCCACCGTGGTCAGCAGTCGGTGCCCCGAGGCGATGCGCGCCGCGCCGGTGGTCAGCAGCGCAAAGCAGCCGGTGCCATAGGTCGATTTCATCATCCCCGGCGCGAAACAGCCCTGCCCCATCGCCGCCGCCTGCTGATCGCCCGCCACGCCGCGGATCGGCAGCGCCCGGCCGAACAGCGCGGGGTCGGTGGCGCCGAACTCGGCCGCGCAATCGCGCACCTCGGGCAAGAGCGCCATCGGCACGCCGAAAAGCCGGCACAGATCCGCGTCCCACTCCCCGCGCTCGATGTCATAGAGCATCGTGCGCGCGGCATTGGTGGCGTCGGTCGCATGCACCCGCCCGCCGGTCAGCCGCCAGATCAGGAAGGCGTCGACGGTGCCGAAGGCCAGCGCCCCCGCCTCGGCCCGCGCCCGCGCGCCCGGCACCGCATCGAGCAACCAGCCGATCTTCGTCGCCGAGAAATAGGGATCGAGCAGCAGTCCGGTCTTCGCCGTCACCTCGGCCTCGGCGCCCGCATCGCGCAGGGCGGTGCAGGCCGGGGCGGTGCGGCGGTCCTGCCAGACAAGCGCATTGGCGATCGGCGCGCCGCTCGCGCGGTCCCAGATCACCGTCGTTTCGCGCTGATTGGTGATGCCGATCGCCGCCACCGCGTCGCTCATCGCCGCGCGTGCGCAAGACAGCGTCGTCGCCCAGATCTCCTCGGGGTCGTGCTCGACCTCGCCCGGGCGCGGATAGATCTGCGCGAATTCGCGCTGCACCGTCGCCACCGGGGTCAGCCCGCCCGTGCCCGTCACCGCGAAACGGATCGCGCGTGACGAGGTGGTGCCCTGGTCAAGGGCCAGAATCTCGCTCATCCTCTCCTCCCGGCCTCTCCTCAGGCCTCCGTCATCCCGGCTTCCGCACGGATCTGCGCCAGCATCCCCGCCACCGCCTGCACCTGCGCCGGGCTCAGCCGCAGGCCAAGCTTGCTGCGCCGCCACAGCACGTCCTCGGCCGTCACCGCCCATTCGCGGATGGCAAGCCAGCGCAGCTCGGCCTCGGTCAGGGTGGCGCCCAGATCCGCGCCCAGATCCCCGGCCGTGCGCGCATCCCCCAGCCAGGCGCGCGCCTCGGTGCCATAGCTGCGCACCAGCCGCGCGGCCCAGGGCGCGCTCAGGAACGGATAGTTGCGGATCAGATCGGCGGCGAGTGCGGGCCGGCCATCCACCGGGAAATCGCCGCCGGGCAGCGCCGCGCCGGCGGTCCATGGCCCCGTCGCCGACGGGAAGAAGGGCGCAAGCTTCGCCAGCGCCGCCTCGGCCAGCCGCCGATAGGTGGTGATCTTGCCGCCGAAGATGTTCAGCAGCGGCGCACCCTCGGCATCGAGGCGCAGCACATAGTCACGCGTCGCCGCGGTGGCCGAGCTGGCCCCGTCGTCATAAAGCGGCCGCACGCCGGAATAGGTCCAGACCACATCGGCGGGGGTCACGGGTTTGGCGAAATACTCCGACACGAAGGCGCACAGATAGGCGACCTCGTCCTCGCTGCACTGCGCCGCGCCCGGGGCGCCGCGATGGTCCTGATCGGTGGTGCCGATCAGGGTGAAATCGTCCTCGTAGGGGATGGCGAAGCAGATCCGCCCGTCGCGCCCCTGGAAGAAATAGGCCCGGTCGTGATCGAAGAGCCGCCGCGTCACGATATGCGAGCCGCGCACCAGCCGCACCCCCTCGGTCGAGGGCACATGGATGGTGGTGCGGATCACCTCGCCGACCCAGGGGCCGGCGGCATTCACCAGCGCCCGCGCCCAGACGCTGCCCGCCGGGGTGACCACGCGCCACAGCTCGCCCTCGCGATGCGCCTCGGTCACCCGGGTGCGGGTGCGGATCTCGGCGCCGCGCGCGGCGGCATCGCGCGCGTTCAGCACGACAAGCCGCGCATCGTCGACCCAGCCGTCGGAATATTCATAGGCCCTGGCAAAGCCCGGCCGCAGCGGCGCGCCGGCCGGATCGCGGCGCAGGTCGAGCGCGCGGGTGCCGGGCAGCGTGCGCCGGCCGCCGAGGTGGTCATAGAGGAACAGGCCCGCCCGGATCATCGCCGCCGGCCGCTTGCCCTTCAGCCAGGGCAGGAACAGCCCCACCAGCCGGCCGACCGGGGTGTCGGTCGGAAAGCGCATCGCCGGGTCGATCGGCAGCACGAAGCGCATCGGATGGCTGATGTGCGGGCTCGCCGCAAGCAACACCTCGCGCTCGGCCAAGGCCTCGTGCACGAGGCGAATCTCGAGATATTCGAGATAGCGCAACCCGCCGTGAAACAGCTTGGTCGAGGCCGAAGACGTGGCCTGAGCAAGGTCTGCCTGCTCGAAAAGCAGCACCGAGAGGCCACGACCGGCCGCATCGCGGGCAATGCCGCAGCCGTTCACGCCACCGCCGATGATGCACAGATCGACGGGATTTTCCTGCGTTGCTAAGGACATGACACCTCCTGGGATGGTCAGAGTGGGCCCGAGGTCGTGGCAGATGTCAAAGCCTTTCGGCGAGATCCCGCTCATCGGCGCACAGGGGCCCCGCTGCGCGCTAGGCGGCTTTCTCACGTGATTGTATCAATGTTGTAATCAAATGAGGAATGGAGCAGTTCCCGATGATGATCCGCCGCAGCCTGCTGCTGACGTTGCCCCTGGTTATCGCCCTCGCCGCCTGCGGCGCAGATCCCCGCGCGTCTTCGAAGGGCATGTCCCCGGATCAACTGCCGCTCCAGCCCGGCGAAAGCACCGAAATGCGGGGCCTCATCAACAAATACGCCGATCACTACGAGGTGCCGCGCACGCTGGTGCACCGCATCGTGCAGCGCGAAAGCGGTTACAACCCGACGGCGCGCAACGGCTCCTACATGGGGCTGATGCAGATCGACCCGCGCACCGCCTCGACCATGGGCTTCTCGGGCTCGTCGCGCGAGCTGCTCGATGCCGAGACGAACCTGAAATACGCGGTGAAATACCTGCGCGGTGCGTGGCTCTGTGCCGATGGCAACGAGAACGAGGCAGTGGGCTGGTATGCGCGCGGCTACTATTACGAGGCGAAGCGCCGCGGCATCCTGAAAGATGCCGGCCTGCGCGGCTGACCCCTCTCGCATGACGACGCCCCTGCTCCGGGGCGGGATGGCCGCCCCCGGGCGGCCTCATTCGTTTTCGCGCAGCACCCGGGCCGGGCGGGCCGCCAGCGGGCGCAGCGCGAAGACCAGCCCCGCGAGCAGAACCGCGCCGATGCCCCCCAGGGCAATCGCCACGGCCGGGCCGGGCGCAAAGCGATAGCTTGCCTCCATCACGAAATGCAGCACCGCCCAGCCGGCGAGCGCGCCGACCGCGACGGCGATGATCCCGGCCGCGGCGCCGGCGAACGCCGCGCGCAGCGCAAAGGAGCGCAGGATCATCCCCCGCGTGGCGCCCAGCGTCTTCAGAAGCGCCGCCTCGCGCGCCCGTGCCCCCTCGCCCGCCGCCGCCGCGCCGATCAGCACGGTGAAGCCGGTCGCCAGCGTGACCGAAGCCGCGAGCGCCACCGCCCGCGCGATGGTGGCAAGCGCCTCGCTCACCCGCGCGATGGCGTCGCGCACCCGGATCGCGGTGATGTTCGGGAAGGCGCGCGCCAGATCGCGCAGGATCGCCGCCTCGCTCGCCTCGGGGGCGTAGATCGTGGCAATGTCGGTGTGCGGCGCGCCCGCCAGCGCCGCGGGGTTCAGCGTCAACACGAAGCCGATGCCGGCGGTCGAGAAATCGACATCGCGCAGCGAGGTGATCGTCGCCTCGATGTCGCGGCCAAGGATGTTCACGATGACCCGGTCGCCCAGTTTCAGGCCGAGTTCCGCCGCCTCCTTCGCGGCAAAGCTGGCCTGCGGCGGACCGTCATACCCCTCGGGCCACCAGGTGCCCGCCGTCAGCCGCTCGCGCGGGGTGGCGGCGAAGGTCACACCGCGATCGCCGCGCAGCACCCAGTGATCGCCCGCCACCTCGCGCGCCGGACGGCCGTTGATCTGGGTGATGACGCCGCGCAGCATCGGCGCGGTGTCGACGCGGCTCACCTCGGGGAAGGCCCGCAGCCGGGCGAGCAGCGGATCCAGCTGATCGGGCTGGATGTCGATGATGAAATAGGCCGGCGCCACCTGCGGCAGGTCGCGCGCGATGGCGCCGCGCAGCCCGGCGTCGATCTGGCCCACGGCCGACAGCACCGACAGCCCGAGACCAAGCGACAGCACCACCGGCAGCACCTCGGAGCGCGGCCCGCCGATCGCGGCCAGCGCCGCATGCAGCGCGGGCCGGCCCTGTGCCAGCGGGATCGCCGCGCGGGCAAGCCCGCGCAGGCCAAGCGCCGCAAGCGCCAGCAGGCCAAGCGCGCCCGCGACGCCGGCAAAGGCCGCCAGCGTCAGCCCGACCTCGCCCGAAAGCGTGGCCGCCGCCCCGACCAGCACCGCCACCAGCGCGCCGATCAGCACCAGCGACCCCGCGGGCGGCAGACTGCGCCCGCGCCCGGTGCTGCGATAAAGCGTCGCCGCGCGCAGCGCCGACATCCGGCCCAGCGGCCAGAGCGCGAAGATCGCGGCCGTCAGCGCGCCGTAAAGCGCCGCCTCGAAGAGCGGGCGGGCCGACAGCCCGACCTCGACCGGCACCGGCATTGCCCGCGCGATGGCCCCCGCGGCGGCGAGCACCGCCCCCGCCCCCAGGATCAGCCCGGCCGCGATCCCCGCCGCGCCCAGCACCGCAAGCTGGATCAGGAAGGCCGCGCGGATCGTGCCCGAGGTCGCGCCCAGCGCGCGCAGCGTGGCGATGGTCTCGGCCTTGCGCTCGATCCAGGCCGAGACGGTGGCCGAGATCCCGACGCCGCCCACCGCAAGCCCCGCCAGCCCGACAAGGACCAGAAAGGTCGCCAGCCGGTCGGTGAACCGCTCGGCCCCCGGTGCGGCGCGGCGGCTGTCGCTCCAGCGCATCCCCGCCCCCTCGAACCGGGCCAGCGCCGCGGTCTTGAGCCCGTCGAGCCTCGCGCCCGCGGGCAGGGTGACCCGGTATTGGGTTTCGTAAAGCGAGCCCGGGGCGAGAAGCGGCCCGGCCTCGATCGCGGCGAGCGAGACGATGCTGCGCGGCCCGAAGGCGATGCCCCCGCCGGTACTGTCGGGCTCGCGCACGATCCGCGCCATCATCACGAAATCTTGCCCGCCCAGGGTGAAGCGGTCGCCCGGTTTCAGCCCCAGCCGGTCGGCCAGCACCGGATCGAGGAAGGCGCCCGGCACGCCGCCCTCTCCTGCCAGCGCCGCGGGCGGCAGCGGCGGGTCGAGCACCAGCGCCCCGGTCAGCGGATAGGCGCCATCGACCGCCTTCACCTGAGTGAGCGCATAGTCGTCGCCTGCGTTCAGCATCGAGCGGAACTCGACCAGTTCCGACAGACGCCCGGCATGGGCGGTGATCCAGTCGCGTTCCTCCGCCGTGGCGCGGCGATAGGTGAAGTCGTATTGCGCGTCACCGCCGAGCAGCACCGCGCCCTGATCGGCCAGCCCCGCCCGGATCGCACCGCGCACCAGCCCGACCGCGGCAATCGCCGCGACACCGAGCATCAGGCACAGCAGGAAGACCCGGAAGCCCCGAAGCCCGCCACGCAGCTCGCGCCGGGCGATGCGCCAGGCAAGGCTCATGCCCGCACCCGCCCGTCGGCGATCTGCACCACCCGGTCGCAGCGCGCCGCAAGCTCGGGGGCATGGGTAACAAGGACGAGCGTCGCCCCGTGCCGGTCGCGCAGACCGAAAAGCAGGTCCATGATCGCCGCGCCATTCGCCGCATCGAGGTTGCCGGTGGGCTCGTCCGCAAGCAGGATCGCCGGGCGCGGCGCCACGGCCCGGGCCAGCGCCACGCGCTGCTGCTCGCCCCCCGACATCTCGGACGGATAATGGCCGCGCCGATGCGCAAGACCCACGGCGGCAAGTTCGGCCTCGGCCCGCGC
Organism: Paenirhodobacter hankyongi; assembly: GCF_003664585.1. Classification (GTDB taxonomy): domain Bacteria; phylum Pseudomonadota; class Alphaproteobacteria; order Rhodobacterales; family Rhodobacteraceae; genus Rhodobacter; species Rhodobacter hankyongi. Next base: position 26,546 of record NZ_RCHI01000009.1, read on the forward strand.
CCGGGCATCGCCCACCCCCGCGATCTCGAGCGGCAGCGCGACGTTTTCGAGCGCCGTCATCGTCGGCACCAGATGGAAGGACTGGAACACGATCCCCATCGTGCCGCGGCGGAAACGGGCCAGCGCGTCCTCGTCCATCGCCGTCAGGTCCTGCCCCAGCGCCGTGACCCGGCCGCCGCTCGCCCGCTCCAACCCGCCCATCAGCATCAGCAGCGAGGACTTGCCCGAGCCCGAGGGGCCGGTCAGCCCGACGCTCTCGCCCCGGTTGATGTTCAGCGAAATGCCGCGCAGGATCTCGACCGGGCCGGCATTGCCGTCAAGGGTGAGCCGGGCGTCGTCGAGCGAAAGGACCGTGTCCGTCATGAGAAACCATTTTTCCGTGCCTGTCTTCGGATATGGGCCCCGCGCGCGGCTGTGCAAGCTGGCGGCGGCGGCTTTCCTCGCCCTCGCCCTGCCTGCCGCGGCGGAAGTGCCCGAGGTGCTGGCCTTCGGCGACAGCCTGACCCAGGGCTACGGGCTGATGCCGGGCGAGGGGCTGGTGCCGCAGCTGCAGGGGTGGCTCGCCGCGCAGGGGAGCGCGGTGCAGGTGGTGAACGCCGGCGTCTCGGGCGACACCACGGCCGGCGGGCGGGCGCGGATCGACTGGTCACTGACGCCCGGGATCGACGCGGTGATCGTGGAACTTGGCGGCAACGACCTGCTGCGCGGCCTGCCGCCCGCCGCGGCGCGCGCGAACCTGGACGCGATTCTGGCCGCGGTGACGGCACGCGGGCTGCCGGTGCTCTTGGTGGGGCTGCCGGCGCCCGGCAATTACGGCCCCGCCTACAAGGCCGAGTTCGACGCGATCTGGCCCGCGCTTGCGGCGAAGTATCACGCCCTGCTGCTGCCCGATCTGCTCGCGCCGATTGCCGCGCTGCCGCCCGAGGAGCGCGCCGCGCGCGGGCTGATGCAGGGCGACAACATCCACCCCTCGGCCGCGGGGGTGAAGCTGGTGGTGGCGGAACTTGGCCCGAAGGTGCTCGAACTGCTGGCAAAGGCGCAGCCCGCGCCCTGAGCTCAGACCGGGCGGCGGTCCATCCACCACAGCATGCCGGCGCCCAGCACGCCCAGACCCGCGCCCAGCCCGGCCACGAGCCCATAGCCGCCAAGCGTGGTGCCGATCGCGAAGGTGGCGGCGCAGATGCCGTCGCCCGCAAGCTTTTGCAGCGCCATCAGCGAGGCGCCGGCACCTGGGCGGTCGCTGAGCAGCTCCTGCAGATAGGCCATCGGCTGGGTCAGCACGATCGCCCCCCCCGCGGCGCCCGGCAGCATCAGCAACCAGACGAAGGGGGTGCCGGCCAGAAGCGGGATGCCGGCGAGGTGGACGGCGTAAAGCGCCATGCCCACCCAGATCAGGCTGCGCGCCTCGACCCGGCCCAGAATGCGCGGCAGCGCCAGCATGAAGGGCACCTCGAGCCCGGCCATGATGCCCGCGTAAAGCGCCGTCGCCCCGGCGCCCCGCCCCGGCACCGCCGCGAAGACAAGGCCGATGACGACGAGGTAAAGCGTCACCGCGCCATGGATCGTGCCGAGCGCCAGCACCCGCGCCAGCACCCGCCCGCCGGCGATCTCGCCCAGCGACTGGCGGAAGGTGAGCCCCGAGCGGGTGTCGCTCCAGCGCGTCGCGCCATCGCGGGGCCAGAACAGCGCGGTGAGGGCGAGGATCGCGACCGAGAGCGTGAGGCACACGGGATAGACCGCGGTCAGCGGCGTGCCGGCGCGGAAGGCCACCGCCCAGACCGGCAGAACCACCACCCACGGCACCGCGAAAAGCGCGCGCAGCGTGCTTTGCACGGCGCGGCGGTCTTCCTCGGGGTGGGTGGAGGCGGCAAGACGGGCCAGCGCGAAAAGCTGGCCGAAGAACGAGCCCGACAGCGGCAGGAGCAGCGCATGGGCAAACGCGAAGCCCGGCGCGTTCGGCGCAAGGATCACCATCCCGGTGCCCAGCGTCAGGAACGCCCCGGTGACGAGCGCGATGCCGCGCCGGTTCGCGCGCTGATCGGCGAGGATGCCGAACACCACCGAGGACGAGACGGCGATCGCCGAGGCCACGACCAGCAGCACCGAAAAGGCACTGTCGCTCAGGTGAAAGACGGTGACCGCCAGCGCCGAGACATAGGGGGCCATGGTCGCCGCATGGGCGCCATAGAGCACCAGAAGCGCGGCGGCGAGCAGCAGCGCGGGGTCACGCAGGATCGGTCGGAACGGGGCAAGAAACGGCATTGTCACCTCGGGCAATGCCGCCTCATGCGCCGGGGCGCGGCGTGATGCAAGGGGGCGCCGGGGGCGCCCTGCGGCTCAGGGCAGCATCTTGCCGGGGTTCAGGATCCCCTTCGGATCAAGCGCCGCCTTGATTGCCGCCATCACGCTCAGCGCGACCGGGTCCTTGTGCGCGGCAAGCGTCGCGCGTTTCGACAGCCCGACCCCGTGCTCGGCCGAGAAGCTGCCGCCAAGCGCCACCGCCTCGCCGGCGATCGCGGCGCGGATCGCGGCCAGATGGCTCGCCTCGTCGCGGCCCGGATAGACCGAGTAATGGATGTTGCCGTCGCCCAGATGCGCCACGAGGAAGACCTCGGCCTCGGGGTCGAGCGTGGCAAGCCGCAGCTCCATCCGGGTCAGGAACTCCTGCAGCCGGTCAAGCGGCAGCGCAACGTCGGTGTCGACCATCACCGGCTGCACAAAGGTGATCTCGGCCGCGGATTCGCGCATCGTCCAGAGCCGGCGGCGCTGTGCCTCCGAGGTCGCGACCACCGCCTCGGTGAGCGAGCCGTCCTCGAGCGCGCTCTCGAGCAGGGTCTCGAGCCGCTCGACCGGATCCTCGCCGGCGATCGTGGTCGCGATCTCGACCATCACGTTCACCGCGCAGGGCTCGAACGGGCAGGCAAGCTCGGGTTTCAGCCGGCCAAGACGCTCCATGTAATGGGCGGGCATGAACTCGAAGGCCTCGACGGCGCCGCCGCTGCCGGCCTGCAGCCGGTGCAACAGCGCGAGCGCCCCCTCGAGCGTGTCCATGCCCAGAAGCGCGGTCGCATGGGCAACCGGCGCCGGCGCCAGCTTCAGCACCGCCGCGGTGATGACGCCGAGCGTGCCCTCGGCCCCGATCATCAGATCGCGCAGATCATAGCCGCTGTTGTCCTTGTGCAGCCCGGTCAGCAGGTTCATCACCCGCCCGTCGGCCAGCACCACCTCGATGCCCAGGCACAGCGCCCGCGCATTGCCATAGCGCAGCACGTTCGAGCCACCGGCATTGGTCGAGAGGAACCCGCCCACCATCGCCGAGCCCTTCGCCCCGAAGGTCAGCGGGAAGACAAGCCCGTGGCGCGCCGCCTCGTCGTGCAACGTTTCAAGGATCACCCCCGCCTCGGCGGTGATCGTGCGCGCGGCGGGGTTCACCTCGCGCAGCCGGTTCATCCGTGCGAGCGACAGCATCAGCGCCCCCTCGGCCGCGGCGCCGCCGTTCATCCCGGTATTGCCGCCCACCGGCACCACCGGCGTGCCGGTCTCGCTTGCAAGCCGCAGCACCGCGGAAACTTCCTCGGTCGAGCCCGGGCGCAGCACCGCAAGCGGGGTCCAGTGATAGTGCCCGGTCCAGTCGTCGCGGTAGCCCGCGGTGTCGTCACCGGTCAGCACATGGGCGGGGCCGATCAGGTCACGCAGGCGGTCGAGAAGGGTCATGCGGGTCTCCCGTGGATGCGGCGGCCGCCACCCCGGGGCGTTCGGGCGCTGTCCGCGCCAGTGCCCCCCGGAGGCGACCGTCATCGCGGCCGGCTCAGCGCCAGTCGAAAAAGCCTTTCGGCGCCTGCGCGAGCAGCCGGCGCGCCAGATCGGCACCAAGCGCGGCGCCTTCGGTCAGCGGCCCGTGCGCCTCGCCCGGGATCGACTCGGAACCATCCGGGCGCAGGATCTCGCCGCGCAGCCAGAGCCGGTCGCCGACAATCTCGGCAAGCCCCGCAATCGGCGTCTCGCACGAGCCGTCGAGCGTGGCGAGGAAGCTGCGCTCGGCCGCAAGACGCACCCCCGTGGGCCGGTCGTGGATCGCGGCGAGCAGATCGGCGCAGCGCGTGTCGGCCGTGCGCCGCTCGATCCCGATGGCGCCCTGCGCGACGGCGGGCAGCATCTCGTCGGGGCCGATGGCAGAGCGCGCGACCTCGGCCTTGCCCAACCGGTTCAGCCCGGCCATGGCAAGGAAGGTGGCATCCGCCACCCCGTCCTCGAGCTTCTTCAGCCGGGTCTGCACATTGCCGCGGAACTCGACCAGCTTCAGATCGGGCCGGCGGTTTGCCAGCTGCGCCCGCCGGCGCAGGCTCGACGAGCCGACGACCGCGCCCTCGGGCAGATCGGCGAGGCTTGCATAGCGCATCGAGACGAAGGCGTCGCGGGTGTCCTCGCGCGGCAGGAAGCAGTCGAGCAGCAGCCCCTCGGGCTGGGCCGTCGGCATGTCCTTCATCGAATGCACCGCGATGTCGATCGCACCCGAGACGAGCGCCTCCTCGATCTCCTTGGTGAACAGGCCCTTGCCGCCAAGCGCCTTCAGCGGCTGGTCGGCCGCGATCAGCGCGGCATTGTCGCCGGTGGTGCGGATCACCACGATCTCGAAGGCCTCCGGCGGCAGGTCATGCGCCGCACTCAGCCGCGCGCGGGTCTCATGAGCCTGCGCGAGCGCGAGCGGCGAGCCGCGGGTGCCGATCTTCAGCGGGTCCGTTGCGGAGGGCATCTGTTTCATGGCCCACGGCATAGCCGCGACCGATTGCCCGCGCAAGCGGGGCGAACGTGCGCAATGCTTGACAATCGGCCGCAGCCCGCGATGAAGAGGGGCAAAGGAGATCCCGATGAGCGACAAGACGATCCTGCGCGCGCTGCGTGGCGAGGTGCTGCCCACCCCTCCGGTCTGGATGATGCGGCAGGCGGGCCGCTACCTGCCCGAATATCGCGCGACCCGGGCGCAGGCGGGGGATTTCCTCTCGCTGTGCTACAATTCCGAGCTTGCGGCCGAGGTCACGCTGCAGCCGATCCGCCGCTATGGCTTCGACGCGGCGATCCTGTTCGCCGACATCCTGCTTCTGCCGCAGGCGCTTGGCGTCGATCTGTGGTTCGAGACCGGCGAAGGCCCGCGGATGTCGACCACCACGACGCCCGCCGAGCTGGCCGCGCTGAAGGGCTGCGACGACATCCACGACACGCTTGCCCCGATCTACGAGACGGTGCGGATCCTGCGCCGCGAACTGCCGTCGGAGACCACGCTGATCGGTTTTGCCGGCGCGCCCTGGACCGTCGCGACCTACATGATCGCCGGCCACGGCACCCGCGACCAGGGCCCGGCGCATGCGCTGAAGGCCACCGATCGCGCCACCTTCGCCGGCATCATCGACCGGCTGACCGAGGCGACGGTCGAGTATCTGGCAAAACAGGTCGAGGCCGGGGCCGAGGTCGTCAAGCTCTTCGACAGCTGGGCGGGCAGCCTGAAGGGCCAGGATTTCGAGGATTTCGCGGTGGCCCCCACGGCACGGATCATCGCGGAGCTGAAGGCGCGCTTCCCGGGCCTGCCAGTCATCGCCTTCCCGCGCGAGGCGGGCGAGGGCTATGTCGGCTTTGCGAAGAAGACCGGCGCCGATTGTGTCGCGATCGACAATTCGGTCTCGGCCGACTGGGCGGCGGCGCATGTGCAGAAGGACGGCTGCGTGCAGGGCAACCTTGACCCCCGTCACATGGTGACCGGCGGCGACGCGCTGGTCGAGGCGACGCGCGAGGTGGTGCGCGCCTTCTCGAAGGGGCCGCATATCTTCAACCTCGGCCATGGCATCACCCCCGACGCCGATCCCGAGAATGTCGCGCTGATGGTCGAGACGATCCGCAAGGGATAGGGCCCGCGACCGCCGGGGCCGGCCCCGGCGAAGATGCGTATTCATGCGAAGAAAAAAAGGGGCCGCGAGGCCCCTTTTGTCATTCGCGGATCATTTGCCGCGGAAGGTCTTCGGCCCGGGCTTGCCACCGGGCTTGCCGGCGAACTTGCCCGCGGGCTTTCCCGCGTATTTTTCGGCGGGCTTGCCGCCCTTGGCGTATTTCGCCTTCGGGGCAGCGTCCTTCGCGGCGGCGCCATGGCCGCCCTCGCGTGCCCAGGGGGCGGCCTTGCGGGCCTTCGGCGCGCCGCCCTCGCCTTCGGGGCGGTCGAACTTGCGCGCCGGGCGCGGGCCATCGGTGCCCTCGGCCCGCTCGAACTTGCGGGGCGGGCGCGGCGCGCCCTCGCCCTCGGCGCGGTCATATTTGCGTGCGGGCTTCGGGGCACCCTCGCCCCAGCCCTGGCCCTTGCGGTGCGGCTTGCGCGGACCGCGGTCGTCGTCGCTCTTCGACCAGCGCGAGGGGCGCGGCGCCGGACGGTCGAGCCCTTCGGGGGCATCGGCCAGCGGCGTGACGGTGCACTTGTCTTCCATCACCATCGAGGGAGCGAGCGAGCCCTCGAACCGGTCCGCGGCCTCGGCGTGGATCTGCACGAAGGTGTGGTCCTGCATCACCCGGATCATGCCGATGTCGCGGCGGGTCAGGTCGCCCGCGCGGCACAGCATCGGCAAAAGCCATTTAGGGTCGACCCACTGGTCATGCCCCATGGTCAGCCGGAACCAGCGCGAATTGCCGAATTCCTCGCGGGCGCGCGGCTTCGGCCCGTCGAGTGTGACCGGCACCAGATCCTCGGGCGCCGAGCGCGCGGCGCGGAAGTTGCGCAGCACGGCAGCGGCCAGCGCGCGCGGCTCGAAAGCTTCAAGCAGGCGCTCGATGCCGTCGAGCTCATCGGCGGTCGGCGCCTCGGTCAGCACTGCCTGCTGCAGCATCCGCTCCTCGTCGCGGGCGAAGATCTCTTCGGGGCCCGGCGCGCTTTCCCAGGTGGCGCTCACGCCCGCCTCGCGCAGCAGCCGCTCGCCCTTCGAACGCAGGTTCAGCGGCACCACCAGCGCCGAGATCCCCTTCGCGCCGGCGCGGCCGGTGCGGCCCGAACGGTGCAGCAGCGCCTCCTTGTTCTGCGGCAGGTCGGCGTGGACGACAAGTTCCAGCCCCGGCAGGTCGATGCCACGCGCCGCGACGTCGGTCGCAATGCAGACCCGGGCCCGGCCGTCGCGCAGCATCTGCAGCGCGCGCGAGCGTTCGTCCTGCGTTAGCTCGCCCGAGAGCGCCACCACCGAGAAGCCGCGGTTGAGCAGCTTGCCGGTCAGGTGCGTGACCGCGGCGCGGGTCGAGCAGAACACGATCGCGCGTTCCGGTTCATGGAAGCGCAGCAGGTTGACGATGGCGTTCTCGCGGTCGGTCTTGTCGACGACGAGGGCGCGATAGTCGATGTCGGCATGCTGGCTGCGCGCGGCGATGGTCGAGATCCGCTCGGCGTCGCGCTGGAAGGTGGCGGCAAGGCGGGCGATCTCGGCCGGCACGGTGGCCGAGAACATCAGCGTGCGGCGGGTCTCGGGCGCGGTCTCGAGGATGAACTCGAGATCCTCGCGGAAGCCGAGGTCGAGCATCTCGTCGGCCTCGTCGAGGGTGACGACTTTCAGCTCGCTCAGATCGAGCGCGCCGCGACGGATGTGATCGCAGATCCGGCCCGGGGTGCCGACGACGATATGCGCGCCGCGTTCGAGCGCGCGGCGCTCGGCCCGCGCATCCATGCCGCCGACGGCGCCAGCGATCACCGCCCCCGCCCGGGCGTAGAGCCAGCTCAGTTCGCGGCTGACCTGCTGGGCCAGTTCGCGCGTCGGCGCCACGACCAGGGCCCGCGGCAGATCGGCATAGGGCGGGATGCCCTCGTCGCCGATCAGCTCGGAGGCCATGGCAAGACCGAAGGCCACGGTCTTGCCCGAGCCCGTCTGCGCCGAGACCAGAAGATCGCGCCCGGACAGGCCCGGATCGGAAACCGCCTCCTGCACGGGGGTGAGGGCGGCATAGCCCTTCTCGGCCAGCGCCTCTTGAAGCGCGGCGGGAAGGTGATCGAACTGGGTCATGTCAGGGGCTTTCGCAACGGCGGAAAGCGCGGGTTCTAGCGGCTTTCGCCCAGGAAGGAAAGCCCTTTCCGAACGGGCCCGCCGGGGCTGCGCGAAGCTCAGCCGAGGTCGGGCTCTTCCGGGGCCGTGCGGCCGCGCCCGATCACCTGCGCGTTGAAGCGCGCGATGTCGGCGGCAAAGCGCTGTCGCTCGGGTTCGCTCCAGTCGGCCAGCATCTCCTCGAGGCGGCTCAGCCGCAGCGCCTGCATCTCGGCGCAGCGCGCCCGCCCCGCCGCCGTCGCCTCGATCAGCGCGCTGCGGCCATCAAGCGGGTTCGGCCGTTTCGCGATCAGCCCACCCTTTTCCAGCGCCGCAATCTGTGCGTCACCGTGGAATGATCGAGCGCCAGCGTGGCCGCCAGATCGCCGCTCGGCCGCGCCCCCTCGCGCAGCGCCAGCAGCAGCAGGTATTGCGCCCGTTCAAGCGGATACTTGCGCGAGCGGTAGAGCCCCTCGAGCGCGCGCACAAGAACGGCAAGGTCATGCTCGATCGCCTTCCGCGCCGGCTGGGGATTGGGCAATGCCTTCTTCGTGGTCACTGCACTGTCGGTTCTGGTCGCGGTGACGCGCGGCGGCACCGGGCGCGCGGTGCTGATCTACGAGGCGGCGATGGGGCTGGGCCTCTCGGTCGGCCCACTTCTGGGCGCGGCGCTTGGCGCGCAGTCCTGGCGCTGGCCCTTCTTCGGCACGGCAACGCTGATGGCCGTGGGGCTGGTCTCGGCGCTGGTCTTCCTGCCCTCGCGGCCACGGCCGGCACAGAAGACGGCGCTGAGCGCACCGATCCGCGCGCTTGCCCACCCGGGGCTTTTCACCGTGTCGCTTGCCGCCTTCTTCTATTACTTCGCCTTCTTCGCGGTGCTGGCCTTCGCGCCCTTCGTGCTGGACCTGTCGGCCCACGCGGTCGGCGCGATCTTCTTCGGCTGGGGGCTGATGCTGGCGCTGTTCTCGGTCTTCGTGGCGCCGCGGGTCGAGGCGCGCTTCGGCCTTGTGCCGGTGGTCGCGGTGGCGCTTGTGGCGCTGGCCGTGCTGCTCGTCGTGATGGGATCGGGCAACAAGCCCGCGATCGCCGCGGCGGTGATCCTGTCGGGGGCGATCATGGGCGTGTGCAACACGCTCTTCACCGAGCTCGCTCTCGAAGTGTCGGACGTGCCGCGGCCAGTGGCCTCGGCGGGCTACAACTTCCTGCGCTGGTTCGCCGGGGTGGTGGCGCCCTGGGCGGTGCCGACGATCGCCGAGCATGGCTCGGTGCTGGCGGCCTTCTCGCTCGCGGCGCTGGCGGCGCTGCTCGCGCCCGCGACGCTGTGGCTGCGCCGCGGCTCGATCGCGCATCACAAGGCGGTGCCAGGCACCGCCCCGGCGCCGGGGCTGGTCGTCGCCGCGGTCGATGGCAGCGATGCCGACGCGCGGGTGATCGACCGCGCCGTGGCGCTGGCGAAGGCCACGGGCAAGCTGGCGGTGCTCGCGCTCCATGTCCGGGTCAGCGAAGTGCTTGACGGCGCCGAGACCGAGACCGAACCCCGCCCGCAAGCCGCGGCGATCGTGGCGCGCGCCCGCGCCCGGATCGCGGCGGCGGGGGGTGCGGCGCAGGGCGAGGTGCTGCACGCAACGCCCGGCCAGGCGGTGCGCGCCACCTTTGCCCGGGCCGAGGCGGGCGGTGCCGCCCATGTGGTGATCGGCGCGCCGCACGCGGGGGCGCTCGACGACCTGCTGCATGGCAGCTTCGCCCGGGCCGCCGAGGCGGCGGGGCGTCAGGCGGCGATCACGGTGGAAACGGTCGACTGAGGCGCAGCGAGGTGAGTGGCCCCGCCCCTCAGACCCATTTCGCCAGCGGCGGCAGGCTCATCAGCACCGCGTCTGCATTGTGCCCGGTCTCGAGCCCGAACTTGGTGCCGCGGTCGTAGACGAGGTTGTATTCGGCATAAAGCCCGCGGTGGATCAGCTGCGCGTCACGGTCGGCCTCGGAGGCGGGAGTGCCGAGGCGGCGCTCGGTCACCGGCAGGAAGGCAGGCAGGAAGGCCGCCCCCACGTCCCGGGTGAAGGCGAAATCCGCGTCCCAGTCGCCGCTGTTCAGATCGTCATAGAAGATGCCGCCGACGCCGCGCGCGCGGTGCCGGTGCGGGATGAAGAAATACTCATCCGCCCAGGCCTTGAAGCGCGGGTAATAGGCCGGGTCATGCGCATCGCAGGCGGCCTGCAGCGCGGCATGGAAATGCGCCGTGTCCTCGGCATATTCGATGCAGGGGTTCAGGTCGGCGCCGCCGCCGAACCACCAGGCGCCGGGCGTCCAGAACATCCGGGTGTTCATGTGCACGGCCGGCGTGTGCGGGTTGCGCATGTGGGCGACAAGCGAGATCCCCGAGGCCCAGAACCGCGGGTCGGCCTCCATCCCCGGCACGCCGCGCGCCGCCATCGCCTTTTGCGCCCGCGGCGCGAGCCGGCCCCAGACCGTCGAGATATTGACGCCGACCTTCTCGAAGACGCGCCCGCCGCGCATCACCGACATCTTGCCGCCGCCCTGATCCTCGCCATCGGCGCCGGTGCGGGGGGTGGGCGTGACCTCGAAACGGCCCGCGGGCAGGTCGCCCGCCCCCTCGACCCCGTCCTCGAGCGCCTCGAAGGCCGCGACGATGCGGTCGCGCAGGGTCGAGAACCAGGCACTGGCGGCGGCCTTGCGGGGCTCGAATGTGTCGGTCATGGCGATCTCCCTTTTTGCGCCGTCCTAGCAGGCAAGGCGCGAGGGGGGAATTGCGTTTTCCGCCCGACCGGAGAAGAATGCGGCATCAGCCGGAGACCCGCCATGCGCAAGACCGCCGCCCTTCTCGTCCTGCTCGTCCTTGCCGCCTGCGGCACGCCGCAGGAGCAGTGCATCAACCGCGCCACGCGCGAGACCCGCACCCTGCAGTCGCTGCTGGCCGAGACCGAGGGCAACCTCGCCCGCGGCTATGCCTGGGAAGAATACGAGGTGCCGACGACGCGGTGGGAGGTGTGCGGCTATGACACCTACACCAAGCCGAACGGCCAGGTGATCCAGAAGCCGCGGATGTGTCTCGAGGATGACACGATCACCCGCCGCCGGCAGGTGGTGATCGACCCGTTCACGGAAACCCGCAAGCGCGACAACCTGCGCGCCAAGATCCGCGCCCTTGCACCGCAGATGAATGCCGAGATCGCGGCCTGCCGGGCCGCCTATCCGGAAGAGCCGAAGTAAACGCGCCGGGGCGTGTCGATCAGTAGACCGGCACGCGCACCGTGTCGGCGATGCCGCGGCCGCCGTCGACGGTGACGATCTGGCCGGTGACGAAGCCCGCCCCCGACGAGGCAAGGTATTGCACCGTCTCGGCAAGCTCGGTCGGCGGCGCGATGCGGCCAAGCGGCGTGCCCGCGGTGATCGCCTCGCGCCAGTCGGCATTCTCGCGCAGCGCCGCGTGCAGCGAGGCGCTCATCATCGAGGCGAAGGCGACGCCGTTCACCCGGATCCGGTGCGGCGCGAGCGCAAGCGCAAGCCCGCGCGTCGCCTGATCCTGCGCCGCGCAGGCGATGGAATAGGCCAGAAGCTCGGGCTGGGTGCGCTGTGCGGCAAGGGTCGAGACGTTGACGATGCAGCCGACCTCGCCGGTCCGGCGCCCGTCCTTCTCGGCCAGCGCGATCATCCGCTTCGCCGTCAGCTGCGACAGCCGCAGCCCGGCCTTCATGTTGTGCCGCAGCATCGATTCCAGCACATCGGCATCGGGTTCGAGCGGATCGCAGGGGGTGAAGCTGCGCGCGGCGTTGACCAGGATGTCGATGCGATCGAAGGCGTCGATGGTGGCCGACAGCAGGTTGGCGATGGTCAGCTTCTCGCACAGATCGCCCGAGAAGACGCGCGCCGGGCCCTCGGCCTTGGCGCTTTCGCCGAACTCGGCCATCAGCTTCGCCTCGTCGATGTCGGCGCACATCACCTGCGCGCCGCGGTCCAGGAAGTGACGCGCGATGGCAAGGCCGATGCCGTTGGCGGCGCCGGTGATGATCGCGGTCTTTCCGGTGATGGCCAGAGACATGGAGGCTCCCTTCGGAGTGGTTTCCGCCCCTGTTAGCGCATTTCAGCGCCGGGGGCGAGAGACACGGCGACGCTGTGACGCGACGGCGGGGGCAGGACGGGCGGCGCCCTGCACGATCGGCCGCTCGGCACGGATCAGGCGGAAGGCGCCGTCCGGGCCGCCGGGCGGCACGATCTCGGTCACCTCGTGGAAGCCGGCACGCAGCGCCTCTTCATAAGGCAGGTGGCGGTTCGCCACCATCCACAGCGTGCCCGACAGCGACAGCATCGAGGCGGCGGCACGGATGAAGGCCTGCCCAAGCGCCGGGTCGGCGGCGCGCGTGCTGTGGAAGGGCGGGTTCATCACCGCCGCGGTATAGCGCGCCTCGGGCTTGAAGACGGTGGCGTCCGCCCAGACGAAATGCGCCCGCGGATCGGGGATGTTGAGCCGCGCGCAGTCAAGTGCGGCATGTTCCGCCTCGATCAGATCGAGGCTCTCGACGCCCTTGCGCGCCAGAACCTGCGCCGCAAGCCAACCCCAGCCGGCACCGATATCGGCCATGCGGGCGGGCAGCGTGTCGGGCAGCGCCGCGGCAAGAAGCGCCGAGCCGCGGTCGATGCCATCGGCCGAGAACACGCCGGGCTGGGTGACGAAGCCCGGCGCCACCTCGCTGCGGTGCCCCTTCCAGTCGTCAAGCGCGCCATGCGCGGCCTCGAGCCGGAAGATCTTGCCATGCGCCTTGGCGATCGGCTCGCCCACCGGCAGCCGCGCGCGCAGATCGCGCAGCATGGAATCGATGCCGTCGGTCTTCAGCCCGTCGACCCAGATCGGCCCGCCCGGCACCACCACCTCGCAGGCGAGCGCGAGGATCGCCCGCGCCTCGGCCTTGGCGCGCGGCAGGAACACCACCGCGGCGGCATAGGGCCCTTCGGGGGCGGGATCAGCCGCGATGCCGCGGGCGCGCAGCGCCTCCCAGTCGGGGCGGAAGCCCTGCACGGCATGCAGCCGCTCGCTGGGCAGATCGCTAAGATCGGTGGCGGCGGTCGGGCGGAACAGCGCGATGCGCCCCGCGGCGGGCAGGGCATCGGGTGCGTCAAGCGCAAGGGAGAGGCGGGGGTGGCTCATGGCTGGCAGAGGCGCGCGCGCCTCACTCCTTTTCCATCGTGCATTGCAGCGGGTGCTGATGGCGGCGGGCGAAATCCATCACCTGCGCGACCTTGGTCTCGGCCACCTCGAAGCTGAACACGCCGACCACGGCGAGCCCCTTCTTGTGCACGGTCAGCATGATCTCGAAAGCTTGCGCGTGGCTCAGGCCGAAGAAGCGTTCGAGGATATGGACGACGAACTCCATCGGGGTGTAATCGTCGTTCAGGAGCAGCACCTTGTACATCGGCGGGCGCTGCGTCTTGGGTTTCGTCTTGAGGGCAACGCCGGCCTCGCCTTCGGCATCGTCCTTGCGGTCGGCCATCATCTCAAGCGGGTGGAACATTGCGCCTCGGTCTTCGGGAATCGCTCACGGTATCGGGGGAATATAGGCAGATCATGGCACAAGGAAAGACTTTGCGGGCGAGGAATCTGCCCGCCGCGGGTCGCTCGGCGCGGAGGATCGGATGAAACTGACGACGATCGGCTTCGACGCCGATGACACGCTGTGGCACAACGAGCGCTTCTTCCGCCTGACCCAGGCCCGTTTCACCGAGCTTCTGGCCGATCACGCCGACAGCGCCCGTCTGGGCGAGCGGCTGCTCGCGGCCGAGCGGCGCAACGTCGGGATCTATGGCTTCGGGGTGAAGGGCTTCACCCTCTCGATGATCGAGACCGCGGTCGAGGTCAGCGGCGGCGCGGTGCCGGGCGCGGTGATCGCCGAGATCCTGGCCGCCGGGCGCGAGATGCTCGCCCATCCGATCGAGCTTTTGCCCGAGGCGCGCGCGGCGGTCGAGGCGCTCGCCGGCCGCTATCGCCTCGTCCTCGTGACCAAGGGCGACCTGATCGACCAGGAGCGGAAACTAGCCCAGTCGGGGCTGGGCGATCTGTTCGACGCGGTCGAGATCGTGTCGGACAAGCGCAAGGCCACCTATACCGAGGTCTTCGCCCGCCACGGCACCGGGGCGGGGGCGGCGATGATGATCGGCAACTCGTTGAAATCCGACGTTCTTCCGATGATCGAGGCCGGCGGCTGGGGGGTGCATGTGCCGCATGAGATGACCTGGGCGCTCGAGGAGGCCGAGGCGCCGCATGGACACCCGCGCTTTGCCGCCCTGCCCTCGCTGTCGGGGCTGCACGAACTGCTCGAGCGGATCGGGTGAGCGCCCGGAAAATGCCCGTCAACGCCTTGAATTTGTGCGGTTTCACGGCTGCGACACCATGCCGCCGGGGCGTTGCCGCCGCCGCCCTCACCACCCCTCGCCGCCGCGCCGGGCGGATCCACGAGATCTGGGGGCACTGCCTGAGTGTCGTAGCGAAAGCGCTTGAAAATAGGCGGTTTTCAGGGGGGAAAAGCCGTGTTAGGCTGGCCTTCAAAGCTCCGGCAAACAACGGGGCACGAGGCAGCACAAGGACAGAAACCGTGACCACGCTCGCGCGATGGGTCCGTTACGGGCTATTTGCACTCTCCCTGATCTTCCTGCCGCTGGCTGCGCTGGCTGCGCCCTTTGCCGCGATGGTGATGGACGCACGAACCGGCGAGGTGCTCTATTCCCAGAACGCCGATACCCGGTTGCACCCTGCCTCGCTGACCAAGATGATGACGCTGTACCTGACCTTCGACGCGATCGAGCGCGGCCAGGTCAGCCTCGATTCCGTGGTCACCGTCACCGCCCATGCGGCAAGCCAGCCGCCCTCGCGGCTTGGCCTGCGGCCCGGGCAGAAGATCCAGCTGCGCTATCTGATCCGCGCCGCGGCGGTGAAATCGGCAAACGATGCGGCGGCGGCGATCGGCGATTACCTCGGCGGCGACGAGGCGGGCTTTGCCAGCAAGATGAACCGGATGGCCAAGGCGCTTGGCATGAAGAACACCACCTTCAGGAATGCCAACGGCCTGACCCGCGAAGGCCACATGTCGACCGCGCGTGACATGACGCTTCTCGGGCGCCACCTGATCTACGACTTCCCGCAGTATTACAACCTGTTCTCGCGCCGCACCGCGGATGCCGGCATCGCCAAGGTGTCGAGCACGAACCGCCGCTTCCTCGATGCCTATGACGGCGCCGACGGGATCAAGACCGGCTACACCGTGCCCGCGGGCTTCAACCTCGTCGCCTCGGCACAGCGCGGCAACAAGCGCATCATCGCCACCGTCTTCGGCGGCACCTCGACCGCGCAGCGCAATGCCAAGGTGGCCGAGCTGCTCGACCTCGGCTTCTCGCGCGCGCCGGGCAGCACCACCGTCGACAAGCCGACGCCGCCCGCGCTGATGGCGGACGCGACCGGCGTCGCGGGTCCCGAGGTCAGTGGCGCCGAAGATGACGCGGACGAGGGCGATGCCCCGGTCGCCGCGGCGAAAACGCTCCGCCTTGCCGGCGCGCCCCCGGCAAGCCCGCGCCCGAAGGCGCGCCCGGGAACGGCCACGGATGACGCCGGGGCGATCGCCATGGCGGCCGTCAGCGCGGCGGCGCCCGCGGCCCCCGCCGCAGCCCCCGTCGCCGCCGTGGCCGAGGTCACCGATGTCGTCGCCCAGGCGGCAGCCCCCGCCGCCCCGGCCCGCACCACTGCTCCGGTCGCCGCGGCGGGCTTCGTGCAGGCCGCTGCGCCGCAGCCCGAGACGCTGGCGATGAACGACTTTTCCGAGGACACGCCGGCCGAGGGCGACGCCCCCGATCCGCGCGAGCCGATGTTCGTGCAGACCTCGACGCCGCAGCCCGAGACGCTGGAGATGGCCGGCCACAAGAACCCGACCGACAACACGGTGATCCTGGCCGCCCTGACGCCCCCCGCCCCTGCCCCGCAGCAGGAGCGCGAGGTGGTCGCCCGCGCCTCGAGCTCGGGCGGGCGCAACTGGGGCGTCAACGTCGGCAAGTTCCCCTCGCAATACGCCGCCGAACGCTCGCTGCTGAAGACGGCGCTGATGGAAAGCGACACGCTCGGCGATGCGCTGCGCAAGGTCGCCCGCGGCAAGACCGGCTTCGAGGCGAATTTCGTCGGCATGACCAAGGCCGGCGCCGAACTTGCCTGCGCGCGGCTGATCGCCCGCGCCTCGGACTGCACGGTGATCGGGCCCTGAGCCCCCTGCCCCGCCGCCAGACAGACAAAAGCCGGCCCAAGGGCCGGCTTTTGCAGTTCTGAGGCGCCCGGATCAGCCTTTCGGGTGATCGTCGTATTGATCCGACAGGATGCGCTCGCTGTCGCCCTTCGGGTCTTCATACTGGCGCGTGCGCAGCGTCCAGAAGAACGCCACGAGGCCAAAGCCGCCCAGGAACAGCGAGATCGGGATCAGATAGGTCAGGACGGACATCGGCGCCTCCGCTCACTTCAGCCGCAGGGAGTTCAGCGACACCGTAATCGAGGACAGCGACATCGCCAAGGCCGCAGCAAGGGGGGTCGCCAGACCGACGAGCGCGATCGGCACCGCGACAACGTTGTAAAGCGCGGAAAGCGCGAAGTTCTGCTTGATCCGCCGCCGCGCCTGCACCGAGATCCGCACGGCATCGGCCACCGGCGCCAGATCCTGGCCGAGCAGCACGATATCCGAGGCGGTGCGCGCCGCATCGAGCGCCGAGGCGGGCGAGATCGAGACATGCGCCGAAGCAAGCGCCGCGGTGTCGTTCAGCCCGTCGCCCACCATCAGCACCCGCGCGCCCTGGCCGGTCATCTCGGCGACGAGCGCCGCCTTTTCCTCGGGCCGGGCCCCCGAGCGCCATTCGGCAATGCCAAGCCGGCGGGCCAGCGCGGCGACCGCGCCCTCGACATCGCCCGAAACCAGCAGCACGCGTTTCTTCTGCGCCAGAAGCGCCGACACCGCCGCCTCGGCGCCCGGGCGCAGGCTGTCGGCAAAGCGCAGCGTGACGGGCGCCTCGGTGCCGATGCGCAGATGGGTCGCGGTCACGCTGCCCGCCTCGGCCCCGACCCAGTCGGCCCGGCCAAGGCGCAGGATCGCACCGTCAAGCCGCCCCTCGACGCCATAGCCCGGCACCTCGCGCAGATCGTCGAGCACGGCGGGCACGATGCCGCGCGCCTGCGCGGCCGCGGCCAGCGCCGTCGCCAGCGGATGCGACGAGGCCCCGCCAAGCGCCGCGGCAATGGCGAATTGCGCGGGCGTCAGGTCGAAGAGGTTCTCGGGCGCCGGCGCGCCCATGGTCAGCGTGCCGGTCTTGTCGAAGACGACGGTGTCGACCTCGGCCAGCCGCTCGAGCGCGGTGCCATCCTTGATCAGCAGCCCCTTGCGGAAGAGCTTGCCCGAGGCCGTGGTGACCACCGCCGGCACCGCAAGGCCAAGCGCGCAGGGGCAGGTGATGATGAGCACCGCCGCGGCGATGTTGATCGCGTGGCGCACGTCGCCACCGGTGATCCACAGCCAGGTCAGGAAGGACGAGAAGGCGAGCGTGTGCACCAGCGGCGAATAGGCGCGCGCGGCACGCTCGGCCAGCGAGGTGTATTTCGTCTTCGCCGATTCCGCCGTGGCGACCAGATCGGCCATACGGTGCAGCGAGC
The DNA here is from genome assembly GCF_003664585.1 of Paenirhodobacter hankyongi. Lineage (GTDB taxonomy): Bacteria > Pseudomonadota > Alphaproteobacteria > Rhodobacterales > Rhodobacteraceae > Rhodobacter > Rhodobacter hankyongi. The sequence continues at coordinate 44,264 of NZ_RCHI01000009.1, forward strand.
TGTCCTTGCCCGCCGCGGTGACGCGCAGGGTGAGCGGGCCGGTCAGGTTCACCTCGCCCGCCGAGAGCGTCACGCCGGGCCCGGCATAGACCGGCAACGACTCGCCGGTCAGAAGCGAGCGGTCGGTCTCGGACGTGCCCTCGGTCACCGTGCCATCGGCCGGGATCCGGCCGCCCGGCCGCACCCGGATGATGTCGCCCGGCACAAGCTCGCCCACCGGCACCACGACCTCGGCGCCCTCGCGCAGCACCGTCGCGCGCGGCACCTCGAGCGCGGCAAGCTCCTCGGCCGCGGAGCGCGCCACGGCGCGGGTGCGGTAATCGAGATAGCGCCCGACGAGCAGGAAGAAGGACAGCATCACCGCCGCATCGAAATAGGCCTGATGGCCGTGATGCGCGGTTTCGTAAAGTGAGATCGACGAGGCCAGGATCAGCGCCAGCGAGATCGGCACGTCCATGTTGACGCGCCCGCGCCGCAGCCCGGCCCAGGCCGAGGCGAAGAAGGGCTGCCCGGCGAAGACCACCGTCGGCAGCGCGATCGCCGCCGAGATCCAGTGGAACATGTCGCGCGTGGCGTCCTCGGCCCCCGACCAGACCGAGATCGAGAGCAGCATGATGTTCATCATCGCGAAGCCCGAGACGCCGATGCGCATCAGCAGGTCGCGGCCGCGCTTGTCGGTCTCGGTCGCCGACAGCAGGCCCGGGTCAAGCTCGTAGGCCTCATAGCCGATGCCGTCGAGCGCGGCGACGAGCGGGGCCGCCTCCACCCCGGGCTCGGCGTCGATCGAGACGCGCTTCAGCGTCAGGTTCACCCGCGCCGAGCGCACGCCGGGCTGGCGCGACAGTTCGCGTTCGACATCGGTGATGCAGACCGCGCAATGCGCCGTCGGCAGGGACAGCATGATCCGCGCGCCGCGGATGTCACCCGACCTTGCCAGCGCCTCGGCCGAGGGGGCCGCAAGGCAGGCCGGGCAGGCCGAGGCGGAAACGTGCTCCGCCTCCCCCGCCGGCAGGGCGGAAGAGGCGGCGGGGGTCAGACCGTTCGCGGCAGGGGCTACCGTCATCGGCTTACTTGTCCACGAACAGGTCGATGCGCTGACGGAACTTGGTGCCGTCGTGGGCGACCGCGTCGAGGTGGATCAGCCAGGCGCCCGGCGCGAGCTGCACCGGCGCCGAGAAGATCCCGCCCGAGAACGAGAACTCGGGCTCGACGTCTTCGCTGGCCATGGTGGTGCGGCCGACGAGCGCGTGCAGGGTGGCCACCCGCGCGGGCAGCCCCCCCTTGTCGCGGATCACCAGCGAGAGGACGCCGCGGTCATAGGTCGGCTCGACCACCCAGCCGAGCTTTTCCTGCGCGGCACGGTCGGCGTCGAAGGTCTGCGACGCGACATAGGAGTTCGACACCTCGAGGCCGGGGAAGGTCTTCACCGCCTTCACCGCCATGGTGACGTTGACGGCGATGACGATGCCGAAGAAGGCGAGCGCGATCAGCAGGACCTTCCGGCCGGTCAGGGGTTTTCCCATTCTGTGCTCCTCAGTGGTGCTGTTCACGGCCGTTGAACACCGCTTCGGCCGCGGCGCGGTCGGTGCCCTTCACGTCTTCGACCCAGATCCTGATCTCGGACCGGTCCTCGCGCGCCATCTTCGACCCGGCCGGCGCTTCGATGTAGAGCCGCTGGGTATAAAGCTGGTCGGCGGGTGCGGTGACGGTATCACCCGGCTGCCCCTCGAGCGAGAGCTTCAGCGGCGCGTGGTCTTCACGATCCTCTGAAGTGACGAAGATCCGGTAGGTCGTGTCTTCGCCATGCTTGTTGCGCAGACGCAGCGTGTAGATGTTGCGGATCGAGCCGTCGCCCTGCACGACGTAGAGCGGGTCGCGGTTCGGGGTAACGTTGAAGTCGATCGGCGAGCGCATGAAGAGCGCGACGATCAGCCCGATGCCGATGCCGGCCCAGAGGGTGAAATAGAGGATCGTGCGCGGCCGGAAGATGTGCTTCCAGACATTCGTCGGATGCTCGCCGGCGCGTTCCTTCGCCTCGTCCTTCAGCGCGATGTAGCCGATCAGCCCGTGCGGCTTGCCGACCTTGTCCATCATCTCGTTGCAGGCGTCGATGCACAGCCCGCAGGTGATGCACTCGAGCTGCTGGCCGTTGCGGATGTCGATGCCCATCGGACAGACGTTGAAACAGGCCTGACAGTCGATGCAGTCGCCGTTGCCGGCAACGCCCGGCTTGCCGCGCGGCTCGCCGCGCCATTCGCGATAGGCGATGGTGATCGTGTCCTCGTCCATCATCGCGGCCTGGATGCGCGGCCAGGGGCAGGCATAGATGCAGATCTGCTCGCGCGCGAAGCCGCCGAAGGCGAAGGTGGTCGCGGTGGCGACGGCGATCGTGGTGTAGGCCACGGCCGAGGCCGAGCCGTGCAGCAGGTCATGCAGCAGCGTCGGCGCGTCGGTGAAGTAGAAGACCCAGGCGCCGCCGGTGGCAACGCCGATCAGGAGCCACAGCGTCCATTTCGTCATCCGCTTGCGGATCTTTTCGAAGTTCCACTTCTGCCGCAGCAGGCGGATGCGGGCGTTGCGGTCGCCCTCGACGATGCGCTCGACGAGGATGAAGAGGTCGGTCCAGACCGTCTGCGGGCAGGCATAGCCGCACCACACGCGCCCCATCGCCGAGGTGAAGAGGAAGAGCCCGAGCCCCGCCATGATGAGAAGACCCGCGACGAAATAGAACTCGTGCGGCCAGATCTCGATCATGAAGAAGAAGAAGCGCCGGTTCGCCAGGTCGACGAGCACCGCCTGGTCGGGCAGCGCCGGACCGCGATCCCAGCGGATCCACGGGGTGATGTAGTAGATGCCCAGCATCAGGGTCATCAGCACCCATTTCAGGGTGCGGAAATGACCCTTCACACGGCGCGGGAAGACGGGTTCGCGCGCGGCGTAAAGCGGGCCGGATTCACTCGGTTCGGTGGAGCTCACAGGTCTCTCTCCGTTGTCTGATCTCTCAATTCCGGTCCCTTCTGCTATGGCAGGACCGGAAAGGCTTTGACATGCGTCAAAATTGCAGATTTCTGATACAGGATAAGCCGGCCCGGGAAAAGGAAACCCCGCACGCGCAGGCGGCGGGGCGATTGCATCGTCCGGCAGGAAAGAACACCGGCGCCCCCAGGAAACGCGCGAACAGGACGGGGCGCCGGTGCCACCCGGGGGGCTTCGGATCGCTCCGCAGTCCCCCGAATTTCTTGTGTTACTGACCGCCGCCCAGCGAGTGGACGTAGGCCGCGACCGAACGGATCTGCGCTTCGCTCAGACGCGCGGTGCCGCCTTCGGGGGCATAGCTCCACGAGGGCATGACGCCCGCGCGGCCGAATTCGACGGTCTTCGTGATGGTGGCCTGATCGCCGCCATAGAGCCAGATCGCGTCGGTCAGGTTCGGAGCGCCCATTTCCTGCATGCCCTTGGCGTCTTCGCCGTGGCAGGCGGTGCAGTTGTTGGCGAAGACCTCCGCGCCGGCCGTGGCCTTGGCGGCATCGGCCTGCTGGCCCGAGATCTGCAGCACGTATTGCACGACGTCGTCGATCTGGGTCTGGTCGAGCAGACCGTCGGTCAGGTGCGCCGGCATCGCCGCGGCCGGGTTGGTGTCCGGATCCAGCGGGTCACGGATGCCATGCTGCACGTCGGTGTAGATCTGTTCGATCGTGCCGCCATGCAGCCAGTCGCTGTCGAGCAGGTTCGGGAAGCCCGGGTTGCCGCCCGCGCCCGCGCCGTGGCACTGCGCACACCAGGTGCGGAACACCGCGCCGCCGGCGTTGCGGGTGAAGTCGACCAGTTCCGGATCGTTGGCGATCTGGTTCAGGTCGGTCGCCACCAGCTTTTCCTCGATCGGCTTGTTGGCGTCGGCATACTTCTGGATGTCGGCCGCGACATCGGCGCGGGTCGAGCTGTGCAGAAGGCCCGGCGTCGCCCCCGAGGCGAAGATCGGCCAGGCCGGCATCGCGATCGAGTAGGCCACGCCCCAGACGATGCAGGCGTAGAAGGTCCACAGCCACCAGCGCGGCAGCGGGTTGTTATATTCGGAAATGCCGTCCCACGAATGGCCCGTGGTCTCGACTTGCTTCTTGGTGGTCGGTTTTTTGCTCATGTCCACGCCTCCTTACAACGTGGCGCCGTCGTCCTTGCAGCAGCCGTCCTTGCAGCCGCCGCCAGAACAGGCGGGTTTGTCATCATGCCGGAAGGGGATGCTTGCCGTATCGTCATGGACCCGGCGCGAGCCAGGGCGCAGCGCGAAGACGACGGCTCCCACGAAGACAAGGAGCATCGCCAGCGCAGCCCAGCTGTCGGCGAATTCACGGAAGATATGGTAGTCCATCCCCTGCCCCCTCAGCGACTTGCCACGGGTTCGAAGGTCGAGAAGTCGACCATCGTGCCGAGAACCTGCAGATAGGCGATCAGCGCATCCATCTCCGAAATGCCGGGCTGGCCATCGAAGTTGCGGATGTTGACCTTTGCGCCGTACCGCGCGGTCAGGCCGTCGGTCTCGCCGTCAGGATTGACCTGCGCGGCGAAGTCGGCCTTCGCGTTGGCGATCATCTCGGAGGTGTAGGGCACGCCCACGAGCTGATCGGTCTTGAGACGGTCCTCGATATAGGTGGGTTCGATCATGCGGTGCTTGAGGAACCCGTATTTCGGCATCACCGATTCCGGCACGACCGATTGCGGGTTCGTCAGGTGGTCCACATGCCACGCATCCGAGTAGCGGTTGCCGACGCGGGCGAGGTCGGGCCCCGTCCGCTTCGAGCCCCACTGGAACGGGTGGTCATACATCGACTCGGCGGCGAGCGAGTAGTGACCGTAACGTTCCACCTCGTCGCGCATCGGACGGATCATCTGCGAGTGGCAGACATAGCAGCCCTCCCGCACGTAGATGTCGCGGCCCGTCAGCTCGAGCGGGGTGTAGGGACGCACGCCTTCCACCTTCTCGATGGTGTTCTCGAGATAGAACAGGGGCGCGATCTCCACGATGCCGCCGATGGTGACAACGAGGAAGGAGAAGATCAGCAGCAGCGTGGCGTTCTTTTCGATGACGCCATGTTTGTCCAGAAGTGCCATCTGCGGATCTCCTTATTCGGCCGGAACTGCGGCAACCGAGGCGGCGGCAGCGCGCGGCTGCTTGGCGACGGTGGCCCACAGGTTGTAGGCCATGATGCAGGCGCCGGTGAGATACATCACACCACCCAGACCACGCACCACATACATCGGATGCTTCGCGGCGACGGTGTCGGCGAAGGCGTTCACGAGGAAGCCCTGGCTGTCGACTTCACGCCACATCAGCCCTTCCATGATCCCGGTCACCCACATCGACGCGGCGTAGAGCACGATGCCGATGGTGGCGAGCCAGAAGTGCCAGCTCACGAGCTTGGCCGAGTAGAGCCGTTCACGCGACCACAGTTTCGGCACCAGGAAGTAGAGCGCGCCGAAGGTGATCATGCCGTTCCAGCCGAGCGCGCCCGAGTGCACGTGACCGATCGTCCAGTCGGTGTAGTGCGACAGCGAGTTCACCGCCTTGATCGACATCATCGGGCCTTCGAAGGTCGACATGCCGTAGAAGCCGACCGAGACCACCATCATCCGGATGACCGGGTCCGTGCGCAGCTTGTCCCAAGCGCCCGAGAGCGTCATCAGGCCGTTGATCATGCCACCCCACGAGGGCATCCACAGGATCACCGACATCACCATGCCGAGGGTCGAGGCCCAGTCCGGCAGAGCGGTGTAGTGCAGGTGGTGCGGACCGGCCCAGATGTAGAGGAAGATCAGCGCCCAGAAGTGCACGATCGACAGCTTGTAGGAGTAGACCGGACGTTCGGCCTGCTTCGGCACGAAGTAGTACATCATGCCCAGGAAGCCCGCGGTCAGGAAGAAGCCCACCGCGTTGTGGCCGTACCACCACTGCGTCATCGCGTTCTGCACGCCCGAGAACACCTGCACCGACTTCGAACCGAAGATCGACACCGGGATCGCGAGGTTGTTCACCACGTGCAGCATCGCGATGGTCACGATGAAGGACAGGTAGAACCAGTTCGCCACGTAGATGTGGGGTTCCTTGCGCTTGAAGATGGTGCCGAGGAAGGTGAGCAGATAGGCGACCCAGACGATCGTGATCAGCCAGTCGATGTGCCATTCCATCTCGGCGTATTCCTGCGACTGGGTCGCGCCGAGGATGTAGCCCGAGGCTGCGGTCACGATGATCAGCTGCCAGCCCCAGAACACGAACCAGCCAAGGCCGGTGCCGCCGAAGAGACGCGCCGCCGAGGTGCGCTGCACCACGTAGAACGACGTGGCGATCAGCGCGTTGCCACCGAAGGCGAAGATCACCGCCGAGGTGTGCAGCGGCCGCAGCTTGCCGAAGTTCAGATAGCCCTGGGCCCACTCGAAGTTGAGCGCCGGGAAGGCGAGCTGGAAGGCGATGATGACGGCGACGAGGAAGCCCACGATTCCCCAGAACACCGTCGCGATCACGCCTGCGCGGATAACGCCGTCAAAATATTCGCTTTCGGAGGGTTTCGGCCCTCCCATGGTGCGCAGCACCCAGATGAACGCGATCGCTGCTGCCAGCATGATCTCGATCGCGTTCACCATGTACGGAAGATCGCGCGCGTAGTTGGCCGCGATGGCGGCAAGTACCGCCACCAGACCAAGCGCGATCAGCTTGATGTAATCCCACATGTTGTGCGTCCCTTCGTCTTGTCTTCCCCCCGTTCCCAGAATCGGTCGTTCCGGGGCGGGGAGTTTCGACTATCGCTCTTGTGGTCTCAGGGTATGCCTGACGCATTGATCTGTATCAAATCAATCACGAGGGGGTGAGCTCATTCGCCGCAGGATCGTCCCCGCAGGGCCACACCACTTGATCGGGATCAAGGTTTTGCCAACTTCCGCAGGCTAGGGTGCCGGCAGGAAACAGACGCGGAGGACAAAAACAATGGCCTACAAGACCTTGTTGACGATCGTGACGGATGTCGCGGCCGCCAAGGCACAGCTGGACACGGCGGTTGCCGTCGCTCGGCAGCAGGATGCGCATCTCGATGTCCTGTGCATGGGCGTCGACCGCACGCAGACGGGCTATTACTACGCAGGCGCCACCGCCTTCGTGCAGCAGGAGACCCTCGACCGGGCGCAGGAGGATGCGCGCGAGATCGAGGCCGCGGTGAAGACCCGTCTCGGCGCCGAGGACATCCGCTGGAGCGCGGAGGCCGTCGTCGTGCAGATCGGCGCCATCGCCACCGTGGCCGGGCTGCGCGCCCGCTTCGCCGATCTGGTGATCATGGGCCGCCCCTATGGCAAGGGCCGCGGTCAGGAGATCGAGGCGGCGGTCGAGGCGGCGCTCTTCGAGGGCCAGGTGCCGGTGATGATCGTTCCCGACGGCTATTCCGGCGCGGTCGGGGCGCGGCGCGTGGTCGTCGCCTGGAACCAGTCGAACGAGGCGATGAGCGCGATCCGCAAGGCCCTGCCCTTCCTGAAGGCGGCCGAGCTGGTCGACATCACCGTCATCGACCCGCCGCCGCATGGCCCGGAACGCTCGGACCCCGGTGGCCAGCTGAGCCAGATGCTCGCCCGCCACGGCGTCCACGCCGAGGTGTCGGTGCTGGCCAAGACCATGCCGCGGGTGTCGGACGTGCTGATCCGCCACGTGCGCGAGTGCGAGGCCGACATGATCGTGATGGGCGCCTATGGCCACTCGCGCTTCCGCGAGGCGATCCTCGGCGGCGCCACCCGGCACATGCTGGAGCTGGCCGAAGTGCCGGTGCTGATGGCGCATTGACGAAATCCACTCCGCGAACGGAAACGGCGCCCCTCGGGGCGCCGTTTTCACCTTCCGGGTCAGGCAGAGCGGGGCGCCCACAGGATGATCGCCGCCCCCAGCAGGCAGAGCGCCGCACCGAACAGATCCCAGCCATCCGGCCGCTGCCCCTCGACAAGCCACAGCCAGCCGAGCGAGGCCGCGATATAGACCCCGCCATAGATCGCGAAGGCCCGCCCCGCCGCATCGGCCGGGCTGCGTGTCAGCAGATAGGCGAAGGCCGCCAGAGACAGCATCCCGGGCAACAACCACCAGATGCTGCGCTCCTGCCGCATCCAGATCCAGACGGCGAAACAGCCGAAGATCTCGCACAGCGCCGCCGCCAGATAGAGTGCGAAGGCCGCCATCCCCTGCCCTTCCGCGTTCCGCGCCGCGCGCTCAGACCAGGAACCCGCCGTCGCTGTCGTCGCCGGCCTCGATCAGCAGCCGGTCCATGTCCGGCACCGTGACGTGGCGCTTGCCCTCGAGCTCGATCACCCCGTCGCGCTTCAGCGCCGAGATCTGCCGGCTCACCGTCTCGAGCGTCAGGCCCAGGTAATCGGCCATCGCCTCGCGGGTCAGCGGCAGGTCGAAGGTCATTCGCCCGGTCGCCGTGCGCAGCTTGATCGAGGCATCGCGCCGCGCCACGATCGACAGGAGCGAGGCGATCTTCTCGCGCGCCGTCTTGCGCCCCAGCAGCAGCATCCATTCGCGCGCCGCATCAAGCTCGTCGAGGGTCATCTGCAACAGCCGCTGCGCGATGTGGGGCGTGCGCTCCATCATCTCCTCGAAGGGCTTGCGGCGGAAGCAGCACATCAGGATGTCGGTCGTCGCGGTGACGTTGTAGGCGGCGCTCTCGCGGCCCGGGCGGCCGACGAAGTCGGAGGGCAGCAACAGCCCCACCATCTGCGTGCGCCCATCCTCGAGCGTCTGCGTCAGCGTCGCGATGCCCGAGACCACCGAGGCCACGAAATCCATCTTGTCGCCCGACCAGATCACCGTCTGACCAGCCTCGAAGCTGCGGTAATACTTGATCGATTCGAGCTCGTCGAGCTCGTCCGTCTCGCAGCGGGCGCAGACGGCGCGGTGCCGAATCGGACAGTCCCCACAGGCGAGGGAGACCGGATGCACGTCATCGTGAGCCATCGTTGCCACTTGATTTGGGTCAATTCGCGTTTCGTTATCTCCCCCTAAAGATATGCGCATGGAACAGGAATCGCAACTCACCCGGCTCGGGCTCTTCGACGCACGGGTGCCCCGCTATACGAGCTACCCGACCGCGCCCCATTTCTCGACCGAAGTGGGGCCGTCGCTTTTCGCCCAGTGGATCGAGGCGATCCCCGCCGGGTCGCGGATCTCGCTCTACATGCACGTGCCCTTCTGCCGCCGGCTGTGCTGGTTCTGCGCCTGCCGCACCCAGGGCACGCAAAGCGACGAGCCGGTGCGCGCCTATGCCGAGACGCTGCTGAGCGAACTGAAGATGCTGAAGGAGCGGCTGGCGCCGGGCGTCACCCTGTCGCGGCTGCACTGGGGCGGCGGCACGCCGACGCTGATGCCCGCCGACATGATGCGCCGCATCGCCGCCGCGGTCTTCGACGCCGTGCCGATGGGCGAGGGCGCCGAGTTCTCGGTCGAGATCGACCCGAACGAGATCGACGCCGCGCGGATGGATGCGCTCGCGGAAAGCGGGCTCAACCGCGCCTCGATCGGGGTGCAGGATTTCGACCCGCAGATCCAGCAGGTGATCGGCCGCGAGCAGAGCTATGAGGTGACGAAGGCCGCCGTGGACATGATCCGCGACCGCGGCGTCGCCAGCCTGAACGCCGACATCCTCTACGGCCTGCCGCACCAGACGCCGACGAAGATCGCGGAATCGGTGCAGAAGCTGCTCTCGCTCGGCCCCGACCGGGTGGCGCTTTACGGCTATGCCCATGTGCCGTGGATGGCGCGGCGGCAGACGATGATCCCCTCGGACCACCTGCCGACGCCGCAGGAACGGCTGGAACTCTTCGAGGTCGCGCGCAAGCTCTTCGTCGCCGACGGCTATGACGAGATCGGCATCGACCATTTCGCCCTGCCGACCGACGGGCTGTCGGTCGCGCAGAAGGCGGGCAAGCTGCGGCGCAATTTCCAGGGCTATACCGATGACCTCGCCGAGGCGCTGGTGGGCATGGGCGCCTCCTCGATCTCGCGCTTCCCGCAGGGCTATGCGCAGAACGCCCCGGCCACCGGCGCCCATACCGGCGCGATCCGCGACGGGCATTTCTCCACCGCCCGCGGCCATGTCTTCACCGCCGAGGACAAGATGCGCGCGCGGCTGATCGAGGCGCTGATGTGCGACTTCCGCGTCTCGGCGGCCGAGCTGATCGCCGATTACGCCGCCGATCCGGCCGAGCTGGCCGCGATGTTCCGCCGCTGTGCCGCGAAGTTCGAGGACATGGTGAAAGTGACCGCCGCGGGGCTCGAGATCCCGGAAAAGGGCCGTCCCCTCACCCGGATGATCGCGCGCCACTTCGACGCCTATGACCTGTCGAAGGCGGGCCACAGCTCGGCGATCTGATCCACGGCCGAGGGGCGCGCCAGCGGGGCGCCCCTTTTCTGGTTTCACCCCTCCCCTGCCCCGGCCGCGGGTGCCTCCGGCGGGAGAATTTGGGCCAGGAAAAAGCCGATGCCCTTTTCCCTGGAGGAAATACTCCCGGGGGCGCGGCGGCAGGCAGCCCCCGCCGCGGCCTCAGCCTGCGCGCCCGGCGGCCTCGACGAACGCCACCAGCCGCGGCAGGCAGATCGTCTGCAGGTCGTATTTCTCGAGGATCGTTGCGCGCGCGGCCACGCGCAGCGGATCATAGCGCGCAGGATCGGCCAGCGCCTCGGTCAGCACGGTGGACCAGCCCGCGACATCGAAGAAATCGACGAGCCGGCCGTTCACCCCGTCGGTGATCACCTCGCGCAGGGGGGCGGTGTCCGACGCGATCACCAGCGCCTGCGCCGCCATCGATTCCATCAGCGACCAGCTCAGCACGAAGGGATAGGTCAGATAGGCATGCACCCGCCCGATCTGCAGGATCGAGACGAAATCGCCATAGCTGACGCGGCCGAGGAAATGCACCCGGCTCAGATCGAGCCGGTCGCCGACCTCGGCCAGCATCTTCTGCTTCCAGCTTTCCGCGTCCTTCGGTGCGCCGCCATAGCTCTGCCCCTCCTCGCCGACGATCAGCACCTGTGCCGCCGGGCGCGCGGCCATCACCGCGGGCAGCGCCCGCATGAAGGTGTGAAAGCCGCGATAGGGTTCGAGCGAGCGGCTGACGAAGGTCAGCACCTCGTCGCCCGGGTGGAAGGTCAGCGTCGTGCCCGGCACGGTGAAGCGCGCCGCCGGGTCGGGCTTCACCCGCTCGGTGTCGATACCGTCATGGCATACGGTAATCTTCGCGCGCAGCTCGGGCGGGAAGGTGTCGGCCTGGAACGCGGTGGGCGAGAGCGCGGCATCGGCCTGCACCATCGCCTGGATCAGATGCGCCGAGCGCGCGGTGGTCGAGATCCGGCTTTCCAGCCCGGGACGGGCGAACTCGGGGTCGAAATCGGTGTCGAGCCCGGTGGTGCGATACATCAGCTCGGCATAGACGAGCAGCTTCGCCTCGGGCCAGACCTCTTTCAGATAGAGCGTCTCGCCCCAGCCGGAATGGCCGAAGATCACGTCGGGCACATAGCCGTGGTGCTCGCGCAGGGTGCGGGCGGCGAAGGCCGCGCGCAGGCCGCGTTCGCTGACCTCGGCATACATCTTCGTCAGCCGCGGCTCGATCGTCACCTCGGAGGGCTTGCGGTATTTCACCACCCGCACCGGCGAGGGGCGGCCGTTCGTCTCGGCGGTCAGCGCCAGAACCTCGTGGCCGCGCGCCTGAAGGGCCGGGGCAAGGCGGGGAAACTGGCCCGGGAAATTCTGGTGGACGAACAGGATCTTCAAACGGTCTCTCCAAGCGCGGCCGCCATCAGCGCGCGGGTGTACCCGGTCTTCGGCGCAGCAAAGAGCTCGGCCGCGGGGCCGGCCTCGACCACGTCGCCGCGGCGCATCACCAGAACCTTGTGCGCGAGCGCGCGCACCACGCGCAGATCGTGGCTGATGAAGAGATAGGCAAGGCCATGGCGGCGCTGCAGCTCGCGCAGGAGATCGACGATCTGCACTTGCACCGTCATGTCGAGCGCCGAGGTCGGCTCGTCGAGCACCACGAGCCGCGGCCGCAGGATCATCGCCCGGGCGATGGCGATGCGTTGCCGCTGACCGCCCGAGAATTCGTGCGGATAGCGCTCCATCATCGCCGGGTCGAGCCCGGTCTCGGCCATGATCTCGGCCACCATCTCGCGGCGGTTGCGGCCGGGCTCGACGCCATGCACGGTCAGCCCCTCGGCGATGATCTGCTCGACCGTCATCCGTGGCGAGAGCGCGCCGAACGGGTCCTGAAAGACGATCTGCATGTCGCGGCGCAAGGGCCGCAGCGCCCGCGCCTGCCAGTGCGAGATTTCCTGCCCGGCGAAGGTGATCGGCCCCTCGCTCTCGATCAGGCGCATCAGGGCAAGGGCGAGCGTCGTCTTGCCCGACCCCGACTCGCCGACGATGCCCAGCGTCTCGCCGGCGCGCACGCTCAGCGTCGCGTCATTCACCGCCTTCACATGGCCCACGGTGCGGCGCAGGAGCCCGCGCTTGACCGGGAACCAGACCTTGAGGTGATCGGCCTTCAACAGTTCGGCCGCGTCCGCCGGCACCGGCTCGGCCCGGCCCTTCGGCTCGGCCGCGAGCAGCTTGCGGGTATAGGGGTGCTGCGGGTTCGCAAAGATCTCGGCCGCCGGGCCCTGCTCGACGATCTCGCCCTGGCTCATCACGCAGACCCGGTCGGCGATGCGCCGCACCACGCCCAGATCATGCGAGATGAACAGCAGCGACATCCCCTCCTCGGCCTTCAGCTCGGCCAGAAGCTCGAGGATCTGCGCCTGGATGGTGACGTCGAGGGCGGTCGTGGGCTCGTCGGCGATCAGCAGGTCCGGCCCGTTCGCCAGCGCCATCGCGATCATCACGCGCTGGCGCTGCCCCCCCGAGAGCTGGTGCGGGTAATCGGCAAGCCGGGTCTCGGGCTCGGGGATGCCGACGCGGGTCAGCAGTTCGAGGATGCGGGCGCGCGCCGCGGGGCCGGACAGCCCCTGATGCAGCGCGAGGCTCTCGCCGATCTGCTTCTCGATCGTGTGCAGCGGGTTGAGCGAGGTCATCGGCTCCTGGAAAATGAAGCTGATGTCATTGCCGCGCACCCGGCGCAGCTCGGCCTCGGGCGCGCCGATCATCTCGGCGCCGGCATAGCGCACCGAGCCCTCGAGCACCGCATTCGGGCCCAGAAGCGCCACCGTCGACAGCGCCGTCACCGACTTGCCGGACCCGGACTCGCCCACCAGCGCCACGGTCTCGCCCTTGTTCACGGCAAAGCTGACCCCCTTCACCGCGGGCACGAGCCGGCCGTCGGCGCGGAAGGAGATGCGCAGGTTCTCGACCTGGAGGACGGGGTTCATTTGAACACCTTTCTGGGGTCGAAGGCGTCCCGCACGCCCTCGAACACGAAGACGAGCAGCGAAAGCATGATCGAGAAGGTGAAGAAGGCGGTGAAGGCAAGCCAGGGCGCCTGCAGGTTCTGCTTGCCCTGCAGCGCCAGTTCGCCAAGCGACGGCGCGGAACTCGGCAGGCCATAGCCGAGGTAGTCGAGCGAGGCGAGGGTCGAGATCGCGCCGGTGATGACGAAGGGCAGCATCGTCAGGGTCGCCACCATCGCATTGGGCAGGATGTGGCGGAACATGATGACCCGGTCGGCAACGCCAAGCGCGCGGGCGGCACGCACGTATTCGAAGTTGCGCGCGCGCAGGAACTCGGCCCGCACCACGCCGGTCAGCGCCGGCCAGCCGAAGAGGATGACGATGAAGACCAGCAGCCAGAAGCCGCGCCCGAGGATCGCGAAGAGGATGATGATGACGTAAAGCGAGGGGGTCGAGGACCAGATCTCGAGCAGACGCTGCAAGATCAGGTCGGTGCGGCCGCCGAAATAGCCCTGCACCGCGCCCGCCGCGATCCCCACCACCGAGGAGATCGAGGTGACGATCAGCGCGAACAGAACCGAGGTGCGGAAGCCGTAGATCACCCGGGCGAGCACGTCGCGCGCGGTGTCGTCGGTGCCCAGCCAGTGCTGCGCATCAGGGGCGGACGGTGCGGCGCCGACATTGTTGATGGTGCGGTAATGATAGGGGATCGGTGGCCAGATCATCCAGCCGCGCTCGATCTTTTCGCCGCCGACGGTGCCGGCGGTCTTCGCCTCGGCCATCGTCTCCTCGGGCGTGTCCCAGCATTCCTCGCGCCCGCCGGTGACGATCAGGCATTGCACCGAGGGGTCGCGATAGATCGCCTCGGTGCGGAAGTCGCCACCGAAGGCGGTTTCCGGGTAGAAGCGATAGGCCGGCACGAAGACCTCGCCGCGATAGCGCACGAGGATCGGCTTGTCGTTCGCGATCACCTCGGCAAAGAGCGACAGCACGAACAACGTGGCGAACAGCACTAGCGACCAGAAGGCGCGGCGGTTGGCGCGGAAGTTGCGCCAGCGCCGGGCGTTCAGCGGCGACAGGATCATCAGCCGGCCCTCCGCTCGAAGTCGATGCGCGGATCGACGAAGACATAGGTCAGGTCGCTGAGGATGCCGACGACCAGCGAGATCAGCCCGAAGACGTAGAGCGTGCCGAAGATCACCGGGTAATTGCGCTCGACCGCCGCCTGGAAGCCCAGAAGCCCCAGCCCGTCGAGCGAGAAGATCGTCTCGACGATGATCGAGGAGCCGAAGAAGACGCCGAGGAAGGTGGCCGGGAAGCCCGCGATCACGATCAGCATGGCGTTGCGGAAGACGTGGCCGTAAAGGACCTTGCGCTCGCTCAGCCCCTTCGCCCGCGCGGTCATCACATATTGCTTGTTGATCTCGTCGAGGAAGGAGTTCTTCGTCAGCAGCGTCATCGTGGCAAAGCCCGAGATCGTCATCGCCACCGTCGGCAGGGTGATGTGCCACAGGTAGTCGAACGCCTTGCCCGCCATGCTGAGGCTGTCGAAATTGTCCGAGGTCAGGCCGCGCAGCGGGAAGATCTTCCAGAAGCTGCCGCCCGCGAACAGCACCATCAGCATCACCGCGAAGAGGAACGACGGGATCGCATAGGCGACGACGATCGCCCCCGAGGTCCAGGTGTCGAAGGGCGAGCCGTCCTTCACCGCCTTGCGGATGCCAAGCGGGATCGAGATCAGATAGGCGAGCAGCGTCGACCACAGGCCAAGCGAGATCGACACCGGCATCTTCTCGAGCACCAGCTCGACCACCGTCTTGTTGTGGAAGAAGCTCTTGCCGAAGTCGAAGGTCAGATAATCGCCCATCATCGTGACGAAGCGCTTCCAGGCCGGGATCTTTTCCTTGCGGCAATCGGGGTTCTTCAGATCGGGCGTCACCCCCTCGGGGCAGGTGATGCGCGCAAAGCCCATCTGCACCTCGAGCTGCGCCAGCAGCTCGGGCGAGATCCCGCGCGCGCCCTGATAGCCGCCGTCCTCGACGCCGCCCTGCCCCTGCGTGCCGGCATCGCCGCCGCCCGAGAGGTTGCGCATCGTGTCCGCCTCGCCCTGCACGCGGGCGATGATCTGCTCGATCGGCCCGCCGGGAACGAATTGCGTCAGCGTGAAGTTGATCAGCATGATCCCGAACAGCGTCGGAATCACCAGAAGCAACCGCCGCAGAATATAGGCCCCCATGCCTGTCCGCCCTTTCGTGCCGCGCCTTGGGTCAGAACGCCCCGGCGGCTTTCAGCTTTTCGCCCTTTTCGGCGTTGTACCACCAGAAGTCCAGCTCGCCGAGCGCGTGCGGCGGCAGCGCGGCGGGGTGCTCGTACATGTCGTAATAGGCGACGGTGTAGCTCGCCTTGAACCATTGCGGCACCCAGAAGTGGAAGGCGCGCAACGCACGGTCAAGCGCATGCACCCGCGGCGTCAGCTCGTCTTGCGTCTGCGCCTCCTCGACCAGCCGCACCAGCCCGTCGATGCCCGGGTTCGCAAGCCCCATGGCGTTGAACACGTCCCCCGCCCCGCCCGAGCCGAAATACTGCTGCAGATCGGCGCCCGGGATCTCGTTCTGGCCGAGCGAGGTGGTGATCATGTCATAGTCATGCGAGCGGCGCCGGTTTTCATATTGCGCGTCATCCACCCGCGCCATCGCGGCATCGACGCCCAGGGCGCGCAGGTTCTCGACATAGGGATTGACGACGCGGTCGAAGCTCTGGTCGTCGTTCAGGATCTCGACCTTCAGCGTCTCGCCCTTCGCATTGCGCCGCATGCCGTCATCGGCCACCGGCCAGCCCGCCGCATCGAGAAGCGCCGCCGCCTTGCGCAGGTTGCCGCGGTCGAGCTGGCGCTTGCCCGAAACCGGCGCCATCGCCACCGGATCGGTCAGCACCCCCGCGGGCAGATCGGCGGCGAAGGGCTTCAGGATCTCGGCCTCCTCGGGCGTGGGCGTGCCGGTCGCGGCCAGAGGCGAGTTCTCCCAGATCGAGTTCACCCGTGCGTAGATCCCGTAGAACAGCGTCTCGTTCGACCATTCGAAGTTGAACATCAGCCCGAGCGCCTCGCGCACGCGGATATCCTGGAACCGCTCGCGCCGCAGGTTGATGGCGAAGGCCTGCCCCGAGGCGACATTGCCGTTCGGCAGTTCCGCCTTCACCACCTGCCCCTTCTTCAGCGCCGGGAAGTCATAGCCCGTCGCCCAGGCAAGCGAGCTCGCCTCGTTGCGGAAGGTATAGCTTCCGGCCTTGAAGCCCTCGAAGGCGGCCTGATAGTCGCCGTAATACTCGACGCGGATCTTGTCGAAGTTGTAGCGCCCGACGTTGATCGGCAGTTTCGCCCCCCAATAGGCGGGGTTGCGCTTCCACACCACGGTGCGGCCGTTCTTGGCGCTGTCGAACGTATAGGGGCCCGAGCCGATCAGCGCCACCTGCGAGGATTTCGCCAGGTCGATGCCGTCGCGCGCGAACTGCGCCTTCGAGAACACCGGCAGCCCGCCCGCCGACTGGATGATGTCGCGCCGCGGATAGCCCGGCACGAAGGTGAACTTGACCCGTTTCGCATCGAGCACCTCGACCGAGGCGATCTGCTGCGCCACCACCGCGCGGAAGCTCGACAGCCCCTTGTCGCGCAGCTGCTCGTAGGAAAAGAGCACATCCTCGGTGGTCAGCGGCGTGCCATCCGAGAAGGTGATGCCGTCGCGCAGGGTGAAGATCACCCAGTCCTTCGAGGCCGGGTATTCGAGGCTTTCGCACAGCAGGCAATAGGCCTCGCCCACGGTGTCGTCGGTGCCGGCCAGCATCGATTCCTGCGAGATCGAGGACAGCGCCGCCGCCCGCCCCTCGAGCGTGTAGGGGTTGAAGTTGTCGAAGCCCCCCGGCGCCCATTCCGAGATCTCGCCGCCCTTCGGCGCCTCGGGGTTGACGTAGTCGAGATGGGCGAAATCGGGGCCGTATTTCAGGTTGCCCAGCGTCGAGATCGCCGTGGCGGTGATCGTCTCCTCGGCCCGGGCCCCGGCCGCGAGCCCCGCCCAGAGCGCCGCGCCCAGCAGCAGTGCCCCGACCATCCGTCCCGCACCATTGCCCTGCATCCGCCGCACCGCGACCATCGAACCCGTCATCCGTCTCTCCCGTATCTTGCCCGCCCAGCTAAAAGGGCATCGCGCCGGGGTGCAAGTTGCAACTGCGTGAGAGCATGGCAAAAGGGCCGCCCCCGCGGGACGGCCCTTCCGGAACGCGATCCGATCAGCCGTTCGGCGATCAGTTGCTCAGGCTTTTCAGATAGGTGATGACGTTGTTGCGGTCCTCGGCCTTGGGCAGGCCGGCGAAGGACATCTTGTTGCCCGGGATGTAGTCCTTCGGGCCGCTCAGCCACTGGTTCAGCGCCTCGAGCGTCCATTCGCCGCCATGCGCCTTGAGCGCGTCGGAATAGCCGAAGCCCTCGACCGAGGCGACCGGACGCCCGACGACGCCGTCAAGATGCGGGCCGGTGGCGTTGGTGCCGTCGACCTTGTGGCAGGCCTTACACTTGCCGAAGACCTTGGCGCCCTTCTCGGCATCGCCCTCGCCCAGCACGATCTGGACCTCTTCGGCCGGTGCCGCAGCGGCCGCGTCGCCGCCACCCGCGCCACCCGGGGCCGCGGTCATCATCGCGACCTCGGTGCCGTCGGCCGCGACATGCTCGCCCGAGGCGAGCGAGAACAGCTTGCCCGAGGCGCCATTGGCGACGAGGAAGAACAGGAAGGCGCCCAGCACGCCGCCCGCAGCCTTGGTGATGGTGGTCGAATTGAGCATGACTCGCCCCTGAGTTTCGCTGTCCAGTTGCCGGCACTTACCCGGTTTACCCCCTTGCTTTCAAGATTTTTTGAAGAAAGCTCCGAATTCTGCGCCTTTTGTCGCGCCTGGACGGCTTTTCCCGGCACCGGCGCGCGCGATCCGGCTTTTCCTGTCCGCGCGCGCGGTATAGGCAGGCGCGAGGAGAGACGGAGGGACCGATGAGCATTCCGCGCAAGGGCGTGATCGCATTCCAGGGCGAACTTGGCGCCTATTCGCACGAGGCCTGCCGCGAGGCGCGCCCGGACATGGAGGCCCTTCCGTGCAACACCTTCGAGGAGGTGATCGAGGCGGTGCGCCGCGGCGACGCCGATCTCGCGATGCTGCCGGTCGAGAACTCGACCTATGGCCGCGTCGCCGACATCCACCGTCTCCTGCCCGAATCCGGGCTGCACATCCTTGACGAGCTGTTCGTGCGGGTGCGGATCTGCCTGATGAGCGTGCCGGGTCGCAAGCTCGACGAGATCACCGACGTGCGCGCGCATCTGGTGCTGTTGCCGCAATCGGCGCGCTTCCTGCGCGAGCATGGCATCACCGGGCATGCCGCCGCCGACAGCGCCGGTGCCGCGGCGGATCTGGCGCGCAGCCAGGCCCCGGGCGAAGGCGTGCTGGCCTCGGCCCTTGCCGCCGAGATCTATGGCCTCGAGGTGCTCGCCCATGACATCGAGGACCACGCCCACAACACCACCCGCTTCCTGGTGATGGGGCGCGAGCCCGACCTGAAGCGGCGCGGCCACGGCCGGATGATGACCACCTTCGTGTTCCGCGTGCGCAACATCCCGGCCGCGCTCTACAAGGCGCTTGGCGGCTTCGCGACGAATGGCGTGAACATGACCAAGCTCGAAAGCTACATGGTCGACGGCAATTTCACCGCGACGCAGTTCTATGCCGATGTCGAGGGACACCCCGATGACAGCAACCTGCGTCTGGCGCTCGACGAACTCGACTATTTCACCTCGAACATGGCGCTGCTCGGCGTCTATCCCGCCGACCCGCGCCGGCACGGCTGAGTCCCCCGCGCGCGGCGCGGCTCAGGCCGCGCCCTGCGTTGCGGCGAAGCGCGCGCCAAGCGCCGCACCGAAGGCCGCGATGCGCTCCTCGAAACGATGCTCGAGCCGGCCGCGACCGAGCTTTGCCGATTGCAGCAGCAACCGTGCGCCCAGCGTGCGCGGCTTTGCCTCGAGCGTCACATGCAGCCGCGCCCGCCCCGTCGCCGGTTCGACGATCTGCAGCGTCAGGCTCAGCTCGAACCCGTGCGACTTGCCGAAATAGTCGAGCGCGGCGGGACGTTCGAAACGGGTGATCTCGGCGCTCAGCTGGCGCAGCCGGCCGCGGAAGCGAAAGCCGATGTCCCAGGCCATCCCCGCCCCCGGCGCCGCAAGCGTGTCGGTGCGCCGCAGGCTGACGCCCTTGCGCCGCGCCGCACGCTCGAAGGTCGAGAAATCGGCAAGCTGGTCGAAGACGAATTCAGCCGGGGCGGCGATGTCGGCGCGGCCGGAAAACTTCATGCCGAGGCTCCTTGAACGATCGTGGCCCGGAGCGCCCGGGCGAAAGGGATATCGGGGCAAGGTGCCGTCAATGCAACCGGTCCGCAAGCCATTGGCGCAGCATCCAGCCCGCGATGGCGCCCGAACGTGGCGCCCGGATCACGGGATCGACGCCGGCAAAGACCGCCGCCAGCCGCTCGCGGCTGATCCACAGCGCGTCCTCGATCTCGGCCGGATCGCAGGCGATCTCGGTGCTTGTGGCCTCGGCGGCGCAGCCGATCATCAGCGAGGCCGGGAACGGCCAGGGCTGCGAGACGAGCAGCCGCACCGGTCCGACCCGCACCGCGGTTTCCTCGAACACCTCGCGGCGGACGGCGGATTCGACCGGCTCGCCCGGCTCCATGAAGCCCGCAAGGCAGGAATACATCCCCTCGGGCCAGCCCGGCGACCGGCCAAGCAGCACCGAGTTGCCGCGGGTGACGCACATGATGACGCAAGGGTCGGTGCGCGGGAAATGCTGCGTGTTGCAGGCCGGGCAGATCCGCTGCCAGCCGCCGAGTGCGGGTGCGCTGGCCGCACCGCAGGCCGAGCAGAAACCATGCGTGCCGTGCCAGTTCAACAGCGCCCGCGCCGTCGCCGCAAGCTCCGCCGCGCGCGGATCAAGCCGCATCATCGCGCCGCGCAGATCGGCGAAGGCCGCGCCTGCCGGCAGGTCCGGGTGATGCTGCGCGCTACCGTCGAAGAAGGCGCCGAAATCGGGCTCGGGCCCCTCGGGCACCCAGGGCGAGAGATCGGCGGCAAAGACCGGCGCCCCGCCCGACAGCCCCAGAAAGATCAGCCCGCCCGTCATGTGCGACAGCAGCTCCGCCCCCGGCGCAAGACCGGCCAGCCCGGCGCCCAGCACCGGATCGGCCGCGGCCTCCTCGCCCGCCAGCAGCGGACGGCCGCGCCAGAACGGCAGGATCCGCGCCGCGGGATCGGCCGCCATCCGCGCCAGCGCCGCGGCATCCCCGCGCAGATAGGCTGCGCGATCAAGCCCCGAGCCCGCGAAGGCAAGGCCCGGCCGGGCATCGACCGCCATCGTCGCGGCATCGAAACGGGGATCTGGGGGACAGGCGTCAGACATGGGAGCTCCGGCACGGCGCGGGGCGATCTGCCCTGCCCCTTCCTTTTGCCATGCTGCGGCGGCAAAAGGCCAGCGGCGTTGCGCCCTCGCCGGACTGCGCCCGATCCGCCGCAGCGCCGGAAAAGGCGCAACCGGTGGTTGAAACTTGGTAAATTCGGCTTAGGCTGGCACAGCGTCGTTCCGGCTGCCCGCGCCTTTTTCGCGGGCCCCGGGCCGATGGCGGAAGGGAACGGACATGGCGCGGACGGCAGAGGGGACGGCTTCGGACGAGGCAGGAGCAGACCGGGTGCGGCTGCGCGTGCTGGCGACGACCGACGTGCATGGCCACCTGCGCGCCCATGATTACGGCCAGGACCTGCCCGAGGACGATTGCGGCCTGACCCGGATCGCGAGCCTTGTCGCGACCGCCCGAGCCGAAGTGCCGAACACCCTGCTGCTCGACAATGGCGACATCCTGCAGGGCACGCCGCTCGTCGACCACTGGGCGCGGCGGGGGCTGGCGGCAGGCGAGGTGCACCCGGTCTTCGAGGTGATGAACGCGCTTGGCTACGATGCCGGCACGATCGGCAATCACGAGTTCAACTTCGGCCTCGACTATCTCGCCCGCGCGCTGGCGGGGGCGGGGTTTCCGCTGACCTGCGCCAATGCGGTTCGACGCGCCGGGGCGACACCGCTCGAGGACGAGACACTGCTGCCGCCCTGGGTGATCCTCGAGCGTGACCTCACCGATGCGGCCGGGCGCGTGCGGCGGCTGAAGATCGGGGTGATCGGCTTCGTGCCGCCGCAGATCCTGATGTGGGACCGGCTGCAGCTCGAGAACCGTCTGACCGCGCGCGGCATCACCGAGGCGGCCCGCGCCCATGTGCCGGCCCTGCGCGCGGCGGGGGCGGATGTCGTGATCGCGCTGGCACACACCGGGATCGAGCCGCACCTGCCGCCCGACCTGCCCGACCGCGCGACGGAACATGCCGCCGTGCCGCTGGCCGCCGTGCCCGGGATCGACGCGCTGATCTGCGGCCACAGCCACCTCTCCTTCCCCGGCCCCGACACCGCCGCGACCGCGGCCGTCGACCCCGTGCGCGGCCTGATCCATGGCAAGCCGGCGGTGATGCCGGGCCGCTGGGGCTCGCACCTGGGGGTGCTCGATCTGGTGCTGGCGCCCACCGACGCGGGGGGCTGGCGGGTCGAGACGGGCCGCGCCACCCTGCGCCCGGTGCGCGATGCCCGCACCGGCATCCCCGCGCCCGAGGCCCCCGCCCTCGTCGCCCGCATCGCCCCCGCGCACGAAGAGGTGCGGCGCGACCTCGCCCGGCCGGTCGGCAGACTGACCCGGCCGATCCAGAGCTTCTTCTCGATGGTCGCGCCCGACGCCGGGCTGGACCTCGTCGCCGCCGCGCAAAGCGCCCATGTCCGCGCCCGCCTTGCCGGCCGACCCGAGGCGGCGCTGCCGGTTCTGGCCGCGGTGGCGCCCGGGAAATGCGGCGGGCGCGGCGGCCCGGGCTTCTTCACCGACATCCCGGCCGGACCGCTCTCGCGCCGCCACGTGCTCGAGATGTGCCTGTTCCCGAACACCGTCACCGCGGTGCGGGTGAGCGGTGCGCGGCTGGCCGACTGGCTCGAGCGGGCGGCCTGCGTCTTTGCCACCATCGCCCCGGGGCGGGCCGATCAACCGCTGCTCGACCCGGCCTTTCCCTGCTACAACTTCGACGTGCTCGTCGGGCTGAGCTACGAGATCGACCTCAGCCAGCCGGCCCGCTTCGCCCCCGACGGCAGCCCGGCCAGCGACAGCCGGCGCATCCGCAACCTGCGCCACGCCGGCCGCCCCATCGACCCCGCGGCCGAGTTCGTGATCGCCACGAACAGCTATCGCAGCTCGGGCGCAGGCGGCTTTCCGGGGGCGGCCGAGGGTGTCCTCGACCTCGGCCCCGCCACCAGCTCGCGCGTCGTGCTGTTCGACAGCCTCGGCCAGGACCCGCCGCCGTCCCCCGCGGCCGATCCGGTCTGGCGCTTTGCCCCGATCGCGGGCGCCAGCGCGCTTCTCGAAACCTCGCCGCGTGCCGCCGGGCGCCTCGCCGAGGCCGGCGCCGCCGCCGCGCGCCTTGAGGAGCTCGGCCTGACCGCTGCCGGCTTTCTTCAGATTCGGGTGCATTTCTGACCAGATTGCGCAAAGCGTTTCATCAGATGCGCAAAATTCAGGCCAAATGGAAACGTCTGGTCAAAATTTGACCACATGGCCCATATCTTCCCGGTCTCTGCCCCGACGTGCAGCGCATGTTGCATTCCCCCTGCCCGACGGATGGGCGCAGGATCGGCCCGACCTCAGAACCGGGAGTTTGACCAAGATGTTTCACCGCACCCTGACGGGATTGGCCGCCGCCGCAACGGTGCTGGGCTTCACCGCCCCGGCGCTGCACGCCGAAACCACCGTGCCTTTCGCCCTCGACTGGAAGTTCGAGGGCCCCGCCGCGCCCTACACGCTGGCCGTCGACAAGGGGTTCTACAAGGCCGAGGGCCTCGATGTGCAGGTGACCGAGGGCGCGGGCTCGCTCGACGCGATCCCGAAAGTGGCGACCGGTGCCTTCCCGCTCGGCTTCACCGACATCAACTCGCTGATGAAATTCCTCGACCAGAACCCCGGCGCCCCGGTCACCGCGGTGATGATGGTCTATGACAAGCCCGCCTTCGCCGTCGTCGGCCGCAAGTCGCTCGGCATCGAGACGCCGAAGGATCTCGAGGGCAAGGCGCTCGGCGCGCCGCCGCCGGACGGGGCCTGGGCGCAGTTCCCGATCTTCGCCAAGGAACAGGGCCTCGACATGTCGAAGATCACCGTCGAGCCGGTGGGCTTCCCGGTGCGCGAGCCGATGCTGGCCGAGGGCAAGGTCGCCGCGATCACCGGCTTCTCCTTCACCTCGACGCTGAACGCCGAACGGCTCGGCGTGCCGGCCGACGATCTGACCGTGCTGCTGATGGCCGATTACGGCGTCGCGCTCTACGGCAACGCGATCATCGTCAACACCGACTGGGCGAAGGCCCACCCCGAGATGGTGACGGGCTTCCTGCGCGCCACCGCGAAGGGCTGGAAAGAGGCGATCGCCGCCCCCGCCGCCGCCGTCGAGACCCTGGTGAAACGCAACCCGGCCGCCGATGCGGGGCTCGAGACCAAGCGCCTCGAGCTCGCCATCGCCGGCAACGTGCTGACCGACTACGTCAAGGAACACGGCATGGGCAACGTCGACGCGGCCCGTTTTGCCAAGTCGATCGAACAGCTCGGCACCACCTACGAGTTCAAGACCACGCCCGAGGCGAAGACCTTCTTCGACCCGGAATACCTGCCCACTGACGGCAGCCTGATGCTGCAATGACCGGACCGGGGGCCTTCGGGCCCCCGTCCTCGCTCAAGGTGGGACCATGCAGAAATTCATCGACATCCGCGGCGTGAAACACGCCTACAAGACGAAGAACGGCCCGCTGCCGGTTCTCGACGGGCTCGACGTGGGCGTGGGCGAGGGCGAGTTCTGCGCCGTCGTCGGCCCTTCGGGCTGCGGCAAATCCACGCTGACACGGCTTGTCTCGGGACTGATGCGGCCCGACGAGGGCGCGGTGGTGCTTGACGGGCAAGAGGTGTCGAGCCCGCGCAAGACCGTGGGCATGGCGTTCCAGAACCCGGTGATGCTCGAATGGCGCACCATCCTCGAGAACGTGATGCTGCCGCTCGAGATCGTCGCGCCGGGCATGGGGCGCGCCGAAAAGGAGGCGCGCGCCACCCATCTGCTCGAGATGGTCGGGCTGAAGGGCTTCGAGAAGAAGCGCCCCTCGGAGCTTTCGGGCGGCATGCGCCAGCGCGCCTCGCTGTGCCGCGCCATCGTGCACAAGCCGCAGGTGCTGATCATGGACGAACCCTTCGGCGCGCTCGACAACTTCACCCGCGAGGATCTGTGGCAGACGATGCGCGACCTGCGCGCGGCCGAGCCCTTCACCTGCATCCTCATCACCCATGACCTGCGCGAAAGCGTGTTCCTCGGCGATCAGGTGATCGTGCTCTCGGGCCGCCCGGCCAGGACGCAATACGTGCTTGATGTCGACCTGCCGGCCGACCGCACGATCGACATTCTCTATGAACCGAAGGCGGTCGCGATGCTGCACCTTCTGCGCGAGCAGATCCGCATCGCCCAGGGCCGCGACGGAGACCTGCACTGATGGACCGCGCGCAAAAAATCCTCGTGCCGCTTGCGGCGATCGTGATCTTCCTCGTGCTGTGGGAGTTCGTCGTCTGGGTGAACGGCTGGCCCGATTACAAGATGGCCGCCCCCTCGGACCTGCCGCCGGCATTCTGGAAGTTCCACACCCTGTTCCTGACGATGGGCTGGCAGACGCTGTGGCGCACCGTGCTGGGGCTCGGCCTCGCCGTCGTCTTCGGCACCTTCCTCGGCATGGTGATGGGGTTCTCGAAGATCGCGCGCGACGGGCTCTACCCCCTGCTCGTCGGCTTCAACGCGATCCCGAAGGCGACGCTGGTGCCGGTGATCGCGCTGATCTTCATCGGCCAGCACGATTTCAACACCGTGCTGATGGCCTTCCTGATCTCCTTCTTCCCGATCGCGGTCTCGGTCGGCATCGGGCTCAGCACGCTCGAGCCCGAATACCGAGACATCCTCGCCGCGCTCGGCGCCTCGAAGTTCACCATCTTCCGCAAGATCGCCCTGCCGAAGACCCTGCCCGAGTTCTTCGGCGCGCTGAAGGTCGCGGTGACGCTCGCCTTCATCGGCACCAACCTCGTCGAGATCGTCAGCCCGCATGGCAAGGGGCTCGGCGCGCTCTTCCTCTCGGGGCAGACGAACTCGGACTATCCGCTGATGTTCGCGGTGCTGATCGCCCTCGCCGTGCTCGGCATCGTGCTCTACTACGCCGTCGTCGCACTCGAGAAGATCTTCGCCGGCTGGGCCGAGCGCAGCCCGGGCTGAAACGCCCCCTGCGCTTCCAATTGCCCCAAATATCCCGGGGGTGAGGCCGAAGGCCGAGGGGGTAGCGCCCCCTCCCTTCCCCGCCGCCGCCCACGCCACCTTGCAAGGCGCAGGGCCCCGCGCTAGGGGCAGTCAGCGTCCCCCGCGCCAAGGTGTGCAACAATGTCCCTGCCGATCCTCTTCGCGGTGCTGGCCGCGGCCCTGCTGCATGCGCTGTGGAACGCCCTCGTCCGCCTTGGCGGCTCGAAGATCCGGGCGATGGCGATGCTGTCGCTGGCCGAGGCGGGGGTGGGGCTTGCGATCGTGCTTGCCCGCCCGCTCCCCGCCGCCGCGGCCTGGCCCTGGCTGATCGCCTCCTGCGGGTTGCAGGTCGCCTACAAGACTTTCCTCGCCCATGCCTATGAGGCGGGCGATCTGAGCCGGGTCTATCCGATCTCGCGCGGCACGGCGCCGATGCTGGTGGCGATCGTCTCGGCGCTCTTCGCGATCGACCCGATCGCGCCGGCGGGCTACCTCGGCGTCGCGGTGCTGGCCTCGGGCATCCTGTTCATGGCGCATGGCGTCTTCACCGATGGCGAAAGCCGCCGGCTTCTGCCCTTCGCCCTTGGCGCGGCGCTGTCGACGGCCAGCTATACGCTGGTCGACGGTATCGGCGCGCGGGTCTCGGGCGATGCGGCGGGCTATGTCGGCTGGCTGATGATGGGCAGCGGGCTCATCTTCGCCCTGGCGGCCCCCGCCTGGCGCGGCGCGGCGATGCTGCGCGGCTCGGCGCGCGACTGGCTCTTTGCCGCCCTTGGCGCCGCCGCCTCCTATGGCGCCTATGCGATCTCGATCTGGGCGATGACCCGCGCGCCGATCGCCCTCGTCGCGGTGCTGCGCGAGACCTCGATCCTGTTTGCGGTGCTGATCGGCTGGCTCGTCTTCCACGAGCGGATGACGCGGACGAAGGCGGTGGCGGCGGCGCTGATCGTGACCGGCGTGGTGCTGACCCGGCTTTAGGCGGCGCGGCGCTCGGGCACGATCTGCTGCACGATGCCGACGAAGAGCAGATAGACCGAGGTCACCACCAGCCCCCAATGCGCCCAGCTTTGCGGGTGGAAATGCACCATCGCCGCCCAGGCGGCGAACACCGTCCAGGCGAGCGACATCGGCAGCGACAGGGCGCGCCAGCGTTTCGTGCGGGTCGGGTGGATGAATTTCAGCGGGAAGAACATCCCCACCGCCAGCACCAGCACCACACCGAGGATGACATAGTAATCGGGCTTCAGCGCGAACAGCACCAGCACCACCATGTTCCAGCACGCGGGAAAGCCCGAGAAGGAATTATCCTTCGTCTTCATCCGGGTATCGGCGAAATAGATGACGCTCGCATAGGTGATGGCGATGATCGCGAGCCAGCCGGTCCAGCCCGGCAGCAGCCCCGATTTGAACAGCGCATAGGCCGGCACGAAGACATAGGTCAGATAGTCGACGATCAGGTCCATCAGCACGCCGTCATAGGTCGGGCAGTTGTGCTTGACGTCGTAATGGCGGGCCA
Source organism: Paenirhodobacter hankyongi (assembly GCF_003664585.1). Lineage (GTDB taxonomy): Bacteria > Pseudomonadota > Alphaproteobacteria > Rhodobacterales > Rhodobacteraceae > Rhodobacter > Rhodobacter hankyongi. The sequence goes on from NZ_RCHI01000009.1 coordinate 71,640, forward strand.
GCGGCCCGTCGATGCCGTCGACGACCAGCGCGACGACCAGCCACAGGAACATCAGCGACCACTTCTGCTCGACGGCGGCCAGCATGGCAAGCATCGACAGCACGGCGCCGGTGGCGGTGAGCAGATGCACGGAAAGGGCTTTGAGACGGATGTTCATGCGGGCCTTCCTGCCGCAATCGGGCCAAGGGTGCAAGCCTCGCCTCACCTCGCGTCAGCAATTGGCCAAACCGTTGCCGCGCGCCCTCAGGCGCGGGGATGGGCGGCCTGATAGACCTGCATCAGCCGCGCCGTGTCGACCGCGGTATAGACCTGGGTCGTGGCCAGGCTCGCATGGCCCAGAAGTTCCTGGATCGCGCGCAGATCGCCACCCGCGGCCAGCAGATGGGTGGCAAAGCTGTGGCGCAGCGCATGTGGTGTCGCCGTCGCCGGCAGGCCAAGCGCATTGCGCGCAAGCTCCATCGCCTTCTCGATCTGGCGCGGGTTCAGCGCGCCGCCGCGCACGCCGCGGAAAAGCGGCGCCTGCGCCTCGACCGGCCAAGGGCAAAGCCGCACATACTCGGCCACCGCGTCGCGCGCGGCGGGCAGCACCGGCACCAGCCGCTCCTTGTCGCCCTTGCCGCGGATGCGCAGCACCTCGGGCAGCGGATGGGCGGCGCCGGTGAGCCCGAGCGCCTCCGAGATCCGCAGCCCGCAGCCGTAAAGCAGCGTCACCACCGCCGCGTCGCGCGCCGCGACCCAGGGCTCCATCGCCTGCAGCTCGACCTGCTCGATCACCGCCTTCGCCGCATCGACGGCGAGCGGCCGCGGCAGCTTGCGGGTGTATTTCGGCGCGCGCGCCGACAGCACATGCGTGGCGTCGAACCCCTCGCGGTCGGACAGCCAGCGGATGAAGCTTTTGACCGAGGACAGCGCCCGGGCGAGCGAGCGCGCCGACAGCCCCCGCCCCCGCTCATGCGCCATCCAGGCCCGCATGTCGGACTGTTCCAGCGCGCCAAGCCGCGCCAGCCCGAGGCTTTCGCCGTGATGGCCGTGCAGGAACCCCAGAAACCCCGCGACATCGGTGCGATAGGCGGCAATCGTGTGTTCGGAGGCGCCGTCGAGCGCGCGCATCTGGCCAAGCCAGCGCGCCAGCGCATCGCCTGTGGCGGGCGAAAAGCCCGGCTGGGTCATGCCAGCCAGCGGCGCATCGCACGCTCGAAGACCGCGCCGAAGAAGCCCAGAAGATCGGTGCCCTGCGTCGGCTTGAACTGGTGCGGGTCCTCGGCGCCGAAGACCAGCATGCCCGGAAGCCGCCCCGCGCCCAGATCGAGCGCCAGCGCCGCTTCCGAGCGGATCCAGGCCGCCGCCTCGCCATAGATCGCCTCGGATTGCGGCTGGCACTGGCGCAGCACCACCTGCCGCGGCTGACCGCCGCGGGCGGGGCGCATGTATTCGGCGACGAAGCCCGGCTCGGCCACGCACAGCACCTCGCCCAGCCGGCGCAGGACCGCATCCTCGCCGCCATGCTGACTTTCGAGCACCAGCCGCACCGTGTCGACGCGCAGCACCTCGGCGACCTCGGTCGTGAGGTTCCTGAGGAAGGCCTCGAAATCGACGGGATCGAGCAGCGCCAGCACCGCGCGATGGATCTGATTGGTGCCGGCCAGATTCTCGTAGGCCGCCGCGATCACCGAGCGATGCGTATCCTCGAGCCGGTCGAGCCGCCGCTCGAGCCGCGCCATGGCGACGCCGCGCAGGTCGACGATGTTCGCCCCCATCGCGCGCTCGTTCGCGGCGACAAGCGCGCGCATCAGGTCGCGGTCCTCGAGGATCACGTCGGGATCGGAAATGATCTTGTCGCGCAGCTGCTGCGCGAATGCGGTATCGCTCATGCCTGTCTCGTGCCCGGTGGTTCGCGGTCTTTTGCGCGATCCTACACGCGATCGTGGTCAATTGCAGGTGAATTCTGTCCCCGCACCACGGCGCCGAAACGAAAACGGCCCGCCGAGACGGCGGGCCGGGGCACGGGATCTGCAGCTCGGATCAGACGATCTTCTGCCCGGTCTTCGCCCAGTCCTTGAGGAACTGGTCAAGCCCCTTGTCGGTCAGCACGTGGTTCGCCATCGCCTTGATCACGGCGGGCGGCGCAGTGATCACGTCGGCGCCGATCTTCGCGCATTCGGTGATGTGGTTCACGTTGCGGATCGAGGCGGCCAGGATTTCCGTCTTGTAATCGTAGTTGTCATAGATCGTGCGGATGTCGTCGATCAGCTCGACACCGTCGAGGTTGATGTCGTCGAGACGGCCGATGAAGGGCGAGACGAAGCTCGCCCCGGCCTTCGCCGCGAGGATCGCCTGCGCGGCCGAGAAGCACAGCGTGACGTTGACCATGTGGCCTTCGGATGCGAAAGCCTTGCAGGCGGTCAGGCCATCCCAGGTGAGCGGCACCTTGATCGCGATGTTGGAGGCGATCTTGGCAAGCTTCAGACCCTCGGTGATCATGTCCTTGGCCTCGGTGGCCACGACCTCGGCCGAGACCGGGCCCGAAACCATGTCGCAGATCTCCTTTGTCACCTCGAGGATGTCGCGGCCCGATTTCAGGATCAGCGAGGGGTTGGTGGTGACACCGTCGACCATGCCGAGATCGTTCAGTTCCTTGATCGCCGCCACATCGGCGGTATCGACGAAGAATTTCATGGGAAGCCTCCAGAGCAGCAATTGCGGGCCAGATAGCGCAAACGCCTCGCTTTGGCGAGAGGGGATCGGGTCCGGCGCGACCGGGCGAAGGGGGGCACTGCCCGCCGGCGGCATCGAAAGTCTGTCCCATGACTGAGGTTGGGTTCCATCCCGAAGGCAGCCGCGTCGCGGTGCTGACGGCCGAGCCGATCGGGCGACCGCTCGACTATCTCGCGCCCGAGGGCGGCTGTTTCCCCGGCGCCTTCGTCGAGGTGCCGCTTGGCCCGCGCAAGGTGATGGGCGTGGTCTGGGGGCCGGGCGACGGGCGTTTCGACGCGGCCCGGCTGCGCGCGGTGGCGCGGGTTCTCGACGTGCCGCCGATGCGCGCCGAGCTGCAGGCCTTCCTGATCCGGATGGGCGCCTATACCATGACCTCGCTGCCGGCGATGCTGCGGCTGGCGACGCGCACGCCGGGGCTCTTCGACGCGCCCGGCGCGCGCAAGGTCTATCGCCGCGGCGCGGGCGAGCCCGGGCGGCTGACCGAGGCGCGCGAGCGGGTGCTCAAGGTGCTCGATGCCCATGACGGCGGCGGCTTCTACCTGACCGAGCTTGCGCAGCTCGCGGGCGTCACGCCGCAGGTGGTGAAGGGGCTGGTCGCGACCGGTGCGGTCGACGAATTCGAGCAGCCGCGCGACCTGCCCTTCCCGCGGCTCGACCCCGCCTTGCCGGGCAAGGTGCTGTCCGAGGATCAGGCGGCCGCGGCCGCGGCGCTGCGCGCGGGCATGGGCGGGTTCGGGGTGACGCTTCTCAAGGGCGTCACCGGCTCGGGCAAGACCGAGGTCTATCTCGAGGCGGTCGCCGCCTGTCTGGCCGCCGGGCGGCAGGCACTGGTGCTGCTGCCCGAGATCGCGCTGACCACCGAATTCATCGCCCGCGTCGAGGCCCGCTTTGGCGCACGGCCGGGCGAATGGCATTCGGGCGCGACGCAGGGCGAGCGGCGGCGGCTGTGGCGGATGTGCGCCGAGGGCGGGGTGCAGATGGTGGTGGGCGCACGCTCAGCGCTGTTCCTGCCGTTCCGCGACCTCGGCCTGATCGTCGTCGACGAGGAGCACGACGGATCGTACAAGCAGGAAGAGGGCGTGCTGTACAACGCCCGCGACATGGCCGTGCTGCGCGCCTCCTTCGCCACGGCACAGGTGGTGCTGGCCTCGGCCACGCCCTCGCTCGAAAGCTGGGTGAACGCGGAAAGCGGCAAATACGCGCGCATCGACCTCGCCGCGCGGTTCGGCGTGTCGGAGCTTCCGGAGATGCGGGCGATCGACCTGCGCGAGGAACGGATCGAAAGCGCACACTGGATCTCGCCCACCCTCGTCGGCGAGGTGGTGAAGCGGCTTGGCAGCGGCGAGCAGTCGATGCTGTTCCTGAACCGGCGCGGCTATGCCCCCGTCACCATCTGCCGCGCCTGCGGCCATCAGATCGGCTGCGACCATTGCGACGCGCGGATGGTCGAGCACCGTTTCATGAAGCGCCTCGTCTGCCATCAATGCGGCGAGACGAAGCCGATCCCCACCGCCTGCCCGAGCTGCGGCGTCGAGGGCAAGCTCGCCCCGGTCGGGCCGGGCGTCGAGCGGCTGGCCGAGGAAGTGGCCGAGCGCTTCCCGACGGCGCGGCTCTCGGTGCTGAGCTCGGATCTCTTCGGCTCGGCCCGCGCGCTGAAGGAGGCGATCGCCGACATCGCGGCAGGCGGCGCCGACATCATCATCGGCACGCAGATCGTGGCGAAGGGGCACAACTTCCCGCGGCTGACGCTGGTGGGCGTGATCGACGCGGACCTCGGGTTGCAGGGCTCGGACCTGCGCGCGGCCGAGCACACGTTCCAGCTGATGCGGCAGGTGGCGGGGCGCGCGGGGCGCGCGGATAAGCCCGGCCTTGCGCTGTTGCAGACCTGCCAGCCCGAGCATCCGGTGATCCGCGCGATCCTTGGCGGCGACGAGGAAGCGTTCTGGCGCGCCGAGGCCGCGGCGCGGCGCGCGCAGGGGGTGCCGCCCTTCGGCCGGATGGCGGGGATCATCCTGTCCGGCCCCGAGGTGGCGCCGCTCTTCGAGATCGGCAATGCGCTCGCGCACGCGCCGGCGCCGCTCGCCCGCATCGGCGCGCAGGTCTTCGGCCCGGCGCCCGCGCCGATCGCGCGGGTGCGCGGCCGGCACCGGGTGCGGATGCTGGTGAAGGCCGAGAAGGGCGCACCGTTGCAGGACGCGCTGCGCGCCTGGCTGCGGCAGGTGAAGCTGCCCGCGCAGGTGCGGCTTGCCATCGACATCGACCCGCAGTCGTTCCTGTGACGCTGCGCGGCCTTGAATTCCGGGGGCGGCGCTTGTATCTCCCCCTGTCCCCACCGTAGAATGGGAAGAACAGCCGGGGCCACTCCCCCGGCAGGACCGATGAAAGGGTGCCCATGTCCTGGACCGATGAACGCGTCGAACTTCTGAAGAAGATGTGGTCCGAGGGTCAGTCCGCGAGCCAGATCGCCAAGGAGCTCGGCGGCGTCACCCGCAACGCCGTGATCGGCAAGGTGCACCGGCTTGGCCTGTCGAACCGCGCCGGCGCGGAAGGCGCCGCGCCCGAGGCCGAAGCGCCGGTGGCGAAGCCTGTCGTCGAGCCGACACCCGCGCCCGAACCCGTCGCCGCCCGGCCCGAACCGGCGCCCGAACCGGTGCGCGCCGCACCCGCCCAGCCCGTGCGCCCCACCGTCGTGCCGCGCCCCGAGCCCGTCGCCGCGGTCGCAACGCCCGCGATGCGCAAGCCCGTGGTGCCCGCCGGCCAGCCGCTGCCGCCGCAGCCCTCGCTGAACGAGATCAGCCCCGAGACCCTCGCCTCGGTGCGCGAGGTCGAAAAGCGGTCGCGCAAGATCTCGCTGATGGAGCTGACCGAGCGCACCTGCAAATGGCCGATCGGCGACCCGGCGACCGACAACTTCTATTTCTGCGGCCTGCCGAGCCAGCCCGGCAAACCCTATTGCGAAGCGCATGTCTCGGTCGCGTTCCAGCCGATGAGCACCCGCCGCGACCGGCGGCGCTAAGCGGGACGCGGGGCGCTGCCCCGCACCCCGAGGTATTTCCAGCAAGATGAAAGGGCGGGTCACAGGGCCCGCCTTCGCCGTCGAGAGGGCGAGATGAGCCAGAACCCCCCGAACCTGCGCCCCGACCTGGCGCCGCATCCCCGTTTCGACGAGCCCCGCCGCGAGGGCCAGCCGACGATCGGCATGGTCTCGCTCGGCTGCCCGAAGGCGCTGGTCGACAGCGAGCGGATCCTGACCCGGCTGCGCGCCGAGGGCTATGCGATCTCGCCCGATTACACCGGCGCCGATGCGGTGATCGTCAACACCTGCGGCTTTCTCGACACCGCCAAGGCCGAAAGCCTCGAGGCGATCGGCGAGGCGCTGACGGAGAACGGCAAGGTGATCGTGACCGGCTGTCTGGGCGCCGAGCCCGAGTTCATCACCGGCGTGCATCCCAAGGTTCTGGCGGTGACCGGGCCGCAGCAATACGAGCAGGTTCTGGATGCCGTGCATGGTGCCGTGCCGCCCGCGCCCGATCCGTTCATCGACCTGCTGCCGGCGACCGGCGTCAAGCTGACGCCGCGCCATTACAGCTATCTGAAGATTTCCGAGGGCTGCAACCACGCCTGCAAGTTCTGCATCATCCCCGACATGCGCGGCAAGCTGGTCTCGCGCCCGGCGCATGCGGTGCTGCGCGAGGCCGAGAAGCTGTTTGATGCCGGGGTGCGCGAGCTTCTGGTGATCTCGCAGGACACCTCGGCCTACGGGCTTGACCGCAAGCACGACCTCAGCCCCTGGAAGGGCGGCGAGGTGCGCGCCCATATCACCGATCTCGCCCGCGAGATGGGCAAGATGGCGCGCGAGGCCGAGGCCTGGGTGCGGCTGCATTACGTCTATCCCTACCCGCATGTACGCGACCTGATCCCGGTGATGGCCGAGACCGGCGCCGGCGGCGGTGTGCTGCCCTATCTCGACATCCCGTTCCAGCACGCCCACCCCGACGTGCTGAAACGCATGGCGCGGCCCGCGGCCTCGGCGAAGACGCTTGACGAGATCGCCGCCTGGCGTGCCGCCTGCCCCGAGATCGTCCTGCGCTCGACCTTCATCGTCGGCTATCCCGGCGAGACGGAAGCGGAATTCCAGTATCTGCTCGACTGGATGGACGAGGCGCAACTCGACCGCGTCGGCTGCTTCCAATACGAGAACGTCAAGGGCGCGCGCTCGAACGCGCTGCCCGACCATGTGCCCGCAGAGGTCAAGCAGGACCGCTGGGAGCGGTTCATGGAGAAGGCGCAGGCGATCTCGGAAGCGAAGCTCGCCGCCAAGGTCGGCAGCCTGCAACAGGTGATCGTCGACGAGGTTGATGCCGAGGGCGCCACCTGCCGCACCCGCGCCGACGCGCCCGAGATCGACGGCAACCTGTTCATCGACGAGGATTTCGAGGGGTTGCAGCCCGGCGACATGCTGATGGTCGAGGTCGAGGACGCCTCGGAATACGATCTCTGGGGCCGGCGGATCTGAGCGGCGGGCGGTTTTTCGCCGCCTGCCATGATCGCGCCCGATTTGGGGCGGACAGTGGCCCCCGTTTGCGGCAGGTTCGCCGCAACCGGAGGATGAAATGACCCTGACGCTGCCCCGCCCTGCCCTGCTGCTGCTGCTGTCCCTTGCCCTGCCGCAAACCGCCGGCGCGGTGACCAGCCAGGGCGCCTGCACCATCTCGCAACCCGTGGTGTCGCAGATGGCGCAGATGGTGAATGCCGAGCGCCAGGCCCACGGCCTGCCGCCGCTGAAGGTCGATGCCAAGCTGAATGCCGCTGCCCAGGCCCATGCCTGCGACATGGCATCGAAGGGCTATTTCGACCATGTCGAGCCGAATGGCTCGACGCCAAAGGTCCGGGTCAAGCGCGCCGGCTTCCGCACCTGCCTGACCGCCGAGAACATCTCGCTCGACTGGAAAAGCCCGGAACGGGCGATGCAGGCGCTGATGGTCTCTCCCGGGCACCGCGCGAACATCCTGCGCCGCGGGATGACCTCGCTCGGCATCGGTTACGTGCCGCGGCAGGGCAATGCCGGCCCCTGGTTCGTGCAGGTCTTCGCGAAGGGTTGCTGAAGGCACAGCAAAAGGGCGGCCCGAAGACCGCCCCTGTTGCCTGGTCCCTTGCGGGTCGGCTCAGCTGTCACGCCCCATCGCGACCTGCGGGTTCACGATGGTGTTGCGGTTCTGGTGCGAGACGACGAAGGTCACCGTCTGCAGATCGCCCTGACGCTGCGCCTTCTGCACGCGGATCAGTTCGGCCGTGGTGTATTCGGCCGGATTCAGCCCGACCTGCGCCGCGATCTGCGCCTTGCCGGCGGTCACCGCATCGCCCTGCGCCGCACCCACGCGGTTCAGGAAGTAGTCGTAGGTGCTCTGGTCGCCCGCATCGCGCGCGCCGAGCAGCTGATGCAGCTCCGTCGCGCTATAGGCGCCGGCGTCGACGCCCAGATAGTTGGCGATCTGCTGCAGACCCTGGTTCGTTTCGGCCGCCGAAGCGACACCCGCCGAAAGCACAAGCGCAACCGCCGCGTAAGTCATGTTCCGTTTCATCTTTTCTCTCCGTTCCTTGGAGCCGGGGCGGTCATCGCCGCATCCGCACAGCTCCGTCCGTCTTGTCAGTCTGTCGGCCGAGCCGGCCCGGCTCAGCTGTCACGCCCCATCGCGACCTGCGGGTTCACGATGGTGTTGCGGTTCTGGTGCGAGACGACGAAGGCCACCGTCTGCAGGTCGCCCTGACGCTGCGCCTTCTGCACGCGGATCAGCTCGGCCGTGGTGTATTCGGCCGGGTTCAGCCCGACCTGCGCCGCGATCTGCGCCTTGCCGGCGGTCACCGCATCGCCCTGCGCCGCACCGGCATGCTTCAGGAAGTAGTCGTAGGTGCTCTGGTCGCCCGCATCGCGCGCGCCGAGCAGCTGATGCAGCTCCGTCGCGCTGTAGGCGCCGGCGTCGACGCCCAGATAGTTGGCGATCTGCTGCAGGCCCTGGTTCGTTTCGGCCGCCGAAGCGACACCCGCCGAAAGCACAAGCGCAACCGCCGCGTAAGTCATGTTCCGTTTCATCTTTTCTCTCCGTA